>CAYHOB010000007.1:0-96094 GCA_964358165.1 uncultured Aquirufa sp.
CAAAGGTAAATTGACTGGTAACGTGGATATCTATACTCGTACAACAAAAGATTTGTTATACACAGTAAACGTTCCTCAAGAGAAAGGTTATGTTTATCCAACCATGTTGGCTAACATCGGTTCAATGAAAAACTCAGGTGCTGAGATTTCATTAACTTACCAAATCGTAGAAAACCAAGATTGGAACATCGCTACTACGTTAGCTGCTTCATTCAACAAAAACGAAATCGTTTCGTTGAAGAATGATTCATTCGCTGCTCCAGACCAAGTATTCTTGTCTACTTCTTTAGGTTCATTCATCCGTGGAACATCGGCTGTTAACTTCTCAGTATTACAAGCAGGTCACCCAGTAGGTGAATTCTATGGTGCTAAGATCGCGTCTATCTCGAATGGAAAATATGTATTCCAAGACTTGAACGGAGATGGTGTTGTAGATCCTAATGCTGCTGACCGTACGTATATTGGAAATCCAAACCCAACTTTTGTTGGTGGTTTGACTACAACTATCCGTTACAAAGCATTTGATATGCAATTCCAATTGACTAGCCAATTAGGTGCTAAGATCGTTAACACAAACAACTTGTTGTTAGGTCGTCAAGATGGTCGTTTAGCTGAATCAGGAGCATTGAAATCTGCATTGACTTCAATCATCAACGATGAGCGTACAATCCCAATGGATTACTATGTTGAGTCTGGAGATTTCTTACGTATCAACAACGCATCGATTGGTTATACATTGCCAGTTAAAGGCGTGTTCAAGCGTGCTCGTATCTACGTAGCAGGAAACAACTTAGCTGTATTTACAAAATACACAGGTGTTGATCCAGAGATTAGCCAAAACTTAGCCATTGGTTCTGCTGCTCCAGGTATTGACGTTCGTGAGACTTACTACAAAACTCGTGCGATTACAGCGGGTGTAAATCTTTCGTTCTAATCAAACAAAACCGTATTCAATTAGTTAAATAATCGAATAAATAAATTATTAATAAAATGAAAAAATATATCTATAAAGTACTTTCAGTAGGTGTTTTCGCTTCGTTAGCCCTATCGTCTTGTACAGATTTAACTGAGCCAGTTTACGATGCGATTCCAGCGGATCAATTCTTGAAAACGGACGCTCAAATTGCTGCGGCATTAGGACCTGCTTACGGTGGTCTTCGTGGTATCACTTGGGATTGGTTTAATCCAAGTGAAGCATCTTCGGATGAGTTGATCGTTCCTACGCGTGGTGGTGACTGGTATGATGGTGGTGACTGGTTGGCTTATTCTCGCCACACTTGGACACCTCAACACGGTCCTATCAACGGAATGTGGGGTTTCATCTTTGGTAACATCTCTCAGATTAACCAATTGATCCCTGTTGTTAAGACTAACCAAAAAGCAGTAGATGAGTTACGTGCTGTACGTGCTTTCTATTACTTCATGGCAGTAGATGCGTTTGGAAACGTCCCTATCGTAACAGATAATGCTTCTGCAGGTGGAACGAAAACGCGTGCTGAAGTTTACGCATTCATCAAGTCTGAATTAGAGGCATCTATTCCAAACTTATTGTCTGGAAAAGCTTACTCTCGTATGACGCAAGATGCTGCACGTATGTTGTTAGCTAAATTGAAGTTGAACGCTGGGGTTTATTCAGGTACTGCTGATTGGCAAGGAGCTTATGATGCTGCTAACGCAGTTATCAACTCGAAGAACGGTTATTCATTATCTTCTTCTACTGTTTCTAACTTCATCGTTGCGAACGAAGGATCAGGAGAGAACATTTGGACAATCCCTTACGATAGCTTCAAAGCAGGTGGTATGAACTTCCAAATGAGAACGTTACACTATGCTAACCAACAAACGTATGGTTTGGGTAACTCTCCTTGGAATGGTTTCTGTACATTAGCGGATTTCTACAACTCATTCGAGTCAAAAGATTTACGTAATGCGATGTGGATCAAAGGACAGCAATATGCTGCTTCTGGTGCTGCGTTAAAAGATGCGAAAGGAGCTCCTTTGGCGTTTATCGCTGACTTCAACAAGGATCAAATGACGGATGCAGATCCAGAATTCCAAGTTGCAGGTATCCGTTCTCAGAAATATGAGATCCAAAAGAACAACCCGAACGGGGATCAATCAAACGACTACGTAGTATTCCGTTTGGCTGATGCGATCATGATGCGTGCTGAAGCTGCTTTCCGTTTAGGAAAAACTGCTGAAGCTTTAGCTGACTTGAACACAATCCGTAAGCGTTCTGGCGTTGATGAATTGACTTCTATCACTGCAGCTGATATCTTAGCTGAGCGTGGTCGTGAGTTCGCTTGGGAAGGATGGAGACGTAATGATATGATTCGTTTCGGAACATTCTCTTTAGAGCGTAAGTTCATGAAGAAATTAGATAAGACACGTGAATTGTTCCCAATTCCACAACCACGTATCGATGCTAACCCATTGTTGAAACAAAACCCTGGGTATTAATTCATACTGAATTTGGTAAAAAGGCAGGGCCATTGGTTCTGCCTTTTTATTTTATAAACAAGGCCTTTTTTTGTATTTTTGCAGTCCATAAGTAGAACCCAACATGAAGCATTTTGTACTCCTGTGTAGCGTTGCACTTTTCGCTTTTGCTTGTTCCACCAAAGAAGACACGCTCTTCGAAGAATTACCCGCATCCGAAACGGGTATCGACTTCGTTAATCGGAGTTTAGAGAAAAAGGAATTCAATATTTTTAACTACCGTAATTTCTACAATGGCGGAGGTGTGGCTATCGGCGATGTCAACAACGACGGCCTTTCTGACTTATTTGTTACTTCTAATTTTGAGGATAATAAACTTTACCTCAACAAAGGAGGAATGCATTTTGAGGATATTACAGTGAAAGCGGGTATTGTAGGCAAGAAATTCTGGTCAACAGGCGTAACTTTTGCCGATGTCAATGGAGATGGACTCATGGATATTTATGTGTGTAATTCCGGTTCCCGCGATGCGCGTGGAAACCAATTATACATCAATCAAGGAATTAAAGCAGGAATTCCCTCCTACAAAGAAATGGCCAAAATAGCCGGCTTGGAAGATGGAGGACTCTCGACACATGCTGCTTTTTTTGATTATGATCGCGATGGGGATCTTGATATGTACTTATTGAATAACAGCTTCACGCCCATCGATAAATTAGGTTATACCAATTTGCGCGATGTGCGCGATAATTTAGGCGGGGACAAGTTGTTTCGTAACGACAGTCCTGATGGGAAGAACATCAAGTTTACGGATGTATCCGAAAAAGCAGGCATTTATGGCAGCTTAATCGGTTTTGGTTTAGGAATTACAATCGGCGATGTCAATAATGACAATTGGCCCGATATTTATATTTCGAATGATTTCTACGAGCGCGATTATTTATACATCAATCAGCACGATGGAACATTCAAAGAAGATTTAGAGAATCAAATGCCACATATCTCACTCAGCTCGATGGGGGCGGATATTGCAGATATTAATGACGATGGTAACTTGGATATTTTTGTCACCGACATGCTTCCTGGGGATGATCGTAGATTAAAAACCACATCCATTTTTGAGGGATATAACTTAGTTGACCTGAAGCTAAAACGCGGTTTTTGGCATCAATACATGCGGAATAATCTGCAGTTGAATAATGGGGATGGAACCTTCAGTGAAGTAGGCCAATTAGCTGGAGTGCATGCCACCGACTGGTCATGGGGAGCCCTGATCTTTGACATGGATAACGATGGTCAAAAAGATATATTCGTGGCGAATGGAATTGCTAAGGATTTGACCGATCAGGATTTTGTGGACTTCTTAGGTGATCGAAATACGATGCAACAGATGTTGAACGGTAAGAAGTTCGACTACAAGGAATTTACAGATAAAATTTCATCCGTTCCTATTCCCAATTATGCCTACAAGAATGAGGGCAATTTGAAGTTTTCTAACCAAGCCAAATCTTGGGGCTTAGAAGGACCCGGTTTTTCGAATGGATCAGCCTATGGGGATTTAGATAATGATGGTGACTTAGACCTCGTGGTAAATAATGTGAATGCCCCCCTTTCGGTGTATAAAAACAAGACCAATGAGAAACTGAAAAATCACTATTTGACCATTCATTTAAAAGGAACGGGTCGGAACTTGAATGGAATTGGAGCAAAAGTTACCTTGTTCCAACAAGGGAAAATCAAGGTCTTGCAACAAATGCCGAATCGTGGTTTTCAATCTTCGAGTGACCATCAAATGGTCTTTGGCCTAGGTCAAAATGGTCAAGTAGATTCATTGCAGGTGATTTGGCCAGATGATAACATGCAGGTGTTGCATTCGGTGAAGGTGGATCAAGTGTTGACTTTGGATTACCGTCAAGCATCGCAAAAATTTAAAATGATTCCATTTGTTGTAAAGCCATTATTCGCGGATGTGACGGCAACGCATTTGAATTATACACATCAGGAGAGTATGTTCAACGACTGGGATCGCGATGTACTTTTAAAGCAGAAATTATCAACACAGGGACCAGCGATGGCCGTGGGAGATGTGAATGGGGATGGCCTTGATGACCTTTATTTAGGTGGTGCTGCAGGACAGAAAAAACAATTATTTATTCAGCAAGCGACGGGTCAATTTAAAGAAAGCACACAAGCAGATTTCAACTTAGACCAAACAACGGAAAATACAGATGCCCTTTTCTTTGATGCAGATGGCGACAAGGATTTGGATTTGTTTGTTGTCACAGGGAGTAATGAGTTTGATATCAATGCGCCAGAATTACATGATTTGATGTATTTGAATGATGGGAAAGGGAATTTTAAACGTGATTTACGCTTCCCAACGATCTTTGAAAATGGGTCCTGTGTTACGGCTGCCGACATGGATCATGATGGAGATATAGACCTTTTTGTAGGTTCTCGCATGCTTTCGACCAAATATGGCATGAGTCCAAGCAGTAATTTATACATCAATGACGGGACGGGGGGATTCAAAAACTACTCTAAACGTTTCATGCCGGAAATAGGTGAGTTAGGTATGGTGACGGATGCTGAATGGTCGGATGTAAACAAGGATGGCTATGCGGATTTAGTTGTCGCGCAAGATTGGGGCGGTATCGTCATATTCAAAAATGAGCGCGGACGCAAATTGGTCAAGCAAGAAATGGTTCCTGGTTCCGAAGGTCTTTGGGGCTGTTTGAAACCTGCAGATATTGATGGGGATGGCGATATGGATTTTGTGGCGGGTAATTTTGGCCTAAATTCTAAAATCAAGGCCTCCGCAGATTTTCCTGCAACATTATCTGTCAATGATTTTGACAAGAACGGATCTGTGGAACAAATTATCTCTTGTGTGACGGAAGATGGAAAGACCTATCCGATGGTACTTAAGGGGGAATTGCAACGTGCAACGCCTGCGATTAAGCAGAAATTCATCAAATACAAGGATTACGCGAATAAGACAGTTGAGGAATTGTATTCAGATGATCAGCGGGAGGGGATGGTTTTACGTCAAATCACAACAACTGAATCTGCCTTCTTGATTAATGATGGCAAAGGAAACTTTAGCTTACAAGCCTTGCCTTATGAAGCGCAATTCGCGCCAATTCGAGGAATTGAGGTGTCGGATTTTGATCATGATGGGAAAGTCGATATCCTTTTGGCAGGGAATTTCTTTGATTCATTACCCGAATGGGGACGATTTGATGCGAATTATGGCTTAATGTTGAAGGGCATAGGACAAGGTAAATTCATTGCCGAGCGATCGAAGGACACAGGTTTCCAGACACGCGGTCAAGTACGAAAAATGGCGATTGCCAAAACCAAAGGAGGGAATTTTGTTGTCCTCGCTAAAAACAATGACAAAGCTCAAGTGTTTCAAGTAAAATAAATTAGTATATGAATAAGTATCTCGCATTTTTCATTTTGTCTATTGGTTTTCTTTCGTGTAAATCAGGCGATGATGTGCAATTGTTTGAGAAATTGCCTGCCTCGAAAACACATATCGATTTCACTAATCAAATCAAAGAAACTCCCGATTTTAACATTTTGGATTACCTCTATTTCTACAATGGGGGTGGCGTTTCTTCTGGGGACATTAATAATGATGGATTAGTTGATTTGTTTTTTACCTCAAATCAAGGCAAGAATAAATTGTACCTGAACAAGGGCAATATGGAGTTTGAAGATATTTCGGTGAAGGCGGGCATAGAGGGTTTCTCCGACTGGAAAACCGGTGTTACGATGGCCGATGTTAACGGAGATGGGTTCTTAGATATTTATGTTTGTGCGGTGAGTAACTTCAAAGGTATGGAAGGCTCGAATGAACTTTACATCAATAATGGAGATAATACGTTCACCGAGAAAGCGAATGAATATGGCCTCGATTTTACAGGATTCTCAACCCAAGCCGCCTTCTTTGATTATGATAAAGACGGTGATTTAGATTGCTATCTGTTAAATCACGCAGTACACAATACGCGTTCTTACGATCGGGTCAATACCCGTATGTTGAAAGACAACGAAGCGGGTGATTATTTATACCGCAACGATGGAGGGAAATACAAGGACATATCGACCGAATCTGGAATCTACCAAGCCGCCATGGGTTATGGTTTAGGAATATCAGTAGCCGACTTGAACAATGACGGATGGTTGGATATCTATGTCAGCAACGACTTTCATGAGGACGATTATTACTACATCAATCAAAAGGACGGAACTTACAAGGAAGGGATCAAAGAGCATTTTAAGCACCTGAGTCGCTTTTCCATGGGATCCGATATCGCGGATATCAACAATGATGGCTATCAAGATGTGATGACGCTGGACATGTATCCGGAAGATGAAAAAGTAGAAAAATCCTCCGTAGGAGAAGATCCTTTGGATATCTACATGTACAAATTGCAGTTTGGCTACTTTAATCAATATAGTCGCAATTGTTTGCAGTTGAATATGAGTGGCCAAAAGTTTGCCGATATCGCAGCCTCTTCGGGTGTTGCGGCGACCGACTGGAGTTGGAGTACCTTGATGGCGGATTACGATGGGGATGGCTTGAAGGATATTTTTATCTCGAATGGAATCTTGCGCCGACCGAATGACTTGGATTATTTAAAATTTGTCATTGGCGATTCCTTGCATTATGGCTTGCCTACATCACATAAATTGGATCAAGAGGCGATTGATTTAATGCCGAGTGGTAAGGTGCATAATTACTTATTCCAAGGGTCAAAAGATTTGCGTTTCAAAGATAAATCCTTGACCTGGGGCTTTAAGGAAGAAGGAATTTCGAATGGTAGTTCGTATGCTGACTTAGATAATGACGGGGACTTGGATTTGATTTCCAATAACTTGAATGAACCTGCGGGGATCTATGAGAATCATTCTCGAGAATTGTTGAAGAACAATTTTGTGAAAGTGAAATTCAAGGGCGAGGGTATGAATACCTTTGGAGTTGGAGCAAAGGTTATTTTGAAAACAAAGGATGGCCAACAGATGCAGCAGATGATGCCGACGCGTGGTTTTATGAGTTCAGTTGAGCCCATGTTACTTTTTGGTATCGGTCAATTGAGCGAAGTGGATTCATTGATTGTGGTTTGGGAGAATGAGAAAATGCAAATTATTAAGCATCCAAAAATCAATGAGTTTTTGACATTGGATCAGAAGAATGCTAAGATGCTGGTGAAGGATTTTCAATTCTTTACACAAACTAAACCGATGTTTGAGGAAGTGACCAACACTTTCAATATTCCTTATTTGCATCAAGAAAATACCTATTTTGACTTTAATCGGGAATTGTTAATTCCATTTAAGGTTTCGATGGAGGGGCCAAAAATGGCGGTAGGAGATGTAAATGGAGACGGATTAGAGGACTTTTATGTAGGCGGAGCTAAATACCAAACGGGTCAATTGTATGTTCAGAAGCCGAACGGTTTTGCTTTGTGGCCACAAACCTCGTTTAAGGCTGATAGTTTGTTTGAAGACGTGGATGCATTGTTCTTTGATGCGGACAACGATAAAGACTTGGATTTATATGTCGTGTCCGGTGGAAATGAGTTTTTTGATAAAATGCCGGAGCAATTTGATCGTCTATACAAAAATGATGGCAAGGGTAATTTTACGCGTGATTTAAAGGCCTTACCTGCGATGTATGATAATAAATCGGTCGTTCGTCCTTGTGATTTTGATAAGGATGGGGATATTGATTTGTTTGTTGGCGGCCGAGTAGTTGGTTATCATTATGGCTACTCACCTAAATCCTATTTACTTGTGAATAATGGTCGGGGTCAGTTTACAGATCGTACGCTAGCTTTAGCGCCCGACTTACACGAGGCGGGCATGTTGACGGAAGCCATTTGGGCGGATATCGATCGAGACGGGGACCAAGATTTGACCGTAGTGGGAGATTGGATGGCGATTAAAACATTTGAAAATCAGCGAGGAAAATTTACCCAAATGGAGAATGGCTTAGAAGAATTTACTGGTTTCTGGGGAGGTTTGACGCGTGGTGATTTTGATAAGGATGGCGATGTAGATTTTGTGGTAGGGAACTTAGGAACGAACACCAAATTACGGAAGCAGGTAGATGGGAAACTTCGGATGTTGATTAAGGATATTGATAAGAATGAGACAGAAGAACACATCATTTCTTATAACCGAGGGGATGATTGGTATCCGATTAACGGCAAGGATGAGATGGGTAAACAAATTCCAAGCATCATCAGTAAAAAATACACGAAGTATAATGAATTTGCGGGAAATACGATCGAGGATTTGTTTGGAGACAATGAGTTAAAAGGAGCGACAGAACGTATGGTGAATACATTTGAGTCGGTTTATATCGAGAACAAAGGCAAAGGGAAATTTGAAATGCATTATTTGCCTGCCTTAGCACAAGTTTCCAAGGTGATGGTTTTGCGCGCAGAAGATGTGGATCACGATGGGAATCTTGATGTGTTGTTAGGCGGTAATTTCAATGGAGCCTCTATGTATCAAGCACGTTATGATGCCTTCTTTGGCCTGATATTAAAAGGAAATGGGAAAGGCGGATTTAGTCCGATGATTCCAACCGAGACGGGTTTCTTGCAAGATGGAGATGTGCGCGATATGAAGATTGTCCATACGCCGAAGGGGCCTTTGTATTTTGTTACTCGCAATTCAGCCAAGATGCAAATCTTTAAAAAGCTGAATTAATGCAGAAGTACTTTAGCTTATTATTATTTCTTAGCATTTCGCTTGCGTCTTGTAAACGCGATGTAAAAGAAGGAGAGCAATTAGCGAAGCAATATTGTGCTACATGTCATATGTTGCCAAGTCCTTCTTTGTTGCCACAAAATGTTTGGAAATATTCGACGCTTCCCTATATGGGGATCATGTTAGGGGTTTCGCATGAGATAGACCAATTAGAAAAACCCTTGTCTGATTATGCGATTATGCGGCCGACAAGCCAACTGATACCTGACGATGACTGGGAAAAAATCAAGGAATATTATTTAAGTGAGTCACCCAAGGATATGAAGACCTCTGCCCAAGCTGTATTGCCAGAGGAAAATTCGTTATTCGCGATTGAAGATTTGTCCATTGCGAAGCCAAATGCTACCATTCCGAATTTTACTGCTGTGCGCATTGATGCGGCCAAACACCAAATCATCGCTGGAGACCAATCGAATCGTGTTGTTTGGGTATTGGATGCCTCGGGAAAACGGAAACAGCAATTGGATAATCAAGATGCGCTTACTTATGTAGAACCTTGGAAAGGGCAATATTTGTTTACGTTTATTGGCACGACCACACAAGCAAATCCGGATGTTAATGGTTCGGTTAAGTCTTATGCTTCTGGGGTGCTTTCGACAACGATAAAAGGATTGAATCGGCCAATTGAATTGAAGGCAAGCGATTTGGATGGTGATGGACAAGATGAGTTGATTAGCAGTGAATTTGGATTCATGCAAGGGGGTATGTCGGTATGGAAAAAGTCTGGGAAATCTTGGATAAAGAAAATATTAAACCCTCAGACAGGCGCTACGCATGTTGATGTGCGAGATATTAACGGAGATGGGCAACTGGATATAGTGGCCTTGTTTGCGCAAGGAGATGAACGAATTATGCTATATACGAATAAAGGGGGATTGAATTTTGAGGAAACCCGTCTTCTCAGATTCCCGTCGATTTATGGTACAAGTTCCTTTGATATGGGGGATGTGGATGGAGATGGTGATTTAGATATTGTATGTACCGCAGGAGATAATGCTGATTTTTCTACGATTTTGAAGCCATATCATGGGGTATATGTGTACACCAATCAGGGGAAAATGAACTTCAAGCAACAAGCGTTTTATCCACAAAATGGTGCGACAAAAGCGATGTTGGCAGATTTAGATGCAGATGGAGATTTAGATATGTTGTCAATTGCTTTGTTTCCTGATGTAGCAAATCGCCCGGGCGAGGGATTGATTTATTTTAAAAATTCAGGCAAATCTTTTGAGCCATTGACCATTCCAGTTAATCACTTGGGTCGTTGGTCGGTTATGGACATAGCCGACTTGGATGGGGATGGCGATTTAGATGTGGTATTAGGCAGTCATGCCGTGGCGAAGTTTCCGGCAGGGGGATTTGATCCCGCCTGGAAGACCGCTAAAGGAATTTTAATTTTACGAAACAAAAAACGATGAGGCAGGTATTGCTCGTGTGTTGCTTGCTATTGTCCTTCGCTTCGCTGGGACAAAAAAGAGGCTATTTTATTTTCTCCGGAACCATTCAGGATGTAGAAACCAAAGCTCCATTGGAAGGGGCATCTGTCTTGTTTTCAGGCCTGTCGATCGGGGCCCGAACGGATTCTGCAGGTCATTTTTCGGTTACATTACCTTCCCGGACTTACCAAATGGTCTTCCGGAGTTTGGGGTACAAGTTTAAGACGGGCCGAATCGACTTGAAAGCCAATGTGAACATGACGGTTCTCCTGGAGAAATCTGAGCAGATTTTAGACGAAGTGGTCATCTCAGCTGAGAAGTCGGACGCCAACGTGAATCGAACGATCATGGGCGTTGAAAAGATGTCTAGTAAGACCTTAAAGAAACTGCCAAATCTCATGGGGGAGGCCGATGTGATTCGAAGTATCATGTTGTTACCAGGCGTTTCGACCGTAGGTGAAGGGGCATCAGGATTTAATGTAAGGGGAGGAAATGTAGATCAAAACCTCGTGTTATTAGACGGAGTTCCCTTGTTCAATACCTCCCATTTATTCGGATTTTTTACGGGCTTTAATGCTGACATGGTGCAGGATTTGAGTCTTTATAAAGGTGGAATTCCGAGCATGTATGGCGGTCGGGCATCCTCCGTTTTAGATGTGCGCGTGAAAGAAGGGAATTTTGATAAATGGAGTTTGCAAGGTGGAGTCGGTCCTATTTCGAGTCGCTTGTTGGTCGATGGTCCCTTGGTCAAAGGGAAAACATCCTTGATTCTAGGTGCTCGAGGTTCGATGTCTGATTTTTATTTGGGCTACTTTCCGAATCCCGCTTTGCAAAAAAGCAAGGCCGATTTCTATGATGTGAATTTCAAGTTGACGCATCGGATTGGTGAAAACCAACGGATTTCTGTATCGGGTTATGTGAGTCATGATGGGTTTAAATTTGCCTCTGATACGCTATATTCATGGCAAACGAAGACATTAAGTTTTCAGCATCATGCCCTTTGGCGAAATGTGTCACATCACTTTACGGCATTTGTCAGTGATTATGCCTACGGAATTGATGGATTGAAATCCGGCTATGAATTTGCCTGGAAGCCGTCGATTGGCCAAAAAACAATTCGTGAAGATCTCAGCTTGGATATGAAGCATCGCGGTCGAATTGATTTTGGGGCAGAATTTAATGCCTATCGAAATGATGCGGGAACATTTAAGCCGAGTTCTGAGAATTCCGTTGTGAATACATTTCCCATGCAAGCGGAGAATTCGCGAGAAATGGCGGTCTATGTGGGACATAGCCTCCCTATAGGGAAACGAATGAGTTTGGATTACGGTTTGCGTTACGCTTATTATCAGCTCGTAGGCCCGCAAACATTTTACCAATATAAGTCAGGCATTCCGCGTGTATTTAATTCGATTGTCGATACGGTGCTTTATCAGTCGGGAAATGTTATTCAATCCTACGGAGGATTCGAACCGAGGTTGTCATTGGCTATGAAATTGGATACCAATACCTCGATCAAATTAGGCTTCAACCGGATGCAACAATTTATGCATTTATTGTCGAATACGATGGCAGTTTCACCTGTGGATATTTGGAAGAATTCGAATCCTTATTTACCCCAGCAAGTGGCGGATCAGTATTCGATAGGTTTGTTTAAGAATTTTACCAATGCGCAAAATGCAGTTTTTGAGGCCTCTGCTGAGTTTTATTACAAGCGTTTGTCCAATGTCATTGATTACATCGATGGAGCAGCCTTATATTTGAATCCGACTGTGGAGACTCAATTGTTGGTCGGCAACGGTCGGGCCTATGGGGCAGAGTTTTTCTTGAAAAAGGCGCGGGGGACGCGATTGACGGGATGGGTTTCTTATACCTATGCGCGTTCGTTTCGTTTGATCGAGGAAAATGAAAATCAACCGGCTGCCAATTTTGGAAAAGAATTTCCGGCCAATTTTGATATGCCACATAATTTCAAATTTGTGTTGAATAATCGCTTGACAAAACGTATTTCGTTTAATGCGAATTTCACGTATACTTCAGGCCGACCGATTACCTATCCAAATGCACGTTACAAGGTATATGCCTACAATGATTTATATGATTTCGAATATGCCTCTGGAATTTTTCCTCGAGCGGGCTATTTGCCAAGTAGTTATTCGTACAACGGGGTTACTTATACGTATTTAAATGGGACCACCATTGCTCCGGTATTGGACGGTTATTCATCCCCAAGTTTTACTTTACGTAATGAAGAGCGTATCCCTTATTACATGCGTTTAGATGTAGGCTTTACCATCGAACCTAAAGAAGGGAAGCGCTGGCAGGGTAGTTGGAATTTCTCTATTTATAACTTGCTTTCGCGTCAAAACGTCTATTCGATTTTCTTCCGTTCCTCGACTGGTTTGATTAATCAGGCACGGACATACCAACTATCTGTTTTGGGAGCGGCGATTCCATCCATCACTTATAACTTCAAATTCTAATGAAAAGGCTATTTATATTTTCTTGGATGCTTTTGTTGATGGCCTGCGAAACTGAAATCACGGATTTTAAGACAAAAAATTTAAGTAACGCGATTGTTGTGTATGGCGAAATGTCCAACATGGCTGGTCCCTACCAGGTGCGATTAAATTATACATCAGGCTATTCGCCCTTTGATGTGACGGAATTTCAGGGACAAGTTATTCAGGGAGCTGATGTTCGCATCGTGGATGAGGCCGGCGCGGCTATTGCATTAACGGAAACGACCAAAGGTGTTTACCAAAGTCCCGCTTCCTTCGTAGGTGAGGTGGGTAAAAAGTATCAATTGAAGATTATGACCAAAGCCGGTCAAGACATCGCCTCGGCATGGCAAACGTTGTCGGCCCCCATCGCTGCCGAAGGCTTGGATTATAAATTTATTCCTGCTGATAAGGTTGAGAACATGCGTTTCGATTTGTCGGGCTATTTGTCCGACAAGAAACAAGTTGAAAATTATTATTTCATCAAAAGGCAAGATTTCATTCAGTTTTTAACGACCTGCCCGGAGCCACCACCCCCACCAGCACCTGTGCCACCATGTGATTGTAAATGTTGGCAAGCTCCTCAAAACACCCAACCGATTTTATTGACCGACTTCTTAGTGGATGGCAGTAAGATTAAGCTTCCTTTGGGTTCGGTTAATTACCGTGACTTTACGGATTGGGTGGTCCAATTGGAAGTGTATTCGGTGGATAAGGCGACACATACCTATTGGCAGCGACAAGAAGATCAACGGACTTTGGGGGGAGGAATCTTTGATAAGGTTCCTGCGCAGATTATAGGGAATTTAACTTGTTTGAATAATCCGGACCAACAGGTCTTGGGTTACTTCATGGTAGCGGGTAAAACCAAATCTCGTTTGACTGTGGACCGATTCAATGGCATTCCATATGAAACGTACAATATGTTAGTCAATTATGTAGAATTCAATAATATCAGGTACAAAAAATACCCTTTGTGGGACTGTCGGAAAGCTGCCTGGATTCCTTACAATATTGGGCTCAATTTGCCAGTTTACTGATCAAAAATCTCAGCTTTCTCCCTTACATTTGGCAATCCTCCCAGGTTTGCCAAAGGTAGCTGGGTAACACCCAAACTAGTATGCTTGCATAATAGATTTTTTCTCTGCAAATTTGTTTCTATCTAAACTGAAAAATTATGCCGAGAGAATATGACCGCCGCAACCTCGACTTTCTTCTGAAAGAGGTATTCAATTATGGTTCATTGTGTCAATATCCCCGTTATGCGGATTATGCCCCCGACATGTTTGACATGGTGCTGGATTCTGCGGAACAAATTGCGGAGCGCCATTTACGACCGCATTATGTAGATTCGGATCGCAAACAGGCTGAGCTCGTAAACGGTACCGTTCAGGTACATTCCTCGGTTGAGGCCTATGTAAAGGAAATGGGCGAATCCGGCATGATTGGTGCCACTTTCTCCTATGAAAAAGGGGGGCAGCAATTGCCCTCGATGGTCGGCGGGGCTCATGAATTCATTCGTGGAGCGGCCAATAATTCCATCGTGATGTTTACCGGATTATGTAATGGGGCCGCACACCTAATTGCTAGTTTTGGTTCGGAAGAGTTGAAAAATACGTATGTCCCGAATATGCTAGCTGGAAAATGGACGGGGACCATGTGTTTAACGGAGCCTCAAGCGGGTAGTTCCTTAAATGATGTGAGCACGAGCGCGAAGGATTTAGGCAACGGAACCTACTCGATTAAAGGACAAAAAATCTTCATTTCAGGCGGGGATAATCACTTCGCTGAAAATATAATTCATTTGGTTTTGGCACGTTTAGAGGGAGCGCCAAAAGGAACCAAAGGGATATCGTTATTTGTGGTTCCGAAGCGCCGACAAGAAAATGGGCAATGGGTTTCGAATGAAGTTACTTCGATGGGACTTTATCATAAAATGGGCCAAAAAGCGACACCTGCTCTCCATCTTTCCTTTGGAGATAAAGGCGATTCGATTGGCTACTTGGTGGGAGAACCTAACAAAGGACTTTCCTACATGTTCCAAATGATGAACGAATCTCGGCTGGGAGTAGGTATGGGTGGTGCTTATATTGCTTCAGCCGCTTATCAATTCTCGAAACAATATGCTTCTGAGCGCAGTCAAGGAAGGAAATTGACCAACAAAGATCCCGAAACCCCGCCAACGCTCATCAAAAACCATCCGGATGTGCAGCGCATGTTGTATTTTCAGAAGGCCGTGGTTGAAGGCTCTATGGGCTTGCTTTTTCAGTGTTTTCTTTGGGATGATTTGTCCAAATGTTTGGAGGGTGATGAAAAAAAGGAGGCTCAATGGCTCCTAGACTTGATGACGCCTGTGGCGAAAACCTATCCAGCGGAAATGGGAATATTAGCTGTTAATCAAGGCCTTCAAGTACTTGGCGGCTACGGTTACACCGAAGATTTCCCCTTAGAACAAATGGCCCGGGACGTTCGGATTATGTCCATCTACGAGGGCACGACAGGTATTCATGGCTTGACATTATTAGGTCGAGGGATTCCGAGCGAGCAGGGGAAGGCGGTTCAAGCCTTGGTCAAATTGATTCAAGCCGATATTAAACTTGGACTGGAACATGAAACCACGAAACCCTATGCAGAGATGTTGGCCGCTGAATTATCCAGCCTTAATAAGGTCACAATGCATAAATTGGGTAAGGCTAATCAGCCAGATGTATTCTTGGCTGACTCGACTTTATACATGGAATTGTTTGGTTTAATTGTCGTTGCCTGGCAATGGTTGAAACAAGGGAATGTAGCCACAGTGGCGATGGAGAAGAATTTAAGTGAGCAGGCATTTTATCAGGATAAGATTCATACGATGAAGTTTTTCTACCATTACGAAGTTCCAAAGGCATTGGGATTGACAAAACGCTTGCTTGACGACGAGATTTTGACCATTTTTGAATAATATTTGACTTTAAACTTCATCACTATGCTTAAAAAGCTTTTTGCCATTGGCTTCACGTTTTGCTCAATGCAAGCCGTAGCGCAATACAATGCCTACGAATTATTTCATCCCTTGTGGAATTATGGTCCCGTTTCTCCGGCACGTTCGGCGGCGGGTGTACCGGGTCCAGCTTATTGGCAGAATGCCGCGGATTATAAAATTTCGGCAACCTTGGACGATGCAAATCGGAAGATTACGGGGGATGTGGAAATTAGCTACAAGAATTATTCGCCGGATAAATTGCCATTTCTTTGGTTGCAATTAGACCAAAATTCATTTAACACGAATTCCCGCGGAGGCAAAACAACACCCGTTATGGGTGGCCGATTTGGCAACGTGGCCTTTGATGGGGGATATCAAATTTCAAGTGTCTCGGTAGATGGGAAACCGGCCACATTTATTGTGGAGGATACCCGGATGCAAATTCGATTAGCCACTCCCTTAGCCGAGAAAACAGGCATGGCGAAAATCAAAATCGTTTATTCGTTTACATCTCCTAAGAATGGTTCCGACCGCATGGGTATTCAGGAAACGAAAAACGGAGATATATTTACGGTTGCTCAGTGGTTTCCACGGATGTGTGTGTATGACGATATCGAAGGTTGGAATGTCTTGCCCTATTTAGGAGCAGGAGAATTCTACCTGGAATATGGGAATTTCGAATATTCCATCAACGTTCCTGCCTCGCATATTGTGGTGGGTTCGGGAGAATTATTGAACCCTTCTGAGGTTTATACCTCGGAACAAATGAAGCGTTGGGCTACTGCAAAAGCGTCCGAGAAAACGGTGATTATTCGTTCTGCTGCAGAAGTGACCGATGTGGCATCTCGTCCTGCCAAAGATCGTTTGACGTGGAAGTTTGCATGTAAAAATGCGCGTGATGTGGCTTTTGCAACATCCAAAGCATTCATTCAAGATGCAGCGATGATCAATTTGCCCAGCGGCAAAAAGGCGACAGCTGTATCGGTTTATCCCGTTGAATCCGATGGTGAGAAAGCATGGGCACGTTCAACAGAATATGTGAAAGCATCGATCGAACATTATTCGAATTGGCTCTATGAATATACCTATCCGGTTGCAACAAATGTGGCTGGAATTGTTTCCGGCATGGAATATCCTGGAATTATTTTCTGTGGCTTCCGTGATCAAACGGCCTCTTTGTGGGGAGTGACAGATCACGAATTTGGGCACAACTGGTTCCCAATGATCATTGGAAATAACGAGCGTAAATTCGCTTGGATGGACGAAGGCTTTAATACGTTCATTAATTTCTATTCAACGGATGCATTTAACAAAGGAGAATACAAGAATCAAAAATTTGATATGCATCAAATCGCTCCACGCATGTTCCGTGCGGAGGCTGATCCGATTATGTCAATTCCTGATGTTATTCAGCCACGTAATCTAGGTTGGGAAGCCTACAATAAACCCGGATTTGGCTTACGCATCTTGCGTGAAAATATCCTTGGACCCGATCGTTTTGATTATGCTTTCCGTCACTACATCAAAAACTGGGCGTTTAAACACCCTACGCCACGTGATTTCTTCCGTGCGATGGAAGATGGTGCGGGTGAGGATTTGGGCTGGTTCTGGAAAGCCTGGTTCTATGAATTGTGGAAGCTAGATCAATCCGTCAAAGATGTGGATTACATTGAGCAAGATCCTGCCAAAGGGGCTTTGGTAACCATTGAAAACTTGGATAAAATGGCGATGCCAGCGATTGTTGAAGTGGAAGTAGCTGGTGGTGCGAAAGAACGCTTCACCTTCCCTGTGGAAATTTGGCAACGTGGCGGTACGTGGACGTTCAAGACTTCGACTAATTTGCCTATTAAGTCGGTGACCATCGACCCGGATCATGTCTTCCCCGACATCAATGGGAAGAACAATACTTGGAAGCCCGTGGCTTACAAGGCGCCGAAAGGAAACTAAATGAAAATGGCTCACTAAACAGTGAGCCATTTTTGTTATTTAGCAATACTTCCCCAGACAAGATGTCTGAATTTGTTATTATGTCCCGTGGGTTCAGGGGCAATTTGCATGAATACCATGGAGAACATATCTTCTTTTCTGTCGATCCAATACTGCGTGCCAAAATAGCCTAGCCAAAAATAAGATCCGGAAGAAATAGTTTCAAATTTTGCTTGCTCCTCTGGATAAACATAGACCGTTATACCTGCTTTGAATCGAGATCTTCCTGTAACTCCATACGCAACGCCATCATTTGTTTCTAAATCAAAGAGGGGTTTTTCAATCATCTCAACAGTTTTTTTGCTCAAGATTTGAGCGCCATCCAACTGTCCATAATTCAATAACATTTGGAAAAATCGAGCATAGTCGTCCACATTACTCATGATATCTGTTCCTCCCATGGCTAATTGCGTATTCGTATCTTTCCAAAAATCCATAGAGGTCTCTGTCGAAAATCCCATCAATTTACGTCCAATTTGGTCTGTATAAATACCCAATTGGCCATCGCTTTTTCGGGTATAAACTTGAGTTACATTTTTCCACTCTTCCTTTGGAACACCTATAAAAGTGCGTGTCATTTTGAGTGGAGAGAAGATTTCTTGACGTAGAAAATCTGGAAAGCTTCGTCCATCTAATTTCTCAATAACACGTCCTAATACCTCAAGATTCATTCCATAAGTCCAGCTTTCGCCTGGCTCATGCGTTAGCGGTAATTTTGCTACCTGTTGAATGATTTCCGAAAGTTTAAGTCCACTATTTACTTTGGGGAAAGCAAATGTGATGTTTGCTTTCACATAAGCTTCGTGTCCTAAGGTCGCGAAAGGAGGATAGGCGATCCCAGAGGTATGTGTGAATACATGCTTCATCAAAATCTTGTATTTCGCCGGACGCGTGATGAATTGATGCTTAAGGGTGTCGTATCCCACGAGGACTTGCATATTCGCAAACTCAGGAAGAATTTCCTCCAATGGCGTATCCATTGTAAACAGTCCACGTTCATATAATTTTAAGCCAGCGACAGCCGTAATAATTTTAGACATGCTGGCCATACGGAAAAGATGATCTGTCCGCATGGCTTCTCCTGTTTCAAGGTTCGCTTTGCCAAATGCCTTTTTATAAACTACTTTTCCATGGCGAACAATCATTCCAATGGTTCCCGGAATTAGTTGTTGGTCCGTTTGTGAAGCTAAAAAAGTATCCACACGTTTTATTCCGTCTTTGGATAGTCCAGATAACAAAGGATCTCCCGTAGGCAATGCCGTTTGCGCGAAGGAATTAAAAGCAGAAAGAGCAAGTAGTAAATAGATGATTTTTTTCATAATGATTTGATTTATTTATCAGCTTTATGACCCTGTCCTAAAGAGCGATTCACGGGTAATCCATAAAAGAAATAAAGAATGCGTCCTGTTAATGCTCCGATTTCAGAAGTGTGACTTTCATTTTCAAATACGTGATGTTGTACTTGTAGGCCTGGATAATTTCTGCTTTTTAGAACAGTTGCTAAATTCTTAGCCCTTTTTTCGAACAGATTCTTGCCTTCTAGCGAGGATGCAGAGATGAAAATTTTGCCAGACAAGGTTTTCTTAGATTCGAAAAAGACTTTCTCCAAGCGCATTGTTTCGTCATCATTCACAAATAAGGGTGCGCTGTTGATTCCAACTTTGGAGAAATATCCAGGATCCTTAAATAGCACATGGCTCGCAAATAATGAGCTTAATGAGTGACCAGTCAAACCACGATCAGCTGATGTCTTGTAATTCGCTTCTATGAATGGAATAACTTCCCTTTTAATCGCATCATAATAAATGGCGCCATCACCTGAATGCAATTTAACCGGAGCACCGCCTAATAAGGATGCCACATGAAAGGAATCTTCATATGCCACATTATCATAACTTAAGATGGGATAACGGGAGATTATCCATTCCGGCAAACTCATGCGGTCATCTCCTATGCCTACAATAATGGCTGGCTCGATTTCCATACTCATCATCTTGTGCATTTCGTGCATGAGCGGAAAGGAATAATAAGCATCTAACACATATAAAACGGGATATTTCTTGTCCGATTTTGCATCATATCCTACTGGCACTGAAACGGAAACTCGGATATTGTTTTTCAATATTTTGGATGAGATGTCGTAGGAAACCGCACCAAACAAGGTTGCAGGTTGCGGGCTTTGTGCGAATGTGCTACTTGTTAGCAGCACAAATAAAATGGTAATTAGTCTTTTCATTGGAGTTGTTATTTAACAAGGAATTGGCCTAGTTGTTGATTATACGAGAGGTTGTCATCAAAATCCTGTTCTTCGATGATTTTCCCATCCTTCATTTTTACGAGTGTTACCCCAGAGAGATTCATGGACTTCCCAGTCTGGGTGTGTTTGCCTTGAAAATTCCAATGCTTGACTAATTTGTCTCCGTGTCCCCATAGATCAATGAATGTAAATTTGATATCGGAGAAAGTGGTTAAATAGTAATTGAAATGTTTTTTGAATGATTCGATGCCCTCGCCACCAATCTTTTCTTTCTGAGTTAACCATGTCACATGCGTGTCAAAGTTTTTCTCATTTACTTGGTCGATGTCGCGCTGATTAAAGATCTTGTCCCAAGTCTCTTTGTACATGTTGATATTGGCCGCGACCTGTTTTTCAGCTTTGGCTAAATCTTCACAATCTTGCATGCCTTGGGCATTCGCATTTAATGCACTCAGGGCAAAAATTAAATAGAATAGTTTTTTCATGTGGATTTGTTTTTGGTGTTCACCAAATTTAGACCAAACCCTAATTAACAGGATGGATTTCCCTGACGAAATCGTTCCCATTTGTGTAAATAGGAACATGTTCTAAGGTTAATACACGCAAACATAATTAGTCAGAAAATGTATCTCCTGACATCAATGGGAAGAACAATAATGGGAAGCCCGTGGCTTACAAGGCGCCGAAAGGAAAGAAACAAAAATGGCTCACTGTTTGAGTGAGCCATTTTTGTTAATGTTTATTCAAGATCCGACCGATGTCATTGGCCTTTCCCAATTCTTCTTTCAATTTCTCATAACTTCCGGATAGCATCAGCCCCTTGTATTTCAAGAGTGTGTTGATGTATTCATCCAAGACATCCATTAAGTTGTCCTGGTTTTGGTGAAAAATCTGACTCCAGGTTTCAGGAGATGATTTTGCCAAACGGACCGTCGATTCAAAACCAGTAGATGCTAATTCAAAGATGCGTTCTTCGTTTTTCTCTTTTTCCAAAACGGTATTGGCCAAGGCAAACGAGCAAATGTGGGATATGTGTGAAATATAGGCCGTATGCACATCATGGTCAATTGAATCCATGTAAATGAGATTCATGCCCAAACCGTCGCGATATAAACTTTCGATGGTCTTCACCGCCTCGATTGAACTCAATTCCTTGTCGCAAATCACACCACGTTTTCCAGAGAAAAGTCCTTCTACGGCCGCCTCGGGACCCGAAAATTCCGTTCCGGCCATTGGGTGAGTGGAAACAAATTGATCCCGTTTGGGATGGTTTTTAAGGGCTTCGTAAATGGGTGTCTTTGTCGAACCTACCTCGATAACGATTTGACCAGGTTTTAATTGGTCTAATACATTGGGGATAATTTGGACCAAAATATCCACCGGTGTTGCGCAAACAAATACGTCGACGCGTTCGATGGCTGCCTCCAATGGCAATATTTCATCCACTAATCGCAAGGAAAGCGCCTTGACAGCATGTGCAGGATTTGCCTCAATACCTATTAATTCAGAAGCCCAGCCAGATTTCCGCAAGGCTTTCGCGATGGATCCACCGATTAACCCAATTCCAATTATTCCTACCTTTTTAGATTCCATTGCTGTGATTTTTAATGCGATCAATCGCCGTTTGAAATACCTCTTCTTTCGCACACAAGGAAATTCGCACATAGCCATTCCCCTGAGATCCGAAAATTCCTCCCGGTGTGATAAACACCGCATTTTCATCCAAAATTTTATCGGACAGCACATAACCCGATTCAAAGGTTGCAGGAATACGTGCCCAAACAAACATGCCCGTTTGCGCTGGATCATACACACAAGCTAATAAATCCAATAATTCGAATACCTTCTGCTGGCGGGAGAGGTAGATTTCATTTTGCCGAGCAAACCAAGCAGCGTCTGCCGACAAAGCTTTCACCGCTGCTTCTTGCAAAGGCAAAAACATCCCCGAATCCATGTTGGATTTAAATTTCAAAACAGGTCCTAATAATTCCGCACGTCCGAATGCCGCCCCAATTCTCCAGCCTGCCATGTTGTGGGATTTAGACAAGGAATTCAATTCGATGGCAACGTCTTTCATACCCGGGACAGCGAGCATGCTGATGGGATTTTCATTTAATATAAAGCTATAGGGATTGTCATTCACGAGTAAGATCGAATGACGCACGGCAAAGTCGCGCAATTTGGAGAAAAAAGCCAAATCTGCCTTTGCCCCCGTAGGCATGTGTGGGTAATTCACCCACATGATTTTCACCTTCGATAAATCTTGCTTGTCCAAAGCATCCAAATCAGGTAACCAAGCATTCGCTTCACTTAATTCATAGGCTTGAACAGTCGCACCGGCAAGCGAGCAGGCCGCCTGATACGTTGGGTAGCCAGGATTGGGAATCAGTGTCACGTCTCCAGCCTCCAAATAAGCCATGGCGATGTGCATGATACCTTCTTTGGAACCGATGAGCGGTAATATTTCATGGGTCGGATCTACCGTTACCCCATAATGCTTCGCATAAAATGCCGCAAATGCCTCCCGTAAAGCAGGTATTCCCTGATAACCCTGATAGGCGTGGTTCGCAGGATTCGCTGCTGATAAGGTCAAGGCTTCGATCGTTTCTGAAGAAGGAGCGAGGTCTGGACTACCAATACCTAAATTGATTACGGGAATGCCGGCGGCTCGTAAAGAAGCTATTTGCTTCAATTTCGTGGAGAAATAGTATTCCTCGACGGTCTTTAAACGAGAAGCGGGTGAAATGGAAAAGCTCATAAAATAAAAATGCCGACTCACAGGCCGGCGAAAATAAGTTAACATCAAAAACCTATCAAACCGGTTACGCGCAGACGTAATATCCTGCGTAATAATAACCTGCGTAATAAGTAGTCGATTTGAAATTCATGCCTCAAAGGTATGAAAAAAATGATTTTATGCAAATCCCTTGGGGAAAAGTCCCTTTAATACTTGTGAAACCAATCCGGGTTCGAAGCCTTTGGCCAATCCGGTTCGGTAACATTTCTGGTATTTTTCGTTGGATGTTCCCGTTTTCAGAGATGCCGCTTTCTTTTCCATGAGGTTTTTCAAGGCCTCGGTGTAATCTTGTTCCGCGATTTCATCCCAATGCGCCTGAATCTCCGAATCTGAAATGCCTTTTTTGCGTAATTCAAATTGAATTTTACTACGACCCCATTTTTTCTGATTGAATTTGGAACGAATAAATAATCCGATGAAGCGATTTTCATTCAAGTAATTATTCTCCTGAAGCCATTGGATATATAAATCCTGATCGGCTAATGGATCTAGTGCGACAATTTTTTGCTTGATTTCGAGTATGCATCGTTCCTGATAGGCACAGTAGCGGGCCAATTTATTCAGTAAGGCGCTGTCCATGAATTAGGATTCTTGCTCTTCGAATTGCTCGAGATTGAATAAATCATGTAATACATCCACCATCGCATCAGAATCACCACGTTTACAGGCGGCTTTTAGGTGAATGATCGGTTGTTTGATGATTTTTTGTACTAAGGAAGCCGTGATTTTTTCTAACTTCTCCACTTCTTCTGCACTCAGCCCTTTCAGGTGGCGATTGATTTCCTCCTTACGGATTTGCTCCAATGCACCTTTTAATTTGTGGATAGTTGGCGAAACTTCCATTTCTTTTGACCAATCATTAAAGCTTTCGATGCTTTCCGTTATGATATTTTTCACATCAGGAATCGAAGCCATGCGCAAGGCCAAAGCCTCATCTGCACGCTCCTTCAATGAATCAATATTGTAAAGCAATACGCCAGATACTTTCTCCACACCATCTTCAATGCTCCGAGGAACCGAAAGATCAATGAAATATTTAAAAGAAAGCAATTGCATCGCTTTCAATTTTTCCTGCGTAATAATGGGGGAATCGGTCCGAACAGATGAAATAATAATATCTGCTGCTTCGACTTCCTTACACATATCTTCGAATGGCGCAACACGGAAATTTTTCCCTTGCGCAATGCGTTCGGCCTTTTCCAAGGTACGATTCATCACCGTAACCTCAGCAAAATCTTTGTCTTCAAAGTTCTTGCAAACATCGATTCCGATTTCACCCAAACCTAAGATAAGAACCTTTGGTGCAGCCAATGCTTGGGATAATTCCTCCGCTAAGGCGACAGTTGCATATGAAACCGATGCCGCTCCGTCACGGAACGATGTTTCTTGGGCTACACGCTTATTGGAGTAAAAAATGGTATGCATTAAACGATGCAAGTAGGGGCCAGCCATGTTATGGTCTGCCGCTAATTGATATGCTTTTTTGATCTGATTGGGTATTTGTAAGTCACCTACCACCTTGGATTGCAGGCCCGTTGCCACTTCAAACAAATGTTGCAATGACTCATTGGTTTCATTCATTTGGATGAAATAATGGGAGTACTCTGCTGTATTTGTTAAGCCTTTTTCGATTAATAATGCTTTGATTAAAGATTCCGAAATGTCATCTTGTGTTGTGAAGTAAAGTTCTGTCCGGTTGCACGTAGAAACGATTAATAATTCTTGCAAACCAAAAAGGTCTTTGCACTTAAGAGTAAAAGATTTGCTTTCTTCCTCGTTTAACGCCACCATCTCACGGATGGTGAGCGGTGCACTGCGATGAGAAATACTTACTGACTTAAACGGTGTGATCATTATTTACCTGGTGAAAAAACAAGTTTACAAAAGTACAACGCAAAAATTAAAATTTGACAAGTCTTTGTAATAAAATCGTAATTTAGATAAAGTTTAATTAGCACGATATGGACTTCAAAAACAAAACGGTTTTCATTACAGGTGGCTCACGCGGTATCGGTTTGGCGATTGCCCAAAAACTAGCTTCAGAGGGCGCAAATGTTATTATCGCTGCCAAAACAGCGGAGCCTCATCCCAAATTACAGGGAACAATTTTTTCAGCAGCAGCTGAAATCGAAGCAGCGGGTGGAAGAGTTCTGCCCTGTGTTGTCGACATTCGTGACGAAAATCAGGTTTTAGAAGCGGTCGAAAAAGCGGTACAAACCTTTGGGGGGATTGACGTATTAATCAATAATGCCTCTGCCATATCTTTGACCGGCACGCTCGAAACCGAGATGAAGCGCTTCGATTTGATGCATGGAGTAAATGCACGTGGAACCTATTTGGTTTCGAGGGCTTGTCTTCCCTATTTATTGAAGGCTGAGAATCCCCATGTATTAACCTTATCTCCGCCACTTAATTTTGAAGCCCGCTGGTTTAAGCATCATGTCGCCTATTCGATGGCCAAATTCGGGATGTCCTTAGTTACGCTCGGTATGTCTGCGGAATTCGCTGGGAAAGTGGCCTTTAATTCCTTGTGGCCCCGGACGATTATCGCAACCGCTGCGATTGAATTTGCGGTAGGAAGTACGGAAATGATGCGTTTGGCTCGACAGCCCTCCATCATGGCGGATGCATGTTTCGAGATTTTAAAACGAGATGCAAAAGTTTGCACGGGCAATTATTTTATCGACGATGCCGTGCTGGCCGAGTCGGGGATGCAAGATTTTTCTCATTATCAAGTCGACCCGACTGTCGATCCACAATCCTTAATTCCTGATTTCTTTATTTAATGCGCGCCTATCAAGCCCCTTTTTGGCTGCCGGAAGGACATAGCCAAAGTGTTTATCCCGCCTTATTTCGCAAAATCCCGTTGACGCATTCGCATACTGAGCGATTGGAATTACCTGATGGAGACTTTCTGGATGTGGACTGGCACATGCGTTCAGAATCATTACATGAAAAACCATTGCTTATTGTATCCCATGGCTTAGAAGGAAGCAGTCGGCGCCATTATGTCACCGGGCTAATCCGCGCCATGCCAGAATACAATGCCTTGGCCTGGAATTATCGGAGTTGTTCGGGCGAACCGAATCGGAATTTGCGCTTTTATCACAGTGGCGCCACGGATGATTTGGACTACGTGATACAGCAGGCTGTTGAACGGGGGGTAAAAGATATCTTCCTGGCCGGATTTAGTTTAGGAGGAAACTTAAGCTTAAAATGGTTAGGAGAAAATGCCAAAAAAGCATCGAATTTCGTTCGAAAAGCTGTAGCATTTTCTGTACCTTTGCATCTTTCTAGTAGTAGTCAGCAATTGACTCGCCGGGAAAACAGACTCTACACACATCGCTTCTTACAAACGCTATTAGAAAAAGTTACCGAAAAGTCGGCCCGTTATCCGCTGGATATCACGCCGACTATGTTAACAACTATACGCAGTTTGTATGATTTTGACAATGTGATTACGGGTCCCTTGCATGGATTTAAGGATGCGGAGGATTACTATGAACGAAATAGTTCCTTGTATTTTTTGCCAGACATAAAGGTTCCAACTTTGATTGTCAGCGCAAAGAATGATCCATTTTTAACGCAGGAATGCCTGCCTGAACGAATTGATTCGGACTTTGTTCAAATCGAATTGCCTGATTCAGGGGGACATTGCGGGTTTTATCCGAGGAATTATCGGGGACAGACTTGGGCTGAGCAAAGAGCCGCTGCATGGTTTAACGGAAATTGAAAATTGAACAACATGTCTACCAAAGAGTTAGAGCAATTAACGATTGTCATTGATTTTGACAGCACATTTACGAAAGTTGAAGGATTAGATGAACTAGCCCGCATTGCCTTAGAAGGAAATCCCAAGCAAGCTGAGATCGTGGGTAAAATTCGTGAAATCACGGACAAAGGGATGACTGGTGAATATTCGTTTGCTGACTCTCTACGGGAGCGCGTGGCTTTATTGCCTGCGAATCAATTGCATGTAGATCAATTAGTAGCCTTTTTAAAAGGAAAAATATCAGAGTCTTTCAAGCGAAACAAGGCCTTCATTC
The DNA here is from genome assembly GCA_964358165.1 of uncultured Aquirufa sp. Taxonomy (GTDB): domain Bacteria; phylum Bacteroidota; class Bacteroidia; order Cytophagales; family Spirosomataceae; genus Aquirufa. Next base: position 27,217 of record CAYHOB010000007.1, read on the forward strand.
GTGAGCATGCGGAACGGATCTTGATCGTTTCGAGTGGATTTAAAGATTTCATTGTGCCTGTTGTTGAGGAAATGGGCATCGCCGCCGAAAATGTGCATGCGAATACCTTTACCTTTGATGGGGAGGGGAATATTACGGGCTACGATCACAATAATTTATTGTCACAAGACAAAGGAAAGGTTCGGTTGTTGCAGTCTTTGGCCTTGGAAGGGGAGGTTTTTGTGATTGGAGATGGCTATACGGATTATGAATTACGTGAGGCGGGATTGGCCAACAAATTTTTTGCTTTTACGGAGAATGTATCGCGCAAGGCGGTAACAGATAAGGCGGATTTCATCGTGCCTTCTTTGGATGAGTTTTTATACCTCAACGGATTAAGTCGCGCGCAATCTTATCCGAAATCGCGTATCAAAGTCTTGTTATTAGAAAATGTTCACCCAGCAGCAGTTCAATTGTTTACCAAAGAAGGTTTTCAAGTTGAGCTATTGAAAGGAGCCTTAGACGAGGACGAATTGATTGAAAAAATCAAGGATGTCTCGATTGTTGGACTACGTTCTAAAACCAATTTGACGAAAAAAGTATTGGAACACCCGAATGCGGCACGTTTAATGTGTGTGGGGGCTTTCTGTATCGGTACGAATCAAATCGATTTAGCCGAATGTGAAAATCGGGGTATTGCAGTGTTTAATGCACCCTATTCAAATACACGTAGTGTCGTAGAATTATCAATTGGTTTAATGGTGATGTTGACACGTAACATTTTCGAAAAGTCAACGAAAATGCATGCGGGTGTGTGGGATAAATCGGCGACTAATTCATTCGAAATTCGGGGTAAAAAAATCGGATTAGTAGGTTATGGTAACATCGGTACACAGATTTCCGTGATTGCGGAGGCCTTGGGTATGGAAGTCTATTTCTATGACATCGTAGATAAATTAGCCTTAGGTAATGCGAAGAAATGCAATACGCTAAAGGAATTATTGTCGACCGTTGATTTCGTGAGTTTGCACGTGGATGGTCGGAAATCGAATACCAACATCATCGGCAAGGAAGAGTTTTCTTGGATGAAAGACAATGTGATCTTCTTGAATTTGTCTCGTGGTCATGTGGTGGAAATTCCAGCATTGGTTGATGCGATTAAATCAGGAAAGGTTTGGGGAACGGCTGTGGATGTCTTTCCAGAGGAGCCAAAAACGAATGATGAGGAATTTGTCAATGCATTACGCGGCTTGCCAAATGTTATTTTGACTCCCCATATTGGAGGAAGTACGGAGGAAGCGCAGGCGAACATTGGGGAATTTGTTCCTTCGAAGTTATTGCAATTTATGAACAATGGTAGCACGTATGGATCTGTGAATTTTCCAGAATTACAATTGCCACCATTGGAAAATGCACACCGCTTGTTGCATATACATCATAATGTGCCGGGGATTTTGGCACAGATTAATAATGTATTTGCGAAGTACCATGTCAACATCATTGGTCAGTATTTGAAAACCACGGAGAAGACGGGTTATGTGATTACGGATGTGGCGAAGGAATATGCGGAGGAGATTGTGAATGAATTGAAATTGATCGACAATACGATCAAATTTAGAATGTTATATTAATATGAGCACATTTTTTACCCCAGGTCCGGCAGCATTGTTTCCTACGGTGGAGGCGCATTATGCGGAGGCATTTCGCCAAAACATAGGTTCTATTTCACATCGTTCGGCGGCTTTTCGCAAGATTTACCAACATGCTGATGAGCAATTGCGCATTCTTTTTGGTTTACCAAAAGAGACAGCGGTCTTGTTTACGGGATCAGCAACGGAAATCTGGGAGCGTGCGATTATGAATACGGTGGAGCATGAAAGTTTTCATTTAGTGAATGGTTCATTCTCCAAGAAATTTTACGACTTTTCAAAAGAGTTGCACAAGTTTGCGCATGCCTTGCATAAGCCTTTTGGGGAAGGATTCGATGCGTCAGAAGTGGAGGTCCCAGAATATGCGGAATTGATTTGCTGCACAGCAAACGAGACGAGTTCGGGTGTACAGATGAAGGCTGCGGAGATTCATAAGATCAAAAAGGCGAATAAAGACAAGTTGATTATGGTGGATATGGTGTCTTCGGCACCTTATACAAACTTGGATTTCAATCTTGTCGATTCAGCTATGTTCTCGGTTCAGAAGGCCTTTGGAATGCCGGCAGGATTGGGTGTTTGGCTGGCGAATGAAAGGATGTTGGAGAAAGCGGAACGCATGAAATTGCATGACGGCATTGTGGGAACCTATCATTCATTGCCTAGCCTTTGGGAAAATTACAAGAAATTTGAAACGCCGGAAACGCCAAATGTGATGGGCATCTATGTGCTTGGAAAAGTGGCGGAAGATTTTAATAAGATTGGGGTGGAGGTGATGCGTAAAGAAACGGATCGTAAAGCGAAAGCTTTGTACGATTTCGCTACTAAATCTCCGGATTTTGAGATTTTCGTGGAGAATCCCAATCATCGCTCTGCCACGGTTGTGGTCTTGAATTGCAAGGGATTAGCGGGAGAAGTCATCAAGCAGGTTCAAGCGAAATCAGATATGATTTTAGGCTCAGGCTATGGTAAGATGAAGGAAAGCCAAATTCGTATTGCGAATTTTCCTGCCGTGAATGAGGCGCAAGTTCAAGCATTAATTGCTACCTTAGGGTCTTTATAAGTACAATTGTCTAAACCTATGATTCAAACTGGAACCCCCATTCGTTGGGGAATATTGGCATGCGGCGGCATCGCAACAAAATTTGCGGACGATCTCGTACATGCAAAACAAGGATATTTAGCGGCAGTTTCCTCACGCGATTTAGGTCGGGCGGAGGCATTTGCAACGCAATATGGTTCAGATGTGAAAGCCTTTGGTTCCTATGAGGCGATGCTGGGCAGTGGCGAAATCGATGTCGTATATATTGCTTCTCCGCATGGCTTGCATTTCGAACATACGATGCTTTGTTTAGAAGCAGGGGTGCCTGTATTATGTGAAAAAGCATTTGCGATTAATCGGAAACAGGTAGATGCCATGATAGCGAAAGCGCGTGAAAAAAAGCTCTTCTTGATGGAAGCTTTATGGACTCGTTTTCATCCTTCGGTGGCCAAATTGCAAGAAATCATTACCTCTGGAGTGATTGGTGAAATCAAGCATGTTGTTGCTGATTTTGGCTTTAAGGCTGAATATATCGAGGAGGCACGCTGGTTTAATCCGCATTTGACGGGTGGTTCTTTGTTGGACATCGGTATTTACCCTTTGTTTATTTCCAAACTCTTGTTAGGTCAGCCTTTAGAATTGAAAGCGACGGGTGTGATGGCGCCTACCGGAGTGGACATGAACTGTTCGATTGCGACTAAGTATGCTTCAGGTGCGACGGCGAGTTTATTCTCGACCTTCGCCGCGCAAACAGATACAACTTGTACGGTTTACGGAACGCTAGGTAAAGTTTATATGCATCCACGATTCCATGAAACAAAAGGGATGACACTGACGATTTACGACGGAGAGGAAACGGTGATTGAGACGGAGCGTAAGGGTTGGGGATATAGTTATGAGGCCGATGCGGTGCAGGAGGATTTATGGGCTGGTCGGACAGAAAATGCTTGGATGACACATCAGTTCAGTCAAGAATTGATGGGATTATTAGATGAAATACGTGCTCAAATCGGTTTAAAATATCCAAATGAATAAATTACTCATTGCTTTATTGCTTTTCGTAAGCATGAATTTAATGGCTCAAAATCCTTTCGAAAGAGAGATTCGAGCCTATGAGAAACAGGACTCTTTGTCGATGCCGCCCAAAGGCCAGGTATTGTTTTTTGGTAGTTCTAGTTTTCGTTTGTGGAAATCCTTTGATTCGGACATGAAAGGAATGCCTGCTTCGATTAATCGGGGATTTGGAGGCTCTACCCTAGCGGACGCCTTGTACTATTTTGATCGCATGGTAGTGAAATACCAGCCTAAATGGGTCATTATGTATGAAGGAGATAATGATTTAGCGCGCGGCAAAACGCCCCAGCAGATTGCAAATGAATATGATGAATTTGTGGCTCGTTTAGCTAAGCAGGTGCCGGGAGCAAAACTGGTTTTTGTGGCTGCACGGCCAAGTTTATTGCGTTTTCCGATGGTTGAAAAACAAAAGGAATTGAATGCCTTGATACTGGCAAAAGGAGGTTATTTTATTGATATGCATGCTCCGTTTTACCTAGCTGATGGAAGTTTGATGACCGATATTTTTGTGGCTGACAAATTGCATTTAAATGAAAAAGGCTATGTGATTTTCGCGAAGCAGATTCAAGATTTCATGATTAAACAGATCAAGTAAATGGAAGCGAAATGGTTGCCGGGTATTTCAGTGGATTGTGTGATTTTCGGATTTCATGAAAACCAACTCAAAGTACTCTTGTTGAAATTTTCAAAGACTCCTGTTTGGGCTTTAGCAGGAGGTTTTGTGGGTTTAGAAGAAGATGTGGATCAGGCTGCCCAGCGTATCTTGGAGGAGCGAACAGGCTTGACGGATATTTACTTGGAGCAGTTTTATACTTTTGGGGATTTGGAGCGCAACTACCGTGCAACGGAAGAGCATCGCGATGTCCAGACTGCAATGGGATTACCAGAGAAAGAGATTTCGTGGTTGTCGAAACGTTATATTACCATTGGTTATTATGCTTTAGTCGATTATTCGAAGGTGCAGGTGAATCCAAGTGGTATGTCGGATGCCTCGGAATGGATGGATGTTTCTGCTTTACCCAAATTATTTCTAGATCATAATCGGATTGTGATCAAGGCATTAGAGGCTTTGCGCCAGCGCTTGGATGATAAATTGGTCGCCTTCGAATTGTTGGGCGAGACCTTTACGATGTCTGAATTGCAAATGGTATATGAGACGATATTAGGGAAGCGCTTGGTTCGTACGAATTTCCAACGGAAAATTTTGAGCTTGGATATATTGCATCGAATCGAAAAGAAATATTCGGGGGGGGCTCATAAGGCTCCGTATTTATATCGATTGAAAGCGTAAACTCGGATTCATGGTTCTAAGCTTTGGCAATCCTTTAAGGTTTGCCAAAGCTAAAGGGGAAAAAGGCTTTTTCCTATTCGGAATCCGAATACAGTAGAATATAATAAAAATGCCATCCGTGAATTCTCGGATGGCATTTTTATTATCCCATATTGTGGTAAACGTTTTGAACGTCATCGTCTTCCTCCAGTCGCTCGATGAGCTTTTCTACATCGGCTACTTGAGCTTCACTTAATTCTTTGGTTTCGTCTGGGATACGCTCAAAGTCGGCGCCCAACAATTCATAGCCTTGACTCTCTAAGTATTTCTGGATACCACCGAAAGCCGTGAATTCACCATAAATATTGATTTGGTTCGTCTCCTCATCCAAGAACACCTCGTCCACCCCCAAATCGATTAATTCAAATTCTAATTCCTCTAAATCGATCTCCGGTTTAGCGGCAATTTTAAATACAGATTTGCGCGTAAAAATGAAATCAAGCATACCCGTTGTTCCTAATGATCCGCCACATTTGGTGAAAGAAGAACGGATATTAGCCACCGTCCGGTTGATGTTATCAGTTGTTGTTTCTACCAGGATAGCAATACCATGTTGTGCATATCCTTCGTAAACAATCTCTTTATAGTCTTCTTGGTCTTTGGAGGTAGCGCGTTTGATCGCTCTTTCCACGTTTTCCTTCGGCATGTTTACTGCCTTCGCATTTTGAATGATGGCTCTTAAACGTGAATTGGAAGCGGGATCTCCGCCACCTGCTTTTACAGCGATGACAATATCTTTACCAATTTTGGTAAAGGTCTTGGCCATTTGGCCCCAACGTTTAAATTTCCTTGCTTTTCGGAATTCAAAGGCTCTTCCCATGCGTTTTACGATTTAATGTGCTGCAAAAATAATCAAGCCCTATAAGACCCACAAGTCCCAAAGGAAAATAACTTACCTTTGTTTTCCTATATCAACACGTATGAAAAGAATTTTTCTCATCCTGTGCCTTCTATGTGGCCTAGTTTCGTCCATGCAAGCACAGAAAATCAATGATAAATTTCAAATGAACATTAAGAAATCGACAGGTAAGGTCGTGATTGATGGTGTTTTGAATGAGCAATCCTGGTTTGATGCGGCGGCTGTCAGTGATTTCATGATGTGCAATCCTTTTGATTCCTTGTGTGCGCAGGTTCGTACGGACGTGAAAATGTCCTATGATGATAAATACATTTACATTTCTGCCGAATGTTTTCTCAAAGAACCCGGCGCTTTTGTCGTAGAATCGATGAAACGTGATTTTTCATTTGGGGTCAATGATAACTTTTTGGTTTTCATCGATACGTTCGAAGACAAGACAACGGGATTTGCATTTGGAGCGAATGCAGCAGGTGCCCAATGGGACGGACAGATGTCTGAGGGCGCGAAGGTCAACTTAAACTGGGACAATAAATGGGAATCCGCCACAACCTATAAACAAGATTCTTGGATTTTTGAAGCTGCGATTCCCTTTAAATCCATTCGTTATAAGGACAATGTCTCCCGCTGGGGGATTAATTTTTCTCGCTATGATTTAAAGGCCAAAGAGAAGTCGGCCTGGGCACCCGTTCCCCGACAATTTCCTACCGCTTCATTAGCCTATGCGGGCGTATTGGTTTGGGAAACACCTCCGCCAGCACCTAAAAAGAATATATCCATTATCCCTTATGGTCTCTCTGGCCTAACAGCGAATTATGAGTTGAATGACCCAGCCACGATGCGAAATCAAATTGGAGGGGATATCAAGGTTGCAATTAATTCCGGATTAAATTTGGATATGACCCTGAATCCGGATTTTTCGCAGGTGGATGTGGATCGCCAACAAACGAATTTGGACCGATTTGAATTATTTTACCCAGAAAAACGTCAATTTTTTATCGAGAATTCAGATTTGTTTGATGGTTTTGGGACGGAGAGTATTCGCCCGTTTTTCTCTCGTCGAATCGGTTTGGCCTTGAATCCGAAGACTGGGATTTATGAGCAGACGCCCATCACCTATGGTGCGCGGATGAGTGGAAAATTAAATCCGGATTGGCGTATTGGTGCTTTGAATGTGCAGTCTCAGCGCATCGATTCGAAAGGAGTTCCCACGCAAAATTATTCGATGATTGCCTTGCAACGCAAATTATTTGCCCGTTCGAATATTGGAGTCTATATGGTAAGCAAAGAATCATTTATCGATACGGATTTGCAAAAGGCAAATGGTTATCAGCCCTATAATCGAGACCTTGGGTTCGAATACAATTTAGCCTCCAAAGACAATTTCTGGACTGGATCTGCATTTTTTGCGAAGACCGTCAGCCCTAAAAATTTAGGACAGGATTTTGCTCAAGCGGCCTCTTTGGCCTATGCAGATAATAACTGGGCCTTTTCGATCAAAGAGCAATGGGTCGGGCAAAACTATAACCCAGAAGTGGGCTATGTCCCTCGTGTCAATTTCTTGCAAATTCAGCCCGAAGCTGGTAAAATATTTTATCCAAAAAATAAGAACACCAACTTGTTTTATACAAGTTTGAAATTCATGTCCATGTCTTATTGGAACAATCAAGGAGATTATACGGATAATACGACATTCTTCGCTTATGATGGAACGATGAAAGATCGTTCAAGCTTTGGCGTCTATTTGTCCTACGATTTTGTCAAATTATTGTATGATTTTGATGCGACCCGGATGGGAAATAGTCCCTTGTTAAAGGGAACGGAGCATGATTGGTACGCCATCAATGCACGTTATAGCTCATCCCCAATTAAATTATTTACTTATGCTTTGACCTCGCGTTATGGGGGATACTTTGGTAATGGTTTACGTACCGGCTTGACAGCGGATATAGGGTATCGATTCCAACCCTATGGAAGTGTTTCTGTTGCCTTGGATTACAATGATATTCAAGATGTGGAAATTCCAGGGACAGCTAAAATGGCGGCAAAAAAAGTGTCGTCGCAGTTTTGGATTATTCGCCCCAAACTTGACATTACCTTTTCAAACAAATTGTTTTTTGCGACCTTTTTTCAGTTGAACCAACAAACGAAAAATGTCAATTTAAATGCCCGATTACAATGGCGATATAAACCAGCATCGGATTTGTTTTTAGTTTACACGGATAATTATTTCCCTGAGATTATGCAAATTCGTAATCGGTCCATCGTGTTAAAACTAAATTATTGGCTTAATTTGTAATTCTTAAAAACATATTTAACAATGAAAAAGTATTTAGCAATTTTGTTTAGTGTCATGACTTTTGGAGCATTTGCACAAAAAGCTCCAGCATCTCCTCCTGCCGTAGTTATTCAAAAAGTAGGTAGTACAGAAGTCCTAATTAAGTATGCGCAGCCTTCGGTAAAAGGCCGATTGGTTTTTGGTGCCAAAGATGCCAAAGCACTAGCTCCATATGGAGAAGTTTGGCGAACCGGTGCGAATGAAGCAACGACTATCGAGTTTTCTTCTGATGTAACGGTTCAAGGAAAACCTTTAGCAAAAGGTGTTTATTCCCTGTTTACAATTCCTGGCCCTACCGAGTGGACGGTGATTTTCAACAGCGATGCCAAGCAATGGGGAGCCTATACGTATAAAGCAGAGAAAGATGTTTTGCGTGTGACTGGAATGGTTAGTGAGCATACCATGACGGAGAAATTCACCATAGGAGTTTCGCCAACCGGGCAGATTACGTTGGATTGGGATAAATCATCAGTTTCGATTTACGTGAAATAAGGAATTTGAATTCATTTTGAAAGCGACTCCAAATGAGTCGCTTTTTTATTGCGTAATTTCATTTGTTTCCCTATTTTTACTCGAATGTGAGGTTTGACCTCAAAATATCAAATCGAATTTTATGAAAAAAGTATTAATCGCTGAGGACAGTTCTGTTATTCAAAATTTAGCACGTAAAATTTTAGAATTTCAAAATTTCGAAATACATGCAGTGAAAAATGGCCAACAAGTATTGGATGAATTGGCGAAAGCTGATTTTGATATCCTGCTTTTGGATATTAACATGCCTGTGATGGATGGAATGGATTGCGCAAAGGCTGTTCGTGCATTATCGGATGCTAAAAAAGCAGCGATTCCCATGATTGCTATTACAGGTAATGCGAGAAACTATTCAATGGAAGATTTCAAGGCCGTAGGTTTTGACGATTTCTTAGCAAAGCCATTGAATTTCGATGCCTTGGTTTCCCAAGTGAAAGCATTAACAGAATAAATCGATGTCCCCAATCCAGGTACGTTTTTTAGGAACTGGAACGTCTCAGGGGATTCCCATGATCGCTTGTTCCTGCGAGGTTTGTTCCTCGCAAGACACGCGTGATCAGCGCTTGCGCGTTTCCATGCACATTCAAGTGCAGGGCAAAAGTTTCATTATCGATACGGGTCCGGATTTCCGCCAACAAATTTTGCGGGCTGGGATAAAACATGTGGACGCCGTTCTGTTTACGCATGAGCACAAGGATCATACGGCAGGCTTGGATGATATTCGAGGCTTTAATTTTGCCCAACAAGCCTCCATTCCTTTGTATGCAAGAGCACAAGTGATCGAGCAATTGAAACGCGAATTTTCCTATGCCTTTGATGAAAACAAATATCCAGGTGTGCCTGAAATTGACGTTTATGAGATTGGCGGTCAACCTTTTTCGGTAGAAGGTGTTGACATTATTCCCATCTTTGTCAAGCATTATTACTTGGATGTTCTGGGTTTTCGTTTCGGCGATTTTACTTATATCACGGATGCGAATTTTATTTCCGACGAGGAAATGGAAAAAATCAAAGGGTCCAAAGTGCTCGTCATCAATGCCTTGCGCAAGACGAAACATGTCTCCCATTTTACTTTGGACGAAGCCTTAGAGGTGATCGCGAAAATAAAACCTGAGCAAGCCTATATTACGCACATCAGCCACATGATGGGTTTGCATGCAGTAGTCCAACAAGAATTACCAGCAAATGTATTTTTGGCCTACGATGGCTTAAGCCTAAGTTTATAAAAATGAAAGCAGTTCTATTTGATATGGATGGCGTTGTGGTGGATAATTTACCTTATCACGTGGACGCTTGGTTATTGTTTTGTGAACGTCACGAAATTCCTTTAACACGCGAAGTATTTTACCGCGAATTAAATGGGATGAATTCCAAAGATACCTTTGAATGGCTCTATCAAAAAGATATGACACGCGCAGAGGTTGAGGTGCTTGAAGAAGAAAAAGAGATTTTATACCGCGGGTTTTACCGAGAATACATGCAACCTGCACCTGGATTATTGGACTTTTTAAAAGTATTACGAACCCAAGGAATCAAAACGGCATTAGCCACCTCGGCTGGACCTGGAAATATTGATTTTATTGTTGACGGCTTAGGTATTAGAGACCAATTTGATGCCATCATCGGAGGAGCTGAAGTTCGCAAAGGAAAACCAGATCCGGAGATTTATTTGAAAGCTGCAGCGATGGTCGGGGTAGATCCTGCAGACTGCTGGGTCATCGAAGATTCTTTACAGGGCATCGCAGCAGGTTTGAATGCGGGGATGCGGGTTGTTGGAATTACGACTTCACATACGCCGACTGATTTAGCACACACACAGTTGATTGCTGCTGATTTCGTCGATTTGTTTGGAAATATACCTCAAAAGAACGCCTAATCACTACTATATTCGGGTTATGAAAAATTTCTACTATTGCTTTTTATTTCTTGGTTTTGCGACAAATCTTTTTGCCCAAAAAATCAAGATGGAGTTTAAACCGGGCTTGATCATCGAAGAATATACCCCTGAAAAATCGGGTATTCATCGCGAACTTCCCGAGGGATACTCGCAACGCATACTAGAAGAAATTCAAAATCGGAATGCTCGTGCAATTCAATCCCAACAAAGCACTCAAGTGAGTACGCAGGTCATCGTCACTTATGAAACACCACCTCCAGCAGATGTGAAAATTATTTTTGAGCGGGCCGCCAATTTATGGGCGACATCGTTGAATTCAGATGTGCCGATTAATATTTATGTGAAATGGAGCACGTTGGCGACGGGCGTTTTAGGAAGTGCGGGAGCATCTACGAATGTGCGAAATTTCGTTGGAAGCAATCGGCTCAATACCTGGTATCCTGTGGCCTTGGCTGAAAAAATGGCACATAAAAATTTGAATGGAACGAGTCCTGATATCATTGCAACATTTAATTCAGATTTTACCGATTGGTATACGGGTACGGATGGTGTGCCAAAATTAAATCAAATCGATCTTTATTCAGTTGTTTTGCACGAGTTTGGTCATGGCCTGGGGTTTATCGGTCAAGTGGGACTTTCAACGGATAAGACGCAAGCAGGTTATGGATATCCTGGTATTTTCGACCAATTTATGGTCAATTCGGCCGGTGTTGCATTAATGGATACGAGCAAGTTTGAAAATCCGTCAGCCGAATTGAAAACGCAAGTAAGTGCGAATAGTCTATTTTTGACTTCACCGAGTATCCTTCGTTTAAATAGCGAAAAAGGGAAATTATATTCTCCTACAACCTTTTCAGATGGATCCAGTATCTACCACGTAGATCAAGCCAAGTATAAAGTGGGCGACCCGAATGCACTCATGACCCCGCAAATTGCCAGGGGTGAGGTAACACGTGATATTGGTCCGATTGTATTGGGTGCTTTCAATGATTTTGGTTGGTCTTCGACGAATATCATTGCCGATAATTACAAGGATACAGAAGATACAAGTAAGGATATTGTTTTTTTGGCAAAGGTTTATTCGGATACCTTGATCAATGAATCTTCCGTGAAGTTGATGATGGCAATCGATAAAAGCATTTTATCTGCCACCGCGATGCCACTTGTCAAGTCGGGGAATACCTACACCTATACCTTACCGAAATCGTCAGTTACCCGTAAGATTAATTACTATTGGACCGCTAATGAAGCAGGAGGCAAGAAAATTACAACTCCAGCGGAGGCGCCGGTCATCGCGGGAACTAATTTTGGGAGTTATTATGACTTTACCGTGGGGGCAGATACCGTAAAACCTGTTGTTATTTATGCGAATCCGCTTAAATACATATTTAACTCACAAACAACGATCAATTTACCTACACTTTTGACGTCTGATAACATCGGTATTTCGTCGGTTTACATGGAGTATTCCATCAATGGCGCCGCATTTATTCGTAAAGATTTTACAAAGGTTGTTGGTGAATCATTTAGTTATACAAATGCCTTTGTGTTTACTACTGGCCAACTGAAATCGGGTGATGTCATTCGATATCGTGTTGTTGTGATGGATGCGGCGAAAGTTTCGAATGTGGTTTATAGTCCATCCTCGGGTTATTTTGATTTTAAAGTTTTGGCCTTGACTGATCCAGTCGCTTCTTATGTTCAGAATTTTGAAACGAATCCAGCTTCTGAATTCTTTTTGAAGGGATTTAATCTCATTCAAACAAGTGGATTTTCTAGTGTAGCTCTCCATTCAACGCATCCTTACGCAGATGGCAATGAGGAGTCGTATGATGGGGCTGGAGGCACAGATAAATATACGAACAGTGATGCCATTTTATTGAAGCCGATTAAAATTTCTGCCGACAACCCGAAAATCACATTTGATGAGATCGTGTTAGTTGAGCCAGGAGAAACGGGGGAGTCATTTTTAAATGCGGATGCTACTGTGAATCGCAAATTCTATGATTATGTGATTGTTCAAGGGTCTAATGATCAAGGTAAAACCTGGTATAATTTTTCCAATGGCTGGGATTCCAATCTGAATTCAAGCTGGTTGGCGAAATGGAATAGTGCTTCAGATGCCGAGGGGAACTCAACCGCAACAGCAACGAGTACGTTGGTTAAAAGCCATGAGATCGATATGCTTGCTTCGGGTAAATTCAATGTGAACGATCAAGTTATTATTCGCTTCCGTTTACATGCGGATGTTGGGGCACATGGTTGGGGTTGGGCAGTGGATAATTTGAAAATTCAAGCCCCTAAAGTGGATCCTATTTTGGCCATTGAACCCGCTGCGTTAGCGAAGGGCCTGCAGATCTCTCCTAATCCAGGCGCAGGTATTCTACAGGTGATTTACGAGCAAACGGCTGATATAAATGGTCTTACAATGCGTGTGATTGATTTGCAAGGAAGACCCGTATTTAATCAAAGCTATTTAACGCAAGGAAATCGATTTGAACAACAGGTCGATTTGACTTATTTGAGTTCAGGGACTTACGCTTTGCAATTGCAGGTGCAAAATCAGGTGGTTTTGAAACGATTTGTGTTGGTCAAATAGAGAAGCTTATGCCTTTTTAATTATCTTTGCAAACATTTTAATTTAGCATTATGTCTTGGTTTACAAGAAAAGATAAAGGGATTCAGACCCCGACCGAATTTAAACGTGAAGCACCTGATGGACTTTGGTATCAATGCCCATCTTGTAAAAAGGCTTTGCATACACGGGAGCACCGCTTGTTCGCCTATACCTGTTCAAGCTGTAATTACCACGAAAAAATTGGTTCTCAGGAGTATTTCGAATTGTTATTTGATCAATCACGCTATACAGAACTAGACCCCATGTTAAGCTCTGGGGATCCTTTGAACTTTACCGATACGAAAAAATATACGGATCGTGTGCTTGCGACTGAGCATAAAACCGGCTTAAAAGATGCGGTTCGTGCTGCCTATGGCGACATGAATGGTATGCCAATTACCATTGCAGCGATGGATTTTAGTTTCATTGGTGGCTCGATGGGTTCCGTGGTAGGAGAGAAGATTTCCCGTGCCATTGATCATTCCTTGAAAACAGGAATTCCATTCTTGATGATTTCACGCTCCGGTGGCGCTCGTATGATGGAGGCAGGTTTCTCTTTGATGCAAATGGCCAAAACCTCCGCACGTTTAGCCCTATTATCCGAAGCGAAAATTCCTTACATCTCTTTGTTGACAGATCCTACCACCGGTGGTGTGACAGCATCGTTTGCCATGCTAGGTGATTTTAACATTGCTGAGCCCGGAGCTTTGATTGGTTTTGCAGGACCGCGTGTCATCAAGGAAACAATAGGCAAGGATTTACCAAAAGGATTCCAAAGTGCCGATTTCGTTTTGGATCACGGATTTTTGGATTTCATTGTTGACCGTAAGGATATGAAGGATAAATTAAGTGCCCTATTAGGCATGTTGAAGAAATAGTTAACTTTATCAGAAGCTTAAGCCCAGTCTTGACTGGGCTTTTTTTTTGTCCAAAGTTATGTCATAGGCAATAAAAAAGCCTAACACGAGGTTAGGCTTTTCAATGTATATTCCGATGGAGTGCTTATTCAGCCGAGGCTGTAGCTGCCGCCGCCGCTGCCGCTGCGGTTGCCGCTTTTCCACGAGGTTTTTTCTCTTTTTCTGGCGCTGGGATTGGATCCTCAACACCAGCCAAAATACGACCGCAATGCTCGCAAACGATCAATTTCTTCTTGTCCTTGATATCTGTTTGACGTTGTGGAGGTACAGAACTGAAACATCCGCCACATGCACCACGCTTCACCATAACAACTGCAAGGCCGTTGATTGCGTTATCGCGTAGTTTTGAATAGGATTTCAATAAACGATCTTCAACGCTCTTCAACGCTTTGTCGCGATCTTTTAAGAATTTTTGCTCATCCTCTTCGCTTTCGCCAATGATTACTTCTAATTCTTTTTGTTTGATCTCAAGGTCTTTTTTGCGCTCATGTAAATTAGATTCTACACTCGCGATTTCATCATTCTTATTCAATACTTTGAAATCGATTTCCTTGATGCGCTTGTCGGCAATTTCCATTTCTAAACCTTGTAATTCGATTTCTTTAGAAATAGCATCGAATTCCCGGTTGTTGCGGACATTCATTTGTTGCTCCTTGTATTTTACAATAAGCTTATCAGAGTCCTTTTTAGAAATTTTGTAATTCGAGATTTGCTCTTCGAATGAACTGATTTCCGATTGGAATTTCGTTAAACGTGTTTCTAAACCAGCGATTTCATCCTCTAAATCACGAACCTCTTCGGGTAAATCACCTCGTACTTTCTTGATATTGTCTAAGGCTGAATCAATGGTTTGAAGCTTTAATAATGCTTCTAACTTTTGGGCAATTGTAGTTTCGGTAACTGTAGCCATTCTTCTTGTTGCGTTTGAATTATTAATTCGCTCTAATGATTAAGCATAACTCACAGGATTGCTGTTGGTCATACTTTTCAGAACGGCAAAAGTACTAAAATTATTTGACAAATAAGTATGTATCGCATCCTTTATCATAACTTCGGATTCATAATGCCCTATATCGCAAATGGTGCAATGATTTTCTGCATCAAAGAATTCATGATATTTGAAATCTCCACTAATAAATACATCAGCGCCCGCTTTTATTGCATCCGATAGCAAAAAACTTCCGGCTCCACCACACAATGCGATGCGGTGAATCGGTCGACCAAGCCAAGCTGTATGCCGGAAATGGGTCAATCCTAATTGCTCTTTTAAGTATTTCGTAAAGCTCAGCTCATCCATGGGCTTGGCTAAGTCGGCAACATAACCTGAGCCCACTTCATCCCATGTGTTGTCTAATTTGTTTACAAAATATGCAACTTCCTCATAGGGATGTGACGCTTTCAATGCACTCAGTACCTTACTTTCCAAGTGTGCAGGGTATATTAGTTGAATCTGTTCCTCTTTTACTACTTCAGGTTGTTTTGAGAAACCAATCGTCGGATTCGCAGCTTCGTTCGGAGTGAAACGCCCAGTCCCTTCTTGGCTGAAACTGCAATCGGTATAGTTACCTATGTTCCCAGCTCCGGCTGCATGTAAGGCGGCGCGTGTCCGTTCGGCAGCGTCCACCGGGACGAAGTAGGTCAAAGACTTTAAGGCCTGCTTAAAGGGGCGTAAAACGCGGCCATGTTGTAAGCCGAGTTTTTTCGCTAATTGGTAGCTGACTCCTTGTGGCGCATGATCCAAATTGGTATGGCTCGCATAAATTGCGACATCGTTTTTGATGGCCAAAATCATCGTTCGTTCCACATAGTCCTTCCCAGTTAAAGATTTTAACCCCTTGAAAACAATGGGATGGTGTGCCACAATCAAATTGCAGCCCTTTTCAATTGCCTCTTGAACGACTTGCTCCGTGCAATCAAGGCTGATTAATACCCCAGAAACTTGTTGCGAACGGCTTCCACAAAGCAGGCCGGCGTTGTCGTAGGATTCTTGCCAACTTAATGGCGCCCATGTTTCCATGGAATTGCAAACGTCTTGAACGGTCATTTGGCAGGTTTTAAAGCTACAAAGGTAGGACAATTCGAAAAATAATGTTAATTTAAAGTGTATTACCCTAATTTATGCGTTGCAGACCAGCCCTTGTGTTAATTGAAAACAATCATTTACTCGTAATGAAATACCAGTACGGGGATCAGTATATTTATAATCTTCCAGGTGGAAATCCAGATCCCGGAGAATTACTTTGCGAAACGATTGCGCGTGAATGCATGGAAGAATTGGGTATCGATGTCGAGGTAGGTGATATGCTTGTCATGGGGCAAGTTAGTGGAAGTGAGCAACGAGATGATGTATTACACATTCTATTCGAAGGCGAGTTGCTTGCCGGTATCCCTGAATTGCAAGTTGGGGAAACGAGTGCCACGGAAGTCTTATGGATGCCGATCGAGCAAATTCCCAACGTAATCATGTATCCCAATGTGGGAGAACATTTGCTAGACTTGATTATGACCCAGCAAAAAGGGAAATACATTGGTACTATTCAGCAACCCTGGTTGTGCTAGGAAATCCGTAGGTCCCCAGTAATAAGCCTGAAATACTCGCAGCTAATCCATACCAGATAGCCGGAATCTGGGTTGGATGAAAGAAATGAAAATAGGCCCAAACAAATAATCCCAACAGCATACTTAGGTGGCTGCCCATTGCACTTGCCTTTTTCCACCACAATCCCGCATTCAAAGGAATAAATAAGGAAACTAAACTAAAGGCAGAAGCCTCTCCCACCAATTCAAAAATATTTTGTCGGCTCACCGCCATCCAAATGCATGCGGATGTAACCAAAACCACCGATAGGCGAATAATTCCAAGGACTTTTTTGTCGGAAGGACGCTTCAACATGGGTTTCCAAAGATTCTCCCCTAATACCGATGCTGGTGCTAAAATCGCCCCACTTGTTGTACTTAATAGGGCGGACAATAAGGCCCCCAAAAACAATATCTGAATCCCAGAAGGCATAAATTGCATCACTAAATGCGGGATTAATAAGTTATCATCTGCCAATAAACTGGGGTAAAGTCGAACACCTATCAGTCCGATCATTAAAGGCAACATAGCTATAGTGATGTACATCGTGCCTGCAGCAATGCTCGCTTTGGCGGCGATGGGGCTGCTTTTTGCCGACATGACCCGTTGGAATATATCTTGTTGCGGAATACTTCCTAGGCCGATCACCATCCAAGCTCCCAAATATTGAAGCCATTCGACCCAGTTATTTGTTTTGGGGGTGAACCGGAAAAAGCCCTTGGGTTGTTGGGCTATAAATGCCTCCAAATCCGGAATTTTGTCAAGCAATAAATAGGCCAAAATGAGTAGTCCCACAATCAAGATGATGTTATGAAGGAAGTCGGTGATGGATATCGACCACATGCCACCCATCAAGGTATAGGTCATGACCAACAGCGCCCCGATCACGATGCCCATTTCCGTGCTGATGGGAAGCAATAGATGCAGGGTGAGGCCCAAGGCAACTAATTGGGCTGAAATCCATCCGAAATAGGAGGGAATCATCACCAAAGCAGATATTTTTTCGGACAAGCCCCCAAATCGAATTCGGAAAAAATCACTGAACGTTAATACGGGTAAGGGATAAAGTTTTCGTGCATAAATGGCCCCAACAATGAATAGGCCCAAGGCGGCTCCAAAAGGCTCCTCGATGACGGCATACAATCCTCCATGGATAAATTCACGGGGCGCCCCAAGCATCGTCTCAGATCCAAACCAGGTCGCAAAGGTTACCATGGTGGCTAAACCAAAGGAGAGCGTTCGTCCTGCTAAGACAAAGTCCGTTGTCGTTTGAATTTTCGTACTTGCATACCAGCCGACCAGCAAGTTTAGAACTAAATAAAAAATGACAAAGCTTACGAGCATTTCAGATATTTAAGCACGAAAATACAGATTTTTTTTACCTTTAAGTTATGAAACGATTGGCATACTTAACGTTGATTGGCCTCATAGCCACTTCATGTACTACTATTCGAGTGAGAAAAGCTTTTCAAGCGGGGGCACTTCCAAGTCAAGCCTCAGGGGTATTGATTCAAGAATTGGAATCACAGAAAGTCGTGTTTCAGCATCAAGCCGACCAGTTTTTCATGCCTGCATCAAATGCTAAGTTGGTGACTTTTTTGGAGGCAAATCGCATTTTGCCAGATTCCATTCCTGCTTATCGCTATCTTGAAACGACCGATACACTCTATTTTTGGGGAACTGGAGATCCAAGTTTATTGCATCCTACCTTACATGGGGATGCTTTATTGAAAAAGTTGATGGCGACTTCAAAGGTATTGGTCTTAGCTGACTCCGATGAAAATATCCGTCCGATGGGAGATGGATGGGCATGGGATGATTATCAGGATAGTTACGCGGCCGAGATTTCATCCATTCCGATGTACAATAACCAAGTGCGCATTTCCATTCAGGATGGGCAAACGAAAGTTGAGCCCAGCTATTTTGCTGAGCAGGTTAAAACAGGGAATAGCAAATTCGTGAAACGCGATCGAAATTCAAATCAGATTGAAATTCCATCGCTACGAGCCATGCCCGAGCAAACGATTCCTTACATCACCTCAGCTAAACAAACGGCAGATTTGTTGGCCTATCAAGTCAATAAACCCATTTTACATCTTCCCAAGGCCTTTGATGCGCATGCTGTTTTGGCATACGCTGGGAAGACAGATAGCCTTTATTTACCCATGTTGCATCAGAGTGACAATCAGCTTGCAGAACAGCTTTTGTATTTAATTGCAGCTCAAAAAAATTGGGTAGGGCCAACATTGAATATCATTGAAAATCTCAAAAAAGAGGATTCCTTTTTGCTTCCATTCAAGTGGGTCGATGGTTCTGGGCTTTCACGCTATAATCTAATGCGCCCCCAAGATCTAGTTTCCGTTTTGATGCAATTGAAAAAGGAGGTGAGCGAAGAACGTTTATTCAAACTCCTGCCAGAATCCGGAAAGACAGGAACTATTCGAAAAATGATTCCAACAGAGAAAAAAGCGCGCTTTTATGCGAAGTCGGGGTCGTTTGGAAATACCTATAATCTGTCGGGTTATTACCTGAATGCACAAGGAAAAACCTATGTGTTTTCCATCATGGGTAATTTGGGTAATCGTTCCGCCACGGCGATGAAGCAAGACGTCATGCTTTTGTTAAACGCGCTTCATTAATCCAAATCGGTATATCAGGTAACTGATGGCAATAAAGCTAATCACCAAAGGAATACTTGATGTATTTTGAATGAGCGTTCCGGCCAAAAATAGACTCGAAATGAAAACGAGTAGCAAAGGCAAATAAGGATAAGCCCAGACCTGATAAGGGCGATGCAAATCAGGTTCAGTTTTTCGTAATCGAAGTAAAGAGGCAAATCCAGCTAAATAACTGGCCACAAAAAAGAAAGTCGCGATGTCGGAAAGTCGGTCGCTGATCGACTGACTACTCACCAAAAATAAACAAGCTAAACCGACTGTCATGTGCGTTGCAACCGTAGGGCTACCTTGAGCATTCACTTTTCCTGCACTTGCAAAAAATAATCCATCCCGACTCATCGAGAAAATGACACGAGGGGCGAACATCACTTGCGTATTTAAGATGCCTAAAATACTCAGCATCAAAAATGTGGTGACCCATCGACCCGTTTGGACACCAAGAATCTTTTGCATCGAATCTGCTGCGGCTAATTTACTCTGGCTTAGTTCCTGCCATGCGAGTGTATTTAAAATGCCGATGTTGATGAGAATATAGATAAGTGCAACGACGATCACCCCGATGAACATGGATTTTGGCATGCTCTTCACGGGATCTTTGTTCTCTTCTGTAAAATAAGCCGCTGTATGCCAACCGTCGAATGCGTAGAAAATTGACAGTAGGGCTGTCACAATTCCAGACCAAAGAGGTAAGCCTGATGGAGCAGCGGGACTCGTTTGCCAGGAACCTCCATCTCCATATGCAAAGCAGATGAAGATAAATCCAATGAGAGCAAAAGCCTTGATGCCACTAAACCATTCTTGTGATTTGCCTGCGACGATAACTCCCATTTGGTGAAAAAACCATAAGATTATCAGGAGGGAAATGGCGCAATACAATACATATTCTTGTAAACTAGGAAATAAAATTGCTAAGTATTCGCTGCAAGTATAGGAACCAAATCCTAAGGCTGTCACTGTTCCTAGCCAGGAGCTTAAGCCCACCAAGAATCCAATATAACGACCAAAAGCCCGCTCGGCATATCCGTACCACGCACCCGCTTTTGGGATGGATAAGCTGAGTTCTAGAACACAACTAACGCCCAAAAAGGCATAAATCGCCACAAGAAACCATAATCCAATAATCAGTGTAGGGTCGTGCAAAAGCGCAGCGATTGGTCCAGGTTTGCGAAGAATTCCGGTGCCCACCGTTCCTCCCAGTGTCACAGCGACGCCAAAGCTCGTGCCTAACACTTTCCATAATTGATTACTTGATTTTTTCTTCATTGCTAAAGACAAAAATAGGCGATTTTTTCGTTTTACATGAGTAGATTTATAATCATGCGAACAGGCTGGATTGCATTCTTATTTGTCCTGCTCTTATTCTCTTCAAAAGGGGATGGGCAAACATTGGATTCTTTGAAAGAATTCGGTTTAGGCTTTCATTGGTCAAAAGGCCAGAAAAAGCTTGAAATTCCCTTTGAGTTGCACGCGAATCTCATTGTCATCCCACTCAAAATTAATGCCTCTGATACCTTACGTTTTCTTGTTGACACAGGTTTAGGAACCACCCTTTTGACAGATAGTACGGTTTTTAGACAGTTGGGATTGAAGGCCTCCCGACGAATCGATTTGAAGGGACTTGGTGAAGGTCAAGCGATTCAGGCACAGGTTGTGATTGATGTGAAATTACAAGTAGGCAGGGCCATTGCCTTGCATCAAAATTTAATCTATGTTTCAAGTGTTCAGCTGAATCTCTCAGATTTTGTTGGAACCAAAATTCAAGGCGTGCTGGGATATGAGCTTTTTTCAAATCTTGTTGTGACGCTTGACTATGCGCGTCAACGGATGATTTTAACTCAAGCGCAGGATTATCACTATCGAAAGGGGAAAGGCATGAGGTTCCCAATAGAAATCACGGACAATAAGCCATATATACAGTCGGCCATTATCCAAAGTAAAAAAGGAGAGCAAGCGAATCGTTTGCTGTTGGACTCAGGTGCAGGGCACGTATTATTTTTAGAAGGATTTGGGCTGGATTCAAGTTTATTTACATACGTGGATAAAGCCGTTTATTTAGGGAAAGGATTGAATGGCGCCATCGTGGGAAATATGGGTCGAGTGCCTCAATTAAGCTTAGGGCCATGGACTTGGTCACAAGTACCAACGGCTTTTCCTTTGACAAAATTGGGGAGCGACTCGAGTAGGTTACATGGTAGTTTAGGAGGTGAGTTTTTGCGTCGCTATGTAGTGACATTTCATTATTTAGGGCAATACGTTGTCTTTAAGCCAATCAGGAGGCAATGGCGTAGACCTTTTGAATTAGGTCTTTCAGGAGTAGGTTTGCGAGCTACGGGAGTTCGTTTTCGAGATTATGTCGTAGAAAGCGTTCAGTCAAATTCACCTGCGGAAGAGGCGGGCGTATTGCCTGGGGATGAAATCTGGCTAATTAATGGGGTGAGATCAACCCAATATAGTTTAGGTGAAGTATATCGTATCTTGAAATCGAAAGAAGGGAAGAAAATCGAATTATTTATTCGTAGGGGCAACAGCTACCATTTGCTCTCATTTAAGCTCCGAAAATTATTTTAGCTCATAATCCGCCGCGATGGGGAAATGATCTGAATAGCGGATATTCCTTAAGGTTACAAATTGATTCACGCTAAAATCCTTCGAACAAAATTGATTATCAATGCGCACGAGGTAGGGACTTCTATTTAATGTAAAACCAAACCCGCGGCCGGCTTCTTCAAAGGAATTTTTCAGCCGCTCCCGTAGTGTTCCATAGGCCCAGCCATAAGGCGTCTCGTTTAAATCACCTACGACGATAACGGGGTACATGCTTTCTTGAATCAGTCGGTTAATCTGCGACATTTCATCTTTGTGATGTATAAAGCCTTTGCGAAGGGAGGCGATGATACCCCGACCTTCTTTTTTGGCATCTTCATAATCTTGATCGCGAATTTTACCAGTCACACGTCCCACCCGAATGCCCATCGACCATAACTGTACATTGATGATTCGGAAAGTGTCTTTGTTCGCAACGATATCCGCATATAAATATCCGTTGGCCGAATTGCCAAATTGTTTTCCCGATTGGTGAATTATGGGGTATTTAGAGAAAATTGCCAGGCCCATTTTTTCTTTGGCCTCAAAAAAATCTTCTTTTAATGGAATGAAGGCATAGTGTGGATAGGAATCCTTCATCATATTAATGCTGCGATATGCCTTGCGATCTGCATGTGAATAGAACTCCTGAAAACATTTTACATCCGCTTGGTAGTCCAGCATAAAGCTTTTTAAAGCTTTCACTTTTTCCTCATTCCCACTGTAATTATTGGAGTACATGCCATAAACATTATAACTCAATACGCGGAGGTCTTTTTTGGCCGATGTGTTAGCCGTATTCCATACTAAACTTCGAGGGATAAATCCATACCCTAATGCCAGTACTACAAGGGGTAAAAGCGCGCGTTTGGCCCGACGAAAAATCCAATAAATCAAGGATACGAAGCAGAGAATCTGTGCATATGGAAGCGTCATCATGATGAATCCCGCAAGCCAGTGATCTATGATGAGCGAATAGCTCAATAAATAGGTTAACAAGGTGTAAAGGCACAAAGGCAAGGTTCCTAACCAGATCAAGGAAGAGATGATTTTCTTACTAACGGATTCGTCGGTTTTTCGCTTTGCCATGACTCAAAGATACACAATCCAATGCATTTTATAAATTTTGTAAAGACCTTTGGGATTTTTCAAAATATTTCCTACTTTTGCAATCCCTTTAGGGGAAATACTTTTAGAATCGCATTCAATTTTAAAAACAACATATTATGGCAAAGGTTTGTCAATTAACTGGAAAGAGAACTCGTGTAGGTAACAACGTATCACACGCGAACAATAAGACAAAACGTAAGTTTTATCCGAACTTGCAGACAAAGAAATTTTTCTTGGAGTCTGAAGGTGTTTGGGTTCGTATGAAAGTATCTGCGAAAGCAATCCGTACGATCAACAAAAACGGTTTCGAGAAAACTTTAATCGCATCTGCTCGCAAGGGTACTTTGTCGATCTAATTATATCAAGATTTTTTCCGAAATTAGCCTCCTTGAAACCAAGGAGGCTTTTTTTATTTGCCCATGTTAAGCTCAGCTGAATATACCCGTTATCAAAAGCAATTAGCCATACCGGAATGGGATGTGGAAAAGCAATTGCGGCTCAAGCATGCGCATGTGCTTATTGTAGGGGCCGGAGGTTTGGGTGTAACGGTGATTCCTTACCTTGCTGCTGCGGGGGTGGGACAATTAACACTTATTGATCATGATGTGGTGGATTTGAGTAATTTAGGCCGACAAACCATCTACCGAAGCGATCAAATCGGGCAATCGAAAGTTCTTTTAGCCAAGGCATATATAGAGGGATTGAATCCACATATGAATGTAAATGCCATTCCAGAAAAATTTTCTTTGGTAAATCACCATTTGGTTGATTCGGTCGATTTAGTTGTGGATTGTACGGATAATTTTGACACGCGTTATTTGATTAATGATGCTTGTGTCAAATTTGGAAAAGCCTTTGTTTATGCCGCCATTCATACCTGGGAAGGGCAATTAGCTATTTGTAATGCATTTGGAACTGGGCCAACTTACCGTTGTTTGTTTCCTGATGAACCTACTGCTGGGGAGATTCCAACGTGCAATGAGGCCGGTGTTTTAGGTTTCTTGCCTGGTATGATGGGTTTAATGCAGGCCAAAGAGGCCCTATTTTATTTGGCGGGGATACAATCTCCTGCACAAAATCATTTATTGCGTTGGGATGTTCGTTCGATGCGCATGCACCAATTTCGTATGGAACGTGCTTCAAATGCGGCGGAATGCATTTTCCCTGACCGAGAAATACCTCCTTTGGAGATGGAACCCTCTGATGCATTTTCCGAGTTAAATGCTGGGAAAATTCATTTTGTCTTGGATATTCGTGAATCTTTCGAATGGGAGGAGGCGCGAATCGCTGGTTCGATATTTATGTCGATGAATCAATTGCAAATAGACCTAATTCCCCGCGATGTGCCCGGTTTGGTTTTATGTCACCACGGAATGCGCTCCCTATTTGTGATTAAACAGCTGCAAAAGCTAGGTTTTCAAAACCTCATTAATTTGGCCGGCGGCATCGATGCTTGGTCTCGAGAAGTAGATGATACTATTCCCCGTTATTAAGAAACGATATCTCCGTATAAGTCGAATTCCTCAGCCTTATTGATTTTTACTTGAACAAAATCTCCCTGACGGGCAAATTGTTCAGCTGGAATCAAGACTTCATTATCTACCTCGGGGGAATCATGTTCCGTACGACCCACAAAGAATCCACTTTCCTTGCGATCCACCATGACCTTGAAGGTTTGCCCAACTTTGGCTTGATTTAATTCTTCCGAAATGCCTTGTTGGAGTGCCATAATCTCATCCGAACGCTCTTGTTTCACTTCTTCGGGTACATCATCTTCTACTAAATAGGCATTTGTATTCTCTTCATGCGAGTAATTAAAGATACCTAAGCGGTCAAAACGCATGCGTTCCACGAAGGAATAAGTCTCTTCGAAATCCGCATCTGTTTCGCCCGGATAACCCGAAATTAATGTTGTGCGTAGTGCGATGCCTGGAACGGTTTCACGAATATCTGTGATGAGTTTTTCCGTTTTCTCTCGGGTAATTCCACGGCGCATGTGTTTCAACATGGCATCGGATCCACTTTGGAGTGGCATATCCAAATACTTACAGATGTTATCGCGTTCCGCCATCGTCTGCAAAATTTCCATGGGGAAACCTGCGGGGTAGGCATATTGTAAACGAATCCATTCGATGCCTTGGACATCGGATAGGCGTTCTAATAATTCTTTTAATTGTCGGCCTGATTTTCCTTCGCCCTTCAAGTCTAAGCCATAAAACGTTAAATCTTGGGCGATCAGGATTAATTCTTTTGTTCCTTTTTTGGCCAATGAAGTAGCTTCTTTCACTAATTCATCCATTGGGCGGGAAATGTGTCCTCCACGCATCAAGGGAATCGCACAGAAGCTGCAGGGACGGTCGCAACCCTCCGCAATTTTTAAATAAGCATAATGTGCCGGAGTCGTTAATAAGCGCTCTCCTACGAGTTCATGTTTGTAGTCGGCCTTCAGCGCTTTCAGCAAACGAGGCAATTCATTCGTTCCAAAGAACGAATCGACCATCGGAATTTCTTTCTCTAAATCGTCTTTGTAGCGGTGCGATAAGCAACCTGTAACATATAACTTATCGATTTTACCAGCTTGCTTAGCATCTGCATAACGCAAAATGGTATCGATTGATTCTTGTTTAGCATTGTCAATAAACCCGCAAGTGTTTACCACGACGATGTTTGCCGTGTCTTTTTTCGCCTCATGTGTCACCTCCAAGCCATTGCCTTTTAATTGAGTAAAAAGGACTTCGGAGTCAACTAGGTTTTTGGAACAACCGAGTGTGACAATGTTAATAGATGCTTTGGGGCTAATTTTGGTTTTCATGTTTGCGTTCAATAAGCTTGCAATTTACGAATTAATTTGCAGCTTCAGGCGGATTTTAATTCAGGCGGGATACAAGTATTGAATTCTTTTTTTAGTATTGTAAATCTTAAACTTATTTATTCACATGAAAAAAATGATATTGATTTGCGCTTGCATGGCATCGGGTTTGATGGCATTCGGGCAAGGAATGAACTCCCTCTCAAAACAAGAAAAGAAGGCAGGATATAAATTATTATTTGATGGAAAAACCTTTGCTGGTTGGCATACCTATGGCAAGCCCGGGAAAGTAGGAGCTTCTTGGACGATTGAAGACGGCATTATTGGATTTGATTTAGCCAAAAAAGACGGGGGTGATTTAATCACCGATGCTGAATATGTTAATTATGATTTCTCGGTAGATTGGAAAATCTCTCCGAACGGGAATAGTGGAATCATCTTCAATGTGACAGAAGATCCCGTGAAATATCATAGTACCTATAATACAGGTCCTGAAATGCAGGTGCTTGACGATGCAGGCCACCCAGATGGTAAAATCATCAAGCATAATTCCGGAGATTTATATGATTTGATTAAATCTTCCGTAAATGTCACAAAGCCCGTAGGAGAATGGAATACAGCCCGTATTGTCAATAATCGAGGCTTGCTTCAATTATTTTTAAACGGGTCCAAAGTTGTGGAGACACGTACCGATGATGCAAATTGGAAGGCGATGGTCGCTGGGTCTAAATTCAAGACCATGCCAGGATTTGGAATAAATATGCAAGGGCGAATTGCCTTACAAGATCACGGAAATCCCGTTTGGTATCGAAACATTAAGATCAAAGAATTATAGGAAATAGGGGGCCGAAGCCCCCTATTTTATTTTAAGGCGTAGTAAGTTCATGTCGGAGGTGATGAATAAGTACTTGCCATCAGCCCCTCCAAATGCCACATTGGAATTTGGATTGCCTGTTGCGATCCGACCGAGTAATTTTCCTTCCGCAGAGATAATGAGTATGCCGCCTGGACCTGTCGTCCAAACATTTCCTTTCGCATCTACTTTCATCCCATCATAGCCACCCCGAATGCCTTGTTTCGCTAGCTCTGAGGCGTTGAAAAACAAGTTGCCTTCGCCTAGATTGCCCTGTTTGTCAACAGGAAATGCGAGAATATGCGATTCGCGGGGATCTGAAGAGCCAACATACAAGATGCGTTCATCGGGGGTAAATGCGAGGCCATTTGGCCGACTCATCCCTTTGACTTGTAGGCTCAGGTTTCCATGGGTATCGATGCGATAGACGCCTTGAAAATCTAGTTCTTTGGCAGGTTCGGGTTTTCCCCGACCCGGTAATCCATATGGAGGATCTGTGAAGTAATAGTCTCCGGATTTTTTTTGGACCAAATCATTCGGACTGTTCAATTGTTTGCCCTCAAAAAGATGGGCTAGCGTTTTTTTCTTATCCGGATGATGTAAAGGCATTTCTGCAATCCGACGATCTCCATGTTCACAAGAGACTAAGTTTCCTTTATTATTGATGATCAACCCATTTGCTCCAGGCTCTTCCGAATAGACCCCCGTTCCCGTATAACCGGATGGTTTGAGAAATACTTCAATTCCTTTAGCCTCCGACCACTTATGTATGGTGTTCTCGGGAACATCCGTGAATAATAAGTAGCCTCCTTTTTTCACCCAAACAGGCCCTTCTGACCACGTAAATCCGTTTGCGACAATTTCAATTTTGGCTGTCGAATCGAGTAATGCATCCAAAGCAGCATCGTAGCGATGTATTTTGCCAGTTGTGGGGTATTGTGCCAGTGCAGCGATTCCTAATGTCA
The DNA here is from genome assembly GCA_964358165.1 of uncultured Aquirufa sp. Taxonomy (GTDB): domain Bacteria; phylum Bacteroidota; class Bacteroidia; order Cytophagales; family Spirosomataceae; genus Aquirufa. The sequence goes on from CAYHOB010000007.1 coordinate 55,020, forward strand.
TAAGACCAATGGTTCCTAATATCTTTTTCATGATGCAAAAAAAATGGGCCGTAGCCCATTTTCATTAAAGGTGTTTCTTTTTACTTTCTTTTACAGCAAAGTCGGCCGCACGAGCCGTTAAGGCCATGTAGGTCAACGATGGATTCACACATGACGTGGACGTCATACACGCTCCATCCGTTACAAAGACATTCTTCACCCCATGCAATTGATTGTTGCCATTCAATACGGATGTTTTTGGATCACGGCCCATGCGCGCAGTTCCCATTTCATGAATGGCCATACCAGGATAAGAACCTGCGTCAAATGCCCGAACGTTTTTCAAGCCTGCGCTTTCTAACATCTCTTTGGCATCTTCCATCATGTCTTTTCGCATCTTCATTTCGTTTTCTTTGAATTCTGCATCAAATACAACGAGTGGGATACCCCATTTATCTTTGCTTGTGGGATCTAAGTACATCTTGTTCTCATGGTAAGGCAATGTTTCGCCAAATCCACCTAAATTCATTGACCATGGACCCGGTTTCGTCATCGAATCTTTATAATCTGCTCCGAACGTCATGTCATTTACCCCACGATTCCAGCTTCCGCGCGAACCGCCTCCTTGATAACCAAAGCCACGTAAATAATCCCGTTTGTCATTACCTATGTTGCGGTAACGTGGAATGTAAATACCATTCGCTCGCCTGCCTAGGTAATACTTATCTTCATCACCTTCCCAAGTTCCGGAGGCACCTACACGGAAGTGATGATCCATCAAGTTATGTCCTAACTCACCGGAGTCATTTCCTAAACCGTTTTGGAAACGAGAAGATTTCGAGTTTAATAATAAGGCAGTCGTTGCTACGGTTGAACCGCAGACGAAAATAATTTTAGCAAAGTATTCGCGAACATCCTTGGTAACCGTATCGATTACGCGTACACCCGTTGCTTTTTGCTTCGCATTATCAAACAAAATTTCAGAAACAACTGAATCTGGACGTAGTGTTAATAATCCTGTTTTTGCAGCAGGAGGCAAAGTACATGATTGCGAACTGAAATATGCGCCATATGGACAACCTAGTCGGCATTTATTCCGGTATTGACACGCAGAACGTCCAATCTTCAATTGAGCTTCTTTCGCTTCGGATAAGTTGGCCACCCGACCAATCGTCATATTACGTCCTGGAAAATTCTTTTCGATGCGCTGACGTACCTCTTTTTCCACGCAATACATATCCATTGGCTTTAAGAAATCCGAATCTGGTAATTGGGGTAATCCCAAAGCTTCTCCAGAGATACCTACATGTTTTTCCACATAGGAATACCAAGGTGCAATATCTTTGTAGCGAATGGGCCAATCCACAGCGATTCCATCTTTTAAATTGGCCTCAAAATCAATGTCGGAAAGTCGATAGGTTTGTCGGCCCCACATGATGGATTTTCCACCCACGATATCAGGACGGAACCAATCAAAGCGTTTTACTTCTTTATAGAGCGCGTCAGAATCGTTCATCCAATATTTCTCGGTCATCTCGTTATAGGGATAATCACGGGAAAGTTTTGGATGAGAAGCTTTTTGCTCGTTGGTCAATAAGCCATTGTATTTAAAATCCCAAGGATCTTTGTAGCTCGGTTCATAGGCCGTTACGTGGTCGAATTTCTTCCCTTTTTCAAGGACTAATACACGTAAGCCTTTTTCAGTTAATTCTTTTGCAGCGTATCCACCCGAAACGCCGGATCCTACGACGATTGCGTCATAAGTCATCGATTTGATTGCGTCAATATTCAGGTTCATAGTGCCCAGGTTTTTTGTGTGGAAGTAAGTGGCATACAGCCGTCAAATTTGCCCGGTATAGGCAGGTAATCTAATGCTTTTGTTGCCCCGATTTCAGATGTGAAATAGCCGGTAGTGGTTAATTCCTTCATCATGAAGAAGAATGTCGGTTGGCCTTTTTTGCTTTTTCGTGTCGCATCTGATTCTAGCATGCAAGTCGTTAAAGCCTCCTTGCGTTGCGTAGTGGAAGCATCGATAAATCCTTTGCCAAAACGAGCTTGGCAATCCCCATCCAATTTTGCTAAACCTTCCGCGAAGGTTTTTTGGCTAGCTTCCGGATAGCAATCTTGAACAACGCGTAAGATGAATTTTTCTACGCTGGCAGCTTTTGCACCTGGAGTGTCTGTGGTTGGTATAATTGTGTCGGCAATTTCAGCAACCAAGGATGCTTGTGCGGCTGAGAATTGCACAAAAGTAGCATGTGATTTTTGGCCATTGAGTCCAGCCATCGCAGGTGCAGAAATCATTCCACCCATCAGAATGCTGAGCCTTTGAATGGCTTCTCGTCTGTTTAAGTTCATAGATAATAGGTTTTACATTCAAATATAGGATATTTTTTTACGTTGCCAAAAAGGCCCCGTTTACGTAGCTTTGCCAAACCTTAAAGGATTGGCAAAGCTAAGCCCCTCAAGCATAACGAAAAAAAGCGTATGTCTCTTGTATCAGTAAACGCATTATCTCAACAGATTCAGCAAGCCGTTGCCGGTAAATACCCTTACAATGAAGCTAGGGCTATTTCACATGCCTACCTGAACATGCGTTGTGGAATCAATACCTTGGATATTTTGATGGATAAAGCGGTGGAGGAACCGGAAGGGTTTACGGCCGACGTCGCTCGACTTGCTGCTGGGGAACCCCTACAATACGTGACAGGGAAGGCTTATTTTTTCGACCGACTCTTTTCTTTGAATTCGGCGACACTTATTCCCCGACCGGAAACGGAGGAGCTCCTTAGTCAAGTGTTGAATTTACTTGGAAATGAAGAAAAACAGGTTTTGGACATCGGAACTGGCTCGGGATGTATCGCGATTTCACTCGCTTTAGAGGCGCCAAATGCTCATGTGACAGCTTGGGATGTTGCCGCAAATGCCCTCCAACAAGCGCGTAAAAATGCCGACCAATTAGGTGCTCATGTTACATTTAAGCTACAAGATGTGTTTTCTTGGGGAGACGACCCGCACATTTGGGATATCATTGTTTCGAATCCCCCCTACGTTTTAAACGCAGAAAAGGCGGAGATGGAAGCTCATGTACTTGATCATGAACCCCATTTGGCATTATTTGTACCCGATGAAGACCCGCTTCTTTTTTATAGGGTGATCGGAGAGATGGCCATCGAACGCTTAAAGCCAGGCGGATTCCTTTGCTTTGAAATCAATCGGGCGTTTGGCGCGCAAAATGTTGCCCTCGCGGTGGCCCAAGGATTTGAAAATATTCAACTCATCCAAGATTTCCATGACAACGACCGGATACTTATTGCGCAGCGATCGTCTCATTAATGCCAATCAAAAAAGCGAAATCTTTCGCAATATCCTTGAAGCGTTTGTAACGTCCTGAGGCACCACCGTGGCCTGCCGACATGTCACAATCGAGCAATAGAATTCGATTATCAGTTTTTAGTTTTCTTAATTTTGCTACCCATTTGGCAGGTTCCCAATATTGAACCTGCGAATCGTGTAATCCTGTCGTGACGAACAGATGGGGGTAATCTTGCGCAATTACATTGTCATAGGGAGAATAGGATTTCATGTAGTGGTAATGTTCCTCGTTTTTTGGATTTCCCCATTCTTCCCATTCACCAGTCGTCAAAGGAATTGTTTCATCCAACATGGTCGTTACCACATCCACGAAAGGAACTGCCGCAATCACACCTGCAAATAAGGTAGGCGCCATATTAATAACGCCTCCCATCAGCATTCCTCCGGCTGAGCCTCCTTGAGCAAATAAGCGCTTTTCGTCAACTTTGTTCATAGAAACCAACTGTTTCCCACAATCAATAAAGTCGGTGAATGTATTCATTTTACGCATCATTTTGCCATCCTCATACCAGTGGCGTCCCATTTCTTGGCCCCCTCGTATGTGTGCAATCGCAAAGGCAAAACCCCGATTTAATAGGGATAAGCGACTAGATGAAAAATAGGGATCCATGCTGTAGCCATAAGAACCATAGGCATAGAGTAATAAGGGTCCTTTTTGGTAGCCTTTTTTATAGACCAATGAAATGGGAATCTTCACCCCATCACGTGCGGTAGCCCATAATCTTTCCGACTGGTATTCGTTTTTGTCAAAGCTTCCAAGCACACGGTCTTCCTTTAGTAAGGTTGATTTTTGTGAACTGCCGTCGTATTCCAAAACCGAATTTGGACAAGTCAAAGATGTATAATTGTAGCGTAGCGTTTGACTCTGATAATGGACATTTGTCCCGATACTCACCTGGAAAACCGCGTCATCCATGCGGATGAATTCGTTTGTTTCCCCTTGAATGAATTGAATTTGAGATAATCCATTGGTTTTTACCTCCAATGCAATCCAGTTCGTTGTCGCATCAAAATCCTCGATAAATACATCCGGACGATGTGCAACGACTGTCTTCCATTGGCTTTTGTCTTTTGGCCCATCAACAGAACATTCCATCAATTGAAAATTCGTCGCCCCTTGATTGTTCGTTCTTATCAAAAAACGATCGGATTGATGTTCGATGAAATATTCCAACCCGCGTTCCGCCAACTGAAATGTTTCAAAATCCCCTGTCGGATTATTGGTCTTCAAAATCCGATATTCCGAATAGACGCCTTGTTGGCTTGAAACAGAAAAGATATATTCCTTCGACTTGCTCCTACTCAGGCTCATATAGCATTCCTCATTTTTCTCTTCATACACGAGAACATCTGTTGAGGAATTCGTACCGATTTGATGGCGGAAGATTTTGGAGGCTAAAAGCGTTTGTGGGTCACGGAGTAGGTAAAAGAAATAGTTTGAATCAGCAGACCAGGCATAGGATCCTCCCTCCGTGTTTTCGATTTTATCAGGGAGTAGTTCGCCGGTTAATAGATTTTTAAAGTAAACGGTATAATTCCGCCGACTAACTGTGTCAGTTGCATAGGCCAAAATTTGTTCATTATCGGCAAGTGCTAATCCGCCCACGGCAAAATAAGATTCGTCTTTTCCTAATTGGTTCCCGTGCAGAAGGATTTCTTCGTGCGCATTCAAGTTTCCTTTTTTTCGACAGTAGAGCGGATATTCTCCTCCGGTCTCATAACGGTGGTAGAACCAATCTTTTCCATTGAAATAGGGAACAGATTTTTCATCCGCAACAATCCGACCTTTCATCTCTTCAAACAATTCATGTTGGAGATTTTCGGTAGGCTTTAGTACGCTTTCGGTATATGTATTTTCCTGATTTAGGTAGTCGATGACCGCAGCATCTTCGGGATTATTTAACCAAAAATAGGGGTCTTGACGGACATCGCCATGTATTGTTAATTCTTTCGGAATTTCAGTTGCTTGGGGCGGATTGGGAAGATTTTGTAACATGCCTACAAGTTAAAAATAAATTTATGGAGAGAAAAGGAACGTTTATCCTTGAAAATGCATTTTGATGTAAAAATTAGCAAGGCATATAGAAATGTTTATACCTTTGCTGAACAACAAACCTTTAATTTTTTAAACGATGAACAAGAAAATTTGGATTGTATTAGGCGTAATAGCTTTAATTATTTTTTGGGGTGTGGGTTCAAGAAACAGCATGGCAACAAGTGATCAGGAGGTGAAAGCATCCTGGGCAAATGTGCAGAGTGCTTATCAAAGACGTGCCGATTTGATTCCCAATTTAGTCAAGACAGTTCAGGGAGTAGCTAATTTTGAGAAATCTACTTTAACTGCGGTGATTGAGGCGCGTGCTTCAGCAACACAAATGAAATTAGATTCAAAGGATTTAAGTCCTGAGAATATGCAAAAATACCAAGCGGCTCAATCTTCTTTAGGTGGTGCTTTATCCCGTTTGATGGTCGTTGCAGAAAACTATCCACAATTGAAAGCGACAGAGAATTTCTCTGAATTACAAGCGCAATTGGAAGGAACTGAAAATCGGATCAAAGAGGAGCGTGATCGTTTCAATGAGTCGGTGAAAGGATATAATTCCTTGATCGTAACATTCCCAAATAGCTTAATCGCTTCATTCTCTGGTTTTGTGGAGAAGGGATTCTTCCAAGCAGAAGCAGGTTCTGACAAAGCGCCGGAAGTAAATTTTGACGAGAAGAAATAAGATGCAATTAAGCGCGGTTCACGAGGCAGAAATTATTCAGGCGATCCTAGAGGCGGAAAAAAAGACTTCTGGGGAAATTCGTGTACACGTGGAAAGTCATTGTGAAGGGCACCCGATCGAACGATCGAAGGTGCTCTTTTTTCAATTAGGCATGCACCAAACGGATTTGCAGAATGGAGTCTTGGTCTATTTGGCCGTGAAGGATCGCAAGTTTTCGATCATCGGGGATAAAGGAATTGATGCAAACGTTCCACTTGAATTTTGGGAAACCATTCGGGATGAGATGCGTCCATTATTAGCAAAGGAAGCATACGGTTCCGGCTTAGCTTTGGGCGTTCGACGGATCGGAGAGGCCTTAGCGATTTACTTCCCGTATCAGCGGGAGGATTTGAATGAATTATCGGATGAGTTGTCGTATGGGGAATAGGGTAAAATTAATCATTGGGTTTTTATTGGTATCCATTAGCCTCATGGGACAGGAAATTCCTGCCAAACCGGACGGCTATGTATTGGATCAGGCTGGATTGTTGCAGGCGAATGAAGCCCAGCAATTAGAGCAAAAGTTGCGTGGCTATGCCGACTCTACTTCGACACAATTTGCGATTGTTTTAGTCCCCACTACGGGGGATTCCGATCCTTATGATTATGCCATGGCGATAGGTAAAACCTGGGGTGTGGGTCAAAAAGGGAAGAATAATGGTGTTGTCATTTTGGTTTCCATGGACAACCGAAAGATTCGAATTGTAACGGGTCGAGGAATAGAGGATGTATTGCCCGATGCAACTTGCAAACGAATCATTAATCGAATCATAAAACCCTATTTCAAACGGGGAGATTATTTTGGAGGTTTGGATGTCGCGACAACCGAAATGATGCAGCGGGCCAGTGGCCAATTTCAATCGGACGGGTCGGGGGATCCGCAAGGAATTCCCGTTTTTGTGCTCGTCATCTTAATTTTTGTCGTTATTGCTTTGATCAAAGCATTTGCCAATCGGGGCGGTGGTTCCGGTCCAGGATCTCGCGGAGGAGGCATGTTTTTCCCACCTATTTTCATGGGTGGAGGAGGGTATGATCGTGGTAGATCATCTGGCGGTGGCGGCTTTGATTTCGGTGGTTTTGGTGGTGGTGATTTTGGTGGTGGCGGTGCCGGTGGGGATTTTTAAATTATGCGTATCTTTACACAAAATTAAATTCAGTTGAAAGATATCATCCAAGCCAATCTTCAGGAAGCCCAGCAGGTCTTAGACCAGTTTTTTCGCAATCCAGCTAAAATTGAATCCATTGAAAAAGCGGCAAATTGTTTAGTAAGTGCACTCCAACAAGGTAAAAAGGTTATTGCCTGTGGAAATGGGGGGAGCCATTGTGATGCCATGCATTTTGCGGAAGAGTTATCGGGTCGATATAGGGAAAACCGTCCAGCCTTGGCTGCGATGGCTATTTCGGATCCTTCGCACATCTCCTGCGTAAGTAATGATTTCGGCTACAATTATGTATTCTCTCGCTTCATCGAAGGATTGGGTAATTCGGGGGATGTTTTATTTGGTCTATCTACGAGTGGAAATTCAGCAAATATTATTGAGGCGGTTAAAGCAGCGCAAACCAAAGGGATGGCAGTTGTGTTGTTGACAGGTAAAGATGGAGGCCAACTAGCTGCATTTGACAATGTTTTCGAAGTGCGTGTTGACCATTTTGGTTACGCAGATCGAATTCAGGAAATTCATATCAAGGTGATTCATATTTTGATTCAGTTGATTGAGAAGGAGATGGGGTATTAGAGTTAAGAGTTTAGAATTAAGAGTTCGGAGTTTTGACTTTGGACTGATAACTTGAGAGTAAAGGATTAAGAATTCATGGACTAGCGACTAGTGACTAGCGACTAGCTACAAACAAAAACATTTTGACATTCAAAGAACTAGGCTTAGCCGAAAAATTATTAGAAGGTATCGAATCCATGGGCTATAAGTCGGCCACACCTGTGCAAGAGCAGGTGATGAAGCCAATTTTAGCAGGACGCGATGTCTTAGCTTCGGCTCAGACGGGTACGGGAAAAACGGCAGCATTTTTGTTGCCGATTATCCATAAATTATTGACAGAGGACCATTCCGAACTTCACATCAATGCGTTGATTATTGTTCCCACGCGTGAATTGGCTGTTCAAATTGCTGGTAATATGGAGGGTTTGGGCTATTTTACCAATGTCAGTTGCATGCCTGTCTATGGTGGTGGTGATGGGAATTCCTTTACCACAGAGAAGACTGCTTTAACTTCTGGAGTTGAGTTGGTGGTTTGTACACCCGGCCGGATGATTGCCCATTTGAATATGGGCTATGTGGATTTAAAGCATGTGAAGTATTTGGTATTGGATGAGGCGGATCGTATGCTTGACATGGGATTTCATGATGATTTGATGAAGATCACAGGCTATTTACCCAAGGAGCGTCAAAACCTACTCTTCTCAGCGACAATGCCACCTAAAATGCGTGACTTAGCTCGTAAGTTGATGCAGGATCCCGTAGAAGTGACGATAGCCGTTTCTAAACCCCCTGAGGCGATTGTTCAAGAGGCCTTCGTGGTGTATGAGAAGCAGAAAAGCGCATTGGTCAAACATTTATTGAAGCGCCAGGATTATACCCGTGTGATTGTATTTTGTTCTCGAAAACAAAATGTGAAATCGTTAACATCCGATTTGAAGCGTGCAAGATTCTCCGTGGAAGAAATTCATTCGGATTTAGAACAAGATGTCCGCGAGCAAGTGTTGCAGGATTTCAGAAATAAGAAAACTAAAATCTTGGTTGCAACTGATATCTTGAGTCGGGGAATTGATATCGATGAAATCGAGTTGGTCATCAACTACGATGTGCCGAATGATGGAGAGGATTACATTCACCGGATTGGTCGGACAGCACGTGCTCAAACCAAAGGAACGGCGTACACCCTAATCACGGAAGCGGAACAGCGTAAATTCGCAACGATTGAACGCTTGTTGGAAAAAGAAGTAACAAAATCCCCAGTTCCGGAGGAATTCGGAGAAACACCTGTCTATAATCCTGAAGCAATGAAGTCTTTCAAATCAGGAGGTGGCGGATTTAAAGGGAAGAAGAAGGTCTGGAAAAAAAGACCTCCTCAAGCATAAAAAAAGGCGCTATTCGTAGCGCCTTTTTTTATGATGATTAATAGCTTCCGCCATCGTCGCCCTCTGAACCTACTAAGGAATCTACCAAGCGGCCAAAAATATCTTTAATGCTTGGAGGTTTTGGTTTTGATTTGTCTGGAGGTGTCATTGTTGAAGAAGGAATATTTGGCACATCTTCATTTCGTTCTTCTGCAGCATTGATTTGGTCAAAGTAAACTTGCACCAATCCTATGGACGTAGCAAAAGCAGGATCTTTAATATCCGTTGTTAATCCAAAAGCAGCTGATGCATCAGGTAAGCCAATACGTGTTTCTAGGCCTGTTACTTTTTGGAACAAATCGTCAAGATCAGGTAATTGAGCTCCACCGCCACAAAGGACAATGCCCCCACGCAATAATTGCGCTTGAGTTGTTTGTTGGATTTCAGCCATGACGATCGCTGCCAATTCCTTCATGCGCTCCTCAATAATAATCGCCACATTTTTGACAGAAATAGGGCTTGGTTTTCTTCCTGCAATTCCAGGAATTAAGACAACCTCATTTAAGTCGATGAGACGATGTAATGCTGTTCCAAATCGAGTCTTCAATGCCTCTGCATGTTCCGTCGTAACATCTAATCCGATGCGCAAATCTTCTGTGATGCGATCTCCACCCCAATTCAAAACGGTCGCATGTTTTAACCGCTTGTTTTGGTAGATGCTAATTTCCGTTGTTCCACTTCCAATATCGACTAAAACGACACCCTGTTGCTTCTCGTCGGCATTTAACACAGAACTAGAACTTGCTAATGGACTAAAATATAGATTACCCCCTTTGATGTGATCTGATTCTGCCGACTTCAGTGTACGGCTAAACAGTTCAAATTTGTCTAGCTGGGCGGTGATGACCATAAAATTTCCTTGAATCGTCGCACCTATTTGGCCGATTGGTTCAAGGGTTTCTGGTAAATTCCCTACTTTAAAACCAATGGGAAGCGTATGTAACACGCAAGGATTTTTCTCTGCTACGCTCTTTTTTGCCTCTTCTGTGATATCAAAAATATCTTTAACAGTCACAGGATCCGATGAATTTTTACGCGTTTTCGAAATGGTGAAAGGCGTTACTTTGATGTGGCTTCCTGATAAGTTTGAAGAGAAAAAATATTCTTTTGATTTACCTGGAAGTGCTTGTGCAATTTGATTTATTGCATCTGCAATGGCTGTAGAGGTTTTGTTAATGTTCACGATTTCACCGTGTAAAATATACCCGGTAGTACTTGAAGATCCAGTGGCGACGATTTCCAACTGCCCATTTGCTGTTTGCTTTCCGGCTACGGCACGTACAGATGAACTCCCAATGTCTAGACCAATAATTAAATCGTTTCGCATAAATAAAATGAACTATAAAGTATGTTGAATTTTACTAAAATATAAAATTAGGCAATTAATCACAAATTACCTGATTCTTATATTTCAGGTGAACCCAATGGTAAGTATTCCAACCTTTATTGGGGATGATTTTCTTGTAAAACAAGGCTAGTTTTTTGAATTTAGTATCAATGTGAATCGGTAAACCAAAGTCTATATACGTTTGTCCCATCGCTGGAATTAAAACCACGCCACCGTCAGCTGCCACAATAACTTGTGTAATTTGAGCACGCCAGAAATCATCATTGTTGATGAATTCAAACAAAGGGATCAAGGTCTTTCCACGCTTATCTAATAGGTCTTTGCGTTTGCCTGTAAAGAAGGGGCCTGAAGCGACGAGAACTCGAGGAGTAAACAGGGAACTTGTTCCAATGAACCGGCCCTCATGGGTGACATATTGGTCCTTATAATTTGATTCTCCAGAAGTAAAGTGAAGTATGCGGGCAATCGGGCGATATTCTTTCACCGATATGAGTATTTTCCCACTAAAATCATGATGCGCCTCACAAGATTTTACTAAAGGGATTTTTTTTACGCGTTGTTCGATCTTATGTAAGGAAATTTCATCCAAAGGCTTGTCGACAAAATAGTCTGTCCCTTGATTGGTGACCATGACATTGATGTCTTGCTTGCTTAGTAAGGGACGTTCATTTTCGGAGTCTAATTTGATGACGATTCCCGTACATTTGATTTCTCGGGTTTTCATTTCGGCGAAAATGATTGCAGCAACAGCCAAAGCGGCTAAAATCACCAGGGTGATTAGCTTTTTGACGCGCGCGAAATCAATTCGAATTTTCTGACTCATGGTTATATATCCTACGAAGTTACAGCCATTTTTAAATCATTCAAAAGCAAGTCGATATCTCCCGCACCCATTGTAACCAAAAGTTTGGGTTTCTCTTGTTGCATGCGTGCAATAAATGCCGATTTAGTGATTACATGTTTGTTTTTACTTGGAATTTTTTCCAATAATAAATTTGAGTCAATGCCAGGAATGGGGAGTTCTCGTGCTGGATAAATGTCCAATAAATAAATCTCATCTGCGAGAGCTAGACTTTCTCCAAATTCGGTTAAAAAATCACGGGTTCTTGAAAATAAATGGGGCTGAAAGACTGCGATTAACTTTTCGTTTGGATACAATGCTTTTACCGACTTCAAACAAGCCGTTATTTCCGCTGGGTGATGTGCGTAGTCATCGATTAATACATGTTCTGTTGTCTCTACATGGTATTCAAAACGGCGCTTGACCCCTTTGAAACTCGCGATGCCATCTTTTACTTCGGCTGGTGTCAGTCCATGGTACATAGCTAAAGCCGCTGCCGCCAAAGCATTTTCAATGTTGTGAAAACCCGGAATTCGCATGGGTATATCGTTAATGCGTCCACCCGGATACACCATATCAAATACCATGCGGTGATTTTCAATGCGAATGTTTTGCGCTTGATAATCCCCTTTTTCTATTCCAAAGGTCTTCGAGTCTGCGGGGCCATTTAAGGTTAATCCTGCTTTTTGTATGAAAAAGCCTCCAGGTTTTACTTGGTTGACAAACAACTGGAAAGACTCCAATACTTGCTCTGCTGCACCATATATATCCAAATGATCTGCATCTGTCGATGTAACAACGGCTGCCTGCGGATGTAGGGTTAAAAATGAACGATCGTATTCATCGGCCTCAACGACAGAAACGATATTTTCTTGTCCTTTATTTGGAATGAAATTCGTGCCGTAATTTTGGGTAATGCCACCTAAAAAGGCGGTTACATTTTTATTGGCATGGACCAATAAATGGGTCAGCATGGATGATGTTGTCGTTTTTCCATGTGTTCCTGCTACGGCGAGCGTGGGGATTTGCTCGGTCATCCAACCCAGAATTTGAGAACGTTTCCATAAAGTTATTCCCGCATTGATCAAGTAGTTTTTCTCAATGTGATCTGCTGGAATTGCTGGAGTATAAATAAATAAGCAAGCTGCTGGGTTTTCTAGGCAGATTGATGGAATCATGGCCACATCATCGCTGTAATGAATCTCCATGCCTTCAGCCACCAAGGTTTTAGTTAAGGGACTTTCTGTTTTGTCATAACCTGCTACTGGAAAGCCGTTTTGTAGGAACCAACGTGCGATAGCCGACATCCCGATTCCCCCGATACCCAAAAAGTATACTTGTTTCAGTTCTGCTAATTTGATATTTATGCGCATGTAGAATTCTTTAGGATGGTTTCTGCAATTTCTTTAGCTGCTTTGGGTTTACCCATACTGAAACTATTTTCAGCAAGTGTGGCCAATAATCGTTTATCACCGAGTGTTTTCAATGCAGTAGGAACTAAGCTTTCTTTCGCTTGTGCATCTTGTACCAAAATGGCAGCATTTTCTTGTACAAGGCTTTTGGCGTTTTCTGTTTGATGATCTTCAGCTGCATTCGGGAAGGGTACCAAAATGCTAGGTCTTCCTGTTAAACAAATTTCTGAAACGGATAAGGCTCCTGCCCGAGAAACGACCAAGTCAGCCATTGCATAGGCTAAATCCATTTCATAGATAAATGCCGACACAAATGATGGCAACTCTGGGAATTTCGCACAGGCCGCTTTAGCCTCTGATTCAAAACTGACACCCGTCTGCCATACAATTTGAATATCTGCCTTTGCTAGCGATTCCAAGCCATGCAAAATGGCATGGTTGATGCTTCGTGCCCCCTGACTCCCACCAATAATTAAGATCGTAGGTTTTTCAGTTGATAAGCCAAAGAAATTGGCCGCAGCATCTTTCTTGCCGGAAATATCGATTAAATCTTTCCGTACGGGATTTCCCGAGAGAATTAATTTAGATGGGTTAAAAAACTTTTCCATCCCCGGGTAGGCCACAAATATTTGTTGGGCTTTGGAGCTCAAGGCCTTATTCGTGATTCCCGCATAGGAATTTTGTTCTTGTATGAAAAAGGGAATGCCCTTTGCACAAGCGGCTAATAACATGGGGCCAGAGGCATAACCTCCCACGCCGATGGCAACATCTGGCTTGAAATCGGCTAAGATTTGAAAAGCTTTACGTAGGCTTTGGGCCAACTTAATAGGAAACAGTAGGTTTTTTAATAGGTGTGCCCGGTTGATGCCGACGATCGGTAATCCGATGATCTTGAATCCAGCTTTTGGAACTTTTTCCATTTCCATTTTGCCTTCAGCACCTACAAATAAGCAATCGATTTTTGGGTCAATTTCTTTTAATGCAGTTGCAATGGCAATGGCAGGATAAATATGTCCACCGGTTCCTCCTCCTGAAATAATAACGCGTTTAATACTCAAAGTAATTAAATTTTAGTTTCCATTTCCTTGTCTCGGCTGATGGATAAGATGAGTCCAATACTGATGGCTGTGAATACGAGTGAAGTACCTCCTGCGGAAATCATGGGCAAGGGCTGACCAGTCACAGGTCCTGCACCTACGGCAACGAGCATGTTAATGAATGCTTGAATGACAATAGAAAAGGTTAAGCCAGCTGAAAGTAAACCGCCTAAGGGTTTACCACTGTATCGAATGACGGATGAACCACGCCACATAAACCAAAGGAAAAAAAGCGGGATAAGAATTCCCATAAATAGGCCATATTCTTCGAGGATAATGGCATAAATAAAGTCGGATTCTGCCTGCGATAATAGATAGCGGTATTGGCTGTTTCCGGGGCCTTTCGGGATTAATGCGCCTGTTGAAATCGCGTATTTACTTAAGTTTATTTGGTAGTTCTCGTCACTCTTGTTCATTTCCTTGAGCTTCGATTTATCATTTTCGCTGACACGAGTAACGAACGTTGCTATCCGTGAACGTACAGTTGCAGCACGCTGGCCAATGCCTAAGGAAACAACCATGACGGCGAGAAAGGCTACAATTCCTACAATCCCACTGATGTATTTGATGGGAACTCGACCAAAAAACATCAAGACGATACTGGTCAAAAAGATCAAAATACTGGTTGAGAAATTAGACAACATGATTAAAAAGCATGTCACTCCGATTAAGAACAGAATCACGATGGCCGTGGTGATGTTGTATTGACTTTGATCAGCTTGTCGGGTCGAGAATATTTTTGCCAAACTAGCCGTTAGGCACAATTTAGCCATGTCGGAGGGCATGAAGGAAACAAATCCGAGGTTAATCCAACGGCTGGCGCCCCCTTTGCTTTCGCCGAAAAAGTAGGCGAAGAGGATGAGTCCCCAAGACAAGAATAAAAAAATGTTACTAATTCTTGTGATTTTGATGTAATTCTGACGCGCTATCCAGGACATTAAAAAGAATGAGCCGATCAGAATGGCGATGGTTTTAATGATGGAGGTAAGGGGTTCAAATGGACCACTCATGGTCATTCGACTTTTTGTTGAAAATTGAATCAACAAGCCGAAGATGTTCAGGAGTAATACAATGAACCAAATTTGGTAATCGCCAACCAAATGTTCCTTGATGTATTTTGTAATTTTAGCTTCCATGGATCATTTTTTTGACAGTAGCCTTGAATTGGTCACCGCGGTCTTCGTAATTTTTGAATAAATCAAAACTCGCACATGCCGGAGAAAGGAGAATAATATCGCCTTTTTTTGCCCATTCCATCGCTTGTTTGACGGCCGTTTCCAGTTCGTCTGTCTGCGAAAAATTCGCTAACATTTCACTAAAATGCTTTTCAAGTTTCGAGTTATCTGTTCCCAGACAAATCATCCCTTTGACTTTTTCTTTAACTAAAGTATCTAAGACTGCATATTCATTGCCTTTATCTACGCCACCGATTATTAGTATGATGGGCTGATTAAAGCTGTTTAAGGCATAATAAACGGCGTCAACATTGGTTGCCTTGGAATCATTGATAAATTGAATGCCTTTCCATTCTCCACAGGGTTCGAGGCGATGGGGGGCATTTTGAAATGTAGGCAGATTTGTTCTTATGGCTTCCCATGATACACCTGCTGCTGTCGCCGCCAAGATAGCTGCCGACATGTTCATGGCGTTGTGAGGGCCTTGGATCGGAGCGGATGCACGTTGAATAATGCCGGCATCGAAAACAATTTCATCTTCTGTAATTGTCGCACTTCCCTTGATCGGGGCGAAACGTATTTCTTGAATCTGGGTGTTCGTTGGAATCAAGGATTTATGTTGTTGAATGACTTCATCATCTCCCCAATAGATGCAGGTTGTAGCTGCGTGTGCATTTTGAAAGATGCGGAATTTGGAATGGATGTAGTTTTCGAATTTATATTCGTAACGATCGAGGTGGTCGGGGGTAATGTTGACTAACACCGCTATGTCTGGATTAAAATCAAAACAACGATCGAGCTGGAAACTAGAAATTTCCAAAACATACCAGTCGAAGGATTTTTCAAGCACTTGTTTGGCAAAGCTTTGTCCGATGTTCCCAGCGAGTCCTACGTTGTATCCCGCTTCTTTCAGGAGGTGATAGGCGAGGAGTGTGGTCGTTGTTTTTCCATTGCTTCCCGTGATGGCAATGATTTTAGCCTTCGTGTAGCGGGCAGCATATTCAATTTCTGAAACGAGTGGAATACCTTGTTTTTTAATTGCTTGTACAATGCCTGCTTTTTCGGGAATACCTGGGCTGATGATAATTTCATCCGCTTGTAAAATACGCTCGAGGGTATGTTGGCCTGACTCGAATGGTATTTGATGTTGGCTTAATTCAGATTGATACGCAGCTTTCAATTCCCCTTGGTCGGAGAGAAAGACTTGATGTCCTTGGGCTTGCGCTAATAAGGCAGCACCTACACCGCTTTCACCACCACCTAATATCACAATCTGGGCCATTGCAGCTTATTTTATTCGAAAATGTTAATACTAAATTTACCACAATTTAGAAAATTGTCCCGATTAATTCAAGTGAGTTAGGGGGGGCGCAATGAATTAGGCAACAAAAAAAAGGCCATCCGTCAGCTGACGAATGGCCTTTTCAATTGTATGATTTGGATTAGACTAAAGCAATACGCTTGAAAGAAGCGATTGTTAATCCTTTTTGAGCCGACTCAACATATTGACGAATCGTAATCGAAGAATCCTTAACGAACTGTTGGTTCAATAAAGTTTGTTCCTTGTAGAACTTCTCTAATTTTCCTACAGCGATTTTTTCTAACATAGCCTCGGGCTTACCTTCTTGACGTGCTTGATCTTTTCCGATCTCGATTTCACGCTCAATCGTTTCAGAATCAACGCCGTCTTTATCTAATGCAACAGGTTTCATGGCCGTGATTTGCATGGCGATGTCCTTACCTACTTCAGCTACATCAACTCCTTGAACATTTTCGAATGCTACTAAAACACCGATTTTATTGTTGGAGTGAATGTAAGAAACAACTTTCTCTGCTGAGATATTCTCGTAAGCAGCTAAGGTAATTTTCTCGCCAATTTTACCAGTAAGCTCGATGATGTGTCCTTCAACAGAACGGCCATCAGCTAAAGGCTCAGCTAATAAATCATGAGCGGAAGGAGCGTGTGATTTCACGGCAGCATCTAAAATGCTTTTCGCTAAATCGTTGAATGCATCTACTTTAGAAACGGGTTCTGTTTCACATGCAAGGGCAATTAATTTACCATTGGAGTGATCTGCGTTCATTGCGATTAACACAACACCTTCGTTGGTTTCGTTGTCGGCACGTTTTGCTGCTACTTTTTGACCTGCTTTGCGAAGGATATCGACTGCTGCTTCGAAGTCACCATCGGCTTCAGTCAAAGCTTTTTTGCAATCCATCATCCCAGCGCCAGTCATTTGGCGTAATTTATTAACGTCTGCGGCTGTAATTGACATAATATGAATATTGTTTATTCTTGTTCTGCTTCTTTTTCGTACTTAGCGGCTACCTTAGCAGCTTCTTGAGCCTCCGTTGCGTCTACCGCACGTTTTGCTTCTTCTTCCTCAGCGATACGCGCGTCGTCCTTATCTTGCTTACGCTCAGATAAACCTTCTTCGATTGCTTTACTGATTGCTTTTACGATGATAGCGATTGATTTGTACGCATCATCATTAGCTGGGATAGGGAAGTCTACTAATTCAGGATTTGAGTTTGTATCACACATAGCGAAAACTGGGATACCCAATTTCTTAGCTTCAGATACTGCGATGTGCTCACGCTTCACGTCAATCACGAACAAGGCCGCAGGAAGACGAGTCAAGTCGGTGATACCACCTAACACACGCTTTAATTTTTCCTCTTCACGAGTCATCATTAAACGCTCGCGTTTTGCAAGAGTTTTAACGATAACTTCGTCTTTTAACATCTTGTCGATGCTTGACATTTTCTTGATCGACTTACGTACGGTCGCGAAGTTTGTCAACATACCACCTAACCAACGGTCAGTTACGTATGGCATCTTTAATTTATCTGCTTCAGCAGTTACTACTTCTTGCGCTTGTTTTTTTGTTGCAACGAACATGATCTTACGACCAGAACGTACGATAGCACGCATCGCTTGGGATGCTTCTTCAAGGCTAGAAATTGTTTTGTTAAGATCAATGATGTGGATACCATTTTTCTCCATAAAGATGTATGGAGCCATTTTTGGATCCCACTTACGAGTCAAGTGACCGAAGTGAACGCCTGCGTCTAGCAAGTCGTTGTAGCTTAATTGTGCCATTTTGGTTGTTTAAGAATGTGAATAATAAAAATGTGGAAAAGGCATCGGCAACAGACAAGCCTTTTCCACGAACCCTTTTTAACGTTTAGAGAATTGGAATCTCTTACGAGCTTTCGCACGTCCTGGTTTCTTACGCTCAACCATACGAGGGTCACGCGTTAAGAATCCTTCTTTTTTCAAAGGAGAACGTAATTCTGCATCTTGCGTCTGAAGTGCACGTGAAATTGCCAAACGAAGCGCTTCAGCTTGTCCTTTGATACCACCGCCATCTACGTTAGCTGTTACATCAAATGAACCTACTGTGTTCGTTAAAGCGAATGGCTGATTAACCACGATCTGAAGAATTTCAGATGGGAAGTAATCAGTCAATGTACGGCCATTAATTTTGATTTGGCCTTTACCAGGAGTCATAGAAATACGAGCAATAGCCGTCTTTCTTCTTCCAATTTTACTTGTTATTTCTGCCATTGTAATGTCCGTTAAAACTTGATTTCTTTAGGTTGTTGCGCTGCATGTGGATGCTCAGATCCTGCATATACAAATAAGTTGTTGAATAAAGCACGACCTAAACGATTCTTAGGTAACATACCTTTTACAGCTGCCTCGACAACACCTCTTGGGTTTTTAGTTAAAACCTCACGTGGTGTAGCAAAACGCTGACCACCTGGATACCCCGTGTGACGGATGTAAACCTTGTCAGTCATTTTCTTACCTGTCAAACGAATTTTCTCCGCATTGATTACAATCACTTGATCGCCACAATCTACGTGCGGTGTGTATGAAGCCTTATGCTTACCACGAATGATTTTCGCGATTTCAGAGCACAGGCGACCTAAAATTTGGTTTTCTGCATCTACTACCACCCAGTCCTTTTGAACTGTAGCTTTATTGGCAGAGATCGTTTTGTAACTTAAAGTATCCACTATTAATAATGTTTAACTGTTGAATCATTTCCACCAAGACCACGGAATTTGTCTTAAGGATTTGATTATGACCTATTTTATCTTTCAAACGGGCATTCAATCGAAAAATGGGAGTGCAAATTTAGGAAATCAAGAACTAAGATGCAAGTGCTATTGTAAATTATTTGTTCTTTAGTAATAAGTGGGTCAGCAATATTTGCCAAAGGGTTCCATGCGGCGAAAGGAGGCCATGCTTACGGATTCTTGATTCAATTAGTTTGATCCATCGAAGGTCTGGCTAATGTAATAAATCGGTGTTCTTACTGATTGCTTGGCTATTTTAATCAAATAGGAAAGATTTCGTATTTTTGTCCATCTTTTACTTAGATCAAATGCACAAAAGTCTCTTTACTATATTCCTATGTTTGTTCGGAATGCAGGTTTATGCTCAAACGGGGATTGGAACTAGTTCCCCGGATCAATCGGCAAAATTGGAAGTATATGCCAACAACAAGGGCTTTTTGCCTCCACGAGTATCGTTGACAAGTACCACGGATGCCTCAACCATTTCGAATCCTCAAACAGGCTTATTGGTTTACTGTAAAGGGGATGCGGGCTTAAGTGCGGGGTATTATTTTTGGAATGGAGCTCTTTGGGCGACCATTGCGACAGCCGGAGGGAGTGGTTCTGTCGCCGCTGAATATGGGTCAGAATGGATGGGTGCATCTCAAATAGCTGTAACATCAGGGACACCCGTTACGGTCGTTACTTTTACGTTGCCATCCGCTGGAACTTGGGAAGTGATCTATTTCACGCGCTCACAAGGCGCAGCCGGTTATGCCGGAGAAAGTGCTTTGTTTGATCCTTCAGGTGTGCTTGTTCCCAATTCGGAGATTTTGTCTGCCTATGGTGAATTAGCATCCACGGGAACGGGCTTGGCACGTGTGACAACCACAGGGGCAGGAACCTATACGTTAAAAGCATGGTCTTCTGTAGGGAGTTATAATGCTTTTTCAGACTTCAATGGTCGGACGGGTGTGACTTGGAAAAAAATTAGCGGCAATACACCCATGACCGTTATAAATTATGGGGATATCAAAACGGGGATTCAATCTGCCGACCACAGTGGATGGGTCAAGTTAAACGGTCGGGCAAAATCGACTTTGAGTGCAAGCCAACAAACCCAGGCCACTGCTTTGGGAATAGGAACGAATTTGCCGGATGCGACGAATGCATTTTTAGTTCAAAATAGTACAACACTCGGCTCGGTTTCAGGGTCTAGTGCAAAGACAATTGCGCGGGCGAATCTTCCCAATGTTAGCCTGACCGCCACCACAAGTAACGCGGGTAGTCATAGCCACTCAGTCAATGTAAATGATGCTTCTGTTTTATATGTATACAATTTAGGCGTAACTGCCATGAAAGAAGGAAGTTCTAACTGGACCGCTGGAGCAGCGGCTAATTATGCCAACGTGCTCACTGCAAATGGCGATCACAACCACAGTGTGACCACCACTTCCATGAATGGTGGTGTGACACAAACGACCTTAGATGTCACACCTAAAAGTTTAAGTGTGAATACCTTTATTTATTTGGGATACTAAAAGAATAGGCCTAAAAAAGGTTGAGCCCGACTTTCGTCGAGCTCATACACCCGTTTAATTCATTGGGATTCCTTATAATCCACTCATGTCAAACGTCTCCATGAATGCGGTTGTGAACTTGCCTGATTTAAAACCAGGGTCATCCATCAACTTAATGTGGAATGGAATGGTTGTTTTTACTCCTTCGATAACGAATTCTTGCAGGGCGCGTTTCATGCGAAGTAATACTTCTTCGCGGCTTTGGCCACTCACGATTACTTTCGCAATCATGGAATCGTAATTAGGAGGGATGGTATATCCAGAATAAACGTGTGAGTCAATCCGAACTCCATGACCACCTGGAAGGTGAAGGTTAGTTATTTTACCTGGCGAAGGACGGAATCCATGTGCGGGATCTTCCGCATTGATCCGACATTCCAAAGCATATAATTTCGGGAAGTAGTTTTGGCCTGAAATCGCAATACCGGCAGCTACTTTAATTTGCTCCTTGATCAAATCGAAATCGGTTACTTCTTCAGTAATCGGGTGCTCCACTTGAATCCGCGTATTCATTTCCATGAAATAGAAGTCACCATTCTTGTCAACCAAGAATTCGATTGTTCCTGCTCCTTCATACCCAATGGCTGTTGCGCCTGCGATGGCCGCATCACCCATTTTCTTACGAAGCTCGTCGGAAAGCGCGGGAGAAGGTGTTTCTTCACACAATTTCTGGTGCCGACGTTGGATGGAGCAATCACGCTCCGACAAGTGGCAAACTTTACCAAACTTATCCCCTACGACTTGAATTTCGATGTGACGAGGTTCTTCCACGAATTTCTCCATGTACATGCCGTCGTTTCCGAATGCTGCAGCTGCCTCCATTTTGGCATCATCCCATAATTTACGGAATTCAGATTCCTCCCGGATAATCCGCATGCCTCGTCCACCACCACCGGCAGTAGCCTTGATGATAACTGGATAAACGATGGTTTTTGCTAATTCGATTGCCTCTTCAACGGTATCAAGTAATCCGTCAGACCCTGGAATAACAGGTACTCCTGCTTTCTTCATGGTATCTTTGGCAGTTGCCTTATCACCCATTTGGTTGATCATCTCCGCAGATGCACCAATAAACTTGATGCTATGTTCCGAACAGATGCGTGAAAATTCTGCATTCTCAGAAAGGAATCCGTAACCTGGATGGATCGCATCCGCGCCCGTTACTTCCGCAGCTGAAATTAAAGCAGGAATGCTTAAGTAAGAATCACGGCTTGGCGGAGGTCCGATACAAACAGCCTCATCCGCAAAACGAACGTGTAAACTTTCCCTGTCGGCCGTTGAATAAACAGCAACGGTTTTTATTCCCATTTCCTTGCAAGTACGGATGATACGCAAGGCGATTTCTCCACGGTTTGCAATTAGTATTTTTTTAAACATAGTAATTGATTTGTCTAATCGCATACTCAAACCCAAGGTGGTATGCGCTAGGCTCATAATTAAGCTTTTTCTACTAAGAATAATGGTTGGTCAAACTCCACTGGGCTTGCATTATCCACTAAAATTTTAACGATTTTACCTGATACTTCCGAGTCGATTTCGTTAAATAATTTCATCGCTTCAATCATGCAAAGCGTTTTGCCCGGAGCGATTTCAGAACCTACTTCTATGTAGTTTTCTTTATCTGGACCCGCTGCGCGGTAAAATGTACCGATCATCGGAGACTTAACTGTATAAAGGTTATCTGCAACTGGCGCAGCTGCCGGTGCGGCTGCTACGGGTGCCGCAGCTGCTGGAGCTGGCGCAGCTGCCACAGGAGCTGGTGCGGCTGCAACCGTCACTGTAGGCGCAGCAGTGCTATTTTTTTTCACTGAAACTTTTAAACCTTCTGTTTCAATGCTTACTTCTGCAAGGGGTGATTTTGCGATATAATCCAGTAATCGCTGTATTTCTTTCGTATCCATTTCGGTTATATAATATTGGTTGACCGTTTACTAAGTTTTGACAAATGTAGCAGAAATTACTTAACGCGTTCAGCGTATGCGTAAGTTCTTGTATCTACTTTGATTATTTCATCTTGTTCAATGAAAATGGGCACCGTAATCGTTGCTCCTGTTTCCACCGTCGCTGGTTTTTTAGGGGAGTTAGCCGTATCACCACGAACGCCTGGTTCTGTGTAGGTAACTTTTAATTCTACAAATGGAGGCAATTCGCACGATAGTGCTGAATCATTTTCCGTGTTGATTAAGATCTCAACCTCTTGTCCTTCCTTCATCAAATCTGCCATCACACATAGGTTTTCTCCTAATAAGATTTGCTCAAATGACTCATTGTCCATAAAGTTGTAGCCAAACTCATCTTTGTAGATGAATTGGAATTTTCTGCGTTCCACACGAACGGGATAGATCGCCACCCCCGAGTTGAAGGTATTGTCAATTACTTTTCCTGATGTCAATGAACGTAATTTAGTCCGAACGAAAGCCGGACCTTTTCCTGGTTTTACGTGAAGAAATTCAATGATCGAATATAAATCGTCATTGTATTTAATCACCATGCCATTTTTAATATCTGCTGTAGTTGCCATTGTGTTTTGTTAATTATTTTGGATCGTAGGCCCACGTAAGGTAAGCAGATCCCCAAGTAAAGCCACCTCCGAAGGCAGCTAATATTAATTTGTCTCCTTTTTTCAATTGGTTCTCGTAATCCCATAAACATAAGGGAATCGTTGCCGCAGTTGTATTGCCGTATTTTTGGATGTTCAACATCACCTTGTCTTCGCTCACGCCCATCCGACTTGCTGTTGCATCAATGATGCGTTTGTTTGCCTGGTGCGGAACTAAGAAACGAATATCATCCCCCACTAAGTGATTACGCTCCATGATTTCAGCGGATACATTTGCCATACGTGTTACGGCAAATTTATACACAGCCTGTCCTTCTTGACGGATGTAATGTAATTTTTGCTCTACGGTTTCATGCGTAGGAGGGTAAGCACTTCCGCCACCCTTTTGCATTAAACTTTCACAACCTTCGCCATCCGATTTCAAGATGAAGTCTTGAACGCCTAAGCCTTCGGAATTTGGTTCCAGCATCACCGCTGCTGCTCCATCACCAAATAAAATGCAAGTGGTACGATCCGTATAGTCGACGATGGCTGACATTTTATCTGCACCTACGATAATGACCTTTTTATAACGCCCTGCTTCAATAAATGCAGTTCCTACCGCCAAGGCATTTAAGAAACCCGAACAAGCAGCTGCCAAATCAAAGGATGCTGTTTCGCGAATACCTACTGCCTTACAGATCATGTTTGATGCCGATGGAAATAAGTAATCCGGAGTGACTGTTGCACAAATTAATAGGTCAACTTGATCAGGTGTTGTGTTGGTTTTGCGCATTAATTCCTCAACGGCTTTGGCTCCCATCACAGAAGTTCCTTGGCCTTCTCCCTTTAATATGCGACGCTCTTTGATTCCAGTGCGGGTGGTAATCCACTCATCGTTTGTATCAACTAGCTTTTCTAATTCTTCATTCGTAAGCACATAATCCGGGACATATCCTGCCACGCCGGTTATAGCTGCGTTTGTTTTATTTGACATGTTATATTAGTTGTTTTCGATGGCCGCCTTGATTTTTTGGCAAACATTCGATTTTACTATGTTTTGGCATAATTTGACCATGTTCATAATGGCAGTCGGGCTAGATGCCCCGTGTGCAATGATGACATTTCCATTAATACCTATAATCGGGCTTCCGCCATAATTTTCGTAATTGGTCCGGTCAATAAACTCATTAACCATCCCTTGTTCCTTCATGATGTTGTAAATGGATTCCCCCATTTTTAACACAATATTTCCCGTGAAACCATCCGTCACAATGACATCTGCTTTTCCGCGGAAAACATCTTTTCCTTCAAGATTACCAACAAAATTCAGTTTATCGTTTGCTTGGAGTAAAGCGTAAGTGGCTTGGGTCAACATAGATCCTTTTTGCTCTTCTTCACCAATGTTCAACAAGCCAACACGCGGCGACTCAATGCCTCGTGTCGCTGCCGAATAGGCTGAACCTAAAACGGCCCATTGTGCTAACATTTCAGGCTTGCAGTCGGCATTCGCACCAATATCCAACATGATCGAATAGGTGCCATCCGTTTGTGGAATAAAGCCTGCAATGGCAGGACGCTGAATGCCTTCGATTGTTTTGACTGAGAATAGGGAGCCTACCATCATGGCACCTGTATTTCCGGCTGATGCGAAAATATCGGCTTTGCCTTCTTTTAAAAGCGCAAACCCAACTCCGATGCTGGAATTGGGTTTTTGCGATAATGCTCGGGTGGGATGTTCTCCCATTTCAATGACTTCTTCCGCGTTGATAACGCGAATCTGACTGCCCGTGTATGCACGTTCAGCAAGTAAGGTATTGATTGTATCGGCTGGTCCAACGGCAAGAATTGTTTCTTCCGGTGCTAAGTTTGAAATCGCTAAAAGAATCCCATCAACTACTGCTTCTGGGGCATAATCCCCGCCCATCACGTCGATTGCTATATTCATTCAATAGGTGTTTAAATACTAAAACTAAGGACAAAAATAGTATTAATTTTAGTCAAAAAATAGTATTTTAACGGGATATTTTCAGCGGAGCTCAAAAAAAGCGTAAATTTTGGCTTGCCAGATAAAATTAACGTGCAGAATATCCTTCTACAATCATTTTACCTTTGTAATATAAGTTTCCCTCATGCACGTGTGCACGGTGAAATAAATGTGTTTCGCCTGTTTGACTATCTACTGCCAATTGCTTTGGTGTTCCGAAATCATGTGCTCTACGAGTATCACGACGTGTTGTAGAATGTCTTCGTTTAGGATGTGCCATGGTATTTGTTAATTAATTTTATTTTAAATCTTTTAATTTTTGAAGTGCCGCCCAGCGTGGGTCAATCACCTCTTCTGTTGTTGATGCAGGTTTTTCATCAGCTCGCGCTGTCGTGTAGATAAATACATCTTCCGATGCTATTTCTTCTTCTTCTGAAAAACGTGGATGTAACTTCTTCATCGGCACTTCAAGTGCAATGAAATCAAATATATCCTGCGACAAATTAAGTTTTGGTTCCTTTCTGTCCAATAAAAACAAATTGTCCCCTAAATCTTCTGAATGATCCGAATACTTAAAAATAAGTTTTTCGTTTACTTCAAATGGATAATCAAAGGCTTCCAAAGAACGATCACAAATCAATTCAATCGTACCCGTAATCTTCATTTGAACTTGAATCATTAAGGCCGACTTCGTTAAGTCAACCGATACTTCAAATCGCCCTTTTTCAACCCAATCCTGCTCAAATGCAGCAAAAAACGCATCATCACCACTGAATGCGTAGTGATACGATTTGTCCTCTAAGGCTATAATAGGTATCTGAAATGCTTCTAATACTTTCATGTCGACCTTGCTTGAAAAAAGGAATGCAAAATTAGGTAATTTTTTGGAAACAACAAGTGATGCGTTTACCTTTTTCATAAAATCTTCCGACCTTTGAAATATGAGACGATTGAACGGGGCATGGATTGCCTATGGATTTGTATTTATCTTGTTTGAAATCATTGCTGCAGGTTACATTACTGTGTTTGATCGATTTGATCAAATGCGTATGGTGAATAATTGGCATGTCTATCAATTGGATTATTTCTTTCGTGGGCTCACATTTGCCGGGGAAATCCTAATCCCTGCGCTTGTTTTGATTTTGTTCTTTTGGAAGGCGCGAGTTTGGGTGAAGCCGTTTTTGTTTTCATACGCATGTTCTACGCTTGTTGTACAAGGCTTAAAGCATCTTGTTTTTGCGTCTGCCCTTCGCCCGTATGCTTATTTTAAGGCGCTTGATATTCCCTGGTATTTAGTCCCTGGCGTAGAAATGAATGAATATAATAGCTTTCCATCTGGGCATACAGCAGCGGCGTGGTTTTGTTTCCTTTGGATAGCCTTGTATGTAAATAAACGCTGGGCTGGGGTTTTATTGGCCTTATTTGCATGTGGCGTAGGTATTTCCCGCGTTTATTTATTTCAACATTTTCCTGTTGATGTTGCGTTTGGGGCCTTCATTGGCATGAGCAGTTCATCGATTTTCTACTTCTTATATCATGAAAATATTACAGCGTAATCCATATTTGTTTTGGGCGATTGTCGCTTGCATCGTGTACATTCCCTTTTTGGGGGCGTCTCAATTATTTGATTGGGATGAAATTAATTTCGCGGAATCAGCACGAGAAATGTTAGTTACTGGAGATTTTTTAACGGTCCAAATTAATTTTCAACCCTTTTGGGAGAAACCACCCATTTTTATGTGGTTGCAGGTTTTGAGCTTTCAGGTCTTTGGGACATTTACGGATGGAGCTTGGACATCGATGGAATTTGCGGCACGCTTTCCCAATGCGCTGGTGGGGATTGCCACGCTCTTGGTGATATTTCGTATTGGTAAAAAACATGTTTCGGAGCATTTCGGTCATTTATGGGCATTTTCCTATTTAGCTGCGATGACACCTCATGTTTATGCAAGCTCAGGGATTATTGACCCGCTGTTTAATTTGTTTATTTTCTTGGGAATTTATTTCTATTCACAATTTTACACTCAACCAAATTCGATGCGCTGGGCCATTTGGGCTGGATTGAGTATCGGTCTGGGGATGTTGACCAAGGGTCCTGTTGCCTTGCTCTTGTGGGGTGCGACCTTATTGGTTTACGGAATCTGGCAGCAAGTTTGGAAGGTAAAACCGATGGGGCGCTTGTTTTTCGGAGCCTGCCTGTCCGGTATCCTTGCTGTATTGATTTTTGCTTCCTGGTATGCGATGATCATCTTGAAATTCGGTTGGGGGATTTGGGATGATTTTGTGGCTTATCAAATTCGTTTAATGACGACGGGGGATGCGGGGCATGGCCAACCGGTTTATTACCATGTTTTGGTCTTGTTATTGGGATGTTTGCCTATTTCTATTTGGGCAGGTGCACGTTTGTTGCGTCGTAGGTCATCCGAGGAAACGATTGATTTGACGCGTTGGATGCAGGTATTGTTTTGGGTAGTCTTGATTATATTTAGTTTGGTGAAAACGAAGATCATTCATTATTCTTCGCTTTGTTGGTTGCCTCTGACCTATTTTTCAGCCCAAGTATTGACAGAATTTCAATCGAGTCATTGGACTTGGAAACGTTCCTATTCGCTGTTGCTTGGGATTTTTGGGGTATTATTCGGGATTGTACTTGCTTTGGTTCCGCTCATTGGGATGTATGCCGCTGAGGCATCGATCTATATTCAAGATGCTTTTGTTCGAGGGAATTTACAGGCACCGGTGTATTGGTCGGGTTGGGAATGGATTTTTGGGCTTGCGTTTAGTGGGTTAGTGGGATGGACGGTATTTCGTAGGGAAGTAGAATTTCGATCAATTATTCGACTTATGCTGGGTAGTATTTTCGTCATGATGGGTTTTATGGCTGTGGTTTTGCCCAAAATTGCTGGGTATACCCAAGCTACTCCGATTGATTTTTATGTTTCACATGTAGGCCAAAAGATCTACATTGAAACCGTAGGATTTAAATCCTTTGCACATTTATTGTATTTTCAAAAACAAGGACCAAGTCCAGATGGCGAGACCTTAATGAAACAATCCTCGACAGACCGCCCCACCTATTTTGTGATGAAGTCGGATGCCGAGGATCGATTTAAATATCACCCTCATTTGCAATTAATCAAAGAGGAGAATGGGTTTCTGTTTTATAAACATGTGAATTAGTTTCCGTTTGGAAAGAAGAATGCGCCCTCAATGGCGGCATTTTCATCCGAGTCAGAACCGTGAATGGCGTTAGAGCTTAACGAACGAGCAAATCGTTTGCGGATAGTTCCCTCTTCTGCTTTCGCGGGATCGGTAGCGCCGATTAACTGACGGAAATCTGCAATGGCATTTTCCTTCTCCAAGATCATTGGAATGATGGGATTGGAAGACATGTATTCGCACAGTTCACCGTAAAAAGGGCGTTCCTTGTGCACTTCATAGAATTTGCCTGCTTCTTCTGTTGTTAGGTGTACTTTTTTAATGGCTACTATGCGGAATCCCGCTTCTTCAATTTGTTGGATGATTGGCCCTGTAAACCCGTCAATGACTGCATCGGGCTTAATCATGGTAAATGTTCTATTTGTTGGCATTACGTTTTTTTTGCAAATTTATCTCTAACTTTGCGAACGCCCAAATTTGTCGGGCGATACGAATTTTTATGTCTTCGATTTCTGCGCTTCGCGCTCATTTAATTCCTGGCCAATCCGTTGTCATTACGACGCACTTTAATCCTGATTCTGATGCCATTGGTTCGAGTCTGGCTTGGCAGAAGTATTTGATTAAGAAGGGTTTGCAAGTTGATGTAGTGATTCCATCCGCTTTATCTCGGAATCTAACTTGGATGTCAGGGGCGGATGCGGTTTTGGATTTTGAAAATATCTTGCATAAGCCAACGGTTGAATCGAAAATTCATGCGGCCGATTGGATCTTTTGTTTGGATTTTTCGGGCATGCAGCGATTGCATGGCTTGGCTCCTTTGGTGAAGTCGGCCCGTTGCAAGAAGGTGGTCATTGATCATCATTTGGATCCAGAGGATTTTGCCGACTACTATTATCACCGAACGATTGCGGCTTCGACCTGTGAGTTGATTTTTGATTTAATATGTGAATGGGGAGATGAATCCTTGATTGATGAGGAGATGGGTTCCTGCTTGTATTCGGGGATTATGACTGATACGGGTTCGTTTCGTCATCCAAATACAACAGCACATGTGCACGAAGTGGTTGCCGAATTGATTAAAAAAGGTGTGAATACGAATGCGGTTCATCGCAAGGTATTTGATTCAGCGAGTTTGCATCGTTTACGTTTTTTAGGACATGTATTGGCAAATCGTTTGGAATATTTGGCAGATTATCATTTGGCCTTGATGTGGATTACAACAGAGGATCAAAAGCAATTTAATTCGCAGGCAGGAGATACGGAGGGGATGGTAAATTATGGGTTGCAACTAGAAGGGGCCGTGTGGTCGATCTGCATGATTCAACGTCCAGATGGAGTAAAATTATCATTCCGTTCGATAGAACCTTTTGCGGTGAATGGATTTGCTGCTTCCTATTTTGAAGGAGGAGGGCATAAAAATGCCTCGGGAGGAAGATTTTCTGCGGGAGGAATTGAACAAGCGAAGGAAAAATTAAAGGAAGTGTTACCTTTGTATCTTTCTGAAATAAAACGAGTTAAAAATTTATAAAAATAAACAAATAATCATGCGTAAATCAATTGGATTACTAGCTGTGGCTGCTGCATTGGTAGTGGGATGTGGCAAAGACAAAGTAGAAGTCATTGAAGGTGTAAAGATTCAAATTCATGAGCACGATGACAAGGCACAAAAATTGAAGGATGGAGATATCATTACATTTAATTTAGTGATCCGTAATGGTGCGGATTCGGTGTTGCAAGATACGCGTAAGGAAGGCCAACCGGGTAAAGGGATGGTTCAAGCACCACAAGGGGCTCCTGGTACTTTTAAA
Source organism: uncultured Aquirufa sp. (assembly GCA_964358165.1). Lineage (GTDB taxonomy): Bacteria > Bacteroidota > Bacteroidia > Cytophagales > Spirosomataceae > Aquirufa. The sequence continues at coordinate 85,286 of CAYHOB010000007.1, forward strand.
GGAACTTTTGAAAACGGTTTGCGTTTATTGTCGGTTGGCGATTCAGCTACAATATTGGTTCCTATTGACAGCTTAATAAAAACTGTTCAAGCGCCATTGCCTCCATTCTTGAAACCTGGTACGGATTTGAAATATTCAGTTCGTATTTTGAAGGTTCAATCGAAAGGTGAATTTGAGAAGGAAATGGAAGCGCAAGCGGCTGTCGCAAAGAAAAACGCGGCGAAGCAAATTGCACAAGAGCCTGCAATGATTGCAGCTTATATTGCGAAAACGGGAAAGACTTTCCAAAAAACGGCTTCAGGTTTACAATATTCCATTGAAAAATCGGGAACAGGTGCTTCTCCAAAGATGGGAGAGACATGGGTTGTGAATTACCGTGGAACGTTTTTGAATGGAAAGGAATTTGATAAGGGAAGTGCAGCTGAGATGCCATTGGGACAAATGATTCCGGGCTTTAATGAGGCATTGACTTTGATGCAGGCAGGAGGAAAGGCAACGTTTGTAATTCCTTCGCCGATCGCTTACGGAGATCAGCCACGTGGTCCGATTCCAGCGAATTCAGTATTGGTATTTGAATTGGAAGTTCTTTCGAAGAAATAATTTCCTGAAATTTTATGATCATTGATACGAAATGCTAACCTAAATCGTTAGCATTTCGTTGGTTAATTGGTATTCATGTTAAATCAAAGTAGTTTGAAAAACGTAGTATTTGCATTCGGAATTATGCTTGCTATGACATCCTGTTTGTCTAATGTCGAGTTAGCGGATGAGGCGAAAGCAAAGGAGAGTCAGGCACAAATTTTGTCCTATTTTTCGAAGTTGAATCAAAATCCAATCGCGATGGAGGATGGAGCATATTACTATGTAACTAAACCGAATGTGACAGGCGAGACAGCTTCAAAAGGGGATACAATTAAAATGCGATATATCTTATCAAACCTGTTAACTGGCGAAGTCTTAGATAGTACGCAGACGCCCTTGGTTTATCAGTACGGTTATTTGAATCCAGTTTATGCCAAATTAATGGCTCACATCAAAGAGGGAGAACAAGCTGTTATGGCAATTCCGGGGACATCGCAAAGTTTTGTTGGACTTCCTGCCTATACTCCCTTGAAAGTACAAGTGAAAGATTATGTTGTACGTAGTCAGAATGATCAAATTGAGGATTACATCGCAAAGAAAAAGTTAAGCGTTACTTCGAAAGAAGCCAATGGACTTCGTTACATTCAATTGAATCCGGGAACGGGAGATATACCAACGAATGGAAAAGTTGTAAAATTGAAGTACACGGGACGCTTCTTGAATGGATATGCCTTTGATGGTAACATGGCTCGCACGGACAGTTTTTCAGTGACCATAGGTGGCACTTCCACCGTTATTGGTTTTCAATTAGGTATCGAGAAAATGCGTTTAGGTGAGCGTGCTATTTTAGTTTTCCCTTCAGCGATTGGATATGGGGAGAAAGGTTCAGGCTCTACGATTCCAGGATTTACACCATTAGCATTTGAAATTTATGTTGCCAAAATTGAATAAGATGAAATCGCTTTATTTGTTTTTATTATTGAGTTTGGGTTTGTTGTCGGGATGTGCGTTTAATGAGATAAACCAACAAACTGCACAGGAGGAGACAGCCATTCAGAAGTATATCAAGGATCGTAATTTGGCGATGTTGAAGTCGGCGGATGGGATGTATTATTCGGTTGATTCGAAGGGCTCAACAGGTAAAACGGCTGCAATATCCGACTTGATCAAGTTTCATTACAAAATGACCTTATTGGATGGAACCCTTATTGATTCAACCAGTCGGACATTAAATCAAATCAAGGCAGAGGTATGGGGAACGCAAGCATCCGTATTTACGTTGCCACTGAGTAATTTAAAAGAAGGGGAGTCGGGTGTATTTATTTTGCCTGCCAGTTTGGCTTTTGGCGGTAATTCCTTTGGGAATATTCCTGCTTATGCAACGATACGATTGGATATAACAGTCATGGCTATACGGACAGAGGCTGAACAAATGTCCGATATGAAAGTGCTGTATGGCATGACTGATGCTGAATTGACTACTTCGGGAATGTTTTTTAAGAAATTGGTTGAAAAACCTACAGCTGCTCAAGTAATAATAGGCCAAAATGTTGTGGTGAGTTACGCGGGAAAGTTTGGTTATAGCATCATGCAACAAGATGTGGCAGGAAAATGGATGTACAGTCCCAGTTTTGGTACAGGAACCATTGGTTCTGCGACGAATGCTTATTATGCCGGTTCTGGTTCTTTAATCGCAGGATTTGAGGAAGCGGTCATGAAATTGCGCATTGGAGAAAAGGCGTCCATTATTTTGCCTTATAAGCTTGCTTATGGGACCTCGGGAAATTCAGCGATTCCGGGATATTCGCCTCTATATTTTGAAATTGAAATTATCTCAGCTCAATAAATATGGCAACGCAGGCCTTGTATTTGGCGACTCAAAATCAACATAAGATTGACGAAATGAAAGATCTCCTCGGAGATCTTTTTGACATTCATACCGTTTTTGAATTGGGTTTGGAGATTGAAATTCCGGAGACGGGGCGCACACTCCAAGAAAATTCGATGCAAAAAGCTACTTTTATTGCGGAGCATTTTCATGTTACTTGTTTGTCAGATGATTCTGGTTTAGAGGTAATGGCTTTAGATGGAAAGCCGGGTGTATTTTCGGCACGTTATGCTGGCGAGCCTAAAAATGATGCGGCGAATGTAGAAAAATTGCTTGTTGAGATGCAAGGTATTTCCGATCGGGCTGCTCGTTTTGTGACAGTTTTAACTTTTCATCACCAAGGGCAATATTATTCCTTTGAAGGTGTTGTTGAGGGTCAAATAGTAGATGTTCCCCGCGGCCAACAGGGTTTCGGCTATGATCCTGTATTTCAGCCACTTAGTTGCGATCGTACGTTCGCTGAAATGACCATGACGGAAAAAAATCAATTAGCTCATCGTGCCCGAGCTATGCAAAAATTCAAAAAATTCATCGACGAAATCGGATTTTTTAGCGACAAGTAGCGGATTTGTTGCGATATTTTGTATTTTTGACCGATTTCATATTCCGTTTTCATGATTAACCGAAGTGGCCGAATAGGGCTTCTCCTTTTCTTCTATTTTTTCGTTCAGACCCTTGTCGCACAAGTCGTGATCAAGGGCCGGGTAACAGATGCCGCAAATGGGGATCCTATTCCTTTTGCCTCAGTAGGAGTAGTGGGCCTAAATTATGGTGCGACGACTAATTTTCAAGGAGAATTTACCTTACGTGCTAAGTCCATCACGGACTCGCTTTTTGCTTCTGTCGTAGGCTATAAAAAGCGGGTTAAGTGGGTGAATAAGAGGTTAAAGACGATTGAAATTGATTTTCAATTGACAGCTGCGACCAAGGAGATGACGGAGGTAGTTGTCTATTCGGGGGAAAATCCAGCATTTAAGATTTTAAGGAATGTGTTAAAAAATCGAGCTATCAACGATCGGAGTAGACTCGAGTCTTATGAATATGCTTCTTATTCGAAAATGGAGCTTGATGTCGATAATATTTCAGATAGGTTCAAGGATCGCAAGATCATGAAGGATATTTCGGAGGCGGTTAAAAAGTTTGAAAAATTAGCAGGAGATGATGGAAAGCTGGTTATTCCCACGTACATCTCGGAGTCCATCAGTAAATTTTATTACCGAGAATCCCCTCAGCGGAAGCGCGAGCATATATTAAAAACGAATATTAAAGGGGTCGGAGTAAAAGACGGGAGTGTGATTTCCCAATTAGTCGGCGGAAATTTAGTTGCAAATTATAACTTTTACCAATCCTATGTTTCCTTCTTCGGAAAGGATTTTGCAAGTCCGATTGGAGACAATTGGAAGGGAAATTATAAGTTCTTTTTGGGAGATACGGTTAATGTGGATGGTCATGTATGTTACCAAATGGATTTTGACCCCAGGAATCCAATGGACCTCGTTTTTACAGGTCAAATGTGGATTGATACCACGACTTTTGCCTTGGTGCAAATAGAGGCATCCGTTGATAAAGCAGCCAATCTAAATTTTATTGATAAGATTAAGATTTCACAGGAATTAGAACAGACAGCCTCGGGTGCTTGGTTGCCTGCCAAGACTCGTTTTTTGATTGATATTGAGGAGATTACAAAGAATTCAGCGGGAATGTTGTTGAAAATGTATATCTCAAATAAAGATTTTGTTGTCAATAAACCTCATCCTCTATCATTTTATGATTTGGCTTCTGAAGTAGCAGAGGATGCCAAAGAGCCCGACCCCAATTATTGGAAATTTGCTCGCCACGAACCCTTGAGTAAACAAGATTTAATTGCGTCATCTTTGATTGATTCCGTGAGGAATTTGCCCGTGGTTCGCACCTATGTAGAGGTCGCGGAGATTGTGGTCAGTGGATTTAAAAAATTTAACGACATTGAGGTTGGTCCTTACATTACTAGTTTTGCCCTTAATAAAATTGAAGGGGCGCGTTTCCGTTTGGGCTTCCGAACGAACGCAAATTTTGATAAGAACTGGATTTTGCGTGGGAATGTGGGATTTGGTACGAAGGATTTGGTTCCTAAATATTCAGGCGAGATCGATTATTTATTTTCTCGTAAGAAATGGACGATGGCTGGGATCCGACATAGTTATGACATTGAGCGAGTAGGCTTGACACCGGAATTGATTGGGGATAATAAATTGTTTTATGCATTTACCCGTTGGGGTGTTTTTTCAGGAGCCTTCTTTCGGCGGGAAAGTGAAGCCTTTTTTACTACGGAACTCATCAAAGGTTTAAGTTTTAGGGGCACATTAAATACGCGTTCTTTTGATCCCCTATTCCGCTTTCAATTTAGATTAAATCCTGAATTGGGGAAGGCGTCCCCTGTACAAGATTATTACCAGGATTCCTTCGTGACCTTGGAGGCCCGTTTTGCCCGAAACGAAACATATATCATGAATGGGAACGAAAAGATTACGTTGGCTACGAAACGGATACCGGTTGTTACTTTTAAATACCAAAGAGGCATCAAGGGATTTTTTGGTGGTGATTTCGATTACGAACGATTTACTTTAAAAGCGTATCAAACCTTCCGATTGGGCCAATTAGGTCGGTCGGATTATACCTTGACTGCAGGATATACGCCATCAAATTTGCCAGCGCCATTATTGTTCCCACATTTAGGGAATGAAACATTTTTCTTTGTTCGCAGTGCATTTTCGACCATGAATTACTTTGAATTTGTCAGTGATCAATATGCATCATTGCAGTTTAATCACAATTTTGAAGGATTATTATTCAATCGGATTCCATTGATTAAGAAGTTGAAATGGCGATTGATTGCCAGTTCAAACATGTTAATGGGTAGTCAGCGAAATTCGAATCGAGAAATAATGAAGGATGTGAATAATCCATTAAAGTCGAAATTTCTCGATCAATATGCCTTTGATTCTTTAGATCCGAATAAACCATTTGTGGAAGTTGGGTATGGAATTGAAAATATTTTCAAGTTGTTCCGCATACAAGCATTCCACCGTTTGACCTATTTGGACCATGGTAATCCACAGCGATTTCGTTTGATGGCTTCGATCAATTTCTCATTCTAATCTAATTTTTAGTATATTATTGAGATAAAAATTTAAACATTTCAAGAACTTTTTTAATCTTCTTGATTTTAGCTGGGAACGGGCCTATATTTGAATAGTGGCATTTAAACGCCTTAGAACGAAATATGATATTAATTATTGCAGGCCTTTCCATTTTAAGTTATTTATTGGGTTCAATCCCGACGGCAATTTGGTATGGGACGCGTTACCATGGTGTGGATATTCGTACGAAGGGAAGCGGAAATGCCGGGGCAACGAATACCTTTCGAGTATTAGGTAAAAAGGCTGGAAGCATTGTCTTATTCGTGGATGCCTTGAAGGGTTTTTTGGCTACAGGTTTGGCAGCAGTATTATTTTATTTCCATTTAATCGATTGGCAGACCTGTGTGTCCTTGAAGATTTTCTTTGGTTTTCTTGCGATTATAGGTCATTTACTCCCCGTATTTTGTGATTTTAAAGGGGGCAAGGGGGTTGCAACTACTTTGGGCATGGTTTTAGCATTGCATCCGATGGCGGCGTTGGTAAGTATCGTTGTTTTCTTAGTCGTTTTCGGAATTTCGCATTATGTTTCCTTGGGTTCTATGGTTGCGTCGATTGTATTTCCTTTGTTATTGACATTTGGGGTATTTGGAGAAGAGTTACCAACGCTCATTTATTTCGGTTATTTTATTGCCTTTCTCGTCGTTTTCACGCATCGTATGAACATCGTTCGAATCTTTCAGGGGACCGAGAACCGGATGTATCTGATTCCCTCAAAAAAGTAAAGCCTCGGTTTATTTTTTTATATTTGTTCGTGGAATTATAATTCGTTCCGCTTACATGATATGACACAAACGCAACAATATATAGACGCACATCGCGATCGTTTTTTAGCAGAGCTTTTGGATTTTTTACGTATTCCCTCCATTTCGGCTGATCCAGCTTATGTCGGTTCTGTTCGTCAAACGGCTGAATGGGTGGCCAATAACCTGCGGCAAGCAGGTGCTGATCATGTACGCCTGGAGGAGACTGCGGGTTTCCCAATAGTCTATGGTGAAAAAATGATTGACCCAGCGGCACCTACCGTGTTAGTGTATGGCCATTACGATGTGCAGCCAGCAGATCCTTTGGATTTATGGGATAATCCTCCATTTGAGCCGATCATAAAAGATGGATTGATTTTTGCCCGTGGTGCTTGTGACGATAAGGGGCAGGTATTTATGCATGTGAAAGCCTTTGAGGCAATGTTGGCCAGCGGCGAATTAGCCTGCAATGTGAAATTCATGATTGAGGGGGAAGAGGAAGTGGGTTCGGACAATCTAGGCTTGTTTGTTGCCACACACAAAGATTTGTTGAAGGCAGATGTTATTTTAATTTCTGATACGGCCATTATTGCGAACGATATTCCATCGATTGACGTAGGATTGCGAGGATTGAGTTACATGGAAGTCGCTGTTCAAGGGCCTAATCGAGATTTACACTCTGGCGTATATGGCGGTGCGGTAGCCAATCCCATCAATATTTTATGCCAAATGATTGCCTCGATGCACGATGAATACAATCACATTACGATACCAGGCTTTTACGATGGCGTATTGGAATTGAGTGCTTCCGATCGCGCAGCGATGGCACAAACGCCTTTTGATTTGGATGCCTATCAAAAGGACTTGGGAATTCAATCGGTGCATGGCGAAAAAGGTTATTCAACGATCGAGCGTTCCTCGATTCGCCCAACCTTAGATGTCAATGGAATCTGGGGAGGTTATACAGGAGAGGGAGCAAAGACGGTGTTGCCATCCATGGCTTATGCCAAAATATCCATGCGTTTGGTGCCTAATCAAAGTTCGGATGAAATTACTCGTTTATTTACGGAACACTTTAAGTCGATTGCACCGAAAGGGGTAAAGGTTACGGTCAAGGCACATCATGGGGGTGAGGCTTATTTAATGCCAACGGATAGCATTGCTTACCAAGCTGCTGCGGAGGCATTAGCGACAACATTTGGGAAAGAACCAGTCCCTACTCGTGGAGGTGGCAGTATTCCAATTGTAGCTTTGTTTGAAAAAGAATTGGGCGTGAAGTCAATCTTGATGGGCTTTGGCTTGGATTCAGATGCGATTCACTCGCCAAACGAGCATTATGGTTTGTTTAATTTCTATAAGGGGATTGAAACGATACCACATTTCTTTACGAATTACAAGCAATTATCCAATTAAGATGGCAGAGAATTTAACATTATTAGCGACTGAATCCGCATCGCGTTATGAGGATTTAGACAAGCAGTCGGTGGATACTTTATTGCGTCAAATCAATGCGGAAGACCAAACGGTGCCTTTGGCAGTTGAGAAGGTAATTCCCAAAATTGAATCTTTGGTCAATCAAATTGTTCCCCGGATGGAGCAAGGAGGTCGCTTATTTTATATTGGTGCCGGAACTTCGGGGCGTTTAGGTGTTGTGGATGCGTCTGAGTGTCCGCCAACCTATGGAGTGCCATTTGATCTGGTGATTGGTATTATTGCGGGTGGTGATGGGGCCATTCGGAAGGCGGTGGAAAATGCGGAAGATGATCCGATTCAGGCATGGAAAGATATGGAGGCTTATGGTATTGGATCATTAGATACGGTCATTGGGATTGCGGCGTCAGGTCGTACGCCTTATGTGATAGGGGGATTGAAGGAAGCAAATGCGCATGGGATTTTGACAGGTTGTATCGTTTGTAATGGAGGCAGCCCGATTGCGGCGGAAGCGCAATATCCTGTAGAAGTGTTAGTAGGGCCAGAATATGTGACGGGAAGTACGCGCATGAAGTCGGGGACTGCCCAAAAATTAGTCTTGAATATGATTTCTACAACCGTCATGATTCGTTTGGGAAAGGTGCGAGGGAATAAGATGGTGGATATGCAATTGAGTAATCATAAATTGGTTTTGCGTGCAATTCGCATGGTATGTGAGGCGACAGGGGTAAATGATGCAGTTGCGGCTGAATTATTAGAAAAGCATGGAAGTGTCAGAAATGCAATAGATTCCCTTAAAAAGGGATAGAATTTTTCCAAAAAATAGTTAATTTGCTTTTATATAGGGGTACGCCTAAGAACTAAAATTTCAATTACAATAATAATTATATGAAAACAATTTCAAAATTAATCATGACAGTAGCTTTAGGAGTTGCTGCTTTTGGATTTGAGGCGAAAGCTGAAGATTTTCCGGCTGACATTAAGCCATTGATGCAAAAATATACATGTTTTGCATGTCATAAAGTGGATGCCCGTTTGGTAGGTCCTGCTTATAAAGATGTAGCGAAGAAGAAATATTCGGTCGACAAAATTGTTGCTTTGATTGCAAAGCCTCAACCTTCAAACTGGCCAGGTTATCCTCCAATGGCACCGATGACCAATGTTCCGAAAGCGGACGCGGTGAAGTTGGCCAAATACATCAACTCATTGAAATAAAAAAAAGACCTCGATTTTCCTCGAGGTCTTTTTTTATGCTAATGTTTTTAACATCCATATATCACATCCATCGTGTCCGCTGTTTCCTAAGGGGCTACATAGTTTTATGAAGCCTTGTTTTTCGTAGATGGAAACAGCTTTGGAAAGTTCGGGCATTGATTCTAAGTAGACATGTTCGTATCCATTAGATTTGGCCCAATCCATGGATTTTTCCATGAGTTTTTTGCCCGTTCCTGTTCCGCGTGCGGATTGCTGCACATAGAGTTTCACTAGTTCACAGGTACCTGCTGGGAGGTTTTCTGTAGGGAAAATGCCACAACCTCCTATGATTTTGTTGTTTAAAGTCGCAACGAAATAATAAGATCCAGGAAACCTGAAAAGTTCATAAAGAGCGTCCGTGGTGGGGTCAAAGTAAACCGTGCCTGGTTTGTTTGCTCCAAACTCGGTCAGTGCAGCTCTGATAATTTCAGCCAATGCTACATTGTCTTGGGGCTCAATAGGTCGTATTACGATGGCGTCCTCCATACAAGATGGGATTATTTAGCGGCTTTCTTGGCAGCTGGTTTTTTCTCAGCTTTAGGCTCTTTTTCTATTTTAGCTGCTTTTTCTGCTTTTGGGGCTTTTTCAGCTTTTGCTGGGAAAAGTTCTGGGACGTGCGTGAAAAGAATCAGGTACCAACTTAAAATTTTCTTGATATCTGAAGCAAAAACGCGATCGGAATCATAGTTAGGAACTACATCTGCGATGATTGCAAATAGTTCAGCATCAGCAGCTTTTTTAGGCTCCAAAGGCAACAAGCCATTGAATTTTGCATGGATTTGTAAAAACAAATCAGCTAGTGGAAGGGTGCTATCTTGGTGGTCGGCTAAGTAAAGCGAGATGTCTTTAAGGACAGAAATTCTCGTTTGGCCACCTACGACAGATTTTTGTTTGGCTGCGTCAAGTGTTTCGACGATAACCCCTGTGCGTGTTGGTTTTAACACTTTAAATAATCCGGGTTTACCAGAAATATGAGCAACTTCGTTTAATAATTCCATGTGTTTATAGCTAATGATGGCTGCAAAAGTATTAAGATTTCCCTATTTTATAAGGTGATGTTTGAATTAATTCCTCTATGTTGGTTAAAATTTCTTCCCTTCCCGTGTGTTTTTCTGCTGAAGTAATAAAAATTTGAGGAAGCTCATCCCACATGTCAAGAAGGAAGTTTTTATAGGCATCGACACTTTCATTCACTTGTTTTTGGGAAAGCTTATCGGCTTTTGTAAATACTAAATGAAAAGGGATTTCATGTTCAACCATACGGTTCATGAACTCGATATCCACGGCTTGTGGTTTCAAGCGAATGTCAATTAATACGAAAAGACAGGTTAAATTTTCCCGATGAATTAAATAATCAAAGATCATTTTTTCGAATTCGCGCCTTTTCTCTTTGCTCACTTTAGCAAAGCCGTATCCAGGCAAATCGACCAAATACCACTTTTCGTCAATCATGAAATGATTAATCAATTGAGTTTTACCAGGGGTTTGCGATGTTTTTGCTAAACCTTTATGAAAAGTGAGTGAATTGATCAGTGAGGATTTTCCTACATTGGAACGACCAATAAATGCGAATTCTGGAAAGCGTGCCGGTGGACAGGCTTTGAAGTCGGTGTTACTGGTAATGAAGCGGGCGATAAGTTGGGACATACAGATGTAATTAAGAGGCAAAGGTAGGGAAAATAGTCGCTAGTCGCTAGTCGCTAGTCGCTAGTCGCTAGTCGCTAGTCGCTAGTCG
>CAYHOB010000007.1:96194-150451 GCA_964358165.1 uncultured Aquirufa sp.
CGCTAGTCGCTAGTCGCTAGTCGCTAGTCGCTAGTCGCTAGTCGCTAGTCGCTAGTCGCTAGGGAAAAATAGATTATAAGTTACAAAATAGGATTCACATGGAATAATGTAAAAATTTAGGTGTCCAAAAACACTAGGTGGAATATTATGAAAATTAAAAAGTTTGAAGATTTACTTGTATGGCAGAAAGCAATAGAACTTACAGTTGACTTATATGCTTGTTTGGAAATGGTGAATGACTTTGGATTTAAAAATCAAATTCAAAGGGCTTCGTTATCTATATCTAATAATTTAGCTGAAGGGTTTGAGCGTGGGAGTGATCGAGATTTTAAGCGTTTTTTGTTTATCGCTCAGGGTTCATGTAGTGAGGAGAAATCCATGCTTTATGTAGGAGTTCGATTAAAATATATTAGAACAGACTCCTTCGTCGAATTAAATCAACGTGTCGTTGAAATCGGCAAAATGCTTTTTGGTTTGTCTAATTCACTGTCAGATGGTTATTCGAGAAAATTTAGAAGTTCAACAATGGATAACGACTAGTGACTAGCGACTAGCGACTAGTGACTGCCGACTAGCGACTAGCAACTTTTTTTCTTAACTTTGCGGCCGTATGGAAAAACTACAAAACGACCTAATATTACGTGCTGCACAAGGATTACCCGTGGACCGAGTTCCCGTTTGGGTGATGCGTCAAGCAGGACGGATTTTGCCCGAATACCGAGAAGTACGTGCGAAAGCCGGATCTTTCATTGGTTTAGCAACAAATCCTGAGTTGGCAGCCGAGGTGACCATTCAACCGGTTGATCGTTTCGGCGTGGATGCTGCGATTATTTTCTCAGATATCTTGGTCGTTCCAGAGGCGATGGGTTTGCCCTATTTAATGGAGGAGCAAAAAGGACCCGTATTTCCAGATGTTATCCGTTCAAAAGCGGATTTGGCTAAAATTCGTGATGCAAATCCTGAAGAGGACTTGAAATATGTATTAGACGCCATCAAAATTGTTAAAAAAGAATTAGCTGGTCGGGTTCCGTTAATTGGTTTTGCTGGAGCGCCTTTCACGATTTTCTGTTACATGGTGGAAGGGAAGGGTTCTAAAACTTTTTCACAAGCGAAAAAGATGCTTTATGCAGAGCCGGCATTGGCGCATGCCTTATTGCAAAAAATTACCGATTCCACCATCGCCTATTTAAAAGCGCAGGTTCTCGCCGGAGCGAATTTATTGCAGATTTTTGATTCATGGGCAGGGATTTTGTCGCCTTCACAATACAGTGCCTTTTCTACTCCCTATTTGAAACAAATCTGTGATGCCATTCAGGATGTTCCCGTGACGCTTTTTGCCAAAGGAGCTTTCTTTGCGCGCGAAGAAATGGCCCAATTGAACTGTGCAACCATTGGTTTAGATTGGAATATGGATATTGCGGAATCCCGAAAATTAGTGGGCCCCAATAAAACCTTACAGGGTAATTTAGACCCTTGTGCGCTTTATGGAGATTTTAAAACGGTGGAGGCGGAAACGAAGGCGATGTTGAAGGCTTTTGGTACACAACGTTACATTGCCAACCTAGGGCATGGGGTTTATCCGGATATTCATCCTGACAAAGTTCAGTGTTTCGTCGATACGATTCAAAATTATCAAGCATAAAAAAGGCCTCGCGATGTAACGAGGCCTTTTGATTTTCTATCCAAAATTTTTATTTCACTGAATAATTCGGTGCTTCTTTCGAGATACTTACATCGTGTGGATGACTTTCTTTCACACCAGCAGATGTAATCTTAACGAATTTCGCTTGTTGCATGGCTTCGATGGAAGCCGCTCCACAATAACCCATGCCGGCTTTTAATCCGCCAACCATTTGGTATAGGATTTCGGTAACAGAACCTTTGAATGGGACACGGCCTACGATGCCTTCTGGAACCAATTTCTTGATATCATCTTCGGCATCTTGGAAGTAACGGTCTTTGGAACCATCTTCCATGGCTTCCAAGGAACCCATCCCACGATATGATTTGAATTTACGTCCTTCCAAAATAATCATCTCACCGGGTGCTTCGTCGGTACCGGCCAACAAGGATCCCATCATCACGGTACTTGCTCCACCAGCGATTGCTTTGGCAACATCACCTGAATAACGAATACCGCCATCTGCAATGACGGGAACATCATACGTAACTAAAGCCTTCGCAGCTTCATATACAGCAGTTAATTGCGGCATTCCTACGCCAGCGATGATACGTGTCGTACAAATACTTCCAGGGCCTACACCCACTTTGACAGCATCCGCTCCCGCTTTCGCAAGTGCGACGGCCGCCTCCCCTGTGGCAATGTTTCCAACGATCACATCAAGGCTAGGGAATGATTTTTTAACCTTTTTCAAGGCGTCAATAACTCCTTTGGAATGACCATGTGCTGTATCAATACTGATGACGTCCACACCTACGTTAACCAAGGCTTGCACACGATCCAATAAATCGGGTGTAACGCCAACCGCAGCGCCAACACGCAAACGTCCCAGCGAATCTTTCGATGCCAAAGGATGCGACTTGCGTTTCAAAATATCTTTGTAAGTGATCAAACCAATCAATTTGCCGTTTTTATCAATGATTGGTAATTTCTCAATTTTAAATTCCTGGAGAATACTTTCCGCCGCTTCCATCGAAATACCTTCTTTGGCCGTGATTAAATTCTCTTTCGTCATGATTTCCTTTACCGGACGTTTTGTTTCTTTTTGAAAACGTAAATCCCGATTCGTCAAAATACCTACTAATAGACCATGGTCATCAATCACCGGAATACCACCGATCTTATACTCTTTCATAATGCGTTGCGCATCACCTAAGGTTTGATTGTCTTTTAAGGTTACTGGATCAATGATCATCCCCGACTCAGAACGCTTCACCTTGCGAACCTGTGCAGCTTGCTGATCTATTGTCATGTTTTTATGTATGATTCCAATTCCACCTTCTTGTGCTAATGCGATGGCCAGTTCGGCCTCCGTAACTGTATCCATCGCTGCTGAAACGATCGGGATGTTCAGCGTGATGTTGCGCGTTAAGCGAGATTGAGTGCTTACCTCGCGAGGTAAAACCTCCGAATACGCGGGCAATAACAATACGTCATCGTATGTTAGGGCCTCAAAAAGAAATTTATTGGAATCGAGCATGGCAAATAATTTGATGGAGTGTAAGAACTACTCTTATTTGCCGGACAAAATTACAGGAATTTTTTGAATTTTTTCTACCTCTTTCAAAAAATACTTATTTCAGAGGAATAGGCTAATTTTCGCCCGTGATTTTTTCGTCAAAAATCTGAAATTTTAGATTTTATACAGTAAATTGCGGCTTCATTTTTTAAGCCTTTGTGATGAATTATCAACCTCAAGATTTTCTGCCGATATTCGTTCAGCTGCTGGCAGCGTTAGCCTTTATTTTCGCTACGATGTTTGCGACACACGCTCTGGGTCCTAAGCGCCATTCGGCGAAGAAGGATGATACCTTTGAATGTGGTATTGAATCAGTGGGTGATGCGCGAACACCTATATCAGTTAAGTATTTTTTAGTGGCGATTTTATTCGTCCTTTTTGATATCGAAATCGTTTTTATGTACCCTTGGGCAGTTAATTTCCGTGAATTATCATGGAATGGCTTTTATGATATGCTCGTTTTCATGGGTTTATTATTAGCTGGGTTTGTTTACGTGATCAAAAAAGGAATTTTAAAGTGGGAAAAATAAACATATTGGCCTAGCCTATGTTTATGTATTCAACAGATAGATAAGATATGAGTAATTCAACGGTTCAAGTTGCTGAAGCACCTCCAGGAGTAGAAGGAGCTGGTTTTTTTGCAACAAGTTTAGATAATTTGGTTGGTTTAGCCCGTGCTAATTCCTTGTGGCCATTGCCTTTTGCAACTTCTTGTTGTGGAATTGAATTCATGTCCACCATGGCATCCCATTATGATATTGGTCGCTTTGGCGCAGAACGCTTGAGTTTTTCCGCACGCCAGGCGGATGTTTTGATGGTGATGGGAACTATTTCGAAGAAAATGGCACCTGTCGTTAAGCAAGTTTATTTACAGATGGCTGAACCACGCTGGGTACTTTCCGTAGGTGCTTGTGCTTGTTCAGGGGGTATTTTTGATACCTATTCCGTCTTGCAAGGCATTGATCGCATTATTCCGGTTGACGTATATGTCCCTGGTTGTCCACCACGTCCCGAACAAATTTTGGATGGCTTTATGCAAATTCAAGAATTGGCTAAAAATGAATCGACACGCCGTAGAAACGAGCCAGAGTATAAGGCTTTGTTGGCATCTTACGGTATAGAATAACGAGCATGGAGAATCAACAAATAATCGATGCGTTGAACGCGCAATTTGGTGCAGAGGCAGTTTATGGTGTGACCGAGTCGCATGGTATTTTGCAGTACACGACGGGTGTGGACAACATCGTTCCAATGATACATTTTTTGTATGCGCATCCGGTATTTAAGTTTCAGTTTTTAACTGATTTGGCAGGTATCCATTTTCCAGATGCCAAAGGACAAGAATTGGGTGTGATTTATCATTTACATAGTTTGGAAAACAATGTGCGCTTGATGATTAAGGCTTATGCGCCGATTGAATCGCCTCATTTTCCAACGATTACGGGCCTATTTGCTACTGCCAATTGGATGGAGCGTGAGGCCTTTGATTTTTACGGAATTCTTTTTGATGGTCATCCCAACTTAACACGTATTCTGAATATGGATGAGATGGATTACCACCCGATGCGTAAGGAATATCCGCTCGAAGACGCTACGCGTCATGATAAAATTGATGAATTATTTGGACGATAAAAGCGACAAAGCATGTCAGAAGTAGCCTTAGTAAATAACCCTAACGTAGGTTTAGATAAGACGCAAAAGGGCGGTCCTTATGTAAATGAGCTTTCAACGCTTAATTTAGGTCCTACACACCCTGCCACACATGGAATTTTCCAAAACATCTTGACGATGGATGGAGAAACTATTGTGGATGCGGAGCAAACGGTTGGGTATATCCACCGTGCGTTCGAAAAAATTGCCGAGCGTCGTCCTTTCTATCAGATAACGACTTTAACTGACCGTATGAACTATTGTTCAGCTCCTATTAACAATATGGGCTGGCACATGACGGTTGAGAAATTATTAGGGATTGAAGTTCCTAAACGCGCGCAGTACATGCGAGTGATTATGATGGAGCTTGCGCGTTTGACGGATCACATTGTTTGTAATTCGATTCTCGCGGTAGATACCGGAGCCTTAACGGGTTTCTTGTATGTTTACCAATGGCGTGAATTTATCTACGAGATTTACGAAGAGATGTGCGGTGCGCGTCTGACGACGAATATGGGACGTTTTGGTGGTATGGAGCGTGATTTCACACCAGTTGCCATTGAGAAAATCCATAAATTATTAAAGGAATTGCCTGCGGCATTGAAGGAATTCGAAGGCATGGTGATGCGTAACCGTATTTTTATGGATCGTACGCAAAATGTAGGCGGAATCTCAGCAGAACGTGCTTTAAATTATGGCTTTACGGGTCCTAATTTACGTGCAGCAGGAGTTGATTACGATGTCCGTGCCATGAATCCGTATTCTTCGTATGAAGATTTTGAATTTGATGTGCCCGTCGGAACTAAAGGAGATACCTATGATCGTTTCCTTGTTCGCGAAGAAGAGATGTGGCAAAGTTTGCGCATCATTCAGCAGGCCATTGATAATCTTCCAGAAGGGCCATATCATGCGGATGCACCTCATTATTACTTGCCAGATAAACAAGATGTTTACCATAACATGGAGGCCTTAATCTATCACTTTAAGATTGTGATGGGTGAAATTGATGCTCCTGTAGGTGAGGTATATCATTCGGTTGAAGGGGGTAATGGAGAATTAGGTTTCTATTTAGTATCCGATGGTGGTCGGACGCCTTATCGTTTGAAATTTCGCCGACCAGGCTTTATATATTACCAGGCTTTCCCGGAAATGATTAAGGGAACAACCTTATCCGATGCGATCGTAACGATGTCATCAATGAACGTAATTGCAGGAGAGTTAGATACTTAAGACATGAGCAACATTGTTTTCCCAGCAGAAACGCTGGACTTAGTTAAAAAAATCATTGCCCGTTATCCGGAAGGAAAACAGAAGTCGGCCTTATTGCCTATCCTTCATTTAGCGCAAGCTGAATGGAAGTGGTGTTCGCCTGAGGTGATGGATTATGTGGCTTCTTTGCTATCTATTACGCCGATTGAGGTATATGAGGTGGCAACTTTTTATACCATGTTCCATTTGGAGCCGGTGGGTGAGCATGTGATTGAATATTGTCGGACAGGCCCTTGTTGTTTGATGGGTGGAGTAGGAGTGTATGATCACCTGAAGAAGCGTTTGGGAATTCAAACAGGAGAGACAACGAAGGATGGTAAGTTTACGATCAAAGAAGTTGAGTGTTTAGCTGCTTGCGGTTGGGGTCCAGTATTCCAAATTCGGGAGAAGTATTACATGCATTTGACGAATGAGAAAGTAGATCAGATTATTGACGAATTAAGCAAATAAGCCGAGGATGAAGATTTTAACGCAACATATAGACGTACCTCAAATTGAGACCATTGATGTTTTCATGAAACATGGTGGTTACAAGGCGGTGGAAAAGGCGCTCAAAACGATGACACCGGATGAGGTTACGGAAGAAGTAAAAAAATCAGGATTACGGGGTCGTGGTGGAGCGGGTTTTCCAGTAGGGATGAAATGGTCTTTTTTAGCTAAACCGGAAGGAGTTCCTCGTTATTTAGTTTGTAATGCGGATGAATCCGAACCGGGTACGTTCAAGGATCATTATTTGATGTGGAAATCGCCTCATACTTTAATTGAAGGGATGATCGTTTCAAGTTTTGCCTTGGGTGCTAATACCTCTTATATCTATGTGCGTGGGGAATTGATGTATGTCATCAACATTCTCGAAAAGGCGATTCAGGAAGCTTATGACAAAGGGTTTTTAGGAAAAAATATATTAGGATCTGGATATGATTTAGATCTTTTTGTTCAGCCAGGTGGTGGAGCATATATCTGTGGTGAGGAGACAGCTTTGTTGGAGTCCTTGGAAGGAAAGCGTGGAAATCCACGTAACAAACCTCCATTTCCAGCGGTAAAAGGATTGTGGCAGAGTCCTACGGTTGTGAACAATGTGGAGTCTATTTCGGCGACATCTTGGATTATCAACAACGGTGGAGATGCTTATGCGGCGATCGGTATCGGAAGAAGTACGGGAACGAAATTGATTTCGGCTTCAGGTCATATTAAAAAACCGGGTGTCTATGAGATTCCATTGGGGATTACCGTAGAAGAGTTTATTTACTCGGATGAATACTGCGGAGGAATTCGTGACGGCCATAAATTAAAGGCTGTGGTGGCAGGAGGATCTTCTGTGCCGATTTTATCAGCAGAAAATATTTTGACGACGGAAGCGGGCGAGAAGCGTTTGATGTCCTATGAGTCACTTTCCGAAGGTGGATTCGCAACGGGAACCATGTTAGGCTCGGGTGGATTTATTGTGATGGATGAGACGACTTGTATCGTTCATAATACCTTGACTTTCGCGCGCTTTTATCACCATGAGTCATGTGGTCAATGTTCGCCATGTCGGGAAGGTACCGGCTGGATGGATAAAGTCATCAAGCGTATTGAGACGGGAAAAGGTCGTATGGAAGACATCGATTTATTGGTGGATGTGGCGAAGAAGATTGAAGGGAATACGATTTGTCCTTTGGGTGATGCGGCTTCGTGGCCAGTTGCAGCGGCAATTCGTCATTTCAGAGATGAATTTGAATGGCACGTGACACATCCGGAAGAAGCAACAAAACCAGGGGCCGTATATATGCGTCCAGGCGCTAGTTGGACGAAATAAATGGAAGAGCCAAAAAAACTTTTTGTTGGCCATGATGGAAATCGTGCCGGAGCTCAGTTGGTTCTTTTACACTGGTTAAGAGAAAGAAAGGCTCAGGGCTTGACGAATTATTTGTTGCTGGTAGATGGAGGAAATTTGTTAGCCGAATATAAAAAAGTAGCCAAAGTTTGGGTTTGGAGGACTGATCGTCCACTTTGGTTTAAGGTGAAGCAACGGATTCCTAGACTTCGCAAACCGGGAGAATGGGATCGGACTCCAAGTGCTCAAAAGATGGCAGGAATATTGTCTTCGCTAGGTGCGGAGGCATTTGATTGCATCATTGGGAACACGGTTTCTTCTGTTTCATTGCTACGCGAATTGGTTTCCTTAAAGGTTCCATTTGAAGTGTATGTACATGAATTGAGTTATTCGATTTCAAATTTTACCTCCGAAAAAGATCGGAAGTTTATAGCCAAACAAGTGAGTCGGGTTTATGCAGTTTCTGCCTTGGTCAAAACGGTTTTGGAGAAAGAGCTTGGAGTTGATGCGGGTAAAATAGATTTATTACCACCGATTATTGAATTGCCTGAGGCAACTCACAATCTGAATGACCCTGTACGAGCTGCTTTAGGGATACCTGCGGATTCGCCCATCGTGTTTAGTTGTGGCTTAGCTGAATGGAGAAAGGCTCCAGATGTATTTTTGGAAGTAGCTCAAAAGTTAATTACAAAGATGCCGAAGGTACATTTTATATGGCTGGGGATGTTGGACAATGAATATTCCGACAATTTACTTGCGAGTAAGGAGTCTTGGGATTTAAAAAAGCAGGTGCATTTATTGCCTGTTTGTTCGGATAGCCGACCGTATTTTGAAGCGATGGATGTGTTTTTTCTATCGTCGCGTGAGGATCCATTTCCCTTAGTGATGTTGGAGGCAGCGCATGTGGGAAGACCGATTTTAGGTGTTCGAGCGAGTGGGGGTGTGAATGATTTTCTGCAAGGGCTGGATGAATTATTAGTGGAGAGCTGGGATGTAGATGTGCTTGTGGATAAATTAAGCACTTTGCTTCATTTAAGTTCTGAGCAATTAGCTGGATATCAGCAAGAGCTGGAAAAGCGCGCTGTGCAATATTCGGCGGCATTATTTATGGACCGTTGGGCCCAATTACATAGCAAATAACCGGGATTATCCCGCTAGATGATAGATTATGAAAGTAACGATTGACAATATCACCCTGGAAGTAGAACCGGGAACCACGATTATGCAGGCCGCGCGTATGATCGGTCCTGATGTGGCACCGCCTGCCATGTGTTATTATGAGCCTTTGAAGGGTTCTGGTGGTAAATGCCGCGCATGTTTGGTCAAAGTGACTGCTGGTTCAGAAAAAGATCCGCGTCCAATGCCTAAATTGGTTCCAGCGTGTATCACAACTGTTCAAGATGGAATGATTGTGGAGAATACGGTGAATGAACAAGTGCTCGAAACGCGCAAGGGAATCGTTGAGTTTTTGTTGTTAAATCATCCCTTGGATTGTCCAGTTTGTGATCAGGCAGGGGAATGTCATTTACAAGATTTTTCATTCGAACATGGTGTTTCTAGCACGCGTACGGTGGAAGATCGTAATACATTTGAGCCGGTGGATTTAGGTGACAACATCAAGTTGAACATGAATCGCTGCATCTTATGTTACCGTTGCGTTTACACCGCAGATCAAATTACAGATGGTCGGGTACATGGTGTGATGCACCGCGGGGATCATGCAGAAATTAGTACTTATATCGAGAAAGCAATTGACAATGATTTCTCGGGGAATGTAATAGATGTGTGTCCTGTAGGAGCATTGACAGATAAGACCTATCGTTTCAAAAGCCGTGTTTGGTTTTCGAAGCCGATGGAAGCACATTGTGCCTGTGAGAAGTGTTCAGGAAATGTGACCTTATGGTACCGTGGCGATGAGGTGATTCGCGTGACGGGTCGTAAAAATGAATGGGGTGAATTGAAAGAATTTATCTGCAATACTTGTCGTTTTGATCGGAAGAAAACGAGTGATTGGGTGATCGAAGGACCTACTAATGTTGCTCGGCATTCCGTTATTTCTGCAAATAAATATGGTGCTGGTTTAATCCGTCCTGCATTCCCGATCGCACAAGCTGCTCGGGATTTCAAACAAATTGACGATGACCGTGACCGTAGTTTTTTAACGAATCAAGCTAGTTTACCTGCAAAGAAATAGGATATGGAATTATTGAATGATGTTTTTACAGCCAAAGCCATTTTCATCGGAATCGTATTTGCGATTACGCTGGGCATAGCGGCTTATTCTACGTATTTTGAGCGGAAGATTGCCGCTTTCATGCAAGACCGAATTGGTCCGGATCGTGCGGGTCCATTTGGAATTTTTCAACCTTTGGCAGATGCGGTTAAGATGTTCATGAAAGAAGATTTTATCCCGGCAAATTCCAATAAATGGTTGTTCATCGCGGGACCCTGTTTGTCCATGTTGACAGCCTTGATGACTTCCGCGGTCGTTCCTTTTGGGGACACGGTGACTGTGGCTGGCGTGACCTTTGACTTACAAGGAATCGATGTAAACATCGGGATTCTTTGGGTTTTCGGAATTGTTTCATTAGGGGTTTACGGGATTTTAGTGGGTGGCTGGGCTTCCAATAACAAGTATTCTTTGTTAGGAGCTATTCGTGCTGCTTCTCAAAACATCTCCTATGAATTAGCGATGGGGATGTCCATCATTGCGATTTTAATGCTTTCAGGTTCTTTGTCGACGAAGGCGATTGTGGAGACCCAACAAGCGGGGCACTGGAATATATTACAACAACCGATAGGCTTTGTGATTTTCTTGATTTGTGCATTTGCGGAATGTAATCGTACGCCTTTCGACTTACCTGAGTGTGAGACGGAATTAATTGGTGGATATCACACCGAATATTCTTCGATGAAGTTGGGTTTTTACTTGTTCGCAGAATACATCAATATGTTTATTTCAGGTGCGGTGATGGCAACCTTATTTTTTGGAGGTTACGATTATCCTGGTTATTCATTTATTGCGGCACAATTTGGTTCTAATGTAGCGGCATTCTTAGGAATGGGGGCATTAATCGGAAAGGCCTTGTTATTTGTGTTTGTGTTTATGTGGGTTCGTTGGACATTGCCACGTTTCCGTTATGACCAATTGATGGGACTAGGTTGGACAGGTTTAATTCCATTGTCTATGTTCAATGTTGTTATAACGGGTTTTGGTATTTTGATAGACCAACCGATTCTTGCGGGATTAGGGGGAATTGTCATTTTGTTTGTGGGTTTAGTCGTGAATGATGCCCTATCAAGAAAGAAAAAAATAGCTTAGGCATATGAAATTAAGTAATAAAACAAAGGTGTTGGAGCAAGGTGAAATGACCTTGGCTGAACGCATGTACCTTCCTGCGATTGTAGGTGGTATGGCAACAACCTTGAAGCACTTTTTCTCAAAGCCGGTAACGATTCGTTATCCGGAGCAACAGCGTTACTTGGGCCCAATCTACCGTGGTCATCATATTTTGAAGAAAGATGAGCAGGGTGCTGAGCGTTGTACTGCTTGTGGTTTATGTGCGGTAGCTTGTCCAGCGGAAGCGATTTCCATGGTGGCTGAAGAGCGCAAGAAAGGGGAGGAGAAATTGTACCGGGAGGAGAAATATGCGAAAGTGTATGAAATCAATATGTTGCGTTGCATTTTCTGTGGTTTATGTGAAGAGGCTTGTCCCAAAGAAGCAATCTTCCTGCGCCATGATAAAATGGTTCCCGTATTCAGCACACGCGATGAGGTGATATACGGAAAAGATAAATTAGTCGAAAACATGGACCAGCGCTATTTGCGCGATGGTTGGAAATAATCATACTATGGAAATTACAAACATTTGGTATTTTCTGTCAGCCTTGACACTTTTAAGTGCACTGATGGTCGTATTTGCAAAAAATCCAATTCACAGCGTCTTGTATTTGGTGTTCACTTTCTTCTGTATTTCAGGACATTATGTCTTGTTGAATGCACAGTTTTTGATGGCTGTAAACATCATTGTTTATGCGGGTGCTATCATGGTATTATTTCTCTTTGTTATCATGATGTTGGATCTACGCAAGAATATGCCAGAATCCAAAAGTTCATTAATGAAATTGGCCGGATCAGTAGTCGCGGGAACCTTATTGGTTATCTTAGTGGCCGCCTTTCATAAGAATACATTGCCTGCCCCTACGGCGGAAAATACAGCTAATTTTAGCTCACAAACAGGTATGGTGGAAAACTTGGGTAAAGTGTTATATTCCGAGTATTTACTACCATTCGAATTGGTATCTATTCTCTTCTTTGTTGCGATGGTCGGCGCGGTTTTATTAGGAAAACGCGAAGCTGGCGAGCGGAATTTTTAATTCGATTTTAATCCCAAATAAAAAGGCTGCTCAAATGGGCAGCCTTTTTTATGGTAGATCAATCTAATTTATTTTTTCTTCATTCTAATGTTGCGGTCGAATAGACCAACTTTTAATCCGAGTGTCCCAACGAACCCTTGCATGGCAGCTGTGCTGTTTTCACCTAAGGCAAAACGGTAGTTGGCCCCCGTAAACACGCGTAAATGTTTCAACACATTTAATTCCAATTGCACCCCGGGTTGGATGCCCAAGGAAACGGATCTCTGATTATAATCATCGGAATGGAAGTGAGCTCCATAGCCTGAATACATCGGATTAGGGTCAGAGATCAAAAGTGGTGTAAATTCTCTCGTTCGAATGGCTCCTATTAACAATGGAAAACTGAGATGTACCAAACGATTCGCTTTGGCGGTATAAGCAATGGACAAGGTATGAAATTGTTGGTCTAATTGACCAAACAGATACTCATCCCGATGTGTGCGCATGGTTCGGGTAAAAGATCCACCGATTTCCCAAGAATTATTTAGATGTAAGGCCATGGACATTCCCGCTTGTGGTCCCATGGATCCAAATTGAAATGTAGGTGAAACCGAAAGTCCGAAGGATTTGATTTTGTCTTGAAACAAGGTTTGGATTTTTTTCGTACTGTCGCGTTTAATCAAAACAGACTGTTGGGCGTTTAGTTGGGTGGATGCGAAGATCACTAAACTCATTGCGATTAAGCGGATTGAATAGTTCATGTAATTTGGGTTTAATTAATTGCTCCGCAAGCTAATCTTTTTTTTTGAAGTGATTTCTGGGATTCGATGACTAAACTTATTTCGAAGACGAAAGTCGGTTTGTTGGTAAATAGGCTTTATAGGTGTACTGGTCGACAAGATTGTGTGGCTGGTCATTTGTATTTTCTATTTCGGTCTGAATGCCTAGCTTTGTAAGGCAAAATGAAAGCTTATGTGGCGTGCTTGGAATCTTCCCAAAACGAAATTAACCTTTAAGGTATTATTTAACCTGATTCTTTGGGGCTTGTGGATTGGACTTCCTTTGTTAAGTCCCGTGCATCAAACACATGAAAATGAACATCCACATCCGCACGTCAATCCCGAATTTTCGGAACATAGTTGGTTAGAGTTATTAACGGTTGTTCCATTATTTTACATCATCACCCTCGTGCTTGTTCCTCATGTGTTTAAGCGTTTTGGGGTATTTGCATTTTTTGCAAGTTTATTTGGTGTTGTTGCCCTTTTTTTTGGGATACAATCCCTGTATCATTTGTATTTCCTGCCTTTCGAACAGCATAATGGTTTTTTTGACCCTCAGGGCATTTTTCCTTTGGTCATGATCACAGGCATTGCATCTACCTATGGCTTATTACTCGAATTTATCAATTTTGAGGCGGAAAAAGAGGAGCGAAATAATGAACAAATGAAATCGGAGCTTTCCTTTTTACGTTCGCAGATTAGCCCGCATTTCATCTTTAATATCTTGAATAGCATCGTGTATTTAATTCGGACGAAGGCCGACAAACAAGCGGAGGATGTGACCATTCGTTTGTCTTCTTTGATGCGCTATATGTTGTATGATTCTGACCAAAGTATGGTTTCACTCGAGCGGGAGTTGGAATACCTGCGTAATTATGTCGATTTGCAACGTATGCGATTTCAGGATGATGTTACGATCGATTTTGAGGTTCATGGTACAATTCGCGGATGTTCCATTGAGCCGATGCTCTTGATTCCATTTGTTGAAAATGCGGTTAAGCATGGAGTTGCCTTTGTTCAAGAACCATATATTCAGATTAAATTCTTCATCGATCATGGCCAATTGACTTTTCAGGTAAAAAATAAAATAGGGAAAATAAAAGATGGTGTAAAGGATGAAAGTTCGGGTATTGGATTGAAAAATGTATTACGCCGACTCGCCTTGTTGTATCCCAATCAACATACTTTACAGATTCTCGAAACAGATGAAGTTTTCGAAGTTGATTTACAGATGACCTTACAAAAGAAATAAAACTATGGAAAAGATGAACTGCATCGTCGTGGACGACGAGAATATGGGTCGTAAACTTTTGGAAGAAAATGTACGCCAAATCCCATTTTTGAATTTAGTCGCATCATGTAAAAATGCCTTCGAGGCCATGGAGCAATTACAATCGAATTCGATTGACTTGATTTTTCTCGATGTTCAAATGCCGGGAATGCTAGGAACACAATTCATCCAATCTTTAGCAAAAAAGCCCCTAGTTATTTTTGTGACAGCATACGATAATTATGCCGTAGAAAGTTACCAATTGGACGCCGTAGATTATTTGATGAAGCCCGTCAGTTTGGAACGCTTTTCATTGGCGGCTAATAAGGCTTTTCAATTATTCAATTTGCAAAAGCCCTCTGTTAATTCTTCCTCTCTGTCTCAAGAACCTTTGGAAGATTTCTTTTTTGTCAATGTAGAATATTCGTTGGTCCGTATCTCTATTCCACAAATTTCACACATTGAGGGCTTAAAGGATTATGTGAAAATCTATTTGGATGGGGAGCGTAGGCCGGTTTTGACGAAGACTACGATGAAATCCTTGGAGGCTAAAGTCTTGCCACATGGCTTTATGCGCGTACATAAATCGTTTATTGTCAATCTTCGGAAGATTGAATCCATCAAGCAACAACGAATTAAAATAGGGACATTTGATATTCCTGTGAGCGATTCACATGCCGCAGATTTAATGGAAAAATTGAATTTTACCCGACCTAGTTAAGCGTGATTCTTAGCCCCGCTTGAAAATAACGGCCTGGGGACGCATTGTAAAATCGGTTCCCGACGGCATTCAAATCGGGGCCTGAAACATACATTTCGTTCAGTATATTTTCAGCTGTCAACCAAAGCGCCCAATGTTTCTGCTGATAACTTATTTTGCTGTTCCACACGCGAGAGGAGGGAAGTCTCTCTGTATTCGCATCATTTAGGAACATCATATCCGTAAATAAAAATTGGCCATTCCAGCTCAAATGCGGATGTATTTGCCACTGTAATAGGCTAGCATGTTGGAAAGGACTCGTACCTGTCAGCCGATTACCGGAATAATTCTTCGTTCCTGAAATGTAATCTATAAAGCGAAAGTTTTGAATTGTTTCGGCATTGTTCAAGCGTAATGTCTTGCCCAGTAAAATCGAATAGGTTAATTCAATCCCTTGCAGGGTCGTTTTTCCCGCATTGACAAAGTAATCTGAACCGTCAGCGGCCCGACGGATCACGATGGTTTCATCCAAATCGAATTGAAAGGCACTTAAATCCCAATCAAACAATTCATAATGGCCTCGCCAGGTAATTTCCTTATTCCAGCCTTTTTCGGATTTTAGATTTGTATTGATGGTTCCTGTTGATGGCCTCAACTCCGCGATGCTGGGTGGTGAATAACCTGCAGCGATTTTAGCTATGATGCGCTGATGATTCCCTAGTTTCCGAACCAAGGCAAACCGAGGTGTTAGGTTCTGTTCATTCCCTATGTATTGCGTCCAATAGCCATTTGCACTCAATGAAATGGTCGAATTCCATTTCGAATTAATCTGATAATCCCATTGTGCAAAGATGTTGCCACTTTGGATGTTCGTATTTTGAGTAAATTGTAGGGTGTCTTTAATTCCTTTACGATTGCCAAAGGTTTGGCTGTCGAATTGACCTATTTGAAATTCATATCCGAAGTCAAGGGCTGATTTGTTTTGCTTGTAATGGATTACGCCCCGACTGCTTACATTCGGTTCATGTCGAATTTCATAATTCCGAATACTGGGGTTTTCAATTTTATTAACTTGTATCGAATTTACTAGGTTATATCCCCAGTTCCCATTCCATGTGTTGGCAATCGATAGTCCAGTCCCCAACGATTTTAAATGAAAAGTTGCTTGCTGTTCGGCCGCGCCTAAAAATGCTCCAGCGGCTTGACGTGCCTGAAAGGGATTAGCTTTGAACTGTGCCAAGGTCAATCCGCCAGGGGTTTGATAGGCTATGTCGGCATAATAAGAGGTCACTTGAATCGTTCCATTAATGCCAAAATTCGTATGATATTCGTGGCTGAGGACTTGTTTTTTCATCGCCGACCAATCTCTAGCACCTGGTTGTTGCCAGAAAGAGGCATAAACTCGGTGTCCTGATTGCTGGATATCCCATATTTGTTTATATCCCCCCAATGAGTTTCCTATCTCTTGATGTTCGATTTTATTGGGTCCTTGCGGACCGTTAAACAAGATGCTACCTCCCGTTCCTGCCCCATACAATCCACCCGTAGGACCTTTGGTCAGGATGATTTGTTCCATCATATCGGGTTCTAAAATGGTCAAATACGAATTATTACCTGCATCAGTGAATGGAATTTGGTTCCAATAAATTTTGATATTTCTAACGCCAAAAGGAGCTCGTAACGAACTTCCTCGAACGGCCATGCGATAGCTTCCTGGGCTGCGTTCCTCTAGTCGGACCCCACTTTGTGCATTCAAGGAACTGCTAAAACTATTGCTTTGAATCGCATGTATGTCCTTTGAGCTGAGCAGGCTAAAAGCATCCGGACTAGAGAGTCGGGTCCTGTTCTGTTCTAGCACATGTACCTCAACTTCATCTAAGGTTTTTGAGGTATCAGGCGCACAAAAAAGCCAGGCTGATACAAGTAAACTTAAAAGCATGACTTAGAAATAATACGTGAATAATGTTGAGATTAGTTGGGATTCAGAAGATTCAATCGACTTTGAATTTGGATTTTTTGCGGAGCCAAAACTCAGAATTTCATAATTAATTGCAATTCCATATTTCTTAATATGGAAGTCAATCTGACTTTTATAGCAAATCGAATTGTCAGATGTTAGGGAGGAATAGGGCACGCCGATATACCTTCCGTACAATGTGACATCCCGGTAAATGGGCTCGAATATTTGCCCTTGAATATTGATGGTGGATTCTTTGTTTTTCCACGCATAGTTGAGGCCCACACTAATGCCATGTAAGGAATATTTTTCCTCCTCGATATATTGCGATTGATTAGACGTGATTTTCCGTGCTAAAGATTTGCTATAAATAGCTAAAATGGGGAAAAATCCAGATTTGTTTTGCCACTGATAACCTATTTCTGCTTGCCCTCCTCGATACATGGCTGATAAGGGTTCGGTTGCCGACAAAGGCATGTTGTTCGGCATGATTGGAGGCTCAACAAAAATGTAACTTTGGCGATTGACTTCAGCGGATGTAACGTTTCCTAATGTCTTTAATTTGACATAAAAGAAGCGTTTTTTTCCAGGTTTGTGGTAGCTGATTTGGGCACCAAAATCAATGGTGGCTTGTTGTTCGTGCCAGTTGATCAAGCTTGTTCCGAGGCTTGAAGCAAAGCGAATTTTTTGACCGAAACCCGAAAGGCTTATCAATAATAGAGCAAAAAGGCTAAGCGTAACTTTCATAAGCGCTCAATTTACGGGAATTTACCAATATTTACCACCTTTTTGCAGGGCGAATTGAATGCCCCTGGTGATGATGATTAGATGTGAGAACAGGGTCTTCACTAAGCCAAAATGCCTATTGAGGACTTGGAAGCGTTCTTGCCAGGAGCGTTTCAGGTTTTGTACGGATGCTCCTCCGGTTAAGTACCGACAAATCGGGATAGCCAATTGAATCGTTTTTTGGCTCAATTTCAGGCATTTGATTTCCCAATCAATGTCGGAACTTAATCGGAAAGTTAAATCAAATAAGGGCGCGATTGACCGTTTAACAATAAAGGATTGATGGCAAATGACCATCCCATATTGGAAGGAATGCCAAGTTAAATTTGCCGGGATTTTATGTGGCGTTACTTCGCTTCGTAAACCGATGGCAGTTCCTGTTTCGTCTACAAATAATGCATCACCCACGATGACATCCGGACTTTGCTGCATGGTCTTTAGCAAGGTTTCTACCGTATTGATTTCTGCAAAACAATCTCCCGCATTCATGAAAATGACATACTCCCCAGTAGCTATTTGTAAGCCTTTATTCATCGCATCGTATATACCTTTGTCGGGCTCTGATACGAATTTATCAATCTGATTCTTGTATTGTTCGATTAATCCGAGCGTACCATCTTTGGATGCCCCATCGATGATAATGTATTCGATTTCAGTACGATTCCCTTGTGCTAGCACACTTTGAATCGTGCGTTCTAGGTATTTTTCCGCCTGATAGGTGATGGTGATGATGCTTAATTTAGCCGACATGCGTGTAATAGTTTACATGTTTTGCTGCAATAATGCTCGCTGAATACGCTGTTTCTGCCTTTTCACGTGCGGCTTGTTCCGGTGCATTGCTTAATGTCCAATTCAGGCCTTGATGCAGGTCTTCTGCGGATTGATAAGTAGCTACATACCCATTGATTTGATGATCGATCATTTCGGGGATTCCGCCGATGTTGAAACCCACACAAGGCGTTCCACAAGCCATGGCTTCCATGATCGTATTGGGGAGGTTTTCTTCCAAAGATGGCGTAACGAATACGTCCGCAGCTTGATATAATTGAATCATTTTATCGGCCGAATCTATATGTCCCATATTGTGGGCATGTAAAGCAAGTTTGGGTAATTCTTGCGCGTTACCTGCGATGATTAATTCACATTGTTCGGGATTCATTTCTTTCAAGGCCTCTTCCAAATAGCTGAAGCCTTTTTTGGGGGCATTCACGCGCATTGCCACAAATAAGATGTGTTTTTTGCTAGAATCTAATCCCAAAATGCGCTTGGCATTTTGCTTGTCGGCGGGTTTAAAATGCGAGGTATCAATGGCATTTGGGATGCTTTCAATGCCTTGGTTTTTCAAAATGCTACTTGTTTTTGCACGCTCTTTTAACCAATCGCTGCAGGTTATGATGTGCAGATTAGGCATTCGGAATGCATCGAATTTTTTCTGCCAAATCTGATGGCTCAAATCATCCGCGGCTGGATGCTTAATGAACTCTTCACAATTTCCACAGCTTGTCTGAAAATTCAAACAGTTGCCGCTGTGGTGACAGCCACCCGTAAAGGCCCACATGTCGTGAAGCGTCCAATAAACCGGTTTGCCCGTATTCAGTAATTGTTTGATATTGTTGACCGATAACATGCCAAAATTCACCCAATGCAGATGAATGATGTCGGCCTGTTGGATCAAGGGGTGTAAGCTAAGATCTTGTCCAAATTTCCCTGGATTGAAGAGGAAGCGAACGTCTTTGTTTTTTTCAAAAGGCAGAAAGCTCAGTCTTTCTAGAATAAATAAAAGCCAAGCTTTTAATTTGTCCCAAGGGGTCTTGTTGAGCGAAATAGAATCATCCATCCCTGTTTTTTCTTGGACGAGCATGCTGACCTGATGGCCTGCATTTTCGAGTGCATCGCGCAATCGGCCGCAAGCAATCCCGGCACCACCATTTTGGTTGTGATAGGAGAGGAGGACGATGTTGAGCGGTTTATGCATATTTATGCGAAAATTTCCTGGATCTTTGCGGCGATGCGTTCGGCAGCATTTCCATCCCATAATGGGGGGATTTCACCTTTTTTCGTTTCGCCTTTCAATATGTGGGTTAATGCTTCGTAGGTTTTGTCAGGATCTAAATCGGCCAATAACTGATTCGTTCCCATCGTCACCGTAATCGGCCTTTCCGTCGAATCACGAAAAGTCAAACAAGGCACACCGAGGTAAGTTGTTTCTTCTTGAATTCCTCCGGAATCCGTCAAGATGGCTGTTGCATGGCTCATCAATTGGATGAATTCCAAATAGCCCAAAGGCTCCGTTAAGATTACATTCGGATTGCTTTCGATGGCATGGAGTAAATCAAATTTCTCCATGTGCGCACGGGTGCGTGGGTGGATAGGGAAAACGATTTTGGTTTTTGTACTACTCAATTCGATTAAGCGTAAGATAGAAGTTAGTCCTAGTTCGGTGTCTACGTTCGCCGGGCGGTGCATGGTCATGACAATATAGTCGCTAGTCGCTAGTCGGGAGTCTGGATTGTTAAGTCCGGAGTCCGGAGTCCGAAGGCCGAGGTCTTCTAAGATTGTGCTGCTTTTTGCTTTTTCTTGGTAGCGAACGAGTGAGTCGATCATTACATTTCCGGTGAAGAAAACTTTGTCATCCGATACCCCTTCGCGCTTCAAGTGGTCGATGCCACTTTGTTCCGTCACAAATAAGTAATCGGCCACGGAATCCGTCAAAATTCGATTGATTTCCTCGGGCATGTTGCGATCGCCGGAGCGTAAACCTGCTTCGACGTGTGCCAAAGGGATGCCTAGTTTAATGGCAACCAAGGTACATGCGAGGGTTGAGGTAACATCACCCACCACGATGACTAGATCGGGTTTTTCTTCAATTAAAATAGGTTCGAAGGCCAACATGATTTTGGCCGTTACTTCGGATTGTGTTCCACCACCGATGCCTAAAAAGAAATCCGGTTTGGGTAGTTCCAATTGCGTGAAAAAGATGTCGCTCATTTTGGCATCAAAATGCTGGCCCGTATGTACGATCCTGGAGGTCCAAGCGGGAAGATTTTGAATGGCACGATGCAGCGGAGCTACTTTCATGAAATTGGGGCGCGCCCCTACAACCTGAATTACTTTCATGTGGGAATCTTTGTGAGGATAATAAGGGACAAAGATAGGGAAATGAGTTGAGAATTAAGAGTGAAGAATTAAGAGTGAAGGAGGGTAATTTAGTGCTTAAGCCTAAGGTAAAAGTTTATAACCCTAGGCTTTAGCCTAGGGACTAATGCTCGACTAAAGTTTGTGGTTATAGGAAAAATGAAATAGCGTCAGCCGACTACTTTACCGCCAATATCTTGTAGGTGCTGTAGGCTGCCGTTTTTCTGAGTTTAATCACAAGTCTGTGTTTTACTAAGTTTGTCAAAATATTCTTTTGATAGTATGTCTTGTCCTGCAAGTAAATGGTTAAGATATTCTCTATTTGGGCTATGTCCATTTACAATTTTGTCATGCATTGCAATATAGGTTGTTGCTTGGATTGAAGTGCCGTCACTATCTATAACTGTTACTTGTATTCTGTCGTAGTGATTAGGATAACCTTCTTTACTATCAAGGTAATTAATATTTTTGTCTGGAAAATCGTAAATGACACCTTCAATATAATTATAATTTGATGGCTCAATATTAGCTGCCATACCTTGTTTTGATTTTTTATTGAATGCGAGCTTGTATCCATCAAGTTTTCCAAATTGCCTTGATGTGAAGTCCAGACCTCTTTCAATCATTCTTTCTTTGTCCATATTGGAACCGTAGGCAAAATACTTCATAATTAAATTCCTGAAATACGGTGATATATTTCTCCAGTATCGGAGGCATGTCTTCGCTTAATAAAAATCATTTCATTTAATCTTATTCTACCATCAAGAACCATCATCAGGTCTTGTCCGTCCATTAGTATCATAGATTTTACAACGGAACTTCCTGTTGATGTACATTCTGATGAGTAACCGTCAAGTGAAATAAAAAGTCCTAATGTGTTTTTGAGTTTGCCAGAAATTTTTCCACCAAACTTGTATAGGTCACCAGCGTTTACTTGTGCAGTCTGCCATTTGGCTTCCAATAAATAGTCATTATTATCAAAAGTAAATGAGCCGTCAATTTGCTCTCCTACAATCTTAAAAGCTGCTTTTGGAAATAAGTCATAAAGATGAAATAGTTGGTTTAATAATTTCTCTAATTTAAAACCTCGTTGTTGTGCATTTGAACTAGTGGCAATTTCTAAAAAATGTTTTTTAAGTTCCTCGAGTTTTTCTGAAAAAGAAACAATCTGTTTAACTTTTTTAATATTTTCCATTCGTTTTTCTGTGGCCTCTTTGAGTTCCTGCATTGTGTCAAAATAACCTTTGGTTTGTACTCTCAATTTTGCAACAGTTTCTTTTGCTCTCTTTGTTAGGTCACCTTTTTCGTCCCAATATTTTAAGTGACTGAAGTCCGAAATGTTTGAAGTTTCTTGCAGAAGGCATAAGAGGTCATTTTGATACATATCTTGTCTTGCCGCCATTCTATCGATAAGTTGTGAAACACTTTCATATTTAGCGTTCTCTTGCCAGTCAATAGTTGACACAATATATGGATTATCCATAGTCAATTCAATAAACTGCCTTAATTCCTTCTTGCGCCAATAGACATTTGCTAAAGCGTCTTTAAGGGCTATCAAAGCTTGAGTAGAAATTTTCTGAACTTTCATTTTTTATAACAAACCTCTTGGTTTCAGTTTATGGTAATACTATTGTTTTATAATGGAAGCGATCGATTTCGGGCTTGGGGATGGTGGGGATTATAAAGTACAAATGTTCAGCCAAGTACTAAAGCCCCACTTTTGCCAAACTGATGTTAGCTGTTTGTGGCATTTCGTGCATATTCAATTATTCTTTCTGTTAATTCAATTAGTTGTTGTGATTTGTGTCCACCATTCCAAGCTAATTCTAACGTCTTTGCAACTGCCAAAGGATTTTTTTCAAGCCCTGCTACGTTACCATAAATAGCTGATGATTGGTTTCTGTAATTAGCCCATTCTTCTCCGATTTCTTCTATTATTGTTTTTGTCAAATTTGTTTTCCAACAAATTAAATTCTCTTTGATAATGTTTTCATTAGGCCACTCATTTTCGGTGTCGTGACCTTGAAGTGTCAAAATTGATTTGTTATCTTTTTTATGCTTTGTAACTTCCGAATTTCTTCTTTGTTCATCTGCTATTTCTTCTTTATCTACATCTGCATCAAATAAAACGAATGCTGGAATATTCAATAGATTAGCCATGGCAAGAGGTTTGATTAAGTTACTCTTTCCTTCAACAGGTACAATATGACAGCCATATTTTCTAAATTCAACTATCTTATTTGTAAGAAAAAGGTAAGTTGTTAAATATGCAATGTCTTCATGTCCTTCAACAAGAATTAATATTTTACAAAAAAACATTTCATTCATTATTGGATTTAGCGAAGGATAAAGCTTTGCAACCATTCCAGTTTCTTTAATTTGTTTTTCTCCAACTCTTGCAAGTTCATCAGATAAATTTTGATAGGTTAATGAAGTTATGTTTGTAAAACTTGGATTGCCACTTTCTCGTACTATTCTGATTTTATGAAAATTGTCTCCAGGAATAAATAATGGGCTATGTGTACAGATTAATATTTGTGTTCCTTTTTCTGATAAATCCAATAATGTTTCTGCTAAATATCTTGCTTGAGGTGGATGTTGATATAGTTCTGGCTCCTCGATCCCCATTATTAATGTTGGTGCCTTTTCATTTTCATTAAGGGCAAGCTCTTGAAGCAACGCTAACATATATGACCTTTGTAAACCATGACCAAATCTCGATAAATCTCCTTCAAATCCTCTTTCTCCAATTTTTAAATATGCAAAAGGTTCTTCTATTTTAATAGATTTTTCAGGGTCTTGTTTCCAAAGTACTTGTGCAGTTAAATTAGGATGAGCCCATGTTGCTAATCGAGTTTGTAAAGAAGTTGAAATGTCATTTAATGCAGATTGTTCTTCATCAAGTAATTCTTGGTATTTTACTTTTGCATCTGTTCTTAAAATAAAAATTTTTTCATTAAAATTTACTTTTGAACGAACTGTTCTTGCAAGTAATTGTCCTAATGCAGATGTTTTTGATTCTTCACTTTCCTCTGTTATATCTTTTGATGCTGAAACAAAGACCCATTGGATATGTGGTGAAAGTCTATTTGTACCTTTTGTTGCTCCATAAAATTGGTCTTCACTTGGTATTAATTCGCAAATATCGGGATGTTTAGTTTCATATTCTTGAAGGCTTGAAGCCATGTCACTTTTAGTTGAAGCATTTTTTAAATCAGCATATTTTGATTGTAGTTCTGTATAAATTTCTTTTAATTCAAGAATTTTTTTTCCGCTTTTTTCTGCTTCAAAAAACACTTTAAAATCTGACATCCCAGTTCGATTCCCGTATTGTTTGACCTCAGCTCTTTCTGTTGATTGGTCATATTTTGCAATTGCTGTTACAATTAATTTATTTTGTCTTGCATAATCTGCTAAATCAATTAACGCGTTTTCAGAAAGTTCTGTAAAAGTTACTGTAATCCGAATATCTTCGTTGGTATTCTTATGATGAAAGTCGCTTTCAGTTAATTTGCTTAAATCAGTTTTACTGTCTTTATATTGTCTGAAAAATATATTGAGAGCATAAAATACAGTTGATTTACCTGCTCCATTCGGCCCGACAAAACAAGCGTAATCGTCAAACAATATTGTTACGTCTTTATAAGACCTAAAATTTTCTATTCTTACTGATTCTATTTTCATTTAGCTACTGTTTGTGGCTGCCTTTCTGTTGTTGGGGGGGCATAATTAAATTACCAAATAATTAATTCCTTCAATAATCTCTAATGAGGTTTGTTCTTCAAATTTGATATTAAATCCGTTTTCACTCTCACTTTGAATTAAAAATTTCGGTTCGTATTGAGGAATATCTTTGCTTAATATTTTTTCATGATTTTTGTCAATGCTACTAATGAATTTTTCGAATTCACTTAATGCATTGAACACAGATGTTAATAATTCAATGTCTCTTGATGTGCTTTCGTATTCATTAAATTCGTTTGAATAAAAATTATTGTAATTTTTTATGAAAGGTATATCAAGTTTAGTTGGTGAGACTTCAAAATAATGAAGTAGATACCTTGCGTATTGAACAAATGACTGTTGAAGTCCGTATTGAATGTATTCCTCAGACAATTTATATTTTTTGTAATTAGTCTCAATCACTTTTAGAAAATAAGAAAGTGTCTTTTGAAATTTTATTGCAATTATGTCGGCAATAATTTCAGATGTCCTGTCTTTGCCATAAAAAGAGAAATAGAAAAAATTCACTTCACAACGATTAAGGTTAAATTTACCAACTCTAAAATTATGTTCCATTCCTTTTGTAAATGAAACGCTTGGCTTTTGAGCTGCCGCTTGACGATCAATGTCGGCTATTGAAATAAATTTTGTTTTACGAATTAGCTTACCAGCATTTGCTTCCAATTCATCCATATCCGCTATTAAAGGCAAAGCATAAACAACAGCGTTTCCTTTTGTCTTTCCTATTCCATTAGCAAGGTCTCTTAACACAAAGTGTTGGTTAGTAGTCGTGCTATTAATTTTGAATTTGAAATGGTCGTGCGGTAAATTATTGAATATACTTTTGAGGTCAGGGCTTGTTGTTACAAGGTCACCTTTCTTATACTGTATGAAAAGTAAGTGTCCGCCTGAACCAGTTTTTATTCTTACATCAAATCCTCCTCCTGCATTTCCTGTCGGGTCGTTCTTACCTTCGGTTGTAATGTGAAAACCACCTGATGTTGACTTAGGGAATTTCAGAAATGGTAGTCGGTGTCTTGGTCTCCAATATCTCCAAAGTGGAATGTCTGTTAAAAACCAATACCAACTGTCTGCAAGATTTAATAACTCGTGTGTTATATTTAATTCAAGTGTTTTCTCGTGAAATTGCATGTTGATGTTTTTGTGTGACATCATAAAGTTGCCACTACGTTTTGCAGTCTGGTGCTCCACATGATTGTCTTTGGGGTTCATTGGTCGCCCTGATGTCAGGCACTAAACTTTCTATAAGCTGTTGTAGGTCGCCACGAAAAGTATGCTCGGTTGCATTACCAAGTTTATATCGTTTATTTATGTTGTATATGTATTGGTCTAATGTCATCTATTCTGTTCTCGAATTTTCTGTCCAAAGTTAGTTTTTTCTGCCTGTGCGTTGGCAAAAAAAATGGCTCTTTGGGGCTTTCAACGTTGGGTTGTGTGTCAGCAAAAAACCAATGTTGTGCGGTCGACTGTCTTTTTACAATGACGTATAACTCACTTATACCCGAAACAATCTTTCGCATTACCACTCACTTTGGTTTTGATCAGTGAAACTTAGTTTCGTTTTATTAATAAAATGTAATATATAATTAAGTTTATAAATCATCAAATGGACTTATTATATGGTAGGTGTATTTATTCCTTAAATGCTTATATTTCAATAGCTTGCTAAGCTATTCATTTGTATCTACTGATATTTATTCGAAATCAGTGCTACTTCCTATTAATTTTTTGGCCAAATAGGCCTAAAACAAAATCAAGGAGGTGGGTATGATTTTAAGGCTTGATTTAATATAATTTGCAATCTCTTGGCATCAAAAGGCATTCCTAATTTTGCCCTTCAGATAAAATAGACTTTAATTGTAGTCCAGTAACATCACTAATGTTTTTGGACTTTAGTGTATTATTCGATCTTTTTGACCTTTCACATTTTTTATAAAATGATCATTCTTTTTGAATATATGTGGACAGGTTTTAGGGATAATAGTTGGTTACTCCGTAGTCTGAGATATCAATAAACGAAGTGTCAATTAGTGTCTCGAATTCAAACGAGTCCTTTATAAAGCTTTACTTCATGCAGCATGTTTAAAGTTAGTTTGCATTGCCTAGCGTATTTTTTCTAATCGGATTTTCCAACAGAAAACATCCTCCTCAGCTTAGGCTAAAGTCTGTCGAGCCCCAGGTTAAAACCTGGGGTTAAAAGTTCAACCCTAGGCTTCAGCCTAGGGACCTAGCCGAAGGCAGATGAATACATCGGTTCTGTAAGTCTCCAGGTTAAAACCTGGGGTTAAATTTAATTATTTTTGTAATTCATAATTCGCGCTTCGACCGCCTTCGGCAGTTTGTATTAGGATACCTTTTCCAATCAAATCTTTTATATCACGCAAGGCGGTATCTGTGGAGGTTTTGGTGATTTTTGCCCATTTGGATGTTTGTAATTTACCGTCAATTCCGTCTAAAAGCTTATTGAGCATCAAGCGTTGTCTTTCATTGATGGGAGTTTGTTGGTGTAGTTTCCAAAACTCAGCCTTTTGAACTATTTTTTGTGTCGTATTTTCCGTTGTAAGCATGGCATTTTTCAGGCAATTCAAAAACCAATCGAGCCATTCGGTCAGGTTTCCCGTGCTATGTTGAACTTTTTGTAAGATTTCATAGTAGCGTTTGCGTTCGTTTAATATTTGGCTTGACATACTGTAAAATCTTTCCCCGCTGTCTTCAGCACGGGCAAGCAACATATCCGTTATCGCACGACCCATTCGACCATTTCCATCATCAAAGGGATGAATGGTAATAAACCAAAAGTGGGCAATGGCAGCTTTTAATACGGGATCAAGTTGATTGTCATGATTGAACCAAGTTAGAAACTTGACCATTTCTTCTTTTACTAATGCTGGTTTTATTGCGTTATAA
This sequence comes from uncultured Aquirufa sp., assembly GCA_964358165.1. Lineage (GTDB taxonomy): Bacteria > Bacteroidota > Bacteroidia > Cytophagales > Spirosomataceae > Aquirufa. The sequence continues at coordinate 123,764 of CAYHOB010000007.1, forward strand.
TGGACTTTTTCTTTGCCCATAGCTCCTGAAACTACTTGCATTTCGCCAGAACGGTATTTGCCCACTTCAATTTTATAAAGTCCACTATATCCGGTGGGAAAAAGTGCTGCGTGCCAGCCAAACAAGCGTTTTTCAGTTAAAGGTAATTCGTAGCGTTGGGTTGCATCCAACATCATCTCAACTACACCTTCAATGTGCCGGCTACTCGGCACAAGTCCAGCGGTGTTAATCCCCAATCGCCTGGCTATTGATGAGCGAACCTGTTCTAAGTTGAGCAATTCTCCTTCTATTTCAGAAGATTTAACAACGTCTAGGGTAAGGGAGCTGAGTGTGGCTTCTTCTTTGGCAGAGAATCCAAGGGCATTCATGTGTCCGATGATTTTGCCTTGCATGAATCGAACCTCGCCAAAAATTCCATTGATGGCTTTATCATCCCAACTAAAGCTGGTCCAATTATTGTGCTCGTAAATGTATTTTGCCATTGGATTAAATACTTATGCGGCAAATATATAAATTATTTACCGCATAAATGCGGTGTTTATTTTGTTTTTTCACCGCATGGTAGAATATTAAAAGATTATAACACTAAGCCTTCACCATTTAATCCCCAGGTTAAAACCGGAGGTTAATAGTTTATAACCCTAGGCTTCAGCCTAGGGACCTAGCCGAATGCAGATGAATACATCGGTTCTGTATGTCCCCAGGTTAAAACCTGGGGTTATTAAAAAAGATCATCTACAGACTGATGACTAGCGACTAGTGACTGTTTGCAATCGCAAACCTAAACGCCTCCATGTAATTCCCCAATACCGTATGAATATTGATTTCGTTTTGGATGATTTCTTGGGAACGTTTGCCCATGAGGTCAATTTGCTCGGGATGAGCGAATAGTTTTTCAATCACCGAAATAAGGCTAGAAACAGATCCGGATTCGAAAAAGTGACCATTATAGCCTTCGCGGACCAAACGTTTTTCGGTGCCGTCTGCGACTGAGCAGATGACCGGTTTGGCAAAACACATGGCCTCGTTGATGGATAAACCACCCATGCCTGCTAGGACATAGATACCTGCTTCACATGTGATTTGGCCTAAATCCCGCATGTCATAAATACCCCCATGAAATGTAATAAAATCATGCCCAGCCGCTTGTGCTTTTAACGCTTCCAATTCCGGCCCGTCACCTACAATGCTAAGTTCTGTCTGGGGATATTTCACTTGCAAAGCGATTGCGGCATCAATTAAGACATCTACTTGCTTCCATTTGACCAGTCGGCCAATGTGCAAAAGGCGATATGGATTGGATTGGACAGCTTTTAAGGCCTCAACATGTTCAAATATGACATCGGTATCCGGGGAATTCGCCGTCACAAATACCTTCTCCGCCGGCACGCCATAGGAGGCATGCATCGCCACAGCCTCATCCAAGTAGTTGATATGTGCATCGACCAAATTGCTAAAAAGCCGACGCGTCTCACGAACGATCATGAATTTAATCCGCGCCAAAATCGATTTGTTTTGTTGGTGCGCCTGATTATTCTCCGTCACGCCTCCTCCATTCAAATAATATGATATAGCTTGATCGTAATGCGGAACCTGAAAGGGAATTTCTTTGGAGACCAATGCGACCTTATTCCGACGTAAAAAATTATACCATCCCGGATAAAACACAAAGGCGGCCTGATAGGGCCAATTGACCATCAACACATCCGGCTTTTCCTGCAGAATTAATTCCTTCAGCCCTTTGAAAAACTTCTTGCCGTAATAGGTCGTATATTCTTCTTGGTAAAAAACTTTGAACTCGATGCCCTCCTTGCTCTCAAAAACGCCAGCCCCTAAGGTTGCACCTTTGGCAGAAGGAACCACCACACAAACCTCAACTCCCATTTCCTTTTGGAGCTTATTCAATACCAAATTGTAATAATGCGGCAAACCTCCCGCCAGTGACATCAACTTCATTTTTTCAATTTATTTTCGATCAATTGACGGATGTCGGGGGATAAATTAAAGGCCCAACAAGCCAAAAAGAATAACCCGGTAACCGCCATGGAACGCAAGCCCACATTGACAAACCAATTGTCTCCCATCACCGGAATCGCCAAAACGATGTAGCCAATCAGGATGCTACACAGAATAATTCCGAGTGTTTTGATATCAAAAGGCTGCATGCCCATCTTATTCCAAAGGAAAAAATATTTAATCGCATTGTATCCGCCCAGCGCAATCAGAGAAGCTAGTGCCGCCCCATTATAGGAATACAAGGGAATAAAAATTAAGTTACCTACGACGATTCCAATGGCTAAAATCAGGTAAAAAAACAGGTCGTAGCGGTAGTATTTGGAATTAATTAAGATCTCCGAATTCAAGCCGGTCCCCATGTCGATGACCTTGCTAATACCCACCATCAAAACCACCCATTTGCCTGCCTCATAGACCTCATGGTTCGGGATGATTTGGTAGATAAAATCCAGGTTGCACCAGATGCCGAGGAATAGAAAACAGCCGACCAACAATAAATTAGCGGAGGATTTTTTATAGATATCGGCGATTTGAGCATAATCCTCCCGCTTCCAAGCCTGTGCCAAAATAGGCGTACTAATCGCCGCAATGACATTCCGAGGGATGGCGATCATGAGCCCCATCCGAGAATTGATGTCAAAAACCGCAGTCGTCCCTAAACCTCCAGCATAAGCCGGTAACATGATTTTTTCCACATGTTGGATCAAGGTAAAGCTCGCCCCAGCTAAAATCACCCAGCCCCCATAGTTTAACATTTCATTGAAAACGGGTTTGCGTAGAAATGAAAAATCAAGCCGCGTATAGAAGCGTTTGAGTTGTTTGATGTAGATCAGTAAACCGATTACCGCAAAAACATAAGAAAGGGTGATGCCTAGGACCAATTGGTCTAAATTCAAATATCCTAAGCCAAAGCCTACTATCAAGGCCGAGTTAGATAAGCGCAATAACAATTCACGAATTATCGCTGGCACAACGATGCGTAAATGCACCCGTGCATAAGCCTCTAAAATGGCCATGTACAGAAAACTGCCTGTTAACGGTATGATGTAATAAAAGTATTTCGGCAATAGAGGCGAGGTCTCCGCATACAGGGTATTAAATGTCTCGCGTAATCCGATGTAGCCCAAAATAAATAGGCTCAAACCAAAAAGGGGAGAAATCAACAAAAAGCTAAAAAAGCCATTATGCCCATTTTCAGGGTCGTCAAAATGTGGGAAAAAGCGAACGGCTAGTTGGGGGATGCCCAACTGCGTAAAGGAGGCGAATATCAGCGGGATGCTGACCAAGGCCCCAGCGATTAGGCCAACTTCGTCTTGATTTAAAAACTGGTTATAAAGGAAAATGACATTGAACGTCCCGATCGCCGTCCCCAAGTAGGTGACGATGGAGGCTTTAAGACTTTGCCGTATGACGATTCCCATGCATTATTCGAATAAGGGACAAAAATACACTTATTTTAAAATACTTTTGATTTTTTGACTGAGCTTCACCACATCGTATCGTTCAGATACATGTTGGCGAGCCGCTAGGCCCATTTTTTCTGCCTCTGAAGGATTTTCAGCTAAAAAAATACACGCTTTTGCCATCGCGTCGATGTCATGTTCATCGGTCAATATGCCCGTTTCCCCTTCGATCACCGCATCCGGAATTCCAGCGTGTCGGGTAGAAATAGTAGGCAAGCCGCAAGCCGCCGCCTCTAAAATCGCAACGGGAGTCCCTTCGGAATCCCCCGCCTTCGTGATGATGGAATGTTGGATGAATACATGTGCGCTCTGCAATAGAGGCAGGTATTCGTCTTGTGTTTTGGGGCCTAGAAAATGCACGTGATCGCCCAAATTATTCTCTCCAACAAATGCTTTCGCTTCCTCCCACATGGGGCCGTCGCCAACCATGAGCAGTCGGGAAGAAGGGATTTGTTTGAAAACCGGAACAAAGGCACGCAAACTATGTAGAGGTCCTTTTTTCTCCGCAAAACGGGCCACAGAAATATAGGTAAATGGTTCAGATTTAGATCCAGAAGGCTTGAATTTCTCAGTATCCACCCCACAAGGGATGAAATGTAAATTGTTCAAGGGACCGGCAATTGCCTCTAAATTAGCTCGCATGGATTGTGCCACAACAATCACCGATTTCGCGCGCGGTAACATCGCTTTGTAGTCGGCATGATAGTGCATCAGCGTCTTTTTTTCATTCGCATCGAAGCCCAAAAAAACAATTGAATAGGGGATGTTCGCCTTGAGGCAAGCTTCGTAAATGTTGGCACCTAAGGGTCCATAATTTGCTAGCATGGCATCGATTCCGTTCTTTCGGATAAATTTCACCAGGAAAAACTGATATATTTTTCGGAAGAGCGAAGGAAAAAGATTGCGTAGCGTTCCGCGAATGATTAAAAGCGATAAGGGAAAGGGATAAATGGATTTTCCGCTATAAGTCCGACTCGGCAGCCAGCCCTCAAAAAGCACCTCTTGAGGGGCTAGTTGCTTAATTTGCTCGTCTATAAACGTCTCGGAATAGGAATGAAAATTCGATCGGGCAATAAGCAAATTCATGTTAGGACTTTATTTTATACGAATTTACCCTATTTTTGCTACACATTAAAAGCGCATGGATAAAATTCTCATTGTTGGCGGTGCCGGGTTTTTAGGATTTAATTTGTTGGAATATGTCCAACAACATGTGCATGAGGGCACTCCTGAAATCGTGGTTCTCTCCCAAATGATTCCAGAATCTTCGATTCATTTTCCTGATGTCTTGTTTGTGGAAGGGGATTATTCGGATGAAAATACCTTGCGGCATCTGTTTTCAACACACCATTTTACACACGTTTTTCATTTTGCAAGTTCCATCATTCCGGCACTTTCGACCCAAAATATCCAACGGGATGTGGAGACAAATTTATTGCCCACGATCGGTTTGATGGAAGTAATGAAGCAACACAATTGTACGAATTTATTGTACTTGTCATCTGGTGGAGCGGTTTATGGGAATGAATTGCCTACGCATAAACAGGAAACGCAAGCATGCCAACCGATTAGCTCGTATGGGATAATTAAGTTGGCCGTCGAGCACTACATCCGTTTATACGCGAATCTATACCAAATCGATTACCTGATTTTACGTTTATCGAATCCATTCGGTTTACACCATCGTTCGAGTACCCAGGGAGTAATCAACATTGCCATTCGAAAAGCCTTGCGTGGAGAAAATTTGGTGGTTTGGGGAGATGGTTCGCAGGCAAAAGATTATTTGTTTGCTTCTGATATTTCGCGAGCGATCATGGATCTGTTCGAAGCACGCGTAAAAAATGTGACGCTGAATGTTGGTTCCGGTCAAACGATGTCGCTTTTGGAAATCATTGCTTTAGTGAAGACCCAAGTTCCTCATTTTCAGGTGGAATTTATGGAGGCGATGCCGACGGACGTCCAACAAGTATCCTTGGATATTACGAAACTACAATCACATATTCCGTTTGCATTGACACCTTTGGCGGAGGCATTTGAGAAGACTTTTGCCTATGAGCAGGCCATATTCGCTAGCGAAGACTAATTAGTCTTTTTTGTTCTTCAATTGAATTCTTGTATTCAACAAATTCGGCGGCCTTTTTCGCGAAATGCATGGCTTTACTTTTGTTTCCTTTTCGATATTCGAGTCTTGAAATACCTAATAAGGCTAGTCCACGAATGTCTTTGGTGAAGCGTTCTTCCCAGGGGTGAACGAGAGCTTTAGCATAATAAGCTTCTGCCAAAGCGTATTTTTTGTTTGAGAATTCCTCTCGCATACCTCTGAAAACGTGCGCGGCACCCTTGAAGTAAGGGGAATTGATTTTTTCGAGTTGGTCGATGTACACTTCTGCCGCCTCATATTGTCCAGATAGCGTCAATATTTCTGCTCGTTGCAAAATATACCAATGGTTATTCGGGAATTGCTGAATCAACTGCGTGTTATATGGCAATCCTTTCTGTGGCGTGCCTTCGTATTTATTGAAAATGTAACTGTAATAAAACAAGGATTCATTGCGAACAAAGATCGTTTTGCGCGTTCCTGCTTCCAGCATGGATAACCCTGTTCGTTTACTTCCCTCTTCGAAAAAAAACATCAAGGGTTTAATGATGGGATGAAGTTCTGGATAGGCAACGCGGTAATAGTTGTAGATTCCCGAAGAATACAAAAACTCCGGTTGGCGTTCTGTATTCTTGATTCCAATTTTCATAAATGCGTAGGCTTTTCGAGCATAGGAAACGGCCTTCATGAAATTCTGATTATCCGCTTCGTAGGCGGCCAAAAATCCCAAGGAAGCGGTACAGAAGAAGGAAGCTTCTAAATCATTGTTGTTTCGATCAAAGGCTTCTTGTGCCAAATTGTAGGCTAATTCTAAAAAAGCCAAATAGGCTCTGCTTTGTGCGGGATGATCTTTTAGGGGAAAAAATTGCTGTTCAAATTGCATGGCCGACAATAAATAACCTGCCGGATGTTTGGGGTGTGTGGCTTTGATGGCATTAAAATCTTCGGTTGATTCTTTGAAGTCGTATTGATATAAGTGGTTCAAACCCTGCGAGATAAGGCTTCGAGCTTGCGAATCCTGCAAGAGTTGGGCCGGACTCAAAAATGAAATCAATATAAAGAAGCAGAGGGGAATAAAGCGCATCATGAAATTTTGATTTGTAAAAATAGGGAAGCTCTGTGGTTTTTAGGCCTAATTTTTTACTTTTGTTTCTATTTCATTTTTCCACGGCCTCATGATTTCATTTCAGCAATTCACCTTATCCAACGGACTTCAAGTGATTGTTCATGAGGACCCCAGCACGACACTCGCCGTGATGGATGTTATTTACGATGTGGGTTCTCGTGACGAGGATTTCGAGCGGACGGGTTTTGCGCATTTGTTCGAGCATTTGATGTTTGGCGGTTCCGTGAATATCCCAAATTATGATTCCCCCTTGCAGTCGGTGGGTGGTGAAAACAATGCCTTTACAACTCCGGATTTAACGAATTATTACATTTCCTTGCCTTACCAAAATCTCGAAACAGCTTTTTGGTTGGAGTCCGACCGCATGTTGTCCTTAGCATTTAATCCGCAATCCTTGGAGGTTCAGCGGAAAGTGGTGATTGAGGAATTCAAGCAGCGTTATTTGAATCAGCCTTATGGAGACGTTTGGTTGAAATTTCGCCCCTTGATTTACCAGCAACATCCGTACCGTTGGGCAACGATAGGGAAGGAAATTTCGCATATTGAGGAGGCGACGTTGGATGATGTAAAGGCTTTTTTCCAAAAACATTATGTGCCAAGCAATGCTATTTTGGTACTTGCGGGTAAGGTGAAATTGGATGAGGTAAAATTATTAGCCGAAAAATGGTTTGGCCCAATACCTGCAGGCGTTAAACCTGTGCGAAATTTGCCAAAGGAACCTATTCAAGAAGAAGACCGTCGGATGGAAATCAAGGCGGATGTGCCTTCTAATCGGATATATATCGCCTATCCAATCGTAGGACGTTATGATTCAGGTTACCATGCAATCGACTTATTATCGGATTTATTGGGTCGAAATGAGTCCTCCTATTTATACAACGTTTTAGTTCAAGACCAACGGATCTTTGATTCCTTGCATGCATCTTTGACGGGTTCCATGGATCCCGGTTTGCTTGTTGTGTCAGGCCAAATTTGTGAAGGGGTGGATGTGGAACAAGCAGAAAAATTATTGCTTGCGGCCATTCAAGATTTTGTCAAAACGGGTATTGATGCGGAGGGTTTGCAACGGGTGAAGAATCAGGCGGAGGCTTCCTTGGTTTTTGGGGAAGTTGAGGTTTTAAATCGTGCGATGAATTTAGCGATGGCTGCGAATGCGGGAAATGTGGACTTTGTCAATACGGAGGCGGAGCATATTGCGGCGGTTGAATTGAATGAAATACAGGCATGGGCAGACAAACTGTTTGTGCAAGGAAAAAAGAATACATTGCTTTATCTAAAACAAGGATAATCATGAAAATACGCGTAGGACAAGGGTATGATGTACATCGCTGGGTGAAAGGCCGACCGTTTATTTTGGGTGGCATAGAAATTCCAAGTGATTTTGGGCCCTTGGGGCATTCGGATGCCGATTTAGTTTGTCATGCCTTGTGTGATGCACTTTTGGGTGCAGCTAATATGCGCAACATTGGGTATCATTTTTCGGATAAAGATCCGATGTGGAAGGGTGTGGCTTCCACGTTGTTGTTGAAAAAAGTCATGGAAATGATTCGTGAAAAAGGTTGGGAAGTGGGGAATGTGGATGTGACTGTGGTCTTAGACCAACCGAAATTAAACCCTCATATTCCTTCAATTAAGGAAAATTTGGCCTTGGTGATGGCGTTGGATGAGGACCAAATTTCGGTCAAGGCGACAACCTCGGAAGGATTAGGTTTTGTAGGAAGACAAGAGGGTATTTCGGCGATGGCCGTAGCATTAATTCAAGCGAAATAGAGCCATGAAAATAGATTTAGAAGCAGAACGTCTGGAAATATTAAAGCGTTATCGCAGGCTTTTGCGTACGGCAAAACCGTATTTGAAGGATGATGACGCGAAGGAAATCAAGAAGGCGTTTTTGTTATCTGCGGAGGCGCATAAGGAAATGCGCCGTAAATCGGGGGAGCCCTATATTTATCACCCTTTGGCAGTTGCCCAAATCTGTGTCGAGGAGATTGGATTAGGTCCTACTTCCATCATTGCGGCTTTATTGCATGATGTGGTGGAGGATACGGATACGACCCTTCAGGAAATCGAAAAGATGTTCAATCCCAAGATTGCGCAGATAATTGATGGGTTGACGAAGATTGCGGGGACTTTTGAATATGGAACATCCCAACAAGCCGAAAATTTCCGAAAGATGTTGTTAACGCTTTCAGATGATATTCGTGTGATCTTAATCAAGTTGGCAGATCGATTGCACAACATGCGGACATTGGAAAGTATGGCCAAAGAAAAGCAGTTGAAGATCGCGTCAGAGACCATTTATCTGTATGCTCCTTTGGCTCACCGGTTGGGATTGAATGCGATAAAAACGGAATTAGAGGATTTGGGATTGAAGTTTACCGAGACGGAGGCTTACAAGGAAATCGCGAATAAGTTGATGGTTAATAAGCAAAATCGTGAGAGTTTTGTGGATCAATTCATCCGGCCGATTAAGAAATCCTTGGATGAGCGGGGGATGAAATACACGATTAAAGGCCGACCGAAATCCATCTATTCCATTTATAATAAGATAAAAAAATCAAATACTCCGTTTGAAAAAATATACGATTTATTTGCGATTCGAGTGGTGTTGGATGTGCCTTTGGAACGAGAAAAAGGGGAATGCTGGGAGGTTTACAGTATCGTTACCGACCATTATCGGCCTAATCCGAGTCGCTTAAAGGACTGGGTTTCTACGCCCAAATCGAATGGTTATGAGTCCTTGCACACGACTGTGATGAGTATGCCCTTTGGCGATGATAAGGAGGGACGCTGGGTAGAGGTACAAATTCGTACAAAGCGGATGGATGAAATTGCGGAGAAGGGAGTTGCGGCGCACTTTAAATATAAGGGTACCGACACGCGTACTTCGCAGGCATTTGAATCTTGGCTGAGCCAGGTTCGTGAGGCGTTGGAAATGAATGATAAAAGTCAATCCGCCGTGGAGCTTGTTGATGATATCAAGAATTCACTCTACCACGAGGAAGTATTCGTCTTTACGCCCAAAGGAAAATTAGTCGTACTTCAAGCGGGTGCAACGGCATTGGATTTTGCCTTTGAGATTCACTCGGAGGTCGGTTCGCATTGTATAGGTGCCAAAGTGGGTGGAAAATTAGTTCCACTTTCGCATAAATTAAGCAATGGAGATCAGTTGGAAATTCTCACTTCCTCGAAGCAAAAGCCCTCGGAAGACTGGTTACGGATTGTTACCACGACGAAGGCCAAAGCGCGGATTAAGGATTGCATTAAGGAAGATAATAAAAGTTATTTGATTCAGGGACGAGATGTCGTAGAGGCGCGATTGAAGCATTTGGGTTATCCGAATTTGACTTTGGAATTGACCAATCAGTTGCGGGCCTATTTCAATGCGAAAGATGCGAATGATTTGTTCTACCGTTTTGGGAAGGCATACATTTCAGTTGACCAGTTGAAACATTGGAAGACTGACAAGGAAATGCATGAGCGGAAGCAGGCGGAGAAGGCCATCAAGGCGCCGATTGTGGATAGCAAGTCATTTAAGAAGGGGATGCAGCAGGTCGAGCAAGGCCGCAAAGAGTCCGATATTTTATTGATTGGCGAGGATATGGACAAGGTGGATTATACCTTGGCGAAGTGTTGTAACCCGATTTCGGGAGATGAAGTATTTGGATTTGTGACGATCAATGAGGGAATTAAAATTCACCGGACGACCTGTCCAAATTCGCCTGAATTGTTGTCACGTCATGGAGACCGGGTTATTAAGGCGCAGTGGACGAGTCAGATTCAGATGTCATTTGTGGTGGAGTTGACGATTCGAGGAATCGATCGAGTGGGTTTGGTGAATGATGTGACTCGGGTTATTTCGGATGAATTGAAGGTCAACATTACTGCCTTATCGATTGGGGTGAAAGATGGATTATTTGAAGGTAAGATTTCGTTGATGATTCAGGATACATCACATTTGGAAAACTTAGTAGCTGAGTTGGAAATGGTTACTGGAGTGATCGAGGTTGCGCGGGAAGATTAAGTAGCATTTTTCCGTTTTTTTTGCTTATTTTACGTTGTTTTTTTTCAATAATGTCTGCAGCAATAGAGAAGTTCGATTCGGTTAAAAAGATTTTCACAGCTTATTTAGAGAATAAGGGCCTGCGGAAGACGCCGGAGCGTTTTGCTATTTTGGAAGAGATTTATTTGCGTGATGATCATTTTGATGTGGAGGAATTATATATCTCCATGAAAAATAAGAAATATCAGGTATCACGTGCGACGGTTTATAATACTTTGGATGTGTTGGTGGAGTGTGATTTGGTGGTCAAACATCAATTTGGGCGAAACCAGGCGCAGTTTGAGAAGTCGTATGGCCGTAGGCAGCATGATCATTTAATCTGTACAGATTGTCACAAGGTGACGGAATTCTGTGATCCGCGTGTTCAGACGATTCAGAGTTTAGTAGGAGAGATGTTGGAGTTTAATGTGATGCACCATTCCTTGATTTTTTATGGATCGTGTACGAAGAAAAATTGTGAGTTTCGGGATCAATACCAGGCTCAATCACCCGAGTAATTATTTATCATTTATATTCATATTATGGCAGTTGATGTATTATTAGGCTTACAGTGGGGCGATGAAGGAAAAGGAAAGATTGTGGATGTTTTGGCACCTCGTTACCAGGTAGTTGCGCGTTTTCAAGGTGGACCCAATGCGGGTCATACGCTTGAATTCGATGGATTTAAGCACGTGTTGCATCAAATTCCTTCAGGAATTTTCCGTCAAGAAGTTCAAAACATCATTGGCAATGGAGTTGTGTTAGATCCGATTATCTTCAAAAAGGAGATCGAAGGTCTAGCGCATTTCAATTTGGATTTACGTAAGAATTTAGAGATTTCGAAGAAGGCTTCAATCATTTTGCCTACGCACCGTTTGTTGGATGCGGCCTATGAGAAAGCAAAGGGAGATGCAAAGATTGGTTCGACATTGAAGGGAATTGGTCCTACTTACACGGATAAAATATCTCGTCAAGGTTTACGTGTGGGGGATATGATTTCACCTGATTTTGTTGCCAAATACAATGGATTAGTGGATCGTCACAAGGCGATTTTGGATGTCTATAAATTTGAATATGATTTAGCTGCAGCTGAAAAAGAATTCTTTGAGGCGGTTGCTTTCATGAAGGAATTCCATTTAGTTGATTCGGAATATTCGGTAAATCACGCAATTCAAGCGGGCAAAACGATTTTGGCAGAAGGAGCACAAGGTTCTTTGTTGGACGTTGATTTTGGTTCTTATCCATTCGTTACGTCCTCGAATACGATCACAGCAGGAGCATGTACCGGTTTAGGAGTTGCGCCAAAGAATATTGGTGAGGTATTTGGAATTTTCAAGGCCTATGCAACTCGCGTGGGTTCTGGTCCATTCCCGACGGAATTGGAAGATGCAGTGGGAGAGCGTATGCGTCAGGAGGGGCGTGAATTTGGTTCGACGACTGGTCGTCCGCGTCGTTGTGGTTGGATCGATTTACCTGCCTTGAAATATGCGATGATGATTAACGGGGTGACTCAGTTAATTATGATGAAGGCGGATGTCTTGAATATTTTCGAAAAAATTCAAGTTTGTACGGGCTATGAAATGCCAGATGGTACGATTACGGATCAAATTCCATTTGAGATTACAGATATCAAGGTGAAACCGGTATACGAAACCTTGAAAGGTTGGAATTGTTCATTAGAGGGCATGCGCCGTTTTGAGGAATTGCCAGCTGAACTTTCGGCATACATTAAATTTTTAGAGAAGCATTTAGATTTGCCGATCAACTTTATTTCAACAGGTCCGGATCGCGAGGCTTGTGTGTTGCGCGGATCATTAGCATAAGATGACAGAGGAAATTGATTTAGCTGCATTATACGAGCATGAGGTGATCTATTGGGTCACGTCGGAGCGGCCTATAACGCAGCTAGATCAAGGACCTGTTGTTGCTGCCGAAGCAATTGTTGAAGTAGGTGTTCCTGCCATCGATACCCCTTGGCTGGTCATAGGCACCATTACCGAAGCGGAAAAAGCTCGATTACAATTGATTTTTTCGGCTCCCCCATTGACATTGCCGCAGGATGCCTGGTCCATCATGGATGCGGATCAAATTCAAGTTTCCTTGGAGGAATTTGTATCGAAAACAGCCTCATCACGTTATATTTTCTTGGGGGAACACACCCTCGATGGGTTGCAGGTGAATCAGATTTCTTCGATTTCAACTAGTAAGGTGTATTATTTCCCACGCTTAATTTCAACCTTGACCGATGCCGAGAAGGCTTTGAAGTTGGAGTTCTGGAATGCCCTGAAGTCTTTGGTGTAGAGACGCTTCGCGTCAAATCCCCAGGTTAAACCCCGGGGTTATAAAACCTGCGATTTTCATATATTTCTAATCCTTGACTTCATTCTTGGGAATCGGCTGACGCGGTGCATCAAATCCCCAGGTTAAAACCCGGGGTTATAAAACTTGACTTCAGTCTGGGGAATCGGCGCAAAGTGCCTCAAACTTTGGCAAACCGGTAAGGATTGCCAAAGGGCTACGTCTCTACAGATTGTACCTCGCCAAAGGTGTTACGTCTTGATTCGTGAATTCGCCTGCCTCGTATTTGAAATGCCCAGCCATGGCGATCATGCCGGCGTTATCCGTGCAGTATTGAAATGCTGGAATAAATACATCCCATCCTTCTTTTGCCCCCATTTCTTTCAGTCGGCTGCGAAGGCCGGAGTTGGCAGATACACCACCGGCTATCGCGATTTGCTTGCAGTTTTTCTCTCGCATCGCCTTTTTTACTTTACGCAAAAGCATATCGATCAGGCTTTTCTGAACGGACGCACAGATGTCAGCCTTGTTCTCTTCCACAAATGCCCCGTTTTTCTGGGTTTCCTTTTGGAGGAAATAGAGAATTTGCGTTTTGATTCCGGAGAAAGAAAAATTCAACCCGGGCATTTCGCCCAAGGAAAATGGGAAGCGGTCAGGATTTCCTTCTTGAGCAAGTTTATCAATCAGCGGCCCGCCTGGATAGGGGAGCCCGATGAGCTTAGCAGTCTTATCAAAGGCTTCGCCCACCGCATCATCTTGGGTTTCCCCGATGACCTCCATGTGCAATGCATCTTTGACCCAAACTAATTGGGTATGTCCGCCGCTTACTGTCAAGCAAAGAAATGGAAATTGGGGTTTAGGATCTTCGATAAAATGGGCCAATACATGCGCTTGCATGTGATTTACCTCAATTAATGGGATGTTCAAAGCCAAAGCTAAAGACTTCGCAAAAGAGGTTCCCACCAACAGTGCACCTAATAATCCGGGACCCCGTGTAAAGGCAATGGCATTCAGGTCATTTTTGTTTATATTTGCCTTTTGCAGGGCTTCCTGTACAACAGGAATGATCGCTTTTTGATGTTCTCTGCTGGCTAATTCGGGAACGACACCACCCCATTCCGTATGGATCAATTGGGTGGAAATAACGTTTGATTGCAAAACCCCATCCACCATGACGGCGGCAGAGGTTTCATCACACGAAGACTCGATGGCTAGTAAGTTCATTTAGCGTTTATTTGCAAAAATAAGGCAAAAAAAATAAACATGGTCAAATACCTAAAGATCCTAGCCAAATCAGTCCTTTATGGGTTGTTAGGGATCTTTTTGCTCATATTTACCTGTATCCTTTTGCTTCGTGCTCCTGCCAATCAGATGTTATTGGCAAATTATTTCAAACCCATCATTCAGCGTGAACTCGGTTATCCCGTTGAACTGAAGGGAATTCAAGTTAAGTTTTTCGACGAATTAAGTCTTTCTGGCTTACGTGTCCAGGATCCATGGGGGAAGGAAATGATTTACATTGAACATTTAGATGTGAATTTTAGCATCAATGATTTGTTCTTTGGGGGGGATCGGCCGACATTAGATTACGCGCGATTATTGCGTCCAAGGGTACATTTGGTATTGGAGAAAAAAGCGGGCCAAGTAAATTTAAATCACTTTATTGATCAAATCATTGCCTGGGTGAATCGGATTTCCCCGGGACCTTCTAAGGGATCTGCCACTTTTATTATTCGTGAGGCAGAGGTGGTAGAGGGTCAATTTTTATTGGATGATGAACAGGTACCGAACACGGGAACTGCCACCCATTTTGATCTATCCCATTTTGCGATTTCGCACATCAATTCAAAAGTAAAACAGTTTTATTCCCAAGGGGATACCATTGGATTACAGACGATTGGGTTTAAGGCGCGGCATGAAGCAACGCGTTTGCAAGTTAAACGGATGAATACGCATTTCATGATTTGTGACCGTCAAATGCGTTTCGATCAGTTGGATTTGGCTGTGAATGATTCCTATGTGGCCAATCAATTCGTTGTGAATTACAAGCATATTGAGGATTTGACACAATGGTTCGACAAGGCGAATATGCAAGCTAATTTGGTCAAAACACGTTTGTCTTCGGTGGATGTGGGAAGATTTATCGAGGCCATGTATCCATACAAAGGCATATACACCGTGCAAGGAAAATTGAATGGTACCGTAAAGCAATTGGCTTTGAAAAATTTCCAATTGGGTTTTGGGACAAAAAGTATGTTGCGGGGTGATTTTTCTTTCAAGGGTTTACCCGAAATTCCCAAGACGCAAATGGATTTTGATATGCGGAATTCCCTATTCATTCCACAGGATTTAGCCGTATTTATCTCGAAGCCTGCGGCAGATAAGATGCACATTTTGGGTCCTGTTTCTTTCCGTGGTAAATTCAATGGAACCCACATGAATTTTAGGACATCGGGTCAAGCCAATACAGGATTGGGTTACATGGAGGGTGATTTGTCCATGCGTTTAAAGGATTCCATGGCATTTTCTGGCTATGAGGGCCGAGTCGCATTGCGCAAGTTTAAATTAGGTAAATTGTTGGCTTTGGAGTCCTATTTGGGTACGATTGATTTGGCTGCCAAAATCAAAGGAACTGGTTTTTCAAACCAGTCGGCCAATGTCGATTTTGATGGCAATATATCCGAGATTAATTTCAATCGCTATGCCTATAAGCGGGTAAGTTTAAAAGGGAATTTGCAGAAGCAATTGTTTAAAGGAACGGTTGCAGTGAAAGATTCGCATTTGGTGGCCAATATGCTTGGAGAAATCAATTTGCGTCAGGCAAAGCCGACCTACCAATTGGAGGGTAAAGTGGAGCGGGCAGATTTGGCCCATCTGCATTTTACGCAAGAGGCTATCCGACTGAAATCTAATTTTGATATTGATTTGGCCTTGAATTCTTGGGACGATTTAACGGGTCGGGGAATCTTCCAAGATGTCTATATTCAGAAGCCAAAAATGGAAGATTTGGCCATCGATATGGTGACATTTAATTCGGAAATGCGTGCAGAGTCGAAGCGGCATTATATGTTGAATTCACCTTTTGTTTCCGTCGAAGTAAATGGGGATTTTGTGCCGAGTAATTTGCAAAAGGAGCTCGTTCAATTATGGGATGAGTACCGATTGTATTTTCAAAAGAATGAGTTCGAACGTAATACCTATTATGCCCAAAAAGTACACGAAACGGCTAGTCGGTATGGCGCTGATTTTACCATTGTTTGTCATGATGCGGCCCCTTTGTTGAAGCGTCTTTACCCAAGTCTGGGTGTTGCGCACAATACTGTTTTTTCCGGTAATATTACCAAAGGGCGTAGTTTCCAGGTAAGTCTAGAGGCTTATCCTGACACCCTAGTGCTGGGAGGATATAAATTTTACCAGTCGGTTTTCTCGTTTCAAAGTTCTAAATATTTAGGTGGTCCTGAGGTTTCTTCAAGTTTGATTTTTCAGTCACGTAAGCAGCAATTGAATTTTTTAACGCCCACTGAAAACTTCAAGTTGGACGCTTTGTGGGATCAGGATCGTATTAATTTCGGATTGGATTTCAAGCAGCAGGGGGAGGAGAATATGGCACATTTAGGGGGCTTGTGGAAGTTTGAAAAAGACGGATTGTCTCTGAAATTCAAGGATTCGTATCTACGGATTTTGGGACAAGATTGGTCCGTAGATCCGGAGAATCGGGTACGTATTCAAGGCCAAGATTTACGAGCGGAACATGTGTTGATTTCAAACAAAAAGCAATCGATTGCCTTGCAAGGAAGTATCTCGATGGATTCGACGGAAACCTTAAAGTTGAAGGTTCATAAATTCCAATTGGGTACGCTCGCACCACTGTTTGCAACCAAAGTACAAGGTGAAATGAATGCCGAATTTAGCTTGCAAAATTGGTATCAAAATACGCATTTGGATTCTTGGTTATTATTGGATTCGTTGCGCTTAGATAAGTTTTACATCGGGGATTTTCAGGGAGTGGGGACCTATGAGGCAGCGGCTCAACTGATGGATTTGAATTACCATTTGAATCGTTTGGGGGAATCGGTGTTGTCGGTGAGTGGTACCTATCGCCCATTCGAAGAATCAGATAAATTAAATGTTCGTGCAGAGTTGAACAAGACGAATTTGCAAATTTTCGAACCCTTTGTGAAGGGAGTATTTTCGAATTTGGGTGGGGATGCTTCGGGAGAATTACACATTGGCGGGCGTTTCCAAGAGCCCATTTTGGATGGTAAAATAATCGTTCGAAACGGAAAAACAACCTTTGATTATTTGAATACGCGAATCCTTTTCGCGGATACGGTGCTGTTTAAGTCGAGGCAAATTACCGGCCAAAACTGGTTATTAAAAGATCCAGAAGGGAATACGGCACGGATGAATGCCCGACTGGCATTTCCGAAAGGCAGTCCGTTTGAGTTGGATTTAAAGGCGGATTTGAATCATTATAAATTGTTAAATACGGTCCGAACAGCGAAGTCGATCTATTATGGAACGGGTTTTGCAACGGGGCCTTTTGCGATTCGCGGGACTGTGGATCATTTGGTGATTTCGGCTGATTTAAAGAGCGATCGAGGGACTCGTTTATTCATTCCGTTGGATCGCGAATACGAACAAACGGATCAAGGAGACTATTCATTTTACAGTCAGACCTTGGCGGCTGCAGCGGAATTGAACCAAAAGCCTTTGGTGAATCAATTGAAGCAAGATGGAATAACCATGGACCTTAATTTGGCATTAACGCCCGAGGCTTATGGAGAGGTGCAATTTGATGCGAAGAAAGGGGATATCATGCGGGTGTCTGGCTCAGGGAATATCAAGATGACCTTGGATAAGCAAGGGGATTTCAAGATGAATGGGGATTATGCGCTTGATCAGGGTGATTATACATTTACCTTGCAGAATTTGATTAATAAGAAATTTGCTATCCAACGAGGTTCGAAGATATCCTGGAAGGGGGATCCATTGGAGGCCAATGTGGATATTAAGGCCGTTTACACACAATATGCGTCCTTGTTTCCGATCTTATTGGATACGACCAACAAGAGTAATATGCCTGAATTCAAGCGGCGTTATCCAGTGGATGTGACGATTAATTTGCAGAATCGTTTGTTGTCGCCAAATATTTCATTTGATATAGGTATTCGTGATTATCCCAAAGATGTGCATTTAAATGGTGCGGTGACGGCCTTTGCGAATCGGATCAAGACGGATGAACAGGAGTTGACACGTCAAGTCAGTAATGTGTTGTTGTTTGGCCAATTGGTTTCTCCATTCGGGGGATCTGGAATTGCGATTAGTAATTTGATGGGGAATTTTACGGAAATGCTGTCGAACCAACTGAGTAATTTGGCTTCTAAAATAGATAAGGATTTGAATGTGGATGTGTATTTGGGTGGGGGTGTTTTGAATCAGGATATCCTATCTAATTTGCAATTGCGCGCGTCTTATAATGTTAATGATCGTTTGCGCATTACCCGCAGCGGCGGTTTTACGGATGCACGAAATCAAACAAGTCCTCAATTGTTATTAGGTGATTGGGCATTGGAATGGTTTATGAATCGCGATGGATCTTTGCGATTGAAGACTTATAACCGAAATGTGCAAACCTCATTGGCGGGTTCATTAAACTCTTATCAAATCAATCAGACGATTGGGTCGAGTATGCTGTTTACGAAGAGTTTCTCGAAGTGGTGGTGGGAGAAGAATTAAGAGGTAAGAGGTAAGAGGTAAGAGTTAAGAGTTAAGAGTTAAGAGGTAAGGGGTAAGAGTTAAGAGGTAAGAGGTAAGAGATAAGAGGTAATGGGTTTTCCGCTGAACGATTAAACTGGGTAAATGTGATAATTATTCCTTCCTGTTCTAACTAAATTTTTCCTGATTGCCTTCGAATCAACAACGATTTCTTGTATCCAAGCAACAAAGCTATCGCTTTCTAATTGCCGGTAGTTTCATCTAAATAAGTAAGAATCCAAAGGCCACAAAAAAAGAACCTCAAGATTTCTCTCAAGGTTCTTTATAATTATGTCTTTTGCCTTTTGGTTTACACCTTCGGACTTTGGACTCCGGACTATTGACTAGCGACTGATTACTGAAACTGTCTTTTGCCTTTTGGTTTACACCTTCGGACTTTGGACTAGCGACTAGTGACTAGCGACTGATTACTGACTGCTGTCTTTTGTCTTTTGGTTTACACCTTCGGACTTTGGACTCCGGACTAGCGACTAGTGACTAGCGACTAGTGACTGATTACTTAACCTCAAACGTCCCAGCACCCACAGTAAAACCTTCCGCGATTAATTCAACAGTATATTTTCCTGGTTTGTAAGCAACTCCACCACGTGGGTAAATAACACTTACTTCTTGGTTGTCATTCGTATAGGTAATTACTTGTTTGGTTGTATAAATAACCTCTTTGCCATTTACGTTAACTTTTCCTGATCCGATTGCTTCGTCAGAAAGCGTAGCGCCCTCTCCGTCGATTACACGTACATAAATGGTTTTGTTTTCCAATTTAGTGATTGGGTTATTCGCCAAAGAGAAAACAACTTTCAATTTTTCGATTTTCTTTCCATTCAAACGAGAACGTTCCGTTTCTTTTCCTTTCGAATTAATCGATAACACGCGCAAATTTTGTGCTTTTAACGCTGCAGCAATACTAACCTTACGAGCCAATTCTTTGTTTTTAGCAGCTGTTTCAGTTAATGTATCTGTTAAGGATTTATTTTGTGTTTTTAAGCCTGAATTTTCGCTGTTCAAGGTGGTGTTTTGCGTCGTCAATACTTGATTGCTTTCTGTCAAAATTCCATTTTGCTTCTTCAATTCAACGATTTCTCCATCTTTTTGAGTTAATACCAAATTGTATTCTTTGATTTTAGCCTCGTAAGAAGTGATGGTTGCGTGATTCGCTTTTTTCAACGAAGACTTGTCTTGCTCTAATTGAGCCTTCAAAGCTTCTAAATCAGCTACTTGGCCGCCTAAAGACTTAATTTCAGCGATTTTTGCATCTAATTGGGTTGAAATTGAATCCAAAGAAGTACGAGTATTAGCTAATTCTGTCGCTTTTTCTTCAATGGTTGTTGCTTGTTCGTTCGTTAATTGATTCGAACGGAAATAGAGTACGCCTAAGACAGCAGTCAAGACTGCTAATACAATCAGCGCAACTTTAGAGGTGTTGTTGGAAGATTCCATGTGGATTAGATTGATTTTTAAGGGTTTAAATTTTTTCAAGGGCAAAACTACAATAAATTATCTACATTTCATTTCCAATGCGCTTTTTGGTTAATTTGCAAGAAAATCGATAAGAGGATGCCTACGTATGATTTTATAGTGATTGGTTCGGGGATAGCGGGTTTATCCTATACAGTGAAAGTTGCTCAACATTTTGAGGACCGTAACATCCCGGTCAAGATTGCGCTCATTACCAAAACCATTGCCGAAGAAACGAATACCAAATATGCACAAGGCGGTATCGCAGCTGTTTGGGATACAGAAGACTCCTTCGAAAAGCATATCGAAGATACCATGGTGGCGGGCGATTTTATCAGTGACCGGGAGGTTGTCGAAATGGTCGTTAGGGAAGCGCCGGAGCGTTTGAAAGAATTGATTGCTTATGGCACCGACTTCGATCGTAAATCGGATGGAACGTTTGACCTAGTCAAGGAGGGAGGACATTCCGATAAACGTATTTTACATTACAAGGATTCGACGGGAAATGAAATTGAACGGGCCTTACTCGCCAAAGTAAAATCTTTTCAATCCGTTGATTTTTTCACACATTATTTCGCGGTGGACCTGATTACCCAACACCATTTGGGAGAAAAAGTAACGAAAGACACAACCGGAAAACAGTGTTATGGGGTCTATGTTTTGAATAAGAAGACTCAAAAAGTGGAAACTTTTTTGGGGAAGACGATCTTATTAGCGACAGGTGGTATTGGGCAAGTCTATCAATCGACCACGAATCCAACCATTGCAACAGGAGATGGTATCGCGATGGCTTATCGGGCCAAAGCTTTTGTGCAAGGAATGGAGTTTATTCAATTTCATCCCACGGCATTATATAATCCAGGAAAAAAACCTTCCTTTTTGATATCCGAAGCTGTTCGCGGGCATGGTGGAATCTTAAAAAATCAAGACGGAACCACCTTCATGGAAAAATACGACGCCCGTTTGTCGCTTGCACCTCGTGATATTGTGGCGCGTGCGATTGATTCCGAGATGAAGAAACATGGCGTTGATCACGTGTATTTAGATACGCGACACATTCCCAAAGATGAAATATTGCAGCATTTCCCCATGATTTATGCACACTGTTTGAAAGAATTGGGATTAGATATGTCCAAAGATATGATTCCGGTCGTTCCTGCCCAGCATTATTTATGTGGCGGCATTATCGTCGATCATTTTGGCCAAACAAACATTGAAAACCTCTATGCTGCGGGGGAATGTTCGCACACCGGATTACATGGGGCGAACCGATTAGCTTCGAATTCTTTATTGGAAGCTATTGTCTATGCCCACAATGCATTCGAAAAATCTGTCAGTCAATATGGAACACAGGTTTTACCTTCAGGCATCCCAGATTGGGATGACTCCGGAACACGAAACCCGGAAGAATTGGTCTTAGTGACTGAGATGACACGTGAATTGGAATCCATTATGTCGAATTACGTGGGTATTGTACGGACGGATCGCCGACTGAAGCGTGCCTATGATCGCTTAGAATTGATTTATTTAGAACATGAAGAATTGTATAAGCAATCGCGCATCACGGTTCCCTTGTGTGAATTACGCAATATGATTAATGTGGCCTATTTAATCATCAAATATGCCCGGGCGCAACGCCAAAACAAGGGACTGCATTACAATATCGATTTACGGTAGACGCTGCCAGGGTCAGGACCCTGGCAGCGTCAAGCTGCGAACGCAATAAAGAGGCGTTTCGTATGTCCGTTCAATCTATGAGTTGATAATTTTTCCCCATATTTTGATAGTAACTTACTGAATATCGCTATCTTGGACGCAAATGTGTTAAAATCATCGAGGTTTTAACTCAATCCTAGTTCTGATAGATGATATATTATAAAGCTTCGATGAAGCACCTACTTGGTGTTTGGTTGACTATTCTTTGCGTAAGTATTGCGCCTTTAATGGCGAATGCTCAATCCTGGAAATGGTCCATCGGATCTGCTATTACCCAGTATCAATTCCAAAATTCGAAGGGACATCAGATTGATTGGATGAAACCGTCCTCCGGTTTGCATATTGAGCTGGCACAAGATCATGTGTTACTGGATACCGTCCGACTGATTTCCAAATTCTCTAAATCATCGATTTATTTTAGCAATCGTCCTAAACTCGCCAAATCGCTGAGTTATCTTAATTATGCGATCGGCTTGAATTACCATCAATTGAACGCCATCGGAGATGTTCAACAAATTGCTTTTTCATATCAGACGGATTTTGTAGGCTTTTCTTTGGCATTAGGGCCAAAATATACTTTTTATAAAGGCTGGAATATAAGTTTGGCAGGTGTGCTGATGGGCCAACAATTAATCGCTGGGAATCAGCTATTGGCCAATCGCTACTATCCACTGACAGAAGATCGTCAATTTAATTCGTTCAAAATTTTTGCAGGTTACCAAATGGAATTATCGAAGGCGATAAGTCCTACGGTACGTGCGTTCGCGCAGGTTCGTCGGACGGCGAGTTTGTTTTCTCCACAGAGCACAACGGGAAAATTGGATTTATTACCCATGACAATTTCCATGGGAATTAGTTTAACGCGTTAATCTCAAGATTATATGAAGCACATTTATCTTGTATTGTTGTTGATTTCATTGGGAGCTTGGGGCCAACAAAAGGGCTTGAATTATCAGGCGGTCATTTTGGATCCTAATACAATTGAAATTCCGGGCCAGGTTATAGCTGGACAGCCTTTGGCAAAAGGAAAAGTATGGGTTCGATTTACGTTGATTTCCCAAGCGGGGATAGATTATGAGGAGGTCCAACAAACCACGACGGATGAATTTGGCTTGATTAATTTAACCATCGGAACGGGTAATTCCACCGCAACATTGGGTTCTGATGCTGCTAGTGGAATAGCGCGTTTTACCCAGTTTGATTCCATACTTTGGGATGAAAAATTGAAGCGTTTAAAAGTGTCTGTAAACTTTTTGGGTACAGGAAATTATTCTGAAGTAAGTAATCAGCAACTGACATTTACTCCCTATGCGCTTTATGCGGAGTCTGTGGACTACAAAAATGTGCGCGATGCTCCCAGGAATTTGAGTCAATTCAATAATGATGTGGGGTATTTAGTTCCCAAAGATATTGAGCCCTTGAAACGGGATTTAGGCTTAGCGCTTGTAGGCGGGCAGGAAAATTCAGCCAAAATAGAAGCAAATCAAGTGGCGAATAATTTGCGTTTTATCGTGATTGATCAATCGATTACAAAGCTTGCAGATCAAGTTGATCAAAACAGTTCATCGCTTTTATCAATGAGTAATACCTTGAACGAACATGATGTGCGTTTGCAGCAAAATGCAAGTCAGATTCAGAATACGTCAGCCAATATTTTAGGCCAAATAGGCTATTTACAGAACCAAGTTTCTTCAACCCAAAATGCCTTATCTACGATTACGAGTGTCTATGAATTAACGGCGAACAAATCAGCAGCGATAGATTTAGGGAATTCCCAACCTAGTAATTCCTTGTATCCGACCCAGTTGGCTGTCAAGTCTTACGTGGATAATGCCATGACGAATGTGGTGACTGCTGGAACGCCTGATGCCACAACTTTGGCCACGGGAAAAGTGCAATTAGCCGGCGATCTATCCGGAACGGCAACTGCTCCTACTGTCCCAGGATTATCGTTGAAGGAATCATTAACGAATAAATCTACGGATGTAACAGCAGATGCCACGTCGAATACGAAGTACCCATCTGTGAAAGCCGTAAAAGATTACGTGGATGTAGCCACGACGGGAATAGCTTTTCAGGCGTCATTGAATGCAAAAGCAGATATCAATTCGCCCACGTTTACGGGAACGCCCTATTTACCTTCGGGAAGTACGGGGGTGACGCAATCGTCGGGAAATAATTCGACCTCATTAGCAACGACATCTTTTGTTCAGACAGCCATGGCCAATGCCACCGTCGCAGATGCGGATGCAACTACAAAGGGGAAAATTCAGTTGGCCGGAGATTTAGGCGGGACAGCAGCGGCACCGATTGTAGCCAAATTACAGGGCGCAACCTTGAGTTCTTCCTCGCCTACAACAGGTCAGGTATTGAAATATAATGGAACGGCTTGGGTTCCGGATGCGGTGGTTTTGGCGGAAGCTCAAACCTTGTCCTTATCGGGAACGACAGTCACTTTATCGGGAACGAATAGTTCCGTGACCTTGCCGGCCGTGGGCGATGCGACTACCTCAACAACGGGTAAAGTTCAATTGGCCGGTGATTTGGGAGGCATCGCCACCGCACCATCTGTCGTAAAAATACAGGGCGTACCTGTTTCAGTTACAACACCAGCGGTAGGTCAAGTATTAAAATACGATGGGACTTCTTA
Source organism: uncultured Aquirufa sp. (assembly GCA_964358165.1). GTDB lineage: Bacteria > Bacteroidota > Bacteroidia > Cytophagales > Spirosomataceae > Aquirufa. Next base: position 148,406 of record CAYHOB010000007.1, read on the forward strand.
TGTGCCGAATAGTTCGATTATGGCGGAAACGCAGGTCTTGAGTTTGTCGGGAACGACCTTGAGTATTTCAGGAACGAGTAGTTCAGTGGTTTTGCCCGCTGCGACAAGTTTGGCTACAGGATTTTTGAAATTAGCGGGAGATTTAGGTGGTACCTCAACAGTTCCAATTGTCGTGGGCATTCAAGGAATTCCGGTTTCTACCTCGGCCCCATCGACCGGACAGGTATTGAAATACGATGGAACGAATTATGTGCCGAGCAATTCCATTATGACGGAGACGCAGACCTTGGGTTTGTCGGGATCAACATTGACCATATCCGGCACAAATAGTTCGGTTGTGATACCGATTGCATCGGATGCGACATCTTCCGCGAATGGGATTTTGCGTTTGGCGGGGGATTTGGGTGGGACTGCGGCTATACCTTTGGTTGCAAAAATTCAGGGGAAAACGGTCAGTTCGACGGCACCTACGACGGGACAAGTATTGAAATTTGATGGAACCCAATGGGCTCCAGGAAATACTGTCACGACAGAAACCCAGACTTTAGCCTTGTCGGGATCGACGATTACAATTTCAGGAACAAATAGTTCTGTCGTATTGCCTGTGGCTTCTGATGCGACAACTTCGAGCAATGGTATTTTACGATTGGCGGGGGATTTGGGGGGTACGGGAACAACAGCTGCCGCACCTGTCATTTCAGATAATGCGATTACGACGGTTAAGTTGGCCTCCGGAGCTGTCACCGACGCGAAATTTTCGGGTGTCTTATCGCTTGCCAAAGGAGGGACAGGTTCTTCTAGCCAGAATTTTGTGGATTTAACAACGGCCCAAACAGTGGCTGGAGCGAAGACTTTTTCCGGTGATTTTGCGGTTGGGGCTTCCAAGATGAGCGTTGCAGCAGCAACGGGAAATACTGTTATTGCGGGAACATTAACGGCGGGAGGTATTTTATATCCTAATTCGAATGGAACTTCCGGCTATGTCTTGACTTCGAATGGAAGTGGAACTGCTACCTGGGCTTCGGTTCCAGTCTCTACTTTGTCTGGTACGCTTTCCATCGCAAACGGAGGAACAGGTTCTGCGACCAAAAACTTTGTCGACTTAACGACGAATCAGATTATTGCTGGAGACAAATCCTTTACTGGGACGACTGCCACAGCTGATTTGAATGGAACGAATGGATTTTTCTCGAGCACTTTAGGGACCAATGGGGCAACATCTTTGGGCTCAACTTTGCTTGTGGCAGGAAATGTGACTTTGAATGGAACAGCGAATACGTTGGGAAATATAAGTTCAGGGACATGGAATGGAACGACGATTGCCGTGGGTCGAGGCGGAACGGGAGCCACAAGTTTAACAGGGATGCTGAAAGGCAATGGAACATTTGCGGTATCTCAGGCGGTCATTAATACGGATTATAGTTTGGTCCGATTCATTTCAGATGAATATACGATTGTCACGGCTGGTCAAACCGCTTTTACCTTAACACAAACTCCAAATGTAAATTCTACCGTGCGTTTGTTTATCAATGGGGTTCGAATTTCAAAAACGGCGCTAACTATCAGTGGAACGACTTTGACTTATAACCCAACGAATAATGGATCCGCTCTTTTGATTGTGAATGACCGGGTTCAAATCGATTATTATTATTGATTTTATGCGTGAACTGAAATCGCTTGTTGCTTTTTGGAGCAAGCCTGTTTTCGGGCTGATGTTTTTACTATGCTCATTTGTGGCTATGGCTCAGCATAGTAATGTGGTGATTTCCACCGCTGCTAATGCCAATGGCACCTGGACTTATTCAGGAGGAATCTATTCCTTTACGCCCACGGCTGATAATGCGGTAATCAACAATGTGACACTCCAAACATACCTCCAGACCTATTCAGTCGTGATCAATACGGCACGCGCTGCTGGCACGCAGGTGGGCAGTGTTGTGTTTGATGCGGGAGTTAGTGCCAACAAGGGTTCGAGTAGTGGTAGTGCGTTTACTTTCACGATTAACAGTGGTGGGGAGGTCCAGTTTAATAATAGTTTGAGTTTAC
>CAYHOB010000008.1:0-106779 GCA_964358165.1 uncultured Aquirufa sp.
CCTAGGGTTATAAAATTATCTTGAGACCCTCCAACGTCCAAAGTCCACTGTCTAACGTCCAATTACGGCTTATTCGAATCCACCTTCAAACGCTCCTCACGATTCGAGATTTCCCAGGCCATATAGAAAACCAAGCGTCCTACTTTTTGCACTTGATCAAATTCGATTTTCTCTACCTCATCTCCCGGCTGGTGATAATCTTCATGTACTCCATTGAAGAAAAAGGCGACTGGAATACCGTGTTTGGCAAAATTATAATGATCAGAACGGTAGTAGAAACGATTAGGATCATTCGGGTCATTGAAACGAAAATCCAATTCCAAACCGATGTGCTTCTTGTTCTGCTCCACCAAAATCTCCCGCAAAGAAGACGATAATTTATCCGACCCAATTTCATAAATATAATCCGGCTTGCCCATGTGCTCCTCATCGTAGCGACCCGTCATGTCTGTATTTAAATCACAAACCGTATTTGCCAAAGGAAATAGGGGATGATTTGAATACCACTCCGAACCCAAAAGACCTTTCTCCTCTCCCGTTACGGTCATAAACAAAATGCTCCGACGAGGTCTTTTCCCCTCCGCTGCGGCCTGACCAAATGCCTCCGCTAATTCCATAACCGTAACCGTACCCGAACCATCATCATTCGCCCCATTGTTGATCTTTCCATCAAACGAAATACCAATGTGGTCATAATGTGCCGTCAAAATCACGACTTCATCCTTCTTGTCCGTTCCTTCCAAATATCCTACGACGTTGTAGGTATCCACCGGTTTCTCCGTACGCTCGATGGCAAGACTGATAGGGGATGCCTTCCATTTCGTTGCCAAAGACTTTTTAGCTGCAGCGATCGATTCTTTATAAGCCAATAAATCAGCCTCTGTCGTGCCTAAAATTTCTGCCGCCATGGCCGATGAAATCAATAGGACTGGTGCTTCATTAGGAGAAGCAGCCACATCAGCAAATACCATGCGTTCATTTCCAAAACGCTGCATCATCACTTGGCGCTGGCGTAATTGATTACCGAACTCTTTCTCCGACTTATCCGAAATTAAGATCAATCCCTTCGCACCTAAAGCCTGTGCACGTTTCAATTTCTCTTTCCAGCCATCCCCTTTTCCGAAGGCCGAAGGATCTTTGGACCCCGATAACACATAATTGCCTTGCGCATCTTTGGCCTCCCCTTCGAATGCCAAAACATATTTGCCTTTGGCAGCTAATTTATCATAATCGGCAAATCCAGCTTGTTGGACTCCATACCCCGCAAACACGACAGGTAATTTGGCATTCGCAACAACTGGTGCCAAAGCATTTGCCATAAAATGTCCGAGGTAATCGTAAGCCTTGCCCTTAATCGACAATGCGACTTTTGTCCAAGAACGGTTCACTAAATCCACCTTCTGGAAATAAGAACCATTCACAGGGGCTAAACCTACTTTCTTAAAATGAGCCGCAATGTAATTGGCCGCTACCTTTTGTTCAGCAGAACCCGTATTTCGGCCTTTTAAGCTATCAGAGGCAATAAAAGTGAGATGTTTTTTCAAATCCTCCGCCTTAATCGTATAGGCATAAGGGACCGGATTTGCTTGAGCGAATGCGCCCGAAGAAATTAAATTAGCGACCAAAATGAGTGCTAATACATAGATTGTTGATTTTTTCATCGATGAAAACAAATTAAAAGAAAGCGAAGTTAAGGAATCAAAAATAAATCCCTAAAAAAAGCTTACTTTTGTGGCGATTTTTCAATCCAAATACCAGGTATTTTATGACCCCAAATTTCAAGTATCGGGAAGATTTCTCCTTGCGTCACAACAATGTTGAACCTGCCGACGTATCTGCCATGTTAAAAGAAATCGGCGTAGCTGATTTAAATACACTCATCAATCAAACTGTTCCTGAAAAAATTCGTTTGGCACAAGGTCTTCGCTTGCCTGCACCGAAAACGGAATTCGAATTCCTTCGTGATTTCAAACAGGTCATGGGACAAAACAAAATCTTCAAAAGCCACATTGGCCTGGGTTATTATGACACCTACACCCCCACGGTGATTTTGCGTAATATTTTGGAAAATCCATCTTGGTACACGGCCTACACGCCCTATCAAGCAGAAATCGCACAAGGCCGTTTGGAAATGTTGTTGAACTATCAAACCATGGTCATCGACCTAACCGGCATGGAATTAGCGAACGCATCCTTGCTTGACGAAGGTACGGCTGCCGCGGAAGCCATGAACATGTTGTATGGGCAGCGCCCCGCAGAACGCGAAAATGCGGAAACGCTTTTTGTTTCATCGCTTTGCCTTCCTCAAACCATCGATTTATTGATGACGCGTGCGGAACCTATTGGCATTAAGATCGAAGTAGGTGATCATACCAAAATCGATCTGACGAATCCGAACTATTACGGTATCGTTTTACAATACCCAGCCGCGAATGGCGAGGTATTCGATTATAAAGCTTTCGTTAGCGCTGCCAAAGAACAACATTTACAAATCGTGGTTGCGGCAGATTTATTAGCCCTAACATTATTAACGCCTCCAGGTGAATGGGGAGCCGATGTCGTTGTGGGAAGTTCGCAACGTTTTGGTGTACCGATGGGATTCGGTGGTCCACATGCCGCTTTCTTTGCAACAAAAGAAAAATACAAGCGTAGCATTCCAGGTCGTATCATCGGAGTTTCCGTAGATGCTGAAGGAAATCGTGCACTTCGCATGGCCCTTCAAACACGGGAGCAACACATTCGTAGAGAAAAAGCTACCTCAAATATCTGTACCGCCCAAGTGCTCTTGTCGATTATGGCGGCGGCTTATGCCATCTACCACGGACCAGAAGGCTTAAAGAAAATTGCCTCTCGTGTGTATGGCCTAACAGAATTATTGGCTGCTGGTTTGAAAAAACTAGGATACAGCTTCGAAAACACGCAACACTTTGATACGCTTACCGTCATTACGGGAGGCCAAACAGAGGAAATTCGCGAATATGCGGAGGAGTCTGAGCGTAATTTCTTGTATTATAAAAATGATGCCAACAAATTAAGCATCTCCTTGGATGAGACAACATCAGAGGATGATGTGATTGAGATTTTGGCATTTTTCCAACGCGCTCAAGGCCAACGCATCTTAGGAGACGAGTTGACCGTCGCATGGAATATCCCTACTTCCTTAACTCGTGCATCAAAATTCATGTCCCACGAGGTGTTCAATCGTTTTCATTCCGAACATGGTATGTTGCGTTATTTGAAATCCTTGGAGTCCAAAGATTTATCAATGGTACACTCGATGATTTCCTTGGGATCATGTACCATGAAATTGAATGCGACGACCGAAATGATTCCGGTAACTTGGCCCGAAATGGGCAAAATGCATCCATTTGCACCCGCGTTTCAGACACGTGGGTACCAGCAAATGATCGGCGAATTAAGTGCTTGGCTTTGTGAAATCACGGGTTTTGCGGCGATGTCTATGCAACCCAACTCGGGTGCGCAAGGCGAATATGCCGGCTTGATGGTGATTCGGGCATACCATGCATCCAGAGGTGATTCTCACAGAAATATTGCCATCATTCCATCATCCGCACACGGTACAAATCCTGCATCCGCGGTGATGGCAGGCATGAAAGTAGTCGTTTCTCCTTGTGATGCCAATGGAAACATTGACGTGGCAGATCTTCGTGCGAAAGCGGAGGAGCACAAAGACGATTTGGCCTGTCTTATGGTCACATATCCAAGTACGCACGGCGTGTTTGAGGAAACGATCATTGAAATATGTGATTTGATTCACGAATTTGGTGGGCAAGTATATATGGATGGGGCGAACATGAATGCCCAAGTAGGCTTGACTTCTCCGGCACGCATAGGTGCCGACGTATGTCACTTGAACCTACATAAGACTTTCTGTATTCCACATGGTGGAGGTGGACCGGGTATGGGGCCAATTGGGGTTGCGCCACAGTTAGTTCCATTTTTACCAGGCCACGTGATGACCGATTCTGTGTTGGCGCCAACACATGGTGCGGTTTCAGCAGCACCCGTAGGCTCTGCTTCGATTTTGGCCATTTCCTATGCTTACATTGCCTTGATGGGCGGTGAAGGATTGACGATGGCTACCCAAACGGCTATCTTAAATGCCAATTACATCAAGGCTCGTTTGGAAAAAGAATTCCAGATTCTCTACACAGGTTCACAAGGACGTTGTGCGCATGAGATGATCGTGGATTGTCGGCCTTTCAAAATCTCCGCTGCCGTTGAAGCAGAAGATATTGCGAAACGCTTGATGGACTACGGATTCCACGCTCCTACCCTTTCGTTCCCGGTAGCTGGAACTTTGATGATCGAACCAACCGAATCCGAAAGCAAAGAAGAATTAGATCGCTTCTGTGATGCCTTATTGGCAATCCGCGCTGAGATTCGCGCCATCGAAGAAGGTCATGTAGAAAAGACCAACAACTTGTTGAAGAACGCACCACATACTCAATCCCGTGTATTAGTTGCTGACTGGGATAAGGCTTATACACGTGAAGAGGCGGTATTCCCACTTCCTTATGTGAAAGCCAATAAATTCTGGCCGGCGGTATCTCGAATTGACTCGGCATTTGGAGACCGAAATTTAGTTTGTGCATGTGAGCCGACTTCGAGTTACGTATAAAAAAATTAAGTTCTTGATAATTTTAATCCCCCTGGCGACCCCAGGGGGATTTTTACTGATAATTTAACTAGTATGCTTGCATAACATTTTGTTTTTTCGGTATATTTACTGCGGTAGACGCTGACGGGGGCTCTGACCCCGTCAGCGTCACCAAAAAACAATCTCAAACTTTTTAACATGAATCGTTCCATTAAACGTGTAGCCATCCTTGGCTCTGGAATCATGGGCTCGAGAATCGCCTGTCATTTCGCAAACATTGGCGTTCAAGTATTGCTTTTGGACATTGCTCCCAAAGAACTGAACGCAGCGGAACAAGCAAAAGGCCTTAGCCTGGAGCACCCATCCGTGAAAAATCGGATCGTCAATACGGCATTTCAACAAACTATACAGGCAAAGCCCGCGTCGCTTTATAGCAGCGGCTTTGCCAAAAACATTCAACTGGGCAATTTCGATGATAACTTATCGGAGATTGCGCAGGCCGACTGGATCATGGAGGTCGTCGTGGAAAATTTAGCGATTAAAAAATCGCTGTATGACCGCGTCGAACAATTCCGGAAACCTGGCACATTGATTACCTCCAACACATCCGGCATCCCGATTCATTTAATGGCTGAAGGCCGTTCGGAGGATTTCCAAAAACATTTTTGCGGCACGCACTTTTTCAACCCGCCACGGTATTTGCGATTATTGGAGATCATCCCAACAGCAAAAACGGATCCAAAAATCATCGAATTTCTCCTGCAATATGGCGAAACTCAATTGGGCAAAACGACCGTATTGTGTAAAGACACGCCCGCATTTATTGCGAACCGCATCGGGGTTTATTCCATGATGCAGACGATGAAAGTTGTGGAAGAATTAGGGCTGACTGTGGAGCAAGTGGATAAGCTGACATCGAAAGTTGTAGGCCGACCGAAGTCCGGAACCTTCCGTTTATCTGATGTGGTGGGTTTAGACACGACAGTGCATGTGGCCAATAATTTGAAGCAGGCATTGACAAATGATGAAAGCAAGTCGATTTTCGATTTGCCGAACATGCTTCAAAAACTGATGGACAACAAATGGCTCGGCGATAAGACGGGTCAAGGATTCTACAAGAAAACCAAGGAAGGTGGGAAAACCAACATCCTCAGCTTAGACCTTCAAACCTTCGAATATCGTCCCGCGCAAAAGGTATCCTTTGAAACCTTAGAACGCACTAAAGCCATCGACAAACTCGCTGATCGCTTTGCCGTTCTATTAGCTGGCAAGGATTTGGCAGGAGAATTTTACCGCAAAACCCTCTTAGATGGATTCCGATATGCCTCCATGCGTGTACCTGAAATCGCGGATGACTTTGTCAAAATTGACCAAGCAATCTGTGCTGGGTTCGGTTGGGAAATGGGCATCTTCGAAACCTGGGATGCCATCGGTGTACAAACCGGCATCGAGCTCATGGCAAGTGAGGGTCATACCCCAGCAGCATGGGTGACTGAAATGGTGAAAGCCGGACATAGCTCATTCTACAAAGTAGAAAATGGCGAACGAAAATATTACGATATTCATCGTAAGCAATATCAAATCATTCCTGGCGCTAATAAACAGATCAATCTGCAGATTCTAAAACCAACCAAAACGGTTTTCAAAAACGACGATGCGAGCATCATCGATATTGGCGATGGCATCATCAACTTGGAATTCCATTCGAAGATGAATACGATGGGCCAAGGAGTTTTGGAAGGCGTGCAAAAGGCAATCGACTTAGCAGAAAAAGAGTATCGTGGATTAGTCATAGGAAACGAGGGGGTTGAGGCCTTTTCGGCGGGGGCGAATTTAGGCATGTTGTTTATGTATGCGGCCCAACAAGAATTTGATGAGGTCAACCAAATGATTGCGATCTTCCAAAAAACCATGATGCGCGTGCGTTATTCATCCATTCCGGTGGTAGTTGCTCCGCATACACTCGCACTGGGTGGAGGAACAGAAATTAATTTACATGCGGATAAAATCGTCGCCCATGCTGAATTATACATGGGCTTGGTGGAAGTGGGCGTAGGTCTTATTCCGGCCGGCGGCGGAACCAAAGAAATGGCCTTGCGGATGGGCGATGCCCGTCGGAAAGGCGATGTGGAACTCAACCGTTTGCAAGAAGCCTTCATGAACATTGCCACGGCGCGCGTGAGTACTTCCGCGCATGAGGCATTGGAAATGAATTATTTGCGCAAAGAAGATCGGATTGTTTTGAATCGAAGCCAATTGATTTCAGAGGCCAAAAAAGAAGCAATAGCTTTGGCGGAAGCAGGCTACGTGCAGCAGCAGCAACGGAGCGATGTTTGGGTCGAGGGCAAACAAGGTTTGGCCTTGTTCAAAGCGGGAATTCAGGGCATGTTGATGGGTAAATACATCTCTGAACACGATGCGTTGATTGCCAATAAATTAGCCTATGCGATTTGTGGTGGAGATTTAGATGCGCCGCAATTAGTCAGTGAAGAATATTTACTTGACCTAGAACGTGAGGCATTCTTATCGCTTTCAGGCGAACGCAAAACATTGGAACGAATCAGTAGCTTATTAAATGGAGGTAAACCTTTAAGAAATTAATCATGAACGCATATATCATAGCAGGTTACCGCACCGCGGTGGCAAAAGCAAACAAAGGTGGATTTAGAACCATGCGACCAGATGATTTGGCGGCAGAGGTAATCAAACATTTAATGGCGCAAGTTCCATCTGTTGATCCCGTATTAGTGGAAGACTTGATCGTAGGAAATGCCATTCCGGAAGCCGAACAAGGCATGCAGATGGCGCGTTACATTTCTTTATTATCCTTACCAAAGAGCGTCCCTGGATTCATCATCAATCGTTACTGCGGATCAGGCATTGAGGCAATTGCCTTGGCTTCTTCCAAAATTTCAGCCGGCATCGCGGACTGCATCATCGCCGGAGGAACCGAATCCATGAGCATGTTGCCCATGATGGGACATAAAACCGTCTTGAATTATAACATCGCCTCGGAACATCCTGATTATTATATCGGGATGGGCTTAACTGCCGAGGAGGTCGCGAAAAAATACGAGATTAGTCGGGAAGATCAAGACGCCTTTTCCTATTCTTCCCATCAAAAAGCACTAGTGGCGCAAGCAGCGGGGCATTTCGATGCCTCCATCGTACCCATCAACGTATCCGAAAATTATTTCGATGCGGAATCTGGCAAGAAAAAAACACGTACCTGGACCGTTTCCAAAGATGAGGGCCCACGGGCTGATACCACGCTTGAGGCATTAGGTAAATTAAAACCCGTGTTCGCGATGGGTGGATCCGTTACCGCGGGAAACTCCTCCCAAACTTCGGATGGTGCGGCATTTGTTTTGGTCGTTTCCGAAGCCTTTGTTAAACAGCATAAATTAGAACCCATCGCACGTATGGTAACCTATGCGACCGCAGGAGTTGAGCCCAGTTTAATGGGTATCGGGCCTGTGGTAGCGATTCCCTTGGCCTTGAGAAAAGCGGGATTGCAATTAAAGGACATCCAACAAATTGAATTGAATGAGGCATTTGCTGCGCAGTCTTTAGCAGTCATTAAGACCCTCGACATTGATCCAAGCATCGTGAATGTTAACGGAGGAGCAATCGCATTAGGCCATCCGCTGGGGTGTTCAGGTGCCAAATTGTCCATCCAATTATTTGATGAACTGAAGCGCCGAAACCAGAAATACGGCATGGTGACGGCCTGTGTGGGTGGTGGCCAGGGTGTGGCCGGGATTTATGAGCGACTATAATTACCTAGGAGTTAACAACTTTTATAACCCCAGGTTTTAACCTGGGGAATTATCTACAAACCCTAGGCTAAAGCCTAGGGCTATCAAATTTTATAACCCCCAGGTTTTAACCTGGGGACTTCAGACTTTAGTCTGAGGAATCACCAACACACTCTAGGCTAAAGCCTAGGGCTATCAAATAAAATAACCCCAGACTAAGTTTGGGGAAAATCAACAAATGACATCAAACAATTACATCCGCCTTGAATCTGAATACGGTGCCCATAATTATCATCCCATTCCCGTTGTCTTGACCAAAGGCCTCGGTGTACATGTTTGGGATGTGGATGGCAAACAATATTTCGACTTTTTATCTGCCTACAGTGCAGTCAACCAAGGGCATTGTCACCCCCGATTGATTCAGGCTATCACCGAACAAGCACAAAAACTCACCCTAAGTTCTCGGGCTTTTCACAATGACCAATTAGGGCTGACAGAAAAAAAACTCGCAGAAAAATTTGACTACGAAAAAGTATTGTTGATGAATACCGGCGTGGAAGCTGGCGAATCGGCCATCAAATTAGCCCGAAAATGGGCTTATGAAGTAAAGGGAATTCCGACCAACCAAGCCCAAATCATCGTGGCAGAAGGAAATTTTTGGGGCAGAACCTTAGCAGCTATTTCCGCATCAACGGACCCAAGCAGTTACCATAATTTTGGTCCATTCGCACCCGGATTTATCAAAATTCCGTATAACGACTTAGCTGCACTCGAAGCAAAACTGCAAGATCCAAATATTGCCGCCTTCATGGTCGAACCCATACAAGGTGAGGCAGGGGTAGTTTTACCAGATGCCGGTTACCTAAAAAAAGCCGCAGACCTTTGCAAAAAATACGGTGTTTTATTTATTGCCGATGAAATCCAAACGGGCCTCGGTCGGACCGGCGCTTGGTTAGCCTGCCACCATGAATTCGTACATCCCGACATATTATTATTGGGGAAGGCATTATCCGGCGGATTTATGCCAGTGTCAGCCGTATTATGCAGCGACGAAATCATGTTAACGATTAAACCGGGTGAACATGGTTCAACTTTCGGAGGCAACCCTTTAGCATGTGCCGTAGCGAATGTGGCCATCGACATATTGGAAGACGAAGATTTAATTGTGAATGCTGAAAAACGGGGGCATCAATTGATGGAATTCTTACAAAATTTGCAGGAAAAAACAGCACTCATTCGTGAAGTACGTGGGAAAGGCTTGCTTTGCGCCATCGAAATTAATACAACGGAAGACAGCCCGGTGGCTTGGGAAATTTGCATGGATTTCATGCGTGCAGGGCTTTTGGCAAAACCAACGCATGGAAACAAAATCCGATTAGCACCGCCCTTAACCATCACTAAAGCCGAAATGGATCAAGCCTGCGAAATCATCGAAAAAGTCTTCTTAGGATATTAACGAATCTCAAAACAACGCATTGAAATTCCGCCATAAACGAGTTGCTCGTAAGTCGTATAGACCTGTTCGTTTGAACGCGCCAATGCCAAACTATACAACATCGGAATGTAATGATCCGGCGTAGGAACCGAATAGCGTCCACCTGGTGCACGTTCGTAATCCAAGAGGCCTTCGACGTTTTTATCGGCAATTAATTTCGCCGACCACGCATCAAATTCCTGTGCCCATTCGTAGCCAAAGTTCTCTTGGCATGCACTTAAATTCGGAATACTGGCTTGTAAATTGTGAACGATATTACCACTTCCTAAAATCAAGACCCCTTTCTCACGCAAAAACTGTAATTCACGCGCCAAGGAAATGTGATAGGCCAATGGACGCGAATAATCAATCGACAACTCGAAACAAGGAATATTGTGCAGCGGAAATAGGTGACATAAAACAGTCCAGGCGCCATGATCTAGCCCCCACTCGGTGGTTGGCTGTACCGACTTAACCTCGTCCGCTAAAGCCGACGCAAAAAATGGACTTCCCGGTGCCGGGTATTGGTATTGATGTAATTCTCGAGGAAATCCGCCAAAATCATGAATGGTTTCTGGATTCAGAGAGGCCTGAACAAAGCTTCCTCCACGAGTCAACCAGTGAGCTGAAACGATTAAAACCGCCTGCGGAGGAGCGATAGACGCACCTAATTGGTTCAAAGATTGCGTAAATGGATTATCCATTAATGCATTCATCGGACTGCCATGCCCGATAAACCAAACGGGCTGACGATCCGATGAACGTAATTCAATGGGTAAAATCGACATGACTACCGATTCATCGATACTAAAAACTCTTCGTTATTGCGCGTACCTTTCATTTGCTGCTGCAAGAATTCCATGGCCTCCACAGAGTTCATGTCCGACATGTGCTTGCGCAAAATCCAAACGCGTTGCAATACGGCTGGATCCATCAATAGATCCTCACGACGTGTTCCTGATGCCGTAACATCAATCGAAGGATATATCCGGCGATTGGCCAATTTACGATCCAATTGTAATTCCATGTTACCTGTACCTTTGAATTCCTCAAAGATTACCTCATCCATTTTAGAACCCGTTTCGATCAAGGCTGTTGCGATGATGGTCAATGAACCACCGTTCTCTACATTACGAGCCGCACCGAAGAATCGTTTCGGTTTGTGAAGCGCATTAGCATCCACACCCCCAGATAAAATCTTACCAGATGATGGAACAACCGTATTGTAAGCACGCGCTAAACGCGTGATTGAATCTAATAAAATCACCACATCGTGCCCACATTCCACCATACGTTTGGCTTTCTCTAACACGAGATTTGCCACTTTCACATGACGCTCTGCTTGCTCATCAAACGTTGATGAAATCACCTCTGCACGTACTGAACGCTGCATATCCGTCACCTCTTCCGGACGCTCATCAATCAATAAAATGATCAAATAAACCTCTGGATGATTACGCGAAATTGCATTGGCAATGTCTTTCAATAAGACTGTCTTACCCGTTTTCGGTTGGGCTACAATCATACCCCTTTGGCCCTTACCAATCGGCGCAAACAAGTCCAAAATACGTGTCGAATAATTATCCGGAGACGATGACAAGTTCAACTTTTCCTCGGGGAACAAAGGTGTTAAATATTCAAAATTGATTCGATCACGAATCTCATCCGTTGTTTTACCATTCACAGATTCCACCTTCAATAAAGCGAAATATTTCTCCCCTTCTTTCGGCGGACGAATCTTTCCTAAAATGGTATCGCCCGTTTTCAAACCAAACATTTTGATTTGCGAAGGAGATACATAAATATCATCAGGGGATGCTAAATAGTTATAATCCGAAGAACGCATGAAACCGTAACCACCTTCTTGCATAATTTCCAAAACCCCTTCATTATCAATTAAGCCATCCAATTCTTTGATAACTTGATTGTAATTGTTGCGGTGCTGGCGATGCTGATGTTGGGGCTGCTGCGCTGGCGCATCCTCCTTCGGTAAGGAATTTAAATCCACGGGCGCATCGGTTGGGGAAACTTTATCAGCTGCCAAAGGAGCATCACTCGTCACAAATGAAGTATCCACTTCTTCGGGTTCAATGATTCCTTCCACTTCAATAGGTGCGTCATCAGCTGCATTTGGCTTACCTTTCCGCGGACGAATAGCGCGCGCTGGTTTTGCAGATACGACAGATTCCGGTACTTCTTGGGTTGATCCTTCTACAGGGCTCTCTCCCATGGGTAATAAGGGTGCTTGATCTTCCGTTGATTTTTGAATTCTTTGACGCTTAGGACGGTTTGATGATTCGGATTTATTATCCATAAAAAGGGAAATATGTTGATATTTTTTGATTGAACAATGACCAAAGCTTAACAAAATAATCTCTTTAACACATGAAGTCCAATCCTGAGGATTAGCTGCACAACAGAGAAAGCTAGGGTGAATTGTTAATAGAAACGTTTACGAATTGGAAACGATGTGCAATACTACATCAGAGTTAGCGGATTGTCAAGCATTATTTCCTGTTTTTCATTCAAATTATCTATAAACGCAATTTTTTTTTACATCCTTGTCAGAATTGTCCCTTGTTTCGTAGTTTTACACACAATTATGCCAAACACGAATTCAGCTAACAAACTTCTGATCAATGCCTTAAGCGAACGTCAATCCGCTGGGCTTCTTCGTACTTTGGCATCGGTGGATGAACTGACCGACTTTTGTTCTAATGATTATTTGGGTATGGCCAAAAGTCGGGAATTAGCTGCACAGATTTCCGCTGACATACAGGCATGGCAAAGCCAGCAAAAGCAGGTTGCTCCCATCAATGGCTCTACGGGTTCACGATTGATTTCAGGGAATCATTCCTATATGGAAGACTTTGAAAGCACTTGTGCAAATTTACATCAAGCACCCGCAGCCTTGCTATTTAGTTCTGGGTTTGAGGCAAATATGGGATTAATTGCCTCCTTAGGACAAAAAGAACATGTTATTTTCTGTGATAAATTACTACATGCTAGCTTAATCGATGGCCTCCGCTTATCCCCTGCAGAACGACGGATTTTTAAACACAATGATTTGGACGACTTAGTCCATTTATTGGAACAATATCCCCGCGAAACCATCAAATGGGTGGTTGTAGAATCGATTTATTCCATGGATGGAGACATGGCGCCCTTGGAAAAACTCGTCCAACTAAAAGAAACCTATCACTTCGAATTAATCGTTGATGAGGCCCATGCCGGGGGTGTATATGGAACTCGAGGCGCTGGATTATGCGTCGAATTAGGCGTTCAGGATTCCATTTTCGCTCGGGTTGTTACCTTCGGGAAAGCCTGGGGAAATGCAGGCGCAGTGGTATTAGGGTCGGAAGTACTTCGCTCCTATTTGATCAATTTCGCTCGCCCCTTCATCTATTCCACTGCACCCACTCCACACCATGTATTGAGTTTACAGACAACACTGGCTTTTGTAGCGAAAGCCCAAAAAGAACGTCAGGATTTACTGAAAAACATACAGTATTTTAAAAGCTTACAAACTTCTGCTCATTGGGGCAAAAGTTCCACGGCCATTCAAACCTTTTTTGTCACGGGAAATGAGGCTGTTCGAACAAAAGCAAGAGAAGCGCAAGCGGCAGGTTTTGCCGTCAAGCCGATCGTTTTCCCCACGGTCCCCAAAGGAACAGAACGTATTCGCATCACATTAACTGCTGTCACCTCGCAACAGGACATGCAGACACTCATTCAAATCATCGAATCACATGCCTAAGCAATACATCATCGCAGGAATAGGAACAGAAATAGGCAAAACAGTCTGTTCAGCCATTGTTACCAAGGCCTTGCAAGCGGATTATTGGAAACCCGTTCAAGCTGGCAATTTAATGGATGGGGATGCTTATTGGGTCCAACAATGGGTGCCTGGGACTCATGTTTTTGAATCTACTTATGCCTTAAACAACCCGCTTTCGCCGCATACAGCAGCGGAAATAGATGGCATCCGGATCGAACTCAATGCATTTCATTTACCGGAAACCCAACAAAATTTGGTTGTTGAACTTGCTGGCGGAATCATGGTACCCTTGAACGAACAACAAACCAATTTGGACCTCATTCAGCACCTTGGACTTCCAGTAATTTTGGTTAGTAAAAACTACTTGGGAAGTATTAATCATACGTTATTGACCTATGAAATATTAAAATCCCGGAACATTTCCATGTTAGGAATCATATTCAATGGCCAAACAAATCATTCCGGCGAAGCATTTATTTTGAAACATACTAGACTCCCGGTGTTATTGCGTGTCAACGAAGAAAAAGAAATCAATCCCAGCATCATCGCACATTATGCCGAATCATTCCAACGCTAATTTAGCCCAACGCGATGCTGCTGTTATCTGGCATCCCTTCACCCAACATCAAATCGAACCGATTTCGATTCCGATCACGCATGGAAAAGGAGTGTATTTATTTGATGCAGAAGGAAAAACATACATCGATGCGATTTCATCTTGGTGGGTCAATATTCATGGCCATGGCCACCCATATTTGGCACAAAAAATTCATGAGCAGGCGCTAAAAATAGAGCAGGTCATTTTTGCGGGATTCACCCATGAACCTGCCATTCAGTTAGCAGAAAGGTTATTAGGACATTTGCCAACCAATTTCCAAAAAGTCTTTTTTTCTGACAATGGCAGTACGGCCGTCGAGGTGGCCATCAAAATGGCCTTGCAATATTTCCATAATCAAGGCCAAACACAAAAGCGTAAAATCATCGCTTTTGAGGATGCCTACCATGGTGACACGTTCGGAGCAATGAGTCTAGGCGCACCCAGTGCCTTCAATGCGCCTTTTCAGGACATGTTATTTGAAGTTGAATTCCTACCGAGTCCCTGTTCGCCAGAAGCCTGCATCCAGGCCATGCAAGAAAAAATGTTACAAGCAGGCGAATATGCGGCGTTCATCTTTGAGCCTTTGATTCAAGGTGCTGGCGGCATGAAAATGTATGCGCCGAAAACCCTGGATGCACTCATCGCGATCGCAAAGGAACATCAGCTCTTATGTATTGCAGATGAAATCATGACGGGTTTTGGTCGGACAGGGAAATGGTTCGCAATGGACTATCTTGGTAACAAACCCGATATTGCCTGTTTCTCGAAAGGACTTACCGGCGGCATGATGGCCATGGGCATCACAGCCTGCTCAAACGTCCTATTTGAAACTTTCCTTTCGGACGACCGCAAGAAGACCTTATTTCATAGCCATTCTTTCACGGCAAATCCAATGGCCTGTGCCGTTGCACTCGCAAGCATGGATTTAATGGAAAAGCCCGAAACTTGGGAGAATATCGCACGTATCGAAATGCAACATCAAGCATGGAAGACCCAAAATCAGGCACATTCGATCATTCAAAATATCCGAATCCAGGGAAGCATCATCGCATTTGAAATAGCGGTGGGGGAATCCAGTGGCTACATGCATTCGATACGCGATCGTGCCTATCAATATTTCATTAAAAAAGGGATCCTGATGAGACCCCTTGGAAATACTTTATATATTCTCGCTCCTTATTGCATCAACAATGAAGAACTCGAGCAGATTTATTTAGAAATCGAAAATTTTGCAGCTGAATTAGTTGGCTAATTTCGTCGACTGCCACGAAACCATTTGCCAGCGGCCCGATTCAAAAACAAAAACGTCAGTAAAACGCAATTTTAAAGGTGTTTCTTTCCCTTCGGCGTTTAAATTTACAATTTTGATAATACCCGTATTAATACCGGTTTTACCATAAACACGGGTCAGCATTTCCATTGCTTCGATGGACAAATAGCTCGATTTACCAGAAAAAATTGAAGCGATGTACGAATCCTTGCTATCCGCAGCACCACTGGAGTGGAAATAAACCAAATCTTGATGCATAACCGCTTCAAGTCCCGCACGATCTTTAGCGACCATCACCTTAAAGCGCCCTAATTCAGCTTCTTTAAGAGATTCGACACTTGGCCTTTGCGCAAAATTTTGAAATGTCAAAAGGGCAAGCAGGCAAATTAATCCGTTTTTCATGATCCTGTTTTTCTTATAAAATACGCACAAGGCCTAATTATACTCAATAAAATCATGAAAATTTCATACATTTAGCGCAATAATTTTGTCAACATGACCTATTTCTGGACCTATTTAACCTTAGGTTTTCAACATATATTAAATTGGCAAGCCATGGATCATTTATTATTCATCCTGGCAATCACCTGCATTTTTACGTGGGCCGACATCAAACAATTACTTTGGTTGGTCACCGCTTTTACCTTGGGCCATTCGGTAACACTCGCCTTGGCCACCATCGGTTGGATTACAGTGAATCCGACTTGGATTGAATTCTTGATTCCTTGCACCATTTTATTCTCCGCGATTCAAAATTTATTTTTCAAAAATTCCAAAAGGCAAAAGCCAGCCCAATTACCCTACTACACGGTCTTGTTTTTTGGCTTAATCCATGGTTTAGGTTTTTCGAATTATTTACAGAGCCTCTTAGGAAAGGAGTCTTCGCTTTTCAGCCCATTATTGGCATTTAACTTGGGACTCGAAGCAGGCCAATTGATCGTAGTATCCCTCATATTAGTTGGCACAACCGCCCTCATGAGTTTTACAAGATTAAAACGCATTCATTGGGTCTATGTGCTTTCCGGCATCATCATCGGCTTGGTAATACCCATGTTGATGGAACGAATCCCATAAAAAAAGCCCAACGATTCCGTCGGGCTCTATAATCTATTTCATTCAAAAAACTAGAAATCTTCATCCATCGAGAAGGACATAGAATCCTTATCCGCCATCACACCAGATTTTTGGTATTCCGCGACACGTTTCTCGAAGAAGTTAGTCTTTCCTTGCAAGGAAATCATCTCCATAAAATCGAATGGATTGGTTGCGTTGTAATTCTTTTGGCAGCCCAAAGCAACCAATAAACGGTCTGCTACAAATTCAATGTATTGACACATCAATTCTGCATTCATACCAATCAAGGAAACGGGTAAAGCAACCGTCACGAATTCTTTTTCAATCTCGACCGCATTTAAGATAATCTCATAAATACGTTCCTGGCTAATTTTATTTTTGATGTGATCCGTGTACAACAAACAAGCAAAATCACAATGCAATCCTTCATCACGCGAAATCAATTCGTTCGAGAATGACAAACCAGGCATCAACCCACGTTTCTTCAGCCAGAAGATTGAACAGAACGAGCCCGAAAAGAAAATCCCTTCTACTGCTGCGAATGAAATCAAACGCTCCACGAAACTATCACTCTCAATCCACTTCAACGCCCAATCCGCTTTTTTCTTCACACAATCAATGGTCTCAATCGCACGCAATAAACGATCCTTTTCCTTCGGCTCTTGAATGTAGGTATCGATCAAAAGTGAATAGGTTTCCGAATGGACATTTTCCATCATGATTTGGAAACCATAGAAACATTTAGCCTCCGCATATTGAACTTCCTTCAAGAAGTTATTGGCCAAATTCTCATTGACAATCCCATCTGAGGCTGCAAAAAAGGCTAATACGTGTGAAATAAAATGACGTTCGCCATCATTCAATTTCTTCCAATCCGATAAATCTTGTTGCAAATCAATCTCTTCAGCCGTCCAAAAAGACGCTTGCGATTGCTTGTAAAACTTCCAGATATCATCGTGTTTGATAGGGAATAAAACGAAACGATTGGGGTCCTCAACTAATAGAGGTTCAGGTAAAAGTGCTTTTGACATGTGAATAATAAATGAATTCGAAATTAAGGATTTCTTGTTGATATTCTTCGAAATCTAAGACAATATTTTAGGCCAAATTGTTTTGAAAAAACTAAAAGAAAAATCCACCTACTTGAACGACCAATGCGGAGCCATAAGGAGAGATTTTTGATGCCGAATAATTTAAATCGTACATGACATTTAAATTAATTCCAATTTTTGAACCAATACCGATTCCGACTAACACCGGATTAGAATAGCTTGCATACGAATTCGAAACATCGCTGAAATTTTCTATCTGTGCCGTTAAAAAACTTTGACCTAAAAGTGCCGACAGCGCAGGGACATATTGTCGAACAAAGATGCGCTCCCCTATCAAATTAGATGCAGGTAAGCCACGATAGGCAAAATACTGATAGGTCATCCCCACCCCAATAATCGTTGTATTAGTCGCCATATAACCTACCATAGGCGAAAGTCCAATGCTCGTCGGATTTCCAAAACTCAATCCGGAAATTCCCCCACCGAAATGCAAACGCTCCCGAAAGCTCAAATCCCGAACATCAGGTTCGACATCCAGGTCCCCTTTGGCACCTTCTTCAGCAATCACGACAGGGTCTTGGGCAACTGTTTCAAAGCTCAGCGATGTGAACAAAAACGCAAATAATAAGTAAGTTACTTTCATTTTATCAGGATGTTGGAACGCTAAAAAATTCTTTTCCGCTAAATTAGCTTTGGCAAACCTTAAAGGATTGCCAAAGCTTAGGGTTGGCTTTATCAAAATTAAAAGATAATTTTGAGATATGAGTTCTCCAGCACCCCAAGATTTCGAAAATTTAGACCCCAAAACACATATCATTATCAAAGGTGCCCGCGTTCACAATCTTAAAAATGTAGACGTTGCCATTCCTCGAAATAAATTGGTTGTTGTCACCGGTCTATCAGGTTCCGGGAAATCATCACTTGCCTTCGATACCCTATTTGCTGAAGGCCAACGCATGTATGTCGAAAGCCTAAATTCCTATGCCCGCCAGTTCCTTGGTCGCATGGAAAAACCAGCTGTCGATTACATCCGAGGCGTCGCGCCTGCCATCGCAATCGAACAAAAGGTCAATACCAAAAATCCGCGCTCGACCGTTGGGACCACCACCGAAATCTACGACTACCTTAAATTACTCTTTGCCCGCATCGGAAAAACTATTTCTCCCACTTCGGGCCAAGAGGTAAAAAAAGATTCGGTCTCTACCATCGTGGATTGGATCGTTTCCCATGATCAAAAAAAGGTATTAATTCTTGCCCCATTATTGCATCATCCCGAAAGATCATTGCTGGAAGAATGTCAATTGCTTATTCAGAAAGGCTATACCCGACTGAAAATCGAATCCGAAATATTGGATTTAGAGGATCTTGTGGAGGACGAGGCAAGCTTAAAAAAGCTGACGAAAAAGCGGAATGATCTTGCAATTCTCATCGACCGATTGATTGCAAATTCTGACGAGGAAACCATTTTTAGACTTGGTGATTCCGTTCAAACGGCCTATTTCGAAGGCGATGGCGTTTGTTGGGTCGAAATTCAAGATCAAAAACGCAAAAGCTTTTCCAATAAATTCGAATTAGATGGAATTGCATTTGAAGAGCCAAGCCTCAATTTATTCTCCTTCAATAATCCCTATGGGGCTTGTCGGAACTGCGAGGGCTACGGAAAAGTACTGGGATTAGATCCTGATTTGGTGATTCCTGACCATGATTTATCCGTCTACGAGGGTGCTATCGCTCCTTGGCGCAGTGAGCGCATGAGCGATTGGTTGAATCCCTTGTTACGCAATGGAATACATTTCGATTTCCCGATTCACCGACCGTACAAAGATTTAACGGAGAAAGAAAAGCAATTGCTTTGGAAAGGGAATAAATACTTTGCGGGCCTAACCCAATTTTTCGATCACCTCGAAAAGGAAACCTATAAAATTCAATACCGTGTCTTGCTTTCACGCTACCGTGGAAAAACGAATTGTCCGGAATGTCAGGGTTCTCGTTTACGAGGTGATGCCGGATATGTTAAGATCGACGGCGCCTCAATCATCGACATGGTGCTTTGGCCTATTTCGAAGGTCAAAGACTTTTTTGACAAACTCGCATTAAGTGAAACGGATACAGCCGTAGCGAAAAGAATCTTAATCGAAATCAAAAACCGATTGGATTACATGAATCGAGTGGGATTAGGCTATCTAACCTTGAACCGACTGACTTCAACGCTTTCGGGCGGCGAATTCCAGCGAATCAAACTTGCCACATCTTTGGGAAGCGCCTTGGTGGGTTCCATGTACATCCTCGATGAACCCAGCATCGGTCTTCACCCACGAGATACGGAGCGGCTGATTTCTGTTTTGGAAATGCTCAAATCCATGGGCAATACCGTCATCGTGGTGGAACATGAGGAAGACATCATGCGGGCTGCCGATCAGATCATCGATATAGGTCCGGAGGCGGGCCGACATGGAGGACATTTGAGTTTTCAAGGAAATTTGGAGGAAGCTCTGCTAGATACGACGACGGATAGCCACACGCTGCGCTTTTTACAAGGAAAAGATACGATTCCTGTTCCCACTATTCGTAGAAAGGCTTTGGCTCATATCGAAATCAAAGGAGCCTCTGAAAACAATTTAAAAAACATCGATGTCAAGATTCCTTTGGGCATCATGACCGCTGTGACTGGTGTATCGGGATCAGGAAAGTCAACCCTAATCCGGAAAATTTTATACCCCGCATTGCTGCGTAATTTACAATTAGGAACAGAGGAAACTGGCCGTTTTAGAGAATTAGGCGGTAGCATTAATAAGATTGCGAGTATTGAAATGGTGGACCAACAGCCCATCGGGAAATCCTCGCGTTCGAATCCAATCACCTATATAAAGGCATACGATGCCATTCGGGCATTGTTTTCGGAATTACCTTTGGCCAAAACGCGTGGATACAAACCCGCTCATTTTTCATTCAATGTGGAGGGTGGCCGTTGTGAAACCTGCCAAGGAGAGGGTGAAATCACCATCGAGATGCAATTCATGGCCGATATTAAGTTGACCTGCGAATCTTGCCATGGAAAGCGATTCAAACAAGAAATCTTGGACATCAAATTCCAAGACAAACACATTGCCGACCTATTGGATATGACGGTGGAGGAAAGCATTCCATACTTTCGAGAAAAAGCACCAAAAATCGCCGAAAAAATCGACCCATTATTTCAAGTAGGATTGGGTTATATCAAACTCGGGCAATCGTCAAATTCCCTTTCCGGAGGCGAGGCACAACGGGTAAAACTTGCCAGTTTTTTAGGTAAAGGAAATGGGAACAAAGGCAAAACTCTCTTTATCTTTGATGAGCCGACGACTGGATTACATTTCCATGACATTAAAAAATTATTGAAGGCCATGCATGATTTGGTGGAGCAGGGCGATACCGTGATTATCATCGAACACAACATGGAAGTTGTCAAATGTGCAGATCACATCATTGACCTAGGACCAGAGGGAGGAGAAAACGGTGGGCATTTAAGTTTCGAAGGAACACCTGAAGCCATGTGTTCGCTAAAGGAAAACCCAACGGCCCATTATTTAAAACAAAAAATGTAATTCCATGATCACAGACGGACTCTTACAGGCATTACCAATCAAATTGCAAGGTATCTTGCAAGGGTATCAACACATCTTACCCGAATTAGTGATTGCTGCGTGGATTCTGGTGTGCATCTTTGGTGATTTATTTTTAATCGGGAAAAACGAAAAAAGTGCGCGCGCTTGGCGTTATTTAATTGCTCAAGTAGGTCTCATTTTAGGACTCATTCTCTCCTTTCAACGGATGAAACAGGGAATTGAGGGATTTGTTTCCTTTCACATGTTCTGGGTAAATCCGGGGGCGAATGCCGTGAACTGCCTTATTTTGGCCATCGCTTTCTTGCTTATTAGCATCAATCAATACCAACAAAAATCTTTTTCATTTGAAGAAAAGATTGGATTCTTCGCGATTCTCCTTGGTTCATTGCTCACCAGTTTAAGCATCCATTTTCTAAGTATATTTCTAAGTATTGAATTGATGTCGCTAGGAACCTATTTATTAGTGGGACTACGCAAAGACAAGGAAGGCGTGCGTGCCGCATTGCCCTATGTCCTGTTCGGCATGGGAACTTCGGCGATGTTATTATATGGACTTTCCTTGATATATGGACTTACAGGTACGATGCAAATCTTGGACCCGGCCTTCAGCAGAGGATTAGCTACCGCAGATACATATTTAGCAGGCATGGCCTTAGCATTTGTGGGTTCTGGAATATTATTTAAAATGTCCTGGGTACCCTTTCATCCTTGGAGTCCCGATGTGATGGAAAGTTTACCCGCTGGTTGGATGACCTGGATTTCCACGGCACCCAAGATCGCCGTAGCTTGGCTCGGTATCCGTTTCGTTCATTTTGTACCGGTATCCATGCAAGATGTAATCGCAATTTTAGCTCTATTAACCTTGCTCGTTGGCAATTTAGGTGCCTTAAGTCAAACGAATGCCAAACGTTTGGTCGCCTATTCCAGCATTGCACACGGCGGTTTCTTGGCGATGGCTTGGCTGATGCCCGCAGAACAAGGAGTTGACAGCTTATTATTTTATAGTTTAGTATATAGCATAAGCACTCTTTTAGTGTTTTATATCTTGGATGAGGTGGAAACAACCAACTATCAGGAGAATGACATGGAGAATTGGGCAGGATTTGGCCAAGCCTATCCAATTCGCGCATTGACCTTGTTTATCGGATTCATTGCCCTCATCGGTTTACCCCCAGCGGGAACCTTCCTTGCTAAGGTCAACTATTTCAGCCAATTATGGGAAAAGTACCAAATGACACAATCCAGCCCCGTCTTAATTTTATTAATCGTTGCCATCTTCATGACAGCGGTGTCGATTTATTATTACCTACGCATTCCATTTCAATCCTACTTTAAAAAGGGGGATGCGAAGCACCCGGCTGATAGCTTCAAAAACAACTGGATTTACTTGGTTTTAGCAGGTATCATTATGGGCTGTATGCTATTCCCAACGGGAATTTATGCGATTTGGAAAGCATAGATTAAAAAAACAAAAAATAACATTTGTAGCTCATAATATTTAGCTAATTTTGGGTTGATTTTTAGCCAAAACACAAAGCCCCAATGTCTGAATCCATCAAGCACGAATGCGGAATTGCACTAATCCGTTTGCGAAAACCCTTTCAGCACTACTTGGACAAGTACAATACCCCGATGTATGGGTTAAACAAGCTTTACCTCATGATGGAAAAGCAAGTAAACCGGGGGCAAGATGGGGCTGGCGTTGCCAATATCAAGATCAATGTAAAACCAGGAAGTCGCTACATCAGTCGCTACCGTTCCGTTGAGCCGCAAGCTGTTGCGGATATCTTCGGCAAGATCAACAAGAAATTCAGAAAAGCACAAAAATTAGCTAAGGATACCAAACGTGAAACAGGCATCGATGCCGTTCATGATGCGGCATGGTGGCAAGATAATGTAGCCTTTACCGGCGAAGTATTATTAGGCCATTTGCGCTATGGAACACATGGGCAAAATGAAATAGAAAACTGCCATCCAATGCTTCGTCAAAACAATTGGCGTAGCAGAAACTTGGTGATGGCAGGTAACTTCAACATGACCAATGTCGATGATTTGTTCGACAAATTGGTTTCCTTGGGCCAGCACCCAAAGGAGAAAGTAGATACAGTGACCGTGATGGAGAAGATTGGTCACTTCTTGGATGAGGAGAACCAACGTCAATTTGGCAAGTTCAAGGACCAATATGAAAATCCAGAATTATCGGATGTCATCGCTGAAAATATCAATTTAAAACGCGTATTAGAGCGTTCATGCAAAGATTTTGATGGCGGATATGCCATGGTAGGAATGACCGGTTATGGTGCCTCTTTTGTTGCACGTGACCCTGCAGGAATCCGCCCAGCCTATTATTACATGGATGAAGAGGTTGTTGTGGTTGCCTCCGAAAAACAAGCCATCAAAACTTCCTTTAACTGTGATTACGACCAGATTCAAGAAATTACACCCGGACATGCATTGATTATTGCCATGGATGGGTCCGTGGAAGAGGTTCCTTTTATTGATCGCATCGAGCAAAAATCGTGTTCATTCGAGCGGATATATTTCTCACGCGGCTCAGATCCCGATATTTACCGCGAGCGCAAGAAATTAGGACGTTTATTGATTCCACAAATTCTAGAGGAGGTTCAAAGCGATTTAAAACATACGGTTTTCTCTTACATACCAAATACAGCCGAAAGTGCATTCTTAGGCATGATTGATGGCTTAGAAGATCATTTGGCCAAAGAGCGGAAACAAGCGATCATGGAAGGGATTCTGTTTGAAGACCAGTTGGAAGAATTACTTACCTTCCGACCACGCGTTGAAAAATTGATTTCCAAAGATGTCAAAGTTCGAACCTTCATCGCAAGCGATGCGATGCGGGATGACATGGTTTCTCATGTATACGATACCACCTATGAGGTGATTGAAAAAAATGTTGATTCGGTTGTCTTAATTGACGATTCAATTGTTCGCGGAACGACGCTTGAAAAAAGTATCTTGAGTTTATTAGACAAATTATCTCCGAAGAAAATTGTCATCGTTTCTTCGGCTCCTCAGATTCGTTACCCGGATTGCTACGGCATCGACATGTCTAAAATGAAGGAATTCGTTGCGTTCCGCGCAGCTTTGGCCTTATTGAAAGAAAGAAATTTAGAACATATCTTGGACGAAGTAAACTTGAAATGTTTAATGGCCCTCGAAAACGGGACTGCATCGCAAGAAAACTTTGTGAAAGCGATTTATGCGCCATTCACCGACCAGGAAATCTCAAATAAGATTGCGGAGATTGTTCGTCCGAAGCATTTGAAAGCTGAATTGTCAATAGTTTACCAAACGGTAGCAAATCTCAACATTGCTTGTCCACAGCATTTGGGAGATTGGTATTTCACTGGAAATTTCCCTACGCCCGGCGGGAACCAAGTGGTGAACAAATCATTTGTCAACTTCATGAAAGGAATCGAGGTACGGGCTTACTAGTAAATTACTAATACGCCGCCTCTTTCTGTCAGGATTCCTCGTTCTGGATAATCCAAGGATTCATATTGGAGTTGCCAAACATAGGACTCCTGAGGTACGCGCGTTCCATTTACTTTCCCATCCCAAGCGAATTCCGGCCCCTTGCTGGTAAAAAGTAATTCTCCCCAGCGATTGAATAGTTGCAACCCAATAATTTTCGCACGTAATGGGTTTTTCGGTTGTGGGATAAAGAAATCATTTTTCCCATCGCCGTTCGGCGTAAAGACATTGGGAGTCAATAAAGTTGGCTCACACTTATCTGAAACATCAAAAATGTGATTGATGCTGCAATTATCTAAATCTGTAATTTTTACGGAATACTTGCCAGCAAGGCTTACACGCACCTTGTTTTGTGTACTTAAAACTGTAGAACCAAATTTCCATTCAAATTTCAAACTATCTACATTTCCATTCAAAGTCAAGTTGTACGGCTTCGGTTCATCCATGCAAATCGAGTAATTTGCCGGGGGGATAAAATGCGGATTCTCAAGAAAATTAACCTCCGTAGAAAGTTTTGTCGAACAACCTGTTGCTGTATCAGATAAGCTTAAGGTGACCTTTCCTCCTGGCGCTGGAATCTGAACGCTAGGTGTACGCGCTCCTGTGCTCCATAGATATTGTAAATTGGCACTAATTGGCAATTGTGAAGGAGTGATTGTCGCGTTCGTTTTGCAGATGCGGTTGTAAATAGGCGTTAATTGCGTTGGCTTCAAAACGACGATATCAAATTCCTGAGCATCCAATGGGAAATTTTTTATGCAGCTATTACTAATTGCTGCCGTGAGGACATATTTCCCTGAGACAGGAAAATCAAATTTCAGACTTGAACCCGTAAAACTGTAGAGCAATTTCGTTGAATCCAAAGGAACCATCAGGCCAATATTATTCGGAAATGGACTCAATACGGTTTGATATATTTTCCAATCGATGCGATCATTATTCAAAGGATCACACAGTTTTTGGTCAATCGTAAACTTAAAAGAGGTCCCCTCACAGATAGGCTTGGAGATACTCGGCGGGCTGGAAGGGTCCTGCGGACTAGGAATCGAAGGCGGCAAACCGAGTCGGCTTGTCACGCCCGGAGTGGAAAAAGTAACGGCATTTCGAACAAAACTAGCCTTCGTGATCGTTGTATCCGTTGAATTAAGTAAACCATTGGGATTCGTAATTTTTGCTAAGGTATTGCTCCCATCAATCGCAACAAAAATGACCGTGTTAAATACAGGATCAATTTGAAGGGCGCCTATCATTTCCATACTGGAATATAATTCCGTTTTGGATTGAGCAACTTTAGCAGAGTCTTTGGAAGAAAGGTCAAATTGCAATACCTTGGAAGGAACGGCAATTCCATCCCCTTTTAAACTCACATACAAGACGTCTTTATTAGGTGAATATTCCAAGCCATATACCACCGGAGGACTGATCCCAAGGTCTAAACTCATCGAATAAGTCGGCTTACCCGCGCTCGCATCGAAATCATACAAATCCACTTTATTCCGAGGTGGACCAGGGATAGCTACCGCCATTTTTGACCAATCCACAGAAATTTTGGTCGTTGACCCATTCCCGTTTGAGCTCGTCATTTGTGTTCCCCCTTGACTCGACTGGGGCGCTGAAATTCCTACATTAGAGATCTTATAAGATCGGGTATTATTGGAGTTCATATTCTGAACAACCAACCAATAGTAGCCTTGTCCACCCTGAGTTGCTAATAAGCGAGCCGTGGTTGGTACAGGACTGACTAACTGATTTAGCAATGAGATTCCCCCTTTCCCCTTGTTCAACTTCATATCCACAATGCTATAATAGAGCAGATTTTCTCCCTTTGCATTTTTGGACAAGGTAAATATGTAATATTCAGCTTGGCAACCTTTGCAGGATGTTTTAGGAATGATGGTAACACCCTGAGAGTTTGTCAAGTCCCCGTTCAGCCGCTTAGTAGTATCGCTTTGAACATAAATGGGATTGTTGTTTCGGTCGAAAATCTTTTGACCATCCGTGTAGAATATTAGACTGTTCGTCGGATCCGTCATTTTCGCGACGCCTTCGGGCACAACCAAGCCTCCCGTCGTATCTTTCGGATTGTCTGCAGATCCATTGAAAAGGACACCTGCCCCATTTCCAAAATACCAAGCATCCACATATTTATTGATATTAGCATTGGGGTCGCGATCCCCACAGATTTTCACCTGCATTTTGGCCTCGACAGAACAACCGGAAATAGGCTCAGTTACTTGAACTGAATAGCAACCCGATGAATCCGCGGTGATCTCATCCGTCGTTTCGCCATGTGGGAACCAGGCAATTTGAATGGGATAGTTTGGCTTCGCCACTTTAGCAAAAGCCTTTAAGGTCACTTTTTGGCCTTTACAAATGGTAATCGTTGAATCTTTTTCATCTTTCCCCAGGTAAATTTTGGGTAATTGCCCAATCTGAACGACTTGCGTATACTTTGTCGTAATGGCCCCTAACTGAACCGTAAGTGTGACCGTTTTAGCCCCTGGACTACAATATTGATGAACACCCGTTCGATCGGAAGATGTGTTATTGGATGTCCCACTATCGCCAAAGTCCCATGCGTACTTCGCCGTTTTGGGCAAATCCTCTGATAATTCAAAAACGGTTGCCATGTCACTGCTTGCTTTTGAGCTACAATCCGCACATTGCGTCAGGCAATTATTTCGATAAATGATGCGCTGCCCCTGGGTGAAAAAATTCACCCCTATCAACAGGGAAAAAATGAAAATGCTCCGGAGCATAGGTTTGGGGTCAGAATGCACAAATTAACGCATTTTATTGGTTTTTGTAAAGCGATGACCTAAATTGCGGGGCTACAATGTGCGGTATGAAAAAAAGCTTAGCCATTTTCGTGTTTCGCCTACTCTGTGTTTGTCTCCCATTCCTGGGTCGAGCACAAGATCCGCAATTGTCACAATTCTACGCCGCACCCCTGTTAATCTCTCCGGCATTTGCAGGAATTAACAGTACATCCAAAGTCAACTTCAATTACCGAAATCAATGGCCGAATTTGGAGGCCAACTACCAGTTTACCTCTTTTTCGGCAGATTTAAGCCTAGGCAAGATAAACAGTGGAATAGGAATTATCGCGACGACCGACAAGCAATTTGCCAACTTAAAAACGACTAGTTTGGGGCTGCAGTATGCTTATCACATTGATTTAAGCCCTGATCAGACGCTTTCATTTGGGATGCAAGGGAATTATGTAAATCGCGGTTTGGATATGAGTAGTTTAATCGCGGGGGACCAAATTTCCAATTTACTTTCAAGTGGTAGTTTAGGGGCAAGTAATGATCCCTTATTGAGCAATATGAATTCGCAACGCTCTTACATGGATCTATCCATAGGAGGCTTATTAAATACTCGAAATTACTGGGTAGGATTTTCCGCACATCACTTGAATCAACCCAATAAATCCATGATTTCGAGTACAGAGGAGATATTGGCTACTAAATTCAGTGTTCAGCTCGGAACTAAAATCATCTTACAAGACAACTATTACGAGGCGGATTCATACCAGGAATTGAACAATGAAAAAAGTATCAGTCCCGTCATTCATTACAAACAACAAGGCGATTTCCAACAATTGGATATGGGGGCATATTTGACCTGGTCTCCTATGGTCATTGGCTTATGGTATCGAGGAATTCCGATTGCCAAATCCAAGGCAGGAAATCCAACTCGAGAATCCATGGTAGCATTAGTTGGATATAAGCAAGACAACTTTTCTATTGGATATTCGTATGATTTAACATTGTCTTCCTTAGGACCCGCGGCCGGCGGAGCACATGAATTATCGATTGCCTATTTATTCGATTTTGACTTTTCATTAAAAAAACCATTTGTCAAATGGAAACGAAACCTATCCTGTCCCAAGTTTTAAATTTGATAGGGAAGCCATAAAATTCTACCTTTACTGAAATATTGAAAGTTCATGACTAAGATTTCAAAAAACATAAGATTATATTTTGTTCTGCTAATAAGCCTCGCCTGTTTACTTTTGGCACAAACTGCTCAAGCCCAATTAACCTTGGGATCGCAAAAAAGAAATGTGGATGACTTATCCGATGCAGAGGTAAGTATGTTCATGGAGAAGGCACAAGCTAGTGGGATGTCAGAAAGTGACATTGAAAAAGCAGCCATGACACAGGGATATACAGCTGGAGATATCGCCAAAATGCGTGAAAGGATTGCTAATATGCAAATGATTCCTGCTGCAGTTGATCCATTTCAAAAAAACAATTCACTCGATAAAAGTTACCTGCCGCAGGAGATTCGGAGTAGCAAATCTACCTATGCGCCGTCGCGTGTTAATCCACCCGTTTTTCAGGAGAGCATCTTTAATATAGAAGAGCGAAAATTATTGGCGAAACCCTTAAATATTTACAACGATAGTTTAGTTACGGAATATAACAAATTACAGGAGCGAGCAGCGAATTCACTGAACAAGAAGATTTTTGGAGCAAGTCTGTTTCAAAATGATAAATTAACGTTTGAGCCTGACATGCGCATTGCGACTCCCAAAAACTACCAATTGGGCCCAGATGATGAATTAAACATCCATGTTTTTGGAGACGTCTTAGATAATTTCAAAGTGACTGTGAGTCCTGAGGGAACGGTGAAAATTTTAAATTTAAGTCCTATTTATGTAAATGGGCTCTCGATGGATGCCGCTAGCGATCGCATTATCAGTCGGCTACGCCAACTCTACCAGGGTTTAAATAAACCAGGAAGCGGTTCCTCTGCTCAGGTAACATTAGCTGGTGTTCGAAGTATCAAAGTAACCTTAACAGGTGAGGTAAATTTCCCAGGCTCTTACACTGTATCATCCTTGGCAACCGTTTTTAACGCCTTGTATGTTGCGGGGGGGCCGAACAGGAATGGTTCCTTTCGAAACATTCGTGTGATTCGCGGTAACAAGGTGATTCGTACATTAGACTTATACGATTTTCTTTTGCGTGCTGATCAGAAAGATAATATCCATTTGAATGACCAGGACATTATTCGGGTGGGCGATTATGAGAACCGGGTGGAATTAGCAGGAGAAGTAAAGCGGCCATACATCTACGAATTAGTAAAAGGAGAAAGTTTCAAGGACCTCTTGCGCTATGCGGGTGGATTTACAGAAAAGGCATATACCTACACTATTAATGTCCGCAGAAATACTTCGAGGGAAATTAAATTAATGAATATTACGCAGGAGGAAGTAGATTCCTTTCTACCCAACAACGGAGATGTCTATACTATAGGAACGATTATTGAGCGCTATGAAAATCGAGTGGAAGTTCAGGGTGCTGTTTTTCGACCTGGGAATTATGCCATCGAGGCTGGATTAATGACTGTAAAAGACCTGATCAAGAAATCAGAAGGATTGCGAGAAGATGCCTTTTTAAATCGGGCCACCTTGACGCGACGGAAAGAAAATTATGATCCTGAGGTCTTATCCATTGATTTAGGCAAAATATTACGTGGCGAGTCAACAGACATTTCGCTTCAGCGCGAAGATGTTTTGCTGGTTTATTCCATCAACAATTTACGCGAAAAACGCTTCGTCAACATTGTGGGAGAAGTAAATGCACCAGGTGAATTCGAATACAAGGAAGGCATGAAGGTTGCCGATTTAATTTTACAAGCCAAAGGCCTAAAGGAATCCGCTAGTTATGCGAATCTTGAATTAGCTCGCCGCATCATCACACATGGAACAGCTGATCCTAAAGCGGCTAAAATCGAAATTGTCAGCTTTGCGATCGATGGAAGCCATAAAATTGCCAACGAAGGAAATCAACTTACGCTTCAGCCTTTTGACATTGTATCAATTCGTCGGGCACCAAATTACGAAGAACAACGTTCAGTCAAAATTGTCGGCATGGTCAATTTCCCAGGTTCTTATGCCATTGAAAACAACCAACAGCGTATCTCAGATTTGATTCAACGCGCTGGCGGCCTACGGACAGAAGGTTATTTAGAAGGCGGTAAATTGATTCGTGGAACTACGACTGTTGGCGTTAATTTAAAGGAGATTCTAAACAATCCAACATCCCAGGAGAACTTACAATTGATGGCAGGAGATGAATTAACCATTCCGCGTCTCTTGCAAACTATTAAATTAACGGGAGCTGTTCAGAATCCATTAGCGGTGAGTTATAAAGAAGATTTCACTTTGAAGGAATACATTGCAGAGGCCGGAGGATATACAGTCAATGCGAACCGCAAGAAGATGTATGTCACCTATGCCAATGGGGTTTCCAATCAAATACGTAAGTTCCTCATTTTCAAGAAAAACCCACGGATTGAGCCAGGTGCTGAAATTGTCATTCCAGCCTTTCCCGAAAATAGAAAAAAAGGATTATCTGCTGCTGAGGCCATCGGACTTACTTCAAGTTTAGTTTCCGTTTCGGTTGCCATTATTACATTGATCAACAATATTCCGAAGTAAACTGCCAAGCTACATGAACGAACCCAACGTCCCACAGCCAACCAATTCGGATGAAATTTCAATCAATTTTTCTGAAATTTGGAATGCAATCGTCAAGTACAAACTAAGCATATTGGTTGTTACTCTGCTATTTACGGCACTCGGAGCTCTATTTTCCTTGACGCTGGATAGTCAATACGAATCCCAAGTAAAATTATTACCCGAAGTTGATTCGAAACTTGGGGGTTCATCCAGTGGAGGTTTAGGTGGTTTGTCTTCATTGGCAGGATTAGCCGGTATTAATCTTTCAGGTGCTATGGCGGGATCAGATGCGATTCAACCTGCTATGTATCCCGAAATTGTTCAGAGCATGCCTTTCCTGCAAGAACTTAGCCAGTCGAGTGTCTATAATTTGAAACAAAAAAAGTATCAAAAATTGGCGAATTATCTCAAACAAGATAATTCAAATGCACCCATTGGATTATTCAAATCAGACAAAAATAAAGCATCGAACGATGTAGAAAATTTAAACATCCCTCATGGGGTATTAAGTACTGATTTAATCCAAATTAGCAAACAAGAATCTGACATGTTAGCTGCATTAAAGGAGTCGATTGTCATCGAAATTGACAAGAAGAGCAATTTAATCAAAATCGCCACGACAAGTTTAGACCCCGTCATTTCAGCTAATTTGGCAAATTTGGTATTAATTCAACTGCGGAAATACATCATTCATTACCGAACAGAAAAGGCCAGAAAGGAATTGAATTTTTTGATAGACCGACAAGCAGAGGCGCGCAAACGCTATGACCAGGCCCTATTCACGCTTTCAAACTACAAGGATCAAAACAGAAATGTCTTTTTAAATGTTGCGAAAGATCAAGGAAAGAAACTGCAATATGAAGTTGATTTGGCATTTAGTGTTTATTCAAATTTGACGAGTCAAACGACTGAGGCCAAAATCAAATTACAAAAAGAGACACCCGTATTTAAAGTCCTTGAACCCGCTCAGGTTCCCTTGAAACGATCAAGTCCCAAGCGGAGCCTTATCACGCTCGGAGCACTATTTCTTGGTCTCTTTTCAGCACTCCTCTTCGTCTTCTTCAAGTCGGTGAATATGAAAGAACTACTTGCCTAAACAAGATAGCCGAATCAAACGATAAAGCTTCTGGCATAAACAAAAATAGCCGAATCGATTGATTCGGCTATTTTTGTTAAAAACACGTCCTTATTATTTCAAAGTACGTTTTACTTCTTTCATTTCGTAGCACTCTAAGTTGTCGCCAACCTCTAGGTCATTGAAACCTTTGATTGACATACCACATTCGTAGCCAAACTTTACTTCAGCCACATCGTCTTTGAATCGTTTCAAGGCTGAAATCTCACCGTCGTGAACCACAACGAAGTCACGAATGACACGAATTTTATGTGAACGCTTAACCGTACCATCCAAGACATAACATCCTGCAACAGTACCAATTTTCGAAATTTTAAATACATCACGCACTTCGATGTTCGCCGTAATAACTTCTTCAAATGAAGGAGCTAACATACCTTCCATCGCTGCTTTGATTTCATCAATTGCCTGATAGATAATCGAATAGTTGCGAATCTCAATCTGCTCCGCGTCTGCCATCCGACGTGCATTCTGCGAAGGACGAACTTGGAATGCAATAATTACAGCATCTGATGTTGAAGCTAAAGCTACATCCGACTCAGACACTTGACCAACGCCCTTATGAATGATACGAACTTGAACTTCTTCCGTCGATAATTTCAATAAGGAATCCGAAAGCGCCTCAACAGAACCATCCACGTCACCTTTCACAATCACGTTCAACTCACGGAATGTACCGATCGCCTTCCGACGACCAATTTCCTCGAGGGTGATGTGCTTACGAGTACGTAAAGATTGTTCACGTAAAATCTGCTCACGCTTATTGGCAATCTCACGCGCCTCACGCTCATTTTCTAAACAAATCAACTTATCTCCCGCTTGAGGAGCACCGTTCAATCCAAGTACTTGTACAGGAGTAGACGGACCAGCCTTTTTAATCTTATGACCATGGTGATCAAACATTGCTTTCACACGGCCATAGTTGTCGCCTGCCAGCATCATGTCTCCCACGTTCAAAGTACCATCTTGAATCATCATCGTAGTTACATAACCACGCCCCTTATCCAATTCCGCTTCGATTACTGAACCGACGGCTTTCTTTTTTGGATTAGCCTTCAAATCTAGCATTTCGGCTTCTAACAATACTTTTTCAAGTAGGTCATTGATACCTAATCCTGATTTAGATGAAATCTCTTGGCATTGATATTTTCCACCCCAATCTTCCACCAACATATTCAAGGTTGCTAATTCTTCACGGACTTTATCCGTGTTAGCCCCATCTTTATCCACCTTTGAGAATGCAAAGACAATTGGAGCACCGGCAACCATCGCGTGGTTAATCGCCTCTTTTGTCTGCGGCATGACCGAGTCATCCGCTGCAATCACAATGATAACAATATCCGTTACTTTCGCACCACGTGCACGCATCGCCGTAAAGGCTTCGTGACCTGGTGTATCCAAGAACGTGATTTTTTTACCAGACTCTGTTTCAACTGAATATGCACCAATGTGCTGCGTGATACCTCCAGCCTCACCCGCTGTAACTTTAGACTTACGGATGTAATCCAATAAGGAAGTTTTACCGTGGTCAACGTGTCCCATGATAGTGACAATTGGAGCACGAGGAACTAAATCAGCAGGATCATCTTCAACTTCCTCTTCAATGGTGTCAATTTCTTCTTCTGCTGAAATGAAGTTTACTTCATAACCAAATTCATCGGCAATAATGGTAATTGCCTCCGCATCCAAACGCTGGTTGATCGAAACGAACATACCCAAACTCATACAAGTTGAGATAACTTCGTTCACCGATACATCCATCAAAGAAGCTAAATCACTCGCCGAAACGAATTCAGTTACCTTCAATACTTTTGCCTCCTCATCCTCAGCCATTTGGCGAGCTTCCTCGGCATCCTGGCGTTCACGACGTTTTACACGACGCTTATCTGCACCAAAACTCTGTTTGTTTGTCGCACCTTGAAGGCGTGCCATTGTAGCCTTAATTTGCTCCTGAATGTCCTTATCCGACAGTTCCTCACGAGGTCCCCCGGGCTTCGCTCCTGGAGCAGGCTTTTTACCAAAATCCTTTTTATTGTTGTTATTAGCCGCATTCGGATGATTAGGTCGTTGTTCATTCACAACTGGCTTTTTCTCCTCCTTCACAATACGCTTCCGCTTGTGCTTGTTGTGGCTATCACGTCCATTATCAACTGGCAATTCAATTTTACCTAAAACAGTTAACCCTTTTAGCGTCTCTCCTTTTGCTTCAATCAATTGAATGTCTTCCACAACTGGTGCCACAGGATCCGATACAGGAGTTACGGGAGCAACAGGAGCTACAACGGCTTCTACCGGTGCAGCAGGAGCAGGCGGTTCAACAACTGGCTTTTCCTCCACAATAGGTTCAGGAACCTTCTCCACAACAGGCTCAGGCTTTGGTGCTGGTTTTGGAGGAACAGGGTTACCCTTTTTGTCCAAATCAATTTTACCTAAAACCTTTAGACCAATTTGTTTTTCAGCTACAGGCTCAGGTGTTTCTTCCTTAACCACAGGTGCTTCCGGAGCAACTTCTTTCACAGGTTCTGGAGCAACTACTACTTCAGCAACCGGTTCAGGCTTCTTCTCCTCAACCACGGGAGCTGGCACGACAAGCTCCTCAACAGGCTTCTTAGGAGCCTCCTCTGTTGACAACAAATGGTTTGCACCGTATTCGTTTGCCAACAAACTCAATTGCTCATAATTAAGCTTTGCATTCGGGTTATTATCGACTTTATGTCCTTTAGCAGAAAGAAACTGTAGGATCGTAGACGTTCCTATGTTTATTTGCTTTGCTACAAGACTTAATCGCATTGTCTTCTCTTCTGCCATATAAATTAAAAATACTTATGCTTTCAATTAAAATTCTTACTCAATACAGGGCATGTGTTATTCAAACTCGGAACGTAAAATAGCAAGGATCTCATCAATCGTTCCTTCTTCTAATTCCGTTCTACGCTCTAATTCTTCTTTAGATAAAGCCAACACCTGCTTCGCTGTATCCAATCCAATTTTGTGAAGCTCTTGCAAAATCCATGCCTCAATTTCATTGGAGAATACTGTCAATTCTACATCCTCATCATCCATCTCCTCTTTCGGAACATCACGGAATACATCTATTTCATATCCCACTAATTTACCAGCCAATTTGATGTTTTGACCTCCACGACCAATCGCCATAGAAACCTGATCTGAATTCAAATAAACC
Source organism: uncultured Aquirufa sp. (assembly GCA_964358165.1). Taxonomy (GTDB): domain Bacteria; phylum Bacteroidota; class Bacteroidia; order Cytophagales; family Spirosomataceae; genus Aquirufa. Next base: position 35,523 of record CAYHOB010000008.1, read on the forward strand.
GAAATACGACGACGCTCCTTATCAATGGCCATCGAATTTAACTTCGCTGGACTCAACGTACGCGCCACCAATAATTCTAAATTATCTGTGTAATTAATTACGTCAATGTTCTCATTCTGTAATTCACGGACAATACCATGAATACGAGAACCTTTCATCCCCACACAAGCTCCTACTGGATCAATGCGATCATCAAATGACTCAACAGCCACTTTCGCACGCTCACCTGGTTCACGAACAATCTTACGAATCGAAATTGTACCATCGTAAATTTCTGGAATTTCTTGCTCGAACAAACGCTCCAAGAACACCGGAGATACACGAGACAAAATAATACGAGGCGTACCATTCGACATTTCTACCTTGTGAATCACCGCACGAATCGTCTCCCCCTTCTTGAAACGATCTTTTGAAATCATCTCTCCTTTGGGTAAAACTAATTCGTTGTCTTCGTTGTCCAACAAAATTAACTCACGACCTAAAATTTGGTAAACTTCAGAAGTCACTAACTCCCCTACCAAATCCTTGTATTTATCGTATAAACCCTCTTTCTCAATATCTTTAATGCGTTGAATCAAGGTTTGACGAGCAGTTTGAACGACCCGACGACCAAAATCCTCCAACTTAATCAATTCAGCCACCTCTTCTCCAATCTCAAAATCCGGCTCGATCAACTTCGCTTCTGCCAAAGGTATTTTATCAAAATCCCATATATCCTCTGAGTTATCGTCCACGATTTCACGCGTACGCCACATCTCTAAGTCACCACTTTCGGGGTTGATAATGACATTGAAATTTTCATCGGAACCGAATTTCTTGCGAATCATCGTACGAAAAACCTCTTCCAAAACCGAAATCATTGTCGGCTTGTCAATGTTCTTCTCCCGAGCAAAATCTGAAAATGACGAAATTAATTCAACACTGTTCATTGCTATCCTTACGTTTTTTTATTGAAATGAAACTTGTACTCTTATTTTATCTAACTCTTTTAATGCAAACCAAGTAGGCTCTTTCGCAACCACTTTACGATGTTTCACCGTCTTCTCGATCAACACCTGAATTGCATCTGCCGTATGTCCCTGCAATGTTCCCATCACAGTATCCCCCTCCTTCATCCACACCTTCACACTTCGACCCGCATTCTTCTCAAACTGCCAGCCCTGTGTCAATGGAAAATCCAATCCCGGTGATGAAACCTCTAAATTATAGGCCTCCTCAATCCATAAATTCTCCTCGATGTGATGAGCCAGCTTTCGGCTCATCAATGCGCAAGCATCAATGGTAATCCCTTCCATGGTATCGACAAGAATAGTCACCAACGAGCGCTTGAGTCCCTTGCTAATCGATAAATCCACTAAAAATATAGGACCATCACCGATATACTCCTGAATCCAACCGTTAATCTTCGTTTTTAAATCTTCCATCAATACCTTGAAAACAAAAAGAGGGATTAAAAACCCCTCTTCTTTCTTAAATTTCCTTGGCAAAGGTAGGTAATTTTTTCCAAAATCCAACATATTGGCATAATAATGCTCATATCAGGTCACACAATTGCTCTTATTGTCCAAAATAATTCACTAATTTCGAGGCCAATATTGATCAGGGCACTAAGCCCTAATGCCTACGAACTGAATATGAATCGCCTCTGCCTAATTGGTCTATTTATTTGCACATTACTCTCCTCCCAGGCAGACCCAGCGGAACGCTTTCCTATTCCACCCGATTCCAACATTCGACTTTTTTACATCCAACGTAGTTCAAATGCGAATACGGTTATTTACGATGCGAATTTACAAGCAAATAAATCCCTGAATCCTAAATCACCAGTTCATACTTATTGGATCCGTTATGGTGAGAAAGGCCAAAAGGAAGAATTGAGCACCATCCAGCGAACTTTGGCCTATGGACTATATACGGATGTGATTAAAGCTGAACCCAATTCTTATGAAGGCTATTTTCTAGCTTACCGTAAACGCAAATTCGTCGTTAAACTTGATTCGCGTGGAAATCCAATTGCACTTTTTCCAATTAATGGAAAATTACAAATCCTGAAACGGGTATTTGTGAGCGTGGATGAATCAAACATCATGCCGTCTGTAAACTACATCGAACTTTTCGGAAAAGATCTTAACACCGGAAAGGATGTTTACGAACGCTTTAAACCCTAAAAAAATAGCCCCGCATCGCAGGGCTATCTCATTTAAAAAGTACCAAAAAGACTAAGCTGAATATTTCTTGGCTGGCCCGAATAGCCATACATTTCAATCGGCGCCTGATTCAACACGTTTTTGACCAAAGCCTGCACACGCCATTGTTTATTGAGAGCATAAGTCGATTGTATCTCCGTCCAAACATATCCCGCCAGGTTCACGCCCTTCGTTTGATAAGTCGCATCATCATAATAATAATCCATTCGTTCTCCCACGTATTGGGCATATATACTTGCCGACCAGCGTTTAGTCAGCTGCTGGTTCGCCCGTAAGGACAGCTGATGTTTAGGCCGACGAATCAAGGAAGAATAGGTTGAATCCTTGCCATTAAGCACATTATTCATCTCCCCATCTAAATATGTATATGCAAGATCAGTAGAGAAACCCTTCCAGGTATAACGCGCTTCAAGCTCAATTCCCTGGGTATTTTGCTTGGATACATTCGCATAGCGCCCATAGGGTTCTACATAAATGGATTGAAAAACAATTCCATCCTGAACTGCTTGTTTGAAACCTACCAAACGTACATAAAATTGTCCCATCTGCTGTTCAAATCCCGCCTCGAACGTTTTACCCTGTTCGGCTTTTAGCTCCTTATTTCCATAAGGGGAGTACAACTGATACAAAGATGGTGCTTTAAAACTGCTGTAATAATTCACAAACAATTTACCCTTTGGCAAAACATAGACATAGGGATTCACATGGTAAGTAACATTATCGCCATAAAGTGAATGATTGCTTAATCGGCCACCGATCTCCATGCCCCAAACATCCGACTGATGTTTTTCGAGGGTCACATAGCTCCCAAACAATTGAATATTTGCCAAAGAGGCAGTTAAGGCGGGAGAATCATACCGTCCATACGCACTGATGGAGAAGTCAGACTGTTCTGTCGATTGATTTCGAAACTCTACACCGGCCACTGCCTGGATTCCAGCTGGTAATCTCCATTTGATATAAGATTCTGCTCCTTGGTTCAAGCCTACATAGGCCGACTCGCTATAATTCGACCAAGCATTTACCGGGATATGTGTTGAGTCGTTTCGAAAAAATCGATGCGTGATATCCTGAAACATGCGAACAAATAAGTCCCCTCGAATGAATTGCTGATGGAATTGGGCACGGAAGGCGTGATTGGATGCTTTCGCTGTATAATCACGCTCATCCACGGATGGTCCACCATCTAAACTCGCTTGATAAAATTCACTTTGGTAATACAAATCCCAGTCGGCATGTTTTCCCAAACTACTCCCCAAATTCACCCGAATGTTTTGTTGGCCCATTCCATCAGTCTCCAACTGATTTGCGGCGGATGAAAAACCCTGCGTTTGAAAATTTTTCATGGCTAGACCAAACTTCAAGCCATTCCAGGTATTTTGAACTTGAACAGATTCCGCATGCGTTCCTAAGCCACCGGCTTGTAGGTGTACCGAAGAGCCTGCTTTGCGTGTAATTAAATTAATCACTCCCGCAGTTGCATCCGAGCCATATAACGTTGATTGCCCACCTTTCATGATTTCAATCCGCTCTAAACTCCCCAAATCAATCAAATTCCAATCCATGACGGAAGAAATATGGGAGGGATCATTTGCTGGAAATCCATCAATTAAAACCAAAACGTTCCCGGTATTAGCTCCACGAACATAAACTTCTTGGTTACTTCCAGGAGCACTTCGAGCTCCCACGATGGAAATACCTACACTTTCCTGCAGTAATTCCCCGAGGTTCTTTCCAAGACTTCGTCGAATTTGTTCCTGGGAAATAACAGAAATCACTTTCCCCGTTTGAGCCAATTTACTCGGATACTTGGATGCGATGACCTGAACTTCTGCTAAAAGAGAATCTGGGGCCGAAGCCGTTTTCGCTGCATACAACTCAGGTAGGCATGCGAATAATAACGCTGTCAATAGCGTCAATCGAATGTTAAACATGTTTTTGCCCTTTCGGGCGATCAAATTAAGAAGGTAATCGAACGCTCAACCTTATCACATCCTCCGTAATACAAGGTCAAGAATCATTTAAGGCAGGTCTCCTGACTCCATTCCATTTCTTTTCCGCCTTCCCAGCCGAAGCCAGTGACCTGTGATGAAAAGCATTTTGGAATGTCACAGTTGCGGGGACAGTTATAGTATTTCACTATATTCCCTATTAAGTAACACACACAGATGTGCATGAAACACCCTAAACTGTTACAAACTTACCTATAAACTGATAAACTTTCAGGCATTGGTGGCAATGATTTAAAAATTAGCATTTTTGTGTACGGATTTATTCGCACCGGTTTCACCTCAGGACCCCTAGGCTGAAGCCAAGGGTTATTTAAAAACTTAAACTTATAACCCCAGGTTTTAACCTGGGGATTAACACCAAGCCACTTATTAACCTCAGGTTTTAACCTGAAGATTTCCACGAAACCTAACCCCTCATGAGTACACCTACACGTTGCCCCTGGCCCGGAAATGATCCACTCTACATCGCTTACCATGACGAAGAATGGGGCAAACCTGAACATGACGATGCAAAACTTTTTGAACTGCTAATTTTAGAAGGCTTCCAGTCGGGCCTATCGTGGATTACCATTCTTCGCAAGCGAGAGAACTTCCGTGCTGCCTTTGCAAATTTTGACCCCAAAGCTTTAAGTAATTGGTCAGATGAGGCATTAGCCTTTTGCCTCGAAAATCCCGGAATCATTCGAAATCGGTTGAAAATCCAATCCGTTCGGACGAATGCACGCGCTTTTATCCAAATTCAGGAAAAATTTGGTAGCTTTGACCGATTTATTTGGGAATATGTCCAACAGCGGCCCATTACAAATCAGTTTGCCGAGCACCCGGAATTACCCGCTCAAACAGACTTGTCGGTTCGCATCAGTAAAGATCTCAAGAAATTAGGTTTCAAATTTGTGGGCCCTACGATTTGTTATTCTTTCATGCAAGCTGCCGGGCTGGTAAACGACCATTTAACAAGCTGTTACTGTTACAAGAAATAACCTATGAATACGCGGATCGTCATCATTCCGACATACAATGAGATTGAAAACATTCAAGCCATCATCGAGAAGGTATTGAGTCTTGATCCTGTTTTCGATTTATTAATCGTAGATGATGGTTCCCCGGATGGAACAGCCGCCTGTGTAAAAACACTGCAAGAATCCCACCCGGATCGGATTCATTTACTTGAACGCCAAGGGAAGTTGGGCCTAGGAACCGCCTACATCGCTGGTTTCAAATACGCATTAGCTAAATCATACGACTATATTTTCGAAATGGATGCCGACTTCTCGCATAATCCGGAGGATTTAATTCGTTTGTATGATGCCTGTGCAAATCAAGGTGCATATATGTCGATTGGCTCGCGCTACATCAATGGCGTAAATGTGGTCAACTGGCCCATAGGCAGAGTATTAATGTCCTATTTTGCGGGATTCTATGTACGATTTATCACTGGAATGCCGATTCAAGATGCGACAGCAGGTTTTGTATGCTACCGAAGAAAAGTACTAGAAACCATCCCTTTGGATCAAATTAAATTCATCGGCTATGCATTCCAAGTAGAAATGAAATTCACCACTTGGAAATACGGTTTCAAGATGATTGAAGTTCCCATCATTTTTACCGATCGCACCAAAGGCGTTAGTAAAATGTCTGCAAATATCTTCAAAGAAGCAATTTTTGGTGTGATACAACTAAAAATCAACAGTCTATTCAAACGTTATCAGGCCAAAAATGGATTATAATTTCCTAAAATCATTGCACATTATTTTTGTTGTGAGCTGGTTCGCAGGATTATTCTATTTACCCCGCTTATTGGTTTACCATGTAGAGGCTCAGGAAAAAGATGAGCAGGAAAAGGCTATCCTTTCGAAGCAATTCGAAAAGATGGAAAAATTACTTTTCAATGCCATCATGATTCCAGCCATGTGGCTAACTTGGATAACGGGACTTTCGATGGTGTACCTCAACTGGTGGGATAATTTCCAAACCCACACTTGGTTGCATCTTAAATTAGCCTTTGTATTGGGTATTACGATTTACCATTTTGTTTGTCGGCACCTCATTCGCAAATTTCGTACATCCGAATTCATCCTTTCTGGAGGTCAATTAAGACTCTTCAATGAAATTGCGACTATTTTATTGGTCGCCGTGGTATTCTTGGTCATTGCCAAAAACACGTTTGATATGGTGATTGGAATCGGGGGATTTATTGCATTTGCCGTGGTCATTATGGCAGCCGTTCAACTGGTGAAGAAATTCAGAACTAACGCATAGAGCGATCCATTTCGCGTTTAATATCCTTTTCTTTGATGTCATCACGCTTATCGAAAGTCTTCTTTCCCTTCGCTAATGCAATGTTTAATTTGGCATAACCTTTATCCGAAATAAAAAGGCGAGTAGGAATAATGGTCAAACCCACATTTTTCAATTCCTTCTGCAATTTTGCCAATTCTCTTTTGGACAATAACAATTTGCGATCACGTAAGGGGTCGTGATTAAAATGTGTCCCCTCATCGTACATGGAAATATGCATATTGCGAACAAATAGTTCGTCTTGAAAGAAAGTGCAATAGGCGTCCGTTAGATTAGCCTTTCCTTGGCGGATCGATTTAATCTCAGTCCCGGTCAAAACAAGTCCAGCCGTGAAGGTATCCAAGAATGCATATTCAAAGGACGCCCTGCGGTTTTTAATTTCTACTTGTTTTTGGATTTTATCCTTTGCCATGTGATTAGAAACAAAAAAGCCACACAGCAAGACTGCGTGGCTTCCTTCTTAATTGATAAACTATTTCTCAGCTTTCTTCGCTGCGTATTCTTTGTTCAAGCCGTCAACTAATTTTTGTGTCACGTCAACAGATGGATCAGCAAATAAAATACCTCCTCCAATTTTAGAATAACCTAAAACGAATTCATATTTATTTTCCTTGTTCACCTTTGCGATATACTCACGAATGTTGTTGTATAACTCTTCGTTTTTCTTTGTTTGCTCTTGACCTAATTCAGCTTGCTTTTGTTGCGAATATTGTTGCAATTCAGCTCCCTTTTTCTTCAATGTCATATCAGCTGCTTGCAATTGTGCTTGTGTCATCGCTGCAGCACGTTGCTGAATCGCTTGAAGTTCAGCCTGCAATGCACGCTCTTTTTGACCTAAGTCCACTTGTAAACGGTATCCTTTATTTTCAAACTCCTTCTGAGCGTCTTTGTAAAATTGATAGTTCGTTAATAATGAATCAGAATTAACGAATACAATACGCTTGCCTTCAGCGGTTACCCCAGCTCCTACCGAACTTGCGCCAGTCGTAGGTTTGAAAAATGAATAAGCAACAGCGAGTGTTAAAACCGCTAACCAAACGTAAGAGATACTTGAATTTTTCACGAGTTTAATTTTAATTATAAATGGATTTAATGGTAAATATACAATCTATGCTTTGATTGTCCTAAATTTTTAAAAATTCTATCGCAATCGAGCACCGGCCCAAGTCCAAAAACCCAAAACAATTCCTCCGATCGCCCCAGTGACCAAATAAAGCATGCCTACTTCACCGTGTAATGGAAGAACGGATGCCATCCGAGCAGGTAAGCCGCTCGGCGTTGCTGTATTCATCCAAAAAGCAGCCAAGCCCCAAAGCAGAAAGCCTGCTACAAAACCGGTAATGAAGGCACTTTTAGTGGGGAATCGCAACAAAAAAGCGATAATTCCCGCCTGGACCCCCATGGCATACCAAGGTAAATAGAGCCCAACGAGGACGCCCACGATGATTAATATGATAATTCGTAATGTTGTATGTTGCATGATGTCTAGTTGGCTAATGTAATTTTCTTACGAATGCGTGTCGTAGATTGATTCGGATTATCTAAATACAAGAGGGGTTTCAATTCCCCTTTGGCCCAAGTATCTATTAAATCATCGTAATGGCTACTCCCAGGATTCCCTGATTGACCCCCCGGATAAATACCGAATGCCTTAGGATTTCCCGTTTTGGATAACTCAACAATAAAGCGCCAAGATGGCCCTGTTTTCGTTGTCGCTGCATTTACGATGGATCCTCCCCCACCGATTGGGATATTCAACCGACTCAAGGCATCCATCCCGGGAATTAAATGGCGAACTCCGGTTTGCTTATGTTTGTACCAGGCCCACTCGGGCCCCAGCGCACCATGGTGTTTTTTCAAGGTGTCCAAGGTTGCCTTAAAGGACGATTCAATGATTTGATCCATCGTTTCGCGCTGTCCCTTTGTCTTGACATTATCCCACCAGCGTGCCTGTGCCTCATGCTCAATTAAATGAATGGTTCGATCGATTGCCGGTCGGTTCATCGGAATCTTTTCGTCCGCCGCAAACTCATCGTCCCATAAAAAGGATTGCAGATTGAGTACCCATGTTTCGAATATGGTAGCGCCAATGGACTCCGGTGCATTTTGTAAATTCCAAGACTTCAATATGCCCAATGCCGGTTCGGTCGATTTTACTGATCGTAATAACAGAGGCAATAAATGACGAGCCCGAATATTCAGGTTGTCATTTTGTAGGCCTCTTAAGGAATCAATAGTGATTTTTTTCATGGCTGTCAAACGTTCGTTGATCCGCCGACCGCGTTCTGATGGCGCGTATTGCCAACCCATATAATAAGGATAAGACGTATCCGTAGAAAATTGATTGGCCGAACTAACAAAGCCACGTGGTGGATTTTTCACATGTGGATTGTGTGCCTGTGGGATGAACCCTTTCCAGTCGGCCGCCGCATCCGTCCCATCCAACAAATATTTTCCTTGTAAGTTCGATTTCAACGGAAACTTCCCATTCACCCAAAGTGCAATATCTCCCTCATTACTCGCGAAAACAAAGTTCTGCGCCGGTGCGGAAAAATAACGCAGAGCCTCCGCATAGTCGGAGTAATTTTTGGCCCGATTAAGGCGATAAAAAGTAGTTAATTCTTGTGATTTTTCATGGGCAATCCAACGTAAGGCATGCCCTACTGGGATATTCGATTTTAGCGGCTTTTCATGACTTAGATAAACCACGGGACCATGGTGAGTAAAGAATACCGTATCAACAAAATCCTTTTTGCCTTTAATCTTGAAGGATTCGATACGTAATTTGGTTTTCTTCCATTGGCCATCGTGCCAATATTCCAATTTAGATGCATCCTTAAATTTAACTTGGTACCAATCCAGCACATCCGATCCCACATTCGTAACCCCCCAAGCAATATTTTTATTGAATCCCGTGATGACATTCGGAGTCCCCGGCATGGTGGAACCATAGACATTCACGCCAGGCGCAACCAATTGAACTTGATACCAAATGGAGGGCAATGAAAGAGTCAAATGGGGGTCATTCGCTAAAATAGGCATCCCGGAAACCGTCTTATTTCCTGAAACAGCCCAGTTATTTGAACCGATATTAGGATCTTTTTCAGGTGTTCGCATCGCACTTCCTAGGCCTACAAAATCTTTGGGAGCAGCCGGGATGGGCTGCATTTTAAAACCAAGCGGAGTACCACTTGGGATAATTGGGCTCTCTTCAAAGGGATAATTCGGGAATAAATTCTCAGCAACCTCACGCCCATATTGACGCAGAATATTGGTCATCTTCAAATCATCTGTACCAGAAGCTAAAACAAATGACATGTTTTTCAAAAACAAGGCGCTCTTGATGGGCGTCCAGGGTTCAGGTGTATAGTTTAATAGCTTGTATTCCAAGGGTAATTCCCGTTCCGAAAGCGAGGAAATGTACGCGTTAATTCCATCCGAATAGGCCTCTAGGGCAACCTTCGCTTGGGGATCTTTTTTCATTCCTTCGAAGGATTGTTCGGCGCCATAAACGGCACCCATCCTGCGCTGGAATTGATCTGAGGCTAGCCCTTTTTCTCCGACAATTTCTGAAATACGCCCTCCGGCAAAATGCGTCTGAAACTCCATTTGCCATAAACGGTCTTTGGCCGTGATATACCCTTGAGCTAAAAATAAATCATGATCATTTTCGGCAAAAATATGCGGAATAGCCATCTCATCATAAACGACTTTCACGGGTTTAAATAAACCGGAAATGTGCAAATCTTCTTCACGCATTTCCTCCGATCCAGCTCGTTCAGCATTGACCCAAAAACCGTGAAAAGGACTTAGTAACTTACCAAAAGGTGGAATTGTTCCCCAAGATTTATGCAAAGCAAAACTGACCATAACAGCCAATATGAGGGGGAAAACGGATTTTATTAACTTCATTTGTTGATATTGATGAAAGAATAATAATTTTTCAAAGATTTTTTTCTATTTTAGAAAGACAATTTTAAGCATTACTTATTCAATCAACAAATAAATTATCTTTAATTAAATTTCGATAAACCAACACCTATGAGAAGAAGATCGTTTTTACAAACAGCAGGGTTACTCGGTGTTGCGAGCACAGTTCATACAAAAATCCCCGAACCAGTCATCATTGCAACGTGGAAAAATGAGGCGGGCACAAAGGCGGGATACGACAAAATGGTACAAACAGGAAAAGCCCTTGATGGTGTTGAAGCCGGGGCTTGGGTACCCGAAGCAAATCCAGAGGAAACTACGGTTGGCTACGGCGGATATCCCGACCGCGATGGACACGTGACCTTAGATGCGTGCATCATGGATCATTTGGGCAATGCCGGTTCAGTTACCTTTTTAGAAGGCATCATGCACCCCATTTCCGTTGCGCGGGCCGTCATGGAAAAAACACCCCATGTGATGCTTTCAGGTGAAGGGGCCTTACAATTTGCCCTCTCCCAAGGATTTAAAAAGCAAGACCTATTAACTGAAAAATCTCGCAAAGCTTGGGAAGAGTGGAAAAAGGTGGCCAAATATGAGCCCAAAGTAAATATCGAACGACATGATACCATTGGACTGCTTGCCCTAGGTAAAGCCGGAGAAATCGCAGGAGCTTGTTCAACGAGTGGAATGGCATTCAAAATGCATGGTCGGGTTGGAGACTCTCCCATCATCGGAGGAGCCGTATTTTGTGACGATGAGGTTGGAGGCGCCTGTGCAACAGGTTTGGGCGAGTTTGTCATGAAGACCTTGGGATCCTTCTTAATTGTAGAATTCATGCGTCAGGGCATGTCGCCACAGCAGGCCTGTGAAGCTGCAATCATGCGTATCGTGAAACGATATAAATACCAAGAATTCCAAGTGGGCTATTTGGCGATCAACAAAAAAGGGGATGTTGGGGCTTATGCCATCCAAAAAGGATTTAATTATACGATTACCCAAAACGGCACGACTCAAGTCATTGAAAGTGCCTCATATATGTAGATTATGGAGAAGAAGAAAGCAGAAAAGAAGAAATTTTTAGTTGAAGTCGCTTGGGAAACATGTAACCAAGTGGGTGGAATTTACACTGTGATCCGGACCAAAGTCCCTTCCATGGTGGAAAAATGGGGCGATGATTATTTATTGTTGGGCCCATACTTCCCCCAAACAGCTGCCGCTGAATTTGAAGCACTACCTGTCACGGAAGATACGCCGGTGGAACGCGCAATTTTAAGTCTTCGTGCTTTGGGATATCAGGTACACTATGGAAATTGGCTCATCACAGGAAAACCCAAAATCGTATTATTCGACATAGCATCTATCTATGATCAAGTCGATATCATCAAAGGAAAAATTTGGGAAAATCATAAAATTTCAACCTTAGGAGTTGAGGAATTAGTCAACCAAACCATCGCTTTAGGGGAATTGATTCGTTTGTTCTTGACCCAATTTGCGGTGGAGAACAAATCAAAAAAAGATATTGTCGTTCATTTTCATGAATGGATGGCTTCGACTTGTTTGCCAGACTTGAAAAAAGACAAAGTCAAAATATCGACCGTTTTCACGACACATGCAACCATGTTAGGGCGCTATCTCGCAGGGAACGTACCGAATTTTTACGATGTCTTGGATACCTTCAATTGGCACAAAGAAGCCGTACATTATGGCATCGAAGCGCAAGCCTCTTTCGAGCGTGCAGCTGCGCAAAAAGCAGATGTATTAACTACTGTTTCTGACATCACTGCCAAGGAATGTATCGCATTTTTAGGTCGAATTCCGGAATTAATTCTACCCAATGGCTTAAATATTCAGCGTTTTGCCGCCATGCACGAACACCAAAATTTGCATTCACTATACAAGAAGCGAATTTCAGATTTTGTCATGGGACATTTCTTTCAAAATCAGGCTTTTGATTTAGACCAAACGCTCTATTTATTTACATCAGGTCGTTTTGAATATTCAAACAAAGGTTATGACATCACATTAGATGCCTTGGAGATATTAAATCGCAAAATGAAGGAAGTCGGTTCGAAAAAAACCGTGATTATGTTCTTCATTACCAAGCAGCCATATCATTCCATCGATCCGGAAGTTTTACACTCTCGGGCGGTATTGGATGAAATTCGGGAGAATTGCCAGGCCATTCAAAAGGAAGTTGGCGAGAAATTATTCGAAGCTGCCGCATCATCCAACGATATGCAATTGCCGGATTTGAATCAATTTGTGGACGAATACTGGCGTTTGCGGCTTCGTAGAACGGTGCAAACCTGGAAAACAAATGCAAGGCCGAAGGTAGTAACTCACTTATTGAAACAAGAGGATGACATCATTCGGAATTTACACCGGACGCAATTATTGAATAATTCAGAAGATAAAGTAAAAGTTGTGTATCATCCCGACTTCATCGTTTCAACCAATCCATTATTTGGCCTGGATTATGGACAATTCGTTCGAGGTTGTCATTTGGGTGTGTTTCCGTCGTATTATGAACCTTGGGGTTATACACCTTTGGAATGTATGGCACGCGGGGTACCTACGGTTACGTCAGACCTTTCGGGTTTTGGAGATTATATGATGCAGATTATGCGCGACTATGAACAGTGGGGTGTTAGCGTTGTAAATCGTAAGACGCAGAATTACAAGGAATCTGCGGAACAACTAGCGAATATGTTATTCAAATTCACCCAACAGACACAGCGTGATCGGATTACGCAACGTAACCGGGTGGAAAGTATAGCGGACACCTTTGACTGGTCAAATTTACGGGGTTATTATGACACAGCGCACGAACTGGCTGTGTTGAAAAAACGCAAGTAGATTATCAGTTTTAGGTCGTTTATTCTCCCCCATTCCCCTTACCTTTGGCAATCCTCCAAGGTTTGCCAAAGGTAGCTAGGAAATGTGTTTCAAAGCCTCCCTTTTCGAAAGCGGCATCAAGGCATTTGATTCAACAAATTCCCGAACCCAATCCGCATCTGTCCGCGCATATTGACGCAAGGTCCATCCAATTGCCTTCTGAATAAAGAACTCTTTGGACGTATTCAATGCCAAAATAACTTGACTCAATAGTACCAAATCTGTTTGGGATTTATAATCCAATTGAAATAAAATACATAGCCGTTGATGCCAGAAAATGGGTGATTTCATCCAAGTAGCCACCCAATTATCACGCTGCTCCGGAAATTGCGAGAAATAATGCCCAAGCACTTTGGGACCCAGCACATCGACTACATCCCACCAGGTTTTCGCATCCACCCATCGATCAACTAATTCTGGAATTCGATGATCCCACGATTTCTTTGCCTTCAACAGATATTCCATGGCGGCATATTGAAATTCTCTTTCCGGAAGGGCAAACAATTCCGTACATACGTCAAACCAATCCTCCGTACGGCCATATTGTTTATAAATGGATTTAAATACAATCGCCCTTTCTGGTTTTTTGATACCTATAAAGGGATATTGATCCCGCATGTACCAACGCATCCATTTCGCATTCTCCTGATTTTCTAAGGCAAAAAATGCCTCTTTGAGTGCCCCGACAAAACTCATAAATTGCTAAAATATAATTCTCCTTCAATTCCACTGGCCGTCACTGCCCAAATTGATGCATCAAAGGGTTTGTATTGAATGTCAACAAAATTAATTTCATAGAAATTCTTCCAATTGAATTTCTCTCGATCCAGTTTTCGAATCCGATTAGCGGACACGTTCATCACCTCTAATTCCATGTGATTTTGGGAGGACAATAAACCGCCCGGAATGGCCAACTGATATGGCAAGGACCAAACAAGTCCTAAATCTTTCCCATTGATTTTAACCCGAACCCAATCTCGTATTTTATCAAAATGCAATACTTTGGCAGATGAAATCTGTTCCTCCGCCAAATCAAAATCGAAGGAATAGGTCCCTTTTCCCCAATAATCATGGGTCGAGGAATCTTGAGTCCAAAATTGCAAAGATTCCATCGATTGCCCAGGCAAGGCATTTTGAGGGAAAGTCAATTGAATCTTTGTCGAAGGCACCAAAGGCGTAAAGACCTTCGCCTTTGCTTCCGTAGGAATCGCTTTTTTCACAGCAGGAATCGAACGAACGAGTAAACTTTGGCCAGGTGCGAGTTGCAGATAGAAATGCTTATCCTTGCGCAAGACAGGTTTTCGAATTTCCCCCGTAAGTGGATCTAGCAACTCGATGCCGGTTGAAATTTTGGCCAATTGGACCATCCCATCCGAGAAACGATTCGCAAGATTGGCAATAAAATACTGTGCCCCCATGCCCGATTTCTTACGAATAAAGGAAATGCCTTCGTCCGCAATACTTTCTCGGGTCACTCGGTAGCGCTCAAGCACATTGATCGGGTCCGACACCCAATGCATTAAAACCGTTTCTTTGGCGGCAGCCCAACGATTCTTTTCGTCTTCCGATAAGCCAAAGGAATTAACATGTAAGGGTAAATGCTCCAAAAAGTAGACGGGCAAGCCTTGCTTCACCCATTTGGCCCATAATTCCATCGTGGCAAGTGACACATAATGTGCTGCAGGAATCAACAATACCTTGTATTCAGCGCCTGATTTTGTTTTCCAAGTACGCGTAGGAGTTACTTGCAATCCCGCCATTAATTGGTCTGAAATATAATCCACTTGATAACCCTTTTCCTGCATGTGCTCCGACCAGCGACCAAAGGATGTATTTTTCATCCAATCCCGACTGTTGGCATGCAAATCCAAGGGATGTGTTTTTCCCGTCCCATTCCGTTCATGCCAAATATCTTCCATGGGAAAATACATGAGCACATCCGAATCCGTGCGATGTGCTTGCAACATCTTCTGACACACCTCAATGTAGTGATTCAACGCAGGTAAAGCTTCCCAAAAATGACTTTGTGGATTGAAATTGGTACTCGCATAAAACAACCATCCGGGCCAAGCGACCTCGGGAGGAGAGTAAGTAGCCCCATGAAAAAACAAGTGATTAACTCCCCCGATAAAGACCTGATCCACCACGGGCTTGACTTGTGCCAATGATACCTTAAAGTGATTTCCCAGCCACGTTGTCGTCTCTGAAGAAACCAGTTTCTTTCCCGTTAAGTTGGCAGCCGAAGAGGCCAATTTTAAATTACGAACATCTGGAATTCCAAAACGAATGCTATCGTAATCGGGATCTACTTGATAGCCAGGAATATCAAAGGGTTTACTGCCAAAGAATTCCGTTTCGGGAATATCCACTGCGGCATATAAATCCAATAAATTCCCAGGCGAACCATGCGCCTGATTCCTGCTGACAAATCCCATTTGCTTAATCCAGCCCGCAAATGGTTGTGTAAACTCAGTAAGTAAAAGGGAAGAAATCGTACGATGATAATCCGCCCAGATGGCATTGTCATCCTCTGATTCCGCTGTCTTTTTAGCTAAGACATCTAAATGCTTTCGTAAATCGTAATGATTTAATTGCTCAAAGGCCTCAAACAATTTCGGGGTATAATTCGCCCCATACACCTCATAAGAATCATTGTATAAGGCTCGTAATGGCGCATGACCTTGTTTTAGCAAGGGCACAAATTCTGCGCGATACTTTTCGAAAGCGGCTTTTGAAAAATGATCCATGACCAAACCTTCTCCTCCCGGTGCCGCCCGTTTAACTTGTTGGCCCGTCCCCTTTTGCATCAGTACATAAATCGTAGCTCCCTGCGAACCCGCCGTAAAACTCGTTGCCTGTGCACTAATGAGTTCTTTTTCAAAATGTCCCTCCACAAATACCGAGGCTGCTTGTATATCCCCTAAGGGTAAATGAAAAGATTGATTTGCTCCAACAATAAATGATTCAATTTGGTAACGTTTAGCCGCATTCGTTGCTTGAACTTGAGGTCCACCGAGCGGCCAACCTGTTCCTAGTGTCATGTCGATACCCAGATGTAACCGTTGAGATTCTTTCAGCACAAAGGCAAATTTCTTTTTCCATTCCGGTCCGAGAAAAGTCAAAAATGCCGACTCGAAGTCTTTGGCACCGTAAATAGGAATGATATGTAATCCGCCAAAACCCGCTTTGGCAAAGGACTCTAAATTATGCGTAATTCCTTTTTCTGTCACTGCACTCCCAGGCCACCACCAATATGCCCAAGGTTTAGAAGTAGAAAAAGCAGCGGGAGTTTGCGCTCCGGCTGCTTTTACCAATAATAAACTAAAACAAATTAGGTATGCGAAACGGTTCATAACCCGAATGTCGCTCGTTTAGACAAAACGACCTAACAAATTCTCTAAATATTCTTGTTTTCCTGAGATCATAGCAGGCTCGCCAATCTCCACAGCAATTTGGTATAAATCTTCTAATTTTAATTTACCAGCTTCAAAATCGGCGCCTTTGCCCGAATTAAAGCTTGCATAACGAGCCGCTTTCAAACGATCCATTTCACCATGTTTCGCTAATTTGTCCGCAATAATCAAAGCACGAGCGATTGTATCCATTCCACCGATGTGCGCATAAAATAAATCCGCAGCATCCGTTGAATTACGACGACGTTTCGCGTCAAAATTGATCCCACCACCGGCTAATCCACCTTGTTTTAGAATGATGGACATTGCTTCAGCCCATTCGTAAATATCTGTTGGGAACTGATCTGTATCCCATCCGTTTTGGTTATCTCCTTTATTGGCATCAATCGAAGCCAACATACCTGAATCGGAAGCCACTTGGCATTCATGCGCAAACGTATGACCCGCTAAGGTAGCATGGTTCACTTCTAAGTTTAATCCAAATTCCGACAACAAATCAAATTCACGCAAGAAACCGATAACAGTCGCGGCATCATAGTCATATTGATGTTTTGTAGGCTCACAGGGCTTAGGCTCAATGAAGAACTTCCCTTTGAAACCATTGCGACGGGCATATTCAACACAGGTATGTAACATGCGCGCAAAATGCTCCCGTTCACGCTTCATGTCCGTATTCAATAAGGTCATATAACCTTCACGACCTCCCCAGAATACATAACCATCACCCCCTAATTTAATCGTTGCATCGATTGCACCTTTCAATTGAGCCCCTGCATGTGCCAAGACTTCAAAATTCGGGTTCGTGGTTGCCCCATTCATGTAACGCTCATTCGAGAACAGATTGGCCGTACCCCAAAGCAATTTTACCCCACTTTCCGCTTGCTTCTTTTCGAAGATATCAGATATAAATTTCACACGATCCGTGAATTCTTTAGGGTCATTGTGACCATCTATGGCATCAACATCATGGAAGCAATAATACGGCGCACCCATTTTGGTGATGAATTCAAACGCCGCATCCGCTTTGTCTGCCGCACGCTGACGTGCATCAGATGCGACATCCCATGGATAATGATGCGTACCTGGACCAAAAGGATCTGCTCCATCTCCACAAAACGAGTGCCAATAAGCAATAGCAAAACGTAAATGTTCTTTCATGGATTTTCCAGCAATGATTCGGTTTTCATCGTAGTACCGAAATGCTAATGGATTATCAGATTCAGGGCCTTCAAATTTGATTTGACCAATCCCTTTGAAATATTCTTTTTGTCCAATTAATACGCTCATGTGATTTGATATAAAGTATTGTATTTTGCTTGATAGGGTTCAAAACTACAAATTCTACACTTGATTCCAAATGCTTTGGTCATTTTTTTTAGCATAGTATAGCACAGTGAGTTATATATATAAGGATAGAATTATCATTCGTTTTTTCTATTTTTGGTAAAACTACTTCATTATGTCTAAACTATTTTCGCTTATTGCACTGATAATCACCGCATTACCAGCATTTTCACAATCATCATTTAATGCCAATGGCCGATTTGAACAACTCGAATCGACCTTACCTACACCTAATTCTTACCGAACTGCTAGTGGTTCACCGGGAAAAGATTACTGGCAGCAGCGGGCAGATTACGATATCAAAGTTGAATTAGATGATATCAATCGTAAAATTACTGGAACTGAAACCATCACGTATTTTAATAATTCTCCTGATGACCTTCCGTATTTGTGGATACAATTAGACCAAAATTTATTCGAAAAGAATGCCGCTCGCAAGACAGCAGCAACGGGTGAAATCAAGAATGGAATTAGCGCGGCGACGTTTAAAGAATTAACTGACCCGAAAGAATATGGATATAAAATAACGGCTGTAAAGGATGCCAAAGGAAATCCCTTGCGCCACACGATTAATCAGACAATGATGCGCATTGATTTACCTTCGTCAGTTAAATCGGGTGGCTCCATAAGCTTTAACATTGATTGGAATTATTTGATTACAGAATACTACGGCCGTTCAGGCTATGAGTTTTTTGCCAAAGATGGCAATGCCAACTATTTCATCGCACATTGGTTCCCGCGCATGGCTGTTTACAATGACGTATATGGCTGGCAACACAAACAATTCATGGGTCAAGGGGAATTTACCTTGAATTTCGGAAATTATAAAGTGGCAATTACAGCTCCCAACGACTTGGTTGTAGGAGCCGGAGGGGAATTATTAAATCCCAATCAGGTGATGTCGGCAGGCCAATTGAAACGTTGGGAAAAGGCCAAAACGGCCACGCGTCCTGTGGAAATTGTTTCACAAGCGGAAGCAGAGGCGGCAGAGAAAGGCAAGCCAACGGGCAAAAAAACGTGGATTTTCAAGGCAGATAACGTTCGCGATTTTGCGTTTACGGCTTCGCGTAAATTCATTTGGGATGCCCTACAAGTAGAGGTAGAGGGCAAAAAAGTATGGGCAATGTCCTATTATTCCAAAGAGGCGAATCCCTTGTGGGGAAAATATTCAACGATGGTGGTCGCACATACACTTCGTTCCTATTCAAAGAGAACGATTGCTTATCCGTACCCAGTAGCCATTTCTTGTCACGCAACCTTAGGTGGTGGTATGGAGTATCCGATGATTTCCTTTAATGGCGGCAGGCCAGAGGCGGATGGCACCTATACAGAAAATGTCAAAAACGGCATGATTGGAGTAATCATTCACGAAGTAGGCCATAACTTCTTCCCGATGATCATCAACTCGGATGAGCGTCAATGGTCTTGGATGGATGAAGGCTTGAATACATTCTGCCAATACTTAGCGGAACAAGAGTGGGATCGCAATTTCCCAGCACGTCGAGGAGAACCACAGAACATCGTGCCTTACATGCGTTTGGATTCAAAGAATCAGGTACCCATCATGGCGAATTCAGAAAACATCATGGATTTCGGTAATAATGCCTATGCAAAACCTGCGACAGCCTTAAATATCCTTCGCGAAACCGTCATGGGACGTGAATTATTTGATTATGCATTTAAAGAATATGCGCGTCGCTGGGCATTCAAGCAACCCTATCCGGCAGATTTCTTCCGTACATTGGAAGATGCTTCTGGTGTGGATTTGGATTGGTTCTGGCGCGGCTGGTTCTATGGAACAGAGCCCGTTAACCAGTCGATTGAAACCGTAGAGTGGTTCGGTGTAGATAATATGGATCCCGTTGCCAAAAAGTCGACTGAGAAGGCAGCAGCTGATGCGAAGCGTCAGACCATGTCGAATATTCGCAACAAAACTGACATCAAATCAACCGTTGTGGAAGAGAATCCTGACTTAACAGATTTCTATAATACATACGATCGATTTGCTACAACGGATGCAGAGAAGAAAAAATACCAAGAATACTTAGGTGCTTTGTCGGAAGATGAGCGCAAATTAGTGGCAGAAGGTAAGAACTTCTACGTGGTGAATTTCAAAAACAAGGGTGGATTACCGATGCCTGTGATTGTTAAATTAAGCTATGAAGATGGAACGGATGAAGTATTGCGTTTCCCGGCGGAAGTGTGGCGTCTGAATGATGTACAGGCGAAGAAAATTATCCCTACATCGAAGAAGGTAGTAAAATGGACGCTTGATCCTTTCTATGAAATTGCCGACATCGATACGGACGATAATTCATATCCACGTGAACCAGCACAACCGACTCGTGTACAATTATTTAAAGCACAACCCCGTTCGTATGGCGGTGGTCAAAACCCCATGCAGGAAGCACAAAATGCGAAGAAAGCAGGGGCTGTAACTGGATCAAAAAACTAAACAGACTGATTTGAAGGTGTGATTGCCTCTATGTCTTATATTAAAAGCTCGATTATTTTTAATCGAGCTTTTTTATGTATTTCACACAAATTCACCGGGTATAAAATATTTATTAATCAATTGATTATTAGCTGTTTATGAAATATAGACATGCGCTAGATTAACTCGACACACAAACATTGTTTCGGCCCTATCCATGGGCCTACTTTTGAATCGAAAAGCGAAATTCTTACACGAAAGCTGATTGATTTGAAAATAATTACACAACTCGAAAATCTACGCATTAATGTCCATTATTTATGCGATAAATCTTCAAAGCTACTCAAAATAGCTTCGATTTTGATCCTTGCACATACCAGCAGCGGGCAAGAAAACCTCATTCGAAAAAGAGATAAAATTAGGGTATTGACAGGTTGGGGTTTTCAATATTTAGGCCAAATATTACCTATACATGATAATTCTTATGGCCTTGGAACACCTTATGATTATCGGGTAACATTTTTTGAAATGCAATACCAACGAAAACTTAAGGCTTATAAAAGTTCAAGTATTGACCTGCTGTTGATGCCACAAATTAATTCAACAACATTAAAAAAAGAAGATGAGAATACATTTCTTCAACAGGGACATGAACTGGGAGTGAACGTTGGTATTTCTATCAGAAAATCTCCTGCGAACAAACCATACTCCTATTACTTGGCGCTTAGCTCAGGACCCCACTATACCTCGGATACACCTGGAAGACAAACACCTGGATTTATTTTTTCAGATAATTTATTTGTTGGGCTTGATTATGAAGTATTCACCAATGCAAATGTCAGTTTCCAGTTCGGGTTTAGACATATTAGTAACGCCGGCATTAGCAATCCCAATGGGGGAATAAACAATGTGATTGGGAAAATCGGGGTGAGTTTGGGAGTATTTTAAGGGGCGGGGGGGGTAAACGCTGCCGGGGTTAGAAACCCCGGCAGCGTTAGGCAAAATTGCCAAAAAAATCCTCAAAAACACCTTAAAATACTGATAATCGCAATCGATAAACTGATAAAAAAAGCCCACATACGCTTCGCATAAGGGCTTTTTGCTTCTTATTCCACTTCCAGCTCATCCAATAAACTTAAATCTAATTTTGTATTCGATTTTCCTCTAAAATACATCGGCGCAAATCGATAGCCAAAAACAAGATCCGATAGTGCATACGAATTACGTGCCATTACCGTAGAAGAATACACCTCATCGAAACCAATTAGCAAGGCACTCACCTCAGGTTGCAATTCCAAAATCTCCTCGTAGGATAGTCCCCAAAAAGGACTATTGGCATCTATCGGGTGAACAACCGTCCAATTCAATACTAAGCTATCAACATGCGACCGCTCTAATTCCAGATTGAAAAATTGATAAGTTCCACCCGTGCTATAGATACGTGCATTTACTCTTATTTCAACATTCGTTAATAGGTGATCATCCTTATATCCTACCAAACGAAACATCAATGCCTTTCCGCCTTGATAATTGGCAAACAGCATTTTTTCTGAAAACCGAACAAAGGATCGTGGTCTAGAAAATCGGCCATAAAGTAAACCAGCCGCAATGGCAAACGACAAAAATCCAATCAACGATTCAATCGCGGCAATCCAGTTGGTCACCTCCCCCACCGGATTCACGCGTCCATAGCCCACCGTCGTGAAAGTCTGTGTACTAAAAAAAAATAACTCTTTGATCCGCGTAAAACCATGACCCGAATCAACACCCTCTAATCCCGAAGGACCGGCCAACCAATACAATAGGGTAAAAAAGCAATTGATAAGTATATAGGCATTGAAAATAATGAGAATGAACCGCCACCTTGGCATGGTCAACATGCTATGATAACTACTTACCCGCGAAAAAAATGGAATGCCCAGCCGCTTAATATTAAACGATCCATCCCGATTCACCATTCGCCCTCCCATTTGGGCGACTTTATCTCCAAAACCCGTATCCTGATTATTCATATTACCTTCCATCCTTAAATAAACCAAAGTTTAACCGAAGCAATCAATAATACCATGGCCAAAACCCAACGCACTGCCAGATTAGATGCGAAATGTGCACCCCAACGGGCACCTAACATTCCCCCGAGTAAAGCGCTTGCAACCCAGAATACCAAGTCTTGATCAACAGGAATCCATTGCTTTATTCCAAGCAATCCCGCCAACGAGTTAACAAAGATAAACAAGGCGGAAACAGCAGCTGCCTCTTTCAAGCTTGCCCAACGCATCAGTAAAAGCACAGGAGTCAAAATTATTCCACCTCCGATACCAATCAAACCAGATAGCAATCCAATGCCGGCACCAACGATCAGCGCTAATGGAACAGATAGCGAACGAAGATTAGCCTCTTTAAAATTTGTCAACATCCTTAAGATCGCAATAAACAAACAAATTCCTAAAATCCGTTTGTAATTGGAATCACTCAATACAAACTGTGCCCCTAGATAGGACATCGGAATCGAAGTTAGCGCAAAAGGCCAAAAAAGTTCGATGCGGAAAAATCCCTTTCGATAAAACTGGTAAAAAGCCAACAGCGATACCCCTAAATTCAAGATCAAAGCCGATTGTTTCATGACAGCTGGAGCCACAGCAAAAATCGCTAAGACAGCCAAATAGCCCGATGCACCACCGTGACCTACCGAGGCATACAAAAAGGCCATCCCGCCTAACAAAATAATGAGTAAGGAAAAATCCATGCTACACGCGTAAATAAATCAAAAATTTCTCCCAATCGGGTACCCGAATACGTTCGGATTTCAAACGTTCCACAGGCACATTTTTTATTTTTTCAAATAAACGAATGTAATATTCATACGCTAAAAATACACCTTTTTTCGCCTTCAATGGCAAGTTTTCTATTCCACGCAATCCCGCATCAAAATCTGCCTGAATATCCGATTCTATCTCTTTTTTCTGCAAGTCGGAGAAAAGCTCATAATCAACACCAGGAAAATAAACCCGCGAACGAACCTCAAAATCAGATTTAATATCCCTTAAAAAATTAATCTTTTGAAAGGCCGAACCTAAGGCACATGCATCTGATTGTAGGCGATCATACGCATCCAAATCTCCAGCACAAAAAACACGTAAACACATCAAGCCTACTACCTCAGCCGATCCATAAATATATTGTTTGTATGACGCTGCATCATATACCCGATCCGTCAAATCCATCTCCATCGAGTACAAAAATGCATCGATAAGCGCGCGTTCCATTTGGTAAGTATTCACTGCCCATTGAAACGCATGTAAAATCGGATTCATGCTTAACCTTTCTTCAATGGCCCGATGAGTATCTTGACGAAATTGCAACAATAAACCAGCCTGATCTTGCTCGTAAAAGCTATCTACAATCTCATCAGCTAGACGAACAAAAGCATAAATGGCATAAATCGCTTCATGGTATTCCTTATCTAAGGTTCTAATACCAGAAGAAAAGGAAGTGGAATAAGCCTGTGTCAAACGCTTACTTGCCTCCAAAGACACCTGTAAATATAAATCCATCTTTCTTCTATTTCAATAATTGATCAACTTCCTTCGCGACAACAAGCCCCGATATCAATGAAGGCGGAACGCCCGGCCCCGGAACAGTTAGCTGACCGGTATAAAACATATTTTTCAACTGTCGATTCTTCAGACTTGGTTTCAAGATAGCCGTTTGACGTAAGGTATTTGCTAAACCATAGGCATTCCCTTTAAATGCATGGTAATCTAACTTAAAATCTTGATGCGCATAAGAACGTTTAAAAATGATTGAATCCCGAATAGAAACGCCACAATAGACTTCTAAACGTTCAATCAGTTGTTCAAAATACTTTTCTCGAAATGCCTCCGTATCTTCCAAATTGGGTGCAACTGGAATCAGCAAAAACAAGTTTTCACAACCATCTGGTGCAACGGAAGGATCTGTCACTGATGGGGCCGAGGCATAAAATAATGGATCAGAAGGCCAGGTGGGATCGGTATATATTTCATGAGAATGAACAGAAAAATCTCGATCAAAAAACAAATTATGATGTTTCAATCGCGGTAAGCGTTTGTTTATCCCCAAATAAAACAACAATGAAGAAGGAGCCATCACACGCTTGTCCCAATAAGACTCGTCATAATTTCGATATGCATCACCTAACAAAGTCTCCACAAAGTGATAATCTGCACTAGCCACAACCGCATCCGCTTCAAAAACTCCTTGAGAGGTCTTAATTCCTTTGACCAACCCACCTTCGATGGCAAAACCCGTCACCTCAGCATCATAATGAATTTGAACCCCTTTGGATAAAGCTAAATCGACCATTCCTTTGACGATTAGATGCATTCCACCCATGGGATACCATGTCCCCAATTTGATTTCGGCAAAATTCATCAGACTGTACATGGCTGGTGTATTTTGGGAAATAGCTCCCAAAAACAGAATAGGAAACTCCATTAATTTCAGCAAGGTTTCTGATTTGAAAAACTTGCGAATATGGGTATAAAAAGATGAGAAAACGTCCATACGCAAAGCGTCTAGGAGGAGACGTAAACTCAAGAATTCACTAATTTTTACGGATGGCTTCCAAACAAATTTCTGAATCCCAACTTTATATTTATAAGCCGCCTGCTCCAAAAAACGATCTAATGCATGGGCAGCACCCGGCTCAATGGATTCAAACATCGTACGCAAATCATGATAGTCTGCTGGAATATCAAGCACCTCAGAATCAGACAAGATTACACTGTAGGATGGATCAAGCCGCTTTAATGTGTAATAATCCTTCGTTTTTTTTCCAAAACGCGCAAAATAATTATCAAAAATATCAGGCATCCAATACCAACTTGGACCCATGTCGAACGTAAATCCCATTTCCTTGAACACCCGTGCACGTCCACCTGCTTGTTCATTTTTTTCAAAGATGCTAACTTCATACCCCTTGTCGGCAAGCTCAGTCGCCGTTGACAAACCCGAGAAACCAGCACCTATCACAATGACCTTTTTCTTTTTCATGCTAAACAAATATACTAAAAACTGACAAGCTTTTTTAAAAGAAAAAGTCAGATAAAATCTGACTTTTTGCCCCCTCCTCTTTTACTCAAAAAACAAAATATTACAATTTGAACAATTAGGCATACATACTTAAATGACTCTTCAAGGTCTTTCTAGCGATGTGAATACGGTTCTTTACTGTCCCAATTGGCAAATCCAATTCCTCCGCAATCTCATGATATTTAAAGCCTTCAAAATACATCATGAATGGAATCCGATACATTTCTTCTGTATGACGCATTGCAATGGAAATATCTTCACTCATAAATGAGCCCTCTGCTCCATTCACTTGAATTGAATCAGAAGAATTAATGTAATGTAAATTTTCTGTCGTATCAATAAACGTATTCCTACGAACCATCCGCTGGTATTGCGTAATGAATGTATTCTTCATAATGGTAAATAACCAGGCTTTCAAATTCGTCCCATCTGAATATTTATCCCGATTGGTAAACGCTTTGACCAAGGTATCCTGAACCAAATCGTTGGCGTCATCCCCATCACGCGTCAAACGAAGCGCAAATGGCTTCAAAAATTTAGAAAAAGTACCTACCTGATATGAAAACTCTAAAGCTGTCATGATATTTTTGCTTATTGTGTTTAACAAATTTACTAAAAGATTAAACAAAACAAATATTTGTTTATTAATTTTTAAAATAAATTAAACAAAACTTCATCGACCCGTCAGGCTAATTCGTCGGCTTAATTGAAGCATTAGTCAATACTTATGCGCTTATTTATTCATTTGGAGCTATATTTAAAGTCTGTAAACACATTATGTCGCGTAATTTATTTGTATTTCTTGTCTTCATGTCTTTGGCCCTATCCTTACGGGCTCAAACTAATTGTACCTGTACGTTGGAAGGCTATGTGACAGCAAAAGAGACTAAAGAATCAATTCCTGGGGCTCAAGTTTACATCAAAGGGACAAAAAAACATAGTCAATCCGACAGCAAGGGTTATTTTCGAATTAACGCCCTTTGTCCCGGAAATTATATATTAATCTGCCAAATGAGTAGTTTTGACCCGATTGAAATTCCAATTTCAATCAATGATGAGTTGAAACATAATGAAAATTTCCGACTAGAGAGTCACGATGAGCATCTCCAAGAAGTTATCGTTAGTGGAAAAAAAACGGAAACAAGTGCCCAATTACGTGGAAGTCTAAGCAAACAAGAACGCGCAGAACGTGATGGCCTCAGCCTAAGTGAAATGATGCGTGGCATCAGCGGCGTACAAAGTTTACAAACAGGAAGCACCATCTCAAAACCCGTCATCCATGGTATGCACTCTTCCCGAGTGATAATTTTGAATCAAGGGATTAGGCAAGAAGGACAACAATGGGGCAGCGAACATGCACCTGAAATCGACCCTTTCGTTTCCAAAAACATTCAAGTCATTAAAGGACCCGCTGGATTGCGTTATGGGGGCGATGCCATTGGTGGAATCGTCATGATGGAACCCGATGCATTACCAGATACCGCGGGAATTAATGGAGCAATTCAATCTATTTATTTTACGAATGGCCGACAAGCTGTCATTTCTGGATCCATAGAGGGTGGAATTAACCAGCGGAATGGTTGGGGGTGGCGCCTACAAGGGACGCTAAAAGATGGAGGAAATATTCAAACGGCCAGCTACTTCCTTGCCAATACAGGGGTGAGAGAACAAAATTTTTCGGCCGCACTCGGCTATAAAAAGAATAAGTGGTCAAGTGATCTATTTTTTAGCCATTTTCATTCAGTCATTGGAATCTATCTCGGTTCTCACATTGGTAATGTAAATGACCTTGAAAATTCCATCGCACGAACAAGGCCCTTTCAAGCATTTACTCCCTTAGATTTTAGTCGAGAAATTGAACGTCCTAACCAGGATGTAACGCACAGCCTTGGGAAATTCAAAACCCAATATCGATTAGCTCAAGGAAGAGCAATACGCACTACGCTAGCTCTTCAGAATGATGAGCGGCTAGAATTAGATGTGCTTCGAGCGGGTAAAAATATCAATAACTTGCAGTTCATATTGCGAACATTCAACGGCGAAATTTTATTTGACGAATCCAATTCAACCCAAGCGTGGAAAGGTCAATTTGGAATAAACTTCCAACTCCAAGGCAATATTACATCGGGTAAGGAAGTGGCCAGCCCAACATTAACATCCAGCCTTTTACCCAATTATTTCCAAAATACCTTTGGCCTATTCGCGATCGAACGCTTTGTTAAAGAAAAATATGAAATAGAAATTGGCCTCCGCATCGACGAAAAAATCCTTGATGTGCATCGACCAAAATCAAATTACTCCAGTATCATTTATCGCCATGCAAATCACTACCTAGGACTTTCAGGAAGTCTTGGCCTCAAATATCGGTGGAATGAAAAAATAGAAAATCACCTTATCTTGGCGCGGGCATTCCGTGCACCTGGCGTGAACGAACTATTTTCCTATGGTGTTCACCACGGAGCCGCTGCTTTTGAAGTAGGCGACCCGAACTTAAAAGGAGAGACAGCCTACAATATGAGTCTCAATACCCTTTTCATCCCCAAAAATCTTCACATTGAACTGGGGGTTTACAACAATTACATTCAAAATTTCATCTACCTGAGACCAATGGTAGACGCTGGAAACGCATTGTACTTCACAACCGTTCGTGGGGCATTCCCAGGTTTTTCTTACGAACAAATCAACGCAGTATTTCAAGGCATAGATGCGCAAGTGAATTACCAAATCAGTCCCAAATTGTCATTCCAACAAAAAACGAGTATTGTTCATGCATTTGATGCATCACATAATTTTAGTTACCTAGTAAATATCCCTGCAAATCGTTTCGAATACACGATCAACTATCGATGGATGCAAGAGAAACAATATGTAAGCCTGGGAATCATACAAGTAGGTGAACAAACGCGTGTTGAGCCTGGCTCCGATTATGCCGCTCCCCCGAAAGGCTATCAGCTTGTACAGGCCAACTGGGGAATTAGTTTAAAGAAAATCGATGTAGGAATCCGAATCAGCAACGCATTCAACACAGCCTACCGCGATTATTTAAACCGCTTTCGGTATTTTGCTGACGACCAAGGACGCAATATTAGTTTCCGAGTTTTATATAAAATCTAACGACGAAGCCAGCTTTCCGGATTTTGATGCACAGTATTTTTCCAAACCTGAAAATTGATTTCCGAGGTACCATCTTCATCTGAGGCTACAGATCCAATTCGTTGGCCCGTTTTCACTTTTTGACCCGTACTCACGGAGACATTGGCTAATTTACTATAGACGGTAAAATACTCCCCATGCTGAATGGCCACGACCATATTAATACCTGGAATGTTTTGAACCGTTGCAACCACCCCATCATAAACCGTATGGACTGGCGAACCGGCAGAAGTTTGAATATCAATACCATTGTTGTTCACCATCACGCCCTTTAAGACCGGGTGCTTGTGCACGCCAAAATGATCCGAAATAAATCCTGATGGAACTGGAAATGGCATCCGACCGCGTAAAGCTGCAAATGAACTAGCTAATTTCGCTTCATCTGCATTCATGTAATAGATATTTGAATTAAGTACGGGTTCTTCTACTTTCGCAACAGAAACAGGTACTTCCTTTTTAGCAGGCTTCGTACTCTCCTTTTTCTCCGCTTGCACCTCCAGTTTGGCCTCATCTTTCGAATCAAGTCCATTCGGTTTCTCGTATTTCTTCACCAAGCCCTCCTCCAATTTTGGCTTCGGCAAAGCTGGCTTATTTACCTCAAGTTTACGCGTTTGAGCAGCCATTCTTAATTTACGCTCACGTTCAATGGACTTTTGAATCTCTCGCTGTACAATCCCAGCAATTAAATTATCCAGCTTGCGGATAGCTAATTTCTTCCGCGCTAATTCAGTGCGAAGTTTCTTTTCTTGCTGGGTCAATACCGTCACCACCTTAGTCTCCTTTGTTTTTAGGACTTCCAATGTGGCTTTTTCCTTTTCCTTCTCAATCAATACCTTTTTCTCCTCATTCTTTTTAAACACAACCTGCTGCTTCTTCGTCATCAAATCTTGTCGTGTTTCAAAAATTTTGTGCGCCTGCTGCTTTCTGTTCGTCGTGAATTGGCGTAGGTAATCAAAACGCCTCGTAAACTCCCCGATATCCTTTGACAATAACAAGAAACTAATTTTATTGGACACAGTAGAAACCTTCTGCGCCTCATACAGCATTAAGGCATAATGCTGCTTCAAGCGCTCCAATTTTGCGGCCAACACATCACTCTCATGAGTTAATTTCGAAGCCTCTGCTGCAAGTAACTCTTGGTTTTCATTCAACACATTGATTTGTTTTTTCTGAACAACGATCTGCTCTTTTAGGACATTCAGTTTCCCGATAGATACATTCTTCTTTTTCGAAGTCCGGGAGATAATGGAGTTCAACTCCTTAATCTTGGCCAAGTTATCCTTCTTCTGCTGTTCCAATTGTGTCTTTTTATCCACTTGGCCCCAAGCCGACAGCACACAAAACAAACCTATGATTATACCGATATAGCGCATTACTTTTTCAAAAATTTAGCCGGAATTCGAAATGGGAATTCTAGTGAAGTTTCCAGCAGCTCCACCTTCGAATATTTAATTTGAATGATCGTAGTCACCCGTTTATCCTCTTTATTTTTCACATCCAATGTTATTTGGCTAGAAAAAGGAAAGAGTACTTGATTTAGGCTTGTAAACTCCTCAAAATCCAAGGTCAGTTTATTATTTGAGGGTATATCACGCACCAACAATTTTTTCAATTTCCGATTGGGTCCCACCATGTTATCAATCTTTATTCGTCCTGAATCCTGCTTAATGATGATATTTTCGTTTTCTCGAATGACCCGCGAATTATTCTTTTTGAATGGCTGATTCCCCACAATCAGGGATTGTAACATCCGATAATCGATCCGAAATCCCATTATGCTACTCAGACTGTCGTATGTCAAATCAAAATAATCCCCACTGATTTTTTGGTAAAATTGTACCCGATTCTTTCCAAACAAACCCGTTGCTCCCGTTAATCCAGACTGTGAAATATTCACCCAAATCAAACTATCTTTCTTAACGCGAATATCCAATGAATAATTGTCGGTACTTGTCCCAGATTTCCAAGCTACTCGAGATTTTGCCTTGAGAAAGTTAAATGCCAAATCATCCGCAGCTTCCTTGGAATCTTGTTCTGTTGACACCATTGGTTTAGGCTCCTCCCGAGGTAGGCTATCGCTGGAGGTAACAACCTGAAGCGTATCCGTTTGTATTTGATTTACATGCTGAACTGTCGAACTCGTTCTACAAGCCTGCATGAGTACAAAAACCAAAAAGAGTCCTACGAAACGCCCCATATTTCTATTGATATGCAAAATTATCTCAATTTTCGACAATTTGCCTGTTCTTGATTTTTTTATCAAGATTTTGACTTGCATTTGGCAAATCCATTGCTTTTTTCCAACTCTCTACTGCCTCCTTTACTCGCCCCAAACGATACAATGCATCTCCATGATGCTCCCAAACCGCCGAGCTCTGTGATTTATCATCTGCAATAGCCAATTCCAAATATCGAAATGCCTCCGCAAAATCTCCTTGCTGGTACAATACCCAGGCATAAGTATCCAAATATGTCCCTTCTGTTGGATACCTTTCGACCAGCCTTTTCGACATGCTGGCCGCTTTTGCTAATTGCTCCTTACGCAAAGACAAATAATAACTATAATTATTTAAAACATGTTCATCCATCGGATTCAAAACAAGTACCTGATCAAATGCATCGTCCGATTCTTTCGAACGACCCAAAGCATGATAAACATCCCCCATAATGGAAAACAATTGAACATTCCAACTTTCGGAAGGCTTGATAATGCTACGGGCAATCTCCAAAAACCGTATGGCATCCTGATTATCCCCTTGTAAATAGCGCGCGAAGCCCAATTGAAAATTCAAAAAGCCTTGAGCCGGAAAATATTTCAATGCCTCCATGGCATGTGTTGATGCCTTTTGAACTGCATTTAATTCGAAATCTAATTGAATAATTCGGGCCCAAACTTCGTATTTCGGTTCACCCATCCGAGCAGCCCGTAAATAATACGTTTGACCTTCTTCCAATTTCTTTGCACTTACATATAAATCTCCCTGAATTGCTAAAAAACGGGCTTCCTCGGGATAGATCGACAACCAATGCGCGGCCAATTGGTTTGCCTGTTCCCACTTGATCGGATCATCAATTAACTCAAAAACCTTCATACTTACCTGCGCAACCATGGAAGGCAATACTTCATGATCTGCTGCAGCTACACGTAATTGCACCAAACATGAATCAAAATTCTTTTGATGCAAATACCCATTGGTCAATAACAAGGCTAATTGCCCTTGTTCGGGATGAAGTATTTGCAAAGTCTTCAATTCCGTTTGAATCGAATCCGCCTGGCTTAACTCCCACGCAATGTCCATCTGATCCCAAGTTAAAATAGACTCCTCATCATCCAATTCAATCAAACGCTTACCTGCCTTCAAAGCTGGAATCAATTGCTTTTGCTTCAACAAGATAAATTCCTTGGTTCGAATTATAGCCGGATATTCTCCCACATAATGATCCGCACGATCCAAAGCTTGTATGGCGAGCGTTCCTTGTTCGGACCATAAATAGGCCTGCGCTAATAATAAATTTACTTCTGGATGCGATTCATCGTACTGACCTAATTTCGTCAAACAAGTAATCGCCGCCGAAATTTGCTTGTCGGCGAGCAATTGCTCAGCAAAGAACAAACCATAGTCAAGCGAATACGGGGAAAGTTCATGCGCTTTCCGTGCATGGACCAATGCGCTTTTCGGATTCTTTTCTGCCAAATAAGCTTTCGCTAAGTAAAATGAAAGGGCGGGTTCATTCGAAATGACGGTGGCTAAACTTTCCCAAACCAAAATTGCTTCCGAATAATCTTCTTTGATGAAATGCCGCATTCCTTCCTGAAAAAGGGCTTCTTGACCGGCTTTCGATTGAATCAATCGCTTACCCTGGGCAGGCAATTGCCATTGAATTGCTAACATCAACAAACATAAGAGGAGTATCCGACGCCCATATAATCCTAAAAAAATGCTCTGCTGCGTCATGTTTCCTTAAAGCTTAAGCAAATATTGATTCATTTGATTTAACCAAGCTTGTGCCCCTTTTTGATTCCAATGCGAATCAGATTTGAAAAAATAGTTTTTCCCTCCTTTGGCTAATACCTTACTCGGATCAACCAAGCGGATGCGGCCATGCATGGCCAAAGCCAATTTTTGAATCAATTGATTGCTGGGCTTCGATTCAGTATTTGCCATAGCAACAGGATTTGGGATAAAACTAAACACCACCTCATCAAATCCTTTACGATGTGCATATTGTTCAATTTGGGACATTCGTCCATACAATTCTTCAATATCTTGTGAACTTACCGAATGAAAAGAACTCCCTCGTTGCATGGAATCAACCGTTTCCGACAAATATAAAAACTGATGGTCTTTCGATAAGACAACTTCTGGAACAGTCCGATTAAATAAGGTTAAATTCCCTTGCGCTTTGAGCGATTTAATGCAACTCAATGCTTGGAAATTGAACATGCTAAACTCAATATTTTGCTCCAATTTCGGATGATACAAGGCATCAATCAATACCGCATTCAAAGACTCATTCCAGGTCATTTGCGCCTGATATCCTTCTACATGCGACTTGACACGCAACAAATCAACAACCGTCCAAATATTTCGTTCAACGGATTCAATGAGCAATACTTTTTTAGTTTGGGACTTTCTTATCACGATCGGGGCTAGATTCCCTTCCGACCACTTGCGAAAGTTTACGTGTTTGGCACGTGCAAAATTAGACGTATCCATTTGAATATAACTATACAAATAGCTATCCCCTAAAATATACAAATCCATATCGCGGAAGCTTGTTGGACGATATTGATTCGAAACCAAAGTGGTATCTTTAGCTAAACGAAAAGTGGGCAAATAAGAAAGCCCATATAAATCGCCGTATCGATATTTATCGGATCCCCAACTCCCTGTTTCACGAAACCTTGCCTTGGATATCCAGCGCATCGCTTGCTCAGAACTACTGATTCCAAGAACCCATAACAGCACTATGAACACAAAAAAGGCAAGCACTTTTTTCATTAAAACTGAAAGTAAATAAACTGCTTCAAACTAAATACCCCAAACCAATAGATCGCAACGAGCATCAAGGCTAATAGCCATCCCGCCTGTCGCACTTTTTTGTCTAAATGATAATCCCAAATCAATAATCCAAGGATTAACATCAAACTAAAAACGATTTCATAAATATGCATTCCTAATGGCGCATCCGCTCGCCAAACGAATAAACGCTTCGCATACAATTTAATTTCAGAAAAATGCGTCAAACGGAAAAAAATCCAGGCCAATGTGACTAAACAAAAAGTCCAAAGCTGCATGATTCGCAAATAGATGCCACTGGCTCTTTCAGGTGACAAAACAGGGAAACGCCGACTCAGCGAAATTCCTACCAATTGAAAGCCCCCATGCAAAGCGCCCCAAATCACAAAATTCCAACTCGCACCATGCCAAAAACCAGACAATATAAACACGAACATGATATTTAAATACCACCTAGGAATTGAAACCCGATTCCCGCCTAAAGTAAAATATACATAATCCTTAAACCAAGTAGAAAGTGAGATATGCCAACGGCGCCAAAAATCCGGAATGGATTTCGCCAGATATGGAGCCCGAAAATTCGTCATCAAATCAAAGCCCATCACTTTTGCTGCACCAATAGCCATGTCGGAATAACCTGAAAAGTCACAGTATATTTGAAATGAATAAAAAATGGAGGCCAATAATAAGTTGCCCCCTGATTGAATGGCTAAACTTCCATAGACTGTATCTACAAGCATTGCAAGCCGATCAGCAATCACAACTTTTTTAAACAAACCTTGCGCCATCTGAAACAAACCAGCTTTTACGCGTTCGCTATTCCAAACATGGTGTTCATAAAATTGATGAATCAAATTCTGAGGTCTTTCGATGGGACCGGCCACCAACTGTGGATAAAACATCACATAAAGACTGTAAATGCCAAAATTTCGCTCTGCTTTTTGATTCCCGCGATACACCTCAATGGTATAACTCATCGCCTGAAAGGTATGAAAAGACAATCCGATTGGAAGTAAAATCGACAAAGTAGGCAAATGGACTTCCCGACCAAATAAATGTGTTAGGTGAGAAATATTAGTGACGATAAATCCATAATACTTGAACACAGCCAAAACACCCACATTGGCAAGCAAACTAAAAGCTAAGAAAAGCTTTTTAGTACGCCCTTCAAAGCGCTCTAAATAGATGCCCGCAAAATAATCCACAACAATCGTAAAGCCCAATATCCCCAGGTATATGGGCTGAAATGCCATGTAAAAGTAGCATGAAGCTCCCAACAAAAGCATCCACCGAAAACGATGCGCCAATAAAAAATAGGCGGATGTAACAATTCCAAAAAACACCAAAAAATGCAAGGAATTGAATACCATATGCTGCTAGTTAATAACCTGAATTTGGGCAAATAAAGTAGCATCATCCATCACAAGCTCCGATTTACTTCCAGCTAATGCAGGGGAAATCGTGATGCTCAGCGCCTGAACCTCTTGCTGAATATAAGCTCCGAAAATCTGTATGCTTTCCATCCAAGCTGATGGACCTTGTTCGACAATGATTGTGATTTTGTCCACCACATCAAAACCCGATTCCTTCCGAAGATTTTGAATACGATTCACAAATTCGCGCGCCATCCCCTCCTGCACCAATTCCGGCGTCAAGGTATTATCCAAGGCGATCGTCAATCCTCCTTCCGAAGCCGTCAAATAACCCGGCATATCTTCTGTGACGATTTCAATATCAGCTAAAGCAATTTCAAAACCCTGTAAGGTAGCCGAACCTGTTGATTCTATGTTCGCTAAATCATCCGAACTCATTCCTGTGATTACCTCCGCAACGGCCTTCATATCTTTTCCGAATTTCGGGCCCAAGGCCTTGAAATTAGGTTTCACTTTTTTGCTTAAAACGCCAGAGGCATCGTTGAGGGAATTCACCAACTTCACATTCACTTCTGATTTAATCAAATCCTCCACTTGGCGAATTTGCTCACGGACAGATTCCTGTAAAACTGGCACCAAAACCTGGGCAAGCGGTTGGCGTACCTTCAATTTATGTACCTTACGTATCGAGTGAACCAAGGAACAGATGCGCTGTGCCATGTCCATCGAAGCTTCTAAATCAGCATTTTGCCAAGCAGGATTAACTTTTACAAAATCCGTTAAGTGCACCGAAGTTGCTCCCGTTAAATTCTTATATAACCAATCCCCATAGAATGGGGCGATCGGCGACATTAATTGAGCCACAGTAGTCAAACAAGTATGTAGCGTCTGATACGCCGCAGCTTTATCGGCCGATATCCCCTGGTTCGTATCCTCCGGATTCCAGAATCGTCGGCGTGACAAACGAACATACCAGTTAGACAAATGATCACACACAAAATCCTGCACGGCACGACCCGCTCTTGTCGGCTCATACGTCGCATAAGCCTCATCGACCTCAGCAACCAAACTGCTCAATTTGGACAGGACCCAACGATCTAATTCTGTTAAATTAGTCAAATCAACACCCAGCTCATTTGGGGTAAAACCATCCAAATTAGCATACAAGGCGAAGAAATTATAGGTATTTGTCAGTGTACCGAAGAACTTATTCCGAACCTCCGTTATACCGGCTAAATCGAATTTTAAATTATCCCATGGTTGTGCGTTTGTTATCATGTACCAACGCGTTGGATCCGCACCATATTTCGACAAAGTGTCGAATGGATCTATGGCATTGCCCAAACGCTTAGACATTTTATTGCCATTTTTATCCAATACCAAACCCGTTGAAACCACATTTTTAAACGCAACAGATTCCTCCACCATCGTTGAGATGGCATGAAGGGTAAAGAACCAACCACGCGTTTGATCAACTCCTTCCGAGATGAAATCCGCCGGATAGGATTGTTTGAAAATTTCTTGATTCTCGAAAGGATAATGCCATTGTGCAAAAGGCATCGCACCCGAATCAAACCATACATCGATCAAATCCGCTTCACGTGCCATAACAACACCTAATGTACTCAACACATATATATTATCTACATAAGGACGGTGTAAATCCGCCTCTCCTGCTTGCGCGGCAGCAATAAATGCTGCATTTCCCTTTTGTTGGTCGGGGCTTAATTTCCCGGAATTAATCGCTTGATTCAAGGCTTGAACCAAGTCCTCCACAGATCCAAAACACAATTCCTCCGAACCATCTTCCGTACGCCAAATAGGCAAGGGTGTTCCCCAGTAGCGAGAACGCGACAAGTTCCAGTCCACTAAATTCTCCAACCAGTTTCCAAAACGTCCCGTACCTGTGGATTCGGGTTTCCAGTTGATCGTATTATTCAATTCGATCAATTTATCTTTCACCGCTGTTGTTTTGATAAACCAGGAATCCAAAGGATAGTATAAAACAGGTTTGTCTGTACGCCAGCAATGTGGATACGGGTGATCAAATTTTTGCACATTAAACGCCTTGTTCTCCGTTTTTAATTGGATTGCAATGCGCTCATCCACCGATAAATATTTATCACGGCCTTGTTTGATTTTCGCCGCTTCTTTTTCTTCCTCTGTCAAATAGGCTTCCTTCACCGGCTCTAAGGCATAATCCGTTACCTCCTGAACAAAACATCCTTGGCGATTGACCAATGGCACATCTTTTCCGTTTTCATCTTGAACAAAAATGGCCGGAATGTTATTTTGCTGGGCTACCCGGAAGTCATCCGCACCGAAAGTGGGAGCAGTATGCACAATCCCCGTTCCATCTTCTGTCGTCACAAAATCCCCTAAGATCACACGAAATGCAGGACTAGCTGGTTGTACATAAGGCATCAATTGCTGGTATTCAATCCCTGCAATATCAGCTCCTTTGAAAGTAGAAACGAGTTGATAGGGAATCGCATTTGGCTTTTTCTCCGCGGCAACATAGGCATCAAAATCGCCATTTTCTGCCGCCGCTTGGAAATAATTTTTTACCAAATCCTTCGCCAAAACCACATGAACGGGCAGGTAAGTATAGGGGTTAAAGGTCTTGACTAATACATAATCGATATTTTTTCCAGCCGTTAATGCCGAGTTGGACGGCAAGGTCCATGGCGTCGTTGTCCAAGCTAATAAATAGACTGGAGCACCAGAAGATTTCTCAAATAAAAAGGCAGATTTATCCGTATGTATTGCTTCAAATTGAGCGGTCAATGAGGTATCCTTCACATCCCGGTAGCATCCCGGCTGGTTTAATTCATGAGATGACAAACCCGTTCCAGCTGCGGGAGAATAGGGTTGGATCGTGTATCCTTTATATAAAAGACCTTTGTCGTATAAGCGTTTCAATAAGTTCCATACACTCTCAATATAGGGTGTTTGGTAAGTCACATAGGGATTCTCTAAATCAACCCAGTAACCCATTTTTTGCGTCAAATCATTCCACTGATCCGTGAATTTCATGACCGTCTCGCGGCATTTTTGATTGTATTCTTCTACCGAAATCGAACGACCTATATCCTCTTTGGTAATACCTAATTCCTTCTCTACTTGCAATTCAACGGGCAATCCGTGTGTATCCCAGCCGCCTTTTCGCTTGACTTGTTTGCCCTTTAAGGTTTGGTACCGACAAAAAATATCCTTAATCGTACGCGCCATCACGTGGTGAATACCCGGGGTTCCATTTGCCGAAGGAGGTCCCTCGAAAAAGGTAAAAGTCGGATTCCCTTCGCGTGTTGAAATCGATTGTTCGAAAATTTGATTCTCTTTCCAGAAATTTAGTACTTCGTCCGCTACAGCAGCATAATCTAAATTTTTGTATTCCTTAAAGGCCACAGTCTTGTTGTTTTTTATGAAATAATCGGCAAAATTGAAGCAAAAATAAGAAAAAATACTGGAATTTAAGGCCATATCCATGAACAAATCACGCCTCCGACAGCTTGCGCTCGCCCGACGCAAAAATGTGTCTGCGCGCATCTTTGCGCTGTTGAATGAGTCGGTCCAACAAGAATTCATGGATTTTATCACAAGCTTTCAACATCCACGTATGATCATGAGTTTTCAACCCATTGTGGAACGTAATGAAGTTCAGATGGAGGCTATTCATCAAACGCTTTGGAAATTAGGTCACCAACTCTGTTTTCCTCGAGTGGAAGGAGAAAATTCGATGCAAGCGTACCTAATGCATATCGAGGACACATGCAT
Source organism: uncultured Aquirufa sp. (assembly GCA_964358165.1). GTDB lineage: Bacteria > Bacteroidota > Bacteroidia > Cytophagales > Spirosomataceae > Aquirufa. Next base: position 74,453 of record CAYHOB010000008.1, read on the forward strand.
TTTGTCAGCCTGGGGAATTCCTGAACCCAAGCCTGAGACGAATAAAAAAGTACAAGCAAAGGATATCGACTTGATCCTTATCCCTTTGTTGGCCTTCGATGCACATGGAAATCGGGTGGGTTATGGGAAAGGATTTTACGACCGTTTTTTAATGGATTGTAGGCCAAACGCCCTTAAAATTGGGCTTTGTTTGGATGAAGCCGTTCAGCGAATCGATGATGTGGAGCCACATGACATACCGTTAGACCTTTGCATTTCTCCGATTGGCATTCAACTTTTTGATGGATTTTATCAAAAAAATCCTTTTGATTCAGAATTTAAGCCCTAATTTTGCAAGCTATATAAACCCGTTTGATTAGTGAAAATCAAGCAATTACTCTTTTTGTTTCTCTGTTGTGCTTCTTTAGAATTGAGGGCCCAACAAACGACATCAGAAAAATTGCATCCGATTGAGCAAATCCAACAAGGTTTTAGGAATAAGTTCGTTTACAAGAGACAAGTAATTGACAATCCTTTGGCCCTTCAAATTCCATTATTAGAAGCCAAAGACCCCGAAATCAGCTTTGAATTCAACAAATTTAAGCAACAGCGTAAATTGATGAATTGGATTTCCAGCATTGGGTTAGGCGTATCTGCTTATTCTTTGCTGAGACCTGGTCAGGTGACAGACGGATTTTATTTGTCTACGGTAGGTGCAGCGGCATTGGTGAATGTATATGTGGGAACTGTCAGTATGCGACACTTAAAACGTGCTTTAAAAAAGTACAATGAATTAGCGGGTGCGAGTCCGCAGCTAAGTTTATCTTATAAGCCCATTCCAAATACAAACGGCGTATGGGCGGTAGAATGGAAGTATAATTTTTAATTGATATAAACATGAAAGTTGCTGTTGTAGGCGCCACAGGATTGGTTGGCGGCGAAATCTTGAAAGTATTAGCGGAAAGAAATTTTCCTGTCACTGAAATTATCCCCGTTGCGTCTGAGCGCTCGATTGGTAAAAAGATTACTTTCAAAGGGAAGGAATTCGAAGTGGTAGGCTACGAAACAGCAATATCGATGAAACCAAACGTGGCGATTTTCTCGGCTGGTGGTAATACATCACTAGAAATGGCACCCAAGTTTGCTGCAGCAGGCATCACGGTCGTTGATAATTCGTCAGCATGGCGCATGGACCCAACCAAGAAATTAGTTGTTCCTGAAATCAACGCAAGCACCTTAACACCGGAAGATAAAATCATTGCGAATCCAAACTGCTCAACTATCCAAATGGTTGTGGTGATGAATCCTTTGCACAAAAAATACAAAATCAAGCGTGTTGTTGTTTCTACTTACCAGTCGGTGACCGGAACCGGAAAAGCAGCTGTTGACCAATTGTTCGATGAGCGTGCTGGAAAAACAGATTACAATATGGTTTATCCACACAAAATCGATTTGAATGTATTGCCACACATCGATGTGTTTTTGGACAATGGTTATACGAAAGAAGAAATGAAGATGATCTTAGAAACCAAGAAGATCATGATGGATGATTCGATTCAGGTGACTGCGACGACCGTTCGTATTCCAACAATCGGTGGACACTCAGAATCAGTGAACATTGAATTCGAAAATGAATTTGATTTGGCGGAGGTACGTGCAATCTTGGAAAAAGAAGAAGGCATCATCGTTCAAGATGATCCGAAGAATCTTGTATATCCAATGCCGATAACGGCCCATGGAAAAGATGAAGTATTTGTGGGACGTATCCGTCGGGATGAGACACAAAAGAACACCTTGAACCTTTGGATTGTTGCGGATAACTTGCGAAAAGGAGCGGCGACAAATGCTGTTCAAATCGCAGAATACCTCGCGGCAAACAACTTAATTTAATGAGAGGGCCGGTGATACCGGCCTTTTTTTTGACATGACAAGACTTAGCGTAAATATCAATAAGATTGCAACCCTTCGTAATTCACGTGGAGGAAATAATCCGGATGTGATTCAAGTAGCTTTGGATTGCGAACGATTTGGAGCAGAAGGCATCACGGTGCATCCGCGTCCGGATGAACGACACATTCGTTATGCGGATGTTCGAGCATTGAAAGAAGTTGTGACAACCGAATTTAATATTGAAGGAAATCCGATGGAGCCTTCTTTCATTGAATTAGTGATGGACGTTCGTCCGGAGCAGGTTACCTTGGTTCCAGATGCTTTAGGTCAAATAACCTCGAATCACGGTTGGGATACCATCCAACACCAAGGGTTATTGCAAGCACTTATTGCTCAATTCAAGGAAGCTGGGATTCGCACATCGATTTTCGTGGATCCGGTATTGGACATGGTAGAAGCGGCTGCGACGACGGGAACGGATCGGATTGAGTTATACACAGAACCCTATGCGGAGCAGTTTTTTGAGAATCCAACACAGGCTGTGTCGGCTTATCGGAAAGCAGCATTTCGTGCAAGCCAACTAGGACTGGGCATCAATGCGGGACATGATTTGAGTTTGGATAATTTGGCATTCTTTAAGGCCAATGTGGCTCCATTAGATGAAGTATCCATAGGCCATGCCTTGATTTGTGATGCTTTGTATTATGGTTTGGAGAACACCATCCAATTATACAAAAGGGCATTATTGTAATTTTTGGGCCTCCATTCGTGAGGCCCAAAAATTACCAATATCTATTCGCGATCGCCTGTTAAAACTACTTGGCCCCCTGCAACCGATAGTTTGATCGATTTCACTTGGCCTTCCGCGCGTGAAAAAATTACGTCAGCATCATAGCCTTGAATTGTGGCAGAGAATTTATCTTTTTCATTGCCCGCTTTCAAAACGGCACCTTCCGCAGGATTCGCATCTGAACTAAGGGCTAATTTTCCATCTTTGATTTCGATGATGATTTTCTTAACATATTCATTATCAGCCATTTTAAAGGAAGCAATATAATCCGATAAGCCGGCAACTTCTTTTTGCCCTGTTAATACTTGGCCTTGCGCTTCGATTTTCACACCCTTTACAGTCCCCGCTTCGCGCGTAAAAACAACGGTGCCACCCATGCTTTCTAAGGCAAATTCATCAGCGTTTTTACCGGGCGCTAATTCTGCATCCGGAAAACCTTCGGCAGCCATGATCACTTTGCTGTCTTTAACGGAAATCGTAATAGACTTAACGTAAGGATTTTCGGATAATTTAAATGTCCCAGCATAGTCGGCAGGATTTGATTGCGCGAGCAATTGAACAGCGGAAACGCAGATTACAAATGCTAGAGAGAATAATTTTTTCATATTGATTAATTCGTTTAATGATAAAACAAAGCTAAGCAATTTGGCAAACCCTCCTTTGATAAGTCCCAAAAAAGATTAAATATTTACCAAAATTTTGTCTGATAAATAATTAAAACGATTTTGATTTAAAAAAGTTTTGGCTACATTTGAAACGTCATCATGACAAAAAATAATCAATTCGCCCAGTAAATCGATAGGAGACACAATATGAGATAAACCTCTACGTTAACAATTTTGAAGTTTTATGATTAAAATTCAGGTTAGCGATGCGGCTCTATTATCGGCGTACATCCAAGGGGACGATAAAGCGTTTGAGACATTAGTCAAACGTAGTAAATCCAAAGTTTTTACGACTATTTACTTGATCGTTAAGGATCGCTACATAGCGGAAGACTTAATGCAAGAAGCATATATTAAGGCCATTGATGTGATCAAGTCGGGCCGATACAACGAAGAAGGGAAGTTTTTACCCTGGATTCTGCGTATTTCGCATAATATGGCGATAGATCATTTTCGGAAGGCAAGACGTTACCCGACGATAGTATTGGAAGATGGATCGAAGGTTTTCAACAGCTTTGATTTTGCGGAGGACTCGATAGAGGAACAGCAAATGAAGGCGGATCAAGTGGAGAACATTCGGGAAATGATAAAAAAATTACCTGATGAGCAACGTGAGGTATTGGTTATGCGCCACTATGAAGACTTAAGTTTTCAAGAAATTGCGGACCAAACCGGCGTTAGCATCAACACTGCTTTGGGAAGAATGCGTTATGCGCTCATCAACCTGAGGAAAATGCTAAACAAACAAGAGATTGCCTATGACGCAAAGCTTTACCCCAAATGACCTTATTAAAAACTTGTACGAGCCTCAAACAGGCATCAACGATTTAAAAATTCAGGAAGTTCGCTCGGAGTTAGCGGCATTCCAACAGGTCCAAAACGCATTAGATCAGGCATACATTGCCCCTTCTGAGCGAGTGATTAATCGGATTTTGGATTATTCCAAACACAAAGAGTCGATTCAATCTTAATCTTGAAATTGTTTCTTATTTTGCATCAAAATCCAATCGATGCTTAAAAAGGAACGATTTCAAGCTTTTATTTCCCATTTCGAATCCTCGTTTCCTGAGGCGGAAACGGAATTGCATTACAGCAACCCTTATGAATTGTTGGTCGCCGTCGTTTTGTCCGCCCAATGCACCGATAAGCGAATCAATCAGGTTAGCCCTGCGCTATTCAAGCGATTCCCAAATCCGCAAGCATTGGCTGAATCCAGTGTGGAAGAAATATTCAGTTATATCCGTTCCGTTTCTTACCCGAATAACAAGGCAAAACATCTCTTAGGCCTCGGGCAAAAATTAGTAGATCAATTTGCCGGAGAAGTTCCTGAAACCTTGGAGGATTTACAGACGCTACCAGGGGTCGGTCGGAAAACAGCCAATGTCATCGCATCTGTCATTTACAATCAACCAGCCATGGCGGTGGATACGCATGTTTTTCGTGTGTCGAAGCGATTAGGTTTGGTTCCCGCTACGGCGAAAACTCCTCTTCAGGTAGAGTTAGCCTTAATCAAGCACTTACCGGACGAAGTTATTCCGCGGGCGCATCATTGGTTGATCTTGCATGGGCGCTATGTTTGTTTAGCACGCACACCTAAATGCGCTTCCTGTTTGATCACACATTTCTGTGCTTATTTTGCTAAAAACGCAGAAAAATGATTGAGGCAGCTGGTATCATCACATCCTTATTAGGGGTCTACTTTTCAAGCCAAAAGAAGTCTGTGGCCTGGATCTGGAATATTTTGGCTTCAAGTATATACATGTACGTATTTTACCAAGCAGGATTATATTCCGATATGGAATTACAGGGTATTTTTATCTTGATGGCTTTGTATGGATTATACCAATGGAAACAGGCGGATTCCGAATGGAAACCTTCCAAAAATAGTTCGGCTCAAATTATTATTGGACTAATGTTAGCCGGACTGTATGGTGCGGTTGCAGGTTATATACACGATCGGTTTACTGTCCAAGTGAAATCCCCATATTTGGATGCAACCCTAACCGGAATGAGTATGTTGGGGACTTATTGGGCCGCACAAAGAAAAATTGAAAATTGGATACTTTGGATTGGGGTGGACATCGCATACGTTCTTTTATATTTAGTAAACGGGTTATGGGGTACAGCTGCACTATATATGGTTTTTATATTCATGGCGATGTACGGATTGAATTCTTGGCGCAAAGAACTATAAATCAAGCTATTAAAAAAATTGTCGGAGATTTTACCTGAAAGGGCATACAAAATTGTTCAATAAAATTATCTTTGTACAATAGAATGCGGTAAGTTCAGTAAGGTGCTGAAATTCAAATAATTAGACTTTTTCGCATTTGAGTAAAATTTAATGTGTATTTATTTATGTCGACGGAAGAGAAGAAACGTTATTCAGCAGAAGAATTAAATGAGTTCGAAGCAATCATTCAAAGTAAATTAGCTGAAACCAATGCAGAGTTAAGGTATTTACGCGAAGCATTAAGCAAAAAAAATGATCCTGGTACGGATGACACATCTGGAAATTCAAAGGTCATGGAAGATGGTGCAGATACTCAGGAAAAAGAAAGCATGAATCAATTGGCGGTGCGCCAACAAAAATTTGCCAAAAGCTTAGAGAATGCCTTAATGCGTATCAAAAACGGAACATATGGCGTTTGCATTGATTCTGGAAAATTAATTTCCAAGGAGCGTTTGCGTCTAGTTCCTCATACACAACATTCGATTGAGGCCAAATTAAAGCAACGCTAGATGGGATTTTTTGACAATAATGGCTTGGTAGATTTATTAAAAAACTACCTGAAAACGCAATTTGAGCTTGTCAAGTTAGATGTTCAAGAGCGTTTAGAAGCTTTATTGGAGCGAATATTCAAATTCATCATCTTAACTTTTGCCATGGGAATTGGTATTTTATTCCTGTTGCTTGGGATTGCGAATGTGATCAACACCTATTTGCAGAGTCAATTTTGGGGACATTTGATTGTCGCGGGAGCGTGTTTTATCGTAGGTGGAATTATGGTGGCAAGCTTTCGCAAGCCCACAGAGATTGTTGAATCAGAGGAAGATATAGCAGAAGAAATTACAGAAGATGAGTCAGATAAAGAATAAGAAAGCACAATTAGAGGCTGAGGCAGCTAATTATGAAGATAAAATAGGCGAGCAAATTGCCGATATCAAACAGGTTGCCAAAGAAAAAGGCACACAAATTCTTGTTGCTGGTGCTGTCGTTGCTGGAGCTTATTTGTTGTATTCGATGTTTTCGAGCAAAGACAAATCGGCGAAAAAATCCGAAAAAAAAGAATCCTCTTTTTTAGCTAATGCAATCACGTCCTATGCCGTTGGAATTGCATTATCTCTGGCAAAAGACCAACTTGTTGATTATTTGAGAAAGCTCGAAGAAGAATCAGTTAAGAAGTAAAATTTTTGCCCGTTCCACACTACCTTTGGCAATCCTCCAAGGTTTGCCAAAGGTAAGGGGCCCAATGGAGTTTAGTTCTCCATTAAATAAGCCTTAATAAATTCATTAATTTCACCATCCAATACCGCGTCCGTATTTGACGTTTGATAATTCGTCCGGTGATCTTTTACGCGGCGATCGTCCAATACATAGGAGCGAATCTGCGATCCCCATTCAATCTTCTTTTTCCCAGCTTCCACCTCAGCACGAGCAGCATTTCGTTTATCGATTTCAATTTGGTACAATTTCGATTTCAAAAGTCGCAAGGCCACTTCCTTGTTCATTAATTGGGACCGCTCTTGTTGGCAGGCAATAATAATCCCCGACGGCTTATGCGTCAAACGCACGGCGGTCTCAACCTTATTAACATTTTGGCCCCCAGCCCCACCCGAACGGAAGGTATCCCAATCGATATCAGCTGGATTAATCTCAATTTCGATGGAATCATCTGCTAATGGACAAACATATACTGACGCAAAAGAAGTGTGTCGGCGGGCATTTGAATCGAACGGCGAGATGCGAACGAGACGGTGAACACCATTCTCCGACTTCAAATTCCCGTAGGCAAATTCGCCATCGACCTCGATCGTCACGGATTTAATTCCGGCCACATCCCCTACATTTTCGTCAACTAAACGTACTTTGAAGCCATTTTTTTCTGCCCACATGTGGTACATTCGTAACAACATCGACGCCCAATCTTGTGATTCGGTACCACCGGCACCCGCGTTGATTTCCAGCACGGCACTCATGTTGTCCCCTTCTTCCGACATCATTTTGCGGAATTCGAGGGATTCGAGCAAGGCTTCGAGTTTGGCACCTTCGGCATCAACCTCGGATTCCGAGGCCTCGCCCATTTCGTAAAATTCCCAGATCGTCTCTAAATCGTCTTGGGCATGGGATAATTGGTCGAAGCCATCCGTCCAAAACTTCAACCCACGCATTTCGCGCATGGTACTTTCCGCTTTTTCGGGATTATTCCAAAACTCGGGATCGAGTGTGACCGTCTCCAGTTCGGAGATTAAATATTTCTTATGATCGTAGTCAAAGATACCTCCTTAAAGCCTCTATTCTGGCTTTCAGGTCATTGAACCTGTCTCTTGTCATGTGGATTTCTGCTAAATAAAGTACAAATATACCCGATTTTGTGCTAAATTGCGGCCTCATTCATTTAAATCAAGCAATAAAATGGCGCAAATATACGATTTGATCGTGGTAGGCTCAGGCCCAGGGGGTTATGTAGCAGCTATCCGAGCTTCTCAATTAGGTTTAAAATGTGCAGTCGTGGAGAAGGAATCTTTGGGAGGAATCTGCCTAAACTGGGGATGTATCCCGACCAAAGCATTATTGAAATCAGCGAATGTATTTGAATACATCAAACATGCCTCTGATTATGGAATTACAGTCAAAGGAGCGGAAGCCGATTTCGCTGCAGTGATCGCGCGTTCACGTGGCGTTGCTGACAGCATGAGCAAAGGAGTTCAGTTTTTAATGAAGAAAAACAAGATCGACGTGATCATGGGATTTGGTAAAATCCAACCGGGTAAGAAGGTGGAGGTTACGGATGCAGATGGAAAAGCGACGGTTTACGAAGGAAAAAATATCATGATTGCGACGGGTGCACGTGCACGTGCCTTGCCCAATATACCAATCGACGGTGAAAAAGTAATTGAATACCGTAAGGCAATGAGTTTGGCAAAACGTCCAGATTCGATGGTCATCATCGGTTCAGGTGCGATTGGCGTTGAATTTGCCTATGTTTATTCGGCTATGGGAACGAAGGTAACCATTGTTGAATTTTTACCAAACATCGTTCCCGTAGAGGATGAAGATGTTTCGAAAGAATTGGCGAAGCAATATAAGAAAATGGGGATCGATATCTTGACCTCATCGAGTGTGGAGTCAGTAGATACCAAAGGAAAAGGTTGCAAGGTGAGTGTAAAAACACCAACAGGCAATCAAGATATCCAATGTGACATCGTACTTTCTGCGGCGGGGGTTATCTGCAATTTGGAAAACATCGGTTTGGAAGAAGTAGGTATCATTGTGGACAAAGGGCGTATTCCTGTGAACGCATGGTATGAAACGAATATTCCGGGCTATTTTGCCATAGGTGATGTAACACCGGGTCCGGCTTTAGCACACGTGGCATCTGCGGAAGGAATTATTTGTGTGGAAAAAATGGCGGGTCACAAGACGGAGGCCTTGGATTACTCCAATATTCCAGGATGTACCTATTGCACGCCAGAAATTTCTTCTGTGGGAATGACAGAGAAGAAGGCTCGCGAGGCAGGATACGACATCAAAGTAGGTAAATTCCCATTCGTGGCATCAGGTAAGGCAACCGCTGCTGGCGCACGTGATGGTTTTGTAAAAGTTATTTATGATGCCAAATACGGTGAGCTTTTAGGCGCACACATGATCGGTTACAACGTAACAGAATTAATTGCTGAGGCAGTCGTTGTGCGTAAACTCGAAAGTACGGCATATGAAATCATGAAATCGATTCACCCACACCCAACCATTTCGGAAGCCTTCAAGGGCGCAACGGAAGCGGCTTATGGCGAGGCGGTCGATTTATAATCGGCAAACTTCATTCTAGTTAAAAGAGGAGCTTTCACGAGCTCCTCTTTTTTATTGTCCAAAGTATTTTAAAAAAATATGCGTTTCCCTATATACATATAAATAATATGCCTACATTTGGTTAGTGAATATTCACTCACATATTATAAGAAGGGAGAAAAATGGCAAATAAGCTAACAGAACGTCAAATTGAAATCATAGAAGCAGCTGGAAAAATATTGACTAAAGTGGGAATCAGCGGCTTGACGACCAAAAATTTGGCAAAAGAAATGCAATTTTCCGAGAGTGCGCTATACCGACATTTTGAAAACAAAGAATCCATCATACTTGGTTTGCTTCAGTATTTAGCTTGGCACATGGAACAGCGCTTATCAAACTTAGCTGATGAAGCTGCGCTTCCCGAGGAAAAATTCATTCGCATATTCAATAATCAATTCGATTTTTTCAAACAAAACCCCCATTTCGTTGTGGCTGTTTTTTCGGATGGATTATTAGAAGAAAGTGAGAAAATCAATCAAGCTATTTCGCAAATTATGGAGGTGAAAATGAAGCACTTGATGCCCATTCTCCTCGAAGGACAAAAGCAAAACATATTCACAAATAAGATCCCAGCAGCGCATTTGCTTCATATCGTGTTGGGCACATTTCGCTTACACATGTATAAATGGCGTGTGGCCAATTTCGAATTTGATCTTCATGAACAAGGAAATAAGGTCATTCACTCCATACTTATGTTATTAAAAACGAATTAACAACCCATACTATGGCCAAAATAGTCATTTTAGGTGCAGGCATTGCTGGGCATACTGCAGCCGGACATTTAAGGAGAAAATTAGGATCCGAACACGAGATTCTGGTTATTTCACCCAACCGAAACTATCAATGGGTTCCCTCCAATATTTGGGTGGGGACGGGTCGAATGAAGGCGGCCGAAGTTCATTTCCCCCTAGCACCCATCTACAAAAAAAAGGGAATTCAATTCAAGCAGGCAAATGTTGTTGATTTTCACCCAGCCGGAGACCAGACTGAAGAGAAAGGATTTGTGACCATCTCCTATCCATTCGGGGAGAAAGCAGGACAAATAGAGAAGGTTAATTATGATTACTTGATTAACGCCACGGGTCCTAAACTAGCCTTTGAATTAACGGAAGGGCTTATGCCTGGGACAAACAAGGTTTTCTCAGTCTGTACTTATGAACATGCCAACCATGCCGCCGAGGCCTTGCATGATTTAATCGCACAAATAAAGGTTAGTCGGGAAAAAGTACGAATTCTCATCGGAACCGGACACCCGCGTGCCACCTGCCAGGGTGCTGCCTTCGAATATATATTAAATGTAGAAAAAGAATTAGTGCGATTGGGTGTACGAGACCTTGTCACATTGACTTGGATTTCCAATGAATTTAGTTTAGGAGATTTTGGCATGGATGGCATGTTGCTTTCTTATGGAAAGGAGACGATGCAATCAAGTGAAATGGTTGAAATGGTGTTTCGGGAGCGAGGAATCGAATGGATTCTGGGCGCTGGAGTAACAAAAATTGAACAGGGTTTAGCGCATTACGAAAATTTGGATGGCAAATACAAAACCGAATTATTTGATTTTGCCATGCTCATTCCTTCTTTTTCAGGACATGGATTCAAAGCATACGACAAAGTGGAGAAGGACATCACCGACTTATTGTTCAAAGGATTTATGATTGTCGATGCGAATTACCAAGCAAAGCCCTATGAAGAATGGTCGGTACAAGATTGGCCTGAAACCTATCAGAATCCGACTTTCCCTCAAATCTTTGCTCCTGGAATTGCATTTGCACCCCCGCACGCCATTTCAAGACCGAGAAAAAGTAAAAATGGCACAGATATTTTTCCCGCACCCCCGAGAACGGGAATGCCATCTGGAATAACCGCAAAACTTGTCGCTGACAATATCATAGCCCAAATCGAGACAGGCTCAAAAAACCTGCCGCATCGAGGTTCCATGGGTAATATGGGTGCTGCCTGCATTGCCTCCGCCGGTTATGGTTTCACGCAGGGTAGCGGCATAAGCATTACAACTTTTCCTATAGTCCCGGATTATGAAAAATACCCCAAAACTCAAGGAAGGGATCTTCAAAAAACTTTTGGAGACATCGGTTTGGCAGGACATTGGTTAAAACTAACCTTACATTATGCCTTCCTATATAAAGCAAAAATGAAGCCCTTTTGGTGGCTTATTCCAGAATAATCAATCAAATAACTAGGACATGACAGCGAAAATCAATCATAAAATACCTGCACACCAGCAGAATATTTTCATTCAGTTCTTTCAGTATATCTACCTAAGCTTGAAGATCATGCGCATCGTTGCAGGTGGACATGGCGGCACACGCAATAACCCTTCCTCCCATGAATAGCAGAACCATTGCAATATCCTTATTCGTCTTATCACTTATGGGGACAAGACGAATACAAGCACAGGCCCCCGTCGAAGCGATGACCTTACAGCAGTGTCTCGATACAGCCCTTGTACACAACGCGGCGATTCGAATAAGTGCGATTTCCATACAACATGGGCAAGAACGAATCTTAGATGCAAAATCCAACATCTTGCCCAAAGTGACGGCAAATGCAGATTATCGGTATTTCAGTAATTTACCATACCAATTAATGCCAACGAGCATTTTTAACGGCCCGGTGGGGCAATTCAAAGAAACGCAATTTGGTGTTCCTCACAACATCTCTACGCAAATTCAAGTCAGTTGGCCACTCATCAATCCCCAAATCAAGGGCGGAATTCAAGTTAGTCAGGTGGCTTCCGATTTGACAAAGCTTCAGGCTAGAAAGACCCAAGAACAAGTTTACTTTGACGTGAGCTCGGTCTATTACTCCATCCAAATTCTACAAAATCAACTGGATTTCCTTGAACATAATTACAAGAATGCAGAGAAGCTTTTGAGCACGGTCCAATTAGTCCGCCAACAATTAATGGCCAAAGAAACCGATGTTGAAAAAATCAAATTGCAATTAGCCCAATTATCCACACAGAAGGAGACGATTTCAAACAAAATAAGCCAACTGCAGAATAACCTAAAATTCGCAATGGGAATTGCTTTAGACCGAAACATTCAAATTTCAACAGCCATTGTAATAAAGAACCAAGCAGAATTCGCGATGACCTCACCGGTTGAAATCCAGCTTAGTGAAGGCCAAAATCAATTATTGGCAACCGAGGTGAGCACATTAGAAAAATCGCGCCATATTCCCACACTCAGTTTAATGGGATCGTATGGTAGTACAGGATTTGGCTATGACCAACAGCCCAATGACTTTTTAAAGTTCTTCCCTTTAAGTTTCATTGGCCTGCAAATGTCCTATCCCTTGTATAATGGCCCATTTTCAAAAAGAAAAATTCTGTTGAAAAAACTTGAAATTCAAAGTAATGAAATTCAAACGGGAATTATCGAGCAGCAAATGAGTATGCAAGAGAAAAACGCCCGACTCCAAAAGCAGGTGGCGGGAAAAACAATTGAAACGAGCAAGTTGCAAATGACTTTAGCGAGTCATATTTATGATCAGACCAGTATTCAACAAAAACAAGGTACTGCTAACGTAACCGACATCCTCCTTGCAGAAAATGCGCTTCGAGAAGCACAGCAGGCTCATTTATCAGCTATCATTGACTATTTAAAAGCAGACCTAGAACTCCAAAAAATCACCGGAAATATTTCCACAAGAATTGATTAAAAGAACAAAACGATGAAAAAAATAAGCTGGATATTAATTGGGATCATCCTGGTTGGCCTTTTGATTTTTAAATTAAAAAGCAATGTAGACGTGACTCAGCAAAAAGTGTACCACCAGGATAAGCTAGAGAAAATACCTGTACAAATCGACACGTTACATGCCGAATTGATCCAGGATGAACAGTCCTTTTCAGGCACATTTGAGGCAAACAAGGAGACCAAACTGAGTGCCGAAATACCCGGCCGAATCACGGAATTATTCGTTGATTTAGGTAGTCACGTTCGAAAGGGTCAACGAATTTTAACCTTAGATCCATCAACTTGGGAACTCCAACTTCAATCCATAGATGTACAAATCGAAGGATTGACTGCCGATGTAAAACGCTACACAATTCTGACACAAGCCGATGCCATCCAAGGAGTTCAATTAGAAAAATCCCTATTAGGATTGCGGGCAGCTAAGGTTCAAAAAGCTACGATCCAGGAACAACTAAACAAGTGCAGCATCAAGGCTCCCTTCGACGGGATTATCACCGCAAAATTAAGCGAGGTGGGAAGTTTTGTAGCCCCAGGAATTCCAATCATCCAAATTACCGACATTAACCAGTTAAAATTCACAATTCTCGTGCCAGAAATCGACTTAGCCACATTCGTTTTACATCGCGCTTATTCCATCCAAGCAGACGCTTATCCCGATTCCAAATTTCACGCAACAGCTAGCCTAATCGGCAGCAAAGCAAACATGGGAAGCAGTTTCCCTGTTCAATTTGACCTGAAAAATACGGCAGACTTACGTATTAAAGCTGGGATGTTTGGCAAAGTCAAGGCTGGGAAAATTGAATCTCAAAAGGCAATACTCATCCCCTCTTCATCGATTATGGGCTCTAGTCTTCAGGCGCAAGTTTACGTTTTGGAAAATGGGAAAGCACAAATAAAAACAATCGAACTCGGGAAAAAAATTCTGGAAAAAACACTGGTATCAAAAGGACTAAATGAAAACGATCTGCTTATTACCAGTGGTCTAATCAATCTATTTCAAGGGGCTAATGTCCAGGTAAAATAAATAAGCCAACGATGAATATTACCGAAATTTCCATAAAAAGACCCTCACTGATCATCGTATTATTCAGTGTAATTACGCTTTTGGGCGTGATCGGTTATAAAAATTTGAGTTACGAATTAATGCCTGATTTTAACCAGCCTGTGGTTGTGATAAAAACGGTGTACCCTGGGGCTGAACCTACTGAGGTCGAAACCTCCGTATCCAGGAAAATCGAAGATGCCCTTTCTAATTTAGAGGGGGTCGACTACCTAGTCACCAAATCTTTGCCTAACGCTTCCATCATTATCGCTAATCTTAAATACGGGACCGATTTAGATAAGTCGATGCAAGATGCACAACGTTACATCGATAATATTCGAAAAGATTTACCAGCCGACATACAGAGTCCCGTCATGAGTAAGGTTTCACCCAATGACCTTCCAATCATGTCCATCAGTGCAACAAGTCAATTAGCACCATCGGATTTTTTCCAAAAGATGAAAGACGACTATCTCCCACAAATCCAGCAGATCAAGGGTGTCGCGGAAATCACGTTGCTGGGTGGAGAAGAGCGAGAAATTCAAGTAAAAATTAACCCCCATAGACTAAAGCTTTACAAAATCTCCATGTATCAGGTGGTGGAAGCGATCAAGCGCTCAGGATTAGATTTACCTGTTGGAAAAGTTCAAAATTCAACGGAAAATAATGCGCTGCGCATCATCGGGAAATTCAGCTCCATCGCTGATATTCAAGGAGTACAAATAGCCATGCCCAGCATAGGAAGTCCAGTCTATGTAAAAGATGTGGCTGAGGTAGTCGATGGCATGAAGGAAACAAGCTCTATTAGCCGATATAACGGCAAAAATGGGATAGGCTTACTAATTAAAAAGCAAGGAGATGCGAATGCTGTCGAGGTATCAAAACTCGTAAAAGCAAAATTTTTAGCCATCCAACATGCCCATGAACAAGCAGGACTAAAATTCACAATTGCTGACGATAGTACAGACAATACCATTGCCGCCGTAGATTCGGTCGTATTTGATTTACTTCTGGCGGTTATTTTGGTCTCATTCGTCATGTTACTATTTCTTCGTAGTTTTCGAAACTCGTTCATTGTCATTGTAGCCATTCCTACATCCTTAGTTTCCGCATTCGCAGTAATGTGGCTATTAGATTATACCTTAAATTTAATGACCCTTCTTGCCATGTCGCTCATCATAGGTATCCTTGTCGATGATGCGGTGGTGGTGTTAGAAAATATTCAAAAACACCTTGACCTAGGCAAAGACAAACGTAATGCTGCCATGGATGGAAGGATGGAAATTGGATTTGCGGCGCTATCCATCACCTTGGTCGATGTGGTTGTTTTTTTACCCATCCTTTTTTTACAAGTCTTCGTCGCCGACATGTTAAAACAATTTTCAGTCGTCGTTGTAACATCTACCTTAACGAGTTTGTTGGTAGGGTTTACATTAACCCCCTGGTTAGCCTCCCGAATTGGCCAAAAAGAAGATTTACAAGCAACTACCTGGCTGAATCGTTTTCTACTCGGGTTCGAACATCAGCTAGAGCGATTCACGGAGGGATATTGCCGACTTTTAGCCTGGGTATTGGGCCATAAATTGGCATTTAGCGGGTTTATTCTCGTCTTATTTGGAATGACTTTGGGAATCATGAAAATGGGAATAATCGGCAAAGAATTAATTTCCACAGGCGATCAGGGCAAATTTCGGTTCGCATTGGAATTCGATAAGACGACCTCAATTCAGCAAAACAATTTGATTTCCCAAAAAATCGAAACGTACATTATCAAACAACCTGAAGTTGCGACCGTTTTTAGCAATATTGGGGGGCCTAGTACAGGTATAGGTAGCCTTGGTATGGGATCTCCCAATAGAACTGAATTCACCATTCAACTAAAACCTAAAAAACTAATTAAGCAATTAGCCACGGAGTCGTTTATGAAAAAACTCCGTAATGACTTGAAAAATCAATATCCTGGGATTAATTATTCGATGGCGACATTAGGGCTTATTCCGCGTTCGGCACCGATCGAAATTACACTGAGCGGAAGTCAGGTCGATCAAGTCATGAAAACGGGTGCTGACTTAAAGTCCCTCGTGGAGCGGATTCCTGGAGCAGACAATGTTCGATTATCCGTGGAAGCTGGAAGTCCTGAATTTATCGTTATTCCTGATCAGGAAAGAATGCAAAGATTGGGATTAAGTACCTCATTTGTTGGAATAAACTTAAGAACCGCCTTTAGTGGAAATGCAGATGCTTCGATGACTGAAAAAGGCACTGAATTCCCTATACGAATTTGGTTAGACGATTTTAATCGGAATAATTTCAGTGATGTACAACATTTTACGGTCACAAATCCTGCAGGCTTTTCTTCAGAGGTCTCCAGCTTTGCGCGAGTGGAACAGGACAATTCGCCTTCGATGCTAGAGCGAAAAGACCGACAAGCTGCCATCACCTTAACGGCTGATGCCTTAGGGAGGCCTTCGGGGACGGTTGCGGATGAAGTGGTTTCCTATTTGAAGGAACACCCGCTTCCTTCCGGCATCGAATTAACATGGGGAAGTGACATCAAGCGACAAAACGACAGTTTTGGCGCCTTGGGATCAGTACTCCTCATTTCGTTCCTGCTGATTTACCTGATCATGGTTGCCCTGTATGACAGCTTTATTTACCCTTTTGTTGTCCTATTTTCAATTCCCGTAGCAGCCATTGGCGCCTTTCTTGCGTTGAATTTATCCATCAGTCATTTAAGTTTATTTGCCTTATTGGGATTGATCATGTTAATGGGATTAGTCGTCAAAAATGCCATATTAATTGTCGATTTTACCAATCAATTGAAAGCAGAAGGACATCACTTCAAGGAAGCATTACTTTTGGCCGGAAAGGGTCGGATGCGTCCTATTCTCATGACAACCCTTTCGATGATCGTAGGGATGCTGCCCATCGCATTAGCTACAGGAACTGCTGCTGAATGGAAAAATGGTTTGGCTTGGGTTATTATAGGGGGACTTTCTTCCTCGCTCCTATTAACCGTTTTCCTAGTCCCTTTGGTTTATTATCTCGTTGACAGTTTAAAAGAACGGTTTCAAAACAAGAAAATCGGGTAAGGCTATAACGCTCAGTCAAAAGAAACGGCCCCCAAATGTTAATTGCATTTGGGGGCCGTTTAAAAAAGAGTTCAATTAAAATAATAATATTATTTTCAAATTTGAATTTACAAATCAATAGCATGTTCTATTTCCCAATTCCCGAGAATTTGGCGATGAATGTAACACGCATCCGCTTGTTTTAATAATTCTTTTTTTTGCTCGAGACTAATGTTTCCATCTATTTGGATGGCTACGTTGATGTGGGTTTTGAGACCATCGGGTTCTCTTTTTACCTCTTGAGAAAGAACGGCATTTACTTCACCTATTTCCAAACCTTTTTGGCGAGCAATATATCGGATTGTGCCAACCTTGCACATGGCAAGTCCTCCTAAGAGTAATTCTGATGGGCTAAACCCTAAGTCGGTTCCTTTGCTCGCAATAGGTTCATCGCCCAAGATACTATGTTTTCCGTTGGAGATGATGCTTTGAAATCCTTCAGAAACATTTTTGATTTTAATTTGTGTTGCCATAATCATTTTAATTTTCTTATTAATACCCTCATGACAAATAAATCACCCCATTTTATTTTTTAAATCTTTCTCTAATCTCAAGTTCTGAAATATCCGTTTAAGCCCATTCCAAAAACGATGTTTTCGATAAGGGACCTGCCTATTTTGAAAAGCAATTTGAGACATAATTTTCCAATGCCTATGAATTTCCTTCCATGCATATAGTAGGGAATTTTTGGGATCATACATGTGAATCGGTTCGCTCATGGCCCCATTGAGTTCTATTATTTTGGCTTGCTTGATTCTTAGTGGAGAACCCTCGATTTCACACAAGATGTCAAATCGACCATAGTAAAAACCAGGTATCTTCGTCGCGATATCATCGATGTAGGGAAAAATAGCCTCCTGATAACGAGTTGTCACGTCAATAAATTCTGCCCCACGCGTATGACTCCCGATAGACAAAAGAGAAATTGTTTCATCCATTAATGGAATTAAGTTGAGAAGGTCTGGATCAGATTTTTCCAAAAACCTCAACTGACGCCTAATTCTTTCATTTTTCATGGCTAATTCGCGTACCGTCAAAACGCCATCCCCTTGCACTTGCATATATTTTTTTTGCGTAATACCCGTGATAAATCCCTTTTCACAGGAAGGGAATCTTGCATAAAAAATACCTAATTCTAATGGCAACGAGATTTTTTCTTGGATGATCACATTCAAGTCATTTTTTTTAAAATACGCTTCTAATTCAGCATTTGAATTGATAAACTTGACTCCTAATCCTTTCAATCCTTCATTTGGCTTCACGACGAATGGAAATTCAGGAAGTGTCGAAAAATCAAAATTTTCCTTTTCCTCTACATTCAAATAGCGGCTGAGAGGAAACGTTTCAGGGGGTAAGAGGTCATAAATTTCCCGTTTGGACTGCATTGCCATTCCTCCAAAAGAAATGCCGGGATTCGTTTTTTGAAAAAAATATACACTTCTATTTTTCCAGGAATAATATAACCAAAAAGGCCAAAGTGGTAAATAGATGAGCCAGGTATTCCAATACTCCCACGGTAGAATGGCCGAGAAAACGTTAACTTTCGGAAGTCTCATCTCTTAAAAATAATTTACTTATTTCTTGTTGTTCGATATGATGATACGATTTAAACAGAATAAAGGCTGGGTCCAATACAATTTGTGAAGTAGATAGGGTTATAATCGGTTCCCGATTCAACAAAAATGTTTTCAAAAATAATTGAAAAATGGGTTCTGCTGCAGGCAGGTTTTGGGCCAAAAATTGGTAAAATGTTTCCTCCCTTTGTTTTCTTGTCGGTTCATCGTACAGGGTGACACTCGACCAAATATACGCCTTTTTATCGACTGGTAATTTCCTCACTCGAGCTAATTGACCATCCCATTTCAACTCCTCCAATTCTTTATTTACATAAGCAATGAGCGTGAAAGGTTCAAATGAATGAAAATCAAATCGCCTCTGAAAATCAAACAAAGACAACTTACTTTTTAAAAATTCAATCGGAATCCTTCCCCTACTTTGAACGTGATGCGCTTCTTTTTGATGTTTTACCTCACAGCCATTTAGTAATATGGCGACATCCCCTTGCGATGTCAAAGCTAACCAGGTCCCTTTTTGCAAGGCATCTTGGGGATAAAATAGTTCGAAATCCCCCTGCTGTACTTGAGCGTATTTCAACGAATTTCTCCCTACTTGATCATCTCGATTAGAGGTGAAAATCAAGGCATTCCCGACCTGATGTAGCGTTAATGTACACATGGCTAGGTCAATCTAGCTCTAAGGGTAGAAGGAGCTATGCCAAAATCGGCCTTCACTTGGATATTTCTAGCTAATTCTCTTAGCCCGATTTTAATCAGGGCTTGGTGGTGAATACAATGCTCCAAATTATAACCTATTTCTCTAAAATAGGTCGTGTCACAAACGATTTCATCCGCTATGCAAAATTTACTCTTTAAGTGAAGCATTTTATCGGGGAGGCTTAGGCTTTGGCGCAATTGATCCCAACTCGTTATAAGAAAACCAACGGAAGACTCGAGTCTTTTATCTCTCCTACGGAGATCATAATTGATAAGACCTGTTTCATATTGTTCAGTCAAACAGAGAATAAATTCATAGATATGCCTCGCATGAAAACCAATTGTATTTTCCTCTAAGGCTACAATTGCTTGACTGTATTCTTGATCCGACAATTGACTAATCACTTCAATCAAGGAATCCATTGTTTTTTTCAATTCTAAGATGACCATTTTGTTTATAAAATCGATATTAATATAGCTAAAAGCACATCAACATTCAATTTGGGGGCTATATCGACTTTTGTCAAATCAGACAAATTAAAACTATTCCGAATTTATGAATTAGCCTATATGCGATTCCAAATTAATAGAAATTATTACCATGCTCAGGTTCTAGTTAAAAACTTAGGCGGAGTTATGTTTTCTCCTATTTTCATAAGAGTAATGGCTCCTCTGGGAGAGTAGGAACATTTTTCATAATTTGGTAAGTATCGTATTTCCCAAAAGAAGTAACTCCTTGGCAGTTACATACCCATTCGTTTGAAAAACGACTTTCCCATCTCCATCAATAAAAAGTAAAGAGGGAAAACTTGTTAAACGATATTGCTCCATCAGGTCTGGCCCCTCTCCTTTTTCACCATCCATCGCCAAATTGATGAATTTATGATTGAAGACCTGTCCGACTTCTGCATTCGAAAATGTATTTTTCTTTAAGCGCTTGCAGGGGCCACACCAAACAGCGTAAACATCTAAAAAAATTAATTTATTTTCTTTTTTTGCCCTTTGTAAAGCAGTTATCCATTTTTCATTTTGGAACTGAATACCTGTTTCCGTATTTCTTGTAAAATCCACCTGGGGATTCGTAAACGCATAGACGCTCAAAAATAAAACGGCTATTATCCCAAATTGTATGGCCATTTTCATTATTTCCTTCTATTTAATTCCATAGGAATATGAATACGAACCTCGTCGCCTACGATTGCTGTAGCAGCCCAACTGCCTGTTCCCACGCCATAACTTGTTCGATCGATGGTTGTATCAATCGCAAGGCCCATAATGATGAGTCCTTTATTCATCGGGTGTTCCATTTCTCCTGTTATTCGCATCGGTAAGACAAGCTCTTGTGTGTGATCTTTAATGGTGAGTTTGCCAAAAATCAAAAAATCTTTTGCTGATTTTTTTTCGATCCTTGTTGAAATGAAAGACATTTGTGGAAAGCGCTTCACATCAAAAAAATCTGCGGATTGTAAGTGTTTGTCTCGCTTTTCATCATCCGTACTGATGCTGTTCACTGCAACCGTAAATTCTGCTTTACTCCCTGCTAGATTATTTGGATCAAAATGAATTTGACCTTCAAAGGATCTGAACTTTCCTGTTACGGCAGAAAAAAAGTGATTAATGGAAAAGTTAACGGAAGTGTGAGCCTTGTCTAACTTCCAATTTGTGGCGTCTTGTGCAATGGTAGCAAAACTGCTGAAAAACAAAAACAATACCGCCCAATGGGATTTTGTGTGAGTTGAAAACATGAGACCGAGGTTTAAATGAATGAACTTCAAAATGAAATTCTATCCATTAATACCATCGGTGAAAAAAAATCACCCACCCCCAGAAAAAATTAATCCAACTATTTTTCTGAGGCAGCCTTCACTCGACGAATTTGCTCAACACACTTATGCTTTTGATTCTGAGCATTGTGTTTGCTTGTATATTGGTATTTTTTCTGGATTTCTTCAATGGCAATTTCCTTAAAAAACAGATCGTGGATGAGCCCTTTACAATGATCCGTTATCTGATGCATATAATTTTGCAACCTATCCCAATTCGTTTTTTCTGCTTCGATTGCCATGTCGATTTCTTCAAAAAAATGAGTTTCCATAGGAATTGTCAATTCAACGATGCGCGTATTTTTTCGTAGGCGGTTCAACCAAATGTTTTTAGCAATGGCTAATATGTAGGTTTTCAAGGACGCTGTTAATTGAAAATCATCTTGACGCAATTTCTCAACTAAGACAATTAAGGTATCTTGGAATACATCCTCCGCGTCTGTACTTCGGCCATTGTTTTTCACGATATACCGACTTACTACATAAAAATAATCTTTATAGAGTTGCCCAAAAGCAAAATTATTTTCGCCTTTCAAGTCTTCAAACAATTCACTATTCATGCTAATTTATTGGTTATAAGGTAATTTTCTCCATTTCCGACAATAATTGCTTTCCCTTGACGGCCAAAACTAATAAAATATTTTTACCACACAAGTCGATGTTTTTAGATGAGGAGACGGAAAGCTCCAAAATTTTAGAATGCACATTATTATTCTTTTTGTATTAAATTATCCAATATCAAAACGAGAAACGGAGAATCATTTAGCCTACTATTTCCCTAAATAATAGAAGCTATTTCCTTAGCACACTGAAAAAATGCTGCAATGAAACGACGAGGTAAGCATACCCACATTCACACCTAAATTTTTCAGAAGCCTTCAGGGGCGCAACGGAAGCGGCTTATGGCGAGGCGGTCGATTTATAATTTCTTGGATTCTAGAAAAAGAAAGAGGAGCTTTTACGAGCTCCTCTTTTTTATTGTCCAAAGTATCCATCCGTTCCTCCCTCAAGCCAGTCGGCCCCGGGAATCATGGCAGCGGCCTCCGCGGATCGCCCACCCCCTTTTCCACAAACGGTGATGATGGGTTTGTTGGTCGGCAATTCATTTATGCGCCCCGCTAATTCTTTCAGCGGGATATGCTTTGCCCAAGGGATATGGCCTTCATCGAATTCGTTTTGATTGCGAACATCGAGGACAAAAACTTTCCCATGTTTCAGTAGCGGTTTGAAATCGGTTTGTGTCATCATGTTGTAAATATGCGCGTTCATTCACGCAAAGGCTTTAACAATTGTTAAAAACTACAAATTACGCACTTGAATTTGTTGGTAAGCGACTTTGCTTTTCGGATCATGCGCTTGGATGGCGATGGTTCCCGCTTGTATTTTACGTGGGTCGGTGCCATTGCTTCGCTCCGCGGATTCCGTATAATCGATGACGATTTGGCCATTAATTTTCGTCGTAATGTGATTTCCTTGCACAATTACATTAAGGTCAAACCATTCGCCATCTTTGACATAAGTTTCCTTGGTATCTTGAATGCCGTAAACGGAAGCGGTTCTACGCCAGTCGGTATGCGAATTATTCACTTGAATCTCATAGCCTTGTTTTGGCCAATCATTCTCGAGGAAGGCGGTACAAACATACAGTCCGGAATTAGCTCCCGGAAAGGTTTTCACGCGGGCATGCACTTCGAAATTTTTGGGAATCTGGCCATCGTAGAAGAGGTGACCGCGGTTACCTTCGATGATCAATTCTCCATTTTCAACACGGAAGGACGTGGGGTTTTCACTGATTTTCCAGTGGGCGAGGTCTTTGCCATTAAAGAGATCGGTCCATTGTGCGTTTGCGGTAAAGCTTGCGAGGAGCAAGAGGATAAATAGAGTTTTCATGGGGATAGGTTTAGGATAATGAAGTTAAATAAGTTTCGGGACTAACGACTAAAATGGCTGATTTTTTGAAGTCCTTATTATTTCGTGTTATGATAACAGGCATATTGTTTTCTAGGGCACAGGAATACTGAATGGCGTCTTCAAAATCATTGAAATCAGACGCAATCGCTAAATCAATTGTTTTGCTATCAACAGATAATACATTGACGAGTGTTTTAAATCTGGCAATAATTTGGCGGGAATGAGTGCCAGAATATTGAGAACGCAAGACATAATCAATGTTTGAAAAGGAAAAGGAAGAAACGAATAATTTCAACTTCCCTGAATCGGCCAACGAAAATAAAATTTCTGCCGACGCATTAAAAGGTTGTCTGTTGGACAACAGATCCAGACATACATCTGTGTCTACAAATACTTCCATCTTCTATGTATTGTATTTGGATGCCAAATGCTTTTGATAGTCGGCCTTGTAATCAAAATTTTCTTGTAGCGTAATAATACCAGATAGGCTTTTCACGAGAGGAGTCACGTTGGAATTACCTTTTTGCTCGACAAGCAAGCTGAGGTAATTTTCAATCAATTTTGACAGGCTCGTGTTTTTCCCTTTAGCAAAGGTCTTGGCTTGATCGATAATATCTTGGTCAAGTTTTAGCGTTAGTTTGGTATCCATGGTTTTAACATATACGTACAAATATATAATTTTAATACGTACAATTTTATTATAGGAGAAATTAGTCAACTAATTTATAAAAAGTTGAGTATTAAAAATTCCTTATAGTCAAGATTATCAATTCATTGATATCACATAGGGCTTATGCTCATCTAAGTAAATTTGCCATTCTTCCCGACTCCCCCGAAAGACATGTTTGTATTTCTCAAGCCATAAAATTCTTACTTAGATGAGGAGCGCTCGATCAACTTCAAAATCAATGTTGTCAAATGACTTTACAAAATCTTTCAGATCAGCGTCCATCCAAATTAATAAATTATACAATTCGGTTTTTATCCTTCTTGCTTGGGTAAAATCAATCAAATCGCCATTAAAGCAGATCGCTTCATTGTGATAAATTCGATTCCTAAATTCCCGAATTTCATTTAGTCTGATCGCTAAATTGTTCCGATTAACCATTTGGGGTTTATTTGGGAAACAATGAATGATATATCCAGAAATAAGTTTGTAATGCCTAGGTTCAAAAAGGCTTGTCCAAAAGCCGAATGTTTGTTCTGCAATTAATTTTCCTGCGGCGGTTTTCCCTTTTAAAGTAATTTCTGCCTTTGTTACTTGAGTTTTTATCCAAAACTTTGGCCCCAATGACCCATCACTCATAAAACCCCTTTTTTGATTCACGATCCATGCCTGATCGGCAAAATAAATTGACAATTTTTCATTTATTCAATTTCTCAAAAAATCTCGAACAAATTCAAAATTGGATAAAATGCCTGAGAAACCCTTATGTTTGCTCCATAAAGCAACATGGCTCTCTCTTGAAAATATGTACAACTCACTAAATAACGTGCTAATCTGGGTTTTGAAACAAAGCTCTCGAAAGCGGTATAATCCATAACGATCAATAATATATTATTACTATTCAAAAATCTTGTTTACATTTACATTGTAATGGTTGGTCAAGCCTCTTCCTTCATGGAACGTAACCAATCAGAAGATTTTAAAAAAACCTCTGAGAAATCAGAGGTTTTTTTGTATCCGAATGTATTAATTTATAAGAAAGCTCGCTAGATAAAGTCAAGATTATCAATTCATTGATATCACATAGGGCTTATGCTGATCCAAGTAATTTTCCCATTCTTCCTGCAGTATCTTATTGACATTTTCAACTACTTCAAATCAATCAGAAAAATAACCAATACCATCAATTCTATGATTTTGAATAAGCAATAGGAGTTGCATGACCATTTTGAACTTATAAATCGAGTTGAAATAAACTATTCCAAACAGTGGCTATTGGGTTCGAAGGAATGATCCTGGGCTTTATCGATAGTCAATGCGCGTTGGCTTATCTTTCTCTGTTTATAACATGTTCTGTATATTATTCTATCATCTGCTTGTTTTTTTGCCGAGTCGGCCTCCCCAACCTTGGCGATAACGTTTTGCAGTTTGAAAGAGTGGTAGATTTTTAAATCACAAGTTCAATCCGAAGAACTGAACTTGTACCTAACACAAAACAAACGAAGTACTGCACGCACCTTTACATCATACCACTGTTAATGGCGGAACTTCTTTGGTTTATGTCGTTAGCAACATTTCTTGTCTTGTTGTATAGGCGGACATTTTACACTTCCGTAGCTACAATAAACACAACAGTCCCCTTGATTTGGTTTTAGAATGGTCTTACAATTTTCACATTCATAAAAATATTGGCAGGCATCTGTTGGCATCGTATTTTCTTTCTTGTATCCGCAGTTTGGGCAGGTAATCGTTGATTGTAATATGATTTCCATTATTTCACTTTTTTGTCTGTTTCTGAATAACCTGTTGAGTTTATCGCTCCTTCAATATCGCGAATTGAAATTTTTGAAATGTCAAATTCTATGACAGCATTTTCATCTAAATATGTTTATTTGATAATACTTGATAATTTCCTTACCTCTTAGTTTACGTGTTCTTCGCAACGGGCACAAGTAGATCCCTTCATTTAATGTTGGGCAAAATGAATCAAAGGCATAAAATCACCATCAGCAGCCTTCAAAATGGCTTGCAAATATATTTTTCGAACATCGCCTTCGGTTTGAGCGCCCCACGAAAAACGGGGTAAGCCAAATCGATATTGCATCAGTAAATCCGCCATTAGTCGGGCATGCCGACCGTTTCCATTGGGAAAACAGTGTATGGCAACCAATCGAAATTTGAATCGAATTGCAATTTCTACAGGGGCATAGGTTTGGTGTTGAATCCAATAGTGGATGTCCGCCAACAAAACGTTTAATTCCGTGGGAATCGTATACCAAGCCACTCCTAAATTCGTTTCAGTTTTGCGAAATTTACCAGCCCATTTCCAAACATGTCCGAACATCCGCTGATGGAGGTGGCAAATAAATTTTTCTGTCAATAAACTTGGAATAGTTCGTTTACCCATCAACCACCGGAGCGCTTCATTAATATTGGCCTGCTCGGCGGCATTGATTTGCCCTTGGGTATGCAGCATGGGCATCTTCAGACCCGTTAATTGGTCTGGATCCATGGGAGTTTGCCCAAATTCCGTAGCATCTAAGCCTATTCCCATAAACTGCTTAATTTCTGTCTCCGAATTTCGGCAATTAAGCGATTCAATTCACGCACCTGATTTTTTTTATCAGTTGGTTGATTTTCCAAGAGCATCGCCTGATGGGACAAGTTCATCAATTCCTTGGCTTTCATTTCTACCCGAGCATCCATCATGGCCTCAACTGAGCTTGACTTTGGCTTAAAATAATAGACCAAATCCATGTCCATGGCTTGGGCAAGCTTTCGCAGACTTGCCAAACTAATCGCCTCCGCTTGCTCGCGTTGTTCAAATTTTTTAACCGCAGGAACCGATAATCCCAGTCGGGAAGCCAATTGCTTCAGCGTCATCCCAATAGCAGTCCGCGTGGCATGAATCCAGCCGGTCGGGATTCGATCCTGCCGCTGCCCATTGACAAAGGCATGAATCTGATCATCGAGCTGGTGGTAGGAAAGATTTTTCATGTTAACTTATGAGTTAATATTTTAATTACAAATATAAACCTTTAAGTTAAATAAAAAACATGCACTTATTTATAAAAATTTAAGCTACTATTCAATAATTAAGATTGATCGCTCCTTTCCGCTATCATCCCCAAAGGGGCATCTTGCACAAAGCCAATCACCATTCGCTTACGAATGGTGATTCTTTTTTGATTCCGTCGTTCGCCCAAGCAAGCTTGGCTCTCGACAGAATCAAAAAAACCTCCCAGCTCACACCGGAAGGCTTTGTAGAGGGGAAGGGATTCGAACCCTCGGTAAGCTTGAGACCTACACACGCTTTCCAAGCGTGCTCCTTAAACCACTCGGACACCCCTCTGAATGGATTGCAAAATTAGCAAATTATTTCGACGAATCGAAAAAGACATCCATATCCTTTTTGAATTGGAATAATGAGGGTTTGTGAATGTAGTACATGTGGCCCGACTCATACATCTTAATATCCACACGACTACGCTGTTCCGGGCGTAAAAACATGTGCTCGATATCATACAAGGCAGTGAAATAGGGAGTGGCAAAATCATAATAGCCACAGCCCAAATATACCTTCAAGGCCGGATTCTTCGCCATCGCATCCCGCAAACTCTCCGCCACATTCAAATACTTATTCTGCACATTCTTGTATGACCATGGATACACATCCCCAAACACATGATAGCCCTTCTCCTCCTTAAACTTCAATTCCTTACTCATATACGCGTTGATCGTCGAGGTAAAGGGTCCATCGATGTTCGCAAAGGATGGGTCAAAATCAACGAATTCACCGGCATCATCCAGGTCCCGACCAGTAAAGCGAGCATCCAGTCGGCCGACCGACAAACCATCCGCCCGGCGCAAGGATTTATAAAAGCGATTCTCGTCCACACGCAAGTTGGCCTGCAAACACAGCTCTTTGGAAAGTCCCGTCCAATATGCCAATTTCCCCGCGATGGCATCCTTTTCAGCCGCCGACAGCCAGCCGCCTTTGATCAAAGCCGATGCATATTCCCCAATCGCCCAGGCTTCAGATTCTTTTAAAATTTCAGTTAAGGGTCGTGCCTGCAAAGCTGGACTCAATTTCTTGTGGTACCAAGCCGCCGCCGTATAAGAGGGTACATACAAGGCCCGAGGCAAATCATTCCCAATCGCATAATCATTCGTCCCAAAATTCAAGACGGCCGAAATCAAAATCACGCCATTGATGTAAATCCGATGACGATCCTGCAAATGCTTCGCTAATCCCGCCGCACGCGTTGTTCCATAACTCTCCCCCGCCAAAAATTTGGGAGACGCCCAGCGCTCATACCGACTCAAAAAGTTCGTCACAAAGGACCCAATCGAATTAATATCCTCCACATAACCATGGTATTTACTCGCATCCTGCCCCACCGCGCGGGAATAACCTGTCGACACCGGATCGATGAATACCAAATCCGTTTTATCCAACCAGCCAAACTCATTATCTACATAAGTATATGGAGGTGCCGTTGCCGTGCCGTCATCCTTTAAAACAACCCGTTTGGGCCCCACTCCCCCCATGTGTAACCACAAGGATGCCGAACCAGGTCCGCCATTAAACGTAAATGTCAAAGGCCTTTTGCCCGCATCCTCCCCATCTTTCTGGTAATAGGTAAAAAACAGTTTGGCCAACACCTTCCCCGTATCCGCCTTCATGTGCATATAACCCGTATATGCCGTATAATTCAGAGGCTTTCCCGCTAGATTCAAGACATGCGAAGTCTTCACAACTTCCACACCTTGTATGTCTGCCAAAGGCTTTTGTGCCCATAAACCAAAGAAGCTCAAACAGATAATTCCAGTCAAAATTGATTTCATCGTAAAAAAAATTAGAAACGAATATAAAAATTCTTTGGCAATAAAAGTGTTTTGACTTACTTTTGCCTACTACTCTATATAACATATAGACTTTATAATTTTATCAAGAAAAAATTTATGCAAAGTTTCCGCTCTGAGATAGAAAACCCCATCGTCGAAAAAGACATCCTAGATTTGGCCAAAAAGATCGCCCAATTCAAGGCTGGCGAGATTCATGAGGAGAAATTCCGTAGCCTTCGTTTAGCACGTGGGGTGTATGGACAGCGCCAACAAGGCGTTCAGATGATCCGAATCAAGTTGCCTTATGGCAAGATTCAATTCCAACAATGGAAGCGCATCGCGGACATTTCCGACGAATATTCAACCGGAAACTTGCACCTAACAACTCGTCAAGACATTCAAATCCACTTCGTATCCTTAGACCGTACACCGGAACTTTGGGCGAAATTGGAACAAGACGATATTACTTTGCGTGAAGCCTGTGGAAATACGGTGCGTAACATCACCGCCTCCCCTACTTCCGGCATCGACCCGAAAGAACTTTTTGACGTAAGCCCACATGCGGATGCGGCCTTCCGCTATTTCCTTCGCAACCCAATCTGCCAAGAAATGGGGCGCAAAATCAAGATATCATTTTCGAACACCGAGGAAGATACATCTTTGGCCTACCTACATGATGTTGGCTTTATTCCCAAAATCAAGAACGGCACGCGCGGCTTTAAAGTCGTTGTGGGTGGTGGCTTAGGGGCCCAACCGATGTTGGCCTATACCGCCTACGAATTCCTTGCCGAAGACCAAATCATCCCGTTTATGGAATCCGTTTTGCGTGTGTTTGATCGCCATGGGGAACGTAATTCCCGCCATAAAGCCCGCATGAAATTCCTGATTCAAAAAATCGGTTTTGAAGAATTCATGCTTTTGGTGAATGCTGAAACCAAGGCCTTGAAAAACCACAGCTTTGCCATCGCAGACGCGAGCGCCTGGGAAGTAGCAGAACCTCAGTTAAAAGCTGACATCACTGCACCCGATACGGCAGAATACCAAACGTGGTTGGGCACCAACACCTTCGAACAAAAACAAGCAGGATTCCACGCCGTTTACGTGCGCATCCTGAATGGAAATATTTCGAGCGACACCTCTCGTTCCTTAATCGAGGTGCTGACAGGATACATCGGAGATGATATTCGGATCACGATCAACCAAGGATTGATGTTGAAATTTGTTCCGACGGCCAATTTACCTTACGTGTTCCAGGTATTACATGCGCATGGATTAGCGGCTCCGGGTGCAAATTCCATCGCAAACATTACGGCTTGTCCGGGAACGGATACATGTAATTTGGCGATTTCTGATTCGACGAACATCACATCGAAATTAGAGCAAGTGATCAACGAAGAATTCCCGTCTTTGATCCATGACAGCGCAATGAAAATCAAGATTTCTGGCTGTATGAATGCCTGTGGCCAACACAGCATGGCGTCCATCGGATTTCATGGTTCGTCATTAAAAGCGGCCGACAAGCGCGTATTGCCAGCTTTGCAAGTATTAATTGGCGGCGCGACACTCGGAAACGGGGAAGGTCGCATCGCGGACAAAGTCATCAAGGTTCCTTCCAAAAGAGGCCCAGAAGTCTTGCGTGTGCTATTAAACAACTTTGAAGAGAACGCCAATGAAGGCGAATATTTCCACGAATATTACGATCGTCAAGGCGAGAAATATTTCTATAATTTATTGAAACCAATCGCGGATTTGACCACCTTGGTGGATTCAGATTTCATCGATTGGGGTGCGACAGAATCCTTCGCCACGGAGATTGGCGTGGGCGAATGTGCCGGCGTAATGATCGACTTGGTGGCAACGCTTTTATTTGAATCCGAAGAAAAATATGATTGGACTGCGGCTGCTTTGGAGGACAAACGCTGGGCGGATGCCATCTACCATGCCTATTCGGTCTTTATTTCAGCTGCCAAAGCCTTGTTATTAGACAAGTCGGTGACTGTCGCCAACCAAAATGCGGTCATCAACAAGTTTGAAGAGCATTTTGTCGCAACGGGTGAGTTTGCGATTGAAGCGCCAACTTTCCCAGAATTGGTCTTACAAATTAACCAAAACGAACCTTCGGAAGCATTTGCCCGACAATTCGCAGCACAAGCCAAAACATTTTTAATTGCCTCCACTACTTATCGCCAAGTTGTCGCATGAAAAATTTAGCACATTTCAGAAAATTAGAACCGCAACCCCGCCTCACGGTGGTAGGGGCAGGCCCTGGCGATCCGGAATTGATCACATTGAAAGCGATTAAAGCGATTTCATCTGCGCAGGCGGTCTTGTATGATGCTTTGGTCGACAAAAGCTTATTGGAACATTGTTCCGAGACTTGCGAACAAATCTACGTAGGAAAGAAACCCGGCGAGAGCCATTCCCAGGCTAAAATCAACGAACTTATTGTAGAAAAGGCCTATGCCTTAGGACATGTAGTTCGCTTAAAAGGTGGCGATCCTTTTGTGTTTGGTCGGGGCCAAGAAGAAATCGAACATGCCCGTTCCTTTGGTCTAATAACCGGCTATATTCCCGGAATCAGCTCCTCGTATGCTGCGGCTGGGGCAGCCGACATCCCCTTAACCGTTCGCGGAGTGAATGAAAGTTTTTGGGTGATGACGGGTACCAAATCGGACGGTTCTTTAACCGAGGACTTAAAATTGGGTTTGCAATCCTCTGCAACCCTAGTTATCCTCATGGGCATGAGCCAATTAGCTGAAATCGCATCATTGTGCGAACAATACGGCAAAGGTGATATTTCAGCAGCCATTATTCAAAACGGCACGATGGCGAATCAGCGCATTGGCATTTCGACTGCTTCGGAACTTGAAAATTTGGCAAAAAAAGAAGAACTTCGTAATCCTGCCATCATTGTAATCGGCGAAGTGGTTCGCCACGCAAAGCCGGAGATGTGGGAGAAAATTGTAAAAAAAGCGAATAGTTAGAACGTTATAACCCTAGGCTAAAGCCTAGGGTTTCAGAAAACTTATAACCCCAGACTTCAGTCTGGGGTGTAAACAAAATTCCAACCACCATGTCACAAAGACTTAACATCTCCTCTGGATCCCCTTTTGAAGACACATTCGGCTATTGCCGCGCCGTGAAAACCGGTAACCTATTAGAAATCTCAGGCACAGTTGCCCTTATTGATGCCGAAAAAGTAACGGCAGATGATTTTTATGCCCAAACTTTCAACATCATTGAGCGCATCGCGGTGGTTTTGGAAGAAGCAGGATCATCCATCAAAGATGTGGTTCGTACACGCATCTTCACAACTGACATCTCGCAAAATTTAGAAATCGCCCGTGCCCATGCACACTTTTTTGGCGATGTAAAACCAACAACCGGCATCTACGAAATCTCAGCCCTGATCGCTCCGCAATACAAAGTGGAAATCGAATTCACGGCATGGGTGGGATAGATTTATAACCCCAGACTTTAGTCTGGGGACCGACAGACATAGTCTGTACACACTCC
>CAYHOB010000008.1:106879-123625 GCA_964358165.1 uncultured Aquirufa sp.
CCAGACTTTAGTCTGGGGACCGACAGACATAGTCTGTACACACTCCCACCGGCCTTCGGCCGAATCCCTAGGCTGAAGCCTAGGGTTAGTTTATATCCCCAGGTTTTAACCTGGGGTCTTCAGACGAAGTCTGCACATCATTCCCACCGTCCTACGGCCGAATCCCTAGGCTGAAGCCTAGGGTTAATTTATTACCCCAGGTTTTAACCTGGGGCCTTCAGACGAAGTCTGCAAAACACTCCCACCGGCCTTCGGCCGAATCCCTAGGCTGAAGCCTAGGGTTAGTTTATATCCCCAGGTTTTAACCTGGGGTCTTCAGACGAAGTCTGCACATCATTCCCACCGTCCTACGGCCGAATCCCTAGGCTGAAGCCTAGGGTTAATTTATTACCCCAGGTTTTAACCTGGGGCCTTCAGACGAAGTCTGCAAAACACTCCCACCGGCCTTCGGCCGAATCCCTAGGCTGAAGCCTAGGGTTATAAATACTTTGGATACAGATGTAGCCCCACCTGCCTTCGGCCAGATCCCTAGGCTGAAGCCTAGGGATATTATCATACAAGTATTGAGGCCTCCCTCTTCAATAAATTCACATCAATCGGCACGACGCCTAAAAACTCGCACACTAAGCCGCCACCTAAATTTGCCAACTCCGCAATCTGCGTAGGACTTGCTCCTGCAGCTAAGGCACAGGCCGCAATCGAAATCACCGTATCGCCAGCGCCCGAAACATCGGCAATTTGACGAATATGTGCAGGAATGGCCACTTGCTCCGAACGGAAATCCATGTAAACACCACGCTCTGACAACGTCACAAACAAGCCTTCAAAACGCTGAGAATCCTTAAATTTTTGAACGGTTGCAGGTAACGCCAATGAACTCAAATCCGAGGAATCTAAGCCCAAACCATCCCGCAACTCATGTAAATTGGGTTTAAACAAGGTAGCACCCTGATATGCAAAGAAATTCTTCTTCTTCGGATCTACGACTGTGGGGATGCCCGCCGACTTCGCCATTGCCATCACCTCTTGAATCAATCCCGCGCTCAATACACCCTTATCGTAATCTTCAAAAATAATCACATCAACATTGGGCAAGGCCAATTGGATCGCTGAAACCAAGGAAGAAACCGAGGCCGACGAAATCGCTTTCTCCGTCTCCGAATCAACACGCAATAATTGTTGGGACCCTGCAATTACTCGCTCCTTGACGGTTGTAGGCCGACCGGCCTCCTGGATGATGCCATCAACCGATAAGCCTGCTTCCTTTAAAATATGTAACAAAGAAGCTCCCGTCGCATCATCTCCTATCACAGAAAAAACCACTGGTTTGGCACCTAAACTCGCCACATTCAACACCACATTCCCCGCACCACCCAATCGGGATTCACGCTTCACGACATTCACCACCGGCACGGGTGCCTCCGGCGAAATTCGCGTCACTTTTCCCCAAGTATAGGCATCCACCATGAGATCCCCAATGACCATAACCCGCAGCTTCGAAAAGCTCTCAATAATTTCAGCTAATGCGCTCATAAATTAACCTCCTATCGTCGTCATCGATTCAGTGATAACGCCCTTTCTATTATTTTCAGCCTCAAAACCATCAAGAGGCCGCTTTTGGTATAAACTTAACAAAACATCCCGTAAATCCTCATCCGAAATTCCCTTGCGAAGATACGCCTTCAAATCAAAAACGCCATCATCATATAAGCACGTTTTCACTTGCCCTTTGGCAGTCAATCGAACTCGATTACACGATCCACAGAAGGTCCGCGAAAATGCAGCAATAACGCCTACATCTCCCAAATGACCCGGAATCTCATACCGATTGGCCGTCTCTCCTCCGCGCAGCAATATCGCCTTCGCATCCGGATAAACAGATTTTATTTCATTCAAAATCCGCTCATGGTTCCAAAACAAAGTTCCCTCCACCAATCCCGATCCATTAAATGGCATCTCCTCGATAAAACGTACGGAAACAGGAAGATTTTTTGTCAAGGATGCCAAAGCCAAAATATCCTGCTCATTCTGCCCCTTCATCACCACCGCATTGATTTTCACCTCAAAACCGGCCTCCACTAAACGCAATAAATTTTGGTAAACAACCTCATAATCATCCCGACGGGTTATCTGCTTAAATCGGTCACGGTCCAAGGCATCTAAACTCAAATTCACCGAACGAATGCCCATGGACTTCAATTGATCTAGGTACTCCCCAATCAACACCCCATTACTTGTCAAACACACCTCCAAGCCCGCCAAGGATGTAATCTTTGCTAGAAAATCCATTAAGCCATTGCGAACAAAGGGCTCCCCTCCGGTAATCCGAACCTTTTCTATTCCCATCCCATGCATGACTCGCACGACACGCTCCATCTCATCCCAAGTCAATAACTCCCGCTCCGGCATATAGACAATCCCCTCCGCCGGCATGCAATACGAACAGCGCAAATTGCAACGATCCGTCACCGCGAGACGTAAATAGGTCATCGGCCGACCGTGATTATCCAAGAGTTGATTATCTTTATACATTAGTATGCAAATTACGAAAATAATGGCCACCTATAACTTACTACTCTTCGGCATTTGTCGAGATTTATTAAAAAAAGACCAAATCTCCCTGGATTTTGAAGGGCCTCTTCATGCCGAAAAGCTTCTGGCAATCGTAATAGAGCAATTCCCTCCACTCCAGAATTTGCCTTCGCTACGACTAGCCGCCGAACAACATTTCCCAAAACCCGATTTTATCATCGAAGCACACATGGAAATTGCCCTGATTCCACCCGTTTCCGGCGGATAATTGCCCCTGATTCCCTACAAAATCAGTAGATTATTTTATCTTTGCTTCCTTAAATGCTTTTATGCCAGCTCAAACGATTTTTTTAGCGCTACTCATCCTGCCTTGGCTTTCCGCTGGGCTCGTTGCTTGGCTTCCTAAAAAAATTCAAGTGAATGGCTCCATTCTACTTGCAGGCCTATTTACCTACCTAGCGTTCCAAGTAGGTCACCAGCCAGCAGGCATTATCAGCTTCCCTTGGTTTTCCCTAGGAGGTAAGGCC
This sequence comes from uncultured Aquirufa sp., assembly GCA_964358165.1. GTDB lineage: Bacteria > Bacteroidota > Bacteroidia > Cytophagales > Spirosomataceae > Aquirufa. The sequence continues at coordinate 109,939 of CAYHOB010000008.1, forward strand.
ATTGAGGCAAGTTTTTGGGTGACAAAATCTGCCCAATTATTGCTTTTATTAGTCAGTATCGTCGCGCTATTTGTTCAAATTTTTTCAAAGTCATACCTGGCGAATGACCCCAAAATCGGGCGATATTATAGCTATTTACACCTGTTCATCGGGTCGATGACCCTCCTCGTTCTCACCGATCAAATTTACATTTTCTATGGCGCCTGGGAATTAGTGGGTGCTTGTTCGTATTTATTAATTAGTTTTTGGCACCAAAAAGAGGCACCGATGAAGGCCGCCAAGAAGGCATTCCTATTGAATCGAATCGGGGATATTGCCTTACTTTTCGGGCTAATCGGGTTGAGTCAATATTTCGGAACAACAGTCTTTTCGGAGATGCATGGAAGTGCACCGGCCATCATCGGTATCGCGGTGATCATGGGTGGCATAGGAAAGTCGGCACAATTTCCACTCATGTCCTGGCTTCCAGATGCCATGGAAGGCCCTACGCCTGCTTCCGCCTTGATTCACGCAGCAACCATGGTGGCTGCCGGGGTGTTTGTTGGTATACGTGTTTTCTCCTTCATCGGCGAAGAAGCCCATTTATTCATGGGAACAATCGGAGCCATTTCCATGGTTTCTGGTGCATTTTTCGCCCTTTTTCAGAACGATATTAAGAAGGTTTTGGCCTATTCGACCATCTCGCAACTCGGCCTGATGTGGCTAGGTATGGGGTCTAGCGCCTCCCTGTTTCACCTATATGCGCATGGTATTTTCAAGGCAGGCCTTTTCCTAACGGCGGGGTCTGTGATTCATTATTTGCATCACCAAAAAACCACACATCACTTAGATGCCCAAAGCCTCAACCAAATGGGCGGTTTACGGAAACAATTGCCGATAAGCTTTATTGCGTATGTGATTTTCGGGGCAGGGATGTTAGGAATCCCATTCACCAGCGGATTCTATAGCAAGGAAAATATTGCTGGATTTTTGTGGGATGCAGCCCACCATAGTGCGTATGCGAATTACTACTTTGGAATGCTAGGGGCTTTGGCCGTGGGAATGGGCTTGACGGCGACGTATATGTGCCGACAAATCTATTTGATTTTCTTAGGCCAAAACCGTGGGAAGCATCATTTTACAAACGAGCCTAAAGAGTGGTTGCAAATCGCACCGATCGGGTTACTGACTTTCTTGAGCCTATTTTTCTGGATTTCATTCAATCCTATGGACGCACATCATTCGGTATTTTTATCCTTTTTTCACATTGAAAATTATCACTTGCCTACTTTTTGGCTGGGCATCACGGCGGGCTCATGGGTCATCGGCCTGGGAATTACCTACCTAACACGGCAGTGGATTCCATCGAAAAACAATCAATTTCTTGGATTTATTTGGCCATCACTCTACCGCGTAGCTTGGACCATGGGACAAAAAATCCATCAATTTGACTCACGCGTAGTTGATCGAATCGTTGTCAAATTCACGGAGTTACAAGTGATCATTGCGCACATGAGTGCATGGACTGATCGCCGCCTCGTGGACGGATCGGTTCGTTTAATTGCATCGACCAGTCGGAGCCTAGGCGCTCGCTTGCAAACTTGGCAGTCGGCGCAATTACACCGCTATTGGTTCTGGGTATTCTTCACTTTGGTTTTCATCCTAATTTACCTTTTGTATTAATGGGAAACTTATCATACATCATTCTTTTGCCACTGATTGCCTCACTCATCGTGGGGTTTGGAAAATTAGGTGGGACCTACAGTAGGCTTGTGGCCATCAGTGTCACGGCAATTCAGCTACTCGTTTTAGCGAAAATCACTTTGATTTTTGATCCTTCACAGGCTGGATTTCAGTTGACCGAATCATACAATTGGATCCATTTAAACCTGGGCAGCCTAGGCCATTTTGTCTCCAAATACGCGATCGGTGTGGATGGTTTGAGTTTGGGATTACTCTTACTCACGGGATTAGTTAGCTTCGTGGCGCTTTGGAATTCAAAAGACATACATGATAAAATCGAGGGCTATTATGCCTTAGTCTTGTTGTTGAACGCCTCCCTGATGGGTTGTTTCGTAGCACGAGATATGTTCTTGTTTTACATCTTCTTTGAATTCATGTTATTGCCGATGTACTTCTTGATCGGAATTTGGGGAGGTCCTCGCCGAAATTATGCATCGCTCAAATTTTTTATTTATACATTAGTTGGGTCCCTCTTCATCCTCATCGTGATGTTAGGCATCGCTTTGGCCTATATGGATCCCTATGAAACGGCCATATCATTACAAAAGTTAGGCGTCAACCAGGGTTTTGGCATCGAGGCTTTGCAATCCATGCAAACGGCATTAGCAGCACATGAAATTGCCCCCAATCAAATCGTGCACAGTTTCGACATGCAAGCTTTGAGTGATGCCCATAACTGCCAACCGAATAACCTTTTCAGTCCGCAATCCGGTTTTTTATTGGGGGGCTTATCCGGCCGCGCGTGGGGCTTTTGGCTTTTATTCATTGGATTCGCCATCAAATTACCACTAGTTCCTTTGCACACATGGCTGCCCGATGCACACGTAGAGGCACCGACACCCATTTCCGTCTTATTAGCCGGTGTATTATTGAAAATCGGAGCATACGGATGGTTACGAATGGCAATCCCTTTCTTCCCTGCGGAAGCTATTGAAGCAGCACCCATCCTGGCGGGATTAGGAGTTTTGTCCATCATTTATGGGGCCTACAATGCCTTAGCGATGACCGATTTGAAGAAATTAGTGGCCTATTCATCCGTTTCGCACATGGGATTTGTTTTGCTTGGGATTGCATCCTTCACACCCGAAGGCTGGCAGGGTGCTATCTACCAGTTATTATCCCATGGTATATTATCATCCCTTTTATTCTTAATGGTGGGAGTATTGTATAGTCGGACCGGCAATCGCCAAATTGACAATTTCTCTGGTCTCGCCACAAAAATGCCTTGGTTCACTGTCATTTCGGGCATTGCCATATTTGCTTCCTTAGGTCTCCCGGGATTCTCGGGATTCATCGGCGAATTTTTCAGTTTAATGGGAGCCTTTACAAGTACCCATTTAACTCCAATATTTGCTGTATTGGGAGGATTAGGAATTTTGTTGGGAGCGGGCTATTTGCTTTGGACCTTCCAAAAAATATTTTTGGGTAGCTATTATGTGCGTGAGAGCACGTGGGAATTACCTGATTTGACGATCATGGAAAAAATCAGCCTGTTTGGCTTAGGCATCTTAAGTATCATTTTTGGAATATTTCCGGGAATCATTTTCGAGCTAAGTGAAATTTTCGTAACTAACAGTTTGAATCTGCTATTTCACTCATGAATTCGAACATCTTCCCCTTGTTGGCCAGTTTAGATTTGGCAGAAGCCGATGGCCTAACACCTATTTTACAGGGGATGTCGGAGGAACAACAAACCCAATTCATGTCCATTTACATGAGCAAACGCCGCGATCCGGTCTTGATTCTAATATGTACATTGGCTGGATTTGTTTGCTTTGCAGGCTTACAGCGCTTTATTACGGACCGTATCGGATTGGGATTGCTCTATTTTTTTACGGGTGGATTCCTATTGATCGGCACAATCATCGATCTATTTCGCTATAAATCGATTGCACGAACATACAATGAAAAGATTGCTTACCAAACGGCGAGCATCCTTTCTAATTTTAATTAAACCTATCAAACAAAGACTATGAAAAATAATGTGAGTCGGAGAGATATCCTAAAAAGCTCGGCAGGATTAGCCGGTTTAGGATTATTCGGTTCATCCATGGAGGAGCGCTTCAAGAAAGCGGACATCGCCGTGGGTGCGGAACTAAATGGAAAAGTACAGCATTCGGCCTGTCGCTGGTGTTATGACAAAATACCATTTGAGGAATTAATCGTAAATGCCAAACGCATTGGTTTATCATCCATCGAATTGACGGGTCCAGAAGAATGGGATATTTTGAAGAAATATGACATGACTGCGGCAATCGGTTGGGGTAAATACCCAGCGGGCATGAATATCCCCAACTTCTTTAATAAGGTCAAAAACCACGATGCCTTAGTGGGATTTTATGAGGACATTATCCCAAAAGCCGCCAAAGCCGGCGTGAAAAATATCATCACCTTCTCGGGAAACCGCGATGGTATGAGCGACGAAGACGGATTGATTAATTGCAAAAAAGGCTTACAACGTGTCATGAAGACGGCGGAACGTTACGATGTAACGATTTCGATGGAGCTATTGAACTCGAAGGTCAACCACAAGGATTATCAGGCGGATACCACGGAATGGGGTGCTGCACTTTGTGAGATGGTCGGTTCAGATAAATTTAAATTGCTTTACGATATCTACCACATGCAAATCATGGAAGGGGACGTAATTGCGACGATTAAGAAATACTATCCTTATATTTCCCATTACCACACGGGCGGTGTACCAGGCCGTAATGAAATTGATGATACGCAAGAATTGAATTACCGCGCCATCATCAAGGCCATCTATGATACCGGATATAAAGGATACATCGGCCAGGAATTCATTCCGGCTCGTCCAGATAAAATGGCTTCCCTTGCACAAGCCGTTGGCATCTGCGATATCTAATATTGATTGAATTTTATTCCAGCCAGCCTCCTTCCGGGGGCTGGCTTTTTTTATACCAACAAGCTGATAATCTTCTGCGCTATTCCATTTCTGAATGGGGTTGAAGCGCGATACCCGTTACTTTCATGGGGGAATCCCCATGATAACCCTAGGCTTTAGCCTAGGGATCCCCAGGTTAAAACCTGGGGCTATAAAAACTAAGCACCAAATTATGAAGCTTATCCTCCTCCTCCTCCCCTTCCTCGCATTCGCTCAGTGCCCTGTCATCACCCAACAACCCCAGTCGCAGGCCGACTGCGAAGGGAACTCTATCCGAATGATTGTCATTAGTAATGGAAATGCCTTTCAATGGGAGAAGAAGCGACCACAAGATGCCAACTTTTCAAACATCACCGGTGCAACGCTTTCGAATTATCAAATCATGCCGAGTGGTAATACCCTGCACCCTACTGGTACCCTATACCGAGTAAAAATCAGCATCGGATCTTGTTCTATCTACTCGGAGGTGGCTAGCATCCAAACTAGAAAAATCAATAGTATTCTAAATGCCCCGGTATGCGAACGAGGAAATGGGCAATTAACATCCAACCATTCAGAGGGGGCCACACATTTTCAATGGATGCATTCCATAAATGGAGGAGCTTTTGAGGAGATTATTGACAATGAACAATTTCAGGGAGGCCAACAAAATCAATTACAAATTAAACAAGCTTCAAAAGAACTCGATGGGCAAAAATTCAAAATCCGTATCGACTTTAATGTCAGCCCAAACAACGACAACGAAGGTTCCCTTCAAAACCTGAATCAAACAACGACCTGTCCCAGAACATCCGCTGAAATCACTCTGCAAATCAAATCCAGTCCGATTCCCCGACACGCTGCCAACCAATATGCAGGCTGCATCGAAGAGGCCTTTTCAGTCAATGCGAGTGGATGTTCTCCCTATACAACACAATGGTATGATGCATATCAACAACCTGTGGGATCTGGGGCAAGATTATTAATCACCCTTCACGATTATATCCCACACCCCTTGTTTGCCACTTGCGTGAATGCCGGTTGTGAAAGCCTGCCGTCCTCAGGAACTCAGGCAAAAGCATTTAATAAACCGACACCGCCACAAAATGCCGGAACTCCGCCCGAAATATGTCCCGGCATTTCGATTCCCTTTCAAGCCTCTAGTGGGAGCAATAATATTTGGTACTTATCTGCCAGTAGCACGACTCCGCTGAGTACCGCAACAACCTTTTCCACAATCGCGACCCCAGAAAATAGTCAATTGACCCGTTTTGTTTCTCAAAAAATCAATGGCTGCGAAAGTGATCGAACGGCCATTTCAGTACAGATCCGTTCAAATATTGATTGCAATCCCATCGATAATACGAACAATGATCCACCTCCAGATATAAATCCGCCACCGACAGATTCCTCTGATTCTAGCTTACCTCACGTTCAGCTTATCTACCAACTGCACCAAAACTGCGAGTCGGGAACATATTCCCTACATGTAACAGGCTGTCCAGTTGAAAGCCATATTGACATTAACCGACAAGTCGTACTCGCAACAAATGACTGGGAAGCATATGTCCCAGAAAATATGGAAATTCAAATCACATGTCCAGCGAGTATAAGCAATACGCTAAATATTTTATTGCCAGCATTGAGGGCACCGCAAATCGAAATACAAACCAATTACCAAAACTTTGTTTGCGAGGGCGACAAAACAACGTTGAGTATTGAACTACCTCCTGGAGCACAACTGGTCGGCTGGGAATTTAATGGACATTTATTCGCCCAGCAAACCGACTTAAACGAAGCATTAAACGAAGGAAATTACCAAGCCATTATTCAGCGAAATGGATGTACATATCGCAGCGAAGTACTCCATGTAGACGTCCATACCAAACCCAGTCCACCCAATTTAATCGCATCAAAAAATCAAATGTGCGTGGGCGATTCTATCCATTTCCTGGCACCTAAGTCTCACCCTTTCTATTTATGGAATGACCAGCATACTACTTCAACCTACATCGCAAGAGGAAAAAAGCAAGGACAAATCGATGTTTATGTACAGGTTTCAGATGATGGATTTTGCTGGTCTAATCCGTCTAAATCCATTCAAATTCGAGTAAATCCCATTCCTGAAAGACCGCAGATTCTCGTGCAAAAAAATGGTGGATTTTGTCGGGGAGATTCCGTCCTGCTAGTTCTCAATAAAACGGGAACAAATTATCGCTGGTCGTCGAACGAAACAAGCGCAAACATTTATTCCAAAAAGCCTGAATCCTATGAGGCCAGTTGGCAAGATTCCCTTGGTTGTTGGTCTCCGCCCAGCAATCCCATAAAAACATATTATTTCCCCGAAGAGCCCCAACCCCGTATTCAAACATTCAATAGACAGTTTTGTATAGGAGAATCCATCATATTAAGAGCAACCCCGGCCTATGCATATAAATGGAGTTCAAATGAGCAAACAGACAGCATTGTCGTTTCATTCAGCAATATCATTTCACTCAAAACGAAGAACGAATTTGGCTGTTGGTCCCCACCCAGCCTCCCCCTACATGTCGTCGCCCAGGAAAACCCCTGGATGCCAAAGCTCATCCGTTCTGGAGCTTATTTTATTCAGGCCATCAATCAGGAGAAAATATCGAAGTACGAATGGAGATTAGGCAAACACATTTTAATAGACACGACAGCACAAATCAAAATTAGACAATCGGGCTTATTTCAAGTTCGGGCCGTTCGACAATACCAGCTAATTGATGCCATTCCAATACAATGCTTTTCCCCTTTTCAAGTCGCTAGTTTGGGGATACCTACAGATGACCCAGGTGTTCAAGTCTACCCTAATCCCAACAAGGGAGAACAATTGCAAGTTGAAATACAGGAAGATCTTAGTCATGTAAAAGCCGAACTTTATAGCCTACAAGGAAAACAAATCAAACAGTGGCAAATAAATGATACCCAGCATATCCTGAGTCTTCAAATATCGGATATCACTTCCGGGAGCTACATTCTCATCCTGTATGCAGGAAACTGGTCGGCCGAAAAACGAATTTTCCTTGTCTCTGATTGACAAAAAGGAGGCCAAAATATATCTTTGTAGAAAACGGGATGTAGCGCAGTCCGGTAGCGTACACGTCTGGGGGGCGTGTGGTCGCAGGTTCAAATCCTGTCATCCCGACCAATCAAAAAGGCCAGCGATTGCTGGCCTTTCACTTTACTCATAAATTCCTTTGGCGACTTTCTCACTAATTGCTTTGGGCGCGACCCAAGCTAAAAATGCTCCGAGTTTATTCACCATCCCCGTAATCACTTCTATTTTCTTTGCAAACATTCCATCGACGGCAAGTTTAGCCACAGCAGCAGGCGTCATTGTCACCTTCTCAGCAGCTTTACGCGCTTTGTCTTGTAGGTTCGCACGATCATTAAAGTTTGTCGTTGTCGCTCCAGGGCTTACTACCGTAACGGAAATACCTTTCTCCTTCCATTCATGATGCAAACCACGTGAAAAGTTCAAGACAAATACTTTCGTTGCCGCATATAGACTCATATTAGGAATTGCTTGATAGGCTGTTGAACTGGCGATATTCAAGACATAGGCCTGCCCTTTTCCCACTAAATAAGGATAAAACTTTTGACACATCTCAACCAATGCATGCATGTTAACCTGCATCATTTTTTGATTTTCTTCGAAGGAATATTGCTCGAATTGGCCAACTAAACCATAACCTGCATTGTTAACTAAAATGCGCAAATCCACTTGTTTCTCTTCCACCCACGAAACGATTCGATCGACTGAACCAGTCTCGGATAAATCGGCAACTAAATAGTCAACCTTTAATCCGTATTTCTTTTCAAACTCCTCTTTGACCATTTGAAGTTCATAGGAATTCCGAGCAATGAGCAAAAGATCATAGCCTTTGATCGCCAGCTCATTCGCAATCTCTTTTCCTATTCCCTTACTTGCTCCTGTAATTAATGCGTAAGCCATACGATAGATATTAAAAAAAAGAAGCCCATTGCTGGGCTTCCTAACTCATTTATTTCTTTGGTGCAGCAGGGGCTCCGGGTGCTACGACTGGAGTCGGATTAAAGTATGCTTTAATATCCACATCCTCTGGCTTAATTTCTTGTGCTTTTGTAAACAACTCTTTGACTTTGGCTTCATCCTTTGTCACTGACAAATGATAACCACCCAAGAACTTTAATGCCTCAAACAATTGGTTCTTATCTTCTTTATATTGTCCTTTCTCTGCACGTTGTGTTTCCACAGCCGCTAAGAATTTCTCATAATAAGGAGCACCCAACCATTTGGTACCTGTGTAATCAATTAAGTTATTCGTACGGGCACGGTTGATGTAGAATGGAGGCCATTTGTCATTAATCTCAATCGCTTTGGCAAACATCGAGTCAGCACGCATCGCCATCGCTGGACGAGCAATTGTATCCGCCTTATTAATAAAAGCAGCTGTCAAATAGTAATCCATCGCTACTTTAAAGTAATCACCTGACCCTACCGTTTGTGCTTTTTTAACCTTCCACTGAATTGAATTCATGGCAGCAGCAGCAGCATCCGCATAACGCTTTTGCTTATAACGCACATCATGAATGATTGAATAAACGTTGTTATTTGTATCCAAAGGTGCAGCACGCTCTAAGTAAATCAATGCCACTGAATCTTTCCCTAAACCTTGGTATCCCTTCCCGAAATATAAATCATCCATGAAATAAGGCTTAACGCCTTTCTTCACCATACCATCTAAGTTGTCGATTCCTTCTTGAAACTTACCCATCTCAACATGAGAATACCCACGCATACGATAAATATCATCATCTTTTACCCCCTTATGCTCAGCATCATCTGTGAATTTCATGGCGCCTTCATAATCTTTGGATAGGAACAACAATTTAGCTGTCTCCAAAGTTACCTGTGGCGTAGCTTCTGCCTTCTCTAAATAACGACGGAAATATCGTGATGCATTTTTATATTGCGATCCTACAATTAAATACTCGCCATACTTACGCAAAGCTGGAGCATAGTTAGAATCCAAATCAATCGCCTCCTTGTAACGAGATTGAGTTTCCTTGTAATTTTTTCCACGTAAATACACAGTACCAATTTTTACTTTTGCCTTGATATTACGCGGCTCTTGTGCAATGGCATTTTCGTAAGCAGTAACGGCGTTTCCACCATCATTCTTAATCAAGAATGCATCCCCTTTTACGATGTAATGTTCAGCAGAAGGCAATTTCTTATCCTTCATTAGGCGATCCTGAATCGCATCAATCAAACGAATCGCTTCAGCAGGATCATTGTTAGCCGCATTGAATGCATCTTCCTTTCCTAGAATGTAATACATCGAGTAAGCCTCAGCAATGCGGTACATCACATCAATGTTTTTATTCTTAGTCTCAGCCAAAATGCGATCAAATTCTACCTTCGCATCATTTACTTTATTTTGACCTACCAAAATCGAAGCTAAACCCACTTGATTTAAATAATTCTTAGGATCTGCTGCTTTACCAGCATCAAACGCTTTGCGTGCATTATCCCAATCGCGTTGATTCAAGAAATAGTAACCCAAATAAAAATAATTTTCTCCTGTTGGCTGTGCTGCAACTAAACTCTCAAACACTTGCTTCGCCCGACTAGGCTGATGGCGATCCAACATGTGTAAACCCTCTTGAACTGTCTGCCCGAAAGCCAAATTGGTCAACAACAAACCAATTCCCAATAGCCACGATTTCATTTTCATCATTGTTAATTAAAATTTTGTTTAAATAGTATATTTCTTAGGCGTAAACATTGAAATAATTCAACAAATTACTTAAAAAGTTTAATAAATTTAGAATCACAAAATTAATAAATTTTCTTCAAAAAAATCAATATTTTAAGGCACAAATTAGCCTTTATTGACTGATTTGGTATTGACGAATCGTGATAGGTCGGGTTAATGGAATTAATCCAGATTTCAAAACAATCAACTGTCCCATGTCTCCACAGACATAATTAACGAATCCAGTCCCCAATCCTAAATACGATTCCTTTAAAATAATTTTGACTTCACGACGCAAGGGATACTTCTTTAATGCCAAATTATACCCGAATGGTTGGTAAAACTCAGACGTTGGCAGTGTTGATTCTTTTGCCACTGACATCACATTCACTGAACGAATAAATCCAAGGGAAGTTGGATTATCCCCATCACTAATCCAGTTGGAGCCAATAATTCCCATCGCATTCGGATGTGATTTAACATACTCAACTACATCTTTATTGGAACCCGCGGCAGAAACCGATAGTCCACTATTACCCAAACCAAATAGATCCACCAAAAATTTAATATTACTGGAATTCGCTTTATCCACAACCAATTCAACATCTCCCGAACGGGAGGAACCGATGGATTTCCAGGTGGATTGCTTTCCAGCGAGTAATGCCTTTAATTGATCCAAGCCAATTAATGTATCTGAATTTGCTGGATGGACTAATAATGCAATTCCATCAGCCGCGAATTTAAAACTCCGATACGTGATTTTTTCGCGTGTGAAAACTTGTTTTTCAGCATCGGTCAATTCACGCGTAACCACCGCTCCGCGCACTTTGTCATTTAACAAATCGGCAATTGCCTCATTCTCAGGCTTAAATTGCAAATTGATATTCGAAAAATGGTAATTATCGCGAAAGGCAACCTTTTCAGCTTCAACAACCCTTTGAAATGACTCATCTACTGCAAGTGTAATCGTTCCTGTCGTGGGGCCATCTTTTACTTCTTCATTTTTCTTTCCACAAGCTAGGACAACGAAGGCCATTAAAAAAAAGGCAAAGATATTAGTCTTCATATTGAGTGTAATTAGTCGATTCATCCGCTTCTCTAAAATACAAATAAGCTCGCCAAATCCGAAATAATCCGTAAAGGATAAATAGGATACCGAGCAATAAAACAATGGGTAAACCATTCCAAGTCCCTAGATCAAAAGCTGACCAAAAAGCGACATATGCTCCCAACAAGGTATAGGCTAAGGCCACAAACGCACGAAAAGAAATATTAACCCAAACAGCCATTGAACGTTTCATAATGGAATTTAAACAATCAGACCTGCCAAATAAACATTTAGCAGGCCTGATATGAATTTTCAAAAAAATTACTCAGATAACACGAACGTAATCGGCTGTGTAAAACGAGAACGCACTGGGCGACCCGATTGCTTACCAGGAGTCCATCTTGGTACCGATTTAATTACACGAACGGCTTCTTCATCGCAACCGAAACCTACAGATTTCAAAATTTGAACGTCTTGGATCGAACCGTCTGTGTTCACAACGAACTGAACGTATACCTTTCCTCCCACGTTAGCACGTTGTGCAGCTGATGGGTAACGTAAATTTTTCTGCAAGAACGCACCAAATGCACGAGGTCCTCCAGGGAATTCTGCATTTTGCTCAACCGCTGTAAAGATTTCATCTTCAGCTGGCTTAGGTGGCTCTACGGGCTCAGTGCCTTTCGCATCTGGATCAACTGGTGGCTCATACGTTTCCGTTTCACCTTTCACTGATTCTGATGCCGTGTTTCCACGTACTTCTTCTGGTGGAGGCTCAGGCTTCGTTACTTCCTCATCATGCTTGATTTCAGGAGGTAAGAATTTCGTCGTAGTCACCTTAGGAATTTCTTTGGGTGGTGGCGGCGGTGGCGGTGGAGGCAGCTCAACCTTTTTAGTTGGAGCAGGCTTATCCAGTTTCATTACTTCAGCAGTCACCTCAGTCTTTTCTTCTGATTCCGCAGTCAACTGTTTCCAGAAGGCTGCAATTAAAAGAGCACCGACAAAGAGTGCAGAGCCTAGTAATACCGACCGCTTCATTACTTTGGGATACGACTTCCGAAGAACAAAAGCACCGAATTCACGGTTTTTATTCTTGAAGATAATATCGTCCAAAGTAGCATTTTGGCTTATTACTTGTGACATAATATTCGTTTAATTTAAAATTAATTTAATAGGTCTATTTACCTGATCGTTTAATCAAAGCTTCCGTATCCGGATCGATTTCCAACAAAGCATAACGCTTGTTATTAGTAATCGCACACTCATCAAGCATATCAATCATATTACGATATTTTGCTTTTTTCGTAGGCTTAATTACGATGGTAAAATTAGAACCAACCTTTGCTTTAAGATCCGCAATAACTTTGCGAATGCCTGTCTCAGAATAGTTGGTCACCTGCATTACTGTACCTGCTTCTGTAGGAATACCTTGATAATAATACACCTTGTCAACGTCCGGGCTCACCGTAAGTGTTTCCGACAATTTAACAGGTGAAGTTTCCTTGGTATCCGTTTTATCAGGCATGTTTAATTGCATGGTAACGGGTTTTGCTAACGTTGTCGTTAACATAAAGAAAGTAATCAACAAGAAGCCTAAGTCCACCATAGGTGTCATGTCGATTTTGGTCGACATCTTTTTACTACGCTTCTTCCCGCCTTTCTTCCCGTCACCGGAGCTATCTATTTCAGCCATTTCTGTTTGTAATTAAAAATGAAAACTTATTTCGGTTTATTTTCCGGACCAGTTACTAATTGGAAGATATTGATATTCTGAGCCTGCAAAGTACCGATGATATCAGCAAACACTTTGTAGTTAGACTCCTTATCTCCTTTAATAGCAACTTTTAATTCTGGATTAGACAATTTCGCATAACCCACCCAATACGAAAGCTCGTTATTAGAAGAATCAATTGGAATTCCCTTGCTTAGCTTTTTAGCTTCTGAAGGTTTCATATTCAACACCTGACGCATAGCCCCAAGAGGATAGCCTACAATTTCCGAAGACATAAAATTCTTCTTCATTTCAGCCGTTACAGCGACACCATAGCGATTAGCCATACGCTCTAACATAAACTCTCTAGCCATTTGATCATCAGTTGCCAAATAAACGCCTCCTTCTGGTGAAACACTAACCATCAGCATACCATCTTTCGTATTCAAAGGTTTCTCTGAGATAGATGATGGTGGCGTGATTGTAACTGCCTCTTCTGGACGGAACTTCGCGGTTAACATGAAGAACGTCAAAAGAAGGAAAGCCACATCACACAT
>CAYHOB010000009.1:0-96610 GCA_964358165.1 uncultured Aquirufa sp.
AATAAATTCGGGAAGGTTTTAGCAAATCCGGAGGCAACGGCCAACATATCTTGAGTCCGAACTCGCGTTGCCAAAAGCGATTGATGTCCGTCACGGAAAGTCGTATCTGTAAATAAGACTTGCTTCGAATCGCGAATGTGTTTCGCAAAACGCTCAGGTCCTAATTCCATTAATAATTGCTTATGTCCGCGCGGAAATTCTGTTAATTCATCAACGGAAGGGATAATAGGTGGACGAAAAGCCGCGCTTGGCTTAACTTTCACATCCGGATTTCCATTCACGATCACTTCCCCTAAGTACCGTAAGGCTTTGGTCGAACGGTCACGCGTCGGCTTAATATTAAATAATTCTGGGTGATTCGCGATAAACGGAACTGTACAATTTCCCTCTTGAAAAACGGGATGCGTAATCACATTGCGCAAGAAAGGAATATTTGTTTTTACCCCACGAATACGGAATTCCGACAAGGCTCTATTCAATCGTTCAGAAGCACCACGAAGTGTTCGGCCTTTGGCAGAAACCTTTACGAGCATTGAATCGAAATAAGGTGAAATCTTCACACCAGGATAAGACGAACCTTCATCTAAACGAATGCCAAAACCAGCGGCATTCCTGTAGGCAATAATCGTACCAAAATCGGGCTTAAACCCATTCGATGGATCCTCTGTCGTAATCCGACACTGAATCGCAAACCCCTTTAACGGAATATCCGCTTGGTTTTGGATAAAAATACCTGGATCAGAAAGTCGATAATTTTGTGCAACTAAAATTTGTGTCCGCACGATGTCGATTCCCGTCACTTCCTCCGTGATCGTATGTTCTACTTGAATGCGTGGATTCACCTCGATGAAAAAGATGTTTTCATCTTTATCAACTAAAAATTCCACCGTACCCGCATTGTAATAATTCACAGCCTTACCGATCGACAAGGCATATGCATATAATTTCTGCTTCGTTTCTTCTTTTAATCCGAAAGAAGGAGCAACTTCAACAACTTTTTGAAAACGACGCTGAACAGAACAATCCCGTTCGTATAGATGGACTAAATTTCCATGTTGGTCCCCTAATAATTGCACCTCTATGTGCTTAGGATCATCAATGAATTTCTCAATAAATAAGGTATCATCACCAAAGGCATTTTTGGCCTCATTTTTAGCTTCTGAATGCGCTTTCTCCAATTCATCTTCCGTACGCACAACTCGCATTCCACGTCCACCACCACCGGCAGCCGCTTTCACCATCACAGGAAAAGTAATGCGACGGGCTTCAGACAATGCATTTGCGTACACTGACACGTCGCCTTTCGAATCTTGAATCATGGGAACATTTGCCTTCAAAGCAGCTACTTTGGCAGCTACTTTATCTCCTAAAGCATCCATGGCTTCTGGAGATGGGCCAACGAAAACAATGCCCTCTTCCCGACAACGACGGGCTAAAACTACATTTTCCGATAAGAAACCGTAACCCGGATGAATGGCATCGATCTTTTTAGACTTACACAAAGTAATAAGCCCTTCAATGTCCAAATAGGGTTTTAGTGGCTCATTGTCTTTACCAATTTGGTAGGCCTCATCCGCTTTATAACGGTGTAAGGAATAGCGATCCTCAAAGGTGTAAACCGCAACAGTCCTGATTCCCAATTCAGAAGCGGCACGCATGATACGGATAGCAATTTCACCGCGATTTGCGATGAGAAGACTCGAGATTTTCTTAACGTATGATTTTGGCATGCTAATATTTTTAGTGCATCATAACAAAAATGATAAATTAATTGGGATTTAAGTACATTGGCCCCTATTTTATTTGGTAAAACTTGAAAATTTACAATTTTTATGGGCTTCGTTACCAAAATTTTCAGGGCAAAAAAAATATCTAATCCTTCTTTTGAAATTTATTAACTTGCAAGCCCAAAATTCACCCATTTTATATGAGCGCAGCGAAACCTTTTATTGGCATAACCCTTGGTGACTACAACGGCATCGGACCGGAAGTTATTTTAAAAGCCTTGGGCAGCCAGCGTATCTTAAAATGGTGCACACCTGTTATTTATGGGTCCCAACAAGTCATTCAATTTTACCGCAAACAATTAGATCGACAAGAATGGTCGATCAAAACGATTGCTAAAATAGAAGATGCATCAGAAGGACATACCTCCTTAATTTCTTGTTGGGATGATAAAGACACCGTCGTTGAGCCTGGAAAAGTAACCCCCGAAGCTGGGAGAGCAGCATTTGCCTGCTTAGATCGTGCGGCACAGGATTTGGACAAGGGCTTATTAGCTGCTTTAGTAACTGCCCCTATCAACAAGCATAATATTCAATCAGAGGAATTTAAATTCCCCGGACATACCGAATATTTAACTGAACGTTTTGAGGCCAAAAACTCCCTCATGATGATGGTAAGTGAGAATTTCCGCATGGGAGTTGCCACAGGCCACTTGCCGTTGCAGGAGGTAAGTAAAGCCCTGACAAAAGAATTAATCAAAAATAAGATCGACGTCTTCTTGCAGAGTTTACAAGAAGACTTTGCGATCGAAAAACCTAAATTAGCCGTATTAGGATTGAATCCACATGCGGGTGAGGAAGGCTTATTGGGACAGGAAGAACTCGAAATCATCCAACCCTTAATTGAAGAATACCGCAAGAAGGGGGTCTTGGTTTTTGGGCCATACCCCGCGGATGGCTTCTTTGGGAAAGCCCAATTCAAGGAATTTGATGGGGTTTTGGGTATGTATCATGACCAAGGATTAATTCCATTCAAATACATAGCATTCGAAACAGGTGTGAATTTTACAGCAGGCTTGCCGATTATTCGTACTTCTCCAGATCATGGAACCGCTTATGACATTGCGGGCAAAAATGAGGCTGATCCGAGTTCGTTTTTACATGCTTTCTTTTTGGCAATCGATTTGGTTAAAAACCGTATGCACGTTTAAACGATGGCTAAAAAGGTCCTAATCATTGATGAAGTTCATTCCTCCTTGGCCACGGAATTACGTTCCTTGGGATTTGAGGTAGATGAACAGCCTCAGATACATCCCAAAGATGTACTTTTAAAAGGTTATCAAGGGTTGGTACTACGTTCCAAAATGGCCTTAGGCGCATCGGAGTTAGCAGAAACGAGCTTAGAATTTATTGCGCGTGCAGGAGCCGGACTTGATTTAATTGATCTTGACTTTTGTACCCAAAAACATATCGCTGTATTCAGTGCGAATGAAGGAAATCGTGATGCGGTAGCCGAACATGTCATCGGGCAGCTCATCACAATTGCTAGAAAAATTAATACAGCAGATGCGGAGGTACGTTCTGGTGTTTGGAATCGGGAAGGCAATCGCGGTTGGGAATTACAAGGCAAAACCATCGGGATCATCGGCTATGGGAACATGGGTCAAAGTCTTGCCAAAAAACTGCAAGGTTTTGACATGCAAATCATGGCTTATGACAAATATGCCCCTGCGACCCATCGCATAGACGATTTATATGAGCATGCGGACATCATCAGTCTGCATATACCCTTGTCGGCAGAAACAAATCAACTCGTGAATCAATCGTTTCTCGAAAAATTCAAAAAATCAATTGTGTTATTGAATAGTTCACGCGGTGCTATTTGTTCATTGGAGGCTTTAGCCTGGGGACTATCCGAGGGAAAACTGTGTGGGCTTGCCTTGGATGTCTTACCAAATGAAAAATTGCCAACTTGGACCACCCCAGAAAAAGCCTTATTTGAACAAATTGCTTCTCATCCTGCTACCCTCTTCAGTCCCCATGTGGCTGGCTGGACTACGGAAAGCTATTGGAAAATCAACGACACACTTATCGAAAAAATTAAAGCCCATTATCAGCTATGAATTACCCCGAAAACATTGCTGAAAAACTCGGTTTCCATCAAATTAAGGAACATATCCAACAGGCTTGCTTAAGCCCCATGGGGGCAGAATATGCCGCCAAAATGAAATTCTCTACCCGTTTCCCCGTTGTCAAACAATGGGTGGAACAGGTGCATGAGATGAAACAAATCATGGCGGAACATGGAGGAGAATGGCCCCAACAAGATTATTTTGACCTCAGACCGTGGTTTGCACCTTTGACTTTGGATGGGCATTATTTAGCCCCCGAAGAATGGCGGGATTGGCATCGAGGCTTGGATATTCTCTATCAAGTGATTCGTTTTTTCGCTGCGATCGATGCGGATAAATACCCCGAGATCGCAAAGATTACGCAGGCTTACTTGAATAAAGAAGAAGACCAAGGATCTAATTTCCGACAAATCATTCCGATTATTCAGGAGCTAGATCGTGTATTTGATATCAATGGCCAAATCAAGGAAATAGCCTCGGCTGCCTTGGGTGATTTGCGTCGAAAACGCTTTGCGGAGGAACAAAATCTTCGTAAAAAATTAGATTCCTACATCCAACAAGCCTATAAAGAAGGCTGGGTGAGTAAGGATTTTTCCTTGACTTTACGAAATGGCCGGATGGTCATTCCCTTAGCAGCGGAACACAAGCGAAAAATTAAGGGATTTGTACAAGATGAATCGGATACAGGAAAAACGGTTTATTTAGAGCCCGCAGATGCGCTCGTATTAAATAATGAAATCAAGTCGCTGGA
Source organism: uncultured Aquirufa sp. (assembly GCA_964358165.1). Lineage (GTDB taxonomy): Bacteria > Bacteroidota > Bacteroidia > Cytophagales > Spirosomataceae > Aquirufa. Next base: position 4,608 of record CAYHOB010000009.1, read on the forward strand.
ATCGGCAGAACGACGCGAAATTATTCAGATCTTATCTCGTCTCTCCGACCGCGTCCGACCGATGGTACCCATGTTGACCGCTTGGTATCAATGGCTTGGCATCATTGATTTTGTCCGCGCAAAAGCGGTTTGGGCAAGCGAACATAACGCGATATTACCTCATTTGAAATCGACACCCTGGGTGGAATGGAAAGGGGCCCGACATCCTATTTTGGAGGAATCCTTGACCAAAATTGGCAAAAAAATCAAGGCACTCGATATTACACTCGATGACCAAAAACGCATCATGGTGGTTTCTGGACCAAATGCTGGAGGGAAATCGGTCACTTTAAGTACCATCGGGCTATTGCAATACTTGTTTCAATCCGGTTGTTTAGTCCCTTTGACAGAGGGTTCAACCATGGGTTTTTTCGACCAAATCTTTTTGGATATGGGCGATGAGCAGAATTTGGAAAACGAATTAAGTACCTATTCCTCTCACTTGAGTAATATGCGGTATTTCTTGGCACATGCACAGGAAAAAACCTTGATATTGGTCGATGAATTTGGAACAGGAACTGAACCTTCTTTGGGAGGAGCCATTGCGGAATCGATTTTAGAAAAATTAGCAGATAAAGGTTCTTATGGAGCCATCAATACACACTTTGGAAATTTAAAAAGCCTAGCAGATCGCAAGCAAGGATTATTCAATGCGGCGATGCGTTATGACACAACGCATTTGGAACCACAGTTCATTTTAGATATGGGCAAACCTGGTAGTTCCTTTGCCTTTGAAATTGCTCAAAAAATCGGTTTACCGAATCAAATCATCGAAAATGCACGAAAGAAACTGGGTAAAAACCAAGTTGATTTCGATAAGTTATTGATGGAAACAGAGACGGAAAAACAGATTTGGGAGGCCAAAAACACGAGTTTAACGGTCCAATTAGCACAGGCGGAAAACATCAAGGAACAATATGCTAGTTTAAAAAACCACCTGGAAGAAGAGCAAAAGCGCTTATTGAATCTTGCCAAGACGGAAGCCAAGCAATTGGTCAAAGATGCCAATCAAAAAATCGAGCAAACTATCCGCGAAATCAAGGAGAAATCGGCCGAAAAAGAAGTAACCAAGGAAATCCGAAAGGGCTTAAACGACTTTTCAGAGAAGAAATTAAAAGTTCAAGTTTCCTCAATACCTGTAAAACCTCAAAAAACCACGATTAATGGCCCAATTACGGTTGGTTCCTGGGTCGCAATCAAACAAGCCGATGGCGAAGGAGCGGTGGGGGAAGTGTTGGAAATGAAGGGGAAAGACGCGGTGGTTGCCTTGGGAGGAATACGAAGCACGATCAAATTAAATCGATTGGAGCAGGTCAAAGCACCGAAAACTGAAAAATCGACAAAAACGGCATTACGAGGAATCGACATGAATGATCGCATGGCACATTTTGGATTAACACTGGATGTGCGTGGCAAACGTGGGGAGGAAGTCTATGTGATTTTAGATCAATACATGAACGATGCCTTGCTTTTGGGAGTACCCGAAGTTCGGATTTTACATGGTAAGGGTGACGGAATTTTACGCAATTTGGTCAAAGAGCAGTTGAAGCGTTACCGAGAGGTCAAATTAGTTCAGGATGAACATGCCGACCGTGGGGGTGCAGGAATTTCAATCGTAACCTTCAAATGATGAAATACGCTTTAATCTTGGTTTGCCTGTTTTTGAACAGTTGTATGATTGATTACAATTTGGGCTTGGATAAAATGCAGGAGGGAAAATTCAAAGAGGCGACAGATTTGTTCTCCATGGCTCATGCCAAAAACCCTAAAAACCCTCAGATTTTATATGCGAGAGGCATTAGCAGGGGATTTCAAGAAAACTACATGGGCGCGGTTGCCGACATGACGCGAGCTATTCGATTAGAAGACGATCATGCTGACTATTATTTTTATCGGGCATATTACAAATCAAAAATGGGCAATGAAAAGGGGGCTATTTCGGATTATTCCAAATCGATCGCACTATACCCATACTATCCGGAATCCTATTTTAATCGGGGCGTAAAATTAATGAGCATAGGAAATATGACGGATGCATGTTACGATTTTCAGTATGCGGCAGATTTAGGCGACACCTTGTCATTGGGCTATTTAAATATTTATTGTCGGAGCCTTAAGCGCCCCAATTAGGTTATGAAAAGGCAAAAAAAATCCTGAACTTTGAAGGATAGGCTTTGCGCTTATAAAAAAGAAAACAATTTATTTACTGCCTGGGTGTCATATTACCTCGGGATTAATTTTAACAACATGTCTATTGCAAAAACGGGCGATAAAGTAGCCGTACATTACACAGGAAAGCACGATGATGGTGCTATTTTCGATTCATCAGTGGGTCGTACTCCCTTGGAATTTCAATTAGGATCAGGAATGGTCATCAAAGGATTTGATGATGGTGTAACGGGAATGAAGATCGGAGAGAAAAAAACAGTTGTTATTCCTGCAGCCGAGGCTTATGGTGAGCATTCTCCAGAAAACACGGTATCGATTGAGCGTACGCAAATTCCACCCCATATTGAATTGGAATTAGGGTCTTCATTAAGCATGCACCAAGATGGTGGCCATGTAGTGGAGGTTGTCATCACAGATTTGACTGAAACACATGTAACATTAGACGCGAACCATCCATTGGCAGGTCGTGATTTAACATTTGAATTGGAATTAGTAAGTATTCAATAGAGTATTATGAAAATTGATTTGCGCTCCTTTGTCCCCCATGGACTCGTTATCATCGGGTTTATCATCATAACTTTCCTGTATTGTGGCCCAGTGTTGCAAGGAAAGGTCTTGATTCAACATGATATCATGCAAGCTCAGGCGGCGGCACAGGAGAGCATTCAATTTAAAAAAGCGAGCGGAACGGATGCCTGGTGGACGAATTCGATGTTTGGGGGTATGCCTACTTACCAAATTTCCGGATCATATCCCTATAGCATTTCCAGCTATTTGGGAAGTTTCATTACTAATTTATTCCCGACACCCGTGAATTTGATCATGCTGCAATTATTGGGCATGTATCTATTTCTTTGGGCAATGGGGGCTTCTCCCCTGTTGGGATTTGCAGGAGCCGTATTTTACGCCTTTGCAACCTACAATTTGGTTATTATTCCGGCTGGACATACTTCCAAAGTATTAGCATTAGCCTATGCGCCGATGGTGTTAGCGGGGATTCGTATGTGTTGGGGCACTCGTAAATGGCTCGGAGCGGCTGTTTTTGCCCTTGCCATGGCCTTGGAATTATATGCCAACCACGTACAAATTACTTATTATTTATTCTTCATCATTGGAGCTTACAAGCTCTATATGTTGATTCATTCATATCGCAACAAGACCTTAATCGATTGGTATTCGCGCGGATTATTGCTTGGCCTTGGATTGATTTTAGCTATCGGAACGCACGGCATGCGTCTTTGGAACAATTACGATTATACCAAAGAGACAACCCGTGGCAAGTCGGAATTAGCCGCCAATGCGAGTCGGGGTGATGGATTAGACAGTGGTTATGCCTTCGATTGGTCTTATGGCCTTTCAGAAACGGGAACTTTATTAATCCCAAATTTCAAAGGAGGAGCCTCCCAAGGGGATTTAGGGGGAGTTAAATCCCAGACGTATAAGACCATGGTGGATGCTGGATTCCCAGAAGATCAGGTGTTGGGATTTGTGGAAAAAGCACCGACTTATTGGGGAGAACAATCCTTCACGGCTGGACCGGCTTATGCAGGAGCCTTAATCATCTTCTTATTTATATTCGCCGCATTCTATGTGAAATCGGGTGAAAAATGGTGGATCTTAGGAATTACGGCCTTGTTTTTAAGCATGGCTTGGGGGAAAAATTTCGGATTGAACTACGTATGGTTTAATTACATCCCGATGTTCAATAAGTTCCGTGCGATAACCATGGTCTTATCCTTTGTGCAGTTTGGGATGGTAAGTTTAGGCCTGATGGGATTGATCCAATTAGCCAAACACAAACCCAGCTTTGCTGAAATCAAAAGACCTTTATTGTTTGCCTTGGGATTGAGTGGTGGATTGTGTTTGCTTTTCGGTATCCTGCCGGATATGTTCTTCGACTTTAAAGGAGCGCAAGACGGAGCGGCAATTATCCAGGATACTGCATTAAATACAGCCATTTGGAATAGCATTCGTTTAGACCGGATTGATTTGTTTCGAGCAGATGCCTTCCGAAGTTTAGTGATTATTCTTATCGGTGCGGCCTTGATTTACAGCGCGAGCCTGAATAAAATTAAGAAATCAGTCTGGGTAATTGGAATCGTATTATTGGGCATATTTGATTTGACTCCGGTGGCCAAACGCTATTTTGGAAAAGAGGCATTCGTGTCAAAGAGCACCTTGGAAGAGCAGATACAGCCGACGGCGGTGGACCAACAGCTTTTAGCTGATCATGGCACATTCCGTGTGTTAAACTCGACTGTTTCCTTCATGAACGATGCGACGACAAGCTATTACCATCAGTCCTTGGGTGGTTACCACGCGGCTAAATTGCGCCGTTATCAGGAGTTGATCGAGAAGTACTTTGCGGGTAATCCGGGCCAAATGAATGTATTGAATATGTTGAATACGAAATACATCATTGTGGCGGATTCTACAGGCCAAGCGGCGGTTCAAACAAATCCTTCAGCCTTAGGAAATGCCTGGTTCGTTTCATCGATTCAATGGGCTAAAAATGCGGATGAAGCATTGAATGGAATTGAAAAAATCAATCCGGCCAAGCAAGTGATTTTGGAAGAACAAGATCGTGCGATTGTAGGTGCAGCAACATTAGATTCTGCTACCGTTTCAAGTATTCAATTGCAGCAATATCAACCAAATCATTTGACATATACAGCTAATACAGAGAAAACGGGTTTAGCCGTGTTTTCGGAAATATATTACCGAGGCAATAAGGACTGGAAAGCCTACATCGATGGCAAGGAAGTTCAACATGCTCGTGCGAATTATGTCTTACGGAGCTTGGTGGTACCAGCCGGAAAACATACGATTGAATTTAAATTTGAGCCTTACTCGGTTGAGATGGGCAAGCAAGTCGATGGCTTCGCGTCCATCGGATTAATTCTATTTATCGCTTTGGCTATTGGCCTTACGATCAAAAAACAAACAAAAACAGACGCATGATCTATTCAATGACCGGTTTTGGGAAATCCCAAAAAGAGGCGCAAGAGTTACAAATACGTGTTGAGGTGAAGACCTTGAATTCCAAGTTTACTGATATTTTTTGTCGGCTCCCAAAATCCATTTCTGCACGTGAAATTGAGATTCGTAATTATTTGACCCAACAATTAGAGCGGGGAAAGATTGAATTAAGTGTACAGATTCAAAAAAATCACGATGGTTCTGAGGCGAGCATTTTACCGCAGGGTCAAATTGCGCTGTATTATGCGGAATTGAAGCGTGTGGCGGCCGATTTAGGTGTATCGAATGTAGATGAAGGGGCTTTGTATTTACAGGCCTTAAATGTACCGGCGAGTATTTCGCAAGATACCAAAGAGGAATCCGAAGAGGAAATTGAGGCATTGTGGCAGGTCATTTATGAAGCGATTCAAGAGGCTGTGAAGGAGTGCAAGGAATTCCGTGCACGGGAAGGAAAGATTGTCGAAGACAAATTCAGAGAATACATTGCATCCATCGCATCCGGATTACATCAAGTGACCGAACAGGATTTAGTGCGTATGCCAGGTATCCGGGAACGAATGAAAAAATCACTTTTGGAACTAGGTCTAAATGAAGATTTTGACCAAAATCGTTTCGAGCAAGAGGTTGTTTATTACATCGAGAAATTTGATATTTCAGAAGAAAAAGTTCGTTTAAATACGCACTTAGGCTATTTCATCGACATCTTAGCGGAAGGAAATGGCAAGAAATTAAACTTCATGGCCCAGGAGATTGGTCGGGAAATTAACACGATCGGATCCAAGGCGAATGACTCGCAGATTCAACGTTTGGTGGTGAACATGAAGGACGAGTTAGAGAAGATCAAGGAGCAGACGGCGAATGTGCTTTAATTAGGAGGTAAGAATTAAGAGGTAAGAGTTAAGAGGTTTTTTCTTTGGCAAACCTTGTAGAGACGCGACACTTCGCGTCTTTTTTCTTTGGCAAACCTTGTAGAGACGCGATACTTCGCGTCTTTTTTATTTGGCAAACCTTGTAGAGACGCGATACTTCGCGTCTTTTTTCTTTGGCAAACCTTTCAGGATTGCCAAAGTTTGAGGCGTATTTCACGCCGATTTAATAACAAAATATTCAGATGCGAAGTATCGCGTCACAACAAAACTAAATCAGACGCGAAGTATCGCGTCACCACAAAACTAAATCAGACGCGAAGTATCGCGTCTCTACAGACCATTTAACAACGCAATCCCCACACATCCTAAGGCTAATCCGAGCCATTGACGTTTGGTCAGATGCTCTTTGAAAAAGACATAGGCAGCAACAGCGCTTAGTAGAATCACACTCAGATTATACATCGTTAGCACGACTGCCGCATTGTTTTGGAAAGCATCCAATGCCTTTAACAGAAAATAAAAGGAGAAGAAATTCGGCAATCCTAATGGGATGGCTGCCAAGACAGAATTGCGATTCCAGTGGAGGGTTCCATTCACCGACTTCCATATCAGCACAATTGCAGAACTCGCCATGGAACCAATTAACAACATCATGATAAATGGCAGCGTGCCTCCTACCTGTGCGGTCAAGGTACTATTCAAATAGCTAAACAGCGTATTCGTCAAGCCATAGGCCACAAATACGGCCAATAACAGCGAAAAAACGGGTTTAATGCCTGATGCTAAGTTCAATTGAGGGCTACAGAAATAAATGGCCGCAAATGAAAAGGCCAATCCAGAAGCAATCGATATGGTAATTTCTCCTCCCGTATTTAAGATAAACAAGTTGATAAGTACCGGAATCACCAGCGAAATATTATTCGCAAGCGACGTAGGTGCCATCCCATTCCGTTGGGTTGAAAATCCGGAAAGCAAAAACGTGATCACAAATCCGACACCCATCGCCATTAATAATAACGTATCCCCTGTGGATGGCCATTGAAATGGGATTGCAGTAGGCTGATGCAAATAGGCCGTCAAAAAACAAACGGGATAATTCAATAAGATGGCAATACGGGTATCCACTTGGAAACGGGCATGGGCTCTGAAATTCACCAACAAGAGCACGGAGAATACAACAGACAAGACTAAATACAGCATCTTATGATTTTTTAACGAGGTCTTTTAATATTCCTACCCATTCAGGAGAATTGTTGAGACTTTCCACTAACTGCCAATGTTCACCTCCCGCTGCTTCAAACAATTCCTTGTACTCCTCTCCTACTTCAATCGTCGTTTCTAAACAATCCGCCACAAATGCTGGAGAAAAAGCTAAGATTTTCTTCTTGCCTTCAGCGACCAGTTGCTTAATGGTTTCATCTGTATAGGGTTGTAACCAAGGATCACGACCTAAACGGCTTTGGAAAGCGGTACCGAAAGTTCCTGGTTTCAAGCCCATTTCAGCGGCAATCCGGCGCGTTGTTTCGTGGCATTGAGCCCGGTAACAGCCATGATTCTTTTCCGTAATGGAATCGCAACACTTCCCGAATTCACAGGTATTTTTGGAATAATCACCTTTGCGAATATGTCGCTCAGGTACTCCATGGTAGGAAAACAAATAATAATCAAAATCGACATCCTTTTGATATTGAGATGCTTTGGCAGCAAAATATTTGGCAAAATCCGGATGGTCATAAAAATAACTTATGATCGAAAGGGACGGCATCACCTGCCAATCTTTCATCAATTCCATCACACGCTCAAACACCGAACCCGTCGTGGCAGATGCATATTGCGGAAAGAATGGAATAATAATGAGTTTCTTGAGATTTTTGGACTGCATATCAGTCAAAGCTGACGCCATATCTGGGGACTGATAACGCATCGCTAAACGCACATAATATCCCTCACCTAAGGAAGATTGCAAATCGCGCGCTACATCTTCGCCATAAAACTTTAAGGGTGAGCCACGCTCCTCCCACAATTCCTGGTAGATTTTGGCCGACTTAGGTGCTCGAAAGGGGGCAATTATCCCATTCACGAGCAGTGAACGGAAAATATAGGGGATGTCGATTACCCGACCATCCATTAAAAATTCCCGCAAATACTTTCGAACGGCAGGGGTCTTCGGATTATCCGGCGTTCCCAAATTCACTAGTAAAACTCCTATCATAGCACAAATTTGGCCTATAAAATTAGAATGGCCAACCTTCTGGCGTAATTTTTGTTCGAGTTGGACCTTCCACACAAGGCGCTAAATCTAGACAGCCAACGGAACCCGGAGGACATGCATAGGTCTCTCCTGGAATAGGATAGGTAATAGGTGAATAACCTTCTGGAATACCGATCCTACGATCAATATTAAAAATCTTTTTACGAACAGAAAACACATTAAAAATACCTAACACCCGTTCATCTGGATTTGTTATCGATTTTATGTTAATACTGAAACGCGTTTCTGCCGGAACGTCAAACAAAGAACCTGAAGATTGTTGGGACGAAATCAAAGATTGAAAGAAATTATAAACACTCTTCGTAATCGATCGCTGTTCCAATCTAAAATAATACAAACCATAACCATCAAACGGAAGACGCGCAACTTGTCGGCCTACCACCCTTTGACCATTTGTCAATACATCCGAAAATACATTCAAATCATTGTTGGTCGATATATCCCAGCAATTCCCGTCGCATCGGTAATTCAAAATATTATTATTGGGAAATCTAGGCATCACACAATCTAACGTTTTAACAAAATCAAAACGACCCCCATCTGTACAGGTGGCACAAAATTGTGTTTTTTCGTAATGCTTCCAGTTCCACATAAAATAATCGCCTTCTGTAGGAGAATCCTTAAAATCCAAATACACGGTAAAACCCGCACGGCGAGGATCTACTTTGGCATATTGTTCCAAGGCCTCAAAACGAACGATGGAATTCTCAATTTCAGGAACACCACGCATCGTTTCAACCGAACTTTCATATTGGTTACCCGTCAAAGTTTTGACAAACAACTTATAAGAGCCGCCCACTTTTCCTTTGAATGTGGTTGGTGGCAAATAGGTCCCCAAAGGCTTAATTACCTCTTTAAAGTAAGTTTTCACACCTTGGTCATCCATGACATAGACCTCAGCCTTCGTAATTGGTTGTGACAAGACCGACAAAATTCGGTTTGCCGAACTCGTCAAACGAATCTTGCATAATTCAGGATCATCCGCGATATCCGCTTCGATCGTGATATAGGATGTTGCGTCCTTCTGAACAAAGTTTTCAATGGGCTGAACACAAGAAAACAGTGATAGAACAAAAAGATATAGGAAAATTTTATGAAAAGGCATTCTTATAAAAATTTAAAATTATAGGTCATCGAGATAAATGGAGACGCAAAAACGCTTAACTCATAGGCTTTCAGCCCATTCTTAGTTGACTTGAAGAAAACAGAATAGGGATTTTGTCGGCCATATAAATTATACACGGTAAACACCCAGCTTCCTTCCCAGCGTTTGTGTTTCATTGAAGGATTATTAATCGTCCATGAAAAATCGAGTCGATGATAATCCCTTACCCGGTCGTTATTACGTTCTGCAAAAACGGCATATTTCTTACCACCAATTTCATAGCTTCCCGATGGAGATGAAAATGGCCGACCCGTATTATAGGCAAATGTAAAGGAGAAACTATGATGCGTCGATGGCTGAATATTCCACATCACATTAAATGAATGGGGTTTATCATAGTTCGTCGCAAACCAGTTACCATTATTGATGGCTTGAATCTCAGGAAAATCTCCAAGCATTTGATTGAATGCTCGCGCATAGGTATAGGAAATCCATCCTGAATTCTCGCCCTTCTTTTTTTGTAACATCAACTCAAAACCATAGGCTTTAGACTTTCCTGTAATTAATTGAGTTTCTATGTTGGGATTCAACTGCAAATTAGCACCTGAAACAAAATCCAACGTATTTCGAACACTCCGGTAATAAGACTCCAAAGAAACCTCAAACACATTATCATTAAAGGTTTTGAAGAAGCCCAAAGAGGCAAAATCACTTTGCTGTGGTTTAATGAATTCATCAGCTGTTTTCCAACGAGACGTAGGCAGCGGCGTGGTATTATTCGATAGCAATTGGAAAAACTGTTGCTGGCGATTATAACCAAGTTTCATGGTTGTATTTTCGGCCAACGAATATTTCAGGGTCAACCGCGGCTCAAATCCACCATAGGTAGCCATGACCTCACCATCAGCATATTCCTTTTTCCGTACGACTGAATTGATAGATGGCATGAGTCCGGGAGCATATTCATTCACGGTTCCCGCACCAATTCGCCAATATTTTGTATAACGTAAGCCTGCCTGAATGGTCAATTTCTCATTCATCTTCCATTCATCATCGAGGTAAAGTGCAGCCTCCATGGATTGCTCGATCGGTAGGATCACAGATGAAACACGCGAAACAATACCATCATTTAATACCCCTGGATTAATTGTATAACGTGTCACAGAAGCCCCAAAATTCAGTTTGTGGTTTTCCGTTGGCTGGTAATCAAAACTCAGCGATCCATTTCGATATAAAATGGAACTATTCAAGTCGATCGTATTGACAGAATCAGGCGCATAGGTTTTTGTCGAATAATTAGACACTGCCGCAGCAATCAACATGTTCAATTTAGGAGAGAAATAATGATTCCAATGTATGGACGCATTTTTATGTCCATAATCGAATGCGGTCTGTTTCGCGACGACATTCTCGATGCTGAACAAAGAATCAACTCGGTAATAATCATGACTCAAATAAGCAGAGAGCGAGATCGTATTCTTTTGATTCGGTCTGAAATAAACTTTCGTAGCGATATCAGAAAAATTAGCTCTGATATTTTTCAAATTCGTCGGTGCAAATGCTTTAAACAAATAATCGTTGGCAGAAAGCCGACCAGCAACTAATACGCTTAATTTCTCCTTAATGATAGGAATTTCAGCCATGACCCGGTTGGAAACTAAACCAATTCCACCTTGCATTTTGAACTTTTCCGTATTGGGTTCAATCATTTTGATGTCCAACACGGATGCTGTTCTACCTCCGAAACGGGAAGGAATTCCTCCTTTATACAATTCCAAATCACGAATCGCATCCGATGCAAAAACAGAAAACAAACCAAACATGTGCGTTGGATTGAAAATCGGCGTATCGTCAATGTAAATAAGATTTTGATCCACATTTGACCCCCGGATATTTAAACCATTCGCACCCTCTCCTACCGAAGATACGCCAGGTAGCGACTGCAAACTGCGGATAACATCAACCTCACCCATCATCGTGGGCAACTTTTTGATACCTTTTAAACTCAATACCGTCACACCTAAAGATGGTGTTTGTATATCACGTTTGTTAGATGATGCCGAGACGATAACTTCTTCGAGCTGCTTGGTGACATCGTTCAATTCCACATTGATTTCGAGATTACTCTGCATGTAGATTTTGGTACGGTACGGATTATATCCGACGGAACTTACCTTCAGGACATATTCCCCATAAGGAAGCGAAATTTGATATTGCCCTTTGGCATCTGAGCTTGCCCCAGATTTTTTAAAATCAACTGAAATTGTCGCTCCCACAATGGGTTCCCCGGATTGGGCATCAACGACTTTTCCACTTAAAATAGGCAATAGGTGTTCTTGAGCGTATATACTTGAAGAAAAACAAAGTAATAGGCATAGCCACAATCGAGTAAAATTTCTATACATAGAGAAGGTTCAAAATTTGCAAACGCCAATGATACGAATAAAGTAAGATTAATCTCACCCGAGTAGCGACCAACCGGCGGATATTGCGACGAAAAGCAAAGTAAATGGAATGAGGACCTTCCAACAGAGGTACATGAATTGATCTACACGCAGACGTGGCAGGGTCCAGCGAACCCACATTTGGATGGCGATTAAGATATAGGTTTTCAACATGATCCAACCAAATCCCCAAAAGGTAGCGGATAATGTTCCCGGTGAACCATTCGTCCAATCGGCTAATCGGATGGCGCCCATATTAGGAAAAGGGGAATACCAGGCTCCCCAAAATAAAATCACTCCCACAACGCTGACAAGGAGCATCATGCCGTATTCTGACAAAAACAATAGCGCCCAACGCATACCGGCATATTCCGTATGAAAACCACCTACGAGTTCTGATTCAGCTTCTGGAATATCAAAAGGGGCACGATTCGCTTCCGCTAGCGATGCAATAAAATACAGGATGAATAAGATAAAAAACAAAGGCATCCGCACCACATTCCAGGCGAATATTCCTCCAATGGATTGTACTTCAATGCCCAAAGATTTCAAACCAAACAAATACTGAACCTCAGGCGAAAAAATGCCTTGTTGGCCAGCAATCACCTGTAAATTCAAACTTCCTGAAATAATCACCACACATAAGATGGTCAAGCCTAGCGGTATCTCAAACGAAACCAATTGGGCCGCAGAACGGATGGCACCTAATAAGGCATATTTATTATTTGAAGTCCAACCGGCTAGCAGAATTCCAAGGGTGTCGAGTGAAACAATTCCCATCAACAACATGATACCCATCTCCGTTTGGGATCCCTGTAACCATGTTCCTGAACTTAACGGGACAACGGCAAATGCCCCAAAAATGGACAAGAATATGATCCAAGGAGCAAATAGAAACAGACGCTTTTGAGCGAGAGCGGGGACAATATCCTCTTTTTGAAACAACTTCAACAAGTCGGCAAAAACTTGCAATAAGCCCCATTTACCAACTTCCATGGGACCTAACCGGTCTTGCATGAACGCGGAAAGTTTACGCTCGACATATACGCCAATGATGACATTGACAGTCAACAAGATTAAGCATATAAGGAGCGCTATCAACATTATTTAATCGCGTTTAAAGCTTGTAAGAAATCGGCCTTCAAATCTTCTATCGATTCCAAACCCACTGCAACACGCACAAGGCCGTCAGTAATTCCTAAGGCTACCTTTTCTTCTGCAGCAATTTTCGCATGCGTCGTAGAAGCTGGATGGGTAATGATGGTACGTGAATCACCTAAATTCGGCGAAATAGATGCTATTTTCAAAGCCTTACTAAATGCCACTACTTTTTCAAATCCTCCTTTGATATCCAAAGTCAAGATTCCTCCACCATATTTCATTTGGCGTTTAGCCAAATCGTATTGTGGATGTGATTTCAAAAATGGGTATTTCACTTGCACCAAAGCAGCGTGTCCATCCAATGCCTCAGCTAAAGCTTGGGCGTTTTCTGAATGTTTCTGCATCCGAAGATCCAACAACTCTAAACTCTTTGAAAGAATCCAAGCATTGAAAGGAGACAAAGATGGTCCTGTGTGACGTGCAAAGAAACGAATCTCATCCATGTACACTTTTTTACCACAAATAACGCCTCCTAAAACACGCCCCTGACCATCTATGTATTTCGTTGCCGAATGAATAACTAAGTCGGCCCCTAAATCCAAAGGCGTTTGTAGTATGGGCGTTGCGAAACAATTATCAACCGCTAAGACAATATCACGTCCCTTTTTCAAGTTGGCCAATGCCTTCAAATCGATTAATTCCAAGCCAGGATTAGACGGCGATTCGCAGAATAAAAACTTCGTATTCGGTTTAATAGCAGCCTCCCAAGCCTGCAAATCAGCCCCAGGAACAAATGTGCATTCGATTCCCCATTTAGCTGTGATTTTTGTTAAGATTTGGATGCATGAACCAAATAGTGCATTTGAGGCAACAATGTGATCCCCTGCTTTCAACAAACCGGCCATCGATGCAAAAATCGCAGCCATACCCGTTGAGAAAGCTAGTCCGTCTTCCGCATTTTCAAGCATCACCATTTTCTCTACAAATTCATCCACATTGGGATTCATGTAGCGAGAATAGATATTCCCCGACTTCTCTTCAGCGAAAATGGCACGACCCTCTTCAGCATCTTCGAAAGTAAAACTGGATGTCAAATATAAGGGTACAGAATGTTCCCGGTTTTGAGAACGTTCGGCTTGAATACGGATGGCTTTTGTTTGTTTTTGCATCAGGCTATAAAATTAATCTACAAAAGTAATAGAATAGTGGGAAAACGCGCCAATTCGAACATCAGTATTTTTTAACCTGCTTGACCCCGATAAGCAAACAGAAATATTTACTGATTAATGAGTAAATTTCAGCGTTGAGCTTCCTTTAGAAGTCAATAAAATAGAACTATGAAAAAACAATTACTCTTAGCCGTGAGCGCATCGCTCTTGTGCTTATCAATTGAATCAAATGCCCAAAAATGGACGAAGCTTTTTGATGGAAAAACCTTTAAGGGCTTCAAACAATTAGGCGGCAAAGCCGTATATGAAGTGAAAGATGGGGTTATGGTAGGAACCACAGTCCCTAGTACAGGAAATTCCTTCATGGCAACGGAACAGGAATACGGCGATTTTATTCTTGAGGTCGACGTAAAGGTGGATAATAACATGAACTCAGGTATTCAATTCCGTAGCTTATCTATTCCTACGTATAATAACGGCGTTGTTCATGGGTATCAAGCGGAAATCGACCCTTCGACACGCGGCTGGTCGGGCGGTATTTATGACGAATCTCGTCGTGGGTGGTTATCTCAAAACGAATTAAAACCGGAAGCAAAAAAAGCGTTTCAATTAGGTGATGTTTGGAATCACTACCGCATCGAGGCGATTGGAAATACGATTCGTACTTGGATCAATGAGGTTCCAGTAACTTATTTAGTCGACGATATGACTGCCAAAGGATTCATCGCATTTCAAGTACATGGCATCTATGGCAACATGAAACCGGGCATGCAAGTGATGTGGAAAAACATCCGAATTCAAACGGGAAAAGACATGCAACCTCGTCCTTTGGATGGAAAAACGGTTGTGGATAATTATATGTTAAACAACCTTTCAGAGCAAGAAAAGGCTGAAGGATTCAAATTATTGTTCAATGGAAAGGATTTAACTGGATTCCGTTCGGCATTCAAAACTACTGCACCTCCATCGGTTTGGACCGTTGAGGATGGAACTTTGCACGTGAACAGTTCCGGAGGACAAGAGTCAGTTAATGGAGGAGACATTTTAACGAACGAGCAATTTGGCAGTTTCGAATTGACTTTTGATTTCAAATTAACGGACGGAGCTAATTCTGGCGTTAAGTATTTTGTGAATGAAACCTACGATTCGGGGAAGTCGGCAATCGGATTAGAATATCAAGTATTAGATGATGCCAAACATCCAGATGCCAAATTAGGTACCGTAGGAAATCGGACGTTGGCTAGTTTATATGACATTATCCCTTCTAACAAGTTGGACCCTCGTTTCAGAAGAAAAGTGGGCGATTGGAATCAAGCACGCATCATCGTTTACCCGAACAACATCGTTCAACACTGGTTGAACGGCTTTAAAGTTTTAGAATACGAACGCAAAAGCAATATTTTCAAGGTGCTTGTGGCACATAGCAAGCATGCCAAATGGGAAGGATTTGGGATGCAAGATAAGGGACCTATCTTGTTTCAAGAGCATGGAGATTCCGTGTTTTACAAAAACATCAAAATCAGAGAAATTAACTAAACCTATTCATGGAAAGAAGATCATTTATTCAAAAGGGTGCATTGGCAACGCTGGGAACACTTGCATTTAGCGCCAAATCGTACAGTAAGATTATTGGGGCAAACGACCGTGTTCGCGTGGCGTGTGTCGGCTTTTCAGATCGTCACCGCGCATCGCATGTTCCTCCATTCAAGGCCCTATCGAAGGGCATGAATTTTGAAATGGTAGCCCTTTCGGATCTTTGGAACCGTAGACGTGAAGAAGGTAAAGCCTATTTAGAAAAGGAATTAGGTGGCACGATTCAGACCTATCGTAATAATGAGGAGCTCTATTCTGCCAAAGGAATTGATGCGGTATTCATATCAACGGCCGACTTCCAGCATGCTTTGCATACCATCGAGGCAGTAAAAGCAGGATGCGATACCTACACGGAGAAGCCTTTGGCAGAAACCATGGAAGATAACCGTGCGGTATTAAAAGCCGTGAAGGAATCGGGTAAAATTGTTCAAATCGGATCGCAACGTCGGTCAGGCGAAAACTATTGGGCTGCTGAAGAATTTATCAAATCTGGGAAATTCGGAGATATTAAAATGGTAGAGTTGATGTGGAATGTGAATCAACCGGGCCGCTGGAGACGTCCGGAATTAACGAGCATCTTAAAGGAGTCTGATATCGACTGGAAGCGCTTCTTAATGAACCGTCCGGCAGACACCTTTGATCCACGTAAATATTTAGAATATCGCTTGTTTTGGCCCTATTCATCTGGAATTCCAGGTCAATGGATGTCGCATCAAATCGATACCGTTCACTGGTTTACGGGCTTAAAACATCCAAATTCAGTGGTTGCCAATGGTGGAATTTACCAATGGAATGACGGTCGGAAAAATGCTGATACCTTAACCGTCGTATTCGATTACGGACAGAAAGATAAAGGTTTCCAAGTACAGTTTACCTCACGCTTCTCAAATTCTGCGGGAGGAACCAAGGAGATTTACTATTCAAATGGCGGTGAATTAAACTTGGATACAAACACCATTTCACCGAATGGCGGATTGCGTGAGCGTGAGGCAAAAGCGATGGGTTTACAAGCAAATCTATTGCCAACAATGAAGATTGAGGGGGCAAAAGTTGCGACTGATGCTGATACGGGAGGTGATTCCTTAACCTTTAATCACATTAAAAACTGGATGGAATGTGTTCGTTCACGGAAAACACCTAACGCACCGATTGAGGCAGGATACCAGCACTCGATCGCAACGATTATGTCGAATGCGGCTTATCGTACAGGCCAACGAGTTACCTTTGATGAGAAGACACAAGAAGTGATGGCGGGAGATAAGGTTTTTAAATATTAGATAAGAGTTAAGAGTTAAGAGTCCGAAGTTGAAAGTTCGATGTATGTAAATCATGCTAGGACTTTTAGCTTCGGATTTTTATATAGTCGCTAGTCGCTAGTCGCTAGTCACTAGTCACTTGTCACTTGTCACTAGTCCGAAGTATGTGAATCGTGCTAAGACTTTTAGCTTCGGATTTTAGTTTAGGCGTTGGACGACATTAGACATGGAGATTAGAGGTGGAATTTTAACGTTGGACTCTAAACTTAAACCCTTGGACTCCGGACTTTGGACTCCGGACTAGTGACTAGCGACTATTTCTCCCTCTCCCATATTGACTCAAAAATTCTATCCCGACATATCGCCCAAATGTCGACTTTTAGCTATCTTGCAACAAATACGTATTTCCAAACATGGCTCAAATACCAACTCAATCCAAGAAGGACTTATTCACACACATCGCGATTTTAATTGCTTTGTTTCTTGTGTTATTCTTTGGCTTTTTCTTTGTGTATTTACCTTGGAGTACGCATCACGGCGAAACCATACAAGTTCCTAATTTAAAGGGAATGACGGTAGAGAAAATGGAAGAGGCGATCGGAGCGAATGATTTGTCCTATGAAGTTGCGGATTGCACTTATACGGCCGATAAGCCTCCTTTGACTGTATTATCACAATATCCTTTGCCAAATGCACTGGTAAAGTCGGGACGTAAAATTTATATTACAATCAATTCAGAAACACCGCCAACGATTAAATTGCCAACTTTGGTAGGCTTATCGGTTCGTAGTGCGGAGCAACAATTATACATTGCAGGATTACGCAAAGGAATTGTACATGAAGTAAATGATCCACGAATTAAGGAAGTTATTGAAGTACAAGCCTTTGGTAAAAAAATCGAAGCGGGTGCCAGTATTCCGAAAGGGACTATGGTGGACTTATATATTGGCAATGGAACGGCTGATGTGGAAATGGAAATTCCTGATTTTGTCGGCAAACCGATGGATGAGGTGACCCTTATTTTGGCAGGCATGAACTTAAAGGTTGGAAAAATTACCTACGAGGCTAATGACGCATTTCCTGCAGGAACTGTTTTCAAACAAACCTGTGCGACTTGCGAAGGAACAAGTGTTAAACCTGGCGACCTGATCGACCTATGGGTTGTGGGTGGCGAAGATCAATAATTATGGACATTACAATTGAAGAATTAAAAGAGCGTATGGACAAGGGGGAAAATTTGAACCTGATCGATGTCCGCGAAGAACATGAATTTGATGAATTCAACATTGGTGCAAAACTAATCCCATTAGGAGAATTGCCTGACCGTTTGGAGGAAATCGAAGCTTGGAAAGACCAAGAAATATTAATTCATTGCCGTTCGGGTGCGCGTTCAGGTCGTGCTAAAGAATATTTAGCCAGTGAAGGATTTACGAATGTGCGCAATGTTTTAGGAGGTATGCTTGCGTGGCAGGCTGCCGGATATTAAGATGCAATCCATTTCCACGAAGGACTTCAAGGAAAATTTATCCGCTCTTTCCCTTTTGGACATTCGAACGCCCAGGGAACGAGCGGATTTTGATTTAGGGGGCATTCACATCCCGCTTGATGATTTATTAGCTCGAATTGAGGAATTAGATCAGACACAACAATACACCGTGATTTGTTACAATGGAACGCAAAGCTTAATCGCTTGTCGGCTCCTTGCTGCCAAAGGTTATCATGTTCAAAATGTCACCGGTGGCTTAGAAGCTTATTTAAGTTTAGCTTGAATGTAGGCCAAAGCCTTATCGGGATGAATAAATTCAAAATCATCCTGATGACGAAACCAGGTTAATTGCTTTTTGGCATAATGCCTTGAATTGCGTTTCAACAAGCGAATCATTTCCGATTCATTGTATTCCCCTCTGAAATAACCGTAGACTTCTTTATACCCCAAGGTTTTTAGCGCATAACGGTCTTGAAAGGCTTCGAAATCTTTGGCTTCCTGGATCAATCCGGCAGCTAACATCATATCCATGCGCAAATCAATTCGCGCATATAATTCTTCTCGCGGTCGGTCCAGGCAAATTTTAATCATCTCAAACGGGCGATACGCTTTTTGCTGATTTCGGAAGGATGTATAGGATTTACCTGTTGACAAGCATACTTCCAAAGCTCTAACAACCCGTTGGGGATTTTGGGAATCAACCTTCGCCGCATATTCGGGATCTAAGTCTTGAAGCTGCGTGTAGAGTGGCTCCAAACCCTTTTCGGCTAAGGCATCCATCAATTTAGCACGTAAATTCAAATCTACATCGGGCATATTGTCCAAGCCTTCCATCAGCGCTTTCAGGTATAAACCCGAACCACCCGTTAAGATGACGATGTCTTTGGTTTGAAATAAATCCGTAAGGACTTTCAAAGCTTCACGCTCGAAGTCACCAGGGGAAAAATAATCATGAATGGAATGAGAATCAATGAAATGGTGCTTGACCCCACCCTGTTCATTTAGGCTCGGTTTTGCAGTTCCAATGCTTAATTCTTGGTAAAATTGCCGGGAATCGGCGGAGATGATTTCGGTATCAAAACTTTTGGCCATTTCGACACATAGAGCTGTTTTGCCAACAGCCGTAGGACCCGCAATGACCAAAAGTGTATTTTTCATCTTAATATGTATTCTTCTTGCCGTACCATTTACGGCCAGCTTTGGCTTTATCGAATGAACGTGGGTTTTCAGCTGGTTTAGCTGCGGCACCAGGTCCAGCTGGTTTTCCACCGCGATTCGGAGGACCTTGTTTGGCCTTCTTTTCTACCGTTAAAACCTTCATCGGATAGCGATGAGCTTCAATCACAGGAACTTTTTTGCCAATTAAACGCTCGATATCCTTTAAATATGCCTTTTCTTCAATATCGCAGAAGGAAATTGCGGTACCGTTCGCACCTGCACGACCTGTCCGACCAATCCGGTGAACATAGGTTTCGGGGATATTCGGTAACTCAAAATTAATGACATATTCCAAATCATCCACATCAATTCCACGGGCAGCGATATCGGTCGCGACCAACACGCGGGTCGTTTGGGCGGTGAAGTTTTTCAGAGCCGTTTGACGAGCATTTTGGGATTTATTTCCGTGAATGGCTTCCGCCTTGATACTAGCTTTCAACAATACCTTTACAACTTTATCCGCACCATGTTTGGTCCGCGTAAAGACTAAGGCCGTTTTGATTTTGGTATCTTCGAGGATATCCAAAAGCAGGGTGTTCTTGTTGTTTTTGTCAACAAAATAGACCGATTGATTGATAATTTCCACAGTAGATGAGACTGGAGTTACAGAAACTTCCGCTGGGTTTCGCAAAATAGAGGCAGCCAATTGAACAATTTCAGGCGGCATAGTAGCCGAGAAAAAGAGTGATTGACGCTGACGAGGAAGCGCTGCCAAAAGCTTTCTTACATCATGAATAAAGCCCATATCGAGCATACGATCCGCTTCATCCAGAACAAAATATTCAACATTAGCAATGGATAGATGTTTTTGATTCATTAAATCCAATAAGCGGCCGGGTGTGGCAATAACCACGTCTACGCCGGCACGAAGTGCTGAAACTTGTGGACTCTGCCCTACTCCTCCGAAAATCACTGTATAATTCAGGGAAGTGTGACGAGCGTACGCTTTAAAACTCTCTCCGATTTGAATCGCTAATTCCCTTGTGGGTGTTACAATTAATGCACGGATTTTTTTAGGTTTTTGAAACGTTTGCTTGGCATCCATTAATTGGATGATAGGCAAGGTAAAAGCAGCTGTTTTTCCGGTACCCGTTTGGGCGCAACCTAATAGGTCGGTGCCTTTGAGAACAATCGGAATAGCTTGCGCTTGAATAGGTGTTGGGTTAGAATAACCCTCCTCGCTGAGCGCCTTTAGAATTGGCTCAATGAGGTGTAAGTCTTGAAATGTCATATAAAATGAAGATGTGTGCTTATGAGTAATAACTGGAAATAACAAGCATCCTCATAATGATGCCGCAAGTTACGGCTTTATTTTTGCATTTCGCGCTTTCGGCCTTCAGCCGCGCGCGGTGGGAAACGCTGCCGGGGTCATGACCCCGGCAGCGTAGCTGCTCTAACTTGCGAACGTTTTTTTTATGACATAAATTGTCCAAGAACTTGATATTCTACACAGGCAGAGCAGCCTGAATTTCAGTTGGCTTTTGTGTCCCTATTAACAATTTCGCTCCCGACTTAAATACTAATTGGAGTCCTTGATTCCCCGCCACATTAAAAACTTTTCCTTGACCGTTGAACCCATATTTAATTCCCCAGCCACCATATTCCAACAAAGGACGATAGGTACGAACTTTCGCAGATTCAATCGAATCCCAAGCATAAAATTGCTCTTTGAAGTGAAAGGGGATAAAACGGACATAAATCCCTTGGGGAGTAATTCGGGTAAGGAGACGCATTTGCCGGAACAAAACGGGCAAGCCTAATCCAATAGAAATCGTCACAAAATAGGCAACAACCGTTTCGGGAGGCTCTTGAATAAATGTATACATCATCGAAGCCCAAACACCAACCAGGATTAACCACAACCACCACTGGGTGAACCGCTGTGTTTCTTTAAATTCAGTCATTTTTCGAATATTTACAGAGCGTAATTTTAGCCAAAAAATCAATATCTTGTGCTAAAATTCTAAACCTGTGAATAAAAAATTAAGCTATATCATTGGCGCCTCGTCAGTTGGCACCCTGATTGAGTGGTACGACTTCTATATATTTGGTAGTTTGGCGACAGTTCTTTCGACCAAATTCTTCCCAACAGACAATCCCACAGCAGCATTTTTAAATACCTTGGCGACTTTTGCAGCAGGTTTTGTTGTTCGACCCTTTGGCGCATTATTTTTTGGAAAAATTGGAGACGTGATCGGTCGGAAATACACCTTTATGGTCACATTGATGTTAATGGGTGGAGCCACATTTGGCATTGGATTAATTCCCTCCTATCAAAGTATCGGTGCCTTGGCCCCTATTTCGGTTTTAATTCTACGATTACTACAAGGATTGGCACTAGGTGGCGAATATGGTGGAGCCGCAACCTATGTAGCGGAACATTCCCCCGCTCACAAAAGAGGCTTTTACACCTCCTGGATTCAAACCACAGCAACGCTGGGATTAATTATTTCATTAGGAGTAATCATGCTGACACGCAGCATTTTATCTCAAGAAGAATTTGATGCCTATGGATGGAGAATCCCTTTTCTCATCTCCATTGTCATGGTGATTGGCTCAATTATTGTGCGGAAAAATATGGCTGAATCGCCCTTATTTGAAGAAGCCAAAGCCAGCGGAAATGTTGCGGTCAACCCACTTAAAGAATCATTTGGAAATAAATTAAATTTGAAATTTGTCTTATTAGCCTTGTTTGGAGCAACCATGGGTCAAGGACTTGTTTGGTATACCGGACAATTCTACGCGCAAACCTTTTTACTCAAAATTTGTCGGCTCGAGGAAACACAAACAAACCTCATCTTGGTCATCGGTTTACTTGCCGGAACCCCATTATTTGTATTTTTTGGAGCACTTTCCGACAAAATTGGTCGCAAAGGAATCATGTTGGCTGGCATGGTATTCGCACTAATTTTGTATAGACCCATCTTTTCGACCATGTACGATTTAGTTGACACGAAACAAAAAACCGAAATCACCCATTTGATCACTTACGAAAATGGAAATACGGTCAAAACATTTACGGATGGAAGCACGGAAACTTTCATGGATACAGGGGCAAAAATTCATGTCCCTTCCTCGATTCAGTGGAAATTAATTGGTTTAATTTTCTGTCTAATCAGTTTTGTCAGCATGGCGTATGGCCCCATTGCCGCATTTTTAGTTGAGCTATTCCCCATTAAAATTCGATATACGTCCATGTCCTTCCCGTATCACATTGGAAATGGAATTTTTGGCGGACTAATGCCTGCCATTGCGACTTTTTTAGTCACAACGGCTTCGAAAGATTCTAGTATCGCGAAACCCTATTTGGAAGGCTTAAACTACCCTATCGCGATGATATCGGTCTGTTTGATCATTGGATTAGTCTATATGAAAGATGCCAAAATCAAGAAAGAAGTTGAACTAAACGGCCTTAAACGACTTTTGGGTATCGTTTGGATGATTTTAGGAATTGCGACAGGATTATACTTAGTCTATTTTCAAGCGATACCTTTATGGGAAAAAGGCGGTAACGACCTCGTCCCAGCCATTATTTACACATTTATTTTAGCCCCCTTCATCACGGTTGGCATGAGCCTTTTCGGCTATTTTGCTTTGCGCGGTGAATTTGACCAATAACACAATGAGAATTAATACCTTAGCACAATACCACGAAGCGTATGCAAAAAGTGTGAATCAACCTGAACAATTTTGGGCTGATGTTGCCAACGAGTTCGACTGGATTAAGCCATTTACCAAAGTCCTTGATTGGAGTTTTGACGACTATTCGGTCAAATGGTTTGAAGACGGTCAAATGAACATTACAGCAAATGCGCTGGACCGTCATTTGAAAACCATTCCAGAGCAAGCTGCCATTATTTATGAACCCAATGAACCTGGAGATGAGGCTATTACGCTGACATATCGCCAACTCCATGAACGCGTTTGTAAATTCAGTAATGTATTAAAAGCACAAGGAGTCCAAAAAGGGGATCGTATCTGTATTTACATGCCGATGATCCCTGAATTAGCGATCGCCGTTTTAGCATGTGCGCGAATCGGGGCGATTCATTCGGTTGTATTTGGCGGATTTTCTGCGCAATCGATTTCGGATCGTATAAACGATTCCCAATGTAAACTGGTCATCACCACCGATGGGGCCGTACGCGGGAATAAAAACATCCCGATGAAAGAAACGGTTGACGATGCACTGATTTCATGTCCAAGTGTAGAAACGGTTATCGTGAAAACTCGGACGAAAACTCCGGTTGCGATGTTCAAAGGTCGCGATCTCTGGTGGGAAGAGGAAGAGGCACAAGCCTCAGCAGTCTGTGAACCTGAGGCGATGAACGCGGAAGATCCCCTATTCATTTTATATACTTCAGGCTCAACCGGTAAGCCAAAGGGTGTCGTGCATACCTGTGGAGGTTACATGGTTTATACGGCTTATACCTTCGCGAACGTATTTCAGTACAATCCGGGAGATGTATTTTTCTGTACAGCAGATATCGGTTGGATCACTGGACACTCCTATTTGGTCTATGGCCCCTTATTGAATGGCGCGATTACGGTCTTATTTGAAGGAATACCAACTTACCCAGATGCGGGTCGTTTTTGGGATATTATCAAACGTCACCAAATCAACATCTTCTATACGGCACCTACCGCAATCCGTTCATTGATGGGTTTTGGAGACGAAGTATTAGCAGGGAAAGATTTAAGTTCCCTTCGAGTTTTGGGATCCGTAGGGGAACCTATCAACGAAGAAGCGTGGCATTGGTACCATGAAAAAATCGGACAGGGCAATTGCCCAATCGTTGACACGTGGTGGCAAACAGAAACAGGAGGTTTGATGATTTCCCCGATCGCGGGCATTACGCCTTTAAAACCTGCTTTCGCAACACTTCCCTTACCTGGAGTTCAACCTATATTAGTGGATGAAAACGGCAAGGAAATCGAAGGAAATGGGGTCAATGGAAACTTATGCATCAAATATCCATGGCCATCCATCATTCGGACAACCTATGGCGATCATGAACGATGCAAATCAACCTACTTCTCAACCTATCCAGGATTATATTTTACAGGAGATGGCTGTATGCGCGATGAGGATGGATATTACCGAATCACCGGTCGGGTCGATGATGTGATGAACATTTCGGGGCACCGCATTGGAACCGCCGAAGTAGAAAATGCAATCAATATGCATACCGGAGTCATTGAATCTGCGGTTGTTGGCTTTCCGCACGATGTCAAAGGACAAGGAATATATGCATACGTAATTTGTGAACACCCGACGATTAATGATGAATTAACACGTAAGGATATATTGGCCACGGTTTCCCGGGTGATTGGACCTATTGCCAAACCTGATAAGATTCAATTTGTGACTGGACTTCCTAAAACCCGTTCGGGTAAAATCATGCGCCGCATTTTACGTAAAGTCGCCGAAGGCGAATTTGGTAGCTTGGGCGATACATCAACCTTGTTAGATCCATCGGTGGTGGATTCGATCATTAAGGGGGCGATGTGAAGAGGTAAGAATTAAGAGTTAAGAGGTAAGAGGTAAGAGTTAAGAGGTAAGAGTTGAGATGCCCGGGGTGTAAACTTCGGGCATTCTATTTTATAAAAAAGCCCCGAGAATAAATCCCGGGGCTCATATAAACAAGGCGAAAATCCACCTCTTAATTCTTCACTCTTAATTCTTAACTCTCAATTACCAAAAATAGGTATACAACAACAACAACATCATAACAATGATCACGGAACCTACGATAAAGGAAGGTGCCAATTTGAACATCTTCGCATCGATTTCCAAGCCTTTTGGATTGTTCTTAGATTCTGGATCCATTAATGAAATAATCACCATCGATGAGATACAGAACGTAAATACCCAGCCCATACGATCAATGAATGGAATCACATACATGCCATCAGCATCCTGGAACGAAGTATAGAACAAGCAATCCGTAACGCCCGTCCAAGTAGGAATGTATTTGGATACGATAGAAAAAGTAACCCCACCTAATAAAGCAAATAAGGCTGCCTTTGATGTCGTACGCTTCCAAAAGAATCCCATGATAAACAAGGCAAAGATACCCGGTGAAAAATACCCGGTATATTCCTGAATAAATTGGAATCCACCCTTCTTATCAATGCCCATGAAAGGAGCGATTAGCACAGCAATGATCGTCGCTGCAACAACGGCAATACGTCCAATGGATACTAATTTCTTCTCAGAAGCATTTGGATTGATGTAATTCTTGTAGATATCCAACGTAAAAATAGTTGAAATTGAATTTGCCTTACCTGCCATCGAAGCAACCACAGCTGCTGTTAATGCGGCAAATGACAATCCTTTAAGACCAACAGGTAACAGATTTAATAAAACGGGATAAGCATTGTCCTTGCTTAAAACACCATCCTTCAACATCTCTGTTTGGAACATTCCATCTTTATACAACAAATATGCAGCAATACCGGGTAAAACCACGATAATTGGCATCATCATCTTTAAAAATGCGGCGAACATGATACCGTTACGAGCCGTAGGCAAATCTGCTCCTAAAGCTCTTTGGGTAATGTATTGATTACAACCCCAATAGTTCAAGTTGACAATCCACATACCTCCAATTAACACCGTTAAACCAGGAAGAGATGGATAGTTCGCATTCTCTTTGTTGAAAATCATGTGAAAATGATCAGGCGCTTTAGTCATTAAATGATTTAAGCCGTTCATGACACCTTCTCCTCCAAAACGAGTTGAAACTAAATTCAAGGCCAAATAAGAAGTAACCAATCCTCCTAATACCAAGAAAACCACTTGAATCACATCCGTGTAGCCAATTACTTTCATACCTCCAAGGGTAATGATAATGGCAAAGGCCGACATGGCTATCATACAAACAGTAAAGTCAATTCCAGAAATGGTTGAAACCGCTAATGCCCCTAAATATAAAATGGAGGTTAAATTAACCGCCACATATAATAACAACCAAAAAACAGCCATAATTAAACTTACCGTCGAATTATAACGTCTATTCAAAAACTGAGGCATGGTGAAAATCTTGTTCTTCAAATAGATGGGCATGAAGAAAATCGCAACGATTAAGAGTGTTGCTGCGGCCATCCATTCATAGGTAGCAATCGCTAAACCCATTTGGAATCCATCACCAGATGTACCAATAAACTGCTCTGCTGAAATATTTGAAGCAATTAAGGAAGATCCAATCGCCCACCAGGTTAATGAACCTTCTGCTAAAAAGAAATCATTTGAATCCGTAACTTTTGACTTTTTCTTATTGTAAATCCAATATCCATAGCCTGAAACGACAATGAAATAAAACAAAAAGACTAGGTAGTCGAGCAGCTGTAAACTGTGTGCTTGCATAAAATATGGGTTTAGTTTAGGGTAATCAGTTGCGAAAATAGACTTTTTCAAGACAAAAGAAAAGGATTCAATGGAATAATACTATTCCCAATAGGTTGGTTTTACTAAAACAACTTCTTCCTCCCGATCCACAATGACCTGTCCAGGCAGTAAATCTTTGGTCTTTCGAACATATTTTTTAGCCGTTACAATGACAGGACAAAGCGACTCTGTAGCACGTTTAGAAAAATGCGCAGCTAGCTCTGCCGCCTTTTCAATCACGTGTTTAGGTACCGTACGTTGTTGGGGATTTCGAATAATCACATGCGACCCAGAAACATCTCGCGCATGTAACCAAATGTCAAATTTCTTCGCATATTTCAGCGTCAACAAATCGTTGTTTTTGGCATTTTTCCCGACCCAAATCGTCCAACCACCGGTAACAAATTGCTTAAATGGCAATTCTTCTGCGGATTGCTTGGTCGATTTCTGCACCTGCAAATATTGTAAATAGGGTTTTAATTCCCGACGCACCTGAGCGGCTTCTATGCCCTTCAACTGCTCCCCCAATTCCAAAATTTCAGCTTTTTTTCGGGCTACATTGGATTCCCATTGGGCAATTTCTTTCGAGAAATTCTTTGCTTTTCGGTAATAATTTTCGGCATTTTCAGGGCCTGATAACAAGGAGTTTAATTTTATGTTAACTTTTCCCCCATGGTAAAAGTCTTCGAGTTCTACCGACTTCACTCCTGGTGGAATCAAATGCAAATAGGCCATTAAAATATTTCCAATTTCTTCGTAGGCCAAACTCGAATCGCGTTTGACTTGTTGTTTTTCCAAAGTCTCCAGGTAATGAATCGCCTTTAGATGCAATTTTCCTAAGGTTTCTGCTAATAAGGATTTCTCCCGACGAAACTCCCCGACAGAATAATGCAACGAATAAAACTGATTCAAGGCATCAAACACATCACGGGTTTGGTATAATGACTCCACATGTACAGGAAACAATGACAAAGCAATTCCTTTATTTGTTTCTACAATAGAAATCAGGGGATCATCAAGGTATTCAAGCGTTGTTTGCAACAAATTCCATTGACCCATGATCGATTGATTCGCATACCCTAGGCTATCCAAATAGCTTCCTCCCTCCTTTCCAAAGGTTGGGTACAAGGTCATCCAATCTCCGTCGGCTTGTTGGAATGCCTCAAATGTCTGATCAATCTTCCTATCTAATTGGCCTAAACTTAATTCAAAATCTTTCCCTAAACGCTTCTGAAATTGTCCACTATGCTCACCCGATTGAAATAGGATCACATTCGAACGATTGCCAAAAAGTTTAAAAACGAGCACCTGTTCTCCTAAGAAATACATTCCTATCGCCCGTTCATTCTCAAAAACACGCACATCTTGCACCTCATGCAAGAGCAGATCAGAAAACAAATCAACGGAATTACGTCCCGCTCGTCGGAAATCATCCGGAAACTGTAGGGTAGAAAACTGCGAATCAAAACTACATTTTATCCAAAAATCTTGCCCATTCTGTCGTTCAAAGCCGATCACCAACTCATCTTTTTCTTGCGAAAAACATTGCTTGAGTCGCGCATAGGTCAACTTTTGACGAAGTTCCCGAGCCAGAATTCGTAGGAAAAAATGATTGTTATGCATAAATTGGGTTTTTATTCACGCGCATGTCCCTCCCCGATTCTTACCTTTCCGTTTCACAACCTGCTGAGGGACTCTACAAAGATAAAGGAAGTAAATTCATCGGATATGTATTTCCTGTGAAAGATATCGAAGATATCAAGGAACAGATAAATTCCTTAAAAGAATTGCATCCGAAGGCCCGACATATCTGCTACGCTTACCGACTCGGTTTCAGTCCGGAAGATGCCCGCTCCAATGATGACGGGGAACCCTCTGGAAGTGCAGGAAAACCGATATTAAATACCTTGCTTTCCAATAATGTTCATTTTGTGCTCGTCGCAGTCGTTCGGTATTTTGGAGGAACCCTACTAGGCGTCCCAGGATTAATTCAAGCTTACAAGGAGGCAAGTTTAGAAGCCTTTGCCGCTTCTGAAATTATTGAAATCGAACCCATGGATTCGTTGGAAGTCCGTTTCACCTACCCAGAAATGAACGAAGTCATGAAAGTCATCAAAAAATACTCCATTCAGATTGTCGAACAAGAAGTAAACAATGCATGCTGGTATAAATTGAGTTTTCCGCATCGAATTGCCAAAGAAGTTCAGGAGGCTTTTGAAAAGGCACTTGCAAATCACTAGTTGGCAATCAACAAATTTTATACCCTCAGGTTTTAACCTGAGGGATTTTCATCAAAATCAGTTAAAGGATTTCAGACATTCAGCTGTCTCCCAAAATGATATAAGCTCAGGTTTTAACTTGAGGGATTTTCATCAAAATCAGTTAAAGGATTTCAGTCGATCTACTGATTCCCTAAATGATATAAGCTCAGGTTTTAACCTGAGGGATTTTCATCAAAATCGTGTAAATTCAGGCATCATGTTGGTTCCCTAGGCTGAAGCCTAGGGTTATTATGCGAGAAATGAAAGGTGGATTAGTCAGCAACATCCATTTAGGTCATTCAGAGGCGATTTAATTCAAATTACCCTCAATTGGCGAAAAATAATTCAATTTCTACTTCTAGCTTGCCCACAAAAAGGTATGAATACTATTTATTGTTTATTCGCATTCTAACAAATTGCAAGCTTGAATTGTCTGAAAAATTCAACCATTAAACTGATTATTATTTTCGTTTATCAGTTTTTTATAAGCAATTACTTAAGACAAAATCAAACTTAGGGCAAATGATTTAATATGCCCACAATATTTCGAAAAAATGGATGGAGAGTTTTCTTTTATTCAAATGAAGGAAAAGAACCAATGCATGTACATGCCATAAAAGGAGACGTTGAAGTTAAATATTGGATTAGTCAAAAAATGAATATGATTTCCTATGTTAATTCTTTTAATTTGACTCCTACATTAAAACGGGAAATTGAAGAAATATTGATTGATCAATTTCTACAACTTTCCTGATCAGCAACACATAATTCATTAATTATCAAACAATTAACACACCATGCAAATTCGTCAAATTGACTTTGAAGGAAATTTCTTGATCATACAAGGAAAGACAAATCATGTGAAATATGACCTAGGTGAAATTTCACAAAAATTATTAAATGCCTCCCTCGAGGAACGTAATACCTATCAAATCAGTCCCTCCGGAATAGGGGTACATTGGCCACTTATCGACGAAGACCTTTCCTTTCCAAATTTATAATCCCTCCCCCTTTTCCCTTCGCTCCCGATTCAGTAGATTTGTTTTAGCATTAATCATGCAAAATAAACCTATGAACTTCTACAAAATTTACCGAACGAATTCGGGCATTCAAATTGAAAATGCAAGCGGTCAATGTACTGCCATATTTCATGAATCTTGGGATGATTTCATCAATCAAGAAAATCTATTCTCGATTTGTGAAAAACAGACTTTCAACCATCCTAAACCTGATACCATTCTAACACCCATCGAATCGCAAGAAATTTGGGCAGCAGGAGTCACCTATTTGCGTAGCAAAGTGGCTCGGATGGAGGAATCCAAAGAATCCGGCGGGGATACCTTTTATGACAAGGTGTACGATGCTGAACGGCCCGAAATTTTCTATAAAGGAAATAGCTTACGTGCTGTTGGCCAAAATGGCCTCGTACGCATTCGTCAAGATTCGGCATGGAATGTGCCTGAACCCGAATTAACCTTGTTTGTCAATAAGAAGAAACAAATCGCCGGATACCTTATCGGAAACGACATGAGCTCCCGTGACATCGAAGGCGAAAATCCACTTTACTTGCCACAGGCGAAAGTTTATGACGCCTCCGCTGGAATTGGCCCTTGTTTGCTTGTGACTGATAAGCCTTTGGCACCAGAAACAATCATTTCCATGCGGATTTACCGTGACCAAAAAGAAGTCTTTCAAGGGGATACTCAAATTTCCCAAATGAAACGAAGTCACGAAGAACTCAAAGACTACTTAACGCGCGAAATGAGCTTTCCACAAGGAGCCTATTTGATGACGGGTACCTGTATCGTTCCCGATCCACCATTTACCTTGCAAGCTCAAGACGAAATACACATTCAAATCGAACCCATCGGAACACTGATCCAAACTGTACAAGCATGAATTTAACAGGAAAACAACTAATCGGATTTAGTACCAAGGCCGAAGGACATCGGAATTTTCAAGGAATTCAAGCCTCTACGGGTGAAGCGCTCCCTCAAGTCTATACAGAAGCTACGGCTGAAGAAGCTGACGAAGCCTTATCCAAAGCCTCCGCTGCCTTCAAAATTTACCGAAAATCGACAGACGCCCAAAGAGCAGCTTTCTTGAACGCCATTGCGGATGAAATTTTGGCAATCGGAGACAAACTTATCCAAACGGCTTGTGCCGAATCAGGGCTTCCCGAAGCACGAATTACGGGTGAACGAGGTAGAACCATCGGACAAATTCAAGCTTTCGCGAATTTCATCTTGAATCCAAACTGGAAACGTGAAATCGTGGATGAGGCAATGCCGGAACGCCAACCACTTCCTAAGCCACGATTGGTACAAAAACAAATCCCACTGGGTCCTACTGTCGTTTTTGGGGCTAGTAACTTTCCATTAGCCTTTTCTGTTGCCGGTGGCGATACGATGTCTGCTTTAGCAGCTGGCTGTCCCGTTGTTTTTAAAGCACATCCAGCACATCCCAATACGTCGGACCTAGTAGGACAAGCTATTCAAAAAGCCGCCGAAAAAACGAAAATGCCAGATGGCACCTTTTCGCTTTTACATGCCCATGGACATGAAATTGGGGGATATTTAGTCTCGCATTCCATCACCAAAGCCGTGGCATTTACAGGTTCTTACCGCGGAGGAAAGGCCTTATTCGACTTAGCGGTTCGACGAGCAAATCCCATCCCAGTCTATGCGGAAATGGGGTCCATCAATCCGGTCTATCTTTTCAGCCATCGAATCAATGCGCTAGGCGAAACAATGGCGGATGCCTTCAGTCAATCTATTTGCATGGGGGTAGGCCAGTTTTGTACGAATCCTGGGTTGATTGTGATGCTTGAGAAGGATCGTGAATTTCTGCCGAAATTAGCCGACAAATTAGACCAAAAGGCCTTAGGAACTTTCTTGACCTCAGGAATCAAAAAAGCCTTTGAGCATGGTTGGAATAATTTAAATCTCCACACGGGCACAAAACGATTAACAGCATCTGATTTACCATCCCCAAGCTTATTTAGCACGACGGTTCGCGAGGCTTTAGCTTACCCTGAAGTTTTAGAGGAGGTTTTTGGCCCTTGTACGCTTGCCGTAATTTGTAAGGACTTAGCCGAAATGATTTCATTTACGGAACAACTACCTGGCCAACTCACCGCAACTATACAAGCGGAACCTAGCGATTTAGCTGATTTGGACGAATTAATCGATGAAGTTTCCCAAAAGGTTGGTCGTATGCTATTGAATGGCTTCCCCACAGGAGTTGAAGTTTCTCCTGCCATGGTGCATGGCGGGCCTTTCCCCGCAACCACAGATTCTCGCAGCACTTCCGTGGGAACTGAGGCTATTTATCGGTTTACCCGACCGGTTTGTTGGCAGAATTTTTAGATTCTCCCCTAAGTTAAAACCTGGGGTTATAACCCTAGGCTTTAGCCTAGGGATTGAGTCTAAGCATCAGAAAATATATAACCCTAGGCTTCAGCCTAGGGATTGAGTCTAAGCATCAGAAAATATATAACCCTAGGCTTCAGCCTAGGGATTGAGTCTAAGCATCAGAAAATATATAACCCTAGGCTTCAGCCTAGGGATTGAAACAAGGTATCGTGTATCAGAAATAAAAAAACCACAGGCTAATGCCTGTGGGAATCGGCGCAAAAAGCGCCTCAAACTTTGGCAAAGCTTTGAGCTTTGCCAAAGAAAAAGGTTTTATTTTAAATCTCTACCTCCACATTCTCAAAGGTCAAATTCCCCTCCTTATCCACATCCATCAGCACCGCTGAATCCTTTTGAATCTTACCAGATAAAATGGATTTTGATAATTCATTCAATACGACCCGTTGGAGTACCCGTTTCATCGGCCGACCGCCATACAAGGGATCGAATCCTTCTTTCGCGAGTTTCGCCAAAGCTTCTTCGGTGGCATCAAGCGTGATGTGTTGCTCCGACAAACGGTTCTGAATCTCCTTAAATTGGATACTCAATATCTTCCTTGCGTGTTCCTCCGTTAAAGGCTCAAACAACACAATCTCATCTACACGGTTCAAGAACTCAGGGCGCACTTGTTGTTTTAACAAAGCCATCACCTCCTCTTTTGCCTCTTCTAATATGATGGCATTATTCCAGCCCTCCATTTGGCCTAACTTCTCTTGAATCAAATGACTACCAATATTCGATGTCATGATGATGATCGTATTCTTAAAATTCGCCGTCCGACCTTTATTATCGGTCAATCTGCCTTCATCCAATACTTGCAACAAGATATTCCAAACATCCGGATGCGCCTTCTCAATCTCATCCAACAAGACTACAGAATAAGGCTTGCGACGAACGGCCTCCGTCAATTGTCCCCCCTCATCATAACCCACATAGCCCGGAGGCGCTCCCACCAAGCGCGATACGGCATGGCGTTCTTGGTACTCCGACATATCGATTCGAACAATGGCATTCTCATCATTAAATAAATAAGATGCCAAAGACTTAGCTAATTCGGTCTTACCTACACCTGTCGTTCCAAGGAAAATAAAGGAGCCAATGGGTCTGCGTGGATCTTGCAATCCAGCACGAGAACGACGCACCGCATCGGAAACCAATTCAATCGCTTGATCTTGACCCGCCACGCGTTTGTGCAATTCATCCTCCAAGTGTAACAACTTCTCGATTTCCGTCTGCAACATTTTGCTTACTGGAATACCCGTCCACTTCGCCACAACCTCCGCCACATTTTCCGCGGTTACCTCCTCTTGCAACATGCCATTCTCTCCTTGAGAATTAGCCTGCATATCCTTTAATTTCTGTTCAGATTCCACCAAACGACCATAGCGAATCTCGGCAACTTTACCATAATCCCCCTGACGCTCGGCTTGATCCGCCTCTAATTTTAATTTATCAATTTTCTCTTTTTCTGCGCGAATCGAATCTAGTACTCCCTTCTCCGACTGCCATTGTGCCTTCAAGGCATCCCGCTTTTCAGACAAGTCGGCCAATTCACGATTCAACACCGATTCCTTCTCCTTATTATTTTCTCTGCGAATCGCTTCACGCTCAATCTCCAATGACATAATCTTACGTTGGATATCATCAATCGCTTCCGGTACGGAATCAATTTCCAAACGCATTTTGGCTGCCGCCTCATCCATCAAGTCGATCGCCTTATCAGGCAAGAAACGATCCGAGATATACCGACTTGATAATTCGACCGCTGCGATAACTGCATCATCTTGAATTCGCACCCCGTGGTGCAATTCATACTTGTCTTTGATACCACGGAGGATTGAGATCGCATCAGCTACATCAGGCTCATCTACAATCACCGACTGGAAACGACGCTCCAATGCCTTATCCTTCTCTATGTATTTTTGATACTCTTTCAAAGTCGTCGCACCAATCGCATGCAATTCTCCTCGGGCTAAGGCGGGCTTAAGTAAATTCGCCGCATCCATCGCTCCTTCGCCACCGCCACCAGCACCAATCAGTGTGTGAATTTCATCGATGAACAAGATTATCTCCCCATCTGAATCCGTCACCTCTTTGATAACTGCCTTTAAACGTTCTTCAAATTCTCCCTTGTATTTGGCCCCCGCAACCAATAATCCCATATCCAATGACATGACAATTTTTGATTTCAAATTCTCAGGCACATCACCTGACACAATTCGTTGGGCCAAACCCTCGACAATTGCCGTCTTACCCACACCTGGCTCCCCTAATAAAATGGGGTTGTTTTTGGTCCGTCGGGAAAGGATTTGCAAGACCCGACGAATCTCTTCATCGCGTCCAATGACCGGGTCAATTTTACCCGCCTTAGCTAAATCGTTCAAATTCTTACCATACTTTTCCAAAGACTGGTAAGTACTTTCTGCATGTGGATCGTTCACTTTTCTATTTCCTCTTAGTTCGATAATTGCTTGTTTAAAATTCTTCGTTGTTAATCCGAGCTTTTTCAGGGCGTCGGCTACGGCATCGTTGCCATCCAATAAGGACAGAAACAACAACTCCACGCTAACAAATGTATCACCAAAATCCGCCTTTAATTTATCTGCCCGCTGCAATGCTTGTTGCAATGCATTACTTGCATAGGCTTGTTCTCCCGAGACTTTCGGGTAACTGTTTAAAATAGGGCCAAGAACCGTTCGGATTTGATCAGGATTTACGCCCAATTTCTTTAATAGAAATGAAGCGGTTTGGGTGTCATCTTGTAAAATAGCTTGCAACAAATGCCCCGTATCAATAGCCTGCTGGCCACGCTCCTGGGCAATCTCCATCGCTTGCTGAATAATGACACTCGATTGGGATGTGTAGTTATTTGGATTCATGTGGTTAAAATATTTGCCAAGGGAAGACGCAAATGAATTACCAGAATCAATTTTCGGAAATAATGGCGGAAGGGGATGTAGACCAAAGCACTAAAATCAGCCAATATGGCACGTATTAGGCGAATCTGTCTGAAATCTGTTGTTTATAAATTGCAAGTGCTTCCTTTAAGGTTTCGATTTCATGTGGGAATTGACTGAACTCACAAGCTTTGGCTTTTAATTCAATTTTTTCACAAATCGTATGCACTTGTGCCGCACCTAAGGTTCCAGAATTCCCTTTTAAAGTATGCAATTCCGATTGTACTCCTTTACAATCCTTGTTTACGAAAGCCTTTTCAGCTGAGGCAATTTGCTCCTCGGCTTCTGCGATAAACTCGATAAGCATCCCTTCGACGAAGGAAGGATCTCCACCGACTGCATCTGAAAGTGATTTGAGCACCTCTTCATCTATGACGTCATTTGATTGATCTTCAACAATACCTTCTGGCGCATGCCCATCGTGTACCCATTTACCAACCATCTGAATGAGTTGTTGAGCACGAATCGGTTTGGCTAAGTAATCATCCATGCCAACAGCCAAAAAACGTTCCCGATCTTCCTTCATCGCATAAGCGGTCATTGCAACAATTGGCGGTAATCCGAATACCGATTTCTTCAGATGGCGCGTCGTTTCCATTCCATCCATTTCGGGCATCTGAATGTCCATCAATACCAAATCAAAAGCAGAATCCGCAGATAGGCGATCAATTGCCTCTTGGCCACTTGTGGCTGTTTCGACGACACAACCCGCCTTCAATAATATTTGAGAAGCAACTTTTCGGTTCGTCGCGTTATCATCCACTAATAATATCCGAGCATGTACGGATTTCAGCGTTCCTGAAATATCGAAGCGATCTGCGTTCAAAATAGCCGACACTTTTGTCTCATCACCGATGGCTAAGTGGACTGTAAACCAAAAAGTACTTCCTTTCCCTTCCTCAGATTCTACTCCAATCTCACCCTCCATCATCTTACAGAACTCTCTAGATATCGCTAATCCCAAGCCCGTTCCACCATAATTTTTGGAGGTAGAATTGTCTAATTGCTGGAATGCCGAGAACAATTTCTTTAAATTTTCTGGGCTAATCCCAATTCCTGAATCCGTTACACGAACCAGCAAATCGACATGCGTTTCCGATTTTTTCGCTGTGGAAACTGAAATCGTCACAGATCCATTTTCCGTAAACTTCAGTGCATTCGAAGTTAAATTAGACAGAATTTGTAACAAACGTGTTTCGTCGGCAACAACAAATTTCGGAACATCGGGATCGATTGAATAGGTTACCTTATTCCCTTTTTGATGTGCAATGGGCGTAAACAAGGCCATTAAACGATCTAATAAATCTTCAAATACTAAATCGGCCGGATGTAAAACCATTTTACCTGCCTCAATTTTGGCTAAATCTAAGATATCATTCAGGATGTGAAGAAGTGTTTCAGATGACTTGCGGATGGTTTGCAAATAATCTTTTTGTTCTTCGTTCAGTGGGGAATCACACAATAAATCCACCATTCCAATCACCCCGTTCATTGGCGTTCGTATCTCATGGGACATATTTGCCAAAAACTGCTCCTTCACTTTCAGCGAATGTTCTGCCTGCTCACGTGCTTCCACTAATTCTGTTTGGTATTTCTTTAAATCCGTAATATCGCGTGCGATGCCGGAAACTTCGGCAATATTTCCTCCCGAAAGAATTGGGTTAAGGTAAATTTCCAACCACTTTTGTTCCCCCTGTTTGGTGGCAAGTTCCAATTCAAAATGCTGCTTTTGCCCACGGAATGCCATTTTATATTTGTCTTCCAAGGGTCTTCTTTCATTCGGGGCCACTAGCTGAAATCCCATACTTTCCGTACTGAAATTAAGCTGGGGCTTTATCTGCAATTGCTGTTCAAGCAATTCTGCGTATTCGTGATTAAAACTGGTCAGCATCAGTCGTTTGTTGACCGACCACATCAAGTGTGAGCTTCCCTCAAAGATCGCATTCAACCGAGCCGTTTCATGTGCCAAAGCCTCTTCTGCCTGCTTTCGAGCAATCGCAACTGCAACTTGGCTTGAGATAAAGTCCAATAATTCTAGATCTCGATTCTCGTATTTATTGACACGCTCATACGATTTTACTCCAATAATTCCTGTAACGCGATCACCTATACGCAGGGGTACACATAGCATCACTTTGGGTACAACGCCATAGAGGTAGATTTTCTTTTCTTTAGCTAATTGTTGAATATCATCATCATGCAAAATCAAAGGCTTATTCGCCATGATGGCATATTCCGTTAATCCATTCCCTAGTTTACGTTTGGTAAAATGTACGCGCGAGTCAAAATATTCATCGATGTAATAAGGAAAATAAAGGTAACTCTTACCCGGATCATACTGGGCGATGAAGAAATTCTTGACATCAATTACCTCACCCAATTGCTTGTGAATATTCACATACAAATCATCCAGATTGGTCGAATTAATCGCAACCTGGGCAATGGATGAGAATAATTTATTGGCCCGTTCTGCGCGAACTTTCGCGGTTGAGTTATGCAAAATACAACGATAGGCCGTAGGTGTCCCCCGTTCAAAGCGGCAGGTTGCAGATCCCGTTACATAGAGTCGGCGACCATCTTTTCTTCTAAATACAGCCGTAAATTCGGGTAACTCTTCTCCTTTACTCAATAAATCGAATTGTGCTTCTGTTATATGAGCAAATTCTGGATGGAGAACATCTTGCATGCGCAGATCACGGGCCTCTTCTTCCGAATAACCCATCGTTTCTAACCAGGCCTTGTTAACAAACAGAAAGCGGCCAGAAATACCAGTGATTTGAATTAAATCCGTTGTATTATTAATCAGGTCCTGCAATTGCGCATTTGACCGACTTAAAGCCTCAGAAACTTTTTTGCGTTCGGTAATATCTTCACCAATGATGCTTAAATAAGTTGCTTGATCTGCTTCTTGAACGATGGTAGAGGCAACCTCCACCCATTTCATAGAACCTTTTTTGGTGATGTAATTACGCTCCCGATCCTCAAATAGCCCGCCGGAGGCAATGGCTTTTTGGAAAGATGCACGGCGATCTTCGGTTTCCCCTTGAGGTAATAGCGTACTAAAAAAGTCCTTCCCGTTTAATTCCCCCGCTTTGTAATCCAATAATTGATGCGTGTAAGCATTGGCAAAAACGATCGTTCCATCGAGCGCCATGATGATGCCAAATAATTTAAGGCTAGCTAAGGTTTTTATTAGGTTTTCTTTGGATGTTGCTTCCGAAGCGATTCCATCGTTGATTTCAAGTACGTCCAATTGCTTTTTAAGCTCCTGTATTTCTTGAATGAGATCCTCCTTTGTCTTATTTGCCCAAGCAGCCATGGCTTTATTCCCTATTTTTGCTTAAATGTACAAAAAAGGGCGTAATTTCGCGTACCCTTAAGCCCCAAGAACACGTGCAAGTAAGAGCAAAAAAGAATTTAGGTCAACACTTTTTAAATGATTTAGATGCGGCACAACGCATTGTGGATGGCTTGCAGGATTATGCCAACTACAAAAAAGTGTTGGAAATCGGCCCGGGGATGGGTGTGTTAACACAATATTTAGTAAAGAAGAAGGAGTACGAAACCTACCTCATCGAAATCGACAAGGAATCCGTGGACTACTTGCGCAAGAATTACTTAGAATTTACGGGGCCTCGATTGATTGATGGCGACTTTTTACGATATCCATTGGAAAACATCTTTGGCGATTCAAAATTTGCCATCGTCGGAAACTTCCCCTATTTCATTTCGACGCAGATATTTTTCAGGGTTTTAGAATACAAAGATCAATGTGTTGAAATCGTGGGCATGTTACAAAAAGAGGTCGCCGTACGATTAGCAGCCAAACCAGGCAATAAGGATTATGGAATTCTCAGCGTCCTCCTTCAAGCCTATTACGATATCGAATACCTTTTTAGTTTAGGACCGGAAGTTTTCACCCCGCCACCCAAGGTAAATTCAGGCGTTATTCGCTTGGTTCGAAATTTCGATAAAGAATTAGCCTGCGACCCCAAGCACTTTAAAATGCTCGTTAAAATGGCCTTTAACCAAAGACGAAAAACATTACGCAATGCACTTCGTGCAATGCAATTACCCGATCATCCCTTATTGACAAAACGTGCCGAACAATTAGGTGTAGCAGAATTTACAACGCTCACTCAATTATGGGAAGCCAATGGCTACCTGGGAGCCTAAGAATTTAACCGAGGCTTGACCAAAATTTGGGTAAAAATTCCGTAATTGCGAATCAATCTAAAACCTCATCCATGGAAGAAATCAACGTACAGCACCTTCCGTTTGAGCTCACCAAAGAGTTCTTAGAAGAAATTCGCCAACTCATCACGGAGCAAGCGAAAGATGAGATAA
This sequence comes from uncultured Aquirufa sp., assembly GCA_964358165.1. GTDB lineage: Bacteria > Bacteroidota > Bacteroidia > Cytophagales > Spirosomataceae > Aquirufa. The sequence continues at coordinate 44,676 of CAYHOB010000009.1, forward strand.
TTGCCAAAATTGAGGATTTATTCCCTGCTGACATCACGACTATTTTATATGAATTAAACGGGGATGAGTCGAAGTATTTGGTCCAATTATTAGATACAAAAATTGCAGCGGCGATTATTTCGGCTTTAGATACCGATGACCGTAAGAAGTTTTTGAAGAACTTCACCTCAAAAGAAATTTCAGCATACATCAATATCGTTGATTCCGATGATGCGGTAGATATATTAAACGAACAACCTGTTCGGATACGAGAAGAAGTCATTGCCCTCCTGAAAGACCGGGAACAAGCCCGTTTTATCATTGATTTAATGCATTATGACGAGGACTGCGCAGGTGGTTTGATGCAGAAGGAATTGATTAAAATCAATGTAACTCAAACGGTTACGGAATGTGTGGAAGAGATTCGCCGACAAGCCGAAGATGTAGAAAAAGTCTATTCCGTGTATGTTGTTGATGATGACGGATTATTGTTAGGAACTGTTTCATTGAAAAAAATCATCTTAGCGAAGCGTGGTTCCAAGATTCAAGATGTGTTTGAAGCAGATGAAATCGTTTCCGTTCAATCCTATAGCACGGGTGAAGAAGTTGCCGACTTGATGCAGAAATATGATTTGGAAGCGATTCCAGTCGTGAATATTCAAGGGCGATTATTAGGTCGAATTACCATTGATGACGTGGTCGATTTTATTACAGAATCAGCTCAGGAAGATATTCAGGTGATGGCCGGTATCTCGGAAGACGTAGAGGAAGATGACTCCGTTTGGCTTTTGGTACGATCGCGTTTGCCCTGGTTAATAGGCGGGATGGTCGGCAGTTTTTTAGCCGCCAAAATCATCGACCGTTTCGACGACACCATCGCTTTATTACCCGCAATTTCAGCGTTTATCCCATTAATAGGATCGACTGGTGGAAACGTAGGAATTCAATCTTCTTCTTTGATTGTTCAATCACTTGCCGACAAAAGTGGTTTAGATACAACCTTATGGAAACGTCTTCAAAAGGTATTTGTCGTTGCATTAATCAATGCACTTATCGCGGCTATATTTGCCTTTGGATGCTCAATGTTAATCGATAGTGGTGAAATTATGTTATCCATTACGGTATCCCTATCCTTGTTTGCGGTCGTAATGCTCGCTTCCTTGATGGGAACGGTGACACCTTTGGTATTAAACCAATTAAAAATTAACCCTGCTGTCGCATCGGGGCCGTTTATCACGACGACCAATGACATCTTAGGTTATGGGGTATATTTCTTAATTGTCTATTTCTTATTGTAAGGAATGAGAGCCATCATTCAACGAGTCAGTTCTGCATCCTTGCATATTGATGGGCATTTACACGCCACCATCTCCCAAGGATTTGTCATATTATTGGGCATACATGTCGAAGATACTGAAGCGGATGTGGATTACCTCGTAGGTAAAATACAGGGTTTACGTATTTTTTCCGATGCGGAAGGAAAAATGAATTTATCTTTGGAACAGGTATCTGGCCAATTATTATTAGTCAGTCAATTCACGCTGTATGCGGATACACGAAAAGGAAACCGCCCAAGTTATCTAGCTTCGGCCAGACCAGAGCAAGCCATTCCATTGTACAACAGCACGATCCACAAACTTGAATTAGCCATGGGTTTCCCCATTCAGACTGGCGAATTTGGTGCAGACATGCAGGTAAGTCTATGTAACGATGGCCCTGTGACAATCATCTTGGATTCAAAAAACAAATAGATTATGACTTTAGAAGAAGCCCAACAAACTGTAGATCAATGGATCAAGACCGTCGGCGTGCGCTATTTTAGTGAGCTGACTAATATGGCCATGCTAACGGAGGAAGTAGGCGAAGTAGCCCGGATCATCGCACGACGTTATGGAGAGCAATCAGAAAAAGAATCGGACAAAAATAAAGACCTTGGAGATGAAATGGCGGATGTACTCTTTGTATTAATCTGTTTAGCGAATCAAACAGGTGTGAACCTAACGGAGGCGCTACAAAAAAACATGGAAAAGAAAAGCATCCGAGACGCTGAACGTCATCATAATAATCCCAAACTGAAGGATTAAACTTATTTGACTGGAGGCATTTGGCTGTCAGAAATTCGCTTGCTCATGTTCTGTCCCTCCTCTTTATTCGGAATAAAAGGACGGACCAAAGAAATCAAATCCAATGCAGGATTCAATTTTTGAATTACCTCATGGCGAACATCAAATTCCATTTCCCCAGACACCTGTAAGTATTCCGCATCCGAAATTCCGTCATGTTTATTTGATGCATTTGAGAAGGATGCTAAGTGACCTAATGAGCTATCTCCCATCAATTTACCACCTTCCCAAGAAACAACAGAACCTGCATGTTTCCAGTCGAAGCCAGAAAGTGTAAAATTCTTTTGATTAATCGCTTGAACCGATTTTAAAGGCATACCCAACAATAATCCAGAATCTGTCTTCCATTCAGATGCATTTCCTACGATTGTCACATCAACGATTTCACCATCCCGGTAATACACATAAACTTGTCGGTTTGAATTCGGGTACAAAATAGAACCGCGTAAACTATCATCACCAATCACCCAAGTTGTATCGGCAATTAAAGACTCTTTCCCGTATTTTTTCTGAAGTCCTGTCAAATCCCCACAGGCAAGTACTTCATTCAAACTACGCGTAGGGTTCACTATTTCAGAAGAATTGCTCGATCCACACGCTAAAAGCAGGATGGAAACGAGGATAGATAAGATGTATTTCATATTAGAAGGAATAAGCTAAGGATAAGGTTGCATTCAAGCCCTGCACTTTGTATTGGTAAAATTTTTGATAATTTTTCCCAAGAAGGTTATTGCCCGACAAACCAATGTTCAAATTTCGTTTGATAAAATAATTTATTTTAAAGTTGACATCCAAAATATCATCCAGCTGAATTAACTGATTTTTGACAGGTTCTAAGGCATAGAGCGATTTCATCCAGTAAATATCTGGCGCAAGCAAGATTTTAGGAGAGATGCGCCAAGAGTTAATCCACGATAATGTCGTAGCAGGAATATGCGGCGCATGGAACTTTACACCTAATTGTTCATAAATCACATGATTGAACTTAAAGCTAGATGTAAATTGAGAAGTGAAATTCAAATTCAAATTTGCATTGAGCGTGGTTACTTGAATTTTCTCCAAACCGCCCCGATATTGTATATCAAATTTATTTGTTGCCGTGACAGCATTGACAAAAAATGGCAAGTCGGCAAATTCAGAATAATCATATTGCGCTTCAAAATCAATCACCTTATTTCCTCCAATCCCCCTGATTCCTCCATAGACATGCCCAACTTGATTCGTATTTTTCAATTGACTTGGCACATGCATCCAAGGATTTTGCTTTAAGTAGCTTTGAAAAGTATTGAATTGAACATCACCTCCTATACCCCCAAAAAGATGAATGTAATCCGATGCGCCAAAATCCATTTGTAACATGGGGAATACACTTGTCTTCTCGACTAATGGTTCTTCTGATTCAGTGACAAACAAAAATCCAGCATTTAAGCTAACACGTGAACTTTTATAAGCCAAATGTGGATTTAATCGGTACAAATTTCGATTCCATTTTTGCAAAGTAGCATTTGGGGAATAGACTGAATAAATATAATCTCCCACCAATTTAAACCGCAATTTCTCTGACATATTGTGCGCATACATGCCATGACCCTGAATGAGCAGCTCATTTAAATCCTGCGGATTTGTCAACTGATCCGCTTGAATACGTAATTCATAATCTGTAGATGTACTTTTTCTAGCGCTACTCAATTTACCCGCAGCACTCATCCGAGTATATGAGGCCAATAAGTCACTCGCTTTGACATAAGTAGGTATTTCGGCTAATCCATAATAGTAATTAGAAAACATTTTATATTCCAATGTACTCTCCCAATAATTCACTCGTCCTAAGGATCGACTTTCTAGACGAGCCAAATTTTGACTGCGGGCAGAATACTCACTACTAACAGGACCATATTGATTTGCATCATGATGTAAATAAAGGCCTAGGAATTTATTCTCTTTGGAATTTTGACTTACATTAAAATCGAACAATGAATGACCATAATTCCCTATTCCAAAGCGTATTGCATTCTTAAATTTCTCGCCATAGGCTGTTTTATTTTTCTCATCTGAACGCATTTCCTGTGCAGCCGGCGCCTCAATTTTAGGCAATGAGTCGAGCGCCCAGGTAGATTCCTTCAACTTTATTTGCATGGGAGTACGCTCAGATTGGACAAAGGATTTCATCGGTTGATATGACCGATCAGTCACCTTTAGGTGCATGACTGCGCGCGTAGAATTAGGAATGGTAATCGTGGAACGATCAATGCGCGACTCTTGCGCATACCCTGTAACGAGTAGTATAAACAGACCAACAAATAGAAATAAGATCCGTATCATTTATTGAATTCCCTCCATTTTTTTCTTGGCAAGCACTTTCACGGCATCATCCGACGAATTGGCTAAAATACTTTGCAAAATCACTTTGGCCTGTGCAATATTCTTTAATTGAATAAAATTATCAGCCATCAATAAATAGGCTTGACCAATCATTGCATCAGGCATGTGGTAATATCGACTTTCTGCTTGAACAAACTGACTTACTAGCCATTCATTTGATTGCTTGAATTCTTTTTGAAGAACAAGTGTTTTGGCATATCCCAGGGACGCTTTGGCCCCTATTTCATCTTGATTCAGCGTTACAGCCTTATCGAACCATTGTTTGGCTACATCATACTCGATCGCATCTGATGCAGATTGTCCGATTTCCAAAGCCCATTGACTCTTACGTAAGGTATCCACAACATCTAAGTCAATCCACAATTGCTTCAACGAATCAAATTTCTTTTGTTGCCCATATAATTGTTTCAATTTATCCTGAACATCCACCATCAATGAGTCCTGGTAAGGCATATTTGCTTTCAAATCAACCAATTGAGCAATTGCTAAATCGGCATGCTTTTGTTCTTCATATATCAAAGCAATCGTCCATTGGGCTTTATTCGCATAAATGACTCCCTGCTGACTTCGTTTTAAGTAAATTAAAGCATTGCCAAAATCTTTTGTGTGATAAGTAGAAATACCTAACATGTAATTCAAGGCATCTGATTGCCCATAGCTTGGAAATTCTTGAATTAAGCGAACGAGCTCAGGTACAACTAATTTATATTTGCCTTGCTGAAACATTTCAGAACAAATTTCAAGCCATTGTTCGGCTATACCAGGATCATCTCCATGTTGGCTTGCATAAATATGATGCAATTCAATCGCCTCACTATGTCGGCCTGCTTTCTTCAACAACTCTGTAGCCCCGATGATTGCCTCTATAGCGGAAGAATCTGCTGTGAATTTACGCACAATGTTCACATAATCATCCATGGCTAAAAACCACTGATTTGTGTTTTCATAGGCTTGCGCACGAATCAACAAGAATGGGGGATACAGGGGATTCGTTGATGATTTCTCTAGAATAAATTTGCTCGCATTTCGTATAACAGCTGCATAACTTTCCGTTTTTTGTAAGCGAGTCAAGGCAATATTACTTTGATAGAACATTTTGTCGGCTTGCGGGTCATTGGGAAAATTTGTGCTATAAACTTGATAAGCATCAGCAGCTTCTTGGAATTTCCGAAGGCCGAAAAGAATCGACGCTTTACGTTCAATCAAGTTCATTGACTGCGACGAATTCTGTTGAATTGCTTCGTCAAAATATTTCAACCCTAAGATTAAATCCCCTTTGGCAATGGAAAGTTCTGCCAAATTCCGCAAATCATCTACCGTGCGTCGTCCATCTAATTTGTTTGCCACATATTCCTCAAAATATTGCAAGGAACGATCGTACATGGTAATATAAGCAAACGAATGTGCCAAACTTAATCGAATTCGCTGGCTTAATTCGCGCGAACCGGTGGGTAATGCCGTTTCAGCTAGCAGCGGTACATACAATTTAATTGCATCTGAATTCTTATTTGACCGAGCAAGTATTTCTGCTAATGCATAGCGTGCATACCAAGCCATTTCGCGATTAACAGCAAAATCAAGTGATTTTTTAAAATAAGAAATCGCCCTTCGATCTTCTTGCTTATCATATGCTTTTGAGGCAATTTGATAGCAGGTTGCTTGGTATAGTTCTTGGAATTTTACTTTTCCAACAGGGAAGTTCAACATAAAATCCTCCGTGGCAGATAAACTTGCTTGTTTCCGAAGTGCATCGATCGCCATCGAAACCAATAATTCGCCATGTTTATTTTGAGGGACACGTTTTTGGTATCCTTTTATCTCTGTGAGCAAAGTCGTCCACTGTTGATTTTGTTGCAGCAAACTAAAATACATCAAATTAGCCTCATCCGCCAATTCTTTATTGAAAGGCATGGCTGCGACCTCTTGTAAAGCAGAGTAAGCGAGATCCCATTTTTGTTGGTCTATCAAAATTAAGGCACGCGTTTTTGCTATTTCTTGATCGAGTGAATCGATTGATTTTGCAGGCTTCGAAAGAAGAACCATTGCCTCATCCAATTGCTTTGATTTATAAAGAGCAAAGGCATATTTAAAACTTCGCTCTCGATTCAACAGCTGAGGCGCTTTTTCCTTTACCACAGCATAACTTTTCGCAGCATTGGAATAATCTAGTTTTTGAAATTGCAATTCAGCGATAATGGATGCCAAATTTCCTGAAGATTGCCGATAAGTACTGTCGGCCAAAATGGGCTTCACGTAACCAATGAGATCATTGTATCGGTTAAGTTTCATATAGGCTGAACTAATCCAGACAGGAGCCTCTACAGCATATTTTGGATCAGCACTCGCAATTTTAAAATCCTCAATAGCTTGATCAAATTTTTCGGAATGAAAATTCATGACACCCGCGTAATAAGCTGCAGGCAAAGCATATTCATCTTCTGACTCAAACTTCAATATATTAAACAATGCCAAAGCTTCTTTAAGCTGATTGGCTTTATAATATGAAATGGCGAGGTAATATTTATGTTCTAGATTTGTTTGGGCAGAATTACTCAAATACTTAATAGCGCGAGCCCAGTCACCTGTTTCATAATAATATCCCCCAATTTCCGTAATTAATTTGGCAGAAAAAGGACTTTCGGGATGATCTGAAACGAATTTAACCGCCTGAATTTCAGCTTCGGGACGCATGGAATAAATCGAACACATCGCGATGTAATATTCCACAATGGTTCGCTCAGATCCCAAAATCAAGGGATTTTCCTGCAATATTCTAAGGTAAAAACGAAATTCTTCCTGGGCTGCCGGGAAGTTATTAGAATCAAACAACAGTTTAGCTTGACGGAAATGCTCGTAGGGGTCTGATAATTTGACCGTTTGCTGACCATTCATATCAAACGGCTGAACAAAGAACACGCTGAAGACTAAAACACTAAAATAAAATAATCGTTTTTTCATCTACGAACAGATGTATATCTAGGGTTATTACAATAATACAAATTATATTTCAAATTTATCTCCCCTATCCAACGATAAAAATGCAAATAAATTTCCTCTAACACTTATTTTATCTAATTTTGACGGAAATTACCAACAAACAATATTTCATGACGATTCGTAACTTATTCATATTCAGCCTTCTTTCAATTTGTTTCTTTACCTCTTCAGCTCAAAGTCCGAATAAAAAGCTTCCAATCATTAAAAACGGAGGTTTTGTGATTTTTGAAAAAAATGGACATGGATTAATCGCTGCGGTCGAAAACCTTGGTAAGCTCGATTACCTAGAGGCAGTAAAAGCTTGCGATAGTCTGCAAGTTGGGGGATTTTCAGATTGGCGACTACCCACAAAAGAAGAATTCGAATTGATCCACCCCAAATTGAATCTCAAAAAAGTAGGTGGAGGAAGTATATTTCAATCGTCATGGTATTGGACATCCACGGAGGTCGACAAACAAAATGCCTGGACACATAACCTTCAAACAGGGCTTCAAGCATCCTATTTTAAGGATTTCAAATGCTTCGTGAAAGCAGTTCGCTCATTCTAATACTCCAAATTTCCGCATTTGACGATCCATCACCGCAAAATAGATGGGTGGAATCAATGCTAAAATCAACATCCCAGGATATCCCGTAGGCATCTGAGGAGCACCTACATGATGCCGTAAAATTTGGTATTTTCGAGAAGCCAGGTAATGATGGTCGCTATGCCGACTCAATTCAAATAAAAGCACCCGCCCCAATAGGTGATTGCTATTCCAAGAATGCTCCGGCTGGACCCTACCGTAGCGATTATTCGTATTTTTCTGACGCGTTAAACCGTAATGTTCAATGTAGTTTACGGCTTCCAACAGCAATATTCCGATGGTTGCAGCACTTAAAAAATATCCCAGCGTTGCCATTCCCCAAATCCAATAAATTCCAACAAGTAGGCCTCCTTGAATCAAATGGAAGATTAACATGTCGTTTTGAAGAGACCAAAAACCCTTATGTTGGTTTTTTAATATCGCACTATTAATTCGCCAAGCACTTCTATAAGTCCCTGGAATGGTTTGAAAGAAAAAAGCAAATAGACTTTGTCGGTATTTAGCGGTACTTGGATCATCCGGAGTGCCCACCCGGGTATGATGTCCCCGGTTATGTTCAATAAAAAAATGCATATACAAGCTCGTGGATAATAATAATTTCGACATCCATTGCTCCACTTTGTTGCTACGATGACCCAACTCATGGGCTAAATTAATTCCAAAAATTCCTGCTAATAAACCCGCCGTTATAATTCGACCCAATCGATCGATGTTAGCAATGTGAACATCCCCAATTTGACTTAAAAACAAGCATAGACAAATAAGGTGTAAGACAAATGCAACATATAAAACGATATCGTAGAACGGATTGTTTTTGGCCGCGATTTCATCTGCTTCGGACAAATTTTGCTCATCTGCAGGTAATAATAATTCAACAATAGGTATGAACAGGAAGCTAAACAGGATACTGGACCAACAAGCCAGGCCGACGGAGTGGTAAGAGAGCCAAGCCCCTGCGAATAAAACAAAAGGAAGCATGTACTTGAGTATGCGCATAGCCTTTGCAATAACAATTCAACAATTATGACAAGTTAAACTTGTTTTATTGCATTAACAAAGTTGGAGGCTACTTGTTCTATTTGATAATTCGCCAAAAACAAGGCGCGCGCATTGCTAGCTAATCGCTTCTGCAAATTAGCGTCTGAAACGAGGGTTTGCATTGCTTGACAAACGGCATCTTGAGTGGGCTCACAAATAAGAGCTGCATCTGCAGCGATCAATTCACTTGCAAAACCGATTCGTGTACTTAGCACACTGGGTTTTCCATAAGCGAGTGCTTCCAAGGCTGCTATTGAAAAACCCTCAGAATAACTAGGCAATATGAAGCCAGAAACTTGTTCGAGTAAATGTGCTTTATTGGAACCTCTAACTACATCAAACACATCAATATTTGTATAGGGATAAGTGAACATTCGATCTTGAAGTTCATTCGAAAAATCATCTTGAGGACCCGCAATAATTAAATGAACATCTTTGCCGTGTTTATGCGACAATTCTTCAAAAGCATTAATCAATATATCCAAGCCCTTTTTTCGATTAATACGACTTAAGAATAAAAACACAAACGAAGTATCAGCTTTAATTTCAGCCATACGCTTAACAAAATCAGGGGAAGGATCGGGGAGTATTTGTGCCTTAGGGTCTTCGATTCCATTCGGGATAAAAACGATTTTGGCGCGCAAATCAGGGAATAGGTCGAGTAAAATTTGTTCTTCTTCCCGACTAATCACATGGATCAAATCTGCTTGACGGAGGAAACGCTTTTGCATCAAATTCCATAAAAGCTTTTTTTTCCATGCTGAACGTTTCCAGGCATAAGGATCTAAAAATCCATGAATGGTAATAATTTTTTTTGCTTTATTAGGAACAAGGAAGGGTAATAATGCACCAAAATACCACAAGCCATGGATGTGAATAAATTGAAATGTATGACGCTTTCGGATAAACCAAAACAACAAAGACCATGAAAACTCGGATAAAATACGAGAAAAAATGCTTTGCGTGAAAACCGACAAATGTACACCTGGAGCTGTTGGGTAAGCATGATGTGTCTGATCCATGGAACTTGCTATACTCACATCCATGCCAGCAGCTACTTGAAAACCCGAATGATTCAATATCACACTTGCAGGCCCTCCTGATTCATAGGAATAAGAACACAAATGCAATAAATGATCTTTTTGATTCATGCTAAAATTCAATCTTCCACTCAAGCTGAATGATATCCCTTAAGCGGTTTAGGTCACCTTGCGCAGCCTTTTCAGCCTCATAAATATTGATGTCGACTAATAAACGATACCAAAATCCTTGCATAAAATGAAATATCCAAACCTTCGGATGATCCAAGAATCCCAATTGGAAAATAAAACGAAAGACATAATAGGCTATTGCGCGAAAACCTATTGGCATCCGATTATATAAACTATTTTTTGCGGTTCTTTTGGTATGGGCTTGGCTATTGCCTGTGGCCGACAAATCCGTCGTATAGGTAAATTGGTATTTTTGATTCAAGGCGTCTGCGGCTTCACGACGCGCATAATTATTATGCTTCAGCACCCACCAATGCATGGAGTTTAAATTTTCATCCACAACATGTTCGGTAAACCTTATTGTTTTTCCTGAAGATAAGATAATATGTTCATCCATCAGACGTTGCTCGCAAGCGCCTAAACCAGTTCGCCAAAGTCTCAATAAATGTATAGGATAGAACCCGCCAAATCGAATCCATCGTCCTTTAAAAATCACTTTTCGTGTAAATTCTACTCCAGCAATATTAGATGAAAGGGCAGGTAATTTGTGCTTAATTTCTTGTTGGAGTTCTTCAGTCAAATATTCGTCTGCATCAATACGTAATGTCCAAGCGCTTTGAATATGCGCTTCCTGTATTCCCCAATTTAATTGTTTGGCATAATTATTTTCCCAAACGTGCGAATATACTTCTGCACCCAAATCCCTTGCAATATCTACTGTACGATCGGTAGAATGGGAATCAATGATGCAGATACGTGAGCAAACAGCCTGCAAGCTTTGAATACAGCGAGCAATGTGTTTTTCTTCATTAAACGTCAAAATGATTGCCGTAATTTGGGTCATGCACCAAGAATTTCAACAAATTTACCATTAGCCCGTGGATTCACAAGGCATTTGCACTTATTCTATCCGGTAGTAACGATGTCTTACAAGAATTTCGGGTTTAAATCCGCCTTTGAAAAAATGTGCTTCGCTAATTTTAATGGATTGTAAGCGATTGCTAGCATCCGGTTCTACTATGTAAAAACGTTTTGCCTGAGCTAAATTCAAGATTAAGTTATTTGACCAAAAACCTTTCTTCAATAAATTAGGTGCAATGCTAACTTTTTCATGCGATTGATAGGATTTAAAATCGGCCATTAATTGAGGGGGCTGAAAAAATAAATTAGCCAAATTTCCCAACGAGCTATACGCTGTTTCAAAAGAACTTTCGCGTAAATACCCCGATTGAAGTTCGCCCAATTGAATCTCCTCTCCTATTCGATGACGTGACTGACGTGTATAAACCAAACGAAGTTTCCTTGCCTTCGCTTGGCGTTTAAAAAGCAACAAAGTATCATTCGAGTCGGTAAGGCTATAATGTTTAAATAATGCCTTTTGGGTAAGCAATTCCTCTGACCAGGGATATTTCTGGCTTGACTTTTCTAAACTATAAATCACAAATTGAGGTGCCTTTTCAGAAGCAAAAAATGCTTCATTTAAACTGTCTAAATATCGATCTCCAGCCACATAACTTTGCAAAGTTGGACGAGGGGAATAATTCAAGTCATTGCTATGCACCCATGAAATTTGATAAGGAATCACATCGACCGTTTCATGCTTAATTTGTTTGATAAATGTATTTGGCAATTGTGATTTATTCGTTGGAATTTCGAGTGTTCCTTCCAAATAATTTTTTAAAATAAAAGGTCTGTACTTAATTCCATGCCAAATTCCGAGCGGAGTGAAACCGATCGAAGGAGCATATACTAGTAAATAGAAAACAAATAATGTGGGCATTAATCCAACAAAAATTTGCTTGATCAATCGCTGAGCAGAAAAAGAATAAAGTAATAAGCATACATACGTCATTAATTTAATATAAGCTGTAAAATGGCCTGAATCTGCACGGACAAAACTATATTTCAACAAAATGAATGCAATACCAAGGCCAGTAGCCAACAGAAAATACTCTCTCAACCTTTGCTTTTCGGTACCTATTACAAAATAAAACGAGGCCATTAACAGAAGCACAAATAAGCCATAAGTTAAAGCTGTTAATTTTCTAAATCCAACGGGAAAGACAGACATCCCTGAATTATAAAATGCGATAATATGAAAGCTAGATTCTACATACATTAATATATCGGTATGAAGATAATCAGCCCAAACAACTAAACTAAACAGAAAAATACCTACATACATTAAACCCTCCCACCAAAGCATTCGCTTTTCAAGAACAAGCACCAATAATAAGGCAATTAAAAAGACCCAAACGACTAGACCAAAATTCACTTTGGTAAAGAAGATGATGCCTAATAAAATGAATGCGAGTACTAAAGATATTCCTTGTTTCCATTTTGATTTAGCATATAATGCTACGAATCCGTGATACATCCCTAAAAACATCCAAAGGAATGTGGTCGTTTCACCAATCATCTCAAAAGAAAAGAGATTGAAGGCAAAAAATAGTATTATGTGATAGATTTTGGCTTGCTTAGGAAAACATGTGGCATGGAAATACAGAAGATTTGCAAAGAAAAAAGCATCATAAAGCAATTGTTTCCACATGGAAACATGAATGGGTAATCGATAGATATATGAACCCAGAGGTCCATAAGTGAACACGATATCTTTCCCCCAAGTACCTGAATGTTCACGCAAAAGACCCAAAGCAATTTGCCAAGAGGGGTCAAGGCCTATTCCCGGTGCTTCAAATAATCGAAGGTATGGGAATGTCAAATACACCAAAACACTTGCATAAAGCCAAAAAGGCCATGCTTTTTGAATGGGTTTGTGCAAGAATAATAATATAGAATCCAAAAAAGTAATTTTGTAGGCAAATACGACTGAACAAATTTAGTCAGAAAAACAAAAAAGACCCACACATTAGTGCAGGTCTTTATTAAGTGGTCGCGTAGGGATTCGAACCCCAAACCTTCTCATCCGTAGTGAGATGCTCTATCCAGTTGAGCTACGCAACCATTGCCCTTTCGGGACTGCAAAGGTAGAAATACTTTTTAAAAATTGAAACATTCCCTTGAAAAAAAATATCGCATCCCCTTTGTCCTTTTAGTTAATGCAAAGGCATACAAGCACTTGCTCCTATTTTTTGTATTGAATTCGATAGATACTTCCTCCCAAATCATCACACACATACAGTGAACCATCGGGTCCTTCCGCTACACCGCAAGGGCGATGCTGGATTGGACCCGTCGGATTCGCCAAATCTGTCCCAGCAAAATTATCCGCAAATAATTCCCATTTGCCACTCGGCTGACCGTTTTTAAAAGGCACAAAGGCAACAAAATAACCTTTCTTCAACTCCGGAGATTGACCATGAAACGCAATAAATGCACCTTGCTTATAACGAGCCGGAAATTGATTGCCCTGGTAAAACAAAAGATCATTCGGACCCAAATGCGCCGGAAATGCAACAATGGGATTCAGGGCATTTTCGCCGCCTGTTTTCTTCCCATCTCCCCCAAATTCAGGAGCTACGATCTTTTTTTTCTGCTTTTGGTCATAATATATATAAGGCCAACCGGCATCATCGCCAGCTTTTTTGAATTCATACATCGCTTCTGCTGGTAATTCCTGCGACTGTTGGGCCGTGTAATATTGAGGATAAAAATCGTGGAATTGGCCCCGACCATGCCCCATCGCAAACAGGGATTGTGTTTGTGGATTCCACGTAATACCAACGGCATTTTTTAAACCCGTAGCATAGCGAACTCCATCTTTAAATCCTTGATTCAATTTATTGGCATCAAATTGCCAAATACCACCTGCTGAATCCAAAATGGCACATGGATTCATGCCTTGGCCCGTTCCAGGGACCCGACAAGGGTCATTCCAAGAGCCAATCGTCACATATATATGCTTTTTACCTTGATCAAAGACGAAGGGTTTGGCATTATCCCGACCATGATCCGGTAATCCATCCACTATCGTATCAAATTTATTGGGGTCCAAAATTTCCCCATTTGCATTCAAAGCATAACGAAATACCCCCTTATTAGACGATGCATAAAAATATTCGCCATCAATCATGATTCCTGTACCGGTATAGTTTCCGAAGGCCTTCAAATCTTCGAATACACCATCTTGATCCGAGTCTTTTAATTGGACTATCCCATTACCCTCCATTAATTTGGATAATTTGGCATAAACAATTCCTTGTTTGGAAACAGTGATGTGACGGGTTGGACCTAAGTTTTTGGCAATTTCAGTAACAGAAAAGCCAACAGGCACCTTAATTTCTTGTGCAAAAAGCATGTAGGGAACCATCATGCCAAAGAGCAACATTCTTTTCATAAAAAATTGATAGGTTTAGAAATCACAAGGTAGTATTTAATTACAAAATCACTACACCGAATTAATGGGTACTATTCCATTTTTCTCCGCAAGCGCGCAACCGGAATTCCCAATTGCTCCCTGTATTTTGCTACGGTGCGACGTTTGACGACAAAGCCTTTTTCGGCCAACAAGCCTTCTAGGTCCTCATCCGAATAAGCATGGCCTGCAGGTTCATTAGCGATTAATTCCCGCAAGATATTTTTGACCTCCCGCGTTGAAAAATCCTCCCCTGATTCATGCGTAATTCCCTCTGAAAAGAAATATTTCAAAGGATACATGCCAAAATCAGTCTGCACCGATTTTGCCGAAACGACCCGAGAAACAGTTGAAATGTCCATTTCAATCACTTCGGCAATTTCCTTCATGCGGAGCGGTTTTAATTTAGACTCATCCCCCGTCAGAAAAAAATCATATTGTTGGCCTACAATACTCTCCATCGTCTTCAACAACGTTCCCTGCCGTTGCTGGATTGCCTGAATAAACCAGGAGGCAGAATCCAATTTGTGTTTAATAAAAGTAACCGCTTCTTTGACCTCTTTTTGCTGTTTATCCCCCTTTGAATAGGTTTGGAGCATTTCCTGAAAGGATTTACTCACACGCAATTCAGGTGCATTTTTTCCATTTAATTTAATATCCAATTTTCCATCGGCTTGACTGACGATAAAGTCTGGTTGCAGAAAGGGGGCCACCTCTCCTGCCTCACTGCCTCCTGGTTTGGGATTTAAATGCGTGATAATTTTAATCGCTTTCTTCAACAATTCTTCTTCAACGGTTAGTTTTTGTTGGAGTTGGCTATAGTGCTTCTTCGAAAAATCATCAAAATATTGATCTATCAACCGGATAGCTACTTGCAATGCCTGATCATCTACAATATGCTTCCGGTGCAATTGGATAGACAAACATTCTTGTAAATCCCGGGCACCAATTCCAGCAGGATCTAATTGTTGGACTTTTAAAAGCACCGATTCAACTTCTTGAAAATCGGTCTCAAAACCCACCGTAAATGCTAAATCATTTACAATACTTTCAATATTCCGACGCAAATATCCATCGTCTTCTAGCGACCCAATTAATTGTTCCGCGATAATTCGTTCTCGATCACTTGAAATGACAAAGCCAATTTGCATCAACAAAAACTCTTCTGCGCTGGGGACAGTTGGCATTGGCCTGTCACGCATTTCCTCGTTGGGGTCATACGAATCTCCCGCCATCTTATAGCCCGCATAATCATCTTGCAAATAATCATCGATAGACATTTCGTCATTGACTAAATCATCTACCGTCTCGCGATCTCCAATTTCCTCCAAGCGCTCCTCTGAAATTCCTTCTTCCAAAGCGGGGTTTTCCTCTAATTCCGCCTCGATCCGGGCAGCCAATTCGGCTGTAGGAATTTGCAACAACTTGATCAGCTGAATTTGCTGAGGAGAAAGTCGCTGCTGTTGCGATAAATTGATTGATAAACCTTGCATTAGGACGTAAATTTAAATACAAAAATAATTGAAAAAATTCGGTTTTTTTGTGGTATTTTTGAGGCTTATTGCGCCCATTACAGGGCTACTGAGAATCATTTATGCAAATTAAAGAAATCCTTTCCTTATCCCCATCCAATCAAAACCTTGTCATTAAGGGGTGGGTTCGTACCAAACGCGTTTCAGCCAATGTCGCTTTCATTGCCTTAAACGATGGTTCAACCATTCACAACATTCAAGGCGTCGTATCTGACGGGGCTGTTTCAGAAGAAACATTAAAATTAGTAACAACGGGGGCATGTATTGCCATGACTGGTACCTTAATTCCTTCACAAGGACAAGGACAGTCTGTTGAGTTACAAGTTAATTCCATTGAAGTTTATGGTGTCGCTGACCCAGAAAAATATCCTTTACAACCGAAAAAACACTCCTTGGAGTTCTTACGCGAAATTGCGCATTTACGTCCTCGAACAAATACTTTTTCGGCCATATTACGTGTACGCCATGCATTAGCCTATGCCGTACATACCTATTTTAATCAAAACCAATTCTTCTATTTACACACGCCTATCATCACGGGATCGGATGCGGAAGGCGCAGGAGAAATGTTCCGCGTAACAACATTACCGGCAACGAATCCTCCTTTGACTGAAGATGGGAAAGTGGATTACAAAGAAGATTTCTTTGGAAAAGAGACCAATTTGACGGTTTCAGGCCAATTAGAAGGAGAATTAGGCGCTATGGCCTTGTCAAAGGTTTATACGTTTGGCCCAACTTTTCGTGCGGAAAATTCGAATACAACGCGCCATTTAGCAGAGTTTTGGATGATCGAACCGGAGGTTGCATTCAATGAATTAGAAGACAACATGAATTTGGCGGAAGACTTCACCAAATTCTGTATCAAATACGCTTTGGAGCATTGTGCAGATGATATTGCGTTTTTAGAGAAGCGCCTATTGGACGAAGAAAAAACAAAGAAAAAAGAAGAACAATCGGAATTATCACTCACCGAAAAGTTACGATTTGTGACAGAGAATGATTTCGAGCGCATTACTTATACAGAGGCAATCAATATCCTCTTGCAATCCAAAACCCATAAGCAAGGAAAATTCCAATATCCGGTCGAATGGGGCATCGATTTGCAATCAGAACACGAGCGCTGGTTAGTTGAAAAACACTTCAAAAAACCCGTTATCTTGACGAATTACCCAAAAGACATCAAGGCCTTTTACATGAAGTTGGACGAAGATGGCAAAACCGTTCGTGCCATGGATGTCTTATTCCCGGGTATTGGTGAGATTATTGGAGGTTCCCAGCGGGAAGATGATTACGAGAAATTATTGCAACGCACAAAGGACGTAGGCATCGAGGAAGAATCGATCTGGTGGTATTTGGAAACGCGTAAATTCGGGTCCGCACCACATGCGGGCTTTGGATTAGGCTTTGAGCGTTTGGTATTATTCGTGACAGGAATGAGCAACATCCGTGATGTGATTCCATTCCCAAGAACACCTAAAACTGCTGAATTTTAATGTTTTTCAAACAAGTAAATCAAAGTATAGGGCATGCCATTGATGGAATTATAGATCTCATCAAACGCGAAAGAAATGCCAAAATACACTTGGCGGCTACTGCCCTTGTGATTTACGTAGGATGGAAATTGGATTTTGTTGCACAAGAATGGATTTGGATTAGTTTGGCTGTTGCCTGTGTTTGGGTTGCGGAATTGATAAATTCTGCCATCGAGCGACTAACTGATTTGGTTTCCCCAGAACACCATCCTTTGGCCAAACAAGTTAAAGATTATGCAGCAGGTGCTGTTTTAATTATGTCGCTTTGGGCTATTATTGTATTTTGCCTGATTGCATTACCTCATCTATGGGTGTGGTTAACATTTTCAAATTAATATGAAAGAATACGGATCGAGTGTACAAAAATTGGTCAATTACATCATGACCATCGCCGACCGCGAGCAGCGTACTAAATATGCCTTTATTATGGTGGATTTGATGAAACAAATTCATCCCAACATGAAGGATAACAGTCAAGATTATTCCAAAAAGCTTTGGGATGACTTGTTTATTATGTCCAACTTCGAATTGGATGTGCAGGGACCATTTCCTCCCCCATCACCGGAGTCGGTAGGTAAAGCACCTCGCAAGGTGGCATATAACCAACATCATTTAAAGTTTAAACATTACGGCCGCAATGTGGAATTGTTAATTCTCCGGGCGATCGCTGAGGAAAAACTGGAAGACAAAAAGATCCTCGTGGCTTATATCGCACGTTTAATGAAGGGTTTTTATGTCACCTGGAATAAGGATACCGTGGACGATTCAGTTATTTGGCAGAACATCAAAGACATGTCGGAAAACCTATTAGGAAGCATCGTCGATGAATTATCCCAAGAGACTTTAGGGCATGCAAAGGTGGCCAATAACGCTCGAAATGCGTACAACGCCCCTGAATATCCGAACAACAATAATAACCGGAACAATAATTTCCGCAAGAACAATAACTTCAGAAATAACAACAATCGTAATAACAATTACCGAAAAAATAAGTAAGATTTATGGCATCATTTAAGGTAACCGGTGGCCGCCGGATGAAGGGTGAAATCACTCCTCAAGGAGCAAAAAACGAAGCATTGCAAATTTTGTGTGCCGTGGTATTAACAGCTGAACCTGTTACCATCCATAACATACCGAATATTCGTGATGTCAACCAACTCATCGATTTATTGGGTGACATGGGCGTCAGCATGCGTCGTTTATCTGAAACCAGCATTGAATTTGATGCCTCACAGGTCAACATAGATTACTTAGAGTCAGATACCTATAAGAAGAAAGCAGCTGCACTTCGTGGTTCGGTCATGTTATTAGGACCCACGTTGGCGCGCTTTAAAAAAGGGCGTATTCCTTCACCAGGCGGAGACAAAATTGGTCGCCGACGATTAGACACCCACTTTTTCGGCTTCATGAAATTAGGTGCAGAATTTAATTATAGCGCTGAAGATGGCGGAATTTATGAAGTTGACGCATCCCACTTACATGGAGCCTACATGCTTTTGGATGAGGCATCGGTTACTGGGACAGCGAACATATTAATGGCAGCCGTCCTTGCGAAAGGCACAACAACTATTTACAATGCCGCTTGCGAACCCTATTTGCAACAATTGTCAAAGATGTTGAACCGCATGGGGGCTAAAATCTCGGGCATTGGTTCCAACTTATTGGTTATTGAGGGAGTCGAGGTATTGCACGGAACCGAGCATACAATGCTTCCAGATATGATTGAGATCGGTTCATTCATCGGAATGGCGGTCATGACGCAGTCGGAGATTACGATTAAAAACTGCCAAATTCCTGAACTTGGGATCATTCCTGACGTATTCAAGAAATTAGGAATCAAAATGGAATTTCGTGGTGATGATATTTTCATCCCATCTCAAGAACATTATGAGTTGGAAAACTTCATCGATGGATCGATGTTGACCATCTCCGATCACCCATGGCCTGGCTTCACGCCCGACTTGCTTTCCATCATTTTGGTAACAGCCATCCAAGCGAAAGGCACGGTTTTGATACATCAAAAAATGTTTGAATCCCGTTTGTTCTTCGTGGATCGTTTGATCGAAATGGGGGCCCAAATCATTCTTTGCGATCCACACCGCGCTACGGTCGTGGGTTTTGACCGCAAACAAACCTTGAAAGGCATTCGCATGTCATCTCCGGATATTCGTGCGGGCGTTTCCTTGTTGATCGCGGCCATGTCGGCGAATGGCACCTCCATCATTGACAACATCGAGCAAATTGACCGGGGTTACCAAAACATCGATACGCGTTTAAATGCGATCGGCGCGGAAATCGTTCGTATTTAACATGTCATTATTTCCTAAAATTAGACAGACCGTCCAATTGGCCTTACCGATCGTAGTGGGCGAATTGGGCGTCATGTTAATGGGCCTAGCCGACACGATTCAGGTAGGCCAAATGTCATCTGGTGCCGCAGAAAGTTTAGGCGCATCCGGTATGGCTGGAGCGATCTTTTTCACGGTGGCCGTTGTGGGAATCATCTGCCTACAAATCGTTTCCCCCATGATTTCCAAGGCAGTTGCCGAAAGCGATGAAACGGAATGTGGTAATTTATTACGGGCCAATTTGCGCGTCGCGACTTTATTGGGTATCATTACGATTCTTATCACAGGAATTGTGGGTTGGAACTATGACCTGTTTGGTCAGACGGAGGCCAATAAAGCATTGACCCTCCCCTTTTTAGGTTTAATTTCATTATCTGTATTACCGATATTTTGGTTTATTGCCATGAAGAGTTTTATGGATGGACTCCAACGAACGACCGTTGGGATGACCATAACCATCGTCGCTTTAGCCATGAATGTTTTTGGCAATCATCTATTAATCAATGGCTTGTGGGGATTACCAGCATTGGGTTTATTTGGATCAGGAATTTCCACACTAATTTCTCGCTTATTTATGGCTGCCGTATTAGCCATTTATGTATTTACCCGGGATGAATTCAAACCTTATTTGCGTAAAGGACATATTCATGTTCACAAAAATGTATTAGAAAAGAACATTCTGCGCATAGGCATACCCTCTGGAATGCAGGGTTTCTTTGAGATTGCAACCTTTGGAATGGCGGTTGTGATGATGGGTTGGATTTCCGTCACAGCACAAGCGGCACATATCGTAGCCATCAACATGGCTTCCATCACCTACATGATGGCGACGGGCATTGCCGTAGCTGGAGGAATCAACGTGGGAACGGCTATTGGCGAAAGGAATCGTTGCGAGATCAAACGATCTGGCCATGCGGCACTCATCTTATCCGTGTTATTCATGGGTATTTGTGCCCTTGTCTTTTACTTCGGTCGGGAATATTTAGTACGCGGTTATACACAAGACCTCCCTGTGATCGCGATTGCGGTAACCTTAGTGGTTTGGGGAGCAATCTTTCAATTATTTGATGGAATTCAGGCGGTATCCCTCGGTTTGCTTCGTGGTTTGCAGGATGTCAAAATCCCAACGGCCATTACGGTTTTCTCCTATTGGGGCATGGGCATCCCGATTTCGTATTATGTTGGAATCTATTTAGGCGTAGGAGCCGTCGGCATTTGGATGGGATTAACCGCGAGTTTGGTTTGTTCGTCTATTTTACTTTCCTGGCGATTTTATGCACGGGCGAAGTCGATCGATTTGGAATCGTTGACAGTGGAGTAGTAAATACCTACAAAGCCACACTTTGAGTAATATTTTTTCTAATTTCCTAAGTATAATAAATTCAATTTGACAATTGTTGGGAATTTATGAAAGCAATTTTCTCATTAATATTTCTGTAGTATTCAGGATAATATTCCTTAAGCCATTTCCCTGAAAGCTCGGGGTATAATCGTTTATACCCTCCGTGAAAATGAACAAAATCAAAGTTCCTATAACCTGAATCAATTTTACTTTTTTGATAATCAAAATCTAAATTAAGCGTTGATTTGACCAATTTATTGACACATTTTAATTCAATTCTTGCCGTTTCATAAAAACAATACTGTTCATAAAAACAATTTAAAAATGATTTAGTAGTACTGTCTACATTTCGAAGAAACGGTATATTTAACTTTAGATTGTTAAAGGAATTTTGAGCATATCGATTGAAAAAATCATAATCATAGCCACCGGTAATACCCAAATTATAATCATTGTACACAAAGTTACTTTGTGCTATTATTCCTTTAAATTCTGGAGACATATTTATCTCGTAATTTAATATTTTATGAATAATCGTACTGTAACGCTTGAGAATACAATCATCATAATGAAATTCAACGAACAAATCATGTTCTAATTTATGCATATCAAAATGTTTACCTAAAACTACATCAACATCGAAATGGACAAAAGGTTCTTTTATCCCAGCATAGGTAAGTAATTTTCCTGTTGACCAAAGATCAGAAGGAAACTCTTCAATCGCATCCATATCAGTAGAACAGGAATCATAAGGAAATTCAAAAAAATCTATCCATGCTTTTTTACCTTTCTCATCAGTATTTAAATGAACATGAGAAAAAACTTCCTTGAGGCTAAGCAATGAAAGCGCCCATGTATATATAAATTGGCTCTCATTGAGAAAGCCTCCTTGAGATCTAGCTTCAAATGAATTTGCAGCTGGAAAAGCAAATGGCTTAGACCAAAAAGATTGAATAACCTTCATAAAAGACTTGCCATAAAAAATATGATTAAGAAAAAAAAGCTAATAATAAGTTTTGGCATCAATTTTTGCTTCAATTCTACACCAAATAAAAAAACAGAAAAAACAATCGAAATAATATCTGCAATTCGACTATATCTATGAAAATTTGTAAGCTCAATTTGGTTTAAAAAATTTGGTGAGGTCGCATCTAGATTCGATATTTCATCTATCAAAAAGATCCAAATGAAACCGAATTTAAGTATTTCAGAAGTGATCAGGATAATAAAAAAAATATGAAATGCAGGCATAAACATGTCCAATTTCAAATCATGAATAAATAAGTTTGAACCATACCAAATCACTATTAATATACAATTGATAAACAAGCAATTAAAAGTTGTTGAAAAAATAATTGAAAAAATAGCAGTTATGCGAGCAACCATTAAGCCTTCATTTGACATGCCCTGGATTAACACTTCTGTTGCTATAATTGAAAAGATTATTTTCAGAATTAAAAACAGAAAAGCACTAAGTATTAAAGATTTCATAGCGATTGATAATTATAAACTCTTGATAGAATAAGTCTCAATAATGGCCGCAAATATCAATAACACAAAAGGGAAAAGAATAGATTTTAGTGAAGGTAAATCTGATACGATTTCTTTGTTTGAAATTGAATTTAAATTTAGGACAAAATTAAATCCAGATAATCCATACATTCCAAACAAACAAAATGATATTATTTCAAAGGGAACGTGTCCAAATAGCTTAATCAGAAGTTCAAACTCCAAAACTTCATGAAGCTGTAATTTTGTAATTACAAATAAGGCCATACCAAATAAGTAACCATTAAAAATTAAAATAAAAACTGTCATTAAACCCGCGGTCGCATAGCCCATATAACAACAGAGCAAACCAACAGCAATATTCGTTTTGAATAGATAAGAAAACACTTCCCAAAATGACATAGATTTATATACTGAACTAACAGCTTGATCCGCAATCGGGACAATATATGTTAAATTGCTAGCTAGAAATACACCTGAAATCCAGAAAAACAAACAAGTATAAAACCGGAATATATTACTCATTTGAAAATGTTTCCTCAATAAAAAGTAATCTTTGTTCGAGTGTAGGATGTGAAATTGACTTGACTTGAAGCTTCCCTCCCGTTATTTCATTTAACTTTTCAAGGGCTTTCATAATACTATTTTTTCCAACAATCTTGGCAGCAAATTTATCAGCGTCATGCTCCATTATTCTCTGAAAGAACCCCAATATTTCATTAGATAACACTAAAAGGAGACCGAATGTGATTCCTTTAACAACCCATCCAATCTTATGTAGAAGAAAAAATGGCAAAATCATATGATTATAAATAATCATTATAATTATCTGAATTATGATCATGATGAGCATCAAATAAAATAGATGATGCTTTTTTGTATGTCCTAATTCGTGTGCTATTACAGCTTTTAATTCGTCATTAGTTAAATTCTTTAGTAAAGGCATACCAATTAAAATAATTTTCGAAAAAGGAAGTATTCCAGTTGCAAATGCGTTGATTAACTCACGATTCACAATTCGAACCTTAACGGCATAATTCATTTCAACTTGAATAATTTTTTCCATATCCTTATTTTCTTCATATCTACTCGATCGAAATAGAATTACAATTGGATATAAAAGTGGGCCGAGTCCATAGAAAAAAACGATGAAAAAAATTAAAATTAAAATGCTGTCGGTTTGATTCTTATCCTGATTTTCTAATAATGGATAGAAAGTATAACTTAAAACAAAAACTATGATACTGAACAAAATAAAATACACGAAGTCAAAGCCACTTTTAAACTGTTTAATTGACTCAAAAAATTTATGATTTTTGCTAAAAAATAACTCAGCTGCCAAACTAGCTAATAAGGTAATGACAGGGATTACAGTCGTTACTAATGCGAAAGTCAATCTTTTGTCCATCATAATTATGTTTTTAAATGCTAGAAGATTTGACGAATGATTAAATCTTCTAGCATAATATTAGGTTAGAGACCACCAACAAACAATCCAATCCTACCTCCAATAGGACCACCGAAATAGGTACCAATTGCTAATCCTGCATATGCTCCCACGGCACCGACAATATAACCTTGCGTGTTATTCAAATGATAACGATCCGCGATCACAGCTGCAGCTTTTGCATTTACTAACGTAACATTATTTTGCTTAACAAGACCCATTATTGAGATTGAAAAGAAAAGTCCAGCAAAAAGATTCCATTTTTTCATCTTGAATATATTTACATTTCATCCCCTACTCTTCATTGGTTTTTCGGGATCCACCAACACTTGAATGTGCGATGTAAACCTAGAAATCTCAACGAGGCAAATCAATACCACCTAGGTAGTAATTTGGTAGTAATTTAGTAGTACATACCCAGCAAATAACAAACAAAATAATTTTACTGAGGAGCATTTAGTAAAAACCTCAAAAATGCAACCTTGCCTTTGATACCTAATTTTCGCATCACATTTCTGCGGTGACACTTAACAGTAGACTCTTCAATATTCAATTGGAATGCTATCTCTTTATTCGTCAAGCCTTCTTTGGCTAGATTAATAATTCGATTTTCGCGCATAGAAAATGGCATGAAATTATAGTTCATCGAATTCATAATATTAGTGGTTATAGGTTACAAATTATTAACTAGTATACATTTCAATTAGTTAAAATCAGTACAAAGTAAAACCTTATTGAAACGATAATACTCGGATTAATAAATCAATATTACGAATTTGGCGATTAATGTATTATTCTTTAATCGAATAATGTTCAATTTTTATAAGTCTGAACATCCATGCATGAAAATACTGGATACCACGCAATTATCATTACATTAATTTTGGCGAAAAAATAGCCCCAGGTTTTCACCTGGGGCCACAAAACTAGACTCGAAGTATCTTGTCTCTACAAATCGATATTATGCATGTATCGCTCGCTTCGACGTCGCCGCCAAACAAGCTTCCTTCATCGCTTCCGTGTACGTCGGATGCGCATGTGACATACGAGCTACATCCTCAGCCGAAGCCCGGTATTCCATCGCAACAACCGCTTCCGCAATCATATCCGCAGCACGAGCACCAATGATGTGAACTCCTAAGATCTCATCTGTCGTCGCATCTGCTAAGACCTTCGCCAAACCATCCACATCCATCGATGCAATCGCCCGACCCAATGCCTTGAATGGGAATGAACCTTCTTTATAAGCAATTCCGGCCGCTTTTAATTCTTGTTCGGTCTTGCCTACTGAGGCAACTTCCGGCCAAGTATAAACAACACCTGGAATCAAATTATAATTAATATGTGGCTTTTGGCCCGCAATCACCTCGGCAACCAATGTTCCTTCTTCCTCCGCTTTGTGTGCAAGCATCGCTCCACGAACAACATCACCAATTGCATATATTCCCGGAACAGAAGTTTGTAAAGTATGCTCATCCACCGCGATCCGACCACGCTCATCGGCTGTTAATCCAGCAGCTGCTAAGTTTAATCCGTCGGTATATGGGCGCCGACCGATACATACCAAACAATAATCTCCTTTAATTTCCACATCTTTACCTGAAGCGTCTTGTGCTTTCACAGTCACTTCCTTGCCTTTTACAGCAGCAGAAGTTACTTTATGCGACAAGTAAAAATCAGCACTTAATTTGGCAATAGATTTCTGCAATTCCTTGCCCATCGTCTTATCCATCGTTGGGATCATGCTATCCGCAAATTCCACAAAGGAAACTTTCGACCCCAAGCGAGCATAAACAGATCCTAATTCCGCACCAATTACCCCAGCACCAATCACGATCAAATGCTTCGGAATTTCCTTCATTTTCAAGGCTTCCGTCGAGGTAATAATACGCTCCTTATCCACCGGAATGAAAGGCAGGATCGTTGGCTTAGAACCTGTCGCAATGACAATGTTCTTACCTGAAATCACTTCTGAAGAACCATCCTCTTTGGTAATCTTAACCGTTTTCGCAGAGTCAAACGAGCCCAAACCATGAAAGCTTGTAATCTTGTTTTTCTTCATCAAATAGGCAATACCTGCATTCAAATTTGAAACGACACCCGCTTTACGCTTGATCATTTGGTCCAAATTTACTTTTGGTTTTGCAATCTCAATTCCATGTTCTTGGAAACTGTGCACCGCATTGTGATAATGCTCCGAGGAGTCCAACAAGGCTTTAGAAGGAATACATCCTACATTCAAACAAGTTCCACCCATCACGGCATATTTCTCCACGATAGCTACTTTGAAACCCAATTGGGCCGAACGGATTGCCGAAACATATCCACCAGGACCCGAACCAATTACGATAACATCAAATTCTTGCATATTGCGATTGAAAACGAATAGGCCCCGCAAGGCCTATTCTGGTAATTAAATATCTAATAATAAACGAGCTGGATCTTCCAATAGTTGCTTTAAGCGAACTAAGAAACTTACAGACTCCCGGCCATCGATGATGCGGTGATCATATGATAAGGCCAAATACATAATAGGACGAACAACGATTTGACCGTCAACGACCACCGCGCGCTCTACGATATTATGCATACCTAAGATCGCGACTTGCGGCGCATTGATAATCGGCGTCGAAAGCATCGAACCAAATACCCCACCATTCGTGATCGTA
This sequence comes from uncultured Aquirufa sp., assembly GCA_964358165.1. Lineage (GTDB taxonomy): Bacteria > Bacteroidota > Bacteroidia > Cytophagales > Spirosomataceae > Aquirufa. The sequence goes on from CAYHOB010000009.1 coordinate 71,687, forward strand.
AATGTTCCGCCGCTCATTTCATCCAATGTCAACTTGTTCTCACGTGCTTTTCCTGCCAAACGAACCACTTCAGATTCAATGCCTGCCAGAGATAAGTTCTCTGCCGACCGAATCACCGGTACCACTAAACCTTTCGGTGCAGAAACAGCAATGGAAATATCACAGTAATCATGGAATACGATTTCGTCTCCATCGATTTTCGCGTTAACCGAAGGATATTCCTTCAAGGCCACACAAACTGCTTTCGTGAAGAAGGACATAAAGCCTAAGCCCACGCCATGCTTCTCCTTGAATTTATCCTTGTATTTTCCACGTAAATCCATGACCGGTTTCATGTCAACTTCATTGAAGGTTGTCAACATCGCCGTTTCATTTTTCACAGCGACCAATCGACGGGCAACAGTTTTACGCAATGAACTCATTTTTTCCCGACGCGTACCACCTTGTGCAACCGCAGCTACTGCTGCTGGCGCTGATGCCACTGGAGCTGATGCCGCTGGTTTCGAAGCAGACAATGCATCTTCTTTTGTAATACGTCCACCTACACCCGAACCCGCAACCGAAGCCGCTGCAATTCCTTTTTCATCTAAAATCTTGGCTGCTGCTGGAGATGGATGACCTGCTGCATAATTAGCGTCTGCAGATGCAGAAGCTACAGGAGCCGCTGCGGGTGCTGCTGCCGGAGCCGCCGCAACTGAACCACCTACGGAGATTTTGGCCAACAAACCTCCAATTGGAACCACAGAACCAGGCTGTGCAATGACTTCTAAAACACCTGCGGATTCCGCTGGCAATTCGAAGGTCGCTTTATCTGACTCTAATTCACAAAGCACTTCATCTAAGGTAACTACATCACCTGTTTTCTTATTCCAAACCGAAACGGTTACTTCTGAGATCGACTCACCTACCGCAGGAACCTTAACTTCCAACACGGTCGTTGGACCTGCTGGAGCTGGAGCTGGAGCCGCCGCTGGTGCTGGTGTCGCTGTTGGAGCTGCATCTGCCACGGTCACGGATGCTGGAGCACCGCCCGCCTCAATCGTGCAAATAATCGCACCGATCGGCAAAACATCTCCTTCTTTTGCAACAATGTGCAAAATACCCTCAGCCTCGGCTGGCAATTCAAATGTTGCTTTATCCGACTCTAATTCGCATAAAACCTCATCCAATTTCACGTGATCGCCTTCTTTCTTGTTCCAAGTGGCAACCGTTACTTCCGTGATTGACTCGCCCACTGCGGGCACTTTCATTTCTATAGCCATAATATTCGATTATTCAAATGCTCTATTTATCAATGCTGCTTGCTCTTCACCATGCACCTTCAAGAATCCAGTCGCCGGTGAGGCCGATTTCTTGCGTGCGATTAATTTACTGAAACGAGACCAACCAAATTCACGGATCACATAAGACCAATAACCCATGTTTTCCGGCTCTTCTTGTACGAAGAATACTTCAGCTGATTTATATTTAGCTAATTCAGCTTCTACTTGCTTTGTTGGGAAAGGATGTAATTGTTCCAAACGAATAATGGCAACATCCTTACGCTTATCTTTTTCTTGGCGATCAAAAAGATCAAAATATACCTTTCCGGAACAGATCAATACGCGTTTTACTTTCGCTTTGTCAGCATATTCATCTCCAATTACTTCTTGGAAAGAACCCTTCGTAAAAGCATCGATTTTCGAAACCACTTTTGGATGACGGAAAATTGATTTTGGCGACATCACCACCAAAGGCTTACGGAATTCCCACGTTAATTGTCGGCGCAAGGCATGGAAAATATTCGCTGGCGTTGTCAAATTCGCAATCACCATGTTGTTCTCCGCAGCTAATTGCAAGAAACGCTCTGGACGGGCATTTGAGTGCTCCGGTCCTTGTCCTTCATAGCCATGTGGCAATAACATAACTAATCCATTTTGTGTCCCCCACTTCGATTCGTGTGAAGAAACAAACTGATCGATCATTGTCTGAGCGCCGTTGGCAAAATCACCAAATTGGGCCTCCCAGATGACCAAGGCATTCGGATTTGCTAAGGCATAACCAAATTCATATCCCAAAACGCCATATTCCGACAATAAGGAGTTATAGATTTGAGCCTCTTCCTGCTCGTCGGAAATATGATTTAACGAGCTGTAATTCTCATTCGTATTTGCATCATGCAAGACCGCATGACGGTGAGAAAATGTTCCTCTTTGAACATCCTGACCCGACAAACGTACTGCTTTGCCCTCCACTAATAAAGAGCCATAAGCAAGTAACTCGGCCGTTGCCCAGTTTATTTCTCCTTTATCGAAGAATACCTTGCGATCGGCTATCACCTTTTCAATTTGCTTTAAGGCAACAAAGCCTTTTGGCAAGGTCGTAATTGCTTGGGCAACCTGATCAACTGTTGCTTGTGAAATAGCCGTATTAGGCGATTTTTCGAAGTCTTTATCGGTTGAGTAGCGCAAGGCAGACCAGGCATTATCCAGTTTCAACGGAATATACGGAGGGCGAACTTTTTGTTTGACCAAATCCAAACGCGCTTGTAATTCCGCTTTGAATTCAGCATCCATTTGCTCGGCTAATTTCGCCTCAATTTCCCCCTGCTTAATTAATTTCTGTGTGTAGATCTCACGCGGATTGGGGTGATTCGTAATGTTCGCGTAAAGCGTTGGTTGTGTAAAACGCGGCTCATCCGATTCGTTGTGGCCATTGCGACGGTAACAAACCATATCCACAAACACATCTCGGCCAAATTCCTGACGGAATTCAGCTGCAATACGTGAGACAAAAACGACTGCCTCCGGATCATCCCCATTCACATGGAATACGGGAGCATCTATAATCTTTGCCACATCCGTGCAATAAATTGCCGATCGAGCATCTTCGAAATCCGTTGTAAAACCAACTTGGTTATTGATCACAAAGTGTATGGTTCCTCCGGTTGAGTAACCCTTCAACTTCGCCATTTGCGTCACTTCATAAACGATGCCTTGACCGGCTACTGCCGCATCTCCGTGAATCAAAATTGGCATTACTTTCGAATAATCACCATCAAATTGTGCATCAGCACTCGCCCGACAAAACCCTTCTACCAACGGATTAACCGCCTCTAGGTGAGATGGGTTTGGCGCTAATTTCAACGAGATCTCACTGCCATTGGGCGAAATGTGTTTCGATGAATAGCCTAAATGGTATTTCACATCACCATCGCCATGAATTTCATCTGGCACATTTCCTTCAAAACCATCAAAGATTGCTTCGTATGATTTGTGCATGATATTCGCCAAAACGTTCAATCGTCCTCGGTGTGCCATACCAATCATAGCTTCTTTCACACCTAGATCAGCCGATGTATTTATTATCGCATCTAAACCCGCGATAGTAGATTCTCCACCCTCAAGACCAAAACGCTTTTGGCCTAAATATTTAGTACCTAAGAAATTTTCGAAAACAACGGCTTCGTTTAATTTCTGAAGAATATGTTTTTTCTTTTCAATCGGAGGATTGAAAGACAATGCCTCTTTTTCAATTTTATTACGCAACCACTCTTTCGTTGCTACTTCTCGGATATATGAATATTCAAAACCAATTGTTCCCGCATAAATTTTATGCAAAGCAGCTTGAATTTGACGTAAGGTTGCTGGGCCGATTCCCAAGAAAACACCTGCCTGAAACACGGTATCTAAATCCGCATCCGAAAGCGCGTAATCTGTCAAACCCAAACGAGGCTGACGATCCTTGCGCGCACGAACGGGGTTCGTATTTGACAACAAGTGTCCACGTGAACGAAATGCTTTGATGAGTGAGATAACAGCCATTTCCTTTTGAACATGTGCAGAATCTGCAGCATTGCCCATAGGCGCATCTGTTAACCAAGTTCGTGAAAAATCGAATCCCTTAAAGAAATCTCTCCAAGAGCTATCTACGGAATTAGGGTCTTGTTTGTATGCATCGTACAAGTCAGCGATGACTTGCGTATCAGCATTGGCAACGTAGGAAAATGGATCCATAATGTAAAATTCTAGCCGTCGGCTAGAAATAGTTTCAAACGTTATTGTTTTGGTTTAGGTAAATTTAATTCTCACGAAAAAAATCCTCGCAATTTAATATACTATCAGCAATAAAACCCAACAATTCGCAGGTTTTTATACCAATAAAGGCACAAATTTCTTCGGAAAAAATCCTATTTATTCGTGTCTGAAATAAATCTTTATTTATTCCAATTATATCCTACCAAAGTCAAAAAAATCCAACAATTACTCAGGGTCTAAATTGAGCAATCTTCCCATTTCCCAAATCAACTTCATAGCGAATAAATAATTGATGAAATCCTGCTCGTTCTGTCGTGACACTTGAACCAAAACCAGCCGGATAAAACAGAGCCGATTCCCCTAAAAAATCATAGGCGTATCCGACCCGAAAATTCTTACCAAGCGCTGCCTCCAAACTTCCAAGCAAGGATTTAGAACCCAGTTCAGAGCCTGTGGCCTGATACCAAATCCCAGCACCAAGCTTTTCCTTCCACCAAAAAACGGCATAATAATCCGCTTGCATCGCTTGTTGCTGATTTCGAATGACAGTACCTAGCTTCAAGGCATGTTGAGAAAAATGCAACGTATATTGGCCTGTTAAATAGTTTGGCCGATTTATTGACCCATAACTCGATTCAAAGGAATTGGCGGGGGAGCTAAAACCCAATTGGAAATCACCTCGTTCATACTGTAGACCCCAACCATAGTGACCTCCAAATACACTTGTTCCCGTTTTCCCAATGATGGGATACTGATTAATACCCAGCTGAAAGCCCATTCGAAAATGATTTCCCCTTCCCCATGTGAAATGTTTAGCACCAAGCGCAGCTAAGCCAAGATTCGCAGCAATTCCGCCAGAAGCCAAGGCATACGATTGATCTGTATTATAGGCCAAAAAGCCGATGCCCCCCTTTTCTGTTGCAATGGGCATATCAAAACTAAAATACTGCTGAGAAGACGCTGTATTCGTAATCCCTCCTTGAAACAAAGGCTTTTTTCGGTAGATGCCCGTCATGGATGCTACCCCCTTTGCACCGGACAAAGCAGGATTTATCCCTAAAGACATAAAGGGATATACCATGCGCAAGGATTCTTGTTGGCCTAAAAGCGAAAAGCTGACAAAAAAAAGTCCCAATAATTTTTTCACAGATTAAAAAAGGAAAAGAGAAATAATCCTGAGAAAATGATCGCTAAAATGAGCTCCTGTAAAAAGAGAGTTAATAGAAAGCGTGGAATGGCCTTCATTACACTTAAATGATAATAATTTCTAAATGCAATAAAATAATAGCCAAACCAAACAAAATATAAATTGGACAATGAAGCCTCCAACCATGACCATTGGACAATTTCTTGAATCAAATTCAAACATGCTAGACCGAATAGAAAAATAAAATAACTGCTGGCTACATGCAAAATAAAAATCCCATGGTGCATGTAAAACCAATCCCGCTTTTTACGAAAAACTAATTGTAGCACCCAGGCAAGTAAAGGCAAAGCGAAAAAAAGCAAGGTCGACGTTTTGTGCAACATCGAATCCAACAAGGCCGCCCAAAGGTCCTCGGATTGTGTATATTCCCCTCCAACCTGGTAGAAATAGCGAATTAACTTCTGTTCTGTATCTGAATCGCGTTGCTCCATTGGCTTTTTATTCTGTGCCACTAGATATGCATCATAGGTTAAGGGCCGATTTTCCTTATTGGAATCGTCTACCATTCGGATGACAATTGACTCTAATAATTTGTTTTTATGCTCGACTTGGCCCTTAGCATTTACCCTTTCAAGCTTCTTATCGAGGGGTTGAAATAGATAAAACAAGCTTAAAAAAAAGAAAGCTGAGGTAAACAAATAGAATCGTATGGGATGAATATATGAAACCCGTTTCCCCGAGATATACTCCTGAGTCAAAAAACCGGGTTTTAAAAACAAGAGTCGAAGGGTAGAGAAAAACTTTCCATCATAGTGCAATAAATCTTCAATAAAATGAACCAGCAATGACAAAAAACTTTCAATGGGTTCCTTATTCTCTTGTCCACAATGGGCACAAAAACGGGCCTGCACTTTTTCTCCACAATTGAGGCAATTATCTTCTTGACGTAATTTTGAGCTTGACATATAATTCTGACAAAGTGGCACCTCGCGTTGGCTTGGAGTTAAAATTGTTATAGGGTAATCAAATTTAGGATTATTAATTTCAAAAAACATGAAAGAAACAGGTAACATCTCCATTCACACCGAGAACATTTTCCCGATCATCAAAAAATTTCTCTATTCGGACCACGAGATTTTCCTTCGTGAGTTGGTATCCAATGCAGTAGACGCCACCCAAAAAATCAAACGTTTGAGCTCAATTGGTGAGTATAATGGAGATTTGGGTGATTTAAAAGTGCAAGTTAGCTTCGATAAAGAAAAGAAAACCATCACTATTTCCGACAATGGATTAGGGATGACTGCCGAAGAAATAAAAAAATACATCAATCAAATTGCCTTTTCAGGCGCTACTGAATTTGTTGAGAAATATAAAGATCAGGGTGATGACAAAGGGATCATCGGTCATTTTGGCTTAGGATTCTATTCAGCCTTTATGGTGGCCAAAGAAGTAGAAATCATTTCCAAATCTTATCAAGAGGGATCCGAAGCAGCTCGTTGGATCTGTGATGGATCAACCGAATACTCCATTAGTTCAGCAAAGAAAAAAACGCGAGGAACTGATATTATTTTACATATCGCCGAGGACTCGGAAGAATTTTTGGAAGAATACCGACTGAAATCCATTTTGGAAAAGTATGGTAAATTCCTTCCTATGCCGATTGAATTTCAAGAGAAAATCATCAATAACCCGAATCCGATTTGGACAAAATCACCTTCAGATTTAACGGATGAAGATTACTTGCAATTCTATGATGAATTGTACCCCATGCAAGAAAAACCCTTGTTTTGGATTCACTTGAATGTAGACTATCCGTTTAACCTAACTGGAATTTTGTACTTCCCGAAAGTGAAGAATGAGATGCAATTGCAACGAGAAAAAATTCAGTTGTATAGCAGACAAGTGTTCATCACCGACGAAGTCAAAGACATCGTTCCGGAATTCCTAATGTTGTTACACGGAGTAATTGATTCACCGGATATTCCCTTGAACGTTTCTCGATCGTTCTTGCAGGCAGATTCCAATGTGAAGAAGATCAATAGCTATATCACGAAAAAGGTTGCTGATAAATTGGCCGAATTATATAAATCAGACCGACCAGCCTTTGAGGAAAAATTTGCTAACATCGGCTTGTTCATCAAATATGGTATGATTTCTGATGAGAAATTCATGGAACGTGCCAAAGATTTTTGCTTGGTTCAAGATACGAATGGCAAATATTTCACGTTAGACGAATACGCTGAAGAAGTTCAAGCTGCACAAACGGATAAAGATGGCAATAAAGTCTATCTCTATACGACTGATGAACAGCAGCAAGATGCCTTTATTCAATCCGCCAAACAAAAGAATTATTCCGTTTTACGACTTGATTCATTAATTGACAGTCATTTTATTCAAGCCATGGAAGCGAAATTGGAGAAAACCCAATGGAAGCGCGTGGATGCGGATCGGATAGACAAATTAATTGACACGGGAATAAACCTTGAAGCGGTTCTTAGTGACACTCAAAAAGAAAGTGTTAAAAAGGTCTTCGAAGAAACCCTGAATGATAAGCAAAAAGTCGTAGCTGTTGAAGCCATGTCACCAGACGAATTACCAGCTATCGTAACGCAGAACGAGTTTATGCGCCGCATGAGCGAAATGTCTAAGAATGGAGGAGGAATGGGGATGTTTGGAGCAATGCCAACTACCTATAACATCACGGTCAATGCAAATCACCCTTTGATTGGAAAATTAGCAGGCCTAGCCTCAGAAGAGGAACAAAAAGCGTTAGCTAAGCAAATATCAGATTTGGCATTGTTATCACAGAATTTGTTGACAGGTGCTGATTTGACTGCGTTTATTAAGCGAACGATTGCGAATCAATAATTAGAGACTTGATACTTCAAGAGCCCCAGACTAAAGTCTGGGGTTATTAAAATTCTTTTATAACCCTAGGCTTTAGCCTAGGGAACAGACGCGAAGTATCGCGACTCTACAGAACCTGGGTGGGCTTCCATCCAGGTTTTTTACATCCCTTTCCGAACAATGATTTTTTTGGTGGCTACCGAACGGCCATCAATCATTAATTGGTATAAATACATCCCTGAGGAAAAATCCCGCAAGGAAATTCGTAATGATTTTTGGTCGCGATCTAAGGCAAATTCCTTCACTTGTTCTCCCAATACATTGTAAAATCCTAATCGTAATTCTTGATTTCCAATGACCTGATAATCGATATCCAAAAAATCACTCGCTGGATTGGGATAAGCATGTGAGACTTGGATCCGGTCGTTATAAAATAAATAATTCGCATTATTGCTGTTCTCTTCGACCAATTTACGTTCCGGAAGCTGCCCAACGATGGTTGTCGAGTTAGATTTGGCAAAACTAGACTTCATGAATTGTGCTACATAAGAATTTTGCTTCAAATCAAGATTGGTCTGTAAGGCGGCATTTACATGAAAAGACCGCTTAGCTAATAAAATTGGCAAATTTACTCGCTGTGAAGTTCGTTGAATCGTTAATCGAGATTTCGATTTTGCTTCGTTCTGTGCAAGCATGCCTACTGGACTTAGAGAGGCCAAGAGCAAAGCAAGGAAGAACAGGTTACGTATAGATTGAAGCATAGTAAAATCGAATGCTCAAAGGTAATTCTTTGTTGCATAGAATTAGCGCAACAATCGGTGAACGGTCAAAATCCTATGACAAAATGCCAAATTTTAAGGTTTTTTAACAGAGTTAAGCGGATTCACGCGCTCCAAAATCATGGGCAAGGTAATTTTCTCTTTTGATCGCCAATTGAATCCATCTAAAAACTCCAACTCTTCCTTCCACTCTTTGGGCGGGATAAACTTGGCATCAGGTTTGGTGATAAACGAAATCTTATGGATTTTATTTTCCTGAAAAAAGAGATTCATCCGACTGCATTCGACGCGATTCAAACCCGTAGTATTTTTCTTGTCGTCCACAACGTAATAGACACTCTCCCCATTCCCCTCAACTTGTACTTTCTTTAATCGGGAGTCATCTGCAAAGTAAACCCACATTTTCCTGCCCTTGATTTGATTGTAATGCGTTGCAGAATCTTTGGAAATAACAAAAGAATGCCCTCGTAAACGCATCTCGCGCATTTTCTGATTCGATAAATACATGAAAACAGAATCCGCTTGCAGTTGCGATTCGTTCGTCCACAGCAAGGGCTTTTGGTAAAAATGAATAACTGAATCCTTCGTATCATATCCCAGCGAATCACACTTGCCTGAGAAGTCCGATTTATAAATTAGCACATGGTGATAAGCGAATAATTTACGCGTAGAATCCGTTTTATTTTGCAACGAAACCAAGGTATCCGCGGTCAAATACAAGGTATCTTTTTCTCCAATATTTCGCATTAAGGCATGTCCAAACACCCGTGTAATGCCTGTTTTTCCCGCATACCGACCATGATCGCCGGTCAAAATCACCTTCTGTTTTTGACTTAAAAATTCCACTCGGCCGCGCGCAACGCCAATCTGGGTTGGACTGTCATAAAACAAGGTATCTGCGGATAGTATATATTCATCCGTTTTGGCAGTGGACCTCCCCGTAAAATTCGAGACTTTCGTTTGCGTATTATAAAAGCCCGCACGCGTCAGCACAGTATCCTTTTTCGTGATAATTTCCGTAGGAGCGATAAAATAGGCCTCCTTGGATGCCGTATTATATTTAAGCGAATCCGCCTGTAATTTACCTCCCTCTTTATCCAAAACGCGTACCTTCTCCTTGAAAAGAAAATTTTTCGTTACCGTATTATAAAAGCCTTCCTTACTCGATAAAGTAGATTTTTTATCTACAATTTTTGCTCCCGAATGATAAATGGCCATGCGAGAATTCAAATCATAATCCAATTTATTCGTCGTCAGAATGATGGTATGATCATCCAACTTAACCTTGCCCGAGATATACGCTTGCCTGCTGTCACCTATATAAACAGCCGTATCCCCCGTGATGGTTACCGTATCCGCTTGAATGATTTTCACATGTCCGTAGGCTTCTACATTATTGGTCGAGCTATTTAAAACGGCTTGATCACAGGCCAACGTAGTCGTTCCCTGACGTAGAAAGACCCGGCCAATCAAGGTTTTTCGCATGATCAAATCCTGTTGGATTCCATTGAGACTGTCGGCACGAATGACCTCCAACTGGCTTTGTGCAAGCAAGCAAGCGGGCAACATCAAAAAGAAAAAAAGGAATAATCCGTATTTTTGCCGCATGTTCATCGCGAATCGTTAATTTCGCATCATCAATTGAACGCGCAATTTACCAATTTTATGCTGGAAGATTTCATCCATTTTATCCAAAAAGAGAATTTATTTCAACCCGAAGACAAAATCTTAATAGCCGTGAGTGGTGGGATTGATTCCGTTGTTTTAGCCAAACTCTTTTCCTTAGCAAAATTCAATTTTGGAATTGCGCATGTAAATTTCAGCTTGCGTGGGGAGGAGTCATTGGCAGACGAGATTTTTGTGAAAAAATTAGCCAAAACCCTTAAGGTACCCTACCATAGTATTGTTTTTGATACGAAAGCCTTTGCTGAAAAGGAAAAAATTTCAACGCAAATGGCCGCACGTTTGTTGCGCTATAATTGGTTTGAAGAAATACGCCAGCGGGAAGGTTATCAATTCATCGCTACCGCTCACCACCAAATGGACAGCGCTGAAACCGTCTTAATCAACCTAACGCGCGGCAGCGGTTTGGCAGGATTTCATGGTATCCCGGTCAAAAATGGACATATTATCCGACCCATGTTGTTCGCAAATCAAGAACAAATATTCGACTTAGTGGTTGAGAAACATTTGGCATGGCGAGAAGATTCTTCTAATGAATCGACTAAATACCAACGAAATTTCATCCGCCATGAAATCATGCCAAAGTTCCAAGAGCTCAATGCAACCTTCGATCAAACGCTCGCACAAACGAGTGAACGTATTCGTGACATTGAGTCGTGGATTCAGGAGGAATATGCCATGTGGCAAGAAGCAAACATCAAAAGCGATACGGCAAACAACTTATTTGTTCAATTAAATCCGAAGTCAGCGCGTGAAAAAGTCATGCAAGAACGCTGGTTACAAAGTCTTGCTTTCAACGGAGACCAAATTGCTCAAATAACGAATCATCCCGTTGACAAAGTGGGAAAAATATTCGAATCGCCACTATTTACCTTGAATTTCGATCGCATGCAATGGGTAGTAAGTCCCAAAGATACATCAGAATACAAACCCATATTAGTTCAAGAAGAAGATGAAGTGATTGATTTAGGATCCCATGAATTGCACATCTATGTAGAGGAAAAAACGGCTGATTTTAAGGCCCCCACAGAAGCAAGCATCGCATGTTTGGATGCTGATGGATTGACATTTCCCTTAGAAATCCGCAAAACGCAGGAAGGCGATTGGTTTTGTCCATTGGGCATGAACTCCAAAAAGCTTATTTCTGATTTTCTGACTGATAAAAAAGTAGCTCTGAATCTGAAAAAATCGACCTTATTGATGCTTTCTAAAGGTTCTGTAGCTTGGATTGTGGGGCATCGGATTGATAACCGATTTAAGGTTTCAGATAAAACAGAAACGGTGATGATATTCGAATTAAAGCCGAAATCCTAGCTACCTTTGGCAAACCTTGGAGGATTGCCAAAGGTAAGGGAATTTAAGGGCTTAATAACCCCTAAAACTGATAATTTACCTGATTAATTTGCGATATGCTTCAGTCCGAATCGGATCGAGTAAACTCAAATAGGCAAAGGCCTGTTGGCGCTCTGAAACCCCCGCCTCATCCAAGATAGAAAAGATTTCCTCACTCTTGGCATCAAAAAATACACGGATACTAGCCGCACCGGGACGCACCTGATTAATCTGGCGAATCTGCATCAACAATTCTAAAATACCCTTGCGAGCTTCATCCGGCTTATCCTTAAAGGTATCCAGAAACAAGCGGTGATACGTATAATTCACGTCCCGCATGCCTTGTATTTGTTGGTTCATCAAATTCTCCGAAATCGCAAAACGAGAACGTATATCGGAGGCATTCCCCCAACCCACTCCTGAATTTTGAGCAAGATTCGTCAAGTTAACTAATTTCTGAATAAAGGCCTCTCCCCCACGCAATCCCATCGAATCATAGTGATAAGCCAATGACAAATAGGCATAATAGGCCATCAAAGAACTTAAATTGTCAATATAGCTATTGTCATTGTACGTGATCGGGGTCCCAATCTGGTACTTGAAATTAAAGTTCTTATCAATCATATTTAGGACAACTGTTTCATAAGATGTCCCAAATACAGGCCTTAAAACTTGAATACGGGCATTTGCCTCGAAATCACCCTGTGAACTGGCTTTGGTCAACAATAAATTGATATTCACCTTAATCTTCTCTTCTGGGGCAAAATTATCATTAGACCAACGGCGGTTGGACAAAAAATCTTGAAGTGTACGCTGAAGTTCGGTATAGATTTGCGAGGACCCTCGCTGCTGATCGAGCTGTAATTGCTCCGTATTAATTGTAACTGTTGCCTGTAGTTCTTGGGCTTTCATTGCCCAAGAACCGAGACATAGTATCGCGAATAAAATGATGCGAATGGATTTCATATGAAATCAAACGAAAAAAGATTAGTTTTCGTCTGTTCCCTCTGTGCGAGCTCTGAAAGCTACTTTGTCAGCTAAAAACTCATCGATAGCGATCGCGCTAGGCTTAGGCATACGCTCATAATATTTAGAGATTTCGATCTGCTCACGGTTTTCAAAAATCTCCTCTAAATTATCTACAGAAGAAGCAAACTCAGATAATTTACCTGATAATTCCTCTTTCATTTTGCTTGAAATCTGGCGAGCACGTTGTCCAATGATGGAAATTGACTCATATGTGTTACCTGTCTTTGCAGCAATTTTATCTACATCACGCGTAATGATCGATGGATTGGTTTGGATCTTAGACATCTCTTTGAATTTTAATTAAGGTTGCAAAAATAAGATATTTTTCTGAAATAAACTATTGAGGACTCGTGGTCAATTTCGACGTATTCGACTTCTCTTTCTCTACTAATGCTTTCTGCTCCGCTTCTAGCTTGGCTATACGCTCCACTTCCTGATTACTCTTGTCAAACATCTTCTCCGCATCCTTTAAATATGCACTTTGCGGATATTTATCTACAAGTTCTAAATAAAACTTAGATGCATCCGAATAACGCTCTTTTTGCTTTGATTCGATCGTACTGTTTGCCAAATCAAATTGAGCCAACACCTTCAAATAGGCCATCTCCTCATTATAATCTGAATCCGGGAAATCACGCTGGAAGTTGGTAATCTCAATCACCGAAGATTTTAAAGATGCAATATTAAATGGAGATGTCTTGTGGTATAATTTGGCCTTCTCATAGGCTTTACGCTCCAATTTACGACGCAATTCTTTAATCATATTCGAACATTCTTCTTTGAATTTAGTATCCGGATAATTGTTCAAATAACTCTGTAATTCGTTGATGGCCGACAAAGTTCCTGTTTGGTCCAAATTGTAATTTGGTGAATCTTTATACAAGGAGAATGCCGACATATAAATCGCCTCTTCAGCATATTCACTGCGCGAAAATACTTCGTAAAATTTCTTAAAATGAGCATTTGCAACCGTGTAATTTCCTAAATTAAAATCACAATAGGCTTGGTAATAAGTCGCCATTTCCTGCGTCGAATCACCTTTCATCAAGGGTAGAATCTCATCAAATAAGATACCTGCCTTATCAAAATCTTTCTTTTTGTAATAGTCCACAGCTGCCTTATACTTAACAGGCAAACTTGCACTCTTTCTGAACTTCTCGAACTTACCGCATGAACTCAAGCCCATTAATGCAATAAAACCAACTAGAATATAATTTTTCAATTTCATAAGCCTCAAATATACGGATTAATTACGACTAAATTGTAAATGATACAATTGCGCATACAAGCCCTCTTGCTTCAATAAGTCCTCGTGCGTGCCACGTTCTTTAATTTCACCTTTATCCATCACTAAAATTTGATGCGCATTACGAATCGTCGATAAACGATGGGCAATCACAACGGCTGTCCTACCTTTCATCAAGGTCGCTATGGCTTGCTGTATCAAACCCTCCGACTCCGAATCTACCGAAGAAGTCGCCTCGTCTAAGATGATAATTTTGGGATCATGCACCATGGCCCGAACAAAGGAAATTAGTTGGCGCTGCCCCACACTCAAGGTTGCACCACGTTCCATGACTTCATACGCATAACCACCTGGTAAGGACATAATAAACTCATGCACACCCACGGCTTTTGCCGCTTCCTCTATCTTTTCCTGCGAAATCATCCGATTACCCAAATGAATATTATAAGCAATCGAATCGCTGAACAAGAAAACATCCTGCAAAACCACTGCGATATTTTTGCGCAAACTATGAATCTCATATTCTGGTAATGCTACCCCATCGATTCGAATTTCACCTTGTTGACAATCATACATGCGCCCCAACAAGCCAATAATCGATGATTTGCCGGCACCAGTTGCCCCAACAATCGCTAAAGTATGCCCAAAAGGAACCTCAAAACTTACATTTTTAACGACCCATTCAGGCTCATTATATGCAAAGGTCACTTGATCAAAAACAATATCACCTTTCACCTCATCAGCCAGCACTTTCCCATTATTTTGAATGTAATCCGTCGAATCCAATAAAGTCAAAATTCGCTCCGTCGATACAATCCCCATTTGTAAGGTATTAAAACGATCCGCGAGCATGCGAATTGGACGAAAAAAGAGATTGATAAACATGATAAAGGCCGTCAGGGTCCCTATCGTAATTTCCTCCTTCAAAATATAGGTTGATGCCATCCAAACGACAAAACCAGAACCAACGGCCGAGATGACATCAGCTACTGGAAAGTAAACGGAATACGCTAAGATCCCGCGAATATTCGCATCGCGATGTTCTTGATTAATCTGATTGAATTTAGCCAATTCCCGCTTTTCAGCATGGAATAATTGAACGATCATCATCCCCGAAATATGCTCTTGCACGAAGGAATTCAAATTCGCAACGGCAACACGTACCTCATTAAAGGATTTCTTAATGTATTCCTTAAAGACATAAGTTGAAAAAAACATGAATGGCACAGTCGCTAAAATCACTAAGGTTAGTCGCCAATCTGTGTAAAACATGACCCCGATAATCAAAAACAATTGTAACAAATCGCCGGCAATGGAAGCCAAACCTTCTGAGAACACATCATTCAACGTCTCGATATCCGATACAGTCCTTGTGACCAATCGGCCGATGGGGGTTGCATCAAAAAAAGCCAATTTAAGATCTACGATTTTGGCATAGAGCTTGACGCGAATATCGCGAATGACCGTTTGACCTAAGTAACCAGCTAAATAACTGGTAGAAAATTGCAAGCCCGTTTGGGCAAAAAGCACGGCGATCATGATAAAAAACATGCGCAGTAAGTCGGCCATTTTGTCTAAACTAACAAAATGATCGAGCGAATAGCGAATCATTAAGGGGATTACTGGAGAAACACCTGCCATGCACAAAATCAGGCCAACCAGAAACCAGAAACGAAATTTATAAGGCTTTATAAATCCATAAATCCTTCGGATAATCTGTAAATCAACAATTTTTCCGCTTTCCTTATCTTTCAATGGATTCGATTTTATCGAGTGAGCTGGCTGCGCAGGTACCGCAACCTTTGGCACATTGACCTGCCGTTTTACCCCAAAATTGTCTGTAAACTAATCTACCTAAGTAGACAATTGCAGCAGCAAAAACCAAGAAGATGATAATCTGTTCCATGCTTAATTAACAAACCATTTGGCTTGTAAAGTTCCTAAAAATTCTTCAAAAATTGGCCCCGCTCCAATAATTTCACCTTCAAAAATTACCGCTTCTCCCCTACTGAAATTAGTCACTTGCCCACCTGCTTCTTCGATGATAATTTTACCCGCAGCAACATCCCAGGGTTTTAAATTTGCTTCAAAAAACCCTTCAAACCGACCGCAAGCTGTATATGCCAAATCAATTGCCGCAGCACCCATCCGCCTCAACCCATGCGAAGTACGCATCAATTCTTTCAATAAAGCCAAATATCGATCTTGGTATGAAAAATCATAATAAGGGAAACCCGTAGCCAATAAACTTTTGTTCATAAAGGCTTGTTGGGACACTTGAATCACATGATCATTTAAATAGGCACCCTGTCCTTTCGCCGCATAAAACAATTCATCCCGATTGGGCTCGTATATTAAGCCCAAAATAGGTTGTTTTTGATAAATCAACCCCACGGAAACCGCATAAATCGGCAAACGGTGCAAGAAATTAGTTGTCCCATCCAATGGATCTATCACCCAATAATAGCCATCCCCTACTTCACTGTAATCTGCGGCTGATTCCTCCGCCACAAAACCTGCTTCCGGAAAAACACGCGACAAACCTTCTTTCAAACGAGATTCAGCCGTTTGGTCCACAAACGAAACCAAATCATTGGTTCCCTTATATTGTATATCGGATTCACCTATATTGTTCACCATGGATTGTATCCAAACACCCGTTTCACGCACGATGGGTTTGGCATTTGCCAGAATGACAGCTAAATCAATCATTTTACTTTGGCCATTTTATGTGCGCCACTTGAAATCCAGTCAGTTAAAATCTGCTGAGTCTCCTTCAAATAAGCATCTTTCGCATGCTTATCAGCCGCTTTTTCCTTTTTGTCTTTGTCAGCGAGGTTATCATCCGTTCCTCCTAAAGCATCCATCACAGCTTGAGATTCATCCGGTTTTTTCTTTTGCGCGTCCAATTCTTTTTTACGCTTTTCTAAATTCAATGATATGGAATTTTGCTCCTTGATTTTTTTCCAGCGTTCAAAATCCTGCTTTAATTTGATCAAATCAGGCTTCGTCTTTAAACGAGTTTGAAAAGCCGCTTGCAAATGCGCTAAGGCCGGAGCCACAATATTATTCGTTGGAGTATATGCCGTCGTTGGAATCATATCCCATGGCAATGCAGACGGCTGAGAACTCTCACCAAACTCTTCTGCAGAAAATGCAGAGGGCAAAGCGAAGTCAGGACTCACGCCTTTGTGTTGCGTTGATGAACCATTGACACGGTAGAATTTCTCCAAAGTAATCTTTAATTGTCCTACCGGATCCTTTTCATTGGCCATGTAATTATCTAGATCAATCACCGACTGTACCGTACCCTTTCCATAGGATTGCTCCCCAACGATGATTCCCCGCTTATAATCTTGAATCGCTGCAGCAAAAATTTCTGAGGCAGAAGCTGAAAAACGGTTAATCATAATGGCCATAGGACCATCATATACTTGGACGGGATCCCGATCAATTTCTTGTGAAATCCGACCGTCCGACTGCTTTCGTTGCACAACGGGACCTTTGGGAATAAATAAACCCGTTAATTCGACAGCTTCGACCAAAGAACCACCGCCATTATTACGTAGGTCGATTAATAAACCATCGATTCCTTCTTGCTTGAATTCATTTAAGAACTTACGAACATCTGCCGAAGTTGATTTAAAATCGGCCTCACGTTTGCGAGCTCCCTCAAAATCACGGTAGAACATTGGGATGGTGATAAGGCCTAATTTATAGGTATTAGCTCCTTGTTTGAAATTTAAAATTTCTTTTTTTGCTGTCTGTTCCTCGAGCTTAATTTTCTCTCGAACAATTCGAACTTCGGATGTAGGGGAACCCGTAACACCCGACCCTGGTAATATTTTCAATCGGACAACAGTACCCTTCGGCCCACGAATAAGCTTCACAGCATCATCCGTAAACCAGCCGATCACATCCACAAATGCACCCCCATCACCTTGAGCGACTCCAACGATGCGATCTTTGGGATTAATCTGCTTGGAACGAAAAGCTGGACCGCCCGGAACCAAATCCTGAATAGTCACATAATCCCCCTCCAAACGCAGTGTTGCACCGATCCCCTCGAAACTCTGCGCCATATCCTTGTTGAATTCTTGGGCAGCTTTGGGAATCATATAAGAAGTATGCGGGTCGATGCTTTCTGTATAGGCATTCATAAATACCTGAAAAACATCTTCCGCACGCGTACGAGCCATGTATTTGGCTGAACGCTTGTAACGATCATTCAATTCGCGCACAGCAGTTGTGTCCGCTTTACCACCAATTTTCCAATCCAATAATTGACGTTTAACATCTTTTCGCCAGTAATCATCCAATTCAGCACTGGATTTTGCCCAGGCAGCCTTTTCCCGATCCGGTTGGTATGTTTCGTCGACGGAAAAATCCATTGGCTGTTTGATGGTTCTATCTACATAAGCGAAACGCTCCAACATGCGTTTTTGATATAGATTATAAATTTGAAATGCAGATGTCAAATCACCTAAATTCAATTGCTCATCGATGGTAAAACGATATTTCTCAAGCTCTTCAATATCCGAAGCAAGGAAATACACTTTATTGGGATCCAAATCCTTCAAATAAGCATCGAAAATTTTCGACGATAAAGAATCGTTGACAGGAACTTTCCGATAATGGTAATTGCTTAATATGCCAAAAACCAAGCGTTCCACCTTTCGTTGGGTTTCTGTAGGCTGCAAATCACCTTGTTGGTATGTCGCCACCTCCAAAGCCCCTTGCGTTTTTCCATGCAGAAAAACGACAACCAACAAGGAAAGTGGAATTAAAATCGGAAGTATCCTTTTCATATTATTCTTTTTCGATCGCTAATAATTCAACTTCAAACACCAAGGCAGAATAAGGCTTGATCGTTTGTCCTCCACCACGAATGCCATAAGCTAATTCCTGAGGAATGAATAATTTAAATTTTGATCCTACAGGCATTAATTGAAGTGCTTCAACCCAACCCGAAATGACACCTGAAACAGGAAATGAAACCGGCTCGCCTCGTTGGACTGATGAATCAAACACCGTTCCATCGATCAATGTTCCATGGTAATGAGTTTTTACTTTATCAGAAGCTTTTGGCTTAGGACCATCCCCCATCTTAATTACTTTGTATTGCAGACCCGATGCAGTAGTGATAACAGAATCTTTGGTTTTATTAGCTGCAAGAAATTTTTCACCTTCAATGCGATTAGGTTCGAATTGCTTCGCTTGTTCAGCCGCTTGAGCTTGTTGGTTTTTCATCATGAAATTATTCATGACGCTTTGGCATTCTTGTTCACTGATTAACAATGTTCCACCCGAAGTTACAGATGCGAATCCTTTCGCGACCATATCAGGATTCAACGTTACTTTTTGAGATTTGAAATTTTGAGCAACCAAAACTCCTACCGCATAAGAAACGGAATCAATGGCCGAATTAAATGGCTTAACCGGGACTTTAGAGACCGTCAAAGCAAGCTTAGGTTTAGTCTTAGGCTTGGTTTGAGCGAAAGACACGAAGGAAAGACAAGAAATGCTGGCCATGAGCGCAACACGGATGATAGACAATTGCATAAGTTTAGTTTTAAATCAAAATAAAGTTTCGAAGATACACGAAAATTGTGGCTCACTCAACAAAATTAACGGCATTTAACATGGGGAAATTATCCACGAATTCGAGAATCTAAAAAAAGTCTTATGTTTAAGCTCATTTTTTGATGAAGTTATGGGAATATTGAAATTTCCTAGCTAATTTTGCACCCGAAATTATATAGTAAAAATCATAACTCTTCATAAAACTTTAGTATGGCATCAGTAAGACCAGATGAGGTTTCGGCAATTTTGAGAGAACAATTATCTCAGGCGAAAACTCAAGCAGAATTAGAAGAAATAGGCACTGTACTCCAAGTGGGTGATGGTGTGGCTCGTATTTATGGCCTTTCCAATGTACAAGCGGGTGAATTGATCGTTTTTGAAAACGGTTTAAAAGCCTTAGCCTTGAACTTAGAGGAGGACAACGTAGGAGCTGTACTTTTAGGTGACTCTAGCCAAATCAAAGAAGGCGATACCGTTAAGCGTACCAATTTAATTGCCTCTGTAAAAGTGGGTGATGGTATCTTAGGACGTGTTGTTAACACGTTAGGTGAGCCAATCGATGGCAATGGCCCAATCGCTGGTACATTATATGAAATGCCATTGGAGCGTAAAGCACCAGGAGTTATTTTCCGTCAACCGGTAACAGAACCTTTACAATCAGGTATCAAAGCGATCGATGCGATGATTCCAGTAGGTCGTGGCCAACGTGAGTTGGTAATCGGTGACCGTCAAACAGGTAAAACAGCTGTTTGTATCGATACAATTATTAATCAAAAAGAATTCTTCGATAAAGGAGAGCCTGTATTCTGTATCTATGTGGCGATTGGTCAAAAAGCTTCTACCGTGAAGCAAATTGAGCAAACATTACGTAAAGCAGGGGCGATGGATTATACGGTAATCGTATCTGCTTCTGCGGGTGATCCAGCTCCCATGCAATTCTACGCGCCATTTACAGGTGCGGCGATCGGTGAATTCTTCCGTGATACAGGTCGTCCAGCTTTAGTTGTATATGATGACTTATCGAAGCAAGCGGTAGCTTACCGTGAAGTTTCTTTGTTGTTACGTCGTCCACCAGGACGTGAGGCATATCCAGGTGACGTTTTCTACCTACACTCCCGTTTATTGGAGCGTGCAGCGAAGATTAACAACTCGGACGAAATTGCTCGTAACATGAACGACTTGCCTGAGTCAATCAAAGGCATCGTAAAAGGTGGTGGTAGCTTAACAGCCCTTCCAATCATTGAAACACAAGCGGGTGACGTTTCGGCATATATCCCAACCAACGTAATTTCAATTACGGATGGCCAAATCTTCTTGGAAACGAACTTGTTTAACGCAGGTATTCGTCCAGCGATCAACGTAGGTATTTCGGTATCTCGTGTAGGTGGTAACGCCCAGATCAAGTCGATGAAGAAGGTTGCAGGTACATTGAAATTAGATCAAGCACAATTCCGTGAATTAGAAGCTTTCGCGAAGTTTGGATCTGACTTAGATGCATCGACGAAATTAACAATCGACCGTGGTCGTCGTAACTTAGAAATGTTAAAGCAACCTCAGTTCGCTCCACAACGCGTAGAAGAACAAGTTGCGATGATTTATTTAGCAACTACAGGTAACTTAGATAATGTACCGGTAGAAAAAGTTCGTGAATTCGAACAAGATTTCATTCAAGTATTACGTGCGACTGAGAAAGCAACTTTGGTCGCTTTAGGTCATGGGAAATACGATGATAACTTAACCGCTACGTTGAAGCGTGTAGGTAATGAAGTAGCAGCTAAATACAAAGCATAAAAATAGAATACTATGGCTTCCTTAAAAGAAGTAAGAAATAGAATTGTATCCGTTAACTCGACGCAACAAATCACCAAAGCCATGAAAATGGTTTCGGCGGCGAAGTTGCGTCGTGCTCAGGATGCTATCCATCAAATGCGTCCTTATGCTAAGAAATTAGCTGAAATGATTGCAACCGTTTCTGCTCAAACAGATGCGGGGGCTGAAAATCCTTTCACCGAGGTGCGTGAGATTAAGCGTGCATTAATCATTGTGGTGACATCGGATCGTGGACTCTGTGGCGCATTTAATGCGAACGTAGGAAAAGCAACGATGGCATTGGTACAAGAGAAATATGCGGATTTGCAAGCTACTGGCCAAGTGGAGATTTTATCCTTAGGTAAAAAAGGTGCTGAATACTTATCTCGTAGAGGTTATATCGTGAATGACGCGCATGCAGATATTTTCACTCGCTTGAACTTCAACAACGTACGTGAGATTGGCGATAAAGTGCTAGCATCTTTCACAGAAAAGAAATTTGATGTGGTAGAAGTAATCTTCAACTACTCGAAAAACGTAGCTACTCAGATTATTCAAACTGAACAATTACTTCCTTTGGTAGCCTCAGAATCAGGCGAAAAAGCAAGTGCTGTTGATTACATTTTTGAACCATCTGAGGAAGAAATCATTTCGGAATTAATTCCAAAGTCAATCAAGTTATCTATTTTCCGCGCTTTATTAGAGTCCAATTCCTCGGAACATGGTGCTCGTATGACAGCGATGGATAAGGCAACAGATAATGCGGGAGAATTAATCAAAGCATTGAAATTAGAATATAACCGTTCACGCCAAGCAGCTATTACGAAGGAAATTCTTGAGATCGTAGGGGGTGCAGAAGCATTATCCGCTTAATTGAAATGAAAAAAGTATTGTTCCTGGTTTTATGGGTTATGTCAACAGTTGCTTTCGCCCAAAGCGTAAAAACTCCTGCGCCAAGTCCAGCACAAAGCATTAAACAAGACTTTTCTTTATCTGCAGTGGAAGTCAAATACTCGCGACCTATCATAAAGGGTCGTAAAATATTTGGAGACATTGTTCCTTTTGGTAAATTATGGCGCACAGGAGCAAATTCAGCGACAAGCATCACCTTCGGGGAAGATGTTAAAATTGCTGGCCAAGCCTTGAAGGCAGGGACTTACCAACTAATGACCATCCCATCACAATTTTCTTGGGAAATCATCTTCAATAAAGGCACAAATGGCGTGTTTAACTACAAACCAGAAGAAGACGTATTGAAAGTGAAGTTGGCAACAACGACGTTAGCTCAATCGGTTGAGTCCTTTACGATTCAGTTCGCGAATGTCATATCCAACAAAATGGATTTGGTTATTTCGTGGGAGAAGGTAGCTGTTTCGATTCCCATTGAAACGGAAATCGATGCCAAAATTGCTGCATCCATTGAAAAGGCAATGGCAGCAGATACGCGTCCTTATTTTGAATCAGCATCTTACTATTTTGAGACAGGACGCGATTTGAAGAAAGCCTTGGAATGGGTGGGTAAAGCGGTTGACGCAAATCCTTCTGCCTATTGGATCTTGCATTTACAAGCAAAAATTCAGGCAAAATTAGGAGATAAAGCAGGTGCAAAAGCAAGTGCGGAAAAATCCATAGCTTTAGCCAAAGAAGGAAAGAACGAAGATTATGTAACTTTGAATTTAAAGTTGATTCAAAGTTTATAAATTGAACTATTATAGCAAAAAAAGCCTTTCTTGACAGGAAGGCTTTTTTTAGCATCAGATATGAAGGAAGAACTAGGATTTAGTACGGGAGAAGAACAAGAAACGGCTGTACTCGTGGCTGTGACGACGCAGAAACAAAATGCGGTACAAACGGCGGAGTATTTGGCAGAATTAGCCTTCTTGGCATCCACCTCGGGTGTGGTAACTTTAGCAAGTTTTACTCAGAACTTAGCCAAACCAGATAATCGTACTTATGTTGGTAAAGGTAAATTGGATGACATCATAGCCTATGTCATTGCCAAAGACGTGGACATCATGATCTTTGATGATGATTTAAGTCCATCTCAAGTACGTAACATCGAATTAACCATTTCACTTTTAGGGAAAGAAATCAAAGTACTCGACCGAAGTTTATTGATTTTAAACATCTTCGCCCAACGGGCACAGACTGTTCAGGCGCGTACACAAGTGGAGTTAGCTCAATATCAATACATGCTTCCGCGTTTGACCCGTATGTGGTCTCACCTTTCCAAACAACGAGGTGGAGTAGGTATGCGTGGTCCAGGAGAGAAAGAATTAGAGACTGACCGTCGGATCGCGAATGATCGCATTGCATTTTTGAAAGATAAACTTACGGCGATTGATAAGCAATCCTATACCCAACGTAAAAACCGGGATCGCATGGTTCGGGTTTCTTTAGTAGGATATACCAACGTGGGTAAATCCACCTTGATGACCAAGCTTGCCAAAGCAGATGTTTTTGCCGAAAATAAATTATTTGCTACGGTTGATTCGACTGTTAGAAAAGTAGTTTGGGATGGCATTCCCTTCTTATTAACGGACACGGTAGGTTTTATACGTAAACTCCCTACCCTACTGATTGAATCATTCAAATCGACTTTGGATGAGGTGCGTGAGGCCGATGTATTATTACACGTCGTGGATATTTCACACCCCAACTTTGAGGAGCAGATTGAAGTTGTTCAAGGCATCTTAAACGAAATGGGTGCTGGAGACAAGCCAACAATCCTTGTTTTCAATAAGATAGATTTGTACAAAGTTGAGGATGTCTTCTTTGAAGGGGCTGCCGTGGATGAGAATGGAAATCCTGAATTGACCAAAATGGAGCGTGTCACACGATTCCTTAAACAATCTCACTGGCAGACCAATACACCTAAGACTGTATTCATCTCGGCGGAACAACGCTCGAATTTGGCGGAATTACGTGAGATGGTGATGGATATCATCAAGGAAAAACACTTCCAAATATTCCCGAACTGGTTGGAGAGCAATCACTTGATGGGATATAATGATGGGGTTATTCCGGAGGAGAATTAAGAGGTAAGAGGTAAGAATTAAGAGTTAAGAGGTAAGAGTTAAGAATTTTGGCGCTGTAGTTCAACGGATAGAATAGGCGTTTCCTAAACGCTAGATCCGGGTTCGATTCCCGGCGGGGCCACATGACGCGAAGCGTCAGTCGCTAGTCAACTAGTCGTCAGTCATTAGTCGCTAGTTGTCAGTAATCAGTTATCATTCAAAATTTTAGGCGTTTCCAAAACGCTAGATGCGGCCGGGGTCGCGTTCGACTCGATTCCCGGCGGGGCCACATGATTAGACCTTAGACAGTGGACATTAGACGTTAGTCATTAGTCGCTAGTTGTCTGTATGCAGTTATCATTCAAAATTTTAGGCGTTTCCAAACGCTAGATGCGGCCGGGGTCGCGTTCGACTCGATTCCCGGCGGGGCCACATG
>CAYHOB010000009.1:96710-116229 GCA_964358165.1 uncultured Aquirufa sp.
ACATTAGACGTCAGTCAAGCGATTTTAGGCGTCTCCAAAACGCTAGATTCAGCCAGGGTCGTGCTAGACTCGATTCCCGCCGGGGCCACATGAATAGACCTTAGACGGTGGACATTAGACGTCAGTCAAGCGATTTTAGGCGTCTCCAAAACGCTAGATTCAGCCATGGTCGTGCTAGACTCGATTCCCGCCGGGGTCACAAAACCTTTTATGAACCTTGTCTATCAAAGGTTTTTCCATTTTCCATATTTCATACTCGGTTGATTTTTTTACAGGTGTGTAGCAGATTGTACATTTTGTTTATGATGGTAATCCTATCATAGTGGGAACAAGCGTTTCCTGAATTTCAGTGGCAAGTTCGATTCTTGCTGGGACGACACTAATAACCCCTGCCGCAAAGCAAGGGTTTCATATTTTTCGAGCTTTCGGGAATAATCCTAAAACTAATAACCAAAGAAAAAGCCATCATTTCTGATGGCTTTCCTTGTAGCGCCCTTAACAAGTGGAATGTAGTAGCCGTTTTCATTGATTAAATCAATAAAACAACGCTTTATATAAATTTGAAAAAAATATACACAAAATGAAAAATTCG
The DNA here is from genome assembly GCA_964358165.1 of uncultured Aquirufa sp. Taxonomy (GTDB): domain Bacteria; phylum Bacteroidota; class Bacteroidia; order Cytophagales; family Spirosomataceae; genus Aquirufa. The sequence continues at coordinate 97,303 of CAYHOB010000009.1, forward strand.
GAAAACATGACTGTAAGGCTTATAAAGAAAGAGGCGGCTCCATTTATAAAACTATTAATAAAAATTACAGAGAATGACGAAGAGTGATACCATATGTTCTTGGATCCCCTAAAACTGCCGCATATTGCCCTGCGTTGCCTGCGCCAGGCAGTAATTGTTCAAAGTAGTTTTGGTCTAATACATTTCTTCCCCAAATAGAGATACTTACTCCTTTCGCTGCTCTAAATCCAACACGGGCATTCAATAAGGAATAACCTTCTATGTTTAAGTATTGTGAAGGCGACGGACTTGAAGAGAATCTAGAACGAGCATATTCATCTACGGCAATATAGTACTCTCCTGTTTGGCCTAAAACCTTTGCCACCGAGGTAAACTCCGCACCAAAAGAAGCTGCCCATTTAGAAACTCCTGGCAAATCCCTTCCTGAAATATCTTTATAAGTCGCCTTTCCTCCAGTTTCTTCTAATGGCACAGGCGCATTTTTAAAGGACGTATAAATCGCATCCGTGTAAGCTACATTACCATAGAACGAGAAGTGCTTTGTTAAACTCCAGGTCCCATCTACTTCAATTCCACGCACAAGAACGCTTTCCGCATTCGCTAAATACCCTCGGTTAACCGCAGGATCAGGTGTTTGAACTAAGGTTTGGTAATCCGTAATATCAGTATTGTAAGCTGTTAAATTGAACGTAGTGTTTACGCTTGGACGTGTTTTAAAACCTAATTCTAGGTGCTTCGTTCCTTCTGGTTTGATGGTGGCTAAATCAAGTAATGGTTGGCCATTAACAGTCGGCAATCCCCCTAAGTTTAAACCCACTGGTTTGTAACCTGTCGAATAAGTCAAAAATGTATTGAAGTTTTTTGATTGTTTATACGCTAAAGTTACCTGTCCAGAAAAGTTGCGATCTGTTACATCAGCATTAAAGGCTTGATCAGAATAGACTAACTTTTTAAAGGCGATTAAAGCGGCATCTGTTGTTTGCAATCCGCCATAGGTCGTACGGCTGTAGGTTAAATCCTTCGCATCGTAATTATAACGTAGACCTGGCATTAAACTGAATTTATTCGTTAGGGCGATGTCTAATTGGCCAAAAATGGCTGCAGAAAATGTGTTCAAATTAGAACGCGTTTTAATGCCATAGCCTTCGAAAAGACCAGGCGTTTTCCATAAAGCACTCGTCGTACTTTGATTAAATCTCCAGGTAGCTGAACCACTTTCCTCCGTTTGATCGGGATTCGATTTTAGGTTTTGGCCAAAAACAAAGGCTCCCAATACCGCGCTTAATTTAGAGGAGAATGTACCTGCCCAACGTAACTCTTGCGACCATTGTTCATGTTTTGATGGAGCCTGCGATAATTTCAAAGCCTGCAATCCTGTGAAATCGCGGTCATTCGACGGATCCCAATTCCAATAACGCCAAGCTGACGTCGCGGTCAAAGTTCCTGGCCCTAATTGAATGTCAGCATTTAAAGATAAACCACCTAAATCCTGATTTGAACGCCAAGGTGTATCGTGGTCGATCAAACGATCGTATGGATTACGACTAGGTAATTGATAATTTAAATCTTTAATGATATTCTCAAACTGACGGTAAGATGCGCGCAAAGTAGGGGCAACACCGGCTATCACTTGGGCATATCCATTCGGTCTTTGTTGCGTTAGATCTCCGATTAATGTGAATTTCACTTTATCTGAAGGAATAAATAATAATTGACCGCGAACACCCAAGTTATTCAAGTCATTCACTTTTTGTTGTGTGGCCACATTAGTCAATAAACCATCTCGCTGAGTTCCAGAGAAGGAAATACGGGCTGCTAATGTCTTCGAAAGTGGTCCAGTGATACTAGCTTTGGCCTGAATAAATCCAAAATTACCATAGCCCAATTCGAAGTTGGCCCCTGGCGTGAAACTCGCTTTTTTCGTGGTTACATTGAAATTGCCAGCAGAAGTATTCTTTCCAAAAAGCGTTCCCTGTGGTCCTCGCAATACTTCGACTTGTTCGATATCAACGAAATCCATAGTTGTCGCAGCAGGTCGTGCATAATAAACCCCATCTACATAGAATCCAACCCCTGGGTCGATCCCATCATTGGTTAAACCAAAGGTGGTACCTAAACCGCGAATACTTAATGACGTATTACGCGGGTTAGACGAATACAATTGTACGGATGGGATAAATTCCTTCAAACGGTTTACGTTAAACGATCCCGTCTCCGCCACCTTCGCACCACCTATCACAGTGATTGGAATAGGCACATCCTGTACCGCTTCTTTTCTGCGGCGAGAAGTCACGACGATTTCTTCTAGCTCTTTCGCCTCTTCCTTCAAATAAATCGTAACCGGAGTTCCTTCCGCAATATAATCTTGTTTTTGGTAGCCGATAAAACTCACAACCAAGGAGTAGGGAAATTTTTGACCAGTCTGGAAATAGAAGTGTCCTTCTGCATCCGAGACCACCCCGTGTGTGGTCCCTTTAATGTAAATGGAAACACCTGGGATCGGTTGTTTTGTTTTTTCATCTAAGACCAGTCCACTCAGCGTAGAGTTGATGGTTGGTTTTATTTGTTGTCCAAAAGACGCGGTGGTCGATAGGGCTTGAAATAAAAGAAGGGTAAGAAACTTATTCATATTCAATGGATTATATTTTACATTAAACTACAAACTCTACAGATTTAGTAGATTGAATTGCAAATGTAAAAAGTGAATAAATAAAATACAAATCAACTTTAAAGAATAATTGATGATTTTTTTCAAAAAGAGCCTATATCAAATATATAAGCAATTTATAAGTCTATAAAAATTATAGATTAGTTGTGGCCTTCCACAGAATAATACTAATATTTGCAAAATAAAAATGTATGCCGCTAGCACAAATTAATTATTTCCCTAAACAAACATAGAGCTGCTGTGGGTAGAAGAATGGCCATCATTAATTGAAGAATTTTATAAATGGGCAATATAATAAAATGCATCTCCTTCAATACAATTCCGAATGAAAGTTAGTTAATTATTTAAAGAATGGGCACATTCGAAGCGGTTCAAACCAAGGCCATATGACGCGGAGTATCGGTCACTTTTCGTTAGTCACTAGCCGTCAGTCCGAAGTCAATAGTCCGGAGGCCGAAGGAAATTTTACTTGTTACCTCTTTATTCTCAACCCTTAATTCTTAACTCTTACCTCCAACCCCATCCCCCTCAATCGCAAGGCATTCGTAATCACTGAAACCGAACTGAAACTCATGGCTAAAGCGGCCAACATCGGGGAGAGTAATATCCCGAAAAAAGGATACAACAAGCCAGCTGCAATGGGGATACCGATCACATTATAAGCCAAAGCGAAGAATAAATTTTCTTTGATATTCCTTAAAACCATTTGGCTTAATCTGCGAGCCTTCGCGATATCCAGTAAATCTCCTTTGATCAAGGTAATCTCTGAACTCTCGATCGCCACGTCCGTCCCAGTACCCATCGCTATGCCAATATCAGCCTGCGACAAGGCCGGTGCATCATTGATGCCATCACCCGCCATCGCTACTTTTTTCCCTTCCGATTGCAAGCGAACGATTTCATCCAATTTTGCTCCAGGCATCATCTTTGCCTTCCATGCATCTAAACCAAGACTTTTCCCTACGAGATCCGCGGTTTCTTGATTATCCCCCGTCAGCATGATCACTTCAATCCCAGCCGCATGCAATGCCTCCACGGCCGCTTGACTCGAGGGCTTAATCCGATCACTAATCACCATCGCTGCCAGGGCCTCATGATTATTTGCCACATAAGAAATTGTTTTCCCTAGCTTTTGGGCGGCCAAAACTTGAATATATAGGGACTTCGGAATGTTGATTTGAAGTTCGGCTAATAAACTTTCATTCCCTATCACATATTTTTCCCCTGAAATATATCCCTGAACTCCTTTCCCTAACAAGGCCTTAAAATCACTCACCTCCAGCGGCTCTACCGCCATTTCTTTGGCATAGTGAATACTAGCTTTCGCCAGCGGGTGCTCACTCAAGCCATTCAACGAATAAATGAGTTGGACTATTTGCTTTTCCCCCACCTCTTTATTTGCCAAAAGCATCTGTTCCACAGAAGGTTTTCCTTCTGTCAAAGTGCCTGTTTTATCCACGATGACCACATCGATCAAAGCCAATTGCTCCAATGCCTCCGCATGCTTAATCAATATTCCTTGTTGGGCCCCTTTCCCCACCCCCACCATCACAGACATAGGTGTGGCAAGTCCCAAGGCACACGGACACGCAATGATTAAAACGGCTATCGCATTCACAAAAGCGAAGGAAAAGGCATTCGAATCCGACACAAAATACCAGATCAAAAAGGTAATCACCGAACTCAAAATGACCATTGGCACAAAATAACTCGATATCTTATCAGCCATTTTTTGAATTGGCGCCTTGGAACTGCTAGCTCGATGAACTAAATCAATGATTTGGGCCAATAAAGTTTCTGCCCCCACTTTTTCCGTGCGAATAATAAAGCTCGTATTTCCATTGATTGAACCCGCCCGTACTAAATCCCCCGACTCCTTATCTACCGGAATAGGTTCCCCCGAAATCATGGATTCATCGATCGAGGCAGTTGACCCCATTTGCAATATCCCATCCACAGGGATTTTTTCACCGGGTTTCACGCGAATCAAATCGCCTTTCAGTATGCTTTCGATCGGAACAATCATTTCGTTTCCATCCCGCAGCAAAGTCGCTTCATTAGGAACCAATTTTACTAATTCTCGAATAGCAGCATTCGTTTTCCCATGCGCGCGCGCCTCCAGCACTTGGCCCAATAAGACCAACGTCAAGATCACCGTCGCTGCCTCAAAATACACAAAAACAGTTCCATGATGCCCTTGAAATTGATGTGGAAAAATGTCAGGAAAAACCAGCGCCACCACAGAAAATAACCAAGCAGCCCCAGCCCCGATGCCTATCAACGTGAACATGTTCAAATGTCCCGTTAAAAGAGACTTCCAAGCCCGCTCAAAAAACATCCAGGTTGCATAAAAGACCACAGGGAGGGATAAAAATAGCTCGATCCAGTTCCAGCCCAACATAGATATCCATTCAAACATGGGATTTCCGGGGATCATTTCCGACATGGAAATCAGGAAAATAGGTGCTGTAAAAGCAGTGGCGATATAAAGTTTCTTGAGAAGGTGTTGGTAAGTTCGCTCAGACTCATCCCCTTCTCCGGCCTGGGCGACTAAATCCATTCCACAAATGGGACAAACCCCGGGTTTGGGATATTGCTTATCCCCTTCACAATGCATGGGACAATAATACACAGCCCCCGGAATGGCAATTTTGGGGCTTAATTTGGGTGCCGACTTTTGACCAATGTGGTAATTACCCCCACTGGCAACTAATGCTTTTTCCAAAATATCTAATGAAATAGGCGCATCTGATTCAATCGTGGCCTCCGCTTTTTCCAAATCTACCACCGCCTTGATACCTGGGATACCATTCAAAGCCTTCTCCACATGAGCGCGGCAGCTTTGACAACTCATTCCTGCAATTGGATATCTATATTCCATATGAAAAATATTCAAGTTTTATGGCAATAAGCCTAATTCAAATATACACGAATTTCGAATTCGAAGCTGCATGATTAATATCAGCAAAATTTCAAGGGATTAGCTAATTCGAACATTCGCAGGGAACAAATCATTAGCCTTTAGAGTTTAAATCCTGAATGCATAAAGATTTGAACTACCACCATAAGATTTTCCAACAAAGCGCTGAATTGCCCGAAACCTGGGACAAGCTAAGCAATTCAAGTATTTTCTTAGAGAAGGCTTACCTTTCAGCGTTGGAAATATCAGCTCCTCAAAACGTCTTTAATTCTTTTGTTGGGGTTTATCAGGACACCCGATTATGTGCTACGGCATTGATCCAACAAATTGATTTGAATCAATTGGAGACCTTGGGAACGCGCGATCATGGCCTAAAAATCAAGATCAGAGATTTTTTATTCAAAAACTACGCAAGCAACTTATTGATTGTGGGCAATAACATGCTGACAGGCCAACATGCCATTGCATGGGATGAGCAGACTTCTCCAAAAGACATTTTGGCCTATATCAAAAATAACGTCCTACCAGAATATCCTCATCACCACTTACATGTTTTGAAAGACTTTTCAGCGGCCGAATTATCAAATGTTGAAAATTCCATTTGGCAAAAGAGTTTGAAATTTTCATCTCAGCCCAGTATGTGTTTCAAGGCACAGGAAGGATGGAAAAAAGAACAGGATTATGTAGATGCCCTATCCAAAAAATACCGAGATCAATACAAAAGAGCCCGAAAAAAGGCCATTGGCATTGAGAAACGTCAATTGAATTTAGCTGAAATCATCGAACAAGAAGATCGCATTTACGAATTATATGTACATGTGGCAGAAAACGCACATGCAAACACCTTCTTTTTGGCCAAAAATCATTTCAGTAGCTTGAAAGAAAAAATGGGAGATGCGTTTCGTTTTTTTGCCTATTTCGAGGCAGGCCAACTCATCGGATTTAATACCCTATTCCAGCACGATGAATTATTGGAGACCTACTTTTTAGGTTATGACCCAGGCATTCAAAAAGAGAAAATGCTCTACCTCAACATGCTATATGATATGGTGGGTTGCTCGATCGTGAATGGATTCCAGCAAATTAATTTTGGTAGGACGGCCATGGAAATTAAGAGTTCGATAGGTGCGCTACCAATAGAGATGTACGGTTTCATGGAACATCAAAACAAATGGATCAACAGGCATTTAGCATCCATATTTAAGTTCTTAGAACCTGAGGCTGCCTGGATACAAAGGCATCCCTTTCGTGATTAATTAATGTTCATTTCTGGGACAAAATCAGGAACCTCCAAATGCCCAGAGGTCGCATTTCGAATATCCGCGATCGAAACTCCAGGAGCACGTTCGAGCAATCGAAAACCACCCTCAGGTAAGATGTCATAAACCCCCAATTCCGTAATTACGCGCGTCACACAACGAACTCCCGTTAAAGGTAAATTACAAGTACTAACCAACTTCGATTTACCCGAAGAAGTCGTTTGTAACATGGCTACAATCACCTTATCTGCCGAAGCGACCAAGTCCATCGCCCCACCCATTCCCTTCACCATTTTTCCGGGCACTTTCCAGTTGGCCAAATCCCCCCTTTCCGAAACTTCCATCCCACCCAGAATCGTCACATCGATATGATTGCCACGTATCATGGCAAAACTCTGCTCCGAACCGAAAACAGAACCACCCGGTGCAACCGTAATTGTTTGTTTGCTCGCATTGATATAATCCGGATCCTCTTGCCCCTCCGCGGGAAAGGGTCCGATACCCAATAAACCATTTTCAGATTGTAGAATCACCTTCATGTCTTTGGGGATATGATTCGCTACGCGCGTCGGAATTCCGATACCCAAATTCACATAATCCCCATCCTTAATTTCTTGGGCAAGCCGCTTCCCGATAACCTCTTTCTTGACATCTTCGGGACTCAACTCCTTAATTTCATCAGCATCCAAAAGATGTGTCAAATGCTCGATGGGCTTTTCGTAGTCTTTTCCTTGAAAAATTCGTTGGACATAGATTCCCGGCGTTTGAATTTGATTGGGATCCAAAGTACCCGCTGGAACTAGTTCTTCCACTTCGGCGATGGTAATCCTACCCGCTGTGGCCACGACTGGGTTGAAATTTTGAGATGTGCCTTTGTAGATCAAGTTTCCTTCATTATCACCCTTCCAGGCTTTTACAAATGAAAAATCAGCCTCAATGGCCTTTTCCATTAGGTATTTTTTTCCATCAAATTCACGCGTTTCCTTTCCTTCTGCCACTTCCGTTCCTACACCTGCCGGCGTAAAGAATGCAGGAATCCCTGCGCCTCCACAACGAATCCGTTCGGCTAAGGTTCCTTGTGGAACCAATTCAACGGCTAAGTTGCCCTCCAACATGAATTTTTCAAAAAGGTGGTTTTCTCCAATGTAGGAACAGACCATTTTCCGAATTTGTCTCTTGGCTATTAATCGGCCTATGCCAAAATCCGCAAGACCCGCTTCATTCGAAATACAAGTAATTTCATTCGTTCCCTGAAGGATTAGTGCGGAGATTAAATTTTCAGGAACACCCGTTAAGCCGAATCCCCCCATGAGAATACTCGAACCCGTTTTGATGTCGCTGATGGCTTCAGCCGCATTTGAGAAAATCTTATTCATTTACACCAAAGGATAGTCCGTGATTAACTCCACATTCGGGTGCAACCAAAGAAATGAAGCCGGACAATCCGTACTAATTTGTTGGGTCATAATTTGTTTTAAAGCCGCTTCCTTCCCTTTCCCCGTCACCAGGAAAATGATTTTTTTTGATTGCAAAATCCCTTGCATTCCTACACACCAACCAAAAGCTGGTTCAGCCCCTTGTGAAAGCGTAGGATCATGTTGGATTGTTGAGGCCGCTAATGTGGCTTTATGGAAGCCCGCTTGCAAATAGGGTGCTGGTTCATTGAAGGCAATGTGTCCATTCTTCCCTAAACCGAGGATACAGATATCCATCGGACTATTGGCTTGAATATAAGTTTCAATGCGTTGGATTTCTTTTTCTGGCTCGGCTGAATTAGGGTCAAAACTCAAATAGCGCTTGGCAGGAATTTCCATGGGCCCCAACAAATGTTTTTGAAGGTAAGACTCACATGAATCCGGGTGAATGGATGGGATGATGCCCCATTCGTCCATTTTGATCACGCGCATTTGTTTGAAAACGTCCTTTTCCTTGGTCATTTCCGCATACATACCCGTAGGTGATCCTCCAGTGGCAGCACAGAAAAGTAAATCTGGTTTTGCTTTTACCTCTTCTATGATTAGCTGAGCAGCCAAAGCACTTAATGCTTGATAATCTGAAACCTGTGTAATTTTCATTCTTGATACTTTTTACCAAAATAAGGTATTGCATTTTCAATTAACAATAGATAATCAGTTTACTGATATTTATTTCCAAATGATTTTATTACTTTACGCCATAATCTAGTTCTAATTAATCATGTACGCACACCTAATCGCTCGGGCGATGAAGGGAAAAATTGCTGTTTGGCTATTTTTTCTGTTCATTCCTGCTATATCATTTGCCCAACAATGGACCTTTCAGGCAGGGGTAAATCTCACTTCTTTTGATTTCGTAACTAGTTCTGGTGCTACCCTGTCAGGCATCAAAGCAGGATCGGGCAATTTATATGCCATGCAATACCAACGAAAATTGGTTGATACGGCAGCCCTCCTATTAAAGTCGAGCCCTAAGGTTATTTATTTCAACCAAAATCCCAAGATTGCCAAGCTACTCGGCAAAATCAAATGGGGTATCGAATTAAACATCAATCAATACAATGCGGTAGGTGATGCCGTCAACATGGCTTACAGTTACCAAACAGATTACATCGGCATCAGCCCCTCCATTCAATTGACTCAGAAGCTGTACAAGGGATTCAGTGTTCAGGCAAATGCATTATTGCAGCTAAGCCAACTCCTTCATGGTAACCAGTGGGTGAATAATCGATTTATGGATTTAAGGAATGACAAACAATTCAACGGAATCCAAGGTTTTGGGGGATTTCAGATTGGCCTCCAGCAAGTCATAAGCGATCAATTATGGCTATCCATTGCATATCGGCAGGTAAGCAGCCTTACTGCCATGCAATCTCAAGGGACTACCTTATCCATAAATCCAAGCAGTTTTGTTTTTGGAATTATCATTCAACCACTAAAAAATTAAACGCCATGAAAAGACATATACTGTTATTGTTGCTCTTTCATTTGGCATTCATTGGTTTAGCCCAAACCAAAGGGATCCAATTTCAGGCCGTTATTCAGGATCCAAGTCCCTATCAGATTCCAGGCACTTTTATTCAAGGACAGGCCCTTCAAAATGCTAAAATCACGATTCGCTTTACCTTAAAGTCGAACAATACGATTGATTTTGAAGAAGTACATGAAACCCAAACGGATGCTTTTGGCTTGATAAATCTGACCATCGGGAAAGGGAAAAAATCATTGGGTGTAAATTTTGACCAATTGGTTTGGAGTGGCCAAAACAAGGTTCTTGTCGTGGCTGTCAAAACAGAGAATCTGGCTAATTACATCGAAGTAAGCAATCAAACCTTATTATATAGCCCTTACGCACTCTATGCGGATGCCGTAGAATATAAAAATATCAACAATGCTCCGAAAGATGTTTCGCATTTTACAAATGATGCAGGCTATTTAATCTCCAATGACTTAAAACCCTTAGAGAAAACAATCCAAGAAAACCAGTTGGCTAATTTAAACGCGATTAATTTGGTCAAAGACCAGCAACTCAGTTTAGAATCGCTGATCGAAACACAAGTTAAGAAATTAAATGAGACGGTGCTGGTTACACAAAATTTGAATACCCGAATAGATCAGCAGGGGAATCAGATCAATCAAAATCAAACAACCCTCACGAGCCAGATTAACGACTTGGGATCATCCTATGAATCCTTAGCGAATAAATCTGTGGCGAGCGATTTGGGCAATTCAAATCCGAGCAATCAATTATATCCAAGCCAAAGAGCCGTCAAAACCTATGTCGATCAAGTCGTTTCGGCAGTAGCTATTTCGGGTACACCTGACGCAACGACATTGGCCTCTGGAAAAATTCAATTAGCTGGAGATCTTGCTGGAACGGCTAACAGCCCAACTGTCCCTGGTTTAGCGCTAAAGGAAAATCTTGCAAACAAGTTGGTCAATATAGCAAACGACCCCACCTCCGACAGCAAATATCCGAGTGTCCGAGCGGTAAAAACCTATGTGGATCAAGCAACTCAAGGCATTGCATTGTCGGCCGATTTAAATGCGAAAGCAGACAAAATTTCACCTGTATTTTCAGGAACCCCTTCCCTACCCACAGGAACCGTTGGGGTTAAACAAGGAACAGGAAGCAATACAGATCAATTGGCAACGACTTCATTTGTTCAACAAGAATTAAATTCGGCCTCCATCAATTATTCAAGCAAAGAGGACCTGTCAAACAAGTCAAGCGCGACAACCTTAGGAACAAGCAATACCTTTTACCCGACGCAAAATGCGGTTAAAACTTATGTGGACAATCAAATAAGTTCAGCTACGATTTCGGATGCGAGCTTAACCGTAAAAGGGAAAATTCGCTTAGGGGGTGATTTGGCAGCGGGAACAAGTACTGCCGATGACCCCATCATACGTGACAATGCGATAAGTACCAATAAAGTGCTTGATGCGGCCATAACAGATGTGAAAATTTCAAGCGTATCAGGAAGCAAGGTGACAGGAAACATCATAGGAGATGCATCGAATGTAACGGGAACAGTAGCCACCACACATGGGGGAACGGGCGTTGCGGGCACACTTACCGGATACATAAAAGGTTTTGGCACCTCCGCCATGCAGGCTTTAAGCTCAATCCCTGTTGCAGATGTAAGTGGTGCGGAACTTAGTTCAAACAAAAGCACCGACATAGCTGTAGATGCCCCATCGAATAGCAAATATGCCAGTGTATCTGCCGTCAAAAATTATGTGGACAATCAAATTGCCCAAGGAAGTATTCCCGATGCGACAACTTCCGCATTAGGTAAAATCAAGCTAGGTGGTGATTTGGCTGGAACAGGAACAACGGCTGCTGCACCCGTCATTACGGAAAGTAGCATAACCACGGGAAAAATTGCAGATTTGGCCGTTTCGAACGCCAAGATTGTTGGCATAGATGGCAGTAAAGTTTCGGGGAACATTCCTGGAAATTCAGTTAATGTGACTGGCGTTATCAATGCCACGCATGGCGGAACGGGGGCTGCGGCTACTTTAAGTGGATATATCAAAGGGAATGGGACATCTGCCATGACAAGTAGCAGCAGTATTCCGGTGGCTGATGTGATCGGTGCTGAATTAATTGCAAATAAATCCATCGCCACCGACTTAGGTAATGTGAGTCCAAGCGACCAGTTGTATCCGAGCCAGAAAGCAGTAAAAGTCTATGTAGATGCCACTACAGGAGGAAGCGTAGGATCTGCAACGCAAACGGCATTAAATTTAAAAGAAAACACCGCAAACAAATCCGATGGAAGTATTGACGCGAACAGTTCCATTGAATTCCCGACCCAGCATGCCGTCAAAACCTATGTTGAAGGGAAGTTGGCAAATCAAGCAATCTCCTTGGCCAATTTTCAGACTATCAATCCAGATAAATTAATTGGAAATTTTGGAGCAAGCGCAGCCACCCCTTCCGAGATTTCCACGATCGGCTCTGGCAGTGTGGTTCGTGCAACAGCTGCATCCTTGAGTAATGTTTCTTTGAATGGAAGCATTGGGGGAAATGCCATATTAGCAACTGCCAATGGAGGCTTAGGAACGGCAAGTCTAAGCTCAGGTTATGTGAAAGCAGGAAATCCATTTTCAACGGTATCTTCCATTCCCGTGGGCGATGTGAGCGGAGCCGTTCAGCGGGTCAATGGGTATTTGCCGGATACCAATGGAAACATTGCATTGCGATTTGGGACGACCTATACTGGCATATATAATGGGGGCAATTTCAGCCCTGTCATTTCTAGTCCCATTAACAGTGATGTCTATATCGTTTCGGGCGATGCAACCGCAGCAAATAATGGACGGGCATTTATTTACGATGGTACTCTTTGGAATGAAATTACGACTAGCCAGGCTGCCTTGGATGCTCAATTTGTCAAATTAGCCGGCTCAACGATGTCGGGAAATTTAATTTTCCCAACAGGAACAAAAATTCAACTCACAAATGCTCCATCCGCTTCAACAGACGCGGCCAATAAAGCCTATGTTGATTTACAAATCGTTGCTGGAACAACACAAGATGCGACCAATGTGGTTTTGGGTAAAATTAGATTAGGCGGCGATTTAGCAGGTCCAAGTTCGACAGCAAACAATCCCATCATATCCAATGGAGCCATCAATTCGGCCAAATTAGCCTCGGGATCCGTTTCAGATGACAAAATAACGGGGACAATTTCGGGTGCGAAGGGAGGAACTGGGGTGAATAATTCCGGGAAGACAATCAGCTTAGGAGGTAATTTGACAACGAGTGGAGCAAATACCTTGGTCATCAATACAAATGCAGCAACCGATGTAACACTTCCCTCGAGTGGCACATTGGCAACGCTTGCGGGGGCCGAATCACTGACCAACAAAAGTGTGAATGGCTTGCAATTAACGAGTGGATTAAGTGGATTTAGCATAGCGGGAGGAATTACCTCTAAGACATTAACGTTGACAAATGATGCCAGCATAGCCGGCACAAACACCGGGGATCAAACGATAACATTAACTGGCGATCTCACTGGAACGGGCACTGGAAATATCGTTACAACGCTGGGAAATACAGCCGTAACCGCAGGCCGATATGGTAGTAATGCGTTAATTCCTCAAGTTACAGTAGATGCAAAAGGAAGAATCACGAATGTAACTGAAATTAGTTTTTCGAATACTTCATTAGCCGGAACTATTTTGAATGACGGAAAGGTGCTCATAGGAAATGGGAGCAATGCGGCAGTTGAACGAAACCTTTCTGGTGATGTAACGATGAACAATACCGGTGTAACAACGATAGGAAATACGAAAGTTACAAATTCGATGCTGGCCGGCAGCATCGATTTAAGTACAAAAGTTAGCAACATCCTGCCTATTGCAAACGGTGGAACTGGGGTTTCAAGTTTAACATCGAATGCGTTACTCGTGGGAGGAACAAGTTTAGGTTTCATCGCTCCGGGAAGTACGGGTTATGTATTAAGCTCGAATGGGAGCAGCTGGTCTGCAAACGCAATATCGAGCCTTGGTATTGCTAATACCGTGGGAAGCGTTAATTCAAGCGGAACGGCGAATGGCTTGACTTTACTAGGTGGTGAGTTGAAATTAAGTCCCGCTGATGCGAGCTATCCTGGGATCGTAACAACGGGAACACAGTCAATTGCGGGAGCGAAAACCCTTGTACAAGACCTTCAAATCAATCACCTTTTGATTGGAAATGGCGGTGGAGGACTCGAGGCAAATACTTTAATTGGGAAAAGCGCATTTGCGAGCAACACAAGCGGATCTAATAATACGGCGGTGGGTTACCAAAGTCTAACAGCCAATACGAGCGGAACAAATAATACGGGAATTGGAGCTGGTGCTTTAAGTTTAAATACAACGGGGATTGGCAATACAGCCATCGGTCAGGGTGCCGGAGTTGGCAGTGGAAACCTTACTAATACAATTGCTATCGGAGCTGGAGCTATCGTTACCTTAGACAATTCAATACAATTAGGAAATGCTAATATCACGCGGATTAATACAGCAGGGGCCTTACAAGCTGGAAGTTTACAAAACACCCCAATAGGCTCAACGGGCCCCAATACTGGTTCATTTACAGGATTGAAAACGACAGGCACAAATCCAAGTCAAATAGTCATAACAGATGCAAACAATCTACAGGTTTCTACCAGCAGCTTAGCAATAAATTTGGGTGGAACAGGGCTTTCGAGCATCCCTTCCAATGGAGTAATGATCGGAAATGGGACAGGTTCAATCAACACCATTATTCCCACCACTGGTGGACAAGTCCTTAGCTGGAATGGAACAGCTTGGTCGGCAACAGTTCCTACTACCGTTTCTACAGGAATAGTAGGAAGCAGCACGGCAAATGGAATAAGCATTACAAACAACGTTATAAGTCTAAGTCCTGCTGATGCAACTTATCCAGGTATTATCACAACAGGTGCTCAAACCTTCGCGGGGGCAAAAACGTTTGCAAGTATCATTAGCTCAGGAAATCTTAGTGTTTCGGGTACGATGTCTAATGCAACATTGACAGCTTCTAAAGTGGTTTTCACAGATGCCTCCAAAAACCTAAGTTCTACGGGAAATGTCAGCGTTTCACAAGGAGGAACAGGTGCTTCAACCTTTACGAGTGGCGGTTTAATTGTAGGAGCAGGAATCTCCCCGCTAAGCTCCATAAATCCAGGCACAGACGGACAAATATTAGTTTCCCGTTTGGGTGCTTGGAGTGTGGAAAATGCGTCCCCAACTGTCACCTTAGGTAATGTAAATACGAGTTCCACTTCCAAAGGTTTAACAATAACGGCAGGAGGAGAAATTAGTTTAAGTCCTGCTGACGCTACAAATTCCGGTATTATGACCACTGGGGTTCAGACTTTCGCTGGCGCCAAAACCTTTGCAAGTGTGGCTAGTACAGGCAACAGCAGTGTTGGCGGAACTTTGGCGGTGACTGGCAACTTGACAAATTCAAGCTTAACCGCCTCGAAAGTTGTTTTCTCAGATGCATCAAAAATTCTAAGCTCAACGGGTACTGTTGGGGTGGACCAAGGAGGAACTGGCCTAACGAGTATCCCTTCCAATGGCGTTGTAATTGGTAATGGTACGAGTGCGCTTTCCGCCATTGTCCCTACTTCCAGTGGACAGGTTTTGACATGGAATGGAACAGCGTGGGCAACGATTGTGCCAACAGCCGTTTCAGCGGGAGCCGTAGGAAGTAGCACAGCAAATGGATTAACCGTTACGAATAATGTCATTAACCTAAGCCCAGCCGATGCAACGAATCCTGGTATTGTCACGACTGGAACCCAGACATTCGCTGGGGCTAAAACTTTCGCAAGCGTCATCAGTGCTGGAAATGGGAGTGTTGGAGGAAATTTAACGGTAACAGGCAACTTGACAAATTCAAGTTTAACTGCCTCAAAAATTGTTTTCTCTGATGCATCAAAAAACCTCAGCTCTACTGGCTTTGTGGGCGTGGATCAAGGAGGAACGGGCCAAACGACTTTGGCAAGTGGGGCACTAATCCTAGGAAATGGAACAAATGCAGTGACAACATTAAGCCCAAGTACCACAGGATATGTATTAAAAGTGGTTGGTTCAACATGGACGGTTTCTGCACCAGATACAGATGAAAGTGATCAATTTACGGCAACTGTTGGACAAACTAGTTTTACCTTGACCCAAACCCCTGTTGCAAATAGTAAGGTACAAATGTTTATCAACGGTGTGAGAATTGACAAAAATGCCTATTCACTAAGTACAAGGACAATCACCTATATCCCTGCAAACAATAGCGCATTTACATTAATTGCAGGTGACAGAATCCAATTTGATTATGAATATTAGATGTTACTTAGGGCTATTGATTTTTTTTAGCACAGCATGTTTGGGGCAATCCATTACTTCCGAAGGTCGGATGTCGACAACACGCTCAGAATTTATCAATAAAGCAGGAAAGCAAATGACCTTAGATGGAGTTGAACGTACTGGAAAAATCAACATATTGCCACCCTGTACGAATATGATTGTGAGCCATATTACAAGTCGAGGAGTGGCGCCTGTTGCGAAAACAGTTACCTATAATCTTGCCTATTCAACGATTACAGGAACCAATAAATGTTGGCTTTTACAAAACTTAGGCTCAACCAATCCTCCAGTAAGTGCAACGGATAATACAGAAGCCTCTGCTGGTTGGTATTGGCAATTTGGAAGTAAAATTGGATATCGATACACCACTTCACGAACTCCATCCACTACGTGGCCAAGCCAAGCGCTGGTGAATAACGACTGGTCAACGGCACAAGACCCATGTACCATCGAATTAGGAACGGGCTGGCGAATGCCAACGTATGCCGAGTGGCAGGCGGTAGAATTAGCTGCGCGAAATCTAACTAACTTATTTGCCTCCGAGTTGGCCATGCACGCGGCAGGATATTTAAACTTATCTGGAAGCTTAGTTGAACGCGGGTCAACGGTTCATTATTGGTCAAATACATCCTATTCAACGACACATGCGAGGGCTTATGTCATTCCAACCTTAAGCGGCACATCAACAACTTCAACCAATGACAAAGATGCGGGATTCAGTGTCCGATGTATTCGTGACTAATATCGTTTTTTCTATGGATCGAATAGCTTAAATTAGCAAGATGAAAGTAACCGCATTACTCATTTTTGTCGGACTAGGTATTTTTGCTTGTTCAAAGAAAGAAGAAAGCATTACCCCGACAACCGGCGATATCACCGAGTCAATCTATGCATCCGGAACGATTAAGTCGGTCGATCAATATGAAGCCTTCGTATCAGTTAGTGGGATCATCGAAGAAATATATGTGCATGAGGGCCAAGAAGTCAAAATTGGCACCCCCCTATTACGTATATCGAATGATACGCAAAAATTCAATTTGGAGAACGCAGAGTTAGCGGCCAACTACAATGATGTTGCGAATAACCAGGGCAAACTGTTGGAGGCTGAAGCCATCGTTCAAACCGCAAAAGCCAAATTAAAATTGGATTCAAGCTTATTTGCAAGACAAAAAACCTTATGGGCTCAGCAAGTAGGAACGCGTGTAGAATTCGAACAAAAAGAATTGAATTATCAAAGTTCAAAAGCGAATTATCTTTCTGCCAATCAACGTTACAAAGATTTAAAAAGGCAAATCAACTTCAGTGCTGCACAGACGAAAAAGAACGTACAAATTTCAGCAAAGCAGCATGATGATTTCATCCTAAAAAGTAAAGTAGAAGGCATTGTGTTTAATCTACTCAAGGAAAAAGGAGAACTCGTAGGCCCACAAACACCCATCGCAACTTTGGGGAAAGCTCAAAATTACAAGCTTGAAATGCAGGTGGATGAGCATGATATTTTCAAAATTAAACTCGGACAAAAAGTTGCCATAACGTTTGATGCCTATAAAAACCAATATTTTGAAGCGGAAGTAAATAAGATTGCCGCCATTATGAATGAGCGAAATAAAACATTCTTGATTGAAGCAAAAATGATAAAAGCTCCGGAAAAACTTTATCCAAATGTCACATTTGAAGCCAATATAATTCTTCAGACAAAAAACAATGTACTCATCCTTCCTCGTAATTACTTGAAAAACGACTCGATCGTAACCTTAGAAGACGGAAGTAAACGCGTTGTTAAATTAGGGTTGACCGATTTCCAAAAAGTCGAAATCCTAAGTGGATTGAGTTCTCAAGAGCATGTGATTAAGCCAGAATAATGAATCTCAAACTAATCATACAGGTATCTATTTCTTTGCTACTCGCAAGATGGAAACAAACATTGGTTGCCGCTGCGGGTGTGACTTTTAGTATCACGATGTTTGTCACATTGCTTGGATTCATGAATGGCTTAAATGATTTATTGGATGGTTTGATCATGAATAGAACAGCACATATTCGCCTATACCATGATATAAATGTGTCAAAAATCCAACCCGTCGATCTCCTATCCCCGCATACAAAAAATTTCATCCAGTCTGTAAAACCAAAAAAACAGCGTCTTGAAATTTACAACAGTGCACAAATTATGTCGGCCATCAAACGAGACCCCCGGGTACTCGGTGTTGCACCTAAAATAAATGCACAGGTATTTTATAATGTTGGGAGTGTGGATTTGACCGGGAATATCAATGGCATCCATCCCGACGAGGAGAACCGCTTATTTATGTTTTCCGATTATATCACAGCAGGAAATTTCCGTGATTTAAAAAACATCCCCAATAGTATCATTTTAGGAAAAGGGATTGCCGACAAAATGGCTTCACATGTAGGAGATATCGTCCAGATTACAACGAGTAAGGGCGAACGAGTTCAGCTGAAAGTCGTTGGCTTTTTTCAATCCGGCTTACAGGACCTAGATCGGGTTCAAAGTTATTGCTCCATTGAAACTACCCAAAAAATACTAGGAGTTTCATCTAACTACATTACGGACATTCAAGTTAAATTAAAAGATGTCACACAAGCACCCGAGATGGCCGTTGAATACCAGCGTTATTATGAAACGGATGCGATTGATATCCAACAAGCAAACGCACAATTCGAAACGGGAAGTTCTATTCGAAGTATCATTTCCTATGCCGTAGGCATTAC
>CAYHOB010000010.1:0-101523 GCA_964358165.1 uncultured Aquirufa sp.
TAATTTGTTTTTTTTTAAAAAAAATTTTTTAAAAAAATTGTTTAAATGTTAATTTTGTCTCCGGGGCGGGGGTCTTACCCCCCGGGCCGCGTCACCCCCCCCACCTTTCGTTCCACGAAGAACGCCTTAGCTAAATAAACTGATAATTTCTACCCCCCAGGCACACGATGAGGCATATTTACACTTTTCCTCATCAAATTATTGATAAACCGCCTACTCTCCAAAACTCATTCAATACGATGATAAAGCATCATACTGATGATACTTCGATCGTAATAATTCAAATTAGGTCTTTGTAGGAATGCATGTAGATAGCCAACATCCAAAGTTAAATTACTCCTCAACGGAATACTTAATCCCGCAAACATCCTGTGCTGATCCAAATTATTTTCTGGATTTTCTTGCTCGGCATTTAGTAAAATTTCGGTATTTACTTTGCCCGATATCGATTTTACCAGTGGGAATAACACCTGAAACCGATAGCGCAAGCGGTAATTATTAAACTTGATTGATTCCTCCAAAACACTTCTAGTTGCATTTGTCGCCTGATTAAATCGCATTTCCGTACGAAAACGATGATCGATTCGAAGCTTAGACAATTGGTGTTTATAGGCCGCTTCGATATGTGGCCGATATTCCGGAACAGCTAATCGAATGGTTGCGGCTAGATCATTGGGGGTATTTAAAAACATTGCCGCCCCAGCGGAAACATCCCAATTACGCCCAAATGTACGATGAATATGTGCCCGGAAAGCGGTTTGATGATGCAAAACTGGCGATACAAAATGCCGCTCATGAGCTTCTCCCTGTAAATACCACTGTTTATTGATTGGATAGGTTAAATAATATCCATACCAAACTTGATTTTGATGCTCAATTTTTTGCTGACCAAATGAGAAAAAGAAAGGAACGAAAAAGAAAAACAGAAAACGCATAAATAAATTTTCTTCAAATATAATTAACAATCTACAAAAACCATAGACTATATGTACTTGAAAGAATAATATTCTAAAAAAAATTAACTCTTACAGCAAAATTGAAACTCAATCAACCGCTCTCTGCAAACACTATCGGATGGACCAGATTATCAAGAAGTCGATGAAAATGCGTAAAATATCAGACAAAACAAGCCCTCAGCCCATTGCGAGACTTTGTCTGTATTTTATCAAGTTATTGGCATGAGACGGGGGGAGTGGTGACGCTGCCGGGGTCTGCGACCCCGGCAGCGTCTACCCTCACGCAAGTTCTGTTTTTTTCCTAAAAGTTTCCTGATATTCTTACAATCCAGGCGTTATCACAATGTTCCGATATTCCACCGGACCATGGTCTCCCTGAATCATAATCGGCCCTGGGGCAGCCTCATCGCTATCCATCGCGCCTCCGGTTACACCGGGAATATTTTGATCTACAATCACAGCCTGCCCATTCAAGGTCACAGATACCTTACGCCCCGCCAGCGTGATGTCGTAAGACTGCCACTCGCCGGATGGTTTTGCGGCTTGAAATAAAGGATCAATAAATCCATAAATTCCCCCTAAATAAATGCTATACGGCTCCTTGCCAAAGCTATCTTCCACCTGCACTTCATAACGACCACGCAAATACACCCCACTATTGCTTCCCGGTGGTAAACGGAACTCGATGTGCAATTTGAAATCACTAAACTTCTGCTCCGTACAAATATTTGCCCCAGATGCCGGACTCTTCATCACGCCATCCACAACAATCCACTGATTTTTGGGTCCCAATGCCTTCCAACCAGTCAAATCTTTTCCATTTAATAAGGCCATTGGTTTTCCCCAAGTAGGCTCAGACCCGCGCCATAAAGACGGCGCACGCACACCTGTAAATGACAAAGATTTACCGTTTGGCTTAACTAGTGAACCGACTAATTTACCCCCCATTAAATCTCCTTCAAATGACAAATACGCATCTTCTTTTTCCCATTGTGGGGGAATTTTAAAGGATACGTGCCCATCTTTAAAAAACACCTCTGCTATCGGACGAGCAGAACCGCCATCACCCACAAAACGCCCCGTCAACGTGCGCAAACCGGAATGACGAACTTCCAACCAAGATGGTGCCGACGAAACGCCTCCATTTCTGTTTTCCATCTCAACCGTTAAATCCCAAGCACCCTCCAAAGGGTGATGCTCCTGGGCATTGGCCCCAAAAGAAAGTGCCAGCAATGCAAACAATACTTTTTTCATAGATCTAAAATTAATTTTGAACAGCCTCCATTTTTGGAGAAATAATATGTATCAGCAACCACGCAAACAAATATGCACAGCCGCACGCCACAAATATAATATTATATCCGGCCGACAAAGCCTGGTCTGCCTTGTATGCATCCAATATTACACCAATGATATATGGAAAAATCACCCCACCTAAGGACCCCGCTAAGCCTCCAATCCCCACCACCGACGAAACCGCGTGTTTCGGGAACATATCGGACACCGTGGTAAAAATATTTGCCGACCAGGCTTGATGCGCTGACGCCGCAATACTTATTAAAAATACCGCCTGCCAGATATCCGTCGCCCAGCGAGCCCCGATAATCGGCACTGCACATAACGCAAAAAAGAACATGGAATATTTACGTGCTTTAAAAACAGGCCACCCCTTTTTGATAAAATAACCTGAAATATATCCCCCACCAATACTTCCAATCGACGTACAAGTAAACAAAATCGCCAAATGTAAACTCGGCTTTTTTAAATCCAAGGCAAAGGTTGTCGAAAAATACGAGGGCAACCAAAACAAGAAAAACCACCAGATCGGATCCGTGAAAAACTTCCCTACAATGAAAACCCAGGTTTGGCGGTAGCCAAATAATTTACTCCAGGCAATCGGCGCAGCATTAACCTCCTCTTCAGATTGAATATGAATTAATTCCTCGGGAGAAACGGATTTATGTTTGGAAGGCACCTCATAAAATACCCACCACAAAATCAACCAAACAAACCCAATACCCCCCGTAATGATAAATGCCTCTTGCCAACCATACGCCCCTAAAATCCAAGGCACCATAATCGGCGCGACCATCGCACCTATGTTGGCCCCCGAATTAAATATGCCCGTCGCCAAAGCCCGCTCCCGTTTCGGAAACCATTCCGCCACCGTTTTAATCGCCGCCGGGAAATTCCCTGCTTCTCCAGCTCCCAAAGCCGCACGCGCCGCACCAAAACCAAAAGATGTCTTCGCTAATGCATGCGCCATCGCCGCAAATGACCAAATGATAATTGAAATGGCATAACCCATTTTGGAACCAATCTTATCAATCACCTTTCCAAAGGCTAATAATCCGATTGCATAGGATGCCGTAAAACACATCACGATAAAACTATAATCGGTCTCCGACCAGTTTAATTCCTTTTCCAAGGTGGGCTTCAACAAACCAATCACCTGACGATCCAGATAATTGATCGTCGTCGCAAAAAACAAGAGGGCAACTACGACCCAGCGGTAATTTCCTTTCATTAGAATCCGATTGAATTCCCGCCGTCAACCGGGATTGAGACGCCTGTTACATATTTCGCAGCATCTGATGCCAAATAAACTGCAGCCCAACCGATATCTTCCGGTTTTCCAAAATAACCCATCGGCGTACGATCCATCGCCTTGTGCTTCCGATCCGGATCCGAATTCATGGCAGTCCGACTCATCGCCGTTTCAATAAAACCCGGTGCAATCGCATTCACACGAACACCCTTGCCTGACCATTCCGATGCCAGCACCCGGACCAACCCATAAACACCTGTTTTTGACGACGCATAAGCCGCCACCCGGTCGATGCCATAATATGCTGCCATCGAAGAAATCATGATGATGGAACCCTTACCTCGTTCCAACATGTGTTTGCCCACTTCTCGCGTCAACGCAAAAACCGCATTCAAATTGACATTTATTATGTTCGAAAAATCGGCATCAGAGACCTCCACCGCTGGACGCTTCATGTTGATCCCCGCATTATTAACCAAGATATCGATGCCCCCGTATTTTGCCACAAGTGATGAAACAAGTGTTAAAGTTAAACTCAAATCCGACACATCATTCACGGCATAATGAGCCCCTGAGCCAAGACTTGCGACTGCCTCTTTCAGGACATCTTCCCGACGACCTGTGATGATAACCGTGGCCCCCGAAGCTAAAAAACAGGCCGCAATGTCGTATCCGATTCCGGTTCCGCCCCCCGTGATGAGCGCCACGCGCCCCTGTAATGAAAATGGTTCTTGCATCTTATTTGATCTGATAAATTTAAACGATAGAAAAAGTGGTTGACAAATTCAATTGTTTGACCTCCTCCCAGCCCGAAACATGCTGCGCGGAAGTATCGAAAAGATCGAATTTCAAACAGTAGCCGTCATCCGCAAGCAATGTGAATCCACAGGCCATAAAAAATATAGCTAAAAAGGAACGAATGGCTAATTCAAGTCCACGGATTTCAGCCAAACCCCGCAAGCGACCGATAGCCGAATAGCCCGGATAGGTTTTTTTGTTCAAGTCATCCAACATTTGATGCCCATGATCCGGGCGCATAGGAATTCCCTCTCCTCCACGTTTTTTTTCTTCCTCCACGACCGCTTTGACCACCTCAAACATATCGACATCTCCGCTTAAATGAGGCGCTTCATGAAAGATTAAAGGATCAATTTGTTCCCTAAAAGTCGTGCGTAAATGCAAGAAATGTATGCGGTCAGCAAAGCGACGAATCATCTTTGGTAAATCATTATCCGCTCGAACACCCAAGGAACCTGTACAGAACGTAATCCCATTTGCCCTTTCGGGAGAGGCCTTCATTAATAGTGCCAAATCCGCTTCCGTGCTCACTACGCGCGGCAATCCCAATAAAGGAAAGGGAGGATCATCCGGATGAATACACAGATTAATCCCTAATTCCTGTGCCAACGGGGCAATGGATCGCACAAAATAATGCAGGTTTTCACGCAATTGTTCCGCTGAAATGTCGCGGTATTCATCTAATAGATTTTGGAAATTTTCTAACTGAAAGGCCTCCTCAGACCCCGGAAGACCTAAGAGCGCCGTATTCTTTAACTTCTCTTTTTCATCAGAAGTCATGCTTGCAAATCGTTCGACAGCTGCCGCTTTAACCTCCGGAGTATAATCGGCCGAAGCACCTGGACGCTTTAATATATGTAAATCAAATACAGCAAAATCCGTCCACACAAAACGTAAGGCCCGCGCGCCATCGGGCATCTCGAAGTTCAATTTGGTCCGCGACCAGTCGAGAACTGGCATAAAATTATAACATACCGTCTTGATGCCACAAGCCGCTAAATTCCTTAAAGATGTTTTGTAGTTTTCAATCAACCCTGCACGCGATGGCAGGGCTTTTTTTATTCCTTCATGTACAGGAAGTGATTCAACCACCGACCAATGCAAGGGAGTCCAATCTTGGTTCCCGGCTTCGATGAGTGAAATACGTACTTGAATATCCTCGATAGACCAAACCTCCCCCACGGGAATTTGGTGCAATGCGGTTACGACTCCAGCACAGCCTGCCTGTCGAATATCCATCAGCGAAACCGGATCGTTTGGACCGAACCAACGCATCGTATGTATCATGTAAATTTGTTTAGAGGCTTTCGCTTTGTAAAGCGCAAAATGCACAAAATTTACTAAAAATACATTATGAATAATTTGACACTATACCG
This sequence comes from uncultured Aquirufa sp., assembly GCA_964358165.1. Taxonomy (GTDB): domain Bacteria; phylum Bacteroidota; class Bacteroidia; order Cytophagales; family Spirosomataceae; genus Aquirufa. The sequence goes on from CAYHOB010000010.1 coordinate 5,679, forward strand.
CTTGGCTAAATGTCTGCTTCTGAACTTCGGACGCGAGCAATTTTAAGTCAAATGCCTTACAGATATTTCGAATGAAATGCTTCCCCAAATCAGTAACAATCAACCCATGTTCTCCCCAGGTAACCAGGTCATCTAAGGCTAATTCATCTAATTCATGAAAAGTATATTGACGAAGAAGTTCTAGATCCTCTTTGGCAAAATGAGTTTTGCCCCGACAAGCCACGTCGAGAATGTATTGCCGCATTTTTTGGTCAACATCGTCTAAGAAATAGCCTTTAAATACAGCTAAATCCCCCTTGTTTATTTGCTCGTAATATTCTTGTATCGTCTTTTTATTTTGAGCAAAGCCATAATAAATATCACTGATGCTCGAAACGCCCAAGCCTACAAGCATCCCTGTTTGCTGGACCGTATAGCCCATAAAATTTCGATGTAAGGTGCCTTCCAAATGTGCCTGAACCATCAAATCGCCCGGTAAGGCAAAATGATCCATGCCAATGTCCGTATATCCAGCCTCCATGAAGCGTTTTTTGCCCAACTGATATAATTCCATTTTTTCATGAGCCGAAGGCAAATCATTCTCGTCGAAAAGCCTTTGGGCCTTACTCGTCCATGGCACATGCGCATACGAATAAAAAGCTATTCGATCGGGCTTGATTTCCAAAGCGTCTTGAATCGTTTTCTCCAGTCGGGGCAAGGTCTGCAACGGCAATCCATACACCAAATCCAAGTTCACCGATTCATAGCCAATTTCCCTGGCCCATTGAACCACCTGCACCACATGTGCATGCGGCTGGATTCGATTGATGACTTTTTGGACCTCAGGATTGCTATCCTGCATTCCAAAACTCACCCGATTAAATCCTAAATCGAATAATGTTTTCAAGTGTTCAAATGTGGTATTATTGGGATGACCCTCAAATCCAAATTCATGCGTTTCCGGTACGATGGCATCCTCGAGAATCGTTTCAATCAGATATTTCAAATTGGCCGGAGAGAAAAAAGTAGGGGTTCCTCCTCCGATATGCAATTCCCGAATGATAGGTGTATGTGACATCATGCCCCGGTAAATCTCCCATTCTTTCAGCAAAGCAAGCATGTAGACTTCCTCCACTGAATGGTTTGTCGTGATGCGTTTATTGCATCCGCAAAAAGTGCATAAATTTTCACAGAAAGGAAGATGCAGATATAGACTAATCTCTTGACTTTCCTCAAATCGCTGGGAAAAAAAAGATTTCCAAGCAAGGATGTCTATCGTTTCATCCCAATAGGGAACCGTCGGATAGGAAGTATACCGAGGAATGGGGATATTGTATTTTTGAAGTAAATCGAGGGATACCTGTTGCATAGAGCACAAAGGTAAGGTCGCGAAAGGAGGACAAAAATGACATTAATCAGGCAAAGACCTCAGATTAACTACTGATTATCATGAGGTTTCGAATTATGCCAACTAATTTAGTGATAATTGTAAATTTGAAAACAAAATTCAGCCGATGCAACAATGGATCTGTACAAAGCCTGGGCAAATGGACTTAGGAGAGGTCGACATGCCAAAAGTAAAACCCGGATTTTCGCTTTTAAAGGTGAGGGCGATCGGGATTTGCGGAACAGATATTCATGCATTTGCGGGAAATCAGCCATTCTTTCAGTATCCAAGAATTCTTGGACATGAATTAGCGTTAGAGATTGTTGAATCAAACAGCTTTGCAGTTGGCGAATTAGTCACCATCCTTCCCTATTTTAATTGCCAAACATGTGATGCTTGCATCCAGGGCAAACCCAATTGCTGCGAAAATATTCAAGTATTTGGTGTGCATACGGATGGCGGCATGCGCGAATACATCAACGTCGAGGACCGTTATATTTTAGCTGCGCAAGGACTTACAATGGATGAATTGGCTTTGGTAGAACCCTTTGCGATTGCCGCGCATGGTTTACGCCGTGGACTGGTCGGGGCTGGAGAAAAAGTGCTCGTTATGGGCGCGGGGCCTATTGGTTTATTCACGCTCTTTCTCGCTAAGTTACGAGGTGCAGCAGTAGAAGTATCTGAACCCAATGAGTCGCGTTTATCCTTTTGCACAGAAACACTGGGAATCCCTGCAGCGGTGCAAAGTAGCTATGCAAAGGTCATCGACGCGACAGGCAATCTAGCAGCAATTGAGTCTGGATTCTTGCGTCTGGCACATGGGGGACAATACATTTTGATTGGGTTACAGAAGCAGGCTATAAGCTTTTCGCATCCGGAATTTCATAAACGGGAGGCAACCCTGATGAGCAGTCGGAATGCCACGAAAGAAGATTTCGAATTTGTAATGGATTTGTTCCGACAAAGAAAAATACACTCGGAATGGTTCATCAGTCACCGTTTTGATTGGCAAACGGTTGCGGATGAATTCCAAAGCATGCATGACCCAGCACAAAAAATTATTAAGGCTTTAATCACGTTAAATAAGTAGGGCGAACCTTTCGATTCGCCCCATTTCCTTATTTCATGTATTCTTTATCCAAGAACAGGTAGCGCGCATCGTTCTGCGCTTTTTCCGCTCGTGAATGGGTATCGATAATCATGACCGGAGGCGTTGCATCACCGCCTTTAGCAGCAGGCCATTCGGGTAATTTATCGCCGTTCGGGTTAAAGGTTTTTACAAAATTCGTGAAGTAATTCAACATGGTATCAGAAACTTTGAAGTCGTCTGTCGTCCAAGCATACTCCTTCACTAAATGCAAGTTGCCCATCGCATATTCGATTTCACATGCATGTGGCGCACCTATTGCTGGGGGTGGCGTTTGCGCTGGGCCTTCGCGGCGAACCGTACCTCCCGCTAAAGCAGAAACTGAATTTTTATCCACTAATGGAGGACGCAATTTGCTGTACAAATAGCGATAAACGGGTTGAGAGCTGTTGGAACGATGTAAATCAAACCACTTCCAAGTGGAATATGCGATAAATCGATCAGCGGCCAAAGCAGTTGCTGAAATTTCAACTTCTTTTTCTGAATGCGCTGGGTAAAGACTTAATACTTTGTCCACATCATTGGGATATTCTTTTTTCACACGTTCGATGTAGTTTTCGACCGTATTCGGCTTGCCTTGCATGAAGGCGCCAGCTGGAACTTCAGCAGAGTTCCAACCTACCAATAAAGGAATTTGAAGTTGCTCTTTTGCTGAAAAGATTTCCGGTAATTTTTTTGTCAAAAAGCTACCATCAATAACGACAGGAAAACCGAAACGTTTTGAATCTTGATATAATTCAAAAACGTCTTTGGTCGACATGCTACGTAATTCTTTAATGGTTTTAACCCCCGCTTTTTGCAAAAATTCTGCCCCATTTTTTTCTGCATCCGCTAAGGAAACGGGTGCCATGGTTGGATTAATACCACCGCCACTTTCACCAATCGCCGCATGAACCAAGCCCTTAGAAAGTGGGGAAGCCATTTGATAACTAACGGCAATTGAACCTGCTGATTCCCCTGCGATTGTTACGTGATTTGCATCACCACCGAAAGAAGCAATGTTCTTTTGCACCCATTGCAAAGCAGCTAATTGATCATAGTAACCGTAATTACCAGAACCTTTGTAAGCTGTTTCTGTACTTAATTCGGAATGCGCCAGGTTTCCAAAAATATTTAAGCGGTAGTTACATGTAACGACAACTACGCCTTTCTTCGACATACTTTCTCCGTCGTAGCGTGGCTCAGAACCATCTCCTGCGACATTTCCCCCACCATAGAAATAGACTAAAACTGGAAGGTTTTTGGTCGACTTCTTTGCAGGTGTCCATACGTTTAAGTATAAACAATCCTCGCTTAGTCCTTCTGAACGAGACATCATATCACCAAAAACGACGCCCTGAATCGGACGTGGGCCAAATTTTTTCGTTTCCTTCACTCCTTTCCATGGAGCTAGAGGCTGAGGCGCTTTCCAGCGCAATTCCCCTACCGGTGGTTTCGCAAAGGGAATACCGAAATACTTCTGAACACCTGTTTTGGTATCATAATTTCCTTCAATGACGCCATGTTGAATGCTTGTCTGAACTGGAAATAAATTAATGGATTGAGCAGATGCCCAGGAACACAATAGGCCAAAGCCCATGGTCAATAACATTTTTTTCATGTGTAATAGGTTTATATTGTCACGCTTTGATACAATAATACATGATTAGCGGAGGGTTTCCAACTTTTGCAAGGCATTTGGCCCAATTCCGTGGCTGTTTTTCAGGATAAGTCCATCTAATCGCTTTAAATCATCAGCAGAAAAAACATGCAAATTGACTAAGGTACGCAAAGCTGGCTGACTCAATCCCAAAGCCAAAATCGCGGGTGACATCATGGCGATTTGATTTTTATACCAAAGCCCTATTTCCTCATTGCCTTTTAGTCCGCATTTATGCATGAAATTTTCATTTTGCACGAATTTAGCCAAAAAGCCCGTAGCTTTGCAAGCGAGTACTAGCAGCATGCGGATATTAATTTTACATAACTTATTGTGGTCACAATACAAGTCGGTGATTTTCGAAAAAATCGCTCAGACTTGTGCTCCTGAGGATGAAGTATTGGTTGTCCAAACGGCCATTACAGAAAAAGGGCGAGAGGATTTGGTTGACTTTGATGTGTCGACCTATGCTTACCACTTCCCCGTTAAGCTCTTAAATCGCATCCCTTTACAGCAGGTTTCTCCTTGGAAAACAATGTGGAATTGGATTAAAATCATCCTAAATTTCAAACCCGATGTAATCAATTTGACGGGTTACAATGAATTGGGAACACTTCCAATCTTGTTCTTTGCCAAATGCCTCGGAATCAAAACAATCATGACGGTCGAGTCGGTACAACATATTTCTTCCCATGGAAATAACCTACTCCATGTCCTCAAGTCCATTTATAAAAAATTCTTAATCAAAATGTGCGACGGCTTTTTCTCCTATGGGCTGAATACGAATACATTTCTCTTTCAATCAGGAGTTCCCAAACGGAAGATATTGAGTTTTTTAAATTCCTTTGACAAAATCGCATTCCAGAAAACCTTGACCAAGGAACAGCCCAAACCACACCCAAAGCCATATCTCCTTTTTGTTGGCCGATTATCTCCCGAGAAAAACCTTCCGGCATTGATGGACCTAATGAAACTGCTGCCGATTGATTTATTAATCGCAGGGAATGGGCCGCTATACGAGGAATTGGCACAAAAGAAACAAAGCGAGGCGATTGAAAATGTGCAACTATTGGGCACGGTGGCTTGGGGGAGTTTGGCGAATCTATACCAACATAGCGAGGCGTTGATGCTGGTCTCTACCGCAGAAACATGGGGAATGGTGGCTAACGAAGCGCAAGAATTAGGCAAACCGGTCATTTGTACCGCGGCCTGTGGTTGCGCGAATGACCTAGTCATCGATGGTAAAAATGGTTTGGTTTTATCAGATATTACAAGTCTAGCGAATATTGCTAAGGTTCAGCGGTTTTTGCAGGAGCTTCCCATGAGCCAACAAGCCATCGAGGCATTTTCAGAACGAAATACACAAATTTTCTGTGTCGAGAAACTAGCATCCGAAATGCTAGCTGGTTTTCAACTCGTCATTAAGCGTTAATTCACAAAGGGATCCGACCATTTTTTATCCACATATACATTCTTGCCGGAGAGGGTCCTTAGAAACATGACAACAGCCATCATCTCATCATGCGTCATCAATAGCTTCTGTCCAATGTTATTCGGTTTCAAACGTGGATCTAGATTTGTATTTCGTGGCGGTGCCTGGATGTCATTGTAGTGCCCCAATACATTATTCAAACCTCGAACACCCGCCGTATGCATCAGTGGTCCATTCACAACACCTTGTGCGTTCATCAAATCCCGCAAGGATGGTGCCCGGGTAACATTTACATCCAAATCCGTACTTCCTATTACCCCCGCGATTCCGTTGTTCCGACTATTGGGATCAATATCAAATTCGGGGGATTGATGACAAGCCTGACAGCCAAAACCCCCACCTATGCGTTCGCTGTTTGCATTAAAAAGAGGAGCGGTTAAAAATAACATCTTGCCTTGATTTTCCACTGCAGAGAAATTGGGGAAAGGCGCTTGATCGTTTCCGCTCATCGCCCGACCAGCATCGAATTTCGAATCAAAGGACTGAATACTGCGGATAAATTGTGCTAATGCACTCTGTATGCGAGTTTCTGTAACACCATTATCCCCGTAAGCCCAAGTAAATAGTTCGGAATAATAAGGGGTTTCTTGCAGTTTGGCCAATAAAGTAGCCATATTCCCACGACCCATTTGTCCGCTAAAACCCATTTCCAAATGATCTTGTATGGGCATCGTGGTTTGAACCTCCAGGCTTGCAGCCCGCTCATTCCAGAAAAATTTACTTTCATTCGCAAATCGTGTATTGATTAAACGCATGGAATGTCGAACTGTTCGACCGCCCAAAACTCCTACACTCTGAACCGCCGTATCCCCAAAAGCAAATGCCTGTTTATGACAGGATGCACAAGAAATGCTATTATCGATGCTCAATTTCTTATCATAAAAAAGTACTCGCCCTAGTGTCGCTTGTTTATCGATAATACCATTCCCCCCAGCATTATCTTTCGTGACATAGGATGGTTTTCCTTGATTTGCATAATTTGCTAGTGCTATAAAATCAATATTTGACCCGAAGGTCTGCTTAGCTACAGCTAATTGATCCAATGCTTGCTCTATTTCTTCTTGTGTCGAGCAGCTAAGTAGAAAAATTGAAATGAGGGAGAAAAGGTATTTCTGCATGGTAACAATTTAGGACCAAAAGTTAAGAAAATAAGCCGGCACACCGGGCATGTGTCGACCTATGGCACCTGTTCGAAGATTAATCCGTAAATGCCGACGAAGAAAAGAAAAAGCTTATTAGCTTTGTAAAAATAAAACCACTATAAATTACATGTTCAATCAAATTAAATGGATTGCTAGCTTTATTCTACTATCCTTGACAGCTTTCGGCCAACAAAATTTCTTCAATGTTCCAAGTTCTGACATTACACCTGCGCGGAAAATCTTTGTCCAACAACAATTAAATTTTATCCCCAATGGAGTCCAATCTGGGACCACATTTTGTTATGGCCTGGGAAATCATACTGAAATTGGTATTAATGTAATTGGTGTAAATTATGATTACCAACAAAAATTTGTGGCAAATCACATTGAACAACCATATAATCCTTTTTTTACCATCAATACCCAAAAAAGTTTTCAAATTCACGAAGACTTTCATGTTGGCCTAGGTGGACAAGCAGGGTTTACGCAAGCAGGACAATCTGGAGCCTATTTGTATGGGAACGGAGTTTATGTCAACGAGCATACGCATACAAAATGGGTCGGCGGGCTTTATACTAACACGGATAGCTATTTTGGCCCCGAATCACGCAATGTTGTTGAAGGGGGTGCACTCAAATCCGTGGGAATACAGCTTGGGGTGGAACAAAACATTTGGGCCGAACGCTTATTATTTCAGGCTGACTTCATTAGCGGGAAACATAGCTTGGGAGAAGTGGTGATTGGAGGAGCTTACTTTGTAACGAAGCACTGGGTCTTATCTGCTGGAATACAAATCCCGACATTCAATAGTCAATCGCAACCCGCATCGGTCTTTGAATTAACTTTTGTCCCTTAAAATACTTCTGCTGAGCAAGCAACAGCAAGGATGGCATCATTTTTTCTTTGGCAACACGGCTGCTGGCGCAGCAACTGTACTATCCAAACGCGCATTTTTCGCCATGTCTTTTTGAAGGCTATCAATCGACGCAATGATGAATTTCACTTGCGCATGAGGCAAGTTGCTTTGATCCGCAATTGCTTTGATGTTATTCAAATTGTTCCAATGGTAATTAACCGTTGGCTCAGGTATACGCATCGTGATGAATTTCTCTGCGGCAAAAGAAAATAATGCGACAGATGCGGCCAATAATAAAATCTTTTTCATAAAAATGTTGACTAGGATGTACCGCCAAATGTACTAAAATTCAGGAAATTCCCCGAGTAAAATGCAGGGAATTCCGACTTATAAAGGTGTTATTTAGTTTGTTGATGAAGTTTAATTCAAAAACGCCACTCGATTTTCGAGCGGCGTTTTTTTTATTTCAACAATTCGAAATATTGAGCCACAAAAACACCATTATCTATTTTACCTTGTACGCGTGCTTTACGTACGGCCATACAAAAACCATCCTTTGCATGTGCATCGCCATGGTCTTCTAAACCTGTTCCCTTAACTTCATAGGCAACTCCGTCCTTTTTAATAGCCAAAAAACACCCCTTTTTGGTCATCTTAAAATTACAAGATCCACAAGATGCCTCCAAGGTGTCAATCCGCATGCTTGAATCAATTTTCCCAAATGGCTTTTGTGCAAAGCTCGAAAAGGAAAGCAATAAAAATCCCAATAAATAGTTTTTCATGATGTATATTTTTGTGTAAAATAAGCGTTTATCTTTGAACAATTAAATGATTTAAAACATGAATTGGTTAAAAGAGTTTAGGGCCTTCGCCATTAAAGGAAATGTGATTGAATTATCTGTCGCCGTGGTCATCGGAGCTGCTTTTTCGAGCATTATAAATTCCTTGGTTTCCGACATTATTACCCCGCTAATCCTGACTCCGGCCATCGAGGCTGCGGGAGTTGCCGACATCGATAAGCTTTCCTGGGGTGCTGTAAAATATGGGAAGTCCCTTGCTTCTATCATTCAATTCGTTCTTATTTCATTCGTACTTTTTGCCATCATCAAAGCGATCAACAAAGTTAATTTGGTCGATGTCCCGAAAGAAGAAAAGAAAAATGATCCACAGGTGGAACTACTCAAAGAAATCCGCGATTTACTAAAAAAGTAAACTTACTGACTTAGCAATTCCAGGGCAGCCACATGTTGAATGCTAGCTGCCTTTGTTTCCACATCCAATTGTAGCACTTGATTTCCGGCTTGAAAGCGGGGCCATATTGGCAACTCTTTCCCATTCGGATTACCCGTTTTGGCAAAATTGACCCAATAGTTTGACATATATTTTGCGATTTGACGATCAATGTCCGCATAGGGTCTTCTTACCTTAAGTAAATTGTCATAGGCATATGGAACTTCGCCAGTATGGAACGCTCCATTTTGAGTTTCGGGAGTATCGCCTGGAATCTGCCGATTGAAATTATAAAGAAACACGGGAGACTTCCCATATTTCAATTGCGTTTTTGCCCAGAAAAATACTCCTGCGCCGAAGGTTTCATCCCGACTTAAATGACGCTGCGAAATGGCAGCCTCCGCGTCGTCTTTTGCGGGATAATAGGTCAAAAGTTCTGAGGCCTTTGATCCATATTTTTTCGTCAAATTCTGCTGGTATTCCGTTGCCGAAAGCTTCTGATTCGATACCAAATCTTCAGAGTTCCAGCCCATTAATAATTCGACATCGTTTGCCTTTTTATCCACATAGACGGCAAGCATGTTCAAAGGTTCCACATAGCCATCTAAATAGGGAGAAGATAATCCCCCCGGGCTTGCCAATATTTCATTCGCAGTTTTTGCACGTAAAGCATGCAGATTTTCCGCTCCCAAATTAGAAGCGAATAAAATGCCCGTCGCCTCCGCACCCGCTTGATTCAGAGCAGGACGTAAGGGACTGGAAAGCATTGCGCTACCACTTTCGGCAATCGCACGTTTAAAAAGACCTTTTGCAAGAGGCGATGCACACAGATAATTGACTGCAAAAGCCCCAGCAGATTGCCCGGCGATTGTCACTTGGTTGGGGTCCCCACCGAACGCAGCAATATTTGCTTTCACCCATTTGAGTGCCGCAATCATATCTAACAACCCGTAATTTCCAGATGTCCCCGAAGGGGATTCTTTGCTAAGTTCCGGATGAGCTAAGAAACCAAAAGTTCCAACACGGTAATTGATGCTTACAAAAACAACACCCTTGGAGGCAGTAGCCGCTCCGTCATAAATGGGGCAAGCAGCGCCTCCACTTCGAAAACCTCCGCCATAGATATAAACTAAAACTGGTTTTGGCGCATTTGATTGCGAATCGCTCCATACGTTTAAATACAAACAATCCTCACTAATAGGTTCTTTTGGAATGAGGTATTCTTCAGACCAAACCATAAAGGGTTTAGGTTCTGCTTGCATAGGACTAGGGCCATAGGCTTTTGTTATTTTTACCCCATTCCATGGTACTATTTCCTGGGGAGCCTTCCATCGCAAATCGCCTACGGGAGGCTGCGCGAAGGGAATCCCTAAAAAGCGATTCAATTGGCCTATTTTTTCCCCCTCAACAATTCCTTGTTGGGTCTTCACTTGTACCGTCTGTGCCAATCCAGGAAACACGAACAAGCATGATAAAATCAGTGCTATTTTCATTTTTTTCGTTTTATTTTTCTTTCCCCTAAAATCCACAAAGGCGCATTTGTGTGCGCATGTTTTTCGGGGGTCAATTGTGTACAATTTTGAATATGTTCAACTGCCTCATTCAAATCATCCGTAAATAATATATGTTGAAAATCCGTTGACCCCACCGTTTCTTCCCTAATCAAGGCCTCAAAATAACGCATTAATTTTTCATGGTATTCCAACCCCATCACAACCACGGGAAAGTTTTTCATTTTCCCTGTTTGAATCAAAGTAATCACTTCAAAAAACTCGTCTAAGGTGCCTAATCCTCCTGGCATGATCACAAAACCAGATGAATATTTCCGAAGAAGCTCTTTGCGAACAAAGAAATAACGGATATTGACCATGCGGTCCAAGTAGATATTGGGGTGTTGCTCGAAGGGCAGTTCAATATTACAACCAAGGGATAGGGCTCCCGCATTTTTTGCTCCCTTATTAGCCGCCTCCATGATACCTGGCCCGCCACCTGTCATAATGGCGAAGCCCAATTTTCCCAATCGAGTGGCCAGCGTTTCTGTAGTTTGATAAAAGACGTCGTCTTTTGAAAATCGGGCAGAACCAAAAATTGTGATGCAAGGTCCCACAAAATGCAGGTTACGAAAGCCTTTGATAAATTGAAATAAAACTTCTAATGAAAATAAAAATTCTTTCCCTCGAGAACGCGGACCTGCTAAATAATCATTTTCAGAATTGTTGTTCATTTAATCATCTAAGTTTATTCCAAAACTACGCCTAAATTCCACATTTTAACAGCTCCCCATTTAAATAAGTACTAGCTTTGTTAAAAATATTCGTCACAAATGAAATCATACGAATTACATCCTGCAGATTCTCGTGGAGCCGCGAACCATGGTTGGCTCCAAAGTTTCCATACCTTTAGTTTTGCTAATTACCATAATCCAGCGCGCATCCATTTCGGGGCTTTGCGCGTCTTAAATGACGATACCGTTTCTGGTGGAATGGGCTTTGGCGAACATCCCCATGATAATATGGAGATTATCAGTATTCCTTTGGAAGGGGATTTGGAACACCAAGATAGCATGGGGAATAAAGCCGTGATTCGTCATGGAGATATTCAAGTGATGAGTGCGGGGACTGGAATTTATCACAGCGAATACAATAGAAATAAAGATTCGACTGTTAAGTTTTTGCAGATTTGGGTATTCCCTAACAAGAAAAATGTGACGCCTCGCTACGACCAAATCACCTTGAATGTTGCCGACCGGCACAATCAACTCCAACAAATATTATCGCCCAATCCGGACGATGAAGGCGTTTGGATACACCAAGATGCTTGGTTCCATTTAGGGAAATTTGATCAAGGTTTTTCAACAAACTATGCGATTAAAAAAGCGGGCAATGGCGTTTATGCCTTTGTGCTAGCTGGAAGTTTTGATATAGATGGGCAAACGCTTCAAGCACGAGACGGCTTGGGAATTCGCCAAGCAGAGACCTGTACGCTCAAGGCCTTGACAGCAGATGCTGAAATTTTATTGATGGACATTCCTATGCAAATCTAATGACAAAGAAAATAGTTGCCATTATAGGGGCAAACCCAGACATCGTTGCCTTATTGGTTCGATTGATCAATCAATATGATACCTTCGAAGCCGTTTCTTATGAACAGACTGAAGACTTATTTAATTCCAAATTCGATCTTGTTCTGCTAAGTAGCGGTATTTCCGAAGCTGATGAGGACTTAATCCGCGCGCAAGTAAGCCAACCAATTATCCAACATTTTGGAGGAGGAAGCGGTTTGTTGCGAGCGGAACTAATGCCTTATATCGACTAGTTTTTTTGAATACTCCAAGCGATCCCTTGTTCAATGAGTTTCAGGTAATCTGGATTTGCCCAAACAGCAGCAGAATGGCCCATTGAGGTGTAAAAGGTTTTCCCTTTTCCAACCTTACGGTACCAAGCCACTGGATGATTTGCACCCATGCCAAAGTTTTTGTCGGTCATCCAAAGCATATTCCCATTCGGAATAATTTTATCACCATTGATGGAATAAAGTACGGTTACGTCTTTGGGTTGATTGAAAAATACATACCATTCATCCGTATTGCTCCATTGTTTGACTAAGTTTTTTGAAAATAACGAATCGACATTTTCAGACATCCGAACATCGGCTTGTTGGAATTGTGGATTCAAGGGATGATGCGAAAACTTAGCACCTAGGAGGTTTTTCTCATACCAATCCCAGTGATGCGAATCATCTCCCGCTCCGTGAATTCCCATCAGAGAGCCCCCTTGTTCGACGTAATTTTCCAAAGCAGCTTGTTGGTCGTCATTCAAAACCCTTCCTGTCGAATTATCAAAAATCACTAAACTAAATTGCTTCAATTGTTCTGAATTAAACACGCCACCATCGGCTGTCTCATAGACAAAATAGGGGTGCTTTTCGCCTAGGCTTTTCAATAAGGGAATCGAGGCATCAATGGATTCCGCGTGGCGAAAACCCGTTGTTTTCGTAAATACCAAAATTGCTGCGCGGTCAGTTGGAAATGAAATCGTCGGTTTTTCTGTTTCGTAACTTACTGGAAACCCGTTCTTTACTTTGTATAAAAAGGTCCCCATCGCAACGGAAAGAAGTAGGATAATGCTGAACAAAGTCCAGCCGAGAATTTTTAAGAATTTTTTCATGATTATATCAGTTTTTTAATCGTTCATATCAATATTCCGCCTTACCTTTGGCAATCCTCCAAGGTTTGCCAAAGGTAGGTGGGGGATTAGGAATCAAGCAGCCTTCGATGGTAATTTATTTGGCCTAAATGATAGGCTAAATGCGTCTCTAAATGAATAAAAATATAGCCATTCGTTTTGTCTTCATCAAAAATTCGAATCGGGTATATTTCTCCTAATTGTTCAATCGGAAAATCCCGTAATACTTGAATCACGATAGGGTGAATTTCTTCAAGCATTTCCAACAAAGTTGAGCGCGGAACATCGCGCAATGAAAATTCCAGCGGCCTATCACGAACATATCCCGTATTTCCATATACTGAACCAAAAAAGGTATTTAAATTCCCCATTAAATGAAGGAAAATATTTCCCCCTGGATTATTGATTCCTTCGGCGACTTTCCAAATTTGCGAATCTGAGCTATATAATTCAATCTCCTTTCTGAGGGTTGTTAAGTCTCGATCATACAGCGCAATAAGTTCTTTTAGCATCTTTTTTTATCAGTTTTTTTGCCTTTTTTTCTCCTTCGTTCCACTACCTTTGGCAATCCTCCAAGGTTTGCCAAAGGTAAGGGATTAATAGTCCACCGCGTAGTCCTTCGGAAACACCTGTCCACTCCAAGCTTTCTTTTGTGTCCAATCCGCATCAGCATCAGCCCAAAAAGGATGATTCGCTGGCAGTCCTAGAGGCAAAAATGCCGCCGAAGTCAAATACATACTTCCCGTGTTTGAATAGGAGTCGGCAATGTTTGCCTGATTTGCTCCAACCAATCCCAAGGTCAACCAGCCATCTCGATCAAAGGTCGATGAAACAAATACGCGCTTGAAAACAGCTGTCAAAGCGGACCGAACTTGTGCTAAACTAATCCCTTTAGGAAGAGCATTCTCTAGAGCAAGTTTAGCTAATGGTTGAAATAAGCCCACTCGATAAGTTGAGGAGCGGCCAACAACTAAGAATGTTCCTTCGGGTGAAATATATCGTTCCTGAAAACTCGCATAGCGTTGCATCCGCTTGTAGGCTACATCAAAGTCGGCCTGTGCTAATCTGCCTTTGGCCAAATTAACTCGCATGACATCGATGAGCATGGGGTGAATCACGAAACCATTGTAATGATCAAAATGAAATTTCTCGCCGTCTTTGTACCAGCCGTCCCCCACATACCAAGATTGTATTTTAGCAATCGCCTGATCGATACGCGCTGCATCAAAAGGCTTCCCGATGTACAACAAAAAACTCTCTATTGTCGCCGCAAACAAGACCCAATTATTGTTGGACGGAACGATTTGTCGGATCGTAGTAAACTCGCGAATGTAGTTCATTTTGGTTTCGGCCGACAAAGGTTCCCACAGTGCCTCGGGCGCAAGGAGAAATGCTTGAGCAATAAAAGCTGCATCGACCAGCGGTTGTTTCACGCCTGTCGAACCCCAATTTAAATAATCTGGGCTTAAGGGATTTGCTGCATGAGCGAGAGCTGCCCATGTCTGTGCTTTCATGCGATTACGGATATCTGTTTCTTCGCGTGCATTCGCTGAGCTAACATCGTCTGGCAAACTTAAAAAGGGTCCTATGCCGATCAACAAACGACCAAACGCTTCCATGTATGCAACATCTGAAGCTCGCTGATCCCAGGTAGGGCTGTAGGCGACAACCATGTTTTTCCTAAGTTCCCCTTTGGCCATATTTTTCAATATGGGGGAAGCGATTTTATCAAGTAAATTCACCCAGTAAGTCCGGTCATTTGAAGGGTTGATTTGTTTCGTAGGTAGGAATGAAACAGAACTGATCAAAGATGACCACTGAATGAATTTTCTGCGTTGCATAGGTACGTTCTTTCTAAAAGAAAGTGGAAGTTAAAAGGTTCTTACTAAAACTATAAATTAAATTCTCAAAAAAGGATTTAGCTTTGATAAAAATTTAAAGAACATGAATGTGTTACTTTTAGCGGGATGGGCTTTCTATTTCTTTTTACATAGCTTTTTGGCAACTTTTACCGTCAAGAATTTCATTGCTAATAAACTCCCCAAGTTTTACTCTTATTACCGGCTAGTATACAATGGGATAGCAATTTTAGGTTTATTGGTGTTATTACACTTCAGCCTTATGCCTATCAGCACAGCAACCCATGTGATACTAGGTGCCTGCATTTCTTTCATAGGATTATTTTTTCTCTTCCAAGCATTTCGCGTTTTTAACCTTCGGGAATTCTTAGGATTAAGCCCCGAAAAATCAACAGAATTAATTGTCACAGGAATGTATCGTTACGTGCGCCATCCTTTGTATTTTGGAACATTGATTTTAGTAGCAGGAATCTACCTAATTTTTCCGAGTAAGAATATGTTTGGGGTACTCATTTTGAGTTTTACATATATCTTGATTGGAAGTAAATTGGAAGAACGTAAACTTCGAAATCATTTTGGGCAAGCCTATGCAGATTATGCCAAAAAGGTTAAGGCGTTGATTCCGTATGTCTATTAGCGCAGCGCTGATTTTTCATTGGCATGAAAGGCCCGGTTTTAAAGAAGAGAAATGAGCCTTGCTCTTAATTGATGTTGCTCTTTTATAATGCAGCGAAAACTGCTACATTTATCCTCCTAAATACGAACGTATGAATCCCCAATTCAACGAGTTTAAGCGAACGATAACGAGTCCGGTTTTATTTAAGTTTTTTATTCTGAAAAACTTATCCGCCGCTTTTTGGGCGGGATTAAACATTCAACATTTTGATGTAGAATCTTGTGTTGTTCGAGTCAAATTATCTTGGTTTAACCAAAATCCTTTTCGGTCGATGTACTTCGCAGTTGAAGCCATGGCTGCCGAAATGAGCAGTGGGATGCTGGCCTATGCCCAAGTGCACAAGCGGAACCCAGCTGTGAGCATGTTAGTAGAAAAAGTGGAGGCACATTTCGTCAAAAAGGCTACAGGAACAATCTTTTTTACCTGCGAAGATGGCAAAGCCATGGAAGCCGCCGTAGAAGAAACGGTCAAAACAGGCGAAGGAGTCAAGTTAATTTCAAAGTCCATCGGAAAAAATCAGGATGGCATAATAGTAGCCGAATTTACATTTACCTGGAGTTTTAAAGCAAAAAAGATATGACCCACCCCATCATGACCTGCTTATGGTTTGATAAACAAGCGAAAGAAGCTTTTTCATTTTACCAATCGGTATTTACCGATATCCAACTCATTTCCGAAAATCCTTTTACGGTGAATTATACCTTAGCCGGCAAGCGATTTATGCATTTGAATGGGGGGCCTGAGTTCAAAATCAATCCATCCATTTCTTTTTTTTATAATGCGGAAAACGAGGAAGAAATCGATCGCATTTGGGCTAGTCTAATCGAAGGTGGAAATATTATGATGCCGCTAAATACCTATCCATGGAGTAGCAAATATGGCTGGCTCGCTGATCGATTTGGCGTGAATTGGCAATTGATGTTGGACCACAAAAGTGGCGATAAACTCTATCCCAACATGATGTTTACAGGCGAAAATAATGGGAAGGCGGCAGAAGCTATTGCTTTTTATACGGGGATATTTCCTCAGTCTCAGACAATTCTTATAAGCCCCTATGGGGAAGGGGCTGCAGATACGGCTGAGCATTTGAGTTATGCACAGTTCTTATTGAACAAGCAGGCTTTTGGCGCGATGGACAGCTCGCACATGCATGCATTTCAGTTTAATGAAGGGGTTTCACATGTCGTTGTTGTTGACACACAGGAAGAAATCGATTATTATTGGGATCATTTATCCGCGGGCGGGCAGCCTGGAAAATGTGGCTGGCTTAAGGACCGCTATGGCGTTTCGTGGCAGATTGTGCCTAGTTGTTTGGGTAAATTCATGTCGAATCCAGAGACTGCACCTAAGGCCACCTATGCCTTTTTACAAATGTCAAAATTCATTATTGCAGATTTAGAGAAAGCCTGTGAAAAATAGCTAATTTTGTAGCCCAAATTAACCCTTGTTCATGCAAAAACCCTATGATTTTCTGATTGTTGGCGCCGGATTCTTCGGCAGTATTTGTGCGAGAGAATTAACAAATCAGGGTTATTCTTGTCTCGTCATAGAAAAGCGAGATCACATCGGCGGAAATTGCTATACGGAAAAGCGCGACGATATCCATTTGCATGTGTATGGGGCGCACATATTTCATACATCGAACGAGAAGGTTTGGAATTGGATCAATCAATATGCGAAGTTTAATCATTACACGAACCGGCCAATTGCCAATTACAAGGGGGAATTATATGCTTTACCCTTCAACATGTGGACATTCAACCAATTGTGGAATGTTAATACGCCTGCGGAAGCTCAAAAAATCATCGCAGAACAAGGAAAAGACATCGTAGGAGAACCCCAAAATTTGGAAGAGCAGGCTATTAAATTAGTTGGCAAAGATATCTACGAAAAACTCATCAAAGGCTACACGGCAAAACAATGGATGAAGGACCCGAAAGAACTTCCAAAGGAAATCATCAAGCGTTTGCCGGTGCGTTTTACCTTTGACACAAATTACTTTAATGACCGTTACCAAGGCATTCCTGAGGGTGGTTATACGCAGATCTTTGAAAAATTATTAGAGGGCATCGAGGTGCAATTGAATGTGGATTATTTGGCCAATAAATCGACCTATAATTCGCTGGCCAAAAAGGTGATTTACACCGGGCCGATTGACTCGTATTTTGGATATCAACATGGAAAATTAGAATACAAAACCACGCGTTTTGACCATGTCAAACATGAATATCCTAATCATCAGGGTGTTGCCGTCATGAATTATACGGAGGCAGAAATTCCTTATACGCGTATTATTGAACACAAGCATTTCGAATTTAATGAGACACCGAGTACCTGGATTAGTTACGAATATCCAGAGCCTTATCAGGCGGATGTGACGGAGCCTTATTATCCGGTGAATGACCTGCCGAATAATGAATTATTCAAACAATATAGGGCATTAGCCGATCAAGAATCAGATGTATTTTTCGGCGGCCGATTAGGCGAATACAAGTACTATGACATGCATCAGATTATTGATCGTGCGCTAACAATGGTGGAGACTTTTACGGCCTAACCCCTTACCTTTGCCAATCCTCCAAGGTTTGGCAAAGGTAGTGCGGAGAAATGAAAAAACCCGCCTGAGAACTTATAATCGAAATCCAAGAAACTGATTATTTAGCCTAACAAAGCCTTCATCTTTTTACGAATAAAATTCGTAGCAAATTCAGGAGCTAGTCGGCACAAGAAATCCATGAATTTGGAATCAGACCCAACTAAAATTCGGTACTGATCCGTTTCCATTCCATGTAAAATAATACGTGCCGCTTCGTTTGCTGGCATTGCGGTCATACCCGATGATTCTCCGCCAGAATTTTTTGGCATTGTAATTCCCGAATTCGTAGTAATATTCGTTGCAATCGCGCCCGGGAAAACCACCGACACACGAACAGAAGTTTCCTTTAATTCCGCATACAGGCCCTCCGTGAATAATTTAACCGCCGCTTTCGCTGACCCATAGATACTTTGGCCAGGAACAGGTAGGAATCCACCCATGCTGGAAATATTGACAATATGTGCCTCAGGTCGTTCTAATAAATGAGGCAAAAAAGCTTTCGTTACATTCACGCAACCATAGAAATTCACATTCATTACACGGTCCACTTGTTCAAATGTCAAGTCATTCACTTTCACAAAGGGTTGAATAATCCCCGCATTATTGATGATGCCATCGATTTGACCAAATTGCTTAATCACCTGTTCTGGCAAAGTCAGCACTTTGCTTCGATCTGTAATATCTACTTCCACCGCCAGAAAAGTAGCCGCTGTCGCAGCACAAATCTTTTGCGTTTCAAGTAATTGGGGCAAGTGAATATCCAAGCCCGCGACTTTACCCCCCTTTGCAATAATTTGATGCGCCATCTCGCGCCCCATACCACTGCCGGCACCTGTTACTAAAAATACTTTTCCTGCAATTTTCATAGAAGTCTATTTTATGCGTTCATAAGTCACCGGGCCTAATAATCCGGAAGTTTCCGTTGGCATTCCCGCTTGAATCATCATCGGCATCGACAAATAAGTAATCTTTTTCGCACCTTTCTGCGCATCACCTATCAATCGGTTCACCCAAGAATTAATAACTTTCACCTCAATTTGATTCGTTCCCGCATGAACAAATGCACTAATATCCGTCACAAATGGTTGCTTCCAAAGCGTAGTAACCTTTTGGCCATTAACATATATTTCTGCCAAATTTTTTACCTCCCCTAAATTTAATCGAATCTTTTCTCCCGCTAAAAGGGCTGGAATTTCCAAAGAATTGACATAGGTCGCCGCACCTGAAAAATACTTCACCCCTGCTAGGTCATGCTGGTTCAATGAAATCAAATTCGATAATGTAATTTCTGCTGGAGCACCGCGATCTGCTTGAAATTTAACATGCCAAGGACCCGTAATTTCTATTTTCTGAACAATTGTTTCCCTAGGCTTCACCCGAAACTTGCTAGTTGCCACTCCTTCAAATACAATAAACTGCGCATCCCAAGGACTAAATTCAAAATTGATCCAGGTTCGACCATTGATCGTCTGATATGCGACATCCGAAATTTGACCTGTTTCGGGATTATATATTCTTGGATTCTTGCCAACTATCCGAAAGGAGATTTGTGCTTGATTGGGCAAATCAGACCGACTGTTCAACCAATAAATATCCCGACCAGCACCTTGACGATGTTGAAATAATACTTCTGCTTGATTTTTATGCACTTGAACATCTGGAGCAACACCTTGTTTAGCTAAAACATCTTCTAATTTCGCACCAAACAAAACAGTAGGCAAGGATTTCAATTGGCTTAAAACTTGTGCAAATTCTTCCGTATTATCTGCCAAACTTGGACTTGAAACAGGAGCTACGCCAGCAATTGAAGTACCTTGTTTTGCCAAAGCAAAAATCCGCTTCAAGGTTGCCAATGTCATCTGTTGCGCACTTGCGTCAAGGACCAACAAGCGATAGGTCGTCCCCCCTAGGCTCAAAAGTCTGCCTTTCTGAAAGCTAATGGCATCTCGTAAGGCGCTGGAATTCACATAGTCGAATTCATATCCCGCAGGAATTGCAGGCAATGCCTCCTTTGCTAATGCAGTAATGTTGTGATTTTCCCCATAATAGTAAAGCACATCCGCCACATTTTTCCCTTGCTGCAATAAATAAGAGGAGCGACCTAAATAATTCGCCCAAACATGCGCTTGATCCGCCCATGTTTCTTGGCGTGTAAACCATTGGCCAAATGGTCCCAAGCTCAAACCTGGAAATAAATTATCCAAGGGCTGATGCACAGAAGTATGGATCACAAAGCGGTTCAAACCCGAGGCTAATTCCATATCGGCAGTCCGCTTCAACGAACCCGGATGCGGACTAAATGAATTTCCAGCCGTCGTCATGGATTCCCCAGCCACAATGTTTTGACCATAAATATGAGCCACTGAAGCAGCCTCTCGAATATCAGCCCGTGATCGAACCTCTTCGTCTTTTCCCTCTGCCAATGCTCCAGGCTGCCACATAGCCGCCATCGGAATGGCCGCCTTGCGTTTGACATCCATCCCATCAGCCAAATAAATCCGTCCTCCCTCATGGGATTCCGTATAACGCTTCATGCCTCGTTTGGCTAATAATTCGCCAATTAATTCATAGTGATTCTCAACAATCAATTCACCAATGGTCTTGCGAACATCCCATAAAAAGGCCTCACTCGAAGTCGAATTTTTTACAACTCGACCAGCCAAAACAGGCATCCAAGGACCCAAATCATACCCTCTTTTCGCTTTAAAATCTGCCGCAAAAGTAGAAGACCAGTTCATGTGACCCGCCTCATAACTATCAAGCACCATGTGGCTTAACCCGCGTTCTCCTAATTTCCCCCCTGTCGCATCTGCATATTGATTCAAGTAATTTTCCAAATAGCGCGTTACTGCTGATCGGTCTAATTTATCCACCTCCAAGCCCGTTGCTTCCGGTGAAGCAGGGTGATTTTTCTTCCCTGTTAAGGAATAACCAAATCGAATGATATCCCATTTCCCCACAGGGGCATCCCAAATTAAAGTCCCATCTGCTTGCAAAAATTGAGTCACATTAAGGATTTGCTCCGGCAACGGACCTGCGACTTCTGGCGTCCCAGTTTGGGCCAACTCTTTATGCGCCTCAAAACCCGCTTTGGCCTCAAACAAATGAACTCGAGGACGCGTAAACACATTAAATTCGGCAATTTTTGTTCCCTTTGGCGTTGAAGAAGGTTTTATACCAAACATCGCTAAAGAACCTGCCCCACCCGGTTTTTCCGTTCGGTAACAAAGTCGGATGGCTTTCAATTTTTGAGGCACAAAAGACACCGTTGTTTGTGATGTAATTGTCGACGGTACTTGGGTAATTTCCGTAAACGTCAACCCATCCACGCTCCCTTGTATGCTTCGATTATTCCCTCCACCATTAAACACGGCCATTTCGCCATAAGATTCATTGGACAAAACGACACTCGAAATCTCGGTAGGCTCCTCAAAAGTATATTGAATCCAGGCGTTGGATCCTATTTCCACGGGAGGCAAAAGACTCATTTGATGAAGATCGCCATCCGTCAGCGTCTCCAATGTGAAAGTCCCGCCGCTCGAAGTAATTTGGGGATGCAATTCTCTTACTGAAAGATCTTTTTCCGAAACGGGATATGCCCAAACAGCAATATCTTGATAAAATTTAGGTTTCTTCTTCCCTCCACCTGCAGAAAAACCACCCTCCTCAAATGGAACATTTTGCATCGGACCAGTAATATCTGATGGCTTAGGAAGGCTAATGTTGAGCTTTTTACCCCCCACAACGCGTTGCTCCGACCAAACATATTTCTTCATCCCATCGGCATCGGTAACCCAAGGACCTCCTGTAACACTCCAGCCAGGAGAACCTGCAATGGCCATTTCAAGCCCTTTTTCAGAGGCATATTCCGTCGTAAAACGAAATGCATCCTTCCAAGCAGGGGTCATAAATACCAATTTTTCGGGAACAACCACGGGCGTAAACAAACTTGCATCGAAGTTTTGAAAACCTCCAATACCGGATTTACTCATCCAATCCAAATCCTTTTTAATTCCAGATTTGGAAATATTTCCATTCATCCAATGCCACCAAACGCGTGGTTTTGCGGCATTAGGAGGATTTAAGAAATCTTTTTTTAGCGGGGAATTCTGCGCATAAGCAGAAAAATTCGCGACAAATAATGCCGCGAATCCTAGATACTTTCTCATGTATGTGTCTTATTCTTTTACGCGTGAACCCTTAGCCTCAAACATCCCCATTAAAGTTCCTTTTAAATTGTCTGTGTCAACTTTGGTCAATTCTACATTCACATCGTAACCTTGCGTTGTGAAATAAATAACTACCTTTTCGCTGTCATCCTCAACTTTTGAAATTTCGATAGCAGGAATTGAATCATCACCAACAATCTTCATTTGGCCAGTCAATGCGCCATCTTTGCGAACTAAATCAGTTGAGAACGTCGCATCCCCATTTGGAGTGCCTAATACAACAATTTTCCACTTTCCAGCAAAGAAATCTGTTGGATCTGGCTTGCTAGCGAAGGCAGAAGCCGAGAATAAAGTAGTTAAAACAAATACAAGTGCCAATAACTTTTTCATAGTAAATAGAATTTAAGGGTTTATGATGTGGCAAATATATAAACAAATTTTATATTGTCTAATATTTAGACAATAATTTCTATCTTTGAATTTAAACGTGCTTCATACGCTATGTCGGAGAGTTATAAATACCCCAGTAATCAAAATTACATCGCTCAGCTATCCATCGATTGTGTGATTTTCGGCTATCAAGATGCTACATTAAAAGTGCTCATTTCCAAATTGATTTTTCAGGGTAATTTTTTCAGTTTACCTAGTGGTTTCATCCACCAGGATGAGGATATTGACCAAGCGGCGAAGCGGATTTTAGAGGAGAGGACCCAATTAACGAATGTTTACCTCCAACAATTTCATGTATTCGGGAAAGCGGATCGCCACAATAAAAGCTTTATGCTTGAACTATTGGAACAAAACCCTACATTAATTGGCCCACAGGAGGAATTTGATTGGTATGTAAGACGCTTTGTTTCCATTGGCTATTATGCCTTAGTGGATATCAACAAAGTATCTCCACAATGTTCTTATTTGGACGAAAAACTTGAGTGGATGCCGGTCAATCAACTCCCTCAGCTCGTATTAGATGGTTCATCCATCGTTGCCAAGGCATTGGAAGCTCTTCGCAATCAGTTTGATGACCACCTCGTTGGCTATAATCTTTTACCGGATACTTTTACGATGAAAGATTTACAGAAACTCTACGAAACCGTCTTTGATAAACCATTCCGAAGAAACAATTTTCAAAAAATGATTTTAGATTTGAACATTGTAGATCGATTAGAAAAACAATTCACGGGCGCAGCGAACAAGGCCCCGTATTTATATAAATTCAAACCGACTAAACCCTGATGAAAATTACACTTCTCCTATTATTTAGCCTTACAGTCTTTGGTCAAGAGGTCATAAAACTCTATCCAGGGAAAGCCCCGGGGTCAGAATCGTGGAACTATGAGGAAAAAGAATTCGCCCCTGTGCCAAATAACCGTATGTTATTCAATGTCACAGAACCTACACTGACCATTTATCCCGCAGCAGCAGGCAAAAGCAATGGGTCTTCCATCATCATTGCCCCAGGAGGGGCCTTCCATATTTTATCTATCGATTCCGAAGGTCACGATGTTGCCAAATTTCTTAGCGAACGCGGAATGACTGCTTTCGTCCTTACTTACCGTGTTGTCAAGACCAATGGATCGAATCCCTTCCAGGAGCTCATTCCTCTCATGAATGACTTCAATAAACTCAACGAAATCAATGCGCCCGTGGTAGAAATGGCTACACAAGATGGGATAGAAGCGATTAAATATGTCAAATCTCATGCAATACAACTCGGCATTGACCCAAACAAAATGGGCTTTATGGGTTTTTCAGCAGGTGGCACTTTGACGATGAACGTATTACTGACTGCACCTCAGGCCTTAAAACCAAATTTCATCGCTCCCATCTACCATTATGCAGATGCAGTTACTGGAAAGGAAATGCCCTATGCAAGTACTCCAGCTTTTATCGCCGTTGCGGCTGATGACAATTTAGGTTTTGCGCCACATAGCATCCGCCTTTTCGAACGTTGGACCGCAGCCAAACATCCAAGTGAATTACATGTATATGAAAATGGCAGTCACGGTTTTGGGATGCATAAAAAAAATACTTCAAGCGATCAGTGGATTCATGATTTTGAGAACTGGTTAAGGATTCGTCATTATTTGTAACCCCCAGGCTAAAGCCAAGGGATATAAAATACAACCAACATATCCTTATAACCCCAGACTACAGTCAGTGGATTTTGGCACCAGATGATGTGGCCCAACCATCCTACCCACGTTAAGGATACTCAATCTCCCTAAATTCAGTACATTCGACGACTAAACCGCCCACACATGAAAATCGCTATCCTATTTTGCTTAACCCTTTTGAGCTTCGAAAGCCTTGCACAGGTAAATCTCACCAATCTACAAGTTGAATACCAAGAAAAACCCCTCGGCATGGACGAAGCAAAACCCCGCTTCTCTTGGCAAATGCGAAGTCAATCTAAAAGCCACGGAGACAAACAAACCGCATATCGAATTCAAGTCAAAGATGAGAAACAAAACCTCGTTTGGGAAAGTAAAAAGGTTAAATCTGATATTTCCATCGGGATAAATTATACAGGAAAACCCCTGCAAGCTCGTCAAAAATATACCTGGACCGTTCAAGTTTGGGATCAAAAAAATCGCATCTCAACAGCCCATTCTACTTTTGAAACAGGTTTATTCGCTACGGGTTGGCATGACGCCCAGTGGATCGGCTCAAATGATTTGCCACTTTATAGCAATTACCTTTCGGTATATAAATTTCAGTACAAGGTCCAATTAGATGAAGCGTCACAATCGAAAAAGGCATCCTTTGTTTTCGGGGCCAATGACCCCCGTTTACAAAACAAAAACCTCAACATTCAGGGGGTGGCGAGTGCGAAAAACGAGTCCTATATTCGTTTCGAACTCGACATCGCAGATACCGCACAAGCGTTTTTCAATGTGTATCGCGTAGGATATGACCCAAAAGATCTTGCCAATAAACCCTTGTTCCGTTTCCCAATCTCGAAACATCTCCTTTCCAAAACCAATCAATATCAAGCACATACCATTCTGGCAACTTGTAATTTTGGCGTCTATGATGTTTACTTGGACGAAGAAAACAAAGCGCACAAGATCAACCCATCACCCAAAAATGCCAGCCCCTTTGCCCCTTCCGGATTTAACCTTAATCCTGTGGGCGTAGGTAATAATTTCATCTCCTACCCCATGTTGGCCGAAATTGGATTCCAGGTTCCCGCCGGCGAAACGGCCTATTTCTCAGAGGTGTTGATTAAGAATTTCCGCCAACCGAGTAATACATTATTTGCGGCAGCAGAAAATCCAGGATTATGGCCCAATTGGAACGGAAAACAATTTCGTGTAAGCGGAGCTTTTTCCGTTGCGAACCCAAGTCAAAACGCCGCACCGATGTTGCGAACGCAATTTTCTACGCAAGATAAAGCCATCAAAAAGGCACGTATTTATGCCACAGCCCGAGGGATTTACGAACTGTATTTAAATGGGAAACGCGTGGGAGAAGATTATTTCAATCCAGGTTTGACCCAATACAACAAGACGCATCAGTACCAAAGTTTTGACGTAACCTCACTCCTTAAATCTGGCGAAAATGCCTGGGGCGCGTGGTTAAGTGAGGGCTGGTGGTCCGGAAATATTACGTATAGTGGGGAGAGTTGGAATTATTTTGGAGACCGACAATCGTTGTTGGCCCAACTGATTATTGAATATGCCGACGGTACTGAACAGATCATCAACACGAACCCATCCCATTGGAAAACGTACAACGATGGCCCGATTCGTATAGGTAGCTTCTTCCAAGGCGAAGTATATGATGCCCAAAAAGATGCTGCCATTTCGGGTTGGTCAATGTCAGGCTATGATCCTAAAAACTGGAAGCCCGCTTCCCAAATTGAGTTAGCAAGTACAGCATTTTTGGATAAGAATTTAGATTACGGCCAACTGAAAATCACAGGTCAATTGGACGACCGCGTGCAAGTGCGTAAGGTTTTACAAGCACAATCAATTCAAGAACCCCGCAAGGGCGTATTCATCTACGACATGGGCCAAAACATGGTGGGCTTTCCTAAGATTTTCATACCAAACGGCAAGGCCGGTCAAGTGATTACTTTGCGCTATGCAGAGATGCTCTACCCAGATTTAGCCGAATATGCGTCTCAGAAAGGAATGATCATGTTGGAGAATATTCGTGCTGCTTTGGCACAAGATATTTATGTATTAAAGGGTGGTGACGAATACATCCAACCGCGCTTTACCTTTCACGGCTACCGTTACCTTGAAATTACTGGCTTAGCACAGGCACCCGCTTTAGCCCAAGTTGCCGGAATTGTGCTGTCTTCGATCAGCGAAATCAGCTCCTCTTACGATACCTCGGATCCGATGGTTAATAAATTATGGAACAACATTACTTGGTCGATGCGGGGGAATTTTCTGTCCATTCCAACGGACACACCTGCAAGAAATGAGCGGATGGGCTGGTCGGGCGACATCAATGTCTTCTCCAAAACCGCCACTTATTTAGCCCCTGTTAACAATTTCCTACGAAGACATTTGCAGGGTATGCGGGATGTCCAAAGGGCAGATGGGCGCTTCACGGATGTTGCGCCGATGGGCGGGGGATTTGGCGGAACGCTATGGGGAAGTGCTGGGATTGTTATTCCTTGGGAAAGCTACCAGCAATATGGGGACAAGACATTGCTGGCTGAACATTACGATGCGATGAAGCGTTATGTGGCATTTTTAGAGACGAAACAGAATCCAGAGGGAATTTTAAATGAGGGTCCCCTGGGAGATTGGTTAAGTCCGGAAGGAAATAAAAATGATAATACCGCATTTTGGATGAGCTATCAAGCCTACAATTACGACATCATGGTCAAGGTGGCGAGCATCTTGGGATATGCGAATGATGCAACAACTTATGCAGAAAAATCGGCCGCGCGCAAGGCATTATTTAATGCCGTTTATATGGATGCTGTTTCACATAAATCAGTAAAATCGGGCGTAAAAGCTGCCACGATGGGGCCTCCAAATGCTACAGCGACAAATGCTTCTACTGACAAAGGACAAGTGGTGGATACACAAGCATCCTATGCGATCCCATTGGCATTAGGTATTTTTAATGCGAAAAATAAACCTTATGCGGTGGCGAATTTAGTTGAAACCGTTAAGCGCTCAAACAAGGATGATGGCGGAATCGAACGTCCTACATTTTCACTAATGACGGGATTTATTGGTACAGCATCAATCAGCGAGGCCTTGTCGGCAAATGGCCAACATGCCGAGGCCTATCGTTTATTAACCCAAAAGACCTATCCTTCCTGGTTGTATTCTGTGGCGAATGGGGCGACGACGATTTGGGAACGCTTGAATTCTTATACGGTTGAGAATGGGTTTGGAGGAAATAATAGCATGAATTCGTTCAACCACTATTCGTTCGGTGCGGTGGCAGCTTGGATGTATAATCATTCTTTGGGAATCCAAAGGGATGAGAATTCGCCCGGCTTCAAGCATTTCTATTTGCGTCCCATTCCGGATCCGACTGGAGCCCTGACACATGCCAAAGGTCATATTTCAAGCATGTATGGGAAAATATCGAGTAGTTGGGTTGCGACCAATGGTCGAACTGTCTATACTTTTGAGGTTCCAGCAAACACCGCTGCGCAACTAACATTAGCTGTAAAAAGCGGTGCGAAAATTAAGGAAGGAAAACGCAACTGGAAGTCGGCAGGCGAAAGCTTTGTGCAAGAGTTAAGCAGCGGGAAATACGAATTTATCGTTGAATAAGCCCCCTTTGGGCCCCTTACCTTTGGCAATCCTCCCAGGTTTGCCAAAGGTAGTGTGGGGGAGATAAAAAAGAGCCTAAAAAACTGATAATTAATCTTCCATTAGAAAATCCACGCACTCTCACCCGTGGAA
This sequence comes from uncultured Aquirufa sp., assembly GCA_964358165.1. Lineage (GTDB taxonomy): Bacteria > Bacteroidota > Bacteroidia > Cytophagales > Spirosomataceae > Aquirufa. The sequence goes on from CAYHOB010000010.1 coordinate 33,923, forward strand.
ATATCAGCCCCCACTTGAATATGGGCTTGATGCCCCTTGGGTTTGGCATCTTGGGTGTTGTCCGTAAAGGTGATTGTCTCGACATGATTGAGTCGTTGGGGATTGGCAAAACCGCCCCAATTGATTTCCACTACAAAAAGTATGCACAGGTGTTTTTTCATTCGTTTAAAATTTTAACCCATAACACATTTAATGGGAATTCTTAAACTGAGAGGGTGACACCATTTCAAAGCGTTTGAAGACTCGATTAAAATAGGATAAACTTTCAAATCCTGCCTCAAAGCAGCATTCTGTCACGTTTTTGTGCTGAATTAATAATTGCTTCGCATAATTGATTCGGTACCGATTGACAAAATCCGTATACGTGAGATGCGTCGTTTTTTTGATGTAGCGACAAAAAGCGGGAACCGTCAAACTGACTTCAGACGCCATCGCATCCGTATCAATTTTTTCTTGAAAATGTGTTTCCACATATTGATGAATTCGCGCCATACGTTCCTGTTGTTTCAAAACCGTTTGACTTGCAATAGGTCTAACTTGTAAAGAAATTGCCTCCGTACTTTGTGCTAATATTTGGAATATTTGTAGCAGCTCAACGAATTGTTCAAAGCGGGGTAAGCTTGGTATTTTCTTCATCTGAGCGCCTACCAAACGCTTCGTTTCCCCATCAAATGCCAAACCCGATTTCGCCCGCTCCATTAAATTCTGTACCAATTGCATCTCGGGAACGAGTCCTAAGCTTAATCTAAAATAATCCGGCGGAAACTGAATCACCACTGTTTCCACCCGGGTTTTGGCCCCATAATCAAAATTCAAATGCGGAATATTTGACCCAATTAATGCTAAATCAGCCCCATGATAAGTTGACACATGATCACCAATATGTCGGATGCCTTGTTCCGCCTCCACATAGACTAACTCGATTTCTGGGTGAAAATGCCAATAAAACACTTCATTCAATTGCGGTGTCAATAGCAGTCGAAAAGAGCTATCTAAATCCGGATTAATTTGTTCGAGTTTCAATTTCATTGACCCAAATATGCACAATTATTCAATAAGTGACCAATAATAATCAATACAGTTCAAAAATTAATCAATAGCGCATCAATACATCCCCGCAAATTGTAAGAGCTTTGTCCCAACAAAACCTTATCACTTATGAACAACGAAACCAAGATTCCTAATAATGCGCATTACGACATTCCAGGAAACCCTTCTACTGCTAAGAGCAGTACACTCCAACTAAATGATCGAAGCAATGGAGCTCCCCTGCGGGTCTTAAGTGAAGATGATTGGACATTTTGGAAACACAACGGATATGTTGTGATCAAACAAGCGGTTCCAAGAGAACAAGCCTTAGCTACGGCCCAATTTCTTTGGGAATTTGAAGAAAAAGATCCAAATGACACCGCTACCTGGTATGCTCCCCCGCGGGCAGAAATAAAAATGAAGGAGCTGGCAAACACAGGCATGGTCGAGTGCTATAACAACCAATTTTTATGGGATAATCGGCAAACACAACGGGTCTATGATGCTTTCGTGGATGTTTGGGGAACAGAAAAATTATGGGTCACCATCGATCGCGCGAATTTAAATTTTCCCATTCGACCTGGGCATGAGTACAAAGCATTCATCCATTGGGACTATGATCCAGAAACCAAACCCGTTCAGGTGCAAGGTGTATTAGCATTAGCAGATCAGCTTGATGAAAATATGGGAGGTTTTCAGTGCATCCCTGAATTATTCCGAAGCTATGATACCTGGAAATTAACACAACCGGAAGACCGCCATCATTTCTTGCCAGATACGACAGGATTTACGCCAACCAAAGTAAAGCTCGAAGCGGGCGATTTATTGATCTTCAACAGTTTGCAACCCCATGGCATCCGTGCGAACAACAGTGACAAAGTGCGTTGTGCCCAGTACATCTCTATGATGCCTGCCGAAGAAGACAATTCCGCATTGCGTGATTGGCGACTGAACTCCTGGAAAAACCGTGTTTCACCTGAGGGCTATGCCTTCCCGGGTGATCCGCGAAATTGGGAACAAACAAAATACGAAACTGCCAAACTGAATCCGCTAGGTGAAAAAATCCTCGGATTAAGCAAATGGTAATTCAAATGGCTCAAGTTTTCTTGAGCCATTTTTGTTTGATAAATGTGTATGATTGAATAATCGTTACAGAAACCCTAGGAAAAGCTGAGACAAGGAAAGTGTGCGTGTAGCCTTCATCATAATTCCCGTTCGTCGAAATATTTTGACATTGGTCGAATGCTTAATTACCCCATTTCCTCTTCCAGCATAATTCCCCTACCTTTGCAGCTTTGATCAACCTATCAAGTTCCCTTCATGTCATTTTCAAGATTATTCTTTAGCTACATATTTGTAGTGATCGTTTCTTTCAACAGTTTTTCACAAACCGATAGCACCGCAAAACCTATCCAATTTGCTACTTCGACCACGATTACGAATAATGGAATTTCAGTCATCCCCATCTTCACTTTGGGAAAACCCGCTGCAATCATCAACTTCACAATAGGTCGGAAATTAACTTTTGAACCCGAATTCCGCCTTTCCTTAGAGGGAAAGCCCTGGTCCTTCCTCTATTGGTTCCGCTATAAATTAGTCAAGACAAACAAGTTCTCGATGAACATAGGCGCACACCCTTCCGTCGTGTTTAAAACCGTGCCTGTAACCATTGATGGCGTAAGTAAAGATATGCTCCGGGCCCAACGATTTGTTGCGGCGGAAATGGCTCAAAATTATCGCATCAACCCCCATCTTCAAGTTGGCCTTTATTACCTCGTAGCAGCGGCTAGTATTGAAAATGGAACGAAGCCTACCAACTTGCTCTCTCTGCGTGGGGGCTATCAAAACATTTCCTTAGGCAAAGGATTTATCGGGGGAATTCAATCGCAAGTTTTATACCTAGCGACAAACGGGGAATCTGGGACTTATGCAAACGCAACCCTAAGTTTCACACATAAAAAAAGCCCTGTAACCTTCTCTTATTTTTATAATCAACCGATTCAGTCATCCATCACGGGAGGGCAAACGGGCCTTTGGAATGTAAGTGCCACATACCAATTCAGTCAATTTTTCCGTCCTTCCAAATAAAAAACAGCCCGGAATTAAATCCGGGCTGCCTTATTTATCCGAGGGCTTTTCTTGCTTGCCCATCAGGATTATTGGCCAAGGTACAAAGATCATCCAAGATCATTGTTTCTCCATTGGCCTTGGAATACGGCTTCCAATTAGGAAGACCTCCGCCATTCGGATTTCCCGTTTTAACAAAGTTCAAAAAGGACTTTGCCATTTTTGTTGACAGGGCTCTTGGCCGCTTGCCACCCCCGGTGTGGGTCAACATCAGATCCGTATTATAGAACCAAAAACAAATATCGTCGCAATGGAACGCGCGCATCCGACCATCGAAAAGTGGTGGCTGCCAACCGAACCAGGAGACATAAACGGGAGCCTTGCCTTGTGAAGCTTTGGCATCTGCGGCGGCAATCGCATTCTTTCGGTTCGAATTAATCATAGCCCAAAGTTCAATGGGTTTAGCTTTCGGGAAGTTTTGGTGGAATGCCTCCACAATCGAAGCCGATTGGTCTCCAAAACGGGGCTTGATTTTATCAACTACCCCAGCTAAACTAATTGACTCCAAACTCGCGTCTGTGCGAGACGGACTGGACTCATGAAAGGTCGTATTAATGATTAAAGGGATATCGGCCGAGAAATGATTCGGGTCACTAAAAAACGGCTTATCGTTCATCGTTACCCCATCCGCAACGGGTGAAAATCCTCCTCGCGAAATGTTCATTTTCTTTGCCTCCTCAGCCATTTTATCCACAGCGCGCGAAGTAATGTCGATGTATTCTCGCCACGGAATCTGTTGCAACTTCTCTATTTCCCCCGGTTTTAAACCGGCCTCCTCCATCACCTTCAAACCAAGTTTCTCTGCATATTCTTTATTGACCCCCGTTAAAGAAGATCCACTTAATGCAACCGCTTTGTGAAACAAGCCTTTGGCTGCAGGCATATTCATCAGGGTGGTCACTTTCGCGCCACCGCCCGACTGGCCTATGATCGTCACATTTCCCGCATCTCCACCAAAATTCGAAATGTTATTTTTCACCCATTCCAATGCCGCAACCATATCCAAGTTCCCCACATTTCCGGATGCTGGATGTCCGCCCGCTGCCTTTAAATGCGAATAGCCAAATGGCCCCAAGCGGTGATTCATCGACACAAAAACAACATCTCCTAAGCGTGAAATATTTTCCCCGTGATAACCATCCTGCTCGATCGCATTTCCATTCGTAAAACCTCCTCCATGTAACCAAACAATCACAGGTCTTTTCTTCGAATCAATTGCCGGCGTCCAAACGTTTAACCGCAAACAATCCTCTGAAACATCATCGTAATTCCAATGATCCACAAATGAGGCATAAGCATTCGAATAACGCTTCTCCATGATTTGAGGAGCGGTGTTCCCCCACCAAACACAAGGTTTAATTTCTGACCATGCTGCGGGTTTTTGGGGTGGCATAAAGCGGTTTTTACCACTCGTGTCTGCCCCATAGGGGATGCCCATAAATTGGGTGATACCACGTAATATAAATCCACGCACTTGGCCGTATTCGGTTTGGGCAACAGCGATTCTGTCCCCCACGAACAAGACTTGATCATCCGTACTAGATTGACCCTTGCTCGGCATTGCATTGCCTACGCTTAGCGAGGCAGCCCCCAGTCCCAAGGACTGAATAAAATTTCTTCGATTTGATTTCATCTTTAATTAGGTGTTTATTTTAATCCATAAATTTTAACTTGGCGCATCGACCATGGGATATCGTCCGTTTCTTTGATGATGCCTTCGACTAGTTTCAAACGAACAAACTTTGTCTTTATCTGATCGAAACTAATGACATTATCCCCCTCTTTCCCCTTCCAATTCGCCACATGCGTTTTCCAATTCGCCCCATCTTCCGACGTCTCCATTTGTAGCAAGCGTGGATAGGTCGCAATAAAAGTAGGAGCGATTCCTGGCATCGGTTTTGCTGGTCGCTTGAAGTTGGAATTCGAAGTAAAATGGAATTCCGAAAGATTAATCAATTGAGGAAATTCAATCTGATACCACATGTCTTTGGCCTGTGTAATTCCCGTCGACCAGCCCTCGTAATTCGTCGCGCTACGGGGTGAGGCATTTCCGCCAACACGCGTCGAGATCGTATTGCTTGCGCTAAATTTCCAAGATGCATCCGCCGAAAATTCCTGCGGAACCATTTTCATCAACGCATCATATTTATACATCGCTGCCTGCTTCGAGGTCTTCGCGCGAATCGCTGCAACTTGTTGGGGCGTTACAAATGATGCATCATTCGACAACCCATTTCGAATATAGGAAACAACGTCTGAAATCCATTGGTCAGACTGCTCCTTCATCGGTTGCATCATGCCTCCCGCGTAATTCTTTCCATCAACCGCTCCATCTAATCCGTGCAACAATACACGGACTGCATATTCCGGATGCGACTGAATGCGGAAGGATCCAGCTAAAGCAGGTGCTAATAATTTATTGTTACCCGCCGACTTCCCCATACCGTCATTTCCATGGCATTGGGAGCAAAGTTCCGCAAACACTAGTTCGCCACGTGCCAAAATTTCCTTTTGATCTTTACTCAATTCCGCTCCATTAAATGGACCATTCATGCGTGGTTTTGGAGGTGTGATGGTTTGCTCGCCTACAAGTTTAACTCCCCCCGTGGTGTGCTTTTGCAAACTGGCTTTAACGTGAGATTCTAGGTCAGGCACTTTAACAAACTTTGCAGAGAAGATTGCCTGCATGGCTACTTCTGGATCGGCGTCCAACATACTTTTTTGATACGTCGCTGCAAACGATTTATCCCCAGCTTTGTACAAGGTTTCTGAAACCTTCAAGGCTTGGATTCGAATGCGAGGATTTGCATCCCCAACTAAATTTTGAACCGTTTTCGCCTTCAACGCCCCCAATCCCTCCAAGGTCCAAAGGGCGTGAATGCGGCCATTCACCGTCGAGCCTTTCAATGCCATCTGCGTCAAGGCAGGAACAACAGATTTATCTTTGCGTAATACTAAAACTTGTTGGGCCATATCCTGCCACCAACCATTCGGGTGATTCAAATATCCTACGAGTGTCGCCGATTTCTCCTCATACATTCGAGCAGGTTTTTTATCTCGTTCTTTTCCTTCGTAAGTAATTCGCCAAATACGTCCCAATCCCACAACTTTATCCAAGCGGTATTGGTCGATTTTGGTGCGCAAATAAGAGCCTTTCGGTGTCCATTGTCCTTCTTGGATAATGCCATGATACATGTCGACAATGTACATCGTCCCATCAGGCGCTGTAGCCATGTCCACCGGACGGAAAAGCGGGTCTGTTGATTTTAAGAATTCTGATTTTTGATCTTGGAATACATTATGCAAAGTCGTCAACCCTTCTTTCACCTCGGGATTGATTTGTCGGACGATCCGCGCCACGGGTTCCCCATAAAAGAGTTGGCCGCGCAAGGCAGCTGGCAAACGATCTCCTCGGTAAATATCATTTCCAGCAGAGCCGGTCACACGATTCAACGAGCCATCCGGCTGGCGAATTTCATCCATACCGCCTTGCATATCACCAATTTTAACCGCAGCCCCCCAAGGAATCTCAAAGCCCTTGGCTAATTCGTTTGGCACGTCAAAATTTCCATATTGAATAGGAAATTGGAAATAAGATGGTACGCCGGAAGCGCCCCCTTGGAACCATAATTTGCCATTATCATCTTGCGAAATACCCCATTGTGCGCGATTTGCTCCCGTCTTTTCGCGGATGATTCCGTTCGGCGTTTCCCGAATTCGGAATGCATTTACTGTGCTGTAGAGCCAGTTATCCATACCATAAAACAAAAAGGCTTGTTGGTGCTCCACATTCCCAGACCGACCATATTTCGTGGTAAACAATTCTTTCTTGTCGGCCTTTCCATCCCCATTCGTATCTGTGTACTTGTAGATATTATCCGCGTCTGACTCCATCGTCAAAACAGCATCTTTTCCATAAGGTAGCACGAAACGCGGGAAAATCAGCTTGTCGACAAACGTTGTCCCTGTCTCATAAACACCGTCGTTATTTTTATCTTCCCAGCGGGATATGCGACTGATGGGTTCGAGTTCATTTTTTGAATCCGCATCAAGCATATAAGATCGAAGCTCGAGGACATACATGCGGCCGTTTCCGTCAAAAACAATTTCACCGGGCTGTTGAATGGCTGGTTCAGTTAATATGGGTTGAATTTTATAGCCGGGAGGGAGCTGAAAGCGTTTGGCTTCTTCCTCAACGGTTAATGGCTGAATGGGCGCTTTGGGTGCGAGGTCAATGCCCTTCCAGTTTTCATCATTGGGATCGACACCTTCGGGTATCCGAAGGGTATCCGATGTTATTTCAACATGTGATTGGGATTGTTTGGCGGCACTTAATGCCACGAAAAGACCCATGCCGAGCAGGCCGACAAATAGAATACGTTTCATAGGTTTAAATAGGTTATTGCAATAACAAAATGAAAGAACAAATGAATATCCTGATTTACAATTATTTAGAGACGAAATAGTAAAATTTCGAGATAAGATAACGATACGCCCTTAATCTAGACCCTTATTTTTAATCCACGGGAAATGGTGGTAATTTTGCAGCCAATTAACACCCGCTCGAATGACTCAATCATCAAGTAGGACCAAAATCATTTTGATCCTCGGAATTCTATCGGCAATAGGTCCCTTGTCGATTGACATGTACCTGCCCGCTTTCAAGAATATTGCATCCGCTTTACATTGCTCACAAGAGCAAATGGGATATACCTTATCCAGTTTCTTTTTTGGAATCTGTTTAGGCCAATTAATCAGTGGCCCATTATTGGATCATTTCGGTCGAAAAAATGTTTTGTACTTCGGGCTTTCCATCTATGTATTGAGCTCCATTGCTTGTGCTTTTGCACCATCAGTGGAAGCATTAACCATCTTTCGTTTATTCCAGGCACTGGGAGGAAGCGTTGGAATGGTTGCCCCAAACGCTATAATTCGGGAAACATTTGAGGAAAAAGAGCGTCCCAAAGTCATGTCATTAATGATTTTGATTCTAGGCGTATCGCCTATTTTGGCTCCCTCTTTGGGAAGTTTGTTATTGACATTGGCTAGTTGGAAAGCCATCTTTCTTGTCTTGTCGGGGATCTTATTAAGTATCATCTTCTTGATTAAATCATGGTTGCCTGAAAAGATCAACCATGAGAAGCGAGGTCCATTTAAAGTAACAACGATAGCCAAAGCATACCGGGCCTTATTCAAGGAAAAGGAGTATTTGGTTTTTGCATTTACCGGTGCGATTGGCGCAGGAAGTATCTTTTCATTTGTAGGTGGCGCCCCCCTGACTTTCTTGAATTATTACCAAGTTAGTGAATCAAAATTCGGTTTATTATTCGCTATTGTTGCCTCAGGTATTATTTCTGCGAGCCAATTAAACCACATCGTTTTGAAAAAATATACCAGCCTTCAAGTGTTGCGCGTGACCTTGCCGACTCAATTAGGTTTGGGGCTAATCTTGTCTGTTTTGGCCAAATTTGACCTCTTAACGATGGAGATTAATATCTTTTTATTATTCCTAATTATGGGATGTCAAGGTTTTAATTTTCCAAATGTGGCCACATTGGCTTTAAGACCATTTCATCGGGGGGCTGGAACAGCTTCAGCGATGATGGGGTCGATCCAAATGGCTTGGGGTGCTGTTTGTTCGGTACTGGTAGGACTTTTATTTGACGGAACTCCTTTCACAATGGCCATCATCATTTTGGGATGTGCGGTGCTTGCGAATGGGATCTTATTTGTAGTAGGAAGGAAAGTCGTCAGTCACTAGTTGATAGTCGTCAGTCGTCAGTCGCTAGTCGCTAGTCCGGAGGGGATGAGTCCGAAGGGTCGTTTTATAACCCTTGGCTTTAGCCTAGGGACCCCAGACTGAAGTCTGGGGCTATAAAGGACTCCAGACTTCGGACTCCGGACTTACTCCTATCCTCAACATTTCCCACTTTCATCTATACATTCGACCGCTAAGCAGAAAAATTAATAGACTAATAATTACACAATGTATCTTTGAGGTACAATAATATTCAATCCGCCTAATGAAAAAATTCATTTTGACTACCCTTGTTTCGATTAGCACATTTTTTGCATTCGCACAAGTTCCAGGAGCTCCAGCAGGAGCCAAAATGCCCGACATGAATCGGGGCCATGTATATGGTAAAGTAGTAGACGACCAGGGGAAACCAGTCGAATTTGCTTCCGTTGTTTTGTTGAAAACGACTATCGATCCGGCAACCAAAAAACCAAAAGATATTTTAGTGAAAGCCCAACAAGCTGAACTGAACGGAGATTTCAATTTCAAGGAAATTCCGATCAACGCGAAGTTGAAAATCAAAATCTCTTTTGTCGGTTTTACAAATTATGAAGCTCCCGTAGCTTTCGCTATGCCTTCTATGGGTGGAATGAAACCGGGTCAAGCTCCTGACCCTGAGATGATGGCCAAAATGGCCGCTGCCTTTGAAAAAGATTTGGGAAACATTAAACTAGCCATTGATTCTAAAGAATTGGATGCGGTTGTTGTTACGGGAACCAAGTCGTTGGTCGAAATGGATATCGACAAAAAATCATTTAATGTAAGCCAAAACCTTGTTACAACAGGTGGTACAGCCATCGACGTGATGCGCAACATTCCTTCTGTTCAAGTTGACATCGATGGCAATGTAAAAGTCCGCAATGCAAACCCAACCCTTTTTATAGACGGTCGGCCTACTACCTTATCCATGGATCAAATTCCAGCAGATATCATCGACAAGGTAGAGGTTATCACGAACCCTTCCGCGAAATACGATGCATCTGGAAGTATGGCGGGAATCATCAACATCGTATTGAAGAAAAACAAAAAGAATGGCTACAATGGCATGGTGAATGCGGGTGTAAATCGTCGGGGTGGTACGAACTTGATGGGCAATTTTAGTTTCCAACAAAACAAGTGGAATTTGACTGCAACCCTGATGAACATCATGGACCGCAACGAGTCCAATGGATACAGTGATCGTCAAGCGACGATTGGTGGTATTTCTTCTTCGATCTATCAAACATCTGAAAATAAAACGAAAGGTTTTATGTTGTTTCCTCGTTTATCTGCCGACTACTCAATAAGCAACCGTTCGACGGTCACGTTGGGTGCGTTTTTTGGTGGAGGAGGTCAATTTAGACCCATCGAAACAGTTGACATTCGTAGCTCCCTGAATGGCGTTAAGTCATTCAGCAACCGCTATACAGAAAACTTACGTGAATTTAAGCCGCAAGGATTTCAGTTTGGCTTTAAACATACTTTCCCAAAAGCAGGAGAGGAATTAACAATGGACATGAACTTCTTTGGAGGAACAAATAAAGGGGAATCTGTCATCACAACCAATTACCTCAATAACGATGTCGTAACGGGGACTCAAATTCAAAAGAATGTGGGCGACGGTAAAAACAAATTCATTACCCTTCAAACGGATTATGTAAAACCCCTTAAAAATGAGGGAAGCATTGAAATGGGATTGCGCGCTCAAATCAATGAATTAGAAAACCAAAACACGAATTCGATGAAGGCCGTAGGTTCAGATGTTTACAAGGAGATTACCTCTGCATCCATCAACTATGCCAGCACAAACAATGTGTACGCAGCTTATGTGTCCGTTTCTGGAAAGACAAGTGCATTCTCTTATAAATTAGGATTGCGCGGCGAAAGCTCGAATTATTCCGGTGAATTATTAACCACCAAACAACAATTCAGCAATAAATACCCCTTAAGTTTATTCCCTTCCATCTTCTTGAAGAAGGATTTATCGAAAACAGATCAATTACAATTAAGTATCACAAGACGCGTAAATCGTCCGAACTTCTTCCAGATTATCCCATTCGTTGATTACAGTGATAGCTTGAACATTACGCGTGGAAATCCCAATTTGGTTCCTGAATTTACCACATCAGGCGAGCTTTCGTATAGCAAAACAAAAGGGTCTGCAACCTTGCTATTATCGGGTTACTATAAATACACAGACAATTTAATCACTCGTTATTATAGCCAAGAAATAAATCCAATTAGTGGAAAATTAGACTTGATTAATACATTTATCAATGCGAACTCAAGCATTAATTATGGAGCAGAGGCGACCTACATGAATAAATTATTCAATTGGTGGGATTTCACGGCCAACCTGAACGTGTATAACTCGAAAATCAACACGAGTAATATCGAAAGTTCAGGAGCAGTAGCTGATGGAATGTGGACGGCATTTGGTAAGATCAACAACAATTTCGTCTTACCTAATAAATGGGTGATTCAATTATCAGGCGACTACCAAGGCAAAACGAACATGCCAGTTAGTCAGAATCAAGGACAAATGGGCCCTCCAGGTATGCAGGCGCAAAGTTCATCACAAGGCTATGTAGAACCTTATTATGGCATCGATCTTGCTATCAAAAAATCATTCTTGAAAAACGACATGGCTTCGTTAACCTTAGCATTCAATGATATCCTCAAGACACGTGGAAATACTCGCGTATCCATTGGGGATAGTTTTACGCAAACAAGTTATCGAATTTCAAATCCCCAACAAGTTCGCTTGACGCTATCCGTACGTTTCGGCAAGTTTGATATGAGTCAAATGAAACGCAATAACAATAGCAATGTGGATATGCAACAAATGCAATAAATAACTTCTAAATAAGATTGAAAAACGGCCCGAATGGGTCGTTTTTTTGTTAGCTAGCTAAAACCTTAAATAGCAAATCTTTCAAGTATTGTTCCACAAAAGAGGCTTTAGGAAGATCTTGAACATCTGTCAATTTGGGCAGATAGTTACTGAAAAAAAGCTGCGAATGTGCAGACTCAATTATCGTCGAACTTAAGGAATGCGGAAATGCATAACTTGGCTGATACGTCTTAATCAAATCCGAAATTCGTGTGCACAAATCTTTATAGGGCTTGAAGACCTCGTTCGCATTGATTTCCTTCACCTCTTTTACCAAATAAACCTTACTGCTTTCCGCGATAACGATTTGATGTAAGATGTTCTTATTATAGTCAGACTGCCCTATTCGTTCCGGCAATTCTCGGGTAAATAATTCAACAACACGTTCCAACTTCGCGCGCATATCTTGTATCGGTTCGAGTTGAACAACAACCAAATATTCCATGTAGGACCAATACCAATTCAAAATATAAAGTAATAAACGATGCTTATTCGTAAAATAACGATAGATCGACGCCTCCGTCGTATTCATCTCCAAAGCAAGTTTTTTAAAAGTAAAATGCTCAAATCCTATCTCATAAATTAGTTCAATCGCTTGCTTAACGATTTGCTTCCCTAATTCCGTTCCCTCCGGATCCCGTACATATATATGTTGATTGACCTTAAAACTTAATGAATAATCCATCGTAATTTACATTTAACCCGACAAAAATAGACTATATAAATACTATCGCAAAATATATTTTAATTTTATTTACAATAGCATTACTATTAATTTAAAAAGTATTATTAATTTTGCAACACAAATGCATAAACATGACACAATCAAATCCTTTATCGCGAATTGCCCGATTGGTTAATCTGCATAAAAAAGAGGTTATTTCCATATACCTTTTTTCCATGCTGAGCGGATTAATTAATTTAAGCTTGCCACTAGGAGTACAAACCATTATCGGCTTAGTAATGGGTGCAACGATGGTCAGCTCTATTTATGTGCTCATTTTTCTAGTTGTGCTCGGTGTCTTTTTGGTGGGACTTCTCCAAATCAATCAAATGAAAATTATTGAGACCATTCAACAGCGAATATTTACAAACTACGCTTATTCCTTTGCAGAGACAATCCCAAAATTTGATTTAAAACAAATGGATCATTACTTCATTCCTGAAAAAGTGAACCGCTTTTTTGATACAGTAACCATTCAAAAGGGTTTTGCCAAATTGCTGCTTGACATACCTATTGCCACCGTGCAAATCCTATTTGGGATATTATTACTTGCGCTTTATCATCCATTATTCATCCTATTAGGAGTGCTATTATTTGTCCTAATGGGAACCATTTTGACTTATACGAGCAAAAAAGGAATTAGTACAAGCATAGAAGAATCTAATTACAAATATGAGGTTGTTGGCTTTTTCAATGAAATGGCCCGGACCCTAAAATCTTTCAAATTCAGTCAAGGATCAAATCTGAATTTTGACAAAACAAATACCCATACACGCGGGTACCTACATGCGCGGACGCAACATTTTGACGTTCTCCTTTTTCAATACAAATCACTCATCTTTTTCAAGGTTAGCTTAACCATTCTGATGCTAACACTTGGAACGTATTTACTCGTTCAGCAGCAACTTAACATCGGGGAATTTATCGCCGCAGAAATCGTTATTTTAATGGTCATCAATGCCGTAGAAAAACTGATTATCAGTTTAGATAGTGCGTACGATGTCATTACGGGTTTAGAAAAAATTGCAAGTGTGACGGAAAGTCCCATCGAACATTCAGGTAAGCTCGAACTGGACATTCAAAAAGGGCTCGACATACAAATGAGGGATTTTAGTTTTTCGTTTAACAAAGACAAAAATGTACTTGATGCCATCTCATTACGAATATTGCCTGGCCAGAAAGTAAGCATCTCTGGGCCTGAAGGTGCTGGCAAGTCCATGCTCCTACGAATCTTAACGGGCAATTACCAGGACTTTCAAGGGAGCTTTCAAATCAACCATTTCCCGATTCAAAACTACAATCTTCAGAGTTTACGAAAACACACAGGGGTTTTGCTGCATGGACAAGAAATATTTGGTGGAAGCCTTTGGGAAAATATCAGCCTTGGCCAAAAAGAAATTACCCCCGCATTTATCCTAAACAAGGCGAATGAGCTTGGATTTGATGATTTATTACATCACTTCCCAGAAGGGTTTGACACAATTATCGAACCCATCGGAAAGAAAACTCCGCAGACCATCATTCGCAAAATTCTCTTATTACGGGCCCTTTGTGGAAACAAAAAGCTTCTGTTATTAGAAGAGCCTTGGTCCGGACTTGATGTCCCTACGGCTGAAAAAATAAAAAAATACCTGTTAAATCAACCTGCCGACACCAGTGTTATCGTAGTGTCAAGTGACCCCGCTTTTAATCAATTGACGGACCAACAAATCAACATGCGCCATGGAAAAATTTAATGCATTTGACTACATCTATAAAGAAGGCAAAAGCACGGCAGTAAAACCTTGGCTCATTTCTTTATTGCTTATTACTTTTGCGCTCATCTTCTTGCCATGGACACAAAACATCCGTAGTAAAGGACATGTGACAAGCCTGTACCAAGAACAAAAACCTCAAAAAATCTACAGCCCTATCGCAGGGAAAATTAGCCAATGGTGGGTAAAAGAAGGTGATGCCGTACAAGCTGGGGATACACTAGCTAAAATCACGGAAATCAAAGGAGAATACCTCGACCCTAACCTCGTTGCCCGGACAGAAGAACAACTTAATGCAAAAAAAGAATCCATGCGTTACTATGGACAAAAAGTCATAGCAACTGATGCGCAAATGAACAACCTCCGCAATGCAAAGACTTTTAAACAAGAACAACTAAAAAATAAGATTAAGCAACTCCAACAAAAGTTGGCGGGAGAAAATGCTGAATTCGTGGCGAGTCAAAATGATTATTCTTTGACCAAAGACCAATTCGAACGAAACCAAAAAATGTTTCAGGAAGGGCTTATTTCACAAACACAATTCCAACAACGAAACATATCTATGCAACATGCTTTAGCGAAAAAAACGGTTGCAGAAAATAAAGTAAATCAGACACAGCAAGAAATTGCAAATACTCAGATTGAGCTGAAAGGAGTTGACCAAGAATACCGTGAAAAAATAAATAAGGCAGAGGGAGACCGTTTTCAAGGATTAAGTCAAGTGGAAACCAATCGAGGAGAGATCGCCAAACTCGAAAATCTGGTGACTAATTATACCCTTCGGAATGGTATGTATTACATCATCGCACCGCAAGCGGGTCAAATAATACAAGCTCAAAAAGCGGGGATTGGTGAAATCATCAAAGAAGGAGAGGATCTTTTGACCATTGTACCAAACAATAACCATGTTGCCGTTGAAATATTTGTCCGCCCCGTAGATCTGCCACTTATCGAATCGGGGCAAGCAGTCCGACTAATTTTTGATGGCTACCCGGCAATTGTCTTTGCCGGCGGCTGGCCTAATCAATCCTACGGAACCTTTGCCGGTAACGTATTAACCGTTGAAAATACAATCAACGAGGAGGGCCTTTTCCGCGTAATAGTTACCGAAAATGCTTCAATTAAAAAATGGCCCCAAAGACTTCGAATTGGAGCAGGAGTACAAGGCATTGCCTTATTAAACGATGTACCACTTTGGTATGAATTATGGCGGAACATCAATGGTTTTCCTGCTGATTATTATGCGGGAAAGAAGGATAAAAAGAAAAAGAATGAAAAATAAGGTGCTACTTTTTTTAGGTATATGTTTTGTTAGTTTAGGCCAACAAAAAACGTTGAGCTCATCAGAGTTTTGGCAAATTGTTCAAAAATACCATCCTATCGTGAAGCAAACGGCTATCGAAATCAAAAAATCCAATGCGCAATTGTTGATTTCTCGTGGTGCATTTGACCCCGTATTACAACATTATAGCACGCAAAAAACCCTCGATGGGAAAAACTATATCGATTACCATTCCCCGGCAATATCCATCCCCACTTGGTATGGAATAGAATTGAATGCAGGCGTCGAAAATATTCAAGGCAATCGCTTGGACCCTAGTCAAACACAGGGACAAACGAGCTACCTAGGCATTCAGATTCCACTAGCGAAAAACCTTGTTATGGACAAGCGAAGAGCCGCGCTTCAGCAAGCCAAAATCATGCAAAAAATGGCGATTCAAGATCAACGCACGGAGTTAAACAACTTGTTGCAGAACGCCATAGAAAGCTACATCACTTGGGTTAGAAGCTACCAAGTATTACAACTTGTCCAAGCCAATTATCTAAACGCGACGAAGCGACTAGATTTAGTGCGTAAGAGTGTGGAATTTGGGGATAGACCTGCGGTGGATACGCTGGAGGCCTTAACGCAAAAGCAAACATTTGAGAATATGTTAACCGCAAAGGCAATGGAATTTGCCAATGCCCGCATGAGTCTTTCTGCCTTTTTATGGAACGCAGACAATAGCCCAATTGAACTAGCAGAAGATGTTGTTCCGGCGGCCAACGAGGAAATACGCTTACTCGCAAATGCTGATCTCAACTTAACAAGCTTGTTAGATAAGGCTTTGCAAAATCATCCGGAAATCAATAATTATCGGAACAAATTAGCTGTATTAGGCATAGAAAAGCAGTTAAAATTCCAAAGTTTGCTTCCTAAACTCGACCTCAGTTACAATCATTTATCAAAGGGTGGACCCTCGCTTTATGGCGCTTCATTTCTGGAGAATAATTATAAATACGGGATCAAGTTTGAACTACCCCTTCGCCTTTCGGAAGGAAGAGGAGCCTATCAAGCGGCCAAATTAAAACTAGAAACGGAGCAATTGAATTTGAATCAAAAGCAGGTTCAAGTAGAGATCAAGGTGCGCAATTACTTCAAACAATTTGAGGCCTTACAAAAACAGATTCGGACGCAAGAATCTGCCTATACGAATTACCAATCATTGGTCAAAGCAGAAGAAATGCGATTCGAAAACGGAGAATCATCGCTGTTCTTAATCAATAGTCGGGAGATGAAATCCCTCGAAGCTGCCGAAAAATTAGCCGACCTGAAAGCCTACTTACAGAAGACTACCTTTGCGTTGCAGGCAAGTGCTGGGGTCTTGTACGAAAATTAAATTTTACGGCTTTTGACCTGATCGAAAGCTTCATCATAATCGCTTCGCATCGTACCCATCACACGATCCCAAAACAATAAATACAGACCATAATTTCCTTTGAAATATTTGTGATGCTGGTTATGGGCCACGGATGTGTTTACCCACCGACCGATGCGTGTTAGATTAAATCCTTTGGGGTATAGCTCCCAGCCCAAATGGCCATAGATATTATACACAATGGAAAAAAAGAAAAAGAGTGGCACATGCGTCACATGCATGGGTATCGTAAAGAAAAAAATCACAATGATGCCGTTTTCCATAATGGCCTCTATGGGATGAAAAGCATAAGCTGCCCAAGGCGATGGATTCGTCGATTTGTGGTGAATCAAATGTACCCATTTAAAAAGCAGTGGGAGATGCATCAAACGATGGATCCAATAAAAATACGTGTCATGGAAAACCAACATTATCGGGAAAGCTAAAAAATAATACATCCATCCGAATACGGATATTTCTTTATAAATCGTCGTATGTGGCCGGATTGCTGGGTTAAATACAATCGCGGTTACAATTAAAGCAAAGATGACCATACTCAAAAAAGAATAACTGATTTCGCGGATGTAGTCTTTTTGTGAAGGAAAGGCCGATTGGATTTTATACTTCCCTATGCCAGGACATAGGAATTTGTAAAAAAGGGCAAACATGACTCCCGCGATGATGAAGTAACGAACCCCTACTGCGTTTAATATTTCCAGAAATTTTTCAAAAGAGAAATTCATCAGTCAAAAATACATTTAATATCTATTTCTTTCTCCCCCACCAATTCGCCAAAATCGAAGCGGTAATATTTTGCATAGAACCAAAGATTCCGGGAACCAAACCCATCGTTGCCATCAATCCCATTTTAGAGGCAATGCCAGATGCTAATCCCGCATTTTGCAAGCCCACCTCAAAGGCAATCGTTCGCGAATCTTGTTCATTGATTCCCATCCATTTGCTGATGCGATAACCGAAAAAGTAACCCAATAAATTGTGCACCAACACGATTAAAATTAATAACCAACCAATCGACAGCAAGGTATCATGACCTGCTGAAACCGTCAAAGCCACAATAAAAATGATGGAAGCCATCGACAAAATGGGCAATAATTCATCTAACCATTTGCGCCTCCCATAGGCATATTGATTATACACTAAACCTGCCAACACGGGGAAAATGACAATCTCCATGATATGCCAGAACATATCCCAGAAATTGATCGGGACCAATTGATTCGCTAAAAGCTTCATCAATAAAGGCGTTACTAAAGGGGCTAATAATGTCGAAATCGCCGTTACCGTTACCGACAAAGCTAGGTTTCCTCCCGAGATAAAGGCCATAACATTCGATGCCACACCGCTAGGTGAGCAACCGACTAGGATTATACCAGCTGCAATTTCTGGAGGCAGGTCGGTCGATAAAGCAAGTGCCATCCCGATACCCGGCATGATCAAATAATGACAAAAGATACCAGCTAAGATGGGTTTGGGCGATTGGACAATTTCTATAAAACGCTTCAAGTTCATGTGAATTCCCATGCCAAACATAGTGAGTACTAAAAGCGGAGTCACTAATTTTTTCAATGGAAATCCATGGTATGCGACCAAATTTTCAGGATAAGCTAATGCATAAGTTGATGCTGCGAAAATAAACAAGGTATAGGAAAACCCTTTTAACATGGGGTATCCCTGGAAAGCTAAAGCGAGTAACGTAAAACTTCCCATGAGGCAAATCGTAGCACCTGAAATTCCAAAGGCAAAACAAATGGCAGCAGCGAACGCGGCCAAAACGCCTAAGCCCAAACAGGCTTGACAGAAAATTTGTTTCATGGTTGAGGGTTTAGTATTGGCTAAAAATAAGTAAAATAAATTAGTTGGCTCCACCCACATCCGCTAACTTTAATAAATTAGCTATTTACTATGAATTCAGGCCATCAAGTTGCGATTGTTACCGGTGCCGCACGCGGCATTGGTTTAGCCACTTCTCAAATCTTCCATCATCATGGATTTCGCGTTGCACTTGTCGACAAAGACGAAAGCGAGGTTTCAAAAGCCTCCGCAACTATTGAAAATTCCATTTCGATTGCTTGCGATATCTCTTCACCTAGCGATGTTGAAAACATGATAAACACCGTTTTGAAAACCTTTGGTCGAATTGATGCATTGGTCAATAATGCTGGCGTTGCGGAATTTAAAGCCCTCGAAGAGACCGATTATGCTTGTTGGCGTAAAATCATGTCTACCAATTTAGATGGCGTCTTTCTCTGTACACAAGCGGCCATTCCAGCCCTAAAAGAAAGCAGGGGAGCCATCGTAAACATCGGTTCAATATCAGCAGTTCGAGCAAGCACCTTACGCGTGGCCTATGGAACTTCCAAAGCGGCGGTGGTTCATTTAACGAAACAATTTGCCGTTGAATTAGGCGATTATGGAATTCGGGTAAATTGTGTATCGCCAGGCCCGGTCAAAACACAATTAGCCGCGGCGGTTCATTCTCCTGAAATCATCACGGCCTATTACAATGGAATTCCTTTGAATCGCTCTGCGACAGTGAATGATATTGCTGAAACGGTTTATTTCCTTTGCTCAGAAAAAGCGGGTTATGTCACGGGTCAAATGATCGCTGTAGATGGCGGTTTTGATGCGGCTGGTGTTGGTTTGCCCGCCCTAAGAGCAAAAAGAGGACAATGAGAACGCTACTCTTAATTCTGTTATCCTTCGTGGCATTTTCCCAAGAAAAATTTCGGATCTCGGGAAGCGTGAAAGACCAAAAAACAGGGATGGGAATTCCTGGGGCAAGTGTTTATTTGGAAGGATCGACCCTTGGAACACAAGCGGACTCGCTTGGAAATTACCAGTTGAATCGCATCCCCTTGGGACGTTATCGTTTGGTTGCGTCTTTCGTAGGTTATAAATCCAAGATTCAGCTTGTTGAATTATTAAAGGAGTCCAAATCGCTCAACATCTCGCTTGAGGAGGATAATTTAACGCTTGATGAAGTTCGTGTCAGTTCCACACGAGATAAGACTTGGGAGAAACAAATTCGAACATTTGAGAAAGCATTTTTAGGAGACAGTTACAACAAGAAAGAGGTTCAAATTTTGAATAAAGAGGTGGTCAATTTCGAGGAAGATGAAGACCGATTAATTGCTACTGCCTCCGCTCCTTTGATTATAGAGAATCAACGTTTGGGATACAAGATTACGTATACGCTGGACCGGCTTGAAAAGACACGAGATTTAACCTCCTTTCGTGGTTTGGCCCGCTATGAAATACGTCTGGCCTCTACTCCAAAGCAGCAAAAGTTCTGGGACGCAAATCGAAAAGAAGCCTATTTGGGCTCGCTATCTCACTTCTTAAAAGCCCTAATAGAGAATTCTCTCGAGAATGAAGGTTTCAATGCCTATTTACTCAAACCAGGCGCTCAGAATACCTCAGCCGGTAGAAAGGGATTATTTTTCGATATTTCCACCAACCGACATTTCCCCTTTCAGGCAAATGAGCTGATAAAACCCTATCGGGATACCGATTTGTATAGCTTAGACACCCAAAATGCCATCGAATTAGTCTACAATCAAAGACGCGTACTCCGTCCAGTTTTTCCGGACGCTCCCTATCCTTACACGATTTTAATTCCCAAAGGACTTGTCTTACTTAGTAATAGGGGAAATTTAATGGACCCGTTCTCGTTGGAAATGCGGGGGGACATGGGACGCATAGGGATGGCTGAATTATTACCATTGGATTATACGCCATAAAAAAGGGCACCGTTTCAGGTGCCCTTAGTAAATTAAAACTAATATTATAAATCCTTCCGGCAGCGTACGGAGAAACCGTGCAATCCACCAGCTAAAACATCTGGATAAACTGCTACATCAGTCGATTCTGCATAAAAATAAATATAATAACGATCTTCGCCACTCGCAGGAGCTTTTGTCCAAAAATAAGACTCCTTATTGCTATTTGAAATGTCAAATTGCCCACGGATAATCCCTCCAGCCGGATAAGCTGTAAAGCCTAAGGAATTGCTTGAAGCTAAAGGTGATTGCCAAACATTCGGAGTCTTGAGCTTGCCCGCCCCTCCTGGACCTGCAGCTGTTATCGTTTCCATCCATTCCATTTTAGTTGGGATGTGCCAACCTACTGGAGCCAATCCACGAGGATCATCCACTGCGAACTTATTATATAATTTCCCCCAAACGGATGTGCCTGTATTTGACACAAAATTATAGTAACACCATGCGCCTGTGGTTGCCGCATTCCAGGCAGCTAGCGTTTTAATTTCAGGAATCACATCCCCATTTCGATAGGTTGTTACATCTAAATTGTTCAACATCCAAGTCTTGCCACTGATGGTTATTTCTGCATAGGCAGCTTGTTTATTCGTTCGGACGGTCTCCGAAGTTCCCACTGGACCATTTCCATTATTGTTGTAACGATACACTTGATAGGTATATTCGGTGTCTGGCTTCAATCCCTTATCCACATAAAAATGTGCAGTATCGCTCAAAGCAGCAATCTGTGTATACGTAGTTTCTGCGCCCGTTTTCCGAAACACCTTGGTGCCTACGACCGGGATAGCTGCCGAACTCGCCGCATTGTTAAGCCAACTTACCGTAATGGAAGTTGACGTGTATCCTCCGGTTACTACCGCTCCAGGGGAACTTGGAAGAGGAAGGGCACTCGTTGTGGCAGAAGCTGTTTTGGGTGTTGATTTACCGAAAAAAGTCCAACGCTGTATTTTGTAAGTATATTGGGTATTGGGACTTAGTAAACTGTCAGTGTAGCTCGTGTTAGTAGCTGGCAAATTTATGATTTCTTTAAAATCTAAATCAGTTGCTGATTTCCGAAAAATATATACTCCTCCACTTTCGCTATCCATCACTTCTTCGTTAGAACATTCTTCCCCACCCCAGGCTAAGTTAATTTTAGAAGGAGACTCAACTTTCAAGGTAATTGTTTTAACAGCACAAGGAGGTGCAGTACCTCCGCCATCTTTTGTACAAGCCATGAACAACATTGTACAGACAAAACATGCAATTAGGTTAATTTTAAGCATAATGAATTTTATTGAGTTAAATGTTTAGCTCAAAATTATGCAAGGCGAATTCGGAAGGCAATCATGAGTTGTCGATTCTGTAAATATACTGTCTAAATTTTAGCAACAACTGGTAATCAATGGCTTAAAGAATTGATCAGATCGATCGGGGTGCCGCCATGAAACTTCTTAAATGGCTTATATAATGCCGTACGAGAGTTGAAGCCTGATTCCTTGGCCAAAGCTTCGATTGAATAATGCGAATACTTTGGATTTTTGGCAAGTGACACAAAATATTCGATCCGCTTTTGATTGATTAACTGGCTAAAACTCATCTGGTATCGTTGGATAATTTGTTCGTTCAATTGATCAAATTCCTGAATACCATTTTGCTTGCAAAAATGTTCAATCGTCGCTCCTGAATTCAAATAATACATATCTTGAAAAAAAGGAACGAAAAAATTTTGATCAGTTAACAATAAATCTTCGCTTCGCATATAGCGTTTAAAATCCAAAGTACTCACATTGTGATTATTCAAAAACGCTGGTCGGTAAATCACCAACAAAAAGGTCGACAAACAAAAAAAAGCATATAAACACAAACTAAATTCGTAGAAATAAGGTGTCTGATAAACCCAGATGGATACGATATTATTAAAAAAAATAACAACCAAAACCAGCCCAATGAATAGTCCTATCCATCGTTTCAGTCGAGTCCAATATAAATTTCGTTCCGCATCTATGGCGATAACAACCCGATATAATTTGATGATCGAAATAAGTAATATGATCCGTTGGGCATATCGAGCGAGCTGCACCCAAGAAAATGAATCATGAACACGTAATGAGAAGATTTCACTGCGGTCTAGTCCTGGCGCTTCCAAATCGGAAAGCATGAAATAATTGTAGCAATTTAAAAAAAAGATAAGGCCACTTGTCCACCAAACCCAGGTTGAAATTCTCCCTACGGTTAAAATAGATAAGGTAAACAATCCCGTTACCCAAATACCAAAATTGATTAAAGGAGACCACGCAACTAACTCTTGAAATGATACTTCAACCCACAATAATATGTCCAGCAACAAAATGGCAAATAGAAACAAGGCAAACGAAATCTTAAAATGCCTTGGGCGTTTAAAACGAATCACAAAATCACTCAATGCCAAGACACCAAGCACTATGGAGACAAAATTAAATAGCGAAATCATCTCGCTCCAGGACATCTCGATCAGATTCAGTAACATACGTACGCATTTTATTAACTAACAAACGCAAATAAACAAAAAAGGCGCCTTTTAGGCGCCCTTTCACTTACTTTAATTTCATATTCGTTGGATCCCATTGGATGATCTTCTTGCTGAAATAACTCTCATTACAAGCCAGAGCCGGCGCTGCCGCTCTAAATCCAAAGGTTGCATCCTCCACCACTTGTTTGCCCGTGCGAATCGCATCAAAGAAATTGGTGAAGTGATCTACGTGCTCATCGTAACCCGCAGGAGCTTTGAAAATCACATCCTCTTTAATCGGACGCTTGCGTTGTGCCTCCGACCATTTGGCATTGTATTCCTGCGTCATCTCATCTTGCATGCGCTTCGAGAAGGTGAATACGGAATCATATCCTCCAAAGCCCGGAGCTTCCGGCATGATGCTATGCTTCACGGAAATCGTATTACCCTTCACATCCATCACTCCTTCCGAACCGATTAAACGAATGACTTCCTGACCGCCTGTACCCGAAACAAAGTTTACTTGCAAGGTCAATTGGAATGCTGGATGTTCCGGTGTGTTCGCATATTGCATGACACCCGACATGACATCTGGCAGGTTCCGACCGTCATTCCAGTGACTGAATTGGCCGGTAGAAAAGATGGTTTCAGGTCCATTTGAATTCGTCATGAAATGCGTGCCGCTCAATAAGTGAATGAATAAATCACCTGCCACACCTGTTCCTACTTCTTTAAAGGCACGCCACCAGAAAAATTTCTTGGCATCAAATTCCATTTTGGCTGTCGCCTCGATGAAGCGATTCCAGTCGCAAGTGGATGCATCTGCGTCTTTTGGAATGGTATATTCCCATGCCCCGATCGAGCTTTGGCGATCATACACGGCATTGACCATGTTGAGCTTTCCGATTTCCCCGTTGGCCAACATCTCTTTGGCCTTCGCCAAACCAATGCTACTTACCCGTTGGGAGCCCACCTGTAAAACTTTATTGTATTTTTTCTGTGCTTGAATCACACGATGACCTTCGTCAATCTTGTAAACCATCGGCTTTTCCACGTACACGTGCTTGCCTTTCGCGAGCGCGTCGATGGTAATCCGAGCATGCCACACATCGTGTGTTGCAATGATCACCGCATCGATATCGGAACGATCTAATAATTCCTTGTAATTACGCGTCGTGTATAAATCTTTGCCATAAAGTTCTTTGGCATTTTCAATCCGACCCGTATAGAGATCACAAATTCCGGCTAATTCTACACCTGGAACTTTCAAGGCAGAGGCCAAATCGAAGTGCCCCTGCACACCAAAACCAATAACGCCTAAACGAATTTTATCGCCAACGGAAATCGGTTTTTCATATAATAAAATGCGCTCCTCTGCTTTTTGCTGAGCGGCGAATGACTGTAGAGGAGCCGCAGCGGCCACCATACTTGTTGCACCAATTTGCTGCAGAAATCTTCTGCGCGATGCGGAACTGTTATTTTTCATATAAGGTTTATTTTTCGTTGATAAATTTACAAATCTTCTAATGCATAACGCACATAGGCAAACTTTTTCCCATCTGGACTCCAAGAAGGCACATTAATTGTCCCCTGTCCCCCATAAAACGCCTCCGTCAAATCCCGAACCTGCTTCGTTTTTAAATCCAATAAACGTAATTTGATTTGACGGCCAAACGGATGTGCCTGCACCTGATCTTCCAAATAGGTAATAATCGTGGCCACTTGATTATTTGGAGCAATGTGCGCAAACCAATTAGAATAGTTATCAAATGTCATCTGCTCTGGTTCCGAACCATCCGCCCTCATGCGCCAAATCTGCATCATGCCAGTCCGGTAAGAATTGATGTAAATGAATTTCCCATCAGGCGAATATTCGGGGCCATCATCTAGGCTTTCATTTGTGGTCAAGCGGATTTCTTCCCCGCCATCTGTAGACATTGCATAAATATCAAAATTGCCATTTCGTGCAGCACAATAGACCATCGTTTTAGCATCTGGAGAGACTCCATGCCAATAGGACGGAGTCAAAGGAGTCAATTGTACAGGTTCCCCCCCGTCTGCTGCAACCTTATAAATGAAGGAAGATCCTCCTTTGATTTCCGGTTTGCCACTCGAAATAAACAGGGTTTTTCCATCAAAACTATAGCCGTGATCATTATTAGCCTTCTGTACCGTTCCGGTATTAAGCTCGCCTAATTTCTCCCCCTTGGGGCTGACCTTCTCTAATTTTCCGTAGGCATTGATCAATAGAAACTTGCCATCGCGGGACCAATTGGGCGCCTCGAAATGCCGTTTTTCTTCCAGAATTTTCTTGGATTTCCCAGATGCCAAATCGTAGATATACAGGGAACTGATGACTTTTTTTCCCGCAGGCACTTGGGCCGAAAGCGAGGTGGCGATGAGCGCCAAAACGAGTATTTTTTTCATGTTAGGTTTAGAATCTTGTAAGTTTACACAGAAAGCTACAAGATTCCAATCCGTTTTATGGGGTATTTGCCCCTAACCATTGACGTCCCAATTCCCCTTACCTTTGGCAAACCTTGGAGGATTGCCAAAGGTAGGGTTTTTACGGGTGAAATGACCCCAAGAAACTGATAATCGATGTTGCCTAGCGAAACATAAAAACAAAAGGAAATACAAAACTCACAATAGCTGCCCATAGTGCATAAACAGGTAGAAAACGGGTCATGCCTGCCTCCACATCTTGCAAATTTTTATTTCCCCGAAGCAAGCCCATTAATTCTCGAGTCACAGCAAGCAAATTCAACATAACCAACACATTACTTCCTAATACTGCCAGGCGGTTTGGCGTAATGCCCAATTCTACTAAACGAAAACCTATTGCAGAAAGCGCAATGCCATTATTTAAGATGGCTAAAAACGCAAGGACAACCAAAAATACGACTTGGAAACGCGAGGCCGACTCCTTCGTTGCCTCCCCTACGGAGAATACTAACAAGGCCATGACTCCCAATAGAATACCATTAAAAATCAACAAGAAATCCCGGTCATTATAAGGATCTTTCCCACTGTAAATAAACGCTGCCAAAAAGATCAGTAACATCACCGCGACCAATGGCGTAAAAATACGAGCAACGACTGGAGATATTTTGCTGACCAACATCGGGTTTTGTTGGACTAATAAAGTCGCCAACAATGGCACGGAAGGCAAGGCAGAAAGGACCAAATACTTGAAATAAAAATCCTCAATTTTGATTTCAATTAGCATAAATAAATTAATCGTCAGAGCGGTGAACAAGCCTCCGGCCAACATGATTACAGCGCACATGACCAACAAATCCCCATGAAAACGTAAGAAATCGATGCGCTTTGCGGTCGCGGATACTTGGGCTCCACTGAACAAATGGCCAACCATCAACCAAAGCAACAATGGTAAATGCAAACACGTTAATAGGAGGGTGTCACTCGTGGCGGTATCAGGCAGAAAGTTCACAAAAACTAGCGAAACGATAAATACCCCGATGGGGAAAATGGCATTTTGCCAGGTCAAACCCTGTTTGAATGCAAAATAACCCGCAAGACCAGGCATCACGATGAACGCGATATTCCGAGGGAAAAAGTAGTCGTGCGAAATTGAAAACAAGTCCGGCAATTGCATAAAAAATGCTGCTAAAAGCGCAAAAACGCCCACAAAAGTCCAATCTTTTGAAGACCCCCAAGTGATTTCATCGGGTTGAGTTCTTAAGCGTTCAATCCAGATTTGGGCGCTTAGCTCCGACTGTATTTCTGGGTAAACTTCGGTAAATGCCCGCTTAAATGCTGCGGGGTTTGAGCGGTATAATTGTTCCAATTTGGCCGCCTGATTCAAATTTTCTTTAATCTGATTTTTCATGTTAAGATTGCATTTGTTTGATGAGTTTTTCTAAGGAAATTAAATGTGCAGAAAATGCGCTTCTACCTAAGTGGGTCGCTGCATATTGCGTATTGGGCTTTCGGCCTACAAATTGTTTACGCACCTCCACATAACCCAGTTTTTCCAAGGCTTGCATGTGGCTTGCAAGATTCCCGTCACTGAGTTGCAAGGATTCTTTTAGCCGTGCAAAATCCATTTCCTCCTGCACGACAAGCAACGACATCATGCCCAATCGGACACGACTCTCAAAAGCCTTATTTAGTTCGTCGAGGAAATTATGCACGTTCGTATTTGACATAAATGATGAAACCATATAGGATATGTACCAAGCCAAAGCCAAAGGTCCAGATCAACAAGCCATAGGCCAAAAATGCCGTAGCCAAAAGACCTAAAGCGAGTTGGATTAGCCCAACAGTCCTTACTGCATCCAAGGTAAATTTACTCGCTTGTAAAAGGCCCATGCCATAAAAAAGTAGGGTAACCGGGGCGACAAGCAAAGGATATCCCATCCGAAATAAAAGAACGGAAAAAATGCCTCCTACCAAAACCGGAATAGCCAAATGAAACATCAGGCGTTTGGCGGCATTGTCCGAAGCAGATGTGCCACGAGCCCGGGCATTCCGCAAGGCAAGCACAATCCCAATACTCACAGCCAGAATAAAGAGTGTCCCAAAAGCAACCAATACCATCCCTTCGTTCGCGGAATCCAAGATTGTTTCCAATGCTCCCGCTTGAACAGGATTCGTATTCGCTAGATAACAAACAATCGCCACACAAACGATGGCTAATATTCCAGCCAACATTCCCGATATACCACTAATGGATTTAAAGCGCGTCGCCTGATCCATCATATTCCGCATCTCTTGAATGGCGGCCAATTGTTCTTCGTGTTTTTTCATAATAAAAAGTACTTTGTGCTGCAAAGTTATTATGAAAAATCATATAAACAAGTAATTAATTTAAATGCCCTTGAACAATTTCGATGATTTCAGCCTGAAGACGTTTAATTATATTCCATTTGGCATAGGGTCGATGATAACAAATACTCACTTCCCGACTTAAGCTACCATCCGATAAACCCAACAATTGTTGTTGGCGCACTTCACTTAATTGCCCTATATAGAGAGAGGGCAACAAGGTCATGCCCTGAAAGGCATCAACGACATTCAGTAAGGTATCAAATGTGTTCGATTCCACTGATAAATTTGCTGGAAGTGATTTATGTTTTTTCAAGTCGCATAACTGAATGATTTGATCACGTAGGCAATGCCCTTCTTGTAATAGAAAAATCTTTTGATTGGTCAAATCAGTCTTTGAAATCGACCGCTTTCCCTTCGGTAAATAGCCATATAAACATAATTTTTCAACATATAGAAGCTCCGATTCAAGGTCCGTGGCAGCAATAGGTGTACTTAAAATACCCACATCCAATTTTCCCTCGCGTAAATCTTTAACTAATTGATTGGTTGTCACTTCATGTATTTCCAAATACAATAGTGGATATTTTTCCACCAAGTATTTCATGATTAATGGTAGCATTGAACTGGCTATGGTAGGAATAATACCCAATTTAACCCGGCCCTCCATTTTTTGATTAATTGATTTCGACGATGATAAAAGGGCATTCGCATGCGCAACAACCTGCTGTGCCTGATTCAAGATCATCTGACCATTTTCTGTCGTCGCTATCGGATTAGCTTTGCGATCAAAAATCACAATATCCAACTGCTCTTCAAGTTTTTTCACCATCGCACTCAAAGTGGCCTGAGTCACGTGACAATAATCCGCAGCTTTGGAAAAGCTTTTAAATTGGTCAACGGCCAATATGTATTCTAATTGCTGTATATTCACTTGTATAGATTTTATCTATGTCAAATATAGAAAAATTCAGTTTTCTCTATAAATAATTTGCAACTAATTTGGCACCACTAAAAATCAAGAATCATGAAAAAACTATTATTCATCAGCGCGCTTTTCGCTGCCTCAGCCGTTCATGCTCAGGATTATACATCCCCCCATGGAGGAACAGCCAATCCACATGCAGCAGCAGGCTCAAACCCTCACGCTGCCGTGGGTGTTAATCCGCACGCAGGAATCAATCCACATACGGGCATGAAGGCTACAGCAACGACCAACAAGGATTGGTGGCCGAGCCAATTAAACGTAGGAATGCTACGTCAAAATTCAGAGAAGTCTAACCCCATGGGGCCTGAGTTCAATTACATCAAAGCATTTAAGAGCCTAGATTATTTCGCGCTTAAGAAAGATATCGCGGCGGTATTAACGAAATCTCAGGATTGGTGGCCAGCCGATTTTGGTAATTATGGTCCACTATTCATTCGGATGGCTTGGCATAGCGCAGGAACATACCGTTCAGGTGATGGCCGTGGGGGTGCTAGAGCGGGTCAGCAACGTTTCTCTCCATTAAACTCTTGGCCGGATAATACCAACCTAGATAAGGCTCGTCGTTTATTGTGGCCAATCAAACAAAAATATGGCGATAAGATTTCATGGGCAGACTTGATGGTCTTAACAGGAAACGTGTCCCTAGAGCAAATGGGCTTTAAAACCTTTGGCTTTGCAGGTGGCCGAACTGACGTTTGGGAGCCAGAGGAAAATGTGTATTGGGGTTCAGAGAAGAAATGGTTAGACGATAAAAACCGGTATTCAGGAGACCGCAAATTAGAGACTCCATTGGCTGCAGTTCAAATGGGCTTAATCTATGTAAATCCAGAAGGGCCCAATGGTGTTCCTGATCCAATCGCCTCGGCAAAAGATATTCGCGAAACCTTCGGCCGTATGGGTATGAATGATGAAGAAACCGTGGCATTGATTGCCGGGGGGCACACCTTTGGAAAAACTCACGGAGCAGGCCCTGCAACTAATGTTGGTCCAGATCCAGAAGCTGCAGGAATTGAAGCGCAAGGATTAGGCTGGAAGAGCACCTATAAATCTGGTAAAGGAAAAGACGCAATCACCTCCGGTTTAGAGGTGACATGGACATCGACTCCTACGCAATGGGGAATCGGATACCTGCATTTATTATTCAATAACGAGTGGACTTTAGAGAAAAGCCCAGCAGGAGCAAATCAGTGGATCGCGAAAAATAGCGCGAACATTATTCCAGATGCTTTTGACAAAAACTCGTTCCATAAGCCGACGATGCTAACAACGGATATTGCCCTACGTGCTGATACTTCTTATGAAAAAATCGCTCGAAACTTCTTAGAAAATCCTGAGATATATGCGAAAGCATTTGCCAAAGCTTGGTTCAAATTAACACACCGCGACATGGGTCCTAGCTCGACGTATTTAGGACCTGAAGTACCAAAAGAACAATTGATTTGGCAAGATCCAATTCCAGCATTAAATCATGAAGTAATTAATGCAACGGATATCGCGAGCTTGAAAGTGAAATTGTTAAACTCTGGTTTATCCATCAGTGAATTAGTGAGCACGGCGTGGGCTTCCGCTTCAACTTACCGCCATTCAGATCGCCGTGGAGGTGCAAACGGAGCACGGATCCGTTTATTGCCCCAGCGGAATTGGGAAGTAAATAATCCGAAACAGTTGGAAAAAGTTTTGGCCAAATTGGAGAAAATCCAACAAGAATTCAATGCAAATGCAGGCAAGAAAAAAGTATCCTTAGCTGATTTAATTGTTTTAGGGGGAAGTGCCGCGATCGAGAAAGCTGCTGCGAATGCCGGCGTCAAAACAACAGTTCCATTCTCTCCTGGTCGTATGGATGCGACGCAAGCTCAAACGGATATCGCTTCATTCAACTTATTGGAGCCCATGGGCGATGGATTCCGCAACTACACGAAGACACGTTATACGCTTTCTACTGAAGAAATCTTTGTAGACAAAGCCCAATTATTAACCTTGACTGCTCCAGAAATGACAGTATTGACAGGTGGTTTGCGTGTTTTGAACACCAACTTTGATGGTTCGAAGCACGGTGTATTTACAACGAAAAAAGACGCGCTGACAAATGACTTCTTTGTGAATTTGCTTGAGATGGGAACAACATGGAAACCAACTGATGAAGCGAAAGAAGCATACGTAGGTAAGAATGAGAAAACGGGTGCAACTGTTGCGACAGCGACGCGGGCCGACTTGATTTTTGGTTCAAATTCTGAGCTACGCGCTTTAGCAGAGGTCTATGCAACGAAAGATGCGCAAACGAAGTTCGTGAAGGATTTCGTAGCGGCTTGGACGAAGGTGATGAATCTAGACCGATTCGATTTATTTTACAAATAGTTAGGGTTTGAATGAAAAGCCGGCTCATTGGGCCGGTTTTTTTTATTGCTTTGATTTCAATTTTTCATATTCCCGCTGTTCTAACGAACCTACTTCAATCACGTAGGCATTGACATATTGTATCCCTAATCCCAAACCCCAGCCCAACATTGGCCATATCGGCCAAGGAATATGATTCCATTTAGCTTCCCCTGGCATGGTCAAATACCAGATGACCCACAGAAAAGGAATTACGAGCCCATAGGCCCCCAAACTTCGTTTAAATTTAGCCCGCTTCCGTGCGATAGCCCACAATTGTATATCTGTACTTTCCATGATATTTCTTTTTTCGGTTTCATCATCCGGAGCATACAATAAAGTCAAATTTACCCCCAAAACTTCCCCGATCGCATTCATTGAATATAAGCTCGGCTTGCCCTCATTGGCTTCCATCCGTTGGACAGTTCGCAGCGCGATGCCGCTCTTGTCCGAAAGTTCGTTTTGGGTTAATCCTTTCGAGGTGCGGATTTCCTTTAATTGTTCTCCAAAATTCATGGGCCAAAATTGAGTTTAATTTGACACATTACAAACGCCATGGATATGACTTGTTTGCGTCATCTTTTAAAATTCTCAATGGATTTATGGGAGCCATCGCAACCCGGTTTTTTCTTAGTCAATCCGCAGACACAATCCGTCAGCCCCTTGCCACGCAGAATGTATTTTTCGTTTTTTTCGATTCGAGCCAAACGCGTCTCAGCTTGTTTTCCCTCCGAAAAATGCATCACATAGGCCCGTTGCCTGCCGGGGGTTAAGGCACAGAAGGCCGATTTCAACTCCTCATTTTCCGACAGTTTTTGTGCTAATTCCGCTGGCCATGGCAATTCTTTTGCCTTCTCCGCCTTTAGTCCAAGTTTTTCTACTTCGATCGCCTCGAACACATAGGCGCGAATTATGCCTTCCTTTTCTTGAATTTCCGCGAGGGATCCAAATTTCATCCAACGACCGCTTTGTGTGTTTTCACCGGGTTTAATCAGCAATCCTACCTCATCTTGGAGCAAGCCCCCTTTGAAAAAATTGAGTGCAACTTGATCCTTCAAGGATGCGATACCCAGGATGTTTTTTGACCCAAACATATAAACAGGAATTCGCC
The DNA here is from genome assembly GCA_964358165.1 of uncultured Aquirufa sp. Lineage (GTDB taxonomy): Bacteria > Bacteroidota > Bacteroidia > Cytophagales > Spirosomataceae > Aquirufa. Next base: position 66,434 of record CAYHOB010000010.1, read on the forward strand.
ATTTATAGGTCTCAATTAATAAGCAGTCCAATAAAATTTGGCGTAAATAAGACATCTCGCCCGACCATTTGTCGGCACTTTGTATCAATTCATCTACTTTGGAGTCTTTCATTTAGTAAGAAATGGCAAAAGATATACTTTCCTATGCAAAGAAAGAAAAAACCTATGAAATCTCGTATCCTCATTGCATTGCTTTTTGCTACTGGAAATTTGATTGGCCAATCCCAGCCCGACTTACAATCGCGATCGGTGGCGACCTTGAAAGTAAAAAACTTGACCTTCAAGGATCTAAACAAGAACAAGAAACTAGATCAATACGAGGATTGGCGCTTGCCCATTTCAGTGCGGGTCAATGATTTGATTTCCCAAATGACCCTCGAGGAAAAATTAGGTTTTATGTTGATCAGCACGACGCGTATGGGGGGCGACAATGTATTCGCTAACGGCGTTCAAGGCGGTGGCCCCAGACCTAAAATCACGGATGGATTTAATGAAGAAGATTTAGTTCAAAATACAAATATGTTTACCCGCAAGCCGCTGGGTGCACCGAATATGTCGGCTGCAGGTACGACGAAAGGGGTGACACAATTTCACCTACGCCATTTCATCTTACGGGCGAATGCCGAACCCGCCATTTTAGCGAGTTGGTCAAATAATTTACAGGCCCTTTGCGAAAGCACACGCTTAGGAATCCCGGCGATTGTCGCTTCGAATCCCCGGAATCACGTCACGACGGATGCATCCGTGGGCTTGAGCGTGGGCCTTACCTCCTTTTCAAAATGGCCGGGTGAATTGGGATTAGCCGCGATGCGTGATTTCGATTTAACGCGCAAATTTGCAGAGACCGCGGCGAGCGAATGGCGTGCGGTTGGATTGCGCAAAGGTTATATGTACATGGCGGATTTGGCGACAGAGCCTCGCTGGGGCCGTGTGGAGGGAACTTTTGGGGAAGATGCTGATTTAACTTCAAAAATGATTACCCAAATTGTGCTGGGTTTTCAGGGCAATAAATTGTCAAACAAATCTGTGGCCATGACCACGAAACACTTTCCTGGCGGTGGGCCACAAGAAGGAGGACAAGATTCGCACTTCGATTGGGGGAAATTTGCCCACTATCCAGGTGGTATGTTCGACTACCATGTGAAACCGTTTAAGGCGGCAATTGCGGCAGGCACTTCAGCGATTATGCCCTATTATTCCGCACCGAAAGGGAAGGAATTTGAGGCTGTAGGATTCTCGTTCAACAAGGCCATGATTGGCGATTTGTTACAAAAAAAATTAGGCTTCCAGGGAATCATCAATTCAGACACAGGTCCGATCGAAATGATGCCTTGGGGTGTGGAAAAATTAAGTATTGAGGAACGTTACCAAAAAGCATTGCAAGCGGGTGTCGATATTTTTTCTGGGGCGGCGGACCCCATTACCTTGATTGACGTCGTACGCAAAGGTCTTGTTAAGGAAGAGCGCATCAACCAATCAGTAGCTAAATTATTGAAAGAAAAATTCGAATTAGGCTTGTTTGAAAACCCCTATGTGGACGTAGCGGAAGCATCGAAAATCGTGGGAAATAAAGATGCCGTTGCCGCAGCCGACTTAGCTTTACGCAAATCGATTGTCTTATTACGCAACGATGAAAAGCGCTTGCCACTGGCGAAAAAAACAAAAGTGTATTTCGAGACCTACTCCCAAGGGGGTCGAAACGGAGGCGAAGCTATGAAAGTAATCAAACCCAATTACCCAAGCTTGGAGTTCGTTTCAACAAAAGAAGAAGCCGACGTGGTATTATTGTGGTTGATTCCTTCGTCGGGCGGATTGTTTAGCTCACAAGGTGCAAAAATCGATTTGAATTTGTCAGCCAATCGCATCGATGTGAATCATGTGAATGAACTATTAAATTCAAAGCCAACGATCATTGCGATCAATTACACAAACCCGTGGGTCATCGAAGAAATTGACAAAGGCAAAGCAAAATCAATCATCGCAACCTTTGGTACAACCGCTGAAGCTTTATTGGACATCGTAAACGGAGCCTTCAATCCCACAGGCAAAATGCCATTCACAACACCGATCAATCAAGCAGCGGTAGAATCAAATAAATCAGATGTTCCTGGCCACATGGAAGGGGCAGGCTATGGTTTATTTGCGTTTGGACAAGGATTGTCCTACTAACAAAAAAGGGAGCTAACGAAAAGCTCCCTTTTTTTATAACTTATAATTCAACCCCACAGTACCGATAACATTTCCGTCGGTCAGCGTATAATTACCAAAGGCTTTGGCCTGAAAATGCTTATTAATATCATACGTAACCGTCTCGGCGACCCCTGTCAAATCCCCTACCGTCAAGTAATAGGCTTGTGTTAACAGACTCCATTTTTTGTAATGATAGTTCGTATTTCCGGAGACCAAGGTCACTTTAAAATCCGAATTACGCGCATTTCCATTTAATATGAATGAGCCCACATTCCATTTTTCATTCACTGGATAGATCATCGTTAATTCACGACCAAAGAAACTCGTTACTTCATAATCCTTCGTCATTTGAAATGCAGGGATGTGGATTCCGACGATCGCCTTAAATTTGCGATCAATAAATCGATACCGTGTAAAAAGCGCCACCGTCGTAGGCGTCATACTCTTCATACGCATCATGTACATCAATGATCCAGTCAATCTTTTTTTAGGATTCGTGCTCGCATTGATGATTAAATTAGGCTCCTTCGAGGTAAATGCAGGAATAAAAGAGAATCCTCCGCTACTTACTTCGATGCTTCCCGTTTGGGCATTAAGCGAAAAAGCGGCTAGAATAAGGCATAGTGCCAACAATTGTTTCATTTTGATACATTAGGGGATTAAAAACGATGCAAAAGTAAGTCTTTTCTTTCTGAAAACATCATTTGGCTTTTTAAGTTATGTTTTTATGCCAAAGTCTCCCATCAATATCGTCTGGTTCAAACGTGATCTACGCTTCACGGACCACGAACCTTTATACCGGGCGTTGGCATCTGAAATTCCTACCTTATTGGTATATTTTTTCGAACCCTCTCTGATTGCTTACCCTGACAGCGATGTGCGGCATTGGCGATTCGTGCATGAATCATTAGTTGAAATGCAAGGGCGTTTAGAAGATCGAAACGGAATCCTGTACCTGTTTCATTCCGAAGTGATTCCCGTTTTTCAAGCACTCGCGAAAGCTTACGAAATTAAGTCGATTTTTTCCCATGAAGAAATCGGAAATGGACTAAGTTTTGAACGAGACAAAGTGGTCGCGGCCTTTTGTGCTAGTGAAAAAATTGCCTGGCGCGAAACATCTACGGGCGGAGTCGTCCGCCGCTTGAAATCACGTAAGGCCTGGCAGCAACACTGGGACAAAACGATGCGTAGTGAACCATTTTTTGTTAGGGAAAATCATTGGAATTTATTGAGTTTGGAAGCAGCCTTTTATGCGGCGCTGAGGGGGCCAGAACTACCTGTTGAATTCCGCATTCGAAATCCTATTTTCCAAGAGGGGGGCGAATATTGGGGCTGGAAATACATGAAGAGTTTCATCGAAACACGTCATACAACTTATAGTTCCTCCATCAGTAAACCAGAAGCTAGTCGGAGAGCCTGCAGCCGAATTTCTCCTTATTTAACCTACGGAAATATCAGCATGCGCATGGTCTACACCTACACGCATCAGCATTATAAAAGTGCTGCCAATAAACGCGCCCTCCAAAATTTCATCTCGCGTTTACATTGGCAAGGGCATTTTATGCAGAAATTTGAAGATGAATCTCGCATGGAATTTGAACCTGTGAATAAAGCATATCAGGCTCTAGTCAAGTACCGTGATCCTGCTTTGATTCAAGCATGGGAACAAGGGAAAACGGGCGTTCCTCTCATCGATGCATGTATGCGTTGTGTGGTGGCAACGGGCTACTTAAATTTTCGCATGCGCGCGATGGTTGTATCTTTTTTTGTGTTCAATCTATGGCAAGATTGGCGGGATTTGGCGCATTTTTTAGCGCGTCAATTTCTCGACTACGAGCCCGGCATCCATTATCCCCAAATACAGATGCAAGCTGGTCTGACGGGGATCAATACCATCCGAATCTATAACCCGATAAAGAATTCCTACGCCCACGACCCCGATGGAATTTTCATCAAAAAATGGGTTCCGGAATTAGCGCAAGTACCATCGACCTTAATCCATGAACCATGGAAATTAAGTGACATGGAGCAAACCCTATATGGTGTGAAAATAGGCATGAATTATCCCTCACCCGTGGTCGATTTACTTGCGATACGAAGAAAGGCAGCGGACCTCGTATGGGCCATGCGAAAAACGCGGTCAGCTCGTAAAGAGAGCGGTCGAATCCTTGAAAAACACGTCAATAAATGAGCACATTTCTGATTTTTCCGCACCAACTTTTTGAAGAGACATTTGCTCAGCAAGCGGATATATTTTGCCTCGTCGAATCCGACTTGTTCTTCAAACAATATCGCTTCCACAAACAAAAATTGATTTTCCACCGAGCCAGCATGCGAGCCTTTGCAGACCGGTTGCGTGCCGGAGGAAAGACTGTGATATACATCGATTCACAAGATTTACGCGCCTCAGAAATAGCATTAGCTGCATCAATATCGGGGGAGATTACCTTATTTGACCCAAATGATTACTTGCTCGAACGGCGCCTTCGTCGGTCTACTGCTATCCGCCTTTTACCAAGCCCAAACTTCTTAAACACGGACACCCATTTACTTGGGAATCGCAAGCCCTATTACCAAACGACCTTTTACACCCAGCAGCGAAAAGACAGGTCCATATTAGTTGAAGCAGATGGAAAACCGCTGGGTGGCCAATGGACATATGACACGGAAAATCGCAAAAAAATTCCGAAAAATACCTTCATCCCAGCACCTTTTCCTGCATCCGAACCCAATGCGTATGTACTCGAAGCGATCGACTATGTTTCCCAACATTTTTCGGATAATCCTGGCTCCAGCGAAATGCCTTTTTCGGGAGCTTATTATCCTGTGACACACTTAGAAGCACAAAAAGCTTTAGAACAATTTTTACGTGAACGTATGCATGCATTTGGTGATTATGAGGATGCCATCAAAGCACAAGAAAAGACACTTTTTCACAGTATTTTAAGTCCATTGATCAATGCTGGTTTACTGAATCCGGCGGAGGTCCTCGAACGCATAGCAGCATCTGGAGGCCCAATCAATAGCGTGGAAGGCTTTATTAGACAGATCTTGGGATGGCGAGAATTTGTCCAGTTACTGTATCGCAGAATTGGAGTCCAACAACGCAACAGGAATTATTGGCAATTCACGAACGAAATGCCTGATGCATTTTACACCGCAACGACTGGCATAAGGCCCATCGACCAAACCATTCAAAAACTCCTAAAAACGGGCTATAATCACCACATCGAACGACTGATGATACTCGGAAATTTTATGTTATTGTGCGAAATTAAACCAGATGCAGTCTATCGCTGGTTCATGGAAATGTACATTGACGCCTATGACTGGGTAATGGTGCCGAATATTTATGGCATGTCGCAATTCAGCGATGGAGGATTGATGACAACGAAGCCCTACATATGCGGGTCGAATTACATCTTAAAAATGAGCGATTACCCAAAAGGCGAATGGCAGGCAATTTGGGATTGCTTGTTTTGGCGATTCCTTGATAAGCAGCGGGCAACCTTCCGCAAAAATCCCCGTTGGGCTATGCTCATCAGCACCTGGGATAAGATGCCTGTTGAAAAAAAGGAGAAGCACCTAACCCGTGCTCAGGAATATTTAAGCCAGCTTTTTGCTTAATTTATTCCAAAAAGAAAAAAAACTATTAAACTCTCCCAGTAATCCTTCCGCTAGGCTTGGATACGTCTCTCGAATACCCTCAAAATGCACATTAATGGGATGGTCACGGAATATTCCTCGAACAGGTAAATCCATATATTCCCCGTAATAAATCTGTATCCTAGGAATATTAGCAGCCAAATCATAAATGAATTGCATCGTGCGCGGGGACATGGGGTGCTTCTTAAAATGACTCGGTTCTAGTACCAATATTCGATTCCCCTCTTCTCCCAAGTGAAAGGTCGGGTCAAGGGTATAATGGGTGTAAATAAAGGTAGGCACCCCTTCCATTAAATTGAGCGATTGGTTGATTGGTGGAGTAAAAACAAGCTCAGTTCTTACAGATTTTCTCAATGCTGATGGCACCCTAATCGAAGGCAATAGGTCATAGCCTACATCTAAAAAGGTCCCTCGCTGATCGCTACCCGTGTACTTATTGATATTTTCCTGATTTACATAATATGGCTTATTACTAAAAGTGCCGGCGCACCATTGCCAACTCAACGCATTGCTCGCTAAATCACCGTCTAATAAGTGATAATACAACCAGTCGGCTGGTTCCCGCCAATGATATTTTCCTATATTACATACGATGGAGGCAAGGTACATGCGCACGTGATTATGTAAGTAACCGTTGGCTGGGAAGTTGGCCAATTGCTCATCCAAAACCTGAATTTCGGTAGATGCTTTGAGTATCGCAGCGGGGATTCCATGATGCAATACACCTTCCTGCGGCTGGCGAATATCGTTGAAAATGGCGTCGCCAGTTTGAAACCAGGTGCGCGTATAGAACTCACGCCATGCTAATTCTTGAATGAATTTCTCGGCCTGATCCATGCTGATGCCGCGGTCTTTTAATCGAGCTACGACCTGTGGAACCGTGATAAATCCACGGGACAAATAAGGCGAAAGGTAGGAAACTCCCCCATTTAAAAAGTTACGGGAACGGGCATAGTATGCGGGATCGAACGCATCAATCCAAGCATAAACGGCTTCCAGGTTTGTCGGAAATTCCACTAGCGCTTGCTAATTTTATTCCTGCTGATGCAGCGTTGCAACGTACATTTGAAGCGCGGGTCGAATGAACCCCGTTTTTGCAGGTGTTTAGTACTGCGTCCCGACATCCTTTTTCTCCACATTTGGAAGCTGGAAAGCTTACTATTCGCGCGCATGAATTCGATGACCTCTTTTTCCATTAGGCCAAATTGGTATTCAATCGCCTCAAAAGGCGTACGATCTTCCCAGGCCATTTGAATGATGCGGTCGATATCCGCTTCGGAAAATTTATTTGCTACGTCTGCACTTTTCACCACAGTAAATAATTTGATCCCAATTCTTCTCCCATTTCTTGCGCCAGGCGAAGGGACGATTGCAAACGGGACACGTTTTGGTGGGTAAATGTTGCTTTTTAACACCTTGCATAAAAAAGGGCTTGCCTAGTTGACAAACCCTTTTGCACTAAAAATGTTTCAAACTAAAACAACTTCTCTTGTGGAGGTGTTGCGCCGGCTAATCGAATATAAACCGTTGATTGACCCCGGTGATGTGTCTGGTGTTCAAAGCACTTATCAATTGCCTGACCACGAGTCATTTCGAAACGTCCAAATAACTTCACTGTCTCAGCTAATTTTGCTTCCGGTACATGTTGAATCGCTTGGATTGCAAAATCATACGCTGCCAAAACCTTCTCGGTTACCGTTGCTTTCACAACATCGTTCGACTTCTCCAAATCAGCCGCTGTCGGTTTTACATCCGTCGCAGAACCAACAAAACCATAGATTCCATCACTCAAGTGCAGCATTTGACCCGCGAATGAACGCATTTCTTTCGTAGGCTTTAATGCATACCCACTTTCCGGCATGGCATCCAAGTATTCTTTCGTGTAAGCACGCGCGCGCTCCCAGTCTTTCACTAGGTTTGCTTTTGACGTCTGAGCATGTAAGCCCGTTGCCATAGCTAGGATGGCAAAAATTGTGAATAGTTTTTTCATGATCTTTTGTTTTTTTCAAAACTACACAATTATAGTATACATTTGTAACCATAAATTAATTAGTAGTAACCTTCAAGTAACCAGTTTATGCGCTTCATCGATAACCCTTTTCAATGCCCCGTGACTCGAACCATGTCCATCATCGGGGGAAAATGGAAGCCCATCATCTTAAGTTGCATCGGAGACAAAACGATACGCTTTGGTAAGTTAAACCAACTCATGCCCTCCATTTCAAACAAAGTTCTTTCCAAAGAGCTGAAAGATCTCGAATCATTGGGATTGATTGAACGCATGGAATATGAGGAATTACCTCCTCGGGTGGAATACAAATTAACTCGGGCCGGAATGAGCCTTTTACCCGTCTTAAATGAAGTGGCGAACTGGGGAAATTCGCACTTTGCGAAGGCAATTGTGAATTAATTATACATTTATCTCCCCCCGCAAATACATTACACTCTTCCCTGCTATCTCCACTCGATCACCTTTCAGCGTGCAAGTCAACAAACCCGTTCTCTGGGATAATTGAAGAGCAGTCATCGTGGATTTTCCTAAAATCACAGCCCAATAAGGCGTCAATGTTGTATGTGCCGAACCCGTCACCGGATCCTCATTTACACCACAAGCTGGGCCAAAAAATCGAGAAACAAAATCTGCCTTTTCGCCAGGTGCCGTCACAATAATTCCGCGAACCGGATGAATTTTCAAGGCTTCAAAAGCGGGCTGAATTGCCCGAATTTCTGCCTCTGTATCATAGACAAAAAGGTAGTCTGTTTTGCCTTTGAAAACGGTCCTTGGCGCTTGCGAAAGTCCGATCGCATGAATGGCTTCGAGCGAAACCTCTTCAATTGAATCACAAGGGAAATCGAGGACTAATTCGTCGCCTCTTTTATTCACGGTTAAGGGGCCACTGCGTGGCGAATGAAATTTTACTTGTTCTCCTGGGTGACCCATTTCGTGAAACACAACATGCGCACTGGCTAAGGTAGCATGCCCACATAAATCCACTTCCACGGTGGGCGTAAACCAACGAATTTCATAACCAGGCCCGGTCGGAACAATAAATGCAGTTTCTGCTAAATTATTTTCCTGTGCAATGTTTTGCATCAACTCATCGGACAACCATGCGTTTAGCGGACAAACGGCAGCGGGATTGCCCTTAAACTTTTGATCACTGAAGGCGTCGACTTGGTAGATTGGGATTGTCATATAAACCTATCTGATAATTAATTCAAGTTTTTTGCCCAGGCCAAATTCAATCAAACGATAAAAGGTTGACATTTGAATATCAGTTCTTCCATTTTCAATGCGAGAAATAAAGCTTTTGTTTGCCCCTATTTTCTCACCTAATTGCTCCTGCGTCAGATGCGCATTTTTTCGTTCTTCTTTTATCAATTCTCCAATCAAAAATGCCTTTGCCCGCATTTCAAAATCCGTTCGTTTTTCAGATCCCGCATCTCCGTATCGAGTTGTGTAATGATCATTAAGCGTTGTTAGCTTTTCCATTTTTCTATTGATTAAAATATTCCTTCATCAGCCTATTTGCTCTTTCAATTTCATTAATTGATGTTTTTCCCGATTTCTTTTGATATCCATTCAAAAGCACGATCAAATTTCCTTTATCGAAAAAACAAAATATCCGAAAAATATTACCCCCATAACTAACCCTAATTTCATATAAATCTTTATGCCCAGATAAATGTTTTAGAAATTTGTTGGGTATTTGATTCACGTGAGCCAAAATAAACAAAACATAGTCAATTTTCTCTTTAATTTTTTCCGTTTGTCCTTCAAAAAAATCAGAGAAATAAGTGCCAAAGAAAATAATTTCTCGAACGGGTTTCATGGTTAGGCCTCTACAAAGTTAACTTAAAATACAACTTTTAAAAATAATTTAGCTTGATTTTAGTTTTCGCTTACTCCTTTAAATCCTTTCACAACTAAATAAACGCCTAACGAAAACTCCCACAATGCAATCGGAATAACCGTGATGGCAATCGCTGGATCACGTTGATCATATAGCCCAAAAATTACCGCGACATCGCCAGCCACCAATGTAAATGCCCCAATGATTCCGATGATCGGAAGTATACGAGGAACTAGTCGGCTTTGGTATAAGAGCGTTCCCAAAATTAGCCCATTGACCGCGGGAATGAAACTTTGGCTTATCAAAAACAAACGGTCATAAAACATGACCAGTCCACGGCTGAATACCGTAGCCTCCGCACCTAAGGTGCGCAGTTGCAAAACCGTTAATAAAGCTCCAACTCCCACAAAAATCAAGGACGCCTCCAATACCCTAGCGGCCACAAAACCCAAAGCCAGCGTTTCATTTTGTTTCTTCAATACCGGGAAAAAAACAATCGCCGTCCCAATACAAAACAAAGCCATCAACAATTCCAAAATACCCCCCATCACCACATCACTCGATGGGGCCGAACTCACGATAAAATTCGCTTGATGAATCTCGTGATATAGCGACAAGGTCGGTATCGAGATGAAGGTGAGCAGGTAGAGAATACCGGCCGTTAGGGAAGTTTTGCGTGCTGCTGTCATAGGAAAGCAATTACGCTAATTTTTGATAGCTTTAGCTTGATATTTCGTTGAACGGTCAATCGGGGAGATGATATAAACCAAAAAACGAGTAATTTGGGATAAATCAACAAAGCATAGCCCAAAATTGGGCCGTTTTAGGTTATATCCGAACAACTTCATGCGCATCCACTTAGCTTCTCTCCTCGACCTAGCAGCCTTGCAATCCATTGGCCAACAAACCTTTACGGAAACATTCGCAGAGGGAAATACCGCGGAAAATTTAGCCCGATACTTAACGGAAGGGTTTTCAGACGAAAAACTGACCGCAGAACTCGAAAACGAAAACTCGCAGTTTTACCTCGCGGAAAAAGAGGATAAGGTGCTCGGCTATTTAAAGGTGAACACAGGAGACGCACAAAGTGAGAAACAAGACCCTGCAGCACTGGAAATCGAGCGCATCTATGTGCTACAGGAATACCACGGAAAAGAGGTTGGAGTGAAACTTTATGAACATGCTTTAACAATCGCACTTCATCGCAAAGCCCCGTTTATCTGGCTTGGGGTTTGGGAAAAGAATCCACGTGCCATTCGCTTCTACCAAAAGCAGGGTTTTGTGGAATTCGATCAACACATTTTCCAGTTGGGGGACGATGCGCAGACAGATATTTTGATGAAAAAGGTCATTTTACCAACAAACTGATAATCTAATTTCAGGGCTTTTTACATGCCGAAAATTGGTGTAGATTTATGCCATGAGCAAGCGATTGTATATTTTGGCGGGTTGTAATGGAGCGGGGAAAACAACGGCATCCTTCAAGGTCTTACCAGAACTGATAAATTGCAATGAGTTCATCAATGCGGATGATATTGCAAAATTGATTTCTCCTTTTGAACCTGAATCAGTAGCTATACTAGCGGGAAGAATTATGCTTTCAGAAATCCAAAACTTGATTGAAGCAGAAAAAACGTTCTGCTTCGAAACTACGCTCGCCGCGAAGTCATACAAAAACATTATTCTGCAAGCCCAAAAAAGTGGATATATTGTTACATTATTGTTCTTTTGGCTCAATTCGGTTGATTTAGCTTTGGAGCGCGTAACTTCTAGAGTAAAAAGTGGTGGCCACTATATTCCTGCTGACGTGATTAAAAGACGCTATGCTGGCGGGCTACAAAATTTATTCAAAATATATTTGCCCATCGTAGACAATTTCATGATATTTGACTCATCAAATGCTGTTCTAGACCTTATTGCAAGTAAACGATTGAGTCAACCAATCAAAATAAACAACCCTTCAACATGGCAGCACCTAAAAAAAAGCTCGTAATTTCTCCCAATGATGATTTTGATCGCATCATGAAAGGAATATCTAAAATTCCCACTTATTTGGTCGAATTAAAAAAGAAAACAGGCCAAGACCTCGTTGTCTATCGCGACGGCAAAATCCAACACATAAAGCCGGAAGATATTAAGTTATAGTTTCCATAGAGTCCGACATAAAATCATTATCCCTCCAACTGCGGCTGAAAAGGCTGTTGGTAAAAACGCTTCCCCGTCGCCTTATACAAGGCATTCGCCACAGCCCCAAAAATTGGAGGAAATGGAGGCTCACCTAATCCAGTAGGGTCAACCTCATTTTGTACAAAATGCACATCGATCTTCTTCGGCGCTTCGTTGTGACGAATCATGCGGTAAGTATCAAAATTCTTCTGATCCGTTTGACCATCCGTTAAAGTCAATTGGCCAAACAAGGCGTTTCCGATACCATCAATCGCCGCACCCTCCGCCATATTTTTCGCGCCTTCTGGATTCACGACCACACCGCAGTCCAAGGCCGATGTTACCTGATCCACAATCACCTGTCCGTCTTTCACGCGTAAATCGATTACCTGTGCCGCATAAGAATTATGACAGAAATACGCTGAAACACCACGTTTCTTCGTTGCATTTTCCGGTTTTCCCCAGCCTGATTTATCACGTACTAACTCCAACACACCCATGTAACGCGCTGCATCATAATCGTTGCTTTTGCCTACTGGATTGTCTTTGGCACGCTGCAATAGTTCCAAACGGAACGCTATCGGATCCTTGCCCATATACTCCGAAATCTCATCCAAAAACGACTGCTCAGCCGCCGCATTGAAATTTGAACGCGGAGCACGGAAGGCTCCAATGGTCACATTCGAAGGGATAGACCAGCTCTCCGCTACATAATTATCCAGGGCCCCTGCAGGAAAACGATTCGCATGCAATGGCGATTCAGGAACGCCTCCGCCCTTGATGTGCATGGCTGTTAATCGTTTGTTCTCATCGAACGCCGCACGATAGGTCATTTGGTAAGTTGGTCGGTAAATCCCCCCACTCACATCATCTTCCCGTGAATAAATCAATTTAATCGGCGCCTTCGTTTGCTTCGAAATCAAAACAGCTTCCACCATGTAGTGGCCATAAGCCCGACGGCCAAAGCCGCCACCCATACGGGCCAACTCAATCTCAATGTTTTCCTTTGGAATTCCTAAACGCGCAGCTACCGTATTCGCCACCATATCGGGTCCTTGAATCGGGCCTAAAATACGAACCTTATCTCCCTGCACATGCGCAAAAGTATTCGTGGGCTCCATAATATTATGCGCTAAAAACGGTGCTTTATAAGTCCGCTCGATCACATGCTTCGCCTCCGCAAAGGCCTTCTCTGGATCACCATCCTTGCGCTCCACACGGCCCGGTTTTTTATCCATTTCGAGCATGTCGGCATAATGCTTCTTGGTGCTTTCCAAACCCGCTGGCACGATCGTATCACGACCGCCCGCTCCCAATTCCTTGGTCTCTGGCGCATTTTCCCAAACCACTTTCAGCGCCTTGCGCGCATTCATCACGTCCCAGGTATTCTTTCCTACCACGGCAATTACCTCATTGAAGGAACGTGTATCAAACATGGCCAATTTCTGCGTAGGCTCATATACCTGAATCGAGAATATATCCACAATGCCAGGCATTTTCTTCGCCACTGTCGCATCAAAAGACTTCAAGCGCATCCCAAAAGCAGGTGGGCGCTCTGTCATCGCAATGAGCATACCAGGCACTTGGTAATCCATCCCAAATAAGGCTTCGCCCCTCACAATCTTTGGCCCCTCCACGTTTTTTTGTGGCGTACCTAATAGTTTGAAGTTTTTATTCCCCTTTAAAACAAAGTCTTTCGGAATGGGCAATTTCGATGCTGCCGTGGCAAAGGATCCATAAGTCGCCGACTTCCCGCTGAAAGAATTCATGACCATTCCATTCGCTGTCGTTAATTCTGCAACCGGCACATTCCACTCCTGACTCGCAGCAGTCAAAATCATTTGACGCGCAGAAGCTCCCGCGGTTCGCAATAATTTCCATGCTTGACGAATCGACTGACTTCCGCCTGTAAATTGGCGATTGTATAAGGCCAAACTGTAATTCGCCTGCTCCACCTGCACCGCCTTGAAGTCAACATCCAATTCCTCTGCGATCAGCATCGGAAGGGAGGTCATGACGTTTTGGCCAAATTCAGGATTGGGGGAAAATATCTTCACCACATTGTCTGGGGTGATTTTAATATAACTCGTTAATTGCTCCCACGTAGGTTCCGCATGCAGTGCCTTCAAGGTTTCCTCCGACTTCGCTGATGCAAACCAGGAAATTCCTAACATGAAGCCTCCGCCTGATAAGGATGACACTTTTAAAAACGAGCGTCTGCTGTAATTTGATTCGGTCTTTTTCATCTTATTTCGAGGCTGCTGCTTGTTGGATGGCTTTTTTGATACGGGTATACGTTCCGCACCGACAAATATTGCCGGACATAAAATTCTCAATATCTTCTTCGGTGGGTTTCGGCGTGTTCTGCAACAAAGCCGCAGCGCTCATAATCTGGCCAGATTGGCAATAGCCGCATTGAGCGACATCGACGTCCAGCCATGCTTTTTGTACCGGATGGTCCCCTTTCGCTGCTAAACCCTCAATCGTCGTGATTTCTTGTTTCGCCAAAGCCGAAATAGGCAATTGACATGAACGAACGGCATTCCCATCCAGGTGAACCGTACATGCACCACAGGTTCCAACGCCACAACCATACTTGGTCCCTTTCATGTCCAAAATATCCCGAAGCACCCATAGTAAGGGCATGTTTTCGTCCACCTCTACGGTGTGGGATTTCTTATTGATGCGAACTGTGAATTTCTTGATCATAGTCTTAAGTATTTAACGCAATTTATATCTTTCTGTTTTCCAATAATTATAAGAATCAAACATTTGGGTTAATCGATGGTTCGCGAGCCCAACCACTTCACCATGACAGGATCTCGGTGGTCGAAAAAGCTACTAGTCTGGGTGTCTAAGCTTTGGATTTGTTGCATCTCGGCATCGCCCAATTGAAAATCAAACACGTCAAAATTTTGAACCATTCTTTCCCGATTGACCGTTTTGGGAATCACGACAATATCTCGCTGAATCAACCAACGCAACACGACTTGGGCCACCGACTTGCCATGCGCATTCGCTATGGTTGTTAAAATCGCATTTTCAAATAAACCATTTTTTCCTTCCGCAAAGGGTGCCCAAGATTCGATTTGAATGTTATTTTCTCCCAAAAAGGCTTGATTTGCTATCTGTTGCTGAAATGGATGCGTTTCCACTTGATTTACTGCAGGAACGATCTCGGTATGATTCATTAAGTCGATTACCCGATCCGGATGAAAATTACTCACCCCAATCGCCCGAATTCTTCCTTCCTTATACAATTTTTCCATCGCTCGCCACTCACCAAATACATCACCATAGGGCTGATGAATCAAATATAAATCCAAGTAATCCAGCCCTAATTTCTGTATCGATTGCTCGAACGCTTTCAAGGTTCCTTCAAAGCCGTTTCCTTGAATCCACAATTTAGTCGTGATAAATAAGTCTTCACGAACGATTCCTGATGCTTTAATTGCCTTCCCTACAGCCTCCTCATTTCCATAGGATGCGGCCGTATCGATGGAACGATATCCCACTTCAATTGCATCTAATACACTTCTTTCGCATGCCGCTGCATCCGCAATTTGGAAAACTCCAAAGCCCAATATGGGCATCTTAACTTCGTTATTTAAGGTAATTTGTTTCATCGAGTTACTTGTTAATAAGGTGCTCATTTAAAAAAAGAATCACCTGCTCTTTATATTCATCAATATCATACATCTTCCCAAAATGAGGAGCCCCTGGCACGATGATTAATTCTTGCTTTACTCCTGAAATGCGCAACCAAGAACTCAACAGCTTTGATTGTCGATTCGTTACAATTTGATCCTTTTCGCCATGAAAAATAAGGAAAGGGGGATCATTTTTATCTACATAACTGACTGGGCTAGCCGCCCTAGCTAAGTCGGGACGCGCAACAGGGCTATCCCCTAATAACAAAGCCTCTGGGGCCTTCGGATCTTCGCTGCTTCCAAGACTTGTCAATTCGGAAGGGCCATAATAATCTACAACTGCTTTAATGGAAAAACGCTGCACCTTTCCATCGGCATAAAATGCCGGCACCTCTTGGTTATTGGCCAATCCCACTAAAGAAGCCAAATGCCCTCCGGCCGAAAAACCCATGATGGCCATTCGAGTAGGATCTAATTGGCAATTCCCCGCCTCCCTGACGATGAATGACATCGCTTGATAACAATCTTGAATTTGTGCTGGGAAACGAGCCTGCGTTGCAAAACGATAATCAATTGAAACCACGGCAATGCCTTGTTGGAGTATGGCCGAAATCGTATTTCCCATGTAACCAATATCCGCATATTTATCGTTGACAATCCAACCACCCCCATGAATTAAGATCAACACGGGTATCTTTCCAAGGGTTTTCTGAGGCATATAAATGTCCAACAAGTGCTTTTGAAGTGTATCCTTGGCGTAGGCAACATTTTCATGCACACGTATTCCTTCGGGCAATAAATGCATGACCGGGTTTACTTTTTGAGCAAATGCATTTGATAAAATGCCTAAAAACAGAAATACGCAAATAACCTTTTTCATAAGCCCTTAATTCAAATTACGATACTGTAATGGCGTATTACCCACCCGTTGTTTAAACAACCGCGTAAAATGTTGTGGGTATTTGAACCCTAATTCATATGCGATCTCGTTCACTGTTTTCTCCCCATCAAAGACAAGTTCTTTAGCCACATCAATTAATTTGTTTTGGATCATTTCTTTCACGGATTGTCCCGTTTCTTTTTTGATCAAATCACCAAAATAGTTTGGCGACAAATGTAATTGCTCGGCAAAATAAGCGACAGATGGCAAGCCCAAGGTTTGCGGCTGATCCGACAAGAAATAGAGATTCAATAGATCCTCGAATCGAGCGACTACTCCTTGGTTTACATGTTCACGCGATATAAACTGCCGATCATAGAAACGTTCACAGTAGTTCAAAAACAGTTCGATATTCGACGTTATTAATTTCTTGCTATGTTTGTCCATGCTTTGAGTCAACTCAAAAGCTATTTTCGAAAAGCAATCCAACACCACTTGTCGTTCCGCATCCGAAATGTGCAAAGCCTCATTGGACTGATAACTGAAAAAATGATACGTCGCTAATGCTTTTCCTAAAGAGGTTCCGTGTACAAGATCCGGATGAAACACAAGACCATAACCTTTGGGCTGATACATCGGAGCCGGAATCTCAAATTCCGAAACTTGACCCGGCGCAAAAAACACCAAAGTTCCCGCCTGATAATCGTAGGTATGTCTTCCATACACAATGTCCCCGCACTTAATGTCCTTTAAGAAGATACAATAAAGTCCATAATTGAATTTGATTCGTGTAATCTCCTCTCCCCATGAACGAGGAGCGGCTTTGGAATAATCTATCACGCTCACTAATGGGTGGAGTGTGGGGTGATTATTGTCCGCATTATACCGACTAATGGAGTCGACGGAATAGGTCTTGACCATGGTTAAAAGCTTTGAATCGAAATTTAAACAAATTCACCTCATGATTAGACGCTTGCAGTAAAAATGGTAGAAAATGCAGTAATATATCTACCTAGTTTCCCTCTAAATCAGAGGAGATTTGTAGAATCAATAAACCTTGTCGATTCATGCAAAAATTACGAACATTGAAATGGGCCATTTTATTCTTTGCCCCATTTTTCATACATGCCCAAAATGCCCCATTAGTCACTACTCAGTCCGGAATTGTCCGCGGAACCACAGAAGGAGACATCGCTATTTTTAAAGGTATTCCCTTTGCGGCATCACCCACCGGCGAATTTCGTTGGCGTCCACCACAGCCTGTTACTCCTTGGCAAGGAGAACGCGATGCAACAACATTCTGCAAAGACTGTGGACAGGCTGGATTCTCTGCTGCGGGTCGTGAAAAAATGTCGGCTAACTCCGCTGAAGATTGCCTTGCCTTGAATATTTGGACTGCTGCATCTGCTAAAAAAGGCAGTAAAATGCCCGTGATGGTTTGGATACACGGAGGTGCATTCATGTTTGGAAGCGGGGCCAACCCTGAAAATGCCGGTACATCATTCGTGAAACAGGGAGTTCTTCTCGTAACGATCAACTACCGGATGGGCCGTTTAGGCTTTTTCGCTCATCCCGCATTAAGCAAAGAATTTCCAAATGAACCCAAAGGTAACTATGCTTATATGGACCAAATCGCAGCCCTTCGCTGGATACAATCGAACATTGCCAACTTTGGTGGTGATCCGAAGAACGTAACCATTTTTGGAGAATCGGCCGGTGGTGTTTCTGTTCAATCCCTATTAACGATTCCATCAGCAAATGGGCTATTCCAAAAAGCCATCATTGAATCCGGTGGAGGAAGAGATGGCGTGCTTACTGGTAGACCGATCGATCAAGATGGTGACAAAAATTACCCTATTGCAGCAGATAAAATTGGAGTAAATTTTTCAAAAAAACACGGCATTGAAGGAGAAGACGCTGCGGCTTTAGCCAAATTGCGTGCCCTACCAGCGGCTGATATCATCGATGGAGGAGAAGAATTTATTGGAGGTCAAGGCGGAACCCCTATTTATTCCGGTCCGATTTTAGATGGGAAATTGGTCGTTGAAACGGCGGAAAGCGCCTACAAGGCAGGCCGACAAAATAAGGCCTCTATCATCATTGGATCAAATAGCGCGGAAGTACCCGCAGGTTTTGTCAATGCGACATCGAAAGAAGCATTGTACAAGCTATTTCCTGCCGTTGAATCTGAGTTAAAGGCTGCCTATGATCCCGATGGAACGGTGGAATTTGCAAAAATGCTAAGCTATGTGAACACAGATAAAGTATGGGCAGAGCCCGCTCGGTTCACGGCACGTGCGCTTGAAAAACAAAATACACCAGCCTACATATACCTATTCTCATTTGTATCTGAAAAGATGAAACAACGGATGCGTTTTGGGGCGGCACATGCCTCAGAAATAGGCTACGTATTTAATACTTTGCGAAACCGTGATGGTTCACCCGTAGCCGAAGAGGATTTAAAAGTTGCCACTCAAATGCATGCGTATTGGGCTAATTTTGCCAAAACCGGCAATCCTAATGGAGCAGGTTTAGCTGTTTGGCCAAAATATTCGAGTAAAACGAATGAAATCCTAGAAATTCAAGCAGATGGAAAGGCGGTAGGAAAAAAAGAACCGAACGAAGCTCGCTTAAATGTCATCGAAAAAAACGCAGAACTAAAAAATTAATCCCATGAAAAATCTTCTTTTAACTCTTTGCCTATTAACCCTTGGATTGTCAAATGTACTTGCCCAATCCAGCCCAGAACAAGAATTGATCCAATTATCCAATGACAAATGGCAATGGATGTCGGACAAGAATGTAGATAAATTAAAAGACCTTTTTGACGATAAGGCTAAATTTGTACACATGAGCGGCACCTGGAAAAAAGATGAGGAATTAGACATTATTAAGTCGGGCAGCATTTGGTACAAAAAAGCAACGGTAAAAGATACTGCGGTAGAAATTTTGGGTCAAACGGCCATCGTTTGGAATCGCATAACGCTTGATGCCGTAGTCCGCGAACATGTAGCGATAACAGAATTTACGGTGACAGAGGTCTATCAAAAACAAGAAAGCAGCTGGAAACTACTTGCCCTTACTTTCAGCAGTGTCCGTGATACCCACGAAATCAAACATTAACATGAATGAAAATGAATGTTATTTTAAAAACACCCAGCATGAAAATTGCACTCTCTCTCCTGTTATCTCTATTAATTAGCACCCCCTTGTTTCCTCAAAATTCAAGCCGTGCGCTAGTGGAAGGAAAGCGTTTATATCAAACAAATTGTTCAAATTGTCATGGAAATTCTGCTCAAGGAGCAACTAAAGCAGGATTTGACATTTCTATAATTACAGAACGTGGTGGGAAGCAGCCCCCTAACTTAACGGATGGTGTTTGGGATTATGGCTCAACTGATTCCGACATTTTAAAAGTAATAAAAGAAGGAAAGACAGCCAATATGATGCCTTCTTTTCAAGGGTCAATGACAGATTCACAAATTAAGCATGTTATTGCTTATGTTCGTACACTCGGTACAAGCCAAGATGTATCTAAATTAGATAACCTTAAAACCAATAATCTTAGCAGCTCCACGAACAGCTTAACACTTGAATTAACTGATTATTTAGAATTGCCTATGACAGGCGATAAGTCAAATGATCGAGTTACGGGCGTGATGGCTAGAGGAGGGGTACTCAGAGATGAACCGGGAAACCATACGCGTGCATTTATAAATGACTTAACTGGGCTACTTTACATATACGATAAGAAGTCAAAACAAATTGTCCCTTATTTAAATTTCAATGGTTCAGCAAGTCAACATGGATTATTCCCAAAATTCACATCTGCCATGGGATATGCTGCAGGTCTTGTCAACTTTGTTTTTGATCCTGAATACATGAAAAATGGGGTTTTCTATACCCTTCACATGGAAAATGCTATTTCAGCAGGAGAAACGGCAACTCCAAAATCTGATATAAATCCTGGATTAAATTTAGAGGGATATACAACAAGTACAGCATTAACACCCCCTATTGCAGCAAACCCAAGGGGAATAAGAGAAATGGTCATTATTGAATGGACTGATAAACAAATTGGAAATACAACATTTGAGGGAACAGCAAGAGAAGTACTACGAATGCAGCTTCCTGGTATTTTTCATCCATTAAATGAAATGATTTTTAATCCAACTGCCAAGAAAGGGGACACAGATTGGAAAGTGATGTACCTAGGAGTTGGTGATGCAGGAACAGGCGAAAGGCCAGGTCCCACACGATATTATGCTCAAAGATTAGATAATTATCAAGGCAAAATTCTGAGAATCATTCCTTCGTTGAATGAGCATAAATCAACCAGTACAATTAGTGCAAATGGTAGATATAGGATACCAAATGACAACCCATTTTTCAATGTACAAGGGGCAAAAAAAGAAATTTGGGCATATGGAATGCGTAATCCTCATCGTATGACTTGGTATGTTGATCCCCAAAAACCCAAGAAACCAACACTAATAGCGTTTAACATCGGTTTGATCACTTATGAGACAATCGCCATTATTAAAAAGGGGGCAAATTTTGGTTATCCATTGAGAGAAGGTAACCGTAGCATGTCAGAAAATAATACGATGGGGGAATTACCAAGCGAGGATATTTTACCTATCAAAGTCTCAGATTCAACCTCACTCGGGACAATTAAACCCAGTTATCCCGTTGCCCAATATCCACATGCGGCAGGGGGTGGCGATGCTATTGCCAATGGTATTATTTATAGAGGTAAGTTGATTCCAAGGTTAAAAGATTGCCTGGTGTTTGGCGATATTACCACGGGCAGGGTATGGTATTCCCCTATTAAAAAAATACTCCAAGCGGATGATCAAAATCCTATGACAGTTGCGCCTATTTATGAAATCAATACTGCTATTCGAAAATTATCAGAAGACACCTATAAAAAACGTGGTGGCTTAAGTAGTGGCCTACCTGGTCGTGGAGCAGTATCCGGAGCAGGTAGAGTTGATTTGAGAATTGCAGAAGATAGCGAAGGTGAATTATACTTTTTAACAAAAGGTGACGGGATGATTCGAAAAGCAATTCGTATAAAATAATTACAAAAAAGACATTAAGAAAATGAAAAAATACCTTTTCTTATTAGCGTTGATATTCTTAGGACTCAACAATTTATTCAGTCAAAAATCGCCTATCATGATTCAAGATCAAGGCAATTTTACCGTAGGAGGTTCAGTCATCACGACTCCGGGCACGTACGACCCCATAAAACGGGGTCCCGAAGGTCAAACTTTTCATGGAGATCACGCTTACATTACTTATCAAATCCCGGTAAAGGCCCGCAAACTACCCTTGGTTTTTTGGCATGGCATCGGACAATTTTCTAGAACTTGGACGACCACGCCAGATGGAAGAGAAGGGTTTAATAACATCTTTTTGCGTAAGCGATTTAGTGTTTATTTAATTGATCAGCCACGAAGAGGAAATGCGGGACGTAGTACCGTTAGTGCAACCATTTATCCCACACCCGACGAACAAATGTGGTGGGGAACCTTTCGCGTAGGTGTTGGGAATAATTATTATCCAGGCGTTCAATTTGCCCAAGATGCCGAAACCCGCAACCAATATTTTCGACAAATGACTCCTAATATTGGGGGCTTTGACACAGAAGTCATTACGAATGCTACCTCGAAATTATTTGATAAAATTGGCGACGGGATTCTTGTTACACATTCCCATTCAGGCGGATTTGGCTGGGCAACAGCGATCAAAAATCCCCACATCAAGGCAATTGCTTCCTATGAACCGGGTAGTGGATTCGTGTTCCCTACAGGTGAATTACCTGAACCAATAGCTAGTTCATCAGGCGTACTTACGGCGGTGGCAGTTTCTAAAGAGGATTTTTTGAAGTTGACCAAAATTCCGATTATCATCTATTATGGAGATTTTATCCCAGAAAAATATGATGAAAATCCAGGTGCCGATGGGTGGCGTGCGCGCCTCGAAATGGCTCGGAAGTGGCGGGATAAAGTGAATGCACATGGAGGAGATGTCACAGTAATCCACCTTCCTGAAATTGGAATAAAAGGTAATACACACTTTCCTTTTTCAGATTTAAACAACGTACAAATTGCCGAATTACTTGAAACGTTTTTCAAAAATAAAGGCTTAAATTAAGTCGTTAATTCGTTTAAAACACATCGCACATGAATCGCCGTACCTTCTTACAATCCTCGGCCTTGAGTGGAGGAGGCTTATTGTTAAGCTTCACTTTTCTGTCGAGTTTTAAAGAAAAAACTAGCTCAAGCACCCAAGAACTGAATGGTTTTGTCAAAATTACCTCGGACAACATCATCCAAATCATGTCCCCCAATCCTGAAGGGGGGCAAGGAGTAAAAACCTCCATGCCCATGATTGTTGCAGAAGAATTAGATGTGGATTGGAAACAGGTTCAGGTTATTCAAGCAGATTTAGATACCAAACACTTTACCAGACAATTCATCGGAGGGAGTCAAGCGATTCACCAGGGATGGAAACCGCTCCGACAAGCTGGTGCGACAGCACGCCAAATCTTGCGGGAAGCCGCCGCGAAACAATGGCAAGTAAATGTCAACGAGGTCACAACCGAAAAAGGAGTATTGTTCCACAAGACATCAGGCCGCTCAGCAACATATGGAGCGATGGCGGCAGCAGCGGCAGAAATTCCTATGCCGACGAAAGTAGAATTAAAAAAGGTAAGCGATTTTCAAATCATTGGAAAATCTAAAAAGAATGTTGACATCCGTAAGATTGTTACGGGTAAGCCCCTTTTTGGAATTGATACACAGGTAAAAGGAATGCTCTATGCGATGATCGTACATCCCCCAGCTTTTGGCTTACGACTTAAGCATATAGAGGAGGGTGCCGCGCATAAAATGCACGGGATCAAAGCCATTTTTCCGATTAAATTATTCAATGATGGTTACGAAAAAACCTTCTTTGACACGACTACCTTTCCAGAGGTCGTTGCCATCGTAGGTAACTCAACCTGGGAAGTGATGCAAGCTAAAAAGGCCCTGCAAGTGAGTTGGGAGCCCTTCGCTAGTTATTCACAGACGAGGGACATGCTGGGAAGAAAAGTAATCGAAAAAGTACCTAGCGGCCTAGAAAGTACGACCGAACAAATGGCGGCCATGCATGCGCGGATGCAACAGGCCGGAACGATGCGACGGAAAGACGGAGATATCGATACTGCATTTAAATCCGCAACAAAAGTCCTCGAGCGCACATATTATGGTCCCTATTTGGCACATAATTGCATGGAACCGATGAACTTCTTTGCCCACATACAAGGCGACAAGGTTTCTTTAGCTGGCCCATTACAAAAACCCGAATATACGGAGCAAGCCTTGGCAGCGCGTCTCGGTATTTCAGTGGAAAATATTGACATCAAAATGACTCGCTTAGGCGGAGGATTCGGTCGGCGATCATACGCCCACTGGCTTTTAGAGGCGGCTTTGATCTCCCAAAAAATGCAGGCCCCTGTGAAATTACAATACAGTCGGGAAGATGATATGACCGCTGGAATTTACCGTTCAACTTATACGGCGACGTATCGTGCGGCGTTGGATGCCAACAACCAATTAATAGGTTTTCATGTCAAGACCGGCGGAACCCCAGAGTCGCCTCTATATCCCAATCGCTTTCCTGCGGGAGCAGTCGATAATTACTTGGCAGAAGAATGGACGATAGATAGTAACATTACGGTTGGTTCGTTTCGAGCACCGCGCTCCAATTTCATGGCTGCTGCCGAACAATCTTTTTTAGACGAAGTAGCCGAGTTAGCCGGCAAAGATCCCTTTGATTTTCGTTTGGAGCTCTTAAAGCGGGCACAGACGAATCCAGTAGGGAAAAACAATGAATACGAGCCAGATCGATTTGCCAAAGTCCTCGAACTCGTGCGTGAAAAATCCCAATGGGACTCGAAAAAGAAATCAAAAAAACTGGGCTTATCAGCCTATTTCTGCCACGATTCCTATGCTGCTCATGTGCTCGAATTGCACATGCAAGACGGCAGTCCAGTCATCGAAAATGTCTGCTGTGCCATTGATTGTGGTATCGTCATTAATCCCGACGCCGCTAAAAACCTTTCAGAGGGCGGCATTATAGACGGTATTGGTGCGGCGATGTTCGGCAAGATGACGATTGAAAAAGGGGTGCCACAAAGTAGTAATTTCGATACCTATCGTATGATTCGACACAACGAAGCTCCTAAGAAAATCGATGTACATTTTGTGAAAAACGAAATAGATCCCACAGGTATGGGTGAGCCAGCTTACCCTCCCGTATTCGGGGCTTTGGCTAACGCCCTGTACCAAGCAACCGGGAAGCGTTTATACAAACAACCCTTTGCTGAGCAATTATAAGACACCTCCCATCACCACATTGCTCGGATGCGACCGAACGTACGAGAAAGTTCACCTAGAAATTCTTTTGATACAACGCGTGTGTCGGGGATAATGCCCGAAAGACCGCGACAAATCTAGCTTATAACCACTTCTTCCGTCTAAACCAGACATAAATCAAGCCACTCAAGAGCAACATAAACCCAAGAAGTGCCGGATATCCCCAGCGCGCTCTCAGTTCAGGCATGTAGGCAAAATTCATCCCATAGACTCCTGCTAAAAAAGTAAGCGGCATAAAAAACACAGAAAAAATCGTCAAGACCTTGATCACATCATTCGTTTTCTGCGCCGAAATCGACAGATAAAAATTCACTAAATTGGATACATCCTCATGAATCTGATCATAGATATTCAATAACTTCAAATGCAAATCACGCGAATCTTGCAAGTCATCAATCTCGCTTTCAGGGAGCTTAATGGAACTCACGGCCTCTTGACTAAACAGCAACAGCTTCTTGCTCATCAAGGATTTGCGCTTGATTTGATATAATTCAGATAGCATCTGTGGAGTCAAATTCTGTGAAAACACCTTGCTCTCAAATTCATCCAACTCATTCGATAAGCGAACAGCAGGCGTCTCATACGAATGCAAAATATGCCAAAGCAATTTGGCCACGATGGATTCCACCAAATGGAATTGCCCCTCTTCAAAGAATCGTGTTCGAACTTCTTGTATAAACGCATGGGGGATCCGATGAACGGTAATCAATAATCCAGGCCGATAAAAAAACGCGATTTTCGTGGAAATGGATTGAATGGAAACGGATTGACCTACGCGAAAAGGAATCAACACACGCGTGATGATAAAATGCGTCCCTTCTATATCCTCGTGCTTTGGAAGGTGGTCGGGTTGTAAACAGGCCGATAACGCATATTGATTTAATCCGTAGGTTTTGCTCAGCTCGGTTAATTCATTCGTTGACGGACCGGTAACATCCACCCAGGTCAACTGCAGCGATTTGTTCTCAAATTTTTCTATTGCCATCCAGAAATTAAAAACGAATGATTAATACTAAACCCAAATCTAACCAATAATGTTGTTTATCCCCTTCGTTTTTATCAAAAGCATACATCGACTTCCGCAAACTAAAGCATTTATACATCATCGAATCCCGTGATCGGAAATGACCAGGTCTGTATGTCTATGCCTTGGATTTATTATATCTTGGCAGTGTTCAATTGAAAATCAAACTCGGCAAATTCGTGAGCATAAAAAAACCCATCCGTCAACTGACGGATGGGTTTTCCTTTTATTTCTCGACGGTAATTAAACCCGGAATCTCCACATTTTCATCCGCCTCAGCAGCATAATCTACTCCTTCAAAATCAAATCCGAAAAGCTGTAAAAAGTCCGTTTTATACCCTGACAAGTCTCCAATACTAGCTAAATTCTCCGTGGTTGCATTTGACCACAAGGCAGTCACTTCACCTTGCACGTCCTCGCGCATCTCCCAATCATCGATCCGAATGCGGCCTTTTTCATCGACTGGAATTGCCGCATTCGTGTATAAACGTTCGCTATAAAGTCGTTGAATTTGCTCGATACAGCCTTCGTGAATGCCTTTGGCCTTCATGATTTTGTATAACAATGAAATATATAAGGGAATCACCGGAATAGCTGAACTCGCTTGGGTAACTAAGGCTTTGTTCACAGAAACAAAGGCCTTTCCTCCGATTTTAGCCAAATCTGACGTAATCTTAAAGGCAGTCGCCTCTAAATGATCTTTCGCCATGCCAATCGTTCCTTTGCGGTAAACGGGCTCCGTAACGGCTGGCCCAATGTACGAATAGGCAACGGTCATGGCATTTTCTGCCAAAACTCCTGCTTGCATTAAGGCATTCATCCACATCTGCCAATCTTCACCACCCATTACGGCCACGGTGTTCGCGATATCTTCGTCATTACAAGGCGAAATGGAGATATCCGAAACGATTCCTGTATGAAAGTCAACTGTTTTGTTGGTATATGTATTCCCAATCGGCTTTAACACGGAACGATGCAACACACCCGTTGTTGGATGCTGACGAACGGGTGAAGCTAAACTATAAATTACTAAATCAATTTGACCTAGATCTGATTTGATTAAATCAATGGTTTGTGTTTTCACTTCATTTGAAAAAGCATCACCATTGATACTTTTCGCATAAAGACCAGCTTTCTCTGCTTGCGTTTGAAATGCCAAACTGTTATAATAACCTGGCGAAGCTGTTTTTCCTTCTCCTGGAGCTTTTTCAAAGAATACTCCAATCGTCGACGCATTTGAACCAAAAGCACTGGTAATTCGTGACGCTAAACCAAAACCGGTTGATGCTCCTATGACCAAAACCTTTTTCGGACCAGCAATGGCTCCTTTTGATTTAACGTAGTTAATTTGATTTATTACGCTTTGCTCGCATCCTTTTGGATGTGATGTCAAACAGATAAACCCTCGCATTCTAGGTTCAATAATCATACGTGCTTTTTTTATTTTCACAAATATAGTTTAAAACTATGTTTTACGCTTTTTTGTCGATTCATTTTATTTTAAAAGTACACGTTTCCCCGTTTTGGCTGATTTACGTGCAGCTTCCAAAATCTCCACAACCACCTGGTTGATTTCGAATGAGGATAGGTCTTTTTGTGGTTTTACTCTCCCCTGAACAACCGCAGCTAAATACGGAAAAACATTCGACACGTCATGGGGCAATGGGTTTAAATCCAACATGCCTTCCTGCCCAAAACGATCCCCCGACACATAACGCATTTTACTGCTTTTATCCGCCACTAATATACCCCGAGTTCCATATACTTCTGTATCCTTCCGGTCGAAGGGCCAATTCCAAGATGCCTGAATAATTGCTTGGCAATCGGGATAGGTCAAAACAATACTTGCCTCGTCATCCACATGCGGATAGACATCCGGTTTTAATTGTTGGGTCACTGCCGTCACCGACAAAGGCCTTCTCCCATCCATCAACCAGGTCATGATATCAGCGCCATAACAACCAAAATCAATGATCGCTCCACCGCCATTCAGAACGGGATCCGTAAGCCAGTTTAAAAACTCTGGAGCACAACCTATTTCCTTGGGGCCACGGTGACCATCCAGGATGACTACTTTGCGAATTTTGCCGAGTGCTTTTTCTTCTTTGACCAGCTGCCAAAGCTTCGCGTGGGACGGATACCATGTGGTTTCAAAATTGGTCAAGAGCTGAATCGGGTGTTTAGCAACCAGGGCCTTCATCTGATTCAAATGATCCATGTTGACCGCTAGGGGCTTTTCCACAATGACATGAATTCCTTTGGGAGCGCAAACTTTAACAACTTCAAGATGTTCATAAATGCTATTAAAAGCTGCGATGGCTTCTGGATTGGTTTTTGCGATGAGCGCCTCCAGCGAAGGGAACCACAAAGAATCTGGTAGGTTTTGTTTCTTCAATAGAGACAAGGCCAGCTCCTTATTAGGTTCGGCAAATCCCACGATGATAACATCGCCTTGGGGTTTCTTAATCGCCGTATATACCTGGCCCACATGTCCATGAGTCATTCCGGCAATGCCGACCCGCAAGGGTTTGGCGTGAAAAATAAAGGGCAACAAAAGCAAGAAGAATAGCTTTTTCATGATTAGAGGATTAGAGCGGGAAATTATAAATTTTACCTTATATATTTGGCATGCAGCTCAACCTACGAAAAAGCCTCTTTGACTATGACCCATACTATCCTGCGTCTTGACATTTTCATTCATTAATGCCCTTCTTGGTCACCCCTATTCATGAAAAAACTTGCTCCCAAACCCGGCGAAATAATTCTAGGTCACGGTTCTTTTCGATATAAGGTTATTCCCAATTGGGGGGTACTTGATGCTGGCAAAAATCCGGTGAACGACTGCCATGAGATGGTAGAAGATGCGAAAGGCCGACTCATTTTATTAACGAATGAGACCAAAAATAACGTGCTCATTTATGACAAATCCGGAAAGCTATTAGAAACCTGGGGGCATTCCTATCCCGGTGGCCACGGCCTAACAATCCTAAACGAAGGTGGCGAACAGTTTTTGTTAATCTGTGACACAGAACGACATCAAGTTATCAAAACTGACCTAAAAGGACGCGAAATCTTTAACATTGAATACCCCAAAGAGACGGGGACCTACGATGCACCAAACCAATTTTCACCCACTGAAACGGCCGTCAACCCCAACAATGGAGATATCTACGTGGCCGATGGATATGGCGCGAATTTCATTATGCAATACGATGCAAAGGGTAATTACATTCGCCATTTTGGAGGGAAAACAAGTGGCTACGCCGATGATAAATTCAATTGCTGCCACGGAATATTAGTGGACACGCGTGACGCCGCCAACCCGACCCTATTAATCACCGACCGCGTGAATAATTCCCTTAAACGATTTACCCTGGATGGAAAATTCATCACCCGCTACCATTACCCCGGTTCATATATTTGTCGGCCTGTCCTTCACGGCGACCACATCCTAGCTGCATGTTTCCGAAGCAGCTACGAATCGCTCGTGGGCTCAGGATACATTCAGATTTTAGACAAAAATATGCAGGTTGTTTCAACACCAGGCGGTTCAGCACCCCAATACGAAAATGGTTTACTGCAGGCCCAATTCAAAGAAGATGAAAATCAGGTTTTCATTCATCCGCACGATGTATATGCTGACTCGGACGAAAACATCTATGTGCCGCAATGGGCGTCCAATAAAACGTATCCTATTAAATTAACCCGTATGTAAATAATCCTACATCTTCGCATCATTAGCGTCGCCGTGAAGAACTTATTTGACGCAATAGCCGAAAGTAATTCTTATTTAAAATAATTCTAAATAGTGTTGCACAATTCAATTCCTCGACCTACATTTGTGCTCTATTTAAAATTAGTCTAAATAAATATTGTATGAAAAATTTCAGTTTTGGATTGTTATTATTGCTCTGTTTCCCCTCTATTGGCCAATTGGGTATAATTTCTGGCCAAATTAAATCTGCATCAAATGAAATGCTTCCTGGCGCAACCGTTGTACTTGTTGGTACGGTACGTGGCGTTGAAACGAATTCGACAGGAAATTATATCCTTAAAGGCTTGAAGCCTGGCCGATATACCGTTAAGGTAAGTTTTGTTGGCTATAAGCCCAGCCTACAAGAATTAACGTTAGGCGAGGGGGAGCAACGTATTGCCAACTTTATCCTAAGTGATGTTTCAGAACTCAAAGGTGTTTCCGTGTATGCACAATCTGGCGTAAAAGGCAATGCATTTTTGCCACAGGTAAACGAATACACGATCACGGCCGGTAAAAAAAATGAGGTGATCGTTCTTGATAATTTACAAGCGAATTTAGCCATGAACAACTCCCGTCAAATCTTCTCAAGAACTCCTGGAATTTCCGTTTGGGAAAGCGATGGTTCGGGTATTCAACTCGGCGTAGCTTCCAGAGGACTTTCGCCAAATCGTTCTTGGGAATTCAATGTACGCATGGATGGCTACGACATCACCCCTGATCCAATGGGTTACCCAGAAGCATATTACACCCCTCCTATGGAAGTGGTCGATCGCATTGAGATCATCCGTGGTGCGAGTTCCTTGCAATATGGTCCTCAATTTGGTGGACTCATGAACTTCGTTCTTCGCAAACCAGACATTTCAACAAAATTGGTTGTTGAAAGCCAAAACACAACCGGAAACAATGGATTATTTAGCTCATTCAATTATGTAGGGGGTACATCTGGCCGACTAAGTTATACGACTTACTATCAAAAAAGGATGGGAAATGGATGGCGTCAAAACTCCTATTTTAACACCGACCACTCGCATGGTGAAATTTCATACGCCGTATCCAACAAATTAAAAGTGGGGGCACAAATGACCTACATGTATACCCAAAGCCAACAAGCCGGAGGATTAACGGATGCCGCCTTTGCTCAAGATGCCCAACAAAGCAAACGTTCGAGAAACTGGTTTAGCAACCCTTGGTTTATTTACGCATTGACTGCTGACTATGTAATTAATGCAGAGTCAAAAATTTCCTTTAAATATTTCGGAACTACTGCCGAACGAAATTCCGTCGGATATACAAAAGCTATCACGGAAATTGACCCGATGGGAAATAGACAAGTTGACCAAGATTATTATCAAACAAATGGAGCTGAAATGCGCTATTTAGTTAACTATCATTTGGGTTCGTGGAAGAATACATTAGCCTCTGGATTACGCTATTTTAAAGGTGAAATTAAACGGAAACAACTAGGAGTAGGTAATAATGGCAATGCGATGGATTTTGACATCCAAGGTTTGTTCACCCGGGACTTAGTCTTTCATAATACAAATTATGCTGCTTTTGCAGAAACCATTTTAAGGCCGTCGGATCCTCTACTCATCACATTGGGCGCACGATTGGAGCAAATCGACACACACATGATGGGACAATCCGGCCTGAGTTCGGCAGGAACGCCTATCTCTGCAACCCCAAGTAGCCGGGGAAGATCATTTGTTCTGTTGGGTGCTGGTGCTGAATATAAAATTAGCCCAAACACAAAACTGTACAGCAATATTGCTCAAGCCTACCGTCCCGTATTAGCATCAGATTTATTGCCTCCGGCTACAACAGACGTCATCGACCCGAACCTAAAAGATGCCCAAGGATACAATGTTGACTTGGGTTATCGAGGCGAAGTAGGGAATTACCTAACCTTCGATGTTGATTATTTTTACCTCGATTACGACAATCGTGTTGGAACAATTTCTCGCACGAACACGGATGGCAAAATCTACCAATTTCGTACAAATTTGGGGCATTCCGTTTCAAAAGGTGTAGAAGCTTATGTTGAATTTAGCCCCACAACGGCTTGGTTAAAACACCAGCGATTTGGCAATGTTTCCCTATTTGCATCGGTCGCAGCTATCAATGCTCGCTATATGGACTTTAAAACGACTTCTGTCGTTGCTGGACAAATTGTTGAAGGTAACCTTGCTGGGAAACAAGTAGAAAATGCTCCTGAAAAAATTAATCGATATGGAATAACTTACTCGAAAAAGGGCTTATCGCTTAGTTGGCAAATTAGTGACATCGGTTCCGCATTCGCTGATGCAAGTAATACCGTTACGCCAAATGCCGCTGCTACCACGGGCTTTATCCCATCCTATCAAGTTCAGGATTTATCAGGATCTTATAAATTTAAAAAATACGCACAGCTTAAATTTGGCGTTAATAACTTAAGTGATGCACGTTATTTCACGCGACGTTCAGGCGGATACCCGGGTCCCGGAATCTTACCCGCTGATGGCCGTACCTGGTATGTGGGATTAAATTTGAAGTTCAGCAATTAATAAACCGGGCATTTCTTTGACATGGTGCAAAGAAATGCCCGAATTTTTATTTATGTTGAAATTAAAAAACGATTTACCAATTAATCGGCCCCTTGCCTAAATACTTCTCGGCAATCGGCATATAATAGGATTTTAATTCCTCATAAACTGGAACTACGGGGGATTTGGTATATAAATCGTACTTATTAAAATCACGAATCCACTCCAAATATTGCTCGTCTTTGGCCGTCATAAATTGGCGGTAACTACCACCCGAATGCCAGGGGTAAAACGAGTGATATCGAATCATCGCCATGCCCGCTTCGGGAATTTGATTATCAGCATGATGCAACAATACCTGGTATAAATACTCATCATGTCCCCAGGCCAAATGTAAATTATCCAATCCGCAACCTGCTTCATAGACGCCTAATTCGGTATTATACCGCGGATCCTGCATGTCGGGATTTAGGGCATTAAATTCTGGATAAACGCAGGAATCAGGAAGTTTGCATCCCACCGCAAACACGTCACCCACTAATCCCCATTGTTCCGCCTGTGAGGTTCCGTCTTCATCCGAACCATACAAGTACATCGCCTTACCCAAATCATGAATCAAGCCCACTAATTGCATCCAATCTGGTCGGCCATCTGCCCGTAAGCCTTCAGCAGATTGCAACAGGTGAATGATGTTTGGGAGATTCAAATCAGGATCGGACACATCGACTAAGACATTTAATCGCTCCATCATTTCCCATAAATCCATGGGGTGATCAAAGGTCAAATACTTTTTCTTCATGCGCACAACATAGTCATAAGTCTGACGCGAACGCATTTTACGGTAATGCTCCTTCACGGCAGCCGTAATTTCCCCTTGTTCGTAATTTCGAAACTCGGATTTGTCTTTAGCAAGGATTTCCATAGGATGAATCTTTTAATAAAATACGGTATAAAGGGCAGCAACGATGCCCATAATTAAAATCGAAATAATGGCAAATTGACTACTCGTTTTAAAGTCGGCACGTTCTACAGCCAAGCCTTTCGGATTGTGCACGCTGCTACGATCTGCCAACGAAATTAGGGCCATCAATGCGACCAAAATCAAATACACCCACATGGTTACATGCAAAAAGGGGATCGGATTTCCGCCAATAAATGTATGTAAATTCTTGAATAAAACCACGAGTGGAATGGAGGCCACGGCTGCCACAATCGCCGCTGTGGAAGTGGTGCGTTTCCAAAACAGGCCCAAAGAAAACAAGGCAAAAGCCCCTGGAGTTAGGTAGTTTGAATATTCCTGAATAAACTGATAGGCCTGCTCCAACTGGCGTAATTGAGGGGCAATGAGTAAGGCAATGCCAAAGGAGACCCAAATGGCGATCCGGCCGACCCAAACTGTTTGGGCTTCGGAGGCGTTCGGATTCAAGGATTTTTTATAAATGTCCAAGCTAAAAATCGTCGAGATGCTATTACTCTTCCCTGCCAAAGAAGCGACAATTGCAGCTGTTAAGGCCGCGAATGAAAGTCCTTTGAGACCCGCGGGCAAAAGGTTCATCAGCGTCGGATAAGAATGATCCGGTTTGACAATTCCCGTTAATGTCATTTCGCTTTGGAAGGAACCGTTTTGGTATAAGACATACATAGCAATCCCCGGAATGACACAAATTAACGGCATCAGCAACTTCAAAAATGCCGCAAATAAAATCCCGGATCGAGCCGTGGGTAAATCTGCCCCCAAGGTCCGCTGAACAATGTATTGATTACAACCCCAATAGTTCAGGTTATTTATCCACATCCCCCCAAACAAAATGGCAAAGCCCGGAAGCGCATCGTAATATTTATCCCCCTCCGAAAAAATCATGTGAAAATGGTCGTCGGCCTGCGTCCGCAATTCCTTTAATCCTCCCCAAACGCCTCCGCTGTGAAAGCGATCCGACACCATATCCAGCGCCAAGTAGGTCACAACTAATCCGCCCAAAATCAACACAATCACTTGAATAAAATCGGTGTAACCAATCACCTTCATGCCGCCCAAGGTGATAAAAATCGCGAACAAAGCCAGCCCCACCATGGCGTATAAAAAGGGAATGGTTGTGATGCTCTCAATCGCCAAAGCTCCTAAATACAAGATCGAGGTCAGGTTAACAAAAACATAGAGCAATAACCAGAAAACGGCCATTATCGTCGCCACGGTATTGTTATAGCGCTGCGCCAAAAACTGAGGCATCGTGTAAATCTTATTCTTCAAGAAAATGGGGACGAAGAAAATGGCGACGATGACTAAGGCAGCGGCCGACATCCATTCGTAGGAAGAAATGGCCAATCCGATGGCAAAGCCGGAGCCCGACATCCCAATGAAGTGCTCGGCAGAGATGTTAGAGGCTAATAAAGAGGCACCGATAGCCCACCAAGTCAGGGATCCTTCGGCAAGGAAAAAGTCCTTCGTGGATATTTCTGCCTTCTTTTTGCGCTGATAGACCCAATAGCCGTAGCTGGTCACGGAGATAAAATAGAGGAGAAATACGGCGTAATCCAGGGTTTGTAATTGCTTCATATTCAATCAATCAGCGAGCCCAATAGGGTTCAGTTTCTAAAGTCAATGATTCAATATTCCTACTAATTTCCGCTGCTTTGTTTATGGAAGACCACAGCAAATAACAATTCATTCCCGAATTCCCTCGAATGTTTGAGCTCCGAACGAAGAACAATTTGCCTCATGACAGGGACATCAATCGTCAACGATTGAGTTACATCGGAAAAAGCCTGCGGCATGATGATCGCTTTAGGATCTGAATAATATTCGAGACGACCGCTCATTCGAATATTGGCCTTCGGTTTCCAAGTTACATACGTGAGTCCTCCATTCCACCAATGACCCGCCTCCATTCCCACATCTCCTCCAAGGGTCCAGAAGAATTGCTTCGATAAAGGCAACAGAATATAATGGTTAAA
>CAYHOB010000011.1:0-54707 GCA_964358165.1 uncultured Aquirufa sp.
TTACAACTGGTTAGAGTGGTCTGAAAGTGATATGGTTGGTAAATTCTTGGCTTACCCAGAAAGAGATCAAATCACAGAGAACTTCAACGAACAAGCGATTGTCGAATTGTACTCTAAATAATCCCTAGGGTTATTCTTAATATTAACAGTACCAATAACGTTTTTTCAGTATCATTTTAAGCTACGAAATATGTCAATATTAGCATTCCAAATGCCCGAAAAAGTTGTGATGGAGAAAGCCGATGACTTTCACGGGTTATTTGAGTTCAAGCCACTCGAAAAAGGTTACGGTGTTACCATTGGTAACGCGCTTCGTAGAATCTTGCTTTCTTCTTTAGAAGGTTATGCAATTACAAGCGTGAAAATCTCGGGTGTACTTCACGAGTTTTCTGCTATCGAAGGTGTACATGAAGATGTATCTGAAATCATCTTAAACTTGAAAAAAGTTCGCTTCAAAAAAGCACAAGAGATTTTAGATAACAAGGTGACATTAAAAGTAAAAGGCCAAACAGCCATTACTGCTGGTGACATCGCTAAATTCACACCTTATTTTACAATTTTAAACCCTGATTTAGTGATCTGCCACCTTGACTCTTCGAAAGAAGTAGAGGTTGAGTTGATCATCGAAAAAGGTCGTGGTTATGTACCCGCAGATGAGCCTCGTGCAAACGAGCTACCTTTCGGTCACATCGCTATCGATTCAATCTACACACCGATCAAAAATGTTAAATTTAGCATCGAGAACACACGTGTAGAGCAAAAAACAGATTACGAGAAATTAGTGCTTGATATCGAAACGGATGGTTCTATCCACCCAGAAGATGCATTGAAAGGTGCAGCGTATATCTTGATCCAACACTTTATGTTGTTCTCTGATCAAACAATGACGTTCGAAACACCAAAAGCGGAAGAAGACAATGTTGTTGATGAAGAAATGCTTCACATGCGCAAGTTGTTGAAGACTTCATTAGCCGACTTAGATCTTTCAGTTCGTGCTTACAACTGCTTAAAATCTGCTGATGTACGTACCTTAGGTGAATTAGCGAAATTAGAGATTTCAGATATGATGAAATTCCGCAACTTTGGTAAAAAGTCTTTGACCGAGTTAGAACAATTGATCGAAGAAAAAGGTCTTACGTTCGGAATGGATGTATCTAAGTATCGCTTAGACGAAGATTAATTAATTAAACAAAAGTAATAGGTGGTTTGCAGGTCGTAAACTAACCGCAGCTCGAAAGAGCTTTTAACTTACGAAATACAACAATGAGACACGGTAAAAAATTCAATCACTTAGGAAGAACAGCTTCCCACAGAGCAGCCTTATTATCTAATATGGCCTCTTCGTTAATCTTGCACAAACGTATCGAAACAACTGTTGCGAAAGCAAAAGAATTGCGTAAATACATCGAACCAATGATTACGAAATCAAAAACAGATAGCACAAACAATCGTCGTGTGGTTTTCTCTTATTTGCAAAATAAAGATGCCATCAAAGAATTGTTCAGCATCGTTTCTGAAAAAGTTGCAAATCGTCCTGGTGGTTATACACGTATTATCAAATTAGGTAATCGTCTTGGTGATAACGCGGAAATGTGCTTTATTGAGTTAGTTGACTTCAACGAAACCATGTTAGCTGCTTCTGCTGAGAAAGCTGGTAAGACTCGTCGTAGTCGCCGTGCTGGAGCTAAGAAAGAAGAAACAGTAGCAGCTGCTCCAGTTGCTGAAGTTCCTTCTGCTGAAGTTGTTGAGGATGCTCCTGAAGCACCTGCAACAGAGGAGCCTACAGAAGAAAAAGGAGAAGACGCTTAAGATTCTTTTCTTACATTTTTTTAAGGGCTTCAACGTTTTGTTGAAGCCCTTTTTTTAGGATTTTTTCATTTTTGATTAATATTTATGAAAGTTTCAGAGTCAACACCGGCAGTACTTTTACTTCAAGATGGAACCCTATTTCACGGAAAAGCCCTAGGTAAAATAGGCACCCATGGTGGTGAAATTTGTTTCAACACCGGAATGACGGGCTACCAAGAAATTTATACCGACCCTTCTTACAGTGGCCAAGTTATTATTAATACCACGGCTCACATCGGTAATTACGGTGTCATCAGTCAAGGAGAAGCCGAATCCAACCAAGTTCAAATCGCTGGTATGGTTTGTAATGAATTTGCAAGCCTGCACTCACGCGCTACGGCCGATGGATCTTTACAAGACTATTTAGCTGACGCAGGGATTGTTGGCATCTCAGGGATCGATACGCGTGCCCTGGTACGCCACATCCGTACCCAAGGAGTCATGAATTGCTTGATTTCTTCAGAGATTTCAGACTTGCCTACCTTACAAGCTGAATTAGCCAAAATTCCTTCCATGGAGGGATTAGAGTTATCTTCGCAAGTTTGTACGAAAGAGGCCTATTTCGTAGGGAATCCTAACGCAACTTTTAAAATAGCCGTATTGGATTTAGGGGTTAAGAAAAGTATATTGACCAACTTCACCGAGCGTGATTGTTACTTGCAAGTATTTCCTGCCAAAACTCCTTTTGCCGAAATAGCTGCCTGGAATCCAAATGGCTATTTTGTGTCCAATGGACCCGGTGATCCTGCCACAATGCCATACGCCGTTGAAACGGTTTCTCAATTCCTTGCTTCAGATAAACCCGTATTTGGAATTTGTCTCGGACATCAAATATTAGCACAAGTATGTGGTTTAACTACCTACAAAATGCACAATGGACACCGTGGTTTAAATCATCCCGTTAAAAACCTGATTTCAGGTCTTTCTGAGATTACCTCTCAAAATCACGGCTTCGCAGTGAAAATGGACGAGTTGAAGTCTTCAGAAAAGGCTGAGTTAACGCACATTAATTTAAATGACAATACGGTTGAAGGCTTACGAGTAAAAGGCCGTCAAGCATTCTCGGTGCAACATCACCCTGAAGCTTCACCTGGACCGCACGATTCTCGCTACCTATTTGATCAATTTGTTGATTTATTGAAAGCATAATGATAAAATGAAAGCCCATCCGTCAGCTGACAGAAGGGCTTTTTTTATGACTTAAAAACACTAGCTTTGGCAAACCTTCAAGGATTGCCAAAGCTAAGGGGGATTTAGTTTCTCGGGAATCCAAACAATGCGTTATCCTTAATCATCTCTGCTACCGAAATAGGTACCAACATCTCCCAATCCCCAGGACCCTGTTGGATCATATCCAAAACTTTGTCGGTGCGGATATTCATCAACTTCTCATCGGATTTTTTAATGTCCTCGAGTTTCGCATTATCCATTAAATATTGGAAAAGGCCTTTTAAGTGCGCCTCAGGTTTAAATGATTTCAAGTTTAATACCGCCCCTTGATCATCGATCGTTGGATAGAGATATAACTTGATATTGTGCCCAAATAAATTCGCAAAGGCACTTAAAATACCCCCTTCTAAATGCGTATAATGCTTCTCCTCAAAGATGTATTCGAGATTTGGCATACCCATTATAAGAGCCATTTTTAATTTAGAGAATTGACTTAAAAAGGCAACCAACTTGAAATATTCATGAAAATTTGAAATCAAAACCGTTTGGCCCAATGAACATAATATGTCGACTCGATCCAAGAAATCTTTTTCATTGATGCTATTGGTTCCATCTTCCAAACTACGTAAGGTCAATTCCGACAATACGCATACCTTGTCATCATCGACATCCGATTCCTGTTCAAACTGCGCTTGCCCCTTCTTCAACATGTCCAAAAAGATGTTGGTCACAGGCCTGAACCGACCACGAATCGCGACGATGTGTTTCTTAGCTAATGCATCATAGGGTTGCATGACATTGCCATCTGGACCAAATACCGCCGCCTGTGTGTAGCCGTGTTTGACCAAATACAAGGACATTAAGCGATTGTCAACCTCTTTGAAATCGACGCCTTCAAAGCGAATCATATCAATTTCAATTCTGTCGCGTGATAAATCGTCTAACAGCGATAGCAATAATTTCTCAGGATCTTCTGGATAGAAATAACAACCGTAAAGTAAATTGACACCGATAATTCCTAGCGCCTGTTGCTGAAGAATATTGTCATTGTCCAACATGTTTACGTGGATAACAACGCTATTGACAGGGCCATTTGGACGCAATTGAAAGCGTAAACCAATCCAGCCGTGGGCATCATTTGTCTTTTGATAATTCAATGCTGAAACGGTGTCAGCAAATGCAAAAAAGCGTTTTTCCGCAGCGCTTTCCGTTAAACGTACCTGTAATAATTTGTACTCCCGGTTTAACATTTTGATCAAACGCGGTTCACAAACGTATTTCCCTGATTCCTCTTCGCCATAAATCGCATCAGAAAAAGCCATGTCGTAGGCTGAGATGGTTTTAGCGATGGTTCCAGAAGCTCCTCCCGATTTAAAAAAGTTAGCTGCTACTTCTTGACCCGCACCAATTTCGGCGAATGAGCCGTAAATGCTTCGATCTAAATTGATCTTGAGTGCTTTTTGTTTCGTTCCAATGGATTTCAATGCTGTGGTCATCGACGAATAGGTTTGTTGATTCTTTGCTTAGGCATAAGCAAGTTAAAAAATATTCGCTTGCAATGGTAGCGATTCTTGAAAAAATCCTAAAATAGATCGCGGTGTAATTCCTTGTAATAAAGGGTTAAGCCAGCCATAGGGCCCTCACTGATGATTCCTACGTGCAATTTTTTGGCTTTGAGAACACGTTGTAAAATGTCTGCATAATAAAATGCAACCGAACCCGTAAAATGAATAGGTGCTGTTGAAGCCTGTGGATATTTCAGCAGGTATAAATCACAGAAAGCTAGGAAGGATTTTTCAATCAATTGATAGCAAAATGGATGTTTCCGATGGTCAAACAG
This sequence comes from uncultured Aquirufa sp., assembly GCA_964358165.1. Classification (GTDB taxonomy): domain Bacteria; phylum Bacteroidota; class Bacteroidia; order Cytophagales; family Spirosomataceae; genus Aquirufa. The sequence continues at coordinate 4,859 of CAYHOB010000011.1, forward strand.
GAATTTTGAAAAGGACGCAAACCAACGATTTGGGAATTCCCCCCGATAGGCATGTTGGAGTATTTCTAAGCGATCCAATTCCCCATAGCGCTTGACAAACAAACTCCGCAAATCCGTTGGAATTTCATGATGCAAATAGGCTAACAAGAGACTTTTTCCCAAATGTCCTCCACTTCCTTCATCACCTAGCCAAAATCCAAGTGGGGGAACTTGATGTTGCACCTCGCCCTGTTCAAAATAACCGGAATTAGCCCCCGTTCCTAAAATGCATGCGATACCCGCAGTTTTACCACAAAGCGATAATCCTGCTGCCACTAAATCATTTTGAATGCTAAGTTGGGCACCTCCAATGGCGGGCTTTAAAACTGTTTCAATGATCGATTTCTTTGATTCATCCGTGATTCCCGTTCCAAAATAATAGATAAATCGAAGGCTCATGCCTTTAATTTTGCCTAACATGTCAGCTTGAGCAATCTGAATCTCGTCTGCCGATTGGTAATATGGATTGATACCTGCCGACTGATAGCTTTCGAAGGCCTCATTGGTTTTCGTAATGTAACGCCACGCCGTTTTTGTTGACCCACTTTCAATTATAAGTATCATAGTAACAGGCCAATAGGCGTGAATTTCTCGAAAACATTTTCATTATGTGGAGCATCAGCTAATTCTGATGTCAAGTCTTGGCCCGCCCAATGTTCATAATGCTTTCCGTTTTTCCATAATTTGGAATCTGTCATATCATAAATGAACCCCCGGAAGGCAACCCAAACTTCAGGTCTGTCTTGTCCATTTCGGAGGGATAATTGGGAACGTGTATAGGAATTTAGTGTTGCTGACAAAACCGATGTATTATTTTACGAAACTAAATAAAAAGGATTAAAGACCGTTTTTTTAGTAAAGATTTTTAATTTTACATCTACGAAAAATTGAAGAATTTATGAAAATCTTTCATGGCTTACTCATTTGTTTATTAAGCGTTCATTTGTTGTCGTGTGGATCTTCAGGTTCCGAACCAGCACCTACGCCACAGCCTACTGTTTCTCAATTAGTGAGTAAAACATGGAGCGTAAGTTCCGCGACATGGGATGGGGTAACGCAGTATTCTAAAGGGGCAACTAGCAATTTGGTTTCAGGTTATTCGCAATTCAAATTAGATTTAACTAGCTCAACGGCCGCGTCATTAACAGAATTTGATGGGCGAAAATTTACAGGTACTTACACGTTGTCTACCGATAATAAAAAAATTACCTTAAACGGCTTGATAAGTTCGGAGGGTGCACCATCAGGAACGAATGGAACGCTGGAATTTAATATCGTAGGAACACCTTCGGCCTCGGCCTTGAGCTTGGAAACAAGCACAACTTACATCAAAGCAAGCAATAAGAAAGTAAGCCTAGCCTTAGTTAATCCCTAGTCAATTAGAAATCGTGTGAGCCGTCCCTCGGGCGGCTTTTTTTATATATGGAAAATAGAACAGAAATAGGCACCTTGGGTGAGTTTGGTTTGATTAAACGTTTGGCAACTCCTTTCGCCAAACATCAAGCCTGGACAAAATTGGGAATTGGTGATGATGCCGCAATTTTTGATGCTGCAAATCAATTGACCGTGAGTACAACAGAGCTGCTCATCGAAGGAGTACATTTTGATCTTTCCTACACACCACTGCAACATTTGGGTTATAAAATTGTCACTGCAGCCGTTTCAGATATCGCGGCAATGAATGCGATTCCAACGCAAGTTTTGATTGGCATCGGATTAAGCAATCGTTTTTCTGTAGAGGCTGTTGACGAATTATATACAGGCATCAAAGGGGCTTGTGAGGATTACCAAATAGATCTAGTCGGAGGTGACACAACCGCTTCCCCTCAAGGCCTAATTGTATCCATCACGGCGATTGGAGTGGTTGACTCAACACAAGTTGTTAGTCGTTCCCAAGCAAAACCAAATGACGTCATCTGTGTGAGTGGAGACTTTGGAGGAGCCCTAATGGGACTTCAATCACTGGAACGAGAAAAACAAGTGTTTTTGGCCAACCCAGATATGCAACCAGAGTTAGACAATAAGAGCTACGTTGTGTTGCGTCAATTAAAGCCGACTGCACGCTTTGATATCATTCACGAATTAAAAGAATTAGGCGTCGTACCTACTTCGATGATCGACAGCTCTGATGGCTTAGCAGCAGAAATTTTGCACCTATGTGAGGCCTCAGGTACAGGCGCTCGGATTTTCGAAAAGAACATCCCGATTGATGATGAAACCTATTTGGCAGCCACAGAATTTAATTTAAGTCCTTTGACAGCGGCGCTCAACGGGGGAGAAGATTATGAATTGGTGTTCACCGTGTCACAAGCGGATTTCGAAAAAGTAGAAAAAATCGCTGACGTGACTGCGATTGGGTACATGACAGATCAGAAAAACGAAAAGGTGCTGGTGATGAAATCAGACCAAATTGTTAACCTTACTGCACCTGGGTTTAATTAATTTGCTATGTCTGTAGCTATCATGCAACCGTATTTTTTTCCATATTTGGGCTACTTTCAAATGGTCCAAGCCGTGGATGATTTCGTGTTTTATGACGATGTCATGTTTATCAAAAAAGGGTGGATAAACCGTAATCGGATTCTGATGCAAGGGAACGAGTTTTTGTTTACAATTCCGTTGGAAAAACAAAGCCAAAACAAAACCATTCGTGAGTCAAACGTTGCATGGGGTCCTGAATTTCCAGGTAAATTCATCGTGCAATTGGAGTCGGCCTATAAAAAAGCTCCACAATTCGACCAAGTTATGCCTTTGATTCGAGAACTTTTAGGCCAACAGCCCGAAAGTATGGCTGAGCTGGCAGGAAAAAGTATTGAACTCGTCTGGCAATATTTGGGTCTGAAAAAGCGTTTCCACTATAGTTCTCAACTCAAGGACAATCAAGCGGATGGAAGAGCAGAGCGCTTAATTCATTTGACAAAAAATTTAGGCGCAACCCAATACGTCAATGCGCTCAACGGACAAAGCCTCTATGAAAAGGGTTTTTTTGCGGCACAAGGGATAGACTTGACATTCATAAAACCCGCCTTAACACCTTACCCACAAGGGAAATTGGCGGAATTTATCCCAGGTCTTTCTATGATTGATGTACTAATGTGGAATGAACCAATTCAGATTATTCAGTTTCTGACCGAATATACCCTGGAATAATCGGACCATTTAGTAATTTTCCATGCCATATTGGATGGATTTTTGTAGTTTTGAATTGATTAATTTAGCATTAGCAGTACATGACTCAATCCCCATTTATTCGGAGGTATTCCAATCGCTTTCTTTCGAGGTGGCTTGTTCTAGCCATTGATTTGGTTATTGTCATGTTTTCGTTTTCGCTTTCTACGCTCTTGCGGATGAATTTTCATTATAGCGAAATCGATTTGTATAGTTTTCAATTTCATTTTGCTTTACTGTTTACGATTCGAATATTCGTTTTCCTCGGATTTAAATCATACATGGGAATTATTCGCCATACGAGTATTGAGGATGCGATTTTAATCCTGAAGGCAGTAAGTGCAGGAAGCATTATTACGGGTTTTGTCTCTTTGATTTTACGATATTCAGGGGGTATAGACACCTTATTGTATGTGCCTTTGTCAATTTTAGTCATTGACTTTTTCATATGCCTTTTCTTGATGGTTGCACTTCGCTTTTTCGTGAAATCCTTCTACGAATCTTTCATCAACGAATTTAAACCTGCTGTAGGTGTTCTGATCTATGGGGCAGGATATTCGGGCATGTTGACCAAAAATGTTATTCAAAATGACCGTGGTGTAAACTACCAAGTACTTGGATTTATTGACGATAATTCCTCGAAAATAGATAAAACAATTGAAGGTATTCGCGTATTTAGCCTGGCCGAGGCCATGGAAAAGTTTGTAGATCATTATGAAGGTTTGCAGGTGATTATGGCCATTAATAACATTGGTTTACAAGCCAAACGTAAAATATCCGATGTTTTCCTCGATCGCGGTGTTGTTGTGAAAATCCTTCCTCCCGTTGATAAATGGGTTAATGGAGAATTTGCCTTAAATCAAATTCACAATGTCAAGATTGAAGACTTATTGGGCCGTGAAGAAATTCAAATGAACAACAAGCAAATTAGCGAAGAAATTAACTCAAAGTCGGTTTTAGTGACGGGGGCTGCGGGATCCATTGGGAGTGAAATTGTCCGTCAATTAATTGCCTATTTCCCCGCAAAAATCATCTTAATCGATCAATCGGAATCTGGATTGTTTGACCTCGAATATGAACTCTCGAGCCTGATGCCATCAAACACGGAATTGGTCGTTAAAATTGCCGATGTGACCGATGTGAACCGCTTGTCGGCAATCTTTAAAGCACATAAACCCGCATTTGTCTTTCATGCCGCGGCCTATAAGCACGTGCCGTTGATGGAGAAAAATCCCTATGAAGCGGTGAAAGTAAACATTTTGGGAACTCAGATTTTAGCGGATCTTTCTGCCGAACATGGCGTTGAGAAATTCGTCATGGTCTCTACGGATAAAGCCGTAAATCCCACAAACGTGATGGGTGCGACCAAGCGATTTGCTGAAATGTATACGCAATCCTTGAATGTTATTGAGGGGGTTCATACCAAGTTTATTGCCACTCGTTTTGGGAATGTATTAGGTTCCAGTGGATCGGTGATTCCTTTATTCAAAAAACAAATTGAACGAGGCGGCCCCGTAACCGTTACACACCCCGATATTACCCGTTATTTTATGACGATTCCCGAAGCTTGTGAGTTGGTTTTAGAAGCCGCCACAATGGGTGAAGGTGGAGAGGTTTTTGTTTTTGATATGGGAGAATCTGTCAAGATTGTTAATCTGGCAAAGAAAATGATTACCCTTAGCGGACTTCGTGTAGACCGTGATATTGAAATCAAATATACAGGTCTTCGTCCCGGCGAAAAATTGTATGAGGAGCTATTAAATACCGATGAGAACACGCTCCCAACGCATCATCCTAAGATTCTTATTGCCAAAGTTAATTCACCAAGCTTTGCTTATATGGAGGCACAGGTTCAGGAAATATCTCGACTTTTAACAGAAGCGAATACAAATTGCTTGGTTTCGAAAATCAAGGAGGTGATTCCTGAATACAAATCGAACAATTCCGTTTTTGAAAAACTCGATCAAAAAAAGGTAGCATTAAAACGAATTTCCTAGAAAACAATTCGTTTTGCCAATTGTACGGCCGCCCATGTTGCAAAGGGTGCTACCAGGATATCCAAACTATAATGAACATGTTGGATTAGCAATAGGGTCATCAAAACGCCTGATAATCCGATTGCAATGTTTCGCTCTATGCCTTTGGGTAAGAAGAAACAGACAAAGACCATTGTTGCCGTGTGTCCAGAAAAGAATAAGTCTTTTGTGATCGCCAAATTCTCCCCGTAAATAAACATTTCCGCAATGGGATCATGCAGATCAACCAATCCCGCGGGTGGGTTTAAGGCTACCCAATAAATGCTCGCGAAGCGTAAAAGTGTTTCAATGTTAAATGCCCAAGCAAACCATAAGAACTGCTTAGGTTGTCTTGCGATTCGAATCAACAGATAGACAACACTGAAGTAAATGATTGTGAATATGGGAATCGAGACGTTTTTAGCCGGAATATAAGCCAAAATCATATCTTGTAAAACGATGCCGTCTCGTAACTGAATCCATTGAAAATAATCATCTGCCTTCCATGGGAAGAGAGCAAATACTGCGAGAGCAAGTATCAATTGCCACCGAAATCGGCTATCTTGCCATGCGGCAGTCCAATTTAATTCGACGGATTGTTCAAAACCTTTCATGTGTGTTTTTCGTTATACCCTGCAAAAGGAGCGCAAAACTACGCTAAATTTAAAATGAAATGAATAAGCTGCTCAAAAATATTGCTTTGATTGGATTTATTTCAATCACATTAACACACATTTCTTGCGGAAATTCCTCGAAATCCCCAGCTACAATCAATCATTCGAACTCAATTAAAATGGATACAATTACTTTCGGCGCAGGTTGCTTTTGGTGTGTAGAAGCTGTCTACCAGCGATTAAAGGGTGTTCATTCAGTCACATCTGGGTATATGGGTGGGGGATTGAAAAACCCAACTTATCGTGAGGTTTGCTCGGGTCTTACAGGTCATGCTGAAGTTTGTCAAATCACCTATGATCCTCAATTGATTTCATTTCAAACCCTGCTGGAAGTTTTTTGGCAGACTCATGATCCTACGACCTTAAACCGACAAGGCGCGGATGTTGGGACCCAATATCGTTCGGCTATTTTTGCGCATACCGACGAACAATTACGATTAGCGCAGGAATGGAAAATGAACCTCAATGCTAAAAAGGTTTTCCCTAATCCCATCGTTACGCAAATCGCGGTGGCATCCGCTTTTTACCCAGCCGAAGATTATCACCAAGATTATTACAATCAAAATGGGACAGAGCCCTATTGCCAAATTGTAATCAAACCCAAAATGGATAAATTTCTGAAGGCCTTCAAAGACAAACTAAATTAAAATCCGCCTTTGTCGTAGAAACTTCTCCGACGAGAGATTTTTAAATCTTGCAAGAGGCTAGATTTGACCCGTAGGTCAAAAGAGTAGTTACTCGCCCGACCGAAGAACGGACTCGCAATAGGAGTCCAGTTGAAGTTCATTTCCCAGCAATGCAAGTCCCGGTGGACCGACATATTCGTATAGGTCAAGCCACTGTATTTAAAGTCATAGCCTGAGCTTACGGAAAACTTCCATTTTTCACTGATGCTAACATCGCCCTGAAACGTTAAGCCACTAATTTTTTGTGGATCGGCTAAGCCCATGCGGTTGTAACTGAACTGATATGAGAATGAAAAGGTCCAAGGCACATTCCAGTCGACATAATCATCCATATTCCTGTTGATTTGTTTTAGTTGGGCCGCTGATCCTATGTCGCTCGTCTTTGGTTTTTTAGCTGTGCTAGGGGCAAATCGCCGCCCTACTGATAGATTGAATGACTGCAAGCGACCAAGTCCTTCCCCCTTGCTTAACATGTATTCATTTGTCCTTCGTCCCATATCGAAAAACGCGGCATCCTGCACATACAAATAAGGATCGATGCTTCCGCCTACATTGATATCGAATTCTTTTACCCGAGAATTGGCGTTAAATCCAATATTCGATAAAGGGTATTCTTTGGCTAATAAATTATAACTTCCGTTGATTCCAAAATTGTCAATTAAGCTAATTTTCTCATTTTGTTTCGTTGCCGTATCTGACTTGCTTTTAAGCTTCGCCTCTAAGGTATTTTGAATGCCAAAACTAATCGCACCTGACGCTCCTCCATAGGATAAAATACGCGGATCAAAGGTGCTGATCCGACGAATATCCCCAACTTGCTCCTCTCCGGCAGCATTGATAAATTTGCGGTTATTGATGCGGACATCTTGGAAATACCCATAAGCAGGATCCGAATAATCTGGCGTATAACTTACGCTAACTGAAGGGACCATCGTGTGTCTTAACGCTTCCAAGCGGCCTTTTTTGAAACGGGCAGTCCCAAACAAACGCGTATTCATACTCGCGGAAAAAGATATCTGAGAATTGAATTTGGGTAAGCCTCCTACGGTATCGACGCGTACAGTTGAGTCCGATTTCATGTACGTGTACCTGTAGGAACGGGTGTACATATTTCCTGACCAAGAAATGCCGGGTGTAATATTGATGTAACGGTTTAGTTTAATGTTTGGCAAGGAGATGGGTAGGCTGTAATTGAATTTTGTTTGCGCCTTTTCCCAAAGCATGGGAATTGTACTAGCATTTACGGCTACAACACCTGGTGGCAAGTCATCTGCATTTGTTGGAATAAATGGTTTTTGAATAATACCTCTTTGACTGTTGGTGTCACGCGGATAAACATCAAACTCATAACGGGTATAGGGGTCTGCAATTTGATTCGTCAAGGAAATGCCACCTGAAAAATCTAGGCCTAAACGAAATTGATCCATAAAACGATCGCCCACACTCGATTTTCGTTTAAAGGGCTGAAATTGATTGAGCCCCAAACTAAATTCAGTCCCCGCATCAAAAATACGGGTTGTCGTATTCTGATTAATTCGCAAACTAATGCTGCTACGAAAAGTTTGGCCTATGTTTTTTGAATATTGGACAGATGACCCAATTGTATTCGATAGGTATTGTTGGGTATTAAAGTTGTTGTATTGATTATACGAGTTAGAAGCGATATTCACGGATGCAGAAAAGCTCGAATTACCCAAACTACGCGGCGAGTGCGACCATTGTAAGGCAAAATCGGTTCGCTTTGTTGGATTAAATTCATCCCCATTAGAATTTCGATTAAATGCTACATTGAAACTTCCTGCATAACGATAGCGCTTATTGTATTGCGAATTTGCCCCCAAACCCCAACCCCCTTTGGAATAAATTTGTCCAGTAAAACGAATGCCAATGTGTTCACTTGCTGCCCAATAATAGCCTCCCTCACGCAAATAGAATCCTCTTCCTGTCGGTTCTTCGCCATAGGTGGGAACTAGAATTCCCGATTTCCCCGCTTCCTTGGGTTGGGAATAGGGAAAGAAACCGAAAGGCAATCCAATGGGTAGCGGAATGTCATTTAATTCAAAATGGAAGGGACCAGAAATGATCTCCTTTTTCCCTACGACCTTGATTTTACTAGCCTTGATATGAAAATGGGGATGGCTTAAATTACAGGTCGTGTAAATGGCGTTTCTAATATATAAATTATCTTCCTCGTCTTTTTTGACCGTTTTCCCTTGTACATAGCCTTCTCCTTGTTGGGTTACAATGCCCTTAATTGCCGCTCGCTTCGTTTTGAAATTGTAACGAATTTCATCCGAATCATATTTGTCGGCCCCCTGAGTAAATACAGGCAATCCGGTCATTTTATGTGCTGTTGAATCGTATTGCCCGATTGCGTAAACTTCGTTCTTATCCCAGTCTAGCCGAATATAGCTTGATTCAAGGCTAATTTCCCCATATTTCACTTTGGCGTTTCCATAAAGATGGACGACTTGCTTGTCGGCATCCAGCACCGTAGAATCAACCGCTGAATAAAACACAGTGGTCTGGAGATCCTGCTGTTGAGCTAGGCTGTCAGGCTTAGAAAGACTCTTTTGAGAGGAATCCGCCAAGATTACCCGCTGGGCACGTAGCGTCGGATGGACGAACAGGAGACCGAAGCATAGAAAAAGGTAATATGTGGATTTCTTTATCAAATGGAATTTAAAAATTATATTTGTCTTCTGTAATGAATTTGCAAAATTACATCATTGCTTGGTACCTAAGTGTAATAATCTAAAAATAATGTTTTCATCCTTCCGAGTTATTTTTGTTATTGGGCTTGCGTTGTCAATTATTTCGGCGACCATGCCGACGGTTGAGCCCACTCGAACTGTTAAAAAGAATATCATTCGAACGGTGTGTCTTGATGCGGGACATGGAGGAAAGGATCCTGGTTGCTTAGGGCCAGCGGGAGCTAGGGAAGGGAAAGTTACCTTAAAAATCATCTTGGAATTAGGGAAGCGCTTGAAAGCTGAATATCCGGATATGAAGGTGATTTATACGCGTGATACCGATGAATTCATTGAGTTATTTGAGCGGGCTGATATCGCAAATCGGAATAAGGCGGATTTATTTATTTCGGTCCATTGTAATGCGGCACTCAATAAATCCGCATATGGGACAGAGACCTATACCATGGGACTTCACAAAACGGACGGAAATCTGAACGTTGCCAAACGAGAAAACTCAGTAATCTTACAAGAAAAGGACTATCAAACTTCCTATAATGGTTTTGATCCAAGTTCGCCGCTGGCACATATTATGATGGCAAATTATCAAAGTGCCTTTATGGCTAATTCGGTGAAGTTTGCTTCACATGTGGAAGATGAATTTTCGAAAACGTTCAAGCGTAAAAGTTTTGGCGTAAAACAAGCGGGCTTTTTGGTTATTTGGCGAACAGCGATGCCAAGTGTGTTAGTTGAGACGGGATTTTTAACCAACCCAACAGAAGAAGAATATTTAAATTCTGAAAAAGGGCAATCTGAAGTTGCCGAAGCTATATCGACGGCATTCAAAAAATATAAAGACGAAATCGAAAAATAAACCCATTATGTTTCAAAGCAATGAATTAAAGGTTGGTTTTTTAGCATTGATAGCCTTCCTTATCCTATATTTTGGGTTTAACTTCCTGAAAGGAAATGATATTTTTTCTTCTTCCAAGATCTACTATGTCACTTATGACAATGTCGATGGCTTAACCCCTTCTAATCAAGTATTATTAAATGGTATCGAAATAGGGAAAGTTAAGAAAGTGGAATTGTTGCCCGACAATGGGAATAAAATCAAGGTGACTTTGCGAATTAACAAAGACTTAATTATCCCAGATAAGACGTTAGTGGTTTTGTCGGATGGTGCTCTTTTAGGCGGGAAGGTAATGCGATTAGCCTTATTAGGGAAAGGTTCTTTGCCTACCGAAAGCGTCATACAAGGGACAACAGAAAAAGGACTTTCAGCGTTGTTGAAAGAGCGTGCTTTACCTGTCCTTTCCAATGCGGATTCATTGCTCGTTTCTTTTCGCAAGATTAGTCTAAAGTTTGAACATACAGGTACGCATTTAAATGAATTGATTAAGAATTCGAATTCAGCTGTGACGAACATTAATGGTTCCGTGACCGAACTCGTTAGCGATAATAAAGCAAATGTGAAGCAGATTACGGCGAATATGAAATCATTGACCCAAAGCTTAGCGGAAACAGAAAAGCAATTAAAACCCTTGCTAGTCAAATTCAATACGGTTGCGGATTCCTTGCAAGCTGTCCGTATCGGTCAAACCTTGCAAGAAGCAAGTAAAGCAATTACTTCCCTTCAAAAAATTGTTACGAAATTGGAACAGGGGCAAGGAAGTGCTGGAAAATTGTTGACCAGTGACTCGCTATACAATGGACTGAATAAGTCTTTAGTGGATTTAGATAAATTATTAATCGATTTCCGTACGCAACCTAAGCGTTATATTCATTTCTCTGTTTTCGGCAAAAAGAATTCGACCCCGGTTACGCAATAAATCAATCCCAAACATGGCGACTAAGCAATTAACAATTTCGGCAGATGTCGAAGTAACCGATATTTTAATGGCAGAGCTGGGGGAGATCGGTTTTGATATTTTTGAAGATATTGATTCAGGTATCAAGGCTTATTGCCCGATGGATGTGTACAATGCGGATGCGACAAATGAAATTATTGCGCGGTATCGTTTTTTAGGGCCTATAGATGTGGAGGAGGCAGAAATTGAAAAGCAAAACTGGAATGCGGTATGGGAAACGAATTATGACTCAATCCGAATTTCAGATCAAGTCAATATACGTGCTAGTTTTCATGAGCCAGACCCCACGGTCCCCATGGATATTGTTATAAATCCCAAAATGTCATTTGGTACGGGACATCACGAAACAACCACACTGATGGTTCAGGCGATGTTTGAGATTCCTTTGGAGGGAAAATCAGTATTGGATGTGGGCACAGGAACCGGAATTTTGGCTTTCGTAGCCTTGAAACTGGGGGCATCGCCTGTGCATGGTTTTGATATTGACCCTTGGTCGGTGGGAAATTCGATTGAAAATGCTGCATTGAATGATTGTGAGTCTGTAACTTTTCGGGAGGGGACCATTCGAAATGAACCATTAACGGTTTATGATATTGTTATCGCAAATATCAATCGAAATATCCTGTTGGATGAAATAGCTGAGTATGCTATGCGTTTGGCATCAGGAGGCTATTTGTTGTTGAGTGGTTTTTATACGGAAGATATTCCTTATTTAACGGAGGCGGCTCTTCCTTTGGGCTTGCAATTGGAAGTTGAAACAAATTTGCGTAATTGGGCTTGTCTCCGACTTCGCAAGGACTAATCGTTAATTTTCCGATTTTTTGTATTAATTCATGAAAAAAACCTTATTTTTGAAGGTTTTACTCATAGAACTCGTGAAATCGAGTTGTTATTAGCTACATGAAGATCTCTCCGAACAAACCTTTTCAGGTTGTTTATTCCTTATTGTCTCACGAATGCCTCGGTTATTTGTTCGAGGTTTTTGTTGTTCAATTGAATGAAAAGGGGCAGTTGACCTGGGAGTATCAAACATTAACCACCCGTAATTTTCATGAGTTTGCCCATGGCCTCGATGAACGCGATGAGACTGCCGTGAAATTAGTAGAAGGGATGAAGCCTACAGCGATATTTGAGAAGTTTAATACTTCCAAGCGCAAGACCTTAGAAGAGTTTTTTCTGAAAACATTCGATGTAGAGAAAGGGGAGAAGGAGATTCAAGAAGCGGTTCATGCAGTTGTAGAAAAACGCCGAGCACAGATATTCGAATTGATCTGTCCAGATAAGACCCTGTTTATTATGGGTAATGATGGAAATCCGATGCGTCAAGCTGTCGAGATTCAGGCTGAAGCCGTAGAAGTGCTTTTTCACTTCATGCGGAATGAAGAAAATACCCATTACTTCCCCACCTTAAAATACAAAGGTAATAAGCTCGAGTTTCAGTACAAGGATGCACTCATGCTATGTGATGAGCCAGCATGGATGTTGTTGAATCAAAAATTATACCATTTCAAACCTCAGTTGGAAGGGAAGAAATTGCGAGCTTTTTTGAATAAAAAATTTGTAGTCATTCCACGAAACATGGAAGAGGATTACTTTCGAAAGTTTGTCAAAGCAATGGTCGCGCGCTACCCCGTGCACGCTAAAGGCTTTGAAATTACGAATACCGAGAAAAATTGCCAGTATTTATTATCCTATGGCCCGATTACCCCTAAGCTCGACGAAGAGGAGAAAGTCTCATCCAAAAAAGCGTTGGAGGCCGCCGATAAATGGCAATTTGTGCTTTCTTTTCAATATGGGAATAATCGATTTCCTTGGGATGGATTGTCGGCGGAGGCCAACGTACTTTTCGAAAAGAAAGGAGATAGCTATGCTTTTCAAAAAATCATGCGATCGCTGACCAAAGAAAAACGCGCCTTTCAAGCGCTGAAGTCGATGGGATTGCCGATGGAGGCGGATGGCCGTGCAACGATTTCGCGCTCCGATGCGGTGCTATGGTTAACGGAACATAAACAAGATTTGGATCATGGCACATTTTCTGTGCATTTTAAGGGCGATGGATCTGCGCCACGGTATTTCTTAGGGAAGCCTGAAATTAAGATTCGAATAGGTGAAAAATTGGATTGGTTTGATGTACAGGCGATTATTTCGTTTGGTACTTTTCAAATTCCGTTCTTGAAAATTCGCCAGTTAATTCTGCAGAAAAAAAAGGAATTCCATCTTCCAGATGGGTCTATTGCAATCATTCCAGATAACTGGTTCCATGATTATCAAGATCTTTTCTATTTCTCGGAAACACGTCCTGGTGAAGAGGGGGTTTTCTTACGTCGCCAACATTTCCAATTGATTCAGGAATGGGAGAATCAGGAATTAGTGAAAACTAATTTACGCACCAAAACGCTGAACGACTTAAAACTCGAAACCAAAGAATTTCCAATACCGAAAAATTTTAAGGGAACTCTGCGGCCTTATCAATTAGAGGGTTATCGCTGGATGCGTACGCGTCAGGCAGCGGGTCTTGGCGCTTGTTTGGCGGACGATATGGGTCTTGGTAAAACGGTTCAAACCCTGTGTCTATTACAGAGCTTAAAAGAGCAGGGAGAAACCTTGCCTTCATTATTAGTTATGCCTACATCTTTGTTATATAACTGGGAGATGGAAGCGAAAAAGTTTACGCCCCAACTGCGGGTGTTGGTTTACAGCGGTCCCCAGCGGGAAAAATTGCAGGCGCAAATTGGGAAGGTAGATTTAATCTTATGTTCGTTTGGTATGGTTCGTTCGGATATCGAATGGTTCGAAAAACAAGCGTTTAGTTATGTGATTTTAGATGAGTCGCAGGCGATTAAGAATCCCATGGCGAATATTACGAAGGCTGTTCAAAAATTGAATGCAAAGTTCCGACTGGTCATGACGGGGACTCCTTTGGAGAACTCAACCATGGACTTGTGGTCGCAAATGAATTTTGTTAATACAGGCTTATTGGGTACCCAACGTTATTTCAAGGATCACTTTCAGATTCCAATTGAGAAAAAGGCCGATGGAGATCAGAAAAAGCGTTTATATTTCTTAATAAAGCCTTATTTATTACGTCGAGAAAAAAGACAAGTGGCCGCGGACTTACCGGAAAAAATGGAGTCCATTACTTATTGCACGATGTCAGACGAACAGGAGCGTCTCTATGATAAAACGAAATCGTTTTACCGCGATGTGTTATTGAAACAAATCAAGGACGAGGGTTTACAGAAATCAAGGTTCTCTGTCCTGCAAGGTTTGACAAAATTGCGCCAGTTAGCAAATCATCCTGCATTATGTGAGGATGGATTTGAGGGGGAATCAGGTAAGATGGAGGCCGTATTAGAGAAATTGGAGACTGTGCTCGAGCAACATCACAAAGTGTTGATATTTAGCCAATTTGTACAACATCTGGGCTTGATTCGTAAAGCCTTGGATGAACGAGGAATAGATTATGCTTACTTAGATGGAAGTACCTCAGACCGAAAAGGGCAAGTGGAAAGTTTCCAGAAAGATGATGGCCAGTCGGTCTTCCTAATTTCCTTGAAAGCGGGTGGTGTCGGCTTGAATTTAACGGCTGCTGATTACGTATTTTTATTGGATCCCTGGTGGAATCCCGCTGCGGAAGCGCAAGCGATTGACCGAGCACACCGCATCGGTCAGAAGAAAACGGTCTTTACCTATAAATTTATTTCAAAGGAGACCGTGGAGGAGAAAATCCTATCCTTACAACAACGTAAATTAGACCTTGCGAATGAGCTTGTTACATCAGACGAAAGTATCCTGCGTAATTTAAGTGAGGACGAAGTATTGGATTTATTAAGCTAATTTGACTAAGATATTCTTGGCTACCTCATAGCTGATGAATACTGCGTTCCCCTTGTTAATTGATACCGCTATCGATCGATCAAATGCGTTGATTTCCTGCACGTGCAATGCAGAACCTAAGCTTAATTGCATCTTCGTAAGCAGTTGGAGAAACACCGCAGAATCCTTCGCAACCCCCATCAGAACACAACGATTTCCCGCCTTGATGTCAGAAAGATGTAAATAACTCAATTCTGGCATTACCCCATTTTTAGTTGGAATAGGATCCCCATGCGGATCGGTTTTCGGGTATTCTAGAAATGCATCCAGCTTTTCGATCAGTGAATCGGATTCAATGTGCTCTAATTGTTCTGCAATTTCATGAACCTCATCCCAGTTGAAGCCCATTTTTTCAACGAGAAAAACCTCCCAAAGACGATGTTTTCGAACGATACCCAAAGCAATTTTTTCGCCCGCAGGACTTAAGCGAACGCCTTGGTATTTTTGATAGTTAACCCAGCCCTTCTCAGCGAGTTTTCGTAACATATCTGTTACTGAAGCCGCTTTGGTTTGAGTTAACTCTGCCACGGCATTGGTTGAAATATCCTCATCATGGCCTTCTGAAAGGCGATATATGATTTTCAAATAATTTTCTTCCGCAAAGGATGTGGACATCGGCTGATATTTAGAATTCAAAAATACGCATTTATTTGTTTTAATTTATTTTTTAGGGCCAACTAAAAAATATTTTTGAATCGCCACAATTTTTGTATATTTGAGGGTAAAATCTGAAATATGTCTAACCCTTGGCGTAAAACGCATAAAGAAAATTCCCTTAGTGAAGTTTTTGCCTCAATACCCATCCCGAAAGGCGGGGGATTTTGGAAAAATATGCGTGCTTTCATAGGCCCAGGCTTTATGGTAGCTGTAGGGTACATGGATCCAGGTAATTGGGCTACAGATTTAGCGGGTGGAGCACAATTCGGCTATACACTTTTAGCTGTGATTTTAGTTTCGAGTTTGTTTGCGATTCTCTTACAACACTTAGCATTAAAGTTGGGCGTCGCAACCGGCCGAGATTTAGCACAAGCCTGTGGGGATTCGTTCACCAAGCCCGTCGTTTATTTTTTATGGATTATCTGTGAATTAGCAATTGCCGCCTGTGATTTGGCGGAGGTAATAGGTTCTGCGCTCGCGCTTCATTTACTTTTTGATATACCGATTTTAGCCGGAATTGTCATTACCATTTTAGACGTCTTCTTAATATTATACTTCCAAAATCGGGGATTTAGAGTATTGGAATCCATCGTTATGGCCCTATTAGCCATTATATCGCTGTGTTTCGGATATGAAATTTGGGTGGCTCAACCCGCGATTGCTCAGGTAATGGAAGGATTAATTCCAAGTACAAGCATTGTATTGGATGAGCATCAATTGTATGTGGCCATTGGAATCCTAGGGGCTACTGTGATGCCTCATAATTTGTATTTGCATTCCAGTATCGTCCAAACGCGTGCTTTCGAACGAAATGATGTAGGTCGGAAGAAGGCAATCAAATATGCTACCTGGGATTCTAGTCTATCATTGAGCTTTGCCTTCTTTATCAACGCCAGTATTTTGATCTTGGCCGCCGCGGCGTTTCATTGGAATGGCCGGCAAGACGTTGCCGATATACAAGATGCATTCTTGTTGTTAGACCCCGTTATGGGGACGAAATGGGCGAGTATTTTATTTGCAGTGGCCTTGTTAGCGTCTGGCCAAAACGCCACAGTTACCGGAACGCTGGCGGGTCAAATCGTCATGGAAGGATTTATCGATTTAAAATTGAAACCTTGGTTACGCCGACTCATTACGCGATTAATTGCCATTGTTCCCGCCTTTTTTATCACTTGGATCTATGGGGAATCACATATTAATGATTTGTTGATTTTCTCCCAAGTCGTGCTTTCGATGCAATTAAGTTTTGCTGTAATTCCCTTGGTTTGGTTTACGAGTGATGCGAGACGGATGGGGAAATTTGTCAATCCCAAATGGGTGATTTGGTTGGCCTCATTAGTTTCGGCCATTATTCTATCCTTGAACTGTTATTTATTAGGTCAGATTTTCTTTGGGTAATTGAACATGCCAATGGTTATTTTGTCCTATCGTATATGCAGTGTCTGATAATCGGTTTAACTGAGGAGCTTTTATGCCATAACCCAAGGGCTGATTTGATTCAATCTGAATAAGTTCCTGTACCTCGAACCTAGCGATTAGGCTCTCAATGGTTTTACTCCCTCCTTCAACTAATATGGACTGTATGGCATTTCGCTGACAATACTCCATGAATTCCCCTAAATAATCTGAATTGCCCAAAGCGATCCATTGTTTATTTCCTATGGTTTTGGAAACATGATAAGTGAATAACAGGGTAGGAAAGGAGTCCACCAATAATTGTGTGTCTTCCTTCGCCCGCGCGTTTGGATCCAAGACCAAGCGCAGCGGAGATTTGCCTGACCAATAACGTGTAGTTAAACTTGGGTTGTCGGTAAGGACCGTGTTGATGCCAACCAAAATGGCCTGATGTTCAGTTCGCAAGCGGTGAACCAATTGTTGGCTAATTGGATTCGAAAACATTTCGGATTTTCCATCGCTATGCGCAATAAATTGATCTGAAGATGTTGCGAATTTCACCGTGATGTAGGGTCTCTGATTCCGATGGAAATAGAAAAATCGCCGATTGATTAATTCCCCTTGATCTGATAGGATACCAATATTCACCTCAATTCCCGCCGCTTGAAGCTTGGCGACACCTTGACCAGAAACCAATGGATTAGGGTCTAAATTGCAGATGACGACCCGTTTTACTTGGTGCCTTATTAACAAGTCGGCGCAAGGGGGTGTTTTTCCCGTATGACTACAGGGTTCTAAGCTAACATAGACAGTCGCACCTTTGGCATTCGTCACCCCCTCAAATGCCTTAACTTCTGCATGGGGGCCGCCAAATTGGGCATGATATCCTTCGCCGAGTATCACATCATCTCGGACAATCACGCAACCTACCCAAGGATTAGGAACAACAAATCCTCCACCCAGCTGGGCTAGGTCGAGGGCTCGTTGCATCCAAATCTCATCAGTCGACATGTGTGGATTTTAAATTTCGGGACATAAAGCTATAAATCGCAGGGATCACATAAAGAGTCAGGGTTGTCGAGAATAACATCCCACCCACAACTGCAATCCCCATGGAAACACGGCTGGTTGAACCAGATCCTAAGGCTAGCGCTATCGGTAAAATACCTAAAATCGTACACAAAGAAGTCATGATAATCGGCCTAAAACGTGCTGTGGCGGCACTCTTCACGGCCTCTAATTTAGTTAATCCAGTCTCCTTCTTTTGATTGGCAAATTCCACAATTAGAATTCCATTTTTGGTCACCAAACCGATCAAAACAATAATCCCAATTTGCGAGAAAATGTTCAAGGTCTGACTAAAATCCCATAAGGACAACAGGGCTCCTGCTACGGCTAATGGAACCGTAAACAAGATGATGAAGGGATCAATGAAACTTTCAAATTGTGCCGAAAGGATCAGATAAATCAATAAAATTGCTAAAGCAAAAGCGAACAATAAGGAAGAACTTGATTCCTTGAATTGCTTACTTTGTCCGTCATAGGCGGTTGAGAATGTTTCATCAAAGGTCTCTTTTGCTAATTTGTCCATTTCATCCAAAGCTTCTCCTAAAGTAACCCCTTTGGCCATTTGAGCCGTTACGGTAGCCGCAGAATAGCGGTTAAAACGAAATAGTTGGGGAGGCGTACTTTGTTCCGTAATCTTGACCATATTATCCAATTGAATCAAATCCCCTCTGTTATTTTTAACATAAAGTGATTTTAAGTCGTTTACATCATTACGAAGTGAGCGATTAATTTGACCTATTACTTGGTATTGTTTTCCATCCATAATAAAGTAGCCAAACCGCCTGCCTGACAGACCTAACTGCAATGTTTGCGCCACATCTTGAATCGACACACCTAAGTTTTGAGCTTTCGCCCGGTCAATTTCTAAGCGCAATTCAGGCTTAGTGAATTTTAAGTTAATATCCGAAACCTCAAACTTAGGGGAATCTCGAACTTTTGCCATGAATTGCGGCATCATTTTCTTCAACTTTTCAAAGTTAGGCGCCTGAACCACGAAGGCTACTGGCAATCCCCCTCCTCCCCGTTGGCCAGTTTGTAAAGTCGGTTCCTGAATGACAATCGATTTTGCCCCTGTAAACTTTTTAACCTTAGGCTGTATGTCATCTACAATAGCTTGTTGGCTCCTCCGGCCAAGCGTATCACTGAGTAATACACGTATCATCCCTGAGTTTGCCCCCGCATTTCCAAAACCTGGGGACGTAATCGTATAAATTGCACTGCGTTCTTTGGCCGGAATATCCTTCATGATGAAGTTTGTAAATTCATCTGTGAATTCTGACATATAATCGTAGGTTGCACCTTCTGGTGCAGTGGCACTAATCCGAAATTGACCGCGGTCTTCCAAGGGGGCTAATTCGGACGGGATAGCACCTGATTTGAATAAGCCCCAAATTACTCCGATTAAACTAACCATAATCACCCAAGCAATCCAACGAATTTTCAAGAAGGAATGCAGCGAATTTTCATAGGCATTTGTTAGCCAAACGAAAAAGGGTTCGGTAACATTATAGAACCAAGGTTTATTGTGGCCCCCTTTGAGCAGTTTTGAACTTAACATGGGTGTTAAGGTCAAGGAAACAAAGGCAGAGATGATGACCGAACCGGCAACCACAATTCCAAATTCACGAAATAATTGGCCCGTAATTCCTTGTAAGAAAATCACGGGTAAAAATACGGCCGCCAGGGTTACCGTTGTTGATATAACGGCGAAATAGATTTCTTTTGAACCCTCTATTGCCGCCTCCCAGGGACTTAAGCCCTCTTCAATTTTGGTATAAATATTTTCTAATACCACAATGGCATCATCCACAACAAGTCCAATTGAAAGCACGATTCCGAGCAAGGTTAACACATTGACAGAGAAACCAGCCAAATACATGAAGAAGAAAACCCCAATTAAGGAAACTGGAATAGCCGTTAGCGGAATAATTGTTGAACGCCAATCACGCAAGAATAAGAAGATGACAATTGTTACCAATAAAATGGCTGTCAAGATTGTTTCTTCTACCTCCTCGATTGATTTACGCACATATTTGGTGTTATCAAAACCTTCTTTCAGAATCACATCACTTGGAATCGTCGACTGAATTTGCACTAATTTTTTGTGGATTTGATCAACAATTTCAATTTGGTTGGATCCAGGTTGTGGAACTACCGCAATCGAAATCATGGGGACCATGTCACGTTTAAAAGAGGTTTTTTCGTTTTCAGGGGCAAGTTCTGCATTTCCAACGTCAGAGAATTTCACCGAACGATCCCCCTCTTCCCGAATGATGAGGTTGTTAAAGTCATCGATGGAGGTCATACGCCCTTGGGTACGTACGGTTAATTCTGTGTTATTCCCTTCGATACTTCCTGAAGGCAATTCGATGTTCTGCTTCGTTAACGCATTGACAATATCGGGTGCTGTTAAACGGAAGGATGCCAAGCGCTCTGGATTAATGTGCAAACGCATGGCATATTTCTTCTCGCCCCACATTTGGACAGAACTAACACCGGGAATCGTTTGAAGTTTTTCCTTCACATTTCGAGTTGCAATTTCATTTAGACTCAACAAATCTCGTGTGTTTGAGTATATATTTAAATTATAAATCGGGTTTGAATCCGCATCGGCCTTTGACACAACCGGTGGATCTACGTCCTTAGGCAATACGGCCATGGAACGAGAAACACGGTCGCGCACATCATTCGCCGCATCTTCAATGTTGACCGCTAAGTCAAATTCCACGGTGATGCTGGATCGACCATCCCGACTCGAACTAGAAAGTGATTTTATCCCCGCGATCCCGTTAATGGATTCTTCCAACGGCTCCGTAATTTGAGATTCAATAATATCCGCATTCGCACCTGTATAACTTGTCTGAACAGTTACGACAGGTGGGTCAACCGAAGGATATTCGCGGATTCCTAAATAGGAATAACCGATTACGCCGAATACGATAATTGTCACGGACATGACAATGGAAAGTACCGGTCGTTTAATGCTGATGTCTGATAAGGATGCCATAAGTTTAATAGGTTTTAGGCCAATTGATTTTCAGGAATTGGTATTGTTTTAATGAGTTGCTGCCATACATTTTCCAGAGGAATTTCGGCCGACGAACCATCTGGATAATGGTAAATGTTTGCGCGACCTTGTTCGTAGGAACCCGAATAAGGCATGTGGTTTTTAAAGTTTTTGTACTGTCCGAGTAAAATTAAGCCCGGAATTTCGAATGCGTTCGCAATATGTGCAGGCCCAGAATCGATGCCGATATAAAAAGTTGCGCCAGAAATGATGTTAGCCATGTCAATGATGTCGGTTTTTCCCACATACGAAATGAAATTCGGATGTTTAATTGATAAACCCTCCGTTACACCTACTTCCACCAGACAGACCTTATATGTAGCGATGATTTGCTCGATTAATTTAAGCCAAAATTTATCCTGCCATTCCCTGTCGGCACCATTTGATTTCCGATGCATCACCCAATAATTCGCAGGTAAATCCCAAGATTTCTGTTTGCCCAGATAAAGTTTGGGCTGTTTGGATACCTGATAGGGGATGTCACATAGGTCATAAATTCCCTTAAGTAAATTTCCCCGATTGTAATATGTATGCTTTGTTAATCCCAATGTTGCCGCCTTTTCATTGAATAAGGAATAATTGAAATAAGGATCAAAGCGTAACTCATTCATGTGCAAGTTATAGAAATGCGTAAATGGGCTATGTTTGCTTAACCAAATACTAGCTAAAACCGAATTTTCTGGAAGAACCTGATCAATGTGTGGGTGATTTTCCAAAAGTCCTCGATACAAATCTTTTACTATCCAGACGATGCGGGCATTGGGATGTTTATGGCGCAATGCATCAATGATCGGTTCGGCGGCAACAATATCCCCCAGATGTTCGGCCATTAAAATCCCGATCACCGGGTGTGCAATTCGTTCAACGCGTATGCTAAGGTAAAGTTGGGCATAGGACATACAGGCCGAAAACCAATAGCTTAGTTTCCGGAATTTGTATTCCCATAAGGACCGACTCACATAGATGGACGCCATAAATCCTTTATTCTACAACTTCTTTGATTTCAACCTCGCCATCGGGTTTCACTTGGATAACCCCATTTGTAATTAGAGTATCCCCTATCGAAAGGCCAGAAAGAATTTCTACATTTTTCTCTCCGCGATTTCCAAGTTTAACTTTAACCGGAACGGATTTGCCTTGTTTCACGATGAATACTTTATTGCCAGATGCTTCAGGAATAACAGCTTCAGTAGGGATAAGAATCGCGCTTCCTTTTGATTTTAAAATCAAATTGACCTTAGCAAAAGCACCAGGCACCAGTTGGTTTCCAGGATTTGCAGCCAACGCACGAATTTGTAGAGTTCTTGTTAAGGGATCGATTTTCGGGTCGATGGCATATACCTTGCCGATAAATGTCTTGTCTTCATTTTCCGTTTGAAACTCAACGGTGCTTCCTTTGCGAATTGCCGTCGCATATTTCGCAGGAATTGAGAATTCAATTTTTGCTGGGTTGGTATTCGTTAATGTTGCGATTTTCGTTGTGGGAGAAATGTAACTTCCTAAACTGATATACCGGAAACCGATGGTTCCTGAGAAGGGAGCTTTCACCGTTGTTTTGATGATTTGGGCTCTCAAATCTTCAATATCGGCCTCAATCGTATTGACAGTATTGGCTGCGATGTCATATTCTCTTTGCGAGATGGCTTCTTTTTGTAATAGAATTTTTTGGCGCGCCTCGTTATCTTCCGCAAGTTTTTTATTGAACCCTAATTTGCGCAATCGCGCTTGTAAATCATCGTCATTGATGCGGAAAAGAACAGTCCCTTTTTGAACAACATCCCCTTCTTTGATAGTTAAAAGGACGATTCGACCAGCAATTTCTGAGCGAATCTCTACTTCTTCGTTGGCCAAAATACTTCCTGTTGAATTGACCATGTCATCCAAACGGGTAAATTTTACGACAGAAACAACAACAGCTGTTTTACCTCCCCCTTTTCCTCCCGGGCCCCCTTTCTCTTTCTTGGCGTCTGCTTCAGGATTCTTTGAAATAAGTTGTTTGATTTTAGGATAAAATGCAAGTCCTAGAATGAGTGCGAGCGTTGCAAGCGAGAGTATCGTTTTGGTTACTTTATTCATAGTTTTTTTTTAGACGGTTTAGCAGAAATTTAAATTACTTATTTTCATACAAATGCTTGCCCTAAACTGTAGGCTTATTCAGCAGTTTTGCTGGTTAACCAAGGCAATATTTGTTCATTTTGAATTTGGTTCATCACAAAGTGACTCTGAGCGTTACCAATGTTTTTGATGCTGGCCAATTTATGCAGGATAAAATTTCGGTATTCGTCCATGTCTGATACGACGATCTTTAATAAAAAATCACTGTGACCAGAAACGCAATAACATTCTTGTACTTCTACCAGCAACATGACATCCGTTTCGAATTGATTCAAATATTCCGCGGCATGTTCTTTCAATGAAATGTCACAGAAAACAGTTAAGGATTTGCCTAATTTATTCGGATTGATGGTTGCTTTATAGCCTGTAATAACACCCTCTTTTTCCATGCGTTTAATGCGCTCATGTACGGGTGTCGCACTTAATCCTAGGCGAGATGCCATTTCTTTATTCGACATGAAAGCGTCCTCATGTAAAAAAGCTAAAATTTGCTTATCAATTGCATCAATTTTTGCCATCGTTCGCTTGGTTTTCAATGATGGATGCCCCCGCTGAAATAATGCCCTTGAGGGTATCTGTCCGCATATATTGCTCAAGGCTTATCTGATATTTGCCCAAATGGGTAAATCGAATGCCCTTGAAAATTGTATATTGGTGGCTATACATATCACCCAATCCACTTCCTTTAGGTTTGCCTGTTTTCGCATCATATAAAAAAGCTTCTGCGAAGGCCCGTTTTATAACCTTCCCTTCTGAATTGATGATTTTAGGAACGAAATACAGATTGTAATAAGGATATTCATTTGACTGACGTAATGCAATGCGCACATCATAGGCTTTGCTCGTGTCAGTAATCTGGAAATCAAATAGGAGTTTATTTTTCTGCAACCAACCATGTTCTGATAAGGAAACTGTTTGATCCATCACCGTGTCGTTTTGACAAGCAAAAGCGAACAGAGCCATCATGAAAAGTATAATGCGCTTGAAATACATTGCTTATTGAGCTGCTGGTGCATCAGAAGATCCTCCTTCGCGCGGTGGGCGCGGTTTGAATTTCTTCTTATACTTCTTCTTAAAAGGTTTAGGTGTCGCATTTTCCCCGTCGGCCATAGGTGCCGCAATTGCTGGCTTAGGCCCCTGTTCCGGTCTAGGCTTACGTTCTTGTTGCGGTCTTGGTCCACGATTTTTGTCAGCCTCATTTCCAGGATTGACTGGTTTCGGTCCGCGATTATCTGGTCTTGGACCACGATTTCCCTCCGTTTCTTTGTCAGGTGCTGCAGGTTTTGGTCCACGATTATCTGGACGTGGTCCACGGGGATTGTCTCGCCCTTCAGGTCGTGGTCCTCGATTTTCACGCGGTCCTCGGTTTTCAAAGCGATCTCGACCCCCTCGGTTATTACCCGATTTGTTAACCGGTTTTTTCCCGCCGTACTTCTTATCCATACGCTCTAAATCTGAATTCAATTCAGAAAGTGTTGGTTTTTCTGCGACAGGTGCATCTGGATTTAAATCCGAGAAGGATTCAGGAATGATCCCCTGTTTATTTAATTCAATAATTTCAGCCACACGGTCGCAGCTTACAGGTATCCAGATGGCCTCTTCGCCTACGATTCCAAACCACATCATTCGTTTGAAAATGTCGGTTTTTTGAAGAATGGCATCACCCTTCTTCGTTTTTAAGCGCCCTTCTATTGTTGGAATGCCTTTTAATGCATCCATGTAAGTCTCTAATTCGTAATTCAGGCAGCATTTCAAGCGACCGCATTGGCCACTTAATTTAACTGGATTCAACGATAAATTTTGATAACGTGCTGCCGATGTTGTTACATTCTTGAAGTCGGTAAGCCAAGTGGAACAACATAATTCCCGACCGCATACACCGATTCCACCTAAACGTCCTGCCTCTTGACGCAACGAAATTTGTTTCATTTCGACACGCACCTTGAATTCCGTGGCTAAGAGTTTAATTAATTCACGAAAATCGACGCGATCATCTGAGGAATAATAAAATACCGCCTTCGTACCATCCGACTGGAATTCCACATCAGAGAGTTTCATGTTCAGCTTTAAATCACCGATAATTTGGCGGCCGCGGTACATGGTCGGCAGATCACGGGCAATCATTTGCTCGTGTTTTTCGAGATCTTTATCTGTGGCAATGCGAACGATTGACTTTAAGTTGTCATCGTCTTTGATGCTTTTTTTCAATAATTGCAAGCGAACTAATTCGCCTTGAAGCGAGACAATTCCTAGATGTAAGCCCGTAGTGGACTCAATCATCACAGCATCTCCTGTATGCAATTCAAGCTTAGCTACATTGCGGAAATATTCCTTGCGACCTCCCTTGAATTTGATTTCAACGATATGAAAGCGCTGAAATTGAGGCACGTCCAAGTCGGAAAGCCAGTCAAAGACGTTCATTTTATTGCAGCCCCCAGAGCCGCAAGCTCCGTTACTTTGACAACCTGCGACTTCTCCTGCTACGCCTTTGGATCCACAAGATCCTGTTGAACACGATTTACATGCCATAATATGTGCTTGATTAGCAAATTATCCTTTATAACGGAGGACATCTAAGCCAATATCTCTTCTAAAATTTTTACCCTCGAATTGGATTGCAAGCGCAGCCTTTTGAGACTTTTGAATTGCTTTTTCCAAGGTATTCGAAGTACCTGTTAATGCGATCACCCGACCGCCACTCGTTACAAGTTGACCCGCTTCTTCACGTGTTCCCGCTTGGAAAATATGTGCGTCAGTTACTTGGTCTAAACCTGTAATGACATCCCCTTTTCGGTAATCTTCGGGATATCCGCCTGCGACAACCATGGTTGTTACAGCATATTGTTCAGAGATTTCAATTTTTTCTTCGTTCAATGTGCCTTTAGCTGCCGCAAGAAGCAAAGATAAGAAATCTGATTCGATTCTTGGTAAAACAACTTCCGTTTCTGGATCTCCCATTCGGGCATTGTATTCAATCACATAGGGTTCCCCCTCATGATTCATTAAGCCGATGAAGATAAACCCTTGGTACTTGATGCCATCGGCCTTCAATCCTGCTAATGTCGGTTTAATGACACGATTATCTACATGCTCCATAAAGGAGGCTGTGGCAAATGGCACGGGAGAAACGGCCCCCATTCCACCTGTATTTAATCCCTCGTCGTTATCACCAATCCGCTTGTAATCCTTTGCTTCAGGTAATACAACATAGTTTTCGCCATCTGTTAATACAAAGACTGATAATTCGATTCCGCGTAAAAATTGCTCGATAACCACTTTGTTAGACGCGTCACCAAATTTTGAGTCGAGTAACATTTCTCGTAAGGCGGTCTTTGCCTCTTCGAGTGTCAAGGCAATGATAACCCCTTTTCCCGCTGCCAAACCATCCGCTTTCAATACGATGGGCAAGGATTGCGTGTCAAGATAGGCTAAGCCCTCCTCAATACTTTCCTTCGTAAAGGTTTGCGATGCCGCCGTAGGAACGCCATGGCGATGCATGAAATTCTTAGAAAAGTCTTTGCTGCCTTCTAATTGAGCCCCTTCTGCACCCGGACCCACAATGCCTACATGCTTCAAATCATCTTGTGACTCGATATAATCCCGAACACCTTTGACCAAAGGTTCTTCTGGACCTACAACAACTAATTCAATTTGATGTTCCCGAATCGCCTGTGCGATTCCTGCTAAATCCGCTACTCCGATGGCTAAATTGGTGCCCATACTGGCTGTTCCTGGATTGCCAGGAGCAATAAATAAATTACTTAGTTTTGGGCTTTGAGCAATCTTCCATGCAAAAGCATGTTCACGTCCTCCTGACCCGATAATTAATACATTCATCTGTTTTATTAATTGGCTAATTCACTCAAAAACTTAATGCGCATTAAACGCAACTCTTCTTCACTCACATCCTCAATATTACATTCGTCTAAGGCTTGCGTTATGTTGTCTGTATCTGCCGACATAAAATAATCGTAGATTTCTTCTTGCTTATCAGGTTCGATAACCTGGTTAATAAAGTAATCTAGATTCAATTTAGTTCCCGAATAACAGATAGTTTCTATTTCCTCAATCAACTCGGCCATTGATAATTCTTTCTGCTCAGCAATTAAATCCAAATCGATTTTCCGGTCAACCTGTTGGATGATGTAAATCTTGATTTTTGATTTGTTGACCGTTGATTTTACAACGACTTCTTTCGCAGTTTCAATTTCATTTTCCTCCACATACCGAATAATCGCATCTAAGAATTGCTTCCCAAATTTGACTACTTTCCCCATTCCGACGCCATTGATTTGCGCCATTTCTTCCTGTGTGGTAGGATAGGTCGTGGCCATTTCCTCCAAAGACGGGTCCTGATAAATCACATAAGGTGGCAAGTTTTTCTCCTTGGCTACCTTTTTGCGCAGATTTTTTAAAATTTCAAATAAGGCATTGTCGTAGGCTTTTGCTCCTACAGCTGCATTTTCTTCGTCATTTTCTGCTGTGATGGCTTCTTGCTCATAATCATGATCTCGCGAGAAGGTCAAAGGATGAGAGTCTTTTAAAAATGCTTCCCCCTTCTCGCTTACATGCAAAACTCCGTAATTTTCGACGTCTTTGGTTAGTAAATCATAGATTAGAACCTGCTTAATGAACGAAATCCAAGGGGATTTTTCGTCTTCCGGATTAACTTCTTTTTTCTTTTTTCGAAGCTTCGGCTTTTTAGGGGCCTGCTCTTCGCGATCTACATCATCTTCGTCATCATCGTCGTCATCCTCTTCATCAGAAATCGCCCATGAAACCGTCTTTCCCTGCCCGAAAATAGTTAATTTATCATGCGCATAGCTTTGCGTATATTGATTGGTTTTGCCCTCCAATACATCCGCAATGTGCTCGGCATCAAATTTTTCGCCTGTCTGTTTGACCGCTTCTAGCACCCAAGTAACCTCTTGTTCTGCTTTGTAAGTAGCCGTAGGGTGCATGCAGTTATCGCAGAATCCGCAATTATCTGCCATGTGTTCGCCAAAATAACTCAAAAGTTGCTTCCTGCGACATACGCCCAAATTGGCATAATAAACCATTTCACTCAATAAGACTTTGGCATTTTCCTTTTCAGAAACAGCCTTGTCTTTATTGAACTTGTCTAATTTAAGAATGTCATCGTATGTGTAAAACAAAATGCAGGTTCCATCCAAGCCATCTCGGCCCGCACGTCCTGTTTCTTGGTAATAACCTTCTAAGGATTTGGGAGCATCGTAGTGAATGACAAAACGCACATCTGGTTTGTCAATTCCCATTCCAAAAGCAATCGTCGCCACCATCACCTCAACCTCTTCATTTAAAAAGGCCTCTTGATTCGACATACGAATTTGCGGATCTAATCCTGCATGATAGGGCAGGGCTTTAATGCCATTTACCCCCAAAAGCTCCGAAACTTCCTCCACGCGCTTTCTACTCAAGCAATAAATGATGCCGGCTTTGCCCGCATGACTTTTGATGTAGCGAATAAGCTGCTTGTCAATATCTTTTTTCGAACGGATTTCGTAGTACAAATTCTTCCGGTTAAAAGAAGATTTGAATACGGTTGCGTCCTCTAAATTCAAGGTTTTTTGAATATCCTGTTGCACTTTCGGCGTCGCTGTAGCCGTTAACGCAATGATGGGCAGTTTTGCATCGATCGATTCGATGATGTTTCTGATTTTACGGTATTCTGGCCGGAAATCATGTCCCCATTCTGAAATACAGTGCGCCTCATCGATGGCCACGAACGATATATTTGCTTGCTGCAAGAAATTAAGATTCTCTTGTTTATTCAGCGATTCAGGTGCAATGTAGAGTAATTTAACGCTTCCACTGATGACTTCGGCTTTGACACGATTGATTTCCGCCCGACTCAAAGAGGAATTCAAGAATTGCGCATTGATCCCAAAAGCGAGCATTTGGTCTACCTGATTCTTCATTAAGGCAATCAATGGCGATATTACGATGGCCGTTCCCGGCATGACTATCGCGGGCAATTGATAACAAAGTGATTTGCCTGCACCGGTTGGCATTAATACGAAACTATTATGCCCATCAATCGTATTTCGAATGATTGCTTCTTGCTCTCCTCTGAACTGGCTAAAGCCAAAGGTTTTTTTGAGCTGTTCCTTCAATACCTCACTAGAAATGGAAGTCGGCATAATTTTTATCGTGGCGTAAGAGTTTCAGTTATTGCGTAAGATTTGGTTATCTTTGTGGGTCCCCAAAATCTTACTAACATTGAAATTAAGCAAAAATATTCAAAGCACAGCAAAAAAAGTTTTAATCCAAGAAGCTGAGGCCATTCTTCGTGTAAGCGATGGAATTGATTCTGAATTCGAAGCTTGTGTTGAACATTTGTTGGCCAGAAAAGGCCGTATCGTCTTTACCGGGATAGGGAAATCTGCGATTGTCGCCCAAAAGATCGTAGCTACGATGAACTCGACGGGAACCCCTGCCCTGTTTATGCATGCAGCGGATGCGATTCATGGTGATTTGGGGATGATACAAGAAGGGGATTCCGTGATTTGTATTTCAAAATCTGGCGATACACCTGAAATTAAGGTATTGGTTCCACTCATTAAGCGGACGGGCGTTTCCTTAATCGCAATGGTGTCGAATAAGCAGTCCTATTTAGGCCAACAAGCTGATTTTGTTTTGCATGCGCTTGCTGAGCAAGAGGCGGATTTGATGAATTTGGCACCTACAACTTCTACGACCGTTGCGTTGGCTTTGGGCGATGCATTAGCCGTTTGCTTGTTGGAATGTAAAGGTTTTACGGCCCAAGATTTTGCTAAATATCATCCAGGCGGAGCTTTAGGTAAGCGAATGTATTTGAAGGTGAGTGATATTTATCCCCAACACGAATTTCCGGTGATTTCGCCCTCAGCCAGTATTCAAGAGGCAATTCACGAAATCAGCTCAAAGCGCTTGGGTGCGACGGCAGTTGCAAATGCAAATAATCAGTTAATTGGCATTATTACGGATGGGGATGTCCGCCGAATGTTGGAAAATCAAGCTAATTGGTCTGAAATACAGCTCGGTGATATGATGAATCGTACGCCTAAAACCATTGAGGCTGATGCATTTGCTACAGAAGCTTTGGCGATTATGCAAGCTTTGAATATCACACAATTGGTCGTGACGGAAAATAAAAAGGCCGTGGGATTTGTACATCTCCACGACCTATTAAAAGAGGGTATTGTCTAAAATTAGCGCATACGGTTAGACGACTGCACAAGCATTTCATCTTTTCTTACCAAACGATTCGCAATCATATTGGCCAATAATGCCACAACCATAGCATAAAATCCATATCCGTATTTTCCTTGCGCTTCCGGTTCAAACATTGGCATCGCTTCTTTGAAAATAATCCAAAAAGCGTATCCCATTGCGCCAGCCAACAAAAGCGAGTTGATTAGGCCCAACATCATTTGGCGAATTCTATTTTTGAATGAGAAGATCGTAATCAGCGTTACAATTGTCGACAAAGACAACAGGATGACAATGGCAAGTGCACTCGAGGCATTGGTCTTTCCTGCATCTGTCAATGTCCATTCATTGAAAAATAATTCGGCTCTTTGGCCAGATTGTCCCACTTTTGCCCAAATGCTCCAGCCTGTAGATACGAGGCTATTTGCAAGGACAACAAGGCATAAGAAAATCGTTTGTGGTCTTTGAATCATGATTTTTACGATGTTTGTGCGAAATTAAGCATTTTCTTTAAAAAGTTTGGCGGCAATTTTTGCCGAACTCAAGCAAAGTGGAATTCCTCCCCCCGGATGCACACTTCCGCCTACCCAATACATGTTTTTTATAGCTGAACGGTAATTAGGGTGTCTCAAAAAAGCCGCGAATTTGTTGTTTGATGCATTTCCATAAAGTGCTCCTCCGGATGAAGACGTACGCGTCTCGATTCGGCGCGGATCTAAATAATCCTCCGCAACAAGGTAATCTTCCAGGTTTATGCCGAGAATTCGATTGATTTTATCGATGACTTGTTTGCGGCATTGCTGCACCATTTCGTCCCAATCTTGCCCGGAATTTGCTGGAGCATTGACCAATACAAACCAGTTTTCGCATCCCTCGGGTGCATCTTCTGGTGCTACCTTGCTGGAAATATGTACATACACCGTAGGGTCATTGAATAGGTTTTCCTGCTTGAAAATGGCCTCAAATTCTGCACGATAATCCTCCGAAAAAAAGATGTTATGAACGCCCAATTCCTCAAATGCGCGGTTGATTCCCCAATAAAAAATGACACCCGAGCTAGACTTAGGTTGCTTGAGCAATTTATTAGGCCGCAGGGGAGCCGGCAACAACTGATTGTAGGTAGGTCGGATATCGGCATTGCTGGCAACAATATCAAAATCATATAATCCGCGTTTTGTTTGTATGCCTTCTGCGGTGTTGCCATTTGTGCGAATTTTCTCAACAGCTTCATTTAATCTGAATTGAACGCCTAATTCCTCCGCCAATCGAACCAAAGATTTGGGTATTTCAATCATTCCACCTACAGGAAAATAGGCCCCAAGATTATATTCTAAATGTGGAATGATGGAGAGTGTCGCTGGCGTTTGGTAAGGATCAGAGCCATTATAAGTCGCGTATCGATCAAAGAGCTGGACTGTTTTTGAATTCCTAAAACGGGATTTGTGTGCCTGGTGCATGGTCTGAAAGAGCCCCAGTTTATGCAAGTTGGCATAGCCTATCAATGCTTTTTTCCCTGTCCAAGTGCTTAATTTATGCAGGGAATCATCGAGAAATAAATCACTAATGATGTTATACTTTGTGCCAGCATCTTTTAAGTATTGATAAATCGTCGTTTCATCTTCATTTAAGACCTCTGCTATTCGCCGCGAAGTTTCTTTATGATC
Organism: uncultured Aquirufa sp.; assembly: GCA_964358165.1. Taxonomy (GTDB): domain Bacteria; phylum Bacteroidota; class Bacteroidia; order Cytophagales; family Spirosomataceae; genus Aquirufa. The sequence continues at coordinate 37,056 of CAYHOB010000011.1, forward strand.
TTCCACCGTTATTAAACGGGTTTGGTCTTCCCAAAAATAATTGCATATCGCTGGTAATCGGTGGTAATTCAAATAATCCCGTGGATTCTTTCCCGCTAGTTCAAATAATTCATCTACGAGTTGGGGCATCGTAAACAAGGATGGTCCCGTGTCAAATCGGTATCCCGTTAAATTTAATTGGCCTAATTTCCCACCCGCTCGTTCGTTTGACTCAAAAACGGTCACAGCGTGCCCAAGCAATTGCATACGTATTGCGAACGCAATTCCTCCGATACCTGAACCGACAATTCCGACTGTTGACATGGTCATTTGATTTCCTGTGAAATTAACTAAATAAGAATAAACAGGTAAATGTTTTACACTACATACTCTTTTCCGTAATTTTGCACGAATTTTTATAAGAAACTATGTTACGTACACACACGAACGGGGAATTGAGAATGGAGCACGTGGGCCAAACAGTCACTTTATGTGGCTGGGTTCAAAAAACACGTGATAAGGGAGGCATGTTATGGATCGACTTGCGCGATCGCTACGGCATCACCCAATTGATGTTAGAAGAAGGAAAATCAGATCCGTCGACGTTAATTTTAGCACGTGGCTTAGGCCGGGAGTTTGTGGTGGCTGCCGAGGGTTTGGTTGTGGAGCGTTTGGCTAAGAATGATAAGTTATCTACAGGCGATGTAGAGATTAAAGTGACAAATTTGCGCATCTTGAACCCTGCGAAATTGCCGCCATTTTTGATTGAAGATGAGACAGATGGAGGGGATGATATTCGCATGAAGTATCGCTATTTGGATTTGCGTCGTAACCCGATTCGCGAGAGTCTTCGTTTGCGTCACCAAGTGGGTCGTGAAGTACGCAATTATTTAGATAAGCAAGATTTTATTGAGGTGGAGACGCCTGTATTGATTAAATCCACACCGGAAGGTGCGCGTGATTTCGTGGTACCATCTCGCATGAATCCAGGTGAATTTTATGCCTTGCCGCAATCACCACAGACATTTAAGCAGTTGTTGATGGTGTCTGGTTTTGACCGTTATTATCAAATCGTGAAATGTTTCCGCGATGAGGATTTACGAGCAGATCGCCAGCCGGAGTTTACACAGATTGACTGTGAAATGTCATTTGTGGAGCAGGAAGATATTTTAAACATGTTTGAGGGCTTGATTCGTCATTTGTTTTTGTCGGTCAAAGGACTAGATATTGGCCAAGTTTCTCGCATGACTTATGCGGATGCGATGAAGTACTATGGCTCAGATAAGCCGGATATTCGCTTTGATATGCAATTTGTCGAGTTGAAAGGGGAAGAGATTGATTTGACTTCTGGAAAAGATTTTCAAGTGTTTGATGCGGCGAATACGGTAGTTGGTATTTGTGTCAAAGGTGCCGCAGAATATACGCGCAAGCAATTGGATGAATTGACAGACTTCGTTCGCCGTCCTCAGATTGGGGCAAAAGGTTTGATTTATGCGCGCGTTCAGCCAGATGGCGTGGTGAAATCATCGGTAGATAAATTTTATTCTGAGACTGATTTAGCCGCTTGGGCTAAGGCGTTTAACGCGGAGCCGGGCGATTTAATTTTGGTTTTGTCGGGTGATGGAGATAAGGTACGCAAGCAATTGAACGAATTGCGTTTAGAAATGGGAACGCGCATGAGATTGCGTGATCCGAATAACTATAAAGTGCATTGGGTTGTCGATTTCCCATTGTTGGAATACGGCGAGGAAGAGGATCGTTGGTTCGCCATGCATCATCCTTTCACAAGTCCGAAGCCAGAAGATATCGCTCTGATGGAAGCTGGAGAATTTGGCAAAGTTCGTGCAAATGCGTACGATTTAGTCGTGAATGGCGTGGAAGTAGGTGGAGGCTCTATCCGCATATTCCATAAAGATTTACAATCAAAAATGTTTGAGGTCCTTGGTTTCAGCGAAGAGGAAGCGAAAGCCCAATTTGGGTTCTTATTAGATGCATTTGAATATGGTGCACCGCCACATGGTGGATTGGCATTCGGCTTTGACCGCCTTTGTTCATTGTTTGGAGGAACGGATTCGATTCGTGATTATATCGCATTCCCTAAGAATAATGCGGGTCGTGATGTGATGATTGATTCGCCGTCTCCATTGGCTCAGGCTCAATTGGATGAGTTGAAGATCAAAACGAATTTATAAGTTTTTTAGGCGATTATATCGCTTTTCCCCGCTAGCTTTGGCAATCCTTTAAGGTTTGCCAAAGCTAAGAGGGGGGAGTGATTAAAATTCATATTTAAAAACGGGGCTCTCCCATTCGCCCGCGTTGATATTCAATACTTCTTTAATTTCGCCGTGGTGAATATCAAATACCCATCCATGAAGATGTGGAAATTGACGTTTCGCCCATGCCTTCTGAACAATCGTTGTTTTAGCTAGATTTTGAATCTGTTCCGCTACATTGATTTCGACAAGTTTGTTGAATCTCAATTGCTCATCCTCAATAGCATGAAGTACCTTGAAATGTTTTTCGTAAACTTCCTTTATGTTCCTTAACCATTTGTTTATTAAGCCAAAATCTTGATTGGTCATTGCCGCTTTAACTCCCCCACAATTATAATGCCCACAAACAATGATGTGTTTGACTTCTAATACTTCAACGGCATATTGAAGTACCGATAATAAATTGATGTCGGTGTGTACGACCATATTGGCTACGTTCCGATGAACAAATATGTCACCTGGGTCTGCATGGGTTATTTCCTCTGCCGGAACTCGGCTATCCGCACAACCAATCCACAGGAAAAGTGGAGTTTGGTTTTTTGATAGATTATCGAAATAGTGTTCGTCGAGTTCGAGACGCTCACTCGCCCAAGCTTTATTACTTAATAATAGTTTTTTGTACTCCTTCATATTATTTCTTTTTTAAGTCGGCTTCAATGCCGCGTTCATGGGCAGTCGCAATAAATTCTTGAATCAATTGATTGATGTCATGGTCCATAAAATGCACCTTTGAAATATCGATGTAAACGTCTGATCCTTGGGGTATTTTGCGCAGAGCTTCTTTTAAGGCTATTTTATGCAGGAATGTGACGTCTTTTTGGAACTTAATTAGTACCTCATTCCCATTTCGGTAAACGGAAAAAACAGACGAATAATTCGTGATAAGAACGAAGATCAAGCCAACGATGGTTCCAATAAAAATCCCCCAAAGCAGATCCACACCTACCACCACTGCAATTGTGATTAAGAATGGAACCCATTGTTTCCAGCCCGCCACAAAGACCTTTTTGAATTCCTTTGGATGGGCTAATTTATAACCAGTGTACAATAAAATGCTTGCCAAGCAGGCGAGTGGGATTTTGTTTAAGTACAGGGGTAATGCTAAAACGGCTAGGAGCAAAAGAATTCCATGAACGAATCCAGACATGCGGGATTTACCTCCTGCGTAGATGTTAGTGGATGATCGCACAATGACTGAAGTAATAGGCAAGCCCCCCAATAATCCACTACTAATATTTCCGATTCCCTGAGCGATTAATTCACGATCTGCTGAGGCAATGCGTTTTTGCGGATCCAAGGCTTCTGTCGCTTCCAAGGATAATAAACTTTCTAAGGATGCGACAATCGCCAAGGTAAAAGCAATCGAATATACTTTGGGGTTTGTGAAATAAGACCAGTCGGGCTGTGGGAGCCCCTTAATCGCTTCGCTTGCGGAATTGAATACCGGGAGATTTACCATGTGATCTGTGGAATTTCCTAGGAACCAATCAGGAAAATATGCGGCGAAAAAGAAATTCAATAATATGCCAAATAAAACAACAATTAGTGATGCAGGTAAGGCTTGCATCCAACGCAAATGCTTTGCCGTAGCCGTCCAAATAAACAGAATGAACAAACCCAAACTCGAAATGATAAGCGCTCCTGGTTTGATATCACTCAAAGAGGCTAATAATTCTGTAAATGTATTTTGGCCATCCGCAATTTGAGAAAATTCAAACTCACCGATAAAGTCCAAATCATCACCAAATGCGTGCGGAATCTGTTTTAATATGATGACAATTCCGATCGCAACGAGCATGCCTTGTATGACCGAGGATGGGAAAAATCCCCCGATTTTACCCATTTTAAGCAGGCCCAAAACAATTTGAATCAGTCCGGCAAGGATGACTGCTATTAAAAATCCCGAAAAACTTCCTAGCTCATGAATAGCGTTGGCAACGATAATGGTTAGCCCAGCTGCCGGGCCACTCACTGAAAGTTCAGAACCTGAAATAAGTGAAACGAGGATTCCCCCCACGATTCCCGCAACGAGGCCTGCCATCAAAGGAGCCCCTGATGCTAATGCGATGCCTAAACAAAGTGGTAGGGCAACAAGAAATACGGCTATGCCCGATTTCCAATCTCCTGTCAATAGAGATTTACGATAATATTGAAAATTCATACAAAGATTATATAGGTGTTAAAACAAAAAACTAGCTCTTCGTATGGGTGTCAGGGGGAGTAAGAATGGGACTAAGATGCGCTTGACTTAAGTAGTCGCGATAGGCAAAAATATGTTGAGTATTTTGTGAAAAAGAGTTCAGGAACGGATCTTGGCCATCTTTCGTCATATAAGCAGAATCTGTTTGGTCATCTGAATCTTCAGAATCTTCTTCGGAATCAAAGGGTGCAAAATTGATTAAATCCGATGTGTGTTGGCCCTGATGCGTTACTTGAAAGGAAAATCCATCAAAAGGATTTATAGGCTGTTCAAATTCTTGTGTTGTACAAAACCCCGCCATCAAATGGATCCATAAAAAGAATATCCAACCCATTATTCTACCGTCGTTTTGAGTTGAAAAATAATTTTTCCTTGTGCATCACGTTCTTGGACCAATTCAGGCTCTTGTGTGTCGAATTTGTCTTTCCCGTAACGCCATTCTTTTTTTAGCCGACCGCCACTGCCAAACTCATAGTATTCCCTCCAACGGCCCACACGGACGCTATCGTCCAGCATGCCTTCTTCTTTGACATTTCCACTTACATAGAATGCTCGGTATTGACCACGGATATTCCCGTACACTTGGGGTATAACTTCTTTAATTTTTTTTTGTTCAAAATCAAAGTATGAAATTTGTGAACCCGTAGGGAATCCTTGGTGAAAATATTGTTTATTGATCAGTTCTCCATCTGGACCGTAAGTTTCCCATCGGCCATCTTTGGCACCCATATAGAAAAATCCCTGTTCCGTTATATTTTGATTTACCAGTCGACGGAAAGGGCCATGGCAAATCTGTGCGGATTTATTGTCTTTTAAATTGCCCGTGACGATGCGCGATTGTGCCGGATCAAACCACCAAATTTCGGTTACATAGGAGCTCACAGCTTCATCTTCGACAAATTTGACGACATTGATTTCTTCCAGCGTATTTCGAGTCCCACTTCCATAATTGCCTAAGCGCCGTTCGGTCTTTATTCCAGCATATTCATCTTTAGGGGGTGTTTTTTTGGCCATTCGCCGGGCGAGCATGCTAGCCTTAATGCCAAGGTTTTTAATCCCCAAATCTTCGATGACGGCCTGGCTTTCCGATTTAATTTTTTTTGCTCCCTTTACTTGCTCTTCAAGGCCGGTACTTAATCGTCCTCCTAGAAATCCCTTTTGTGAAATGGTGTCCGTCAAAGGCTTTTTAGAAGAAATTACGGCTTGTGTTTGACCAAAGCCCGATAAAACGGGCATGAACATACAACTAAAAACGAAGGCCTTGATTTTCATAGCTTCTAAGAACGCTAAACGTCCAAAAAAATTTCCCAAAAATAGGAATTTAAATGATTAGCTTGGGTAGTTTGTGTATTTTTGCAAGGTTTTTTACGAGTTTATACTCCCAGATAAGTAAATCATTGAAAAAAGAAGCTAAAATATATGTAGCTGGACACCGTGGAATGGTGGGCTCCGCTATTGTTCGCCAGTTGAAGTCAAAAGGCTATCAACATATTGTTGTGCGAACGTCTAAAGAATTGGATTTACGGAATCAGCAGGCGGTGTTGGATTTTTTCCAACAAGAAAAGCCGGATTATGTATTTTTAGCTGCTGCCAAAGTTGGCGGAATCGTGGCAAATAATACCTACCGAGCAGATTTTTTGTATGAAAATTTGGCGATTCAAAACCATGTGATCCATGCGGCTTACTTAAATCAAGTGACAAAATTGATGTTTTTAGGATCATCTTGTATTTATCCAAAAATGGCTCCGCAGCCATTGAAGGAGTCTTATTTGTTGAGCGGTTTTTTGGAGCCGACAAATGAGCCTTATGCCATTGCTAAAATAGCTGGAGTTAAAATGTGCGAGGCCTATCGAGCACAATATGGCTGCGATTTTATATCCGTGATGCCTACGAATTTATACGGCCCGAACGATAATTATGATTTACAAAACTCACATGTACTACCTGCCATGATTCGAAAGTTTCATGAAGCGAAAGAACGTGGAGACGAATCAATGGAGTTATGGGGCACCGGTTCTCCCATGCGTGAATTTTTGTTCGCAGACGATCTTGCGGAGGCTTGCTTATTCCTGATGGAAAATTACAGCGACTCCGAATTGGTCAATATTGGTACGGGCGTGGATGTGACAATCAAAGAGTTGGCCGAAACTGTGCAGCAAATTGTAGGATATAAGGGGGAAATTCGTTGGGATGTTTCAAAGCCCGATGGTACTCCGCGAAAATTAATGGATGTTTCTAAATTACACCTCCTTGGATGGAAACACCACATCGAACTCCATGAGGGCATTCGATTAGCTTATCAAGATTTCTTGCAAAATGTCGCAAGCCATAAATAATGGGGAAAACAACATGGTTTAGTACGTGGTTCGATTCATCCTATTATCACCAATTATATGCGAGTAGGGATGATCAAGAGGCCAAACATTTTATTGAGGCTTTACAAAGCTATCTGAAAATTCCTTCGGGAGCTCTCGTTTTAGACGCAGCCTGTGGGAAAGGTCGCCATGCTAAAATGCTTCAACGCCTTGGTATGGAAGTGGAAGGCTTTGATTTATCACCAAGTAGTATTGCGGAGGCGAATCGTTTGGCTAATAAACACTTGCATTTTTTCGTTCACGATCTTCGAGAGCCTTTGCCCAAACAAGCTCAATACGACGTTGTTTTTAACTTTTTTACAAGTTTCGGATATTTTGACGAACCGTCCGATAATGCGCGCGCATTTCAAACCTTTGCCGGCGGATTAAAAAAAGATGGAATCTTGGTGATGGATTTCCTGAATCCTAGTTACATTCTGGCCAATTTAGTCCCAGAAGAAATTGTAAAAAAAGGGCAAATCACTTTTCATATCAAACGCTGGGAGTCGAGTGGCTACCTCTATAAGTCTATCGCATTTGATGATCAAGACCAGTCGTATGCATTTCAAGAAAAAGTTGAGTTGATTTCAATGGAAGCCTTTTTGAAGTATGCGGAACAAGCGGGCTTGACATTTTTAAATTTGGCCGGGGACTATACTTTAGCTAAGTTTGATGAGCAAAATTCCCCTCGAATGATCTTCTTCTGGGGCAAGAAATAAGACCTATGCAATCTTTTCGTGCACTTTTAACGGAAATTAGTCCGGCAGGAATTGCCTCTTCAAAACTTCAAACCCTTTCAAGCGACTTTTTACCTGACGCTGAAGTGCTTATTCGAGTAGAATATTCTTCATTGAATTATAAGGATGCTTTGTCGGCCAGCGGCCACAAAGGCATTACGCGAAATTTCCCCCATATTCCTGGTATCGATGCTGCGGGTGTTGTTGTGTCTGATAAAAGTGGAACATTTGCTTCCGGCTTAGCCGTTTTAGTTACCGGATTTGACTTGGGGATGAATACACATGGGGGGTTATCTGAATTCATTTGTGTTCCCGCTTCTTGGGTCGTGGAAATTCCAGCAGGCTTATCTACGCGCGTGGCGATGCAATGGGGTACTGCTGGTTTAACAGCTGCGATGGCAGTTGATGCGTTAATCTTGAATCAAGTTAGTCCAGAAAAAGGAGAGATATTGGTTACTGGGGCCAGTGGGGGCCTTGGGATGATTGCTATTCGTTTGCTAAGTCGTCTAGGCTTTTCCGTTACGGCCCTCAGTGGGAAACCGGAACTGGAGGATCATTTGAAAGCGATGGGTGCCACCCGTGTGATTTCTAGGCAAGAATTTGGAGCTGAGCCTATTCGTGCGCTTTATGCCATGGAATATGCTGGGGGAATTGACACCTTAGGCGGGGATTATTTAGTTCATTTAGTCAAACGCTTGAAATATGGAGGCGCTGTCGCCGTTTGTGGCATGGCTGCAGGCGTTGAATTGCCGCTACAAGTATATCCATTTATTTTACGGGGAGTTCGCATGCTTGGGATCTACTCAGCTGAATCTCCCCTGTTCTATAAACAAAATCTTTGGGCAAAAATTGCGACAGATTGGTCGGTCGACCTCACTAATCTTTGTCAGGAGATTACCCTGGATGAGGTTCCTGATTTTTTAGAAAAGATGCTCGCCGGTACGAGTAGTGGTCGCTACCTCGTTAAAATTTGACAAATTTAATGCCAGTTTGATTCGGAATTTCTGGGAAGGATATCAGATAGCTGCCAGTTGGAAATGTACTCACATCTAGGCTAATTTGTTGCGAAGGCTTTGGAAAGTTTAGCGTTTTAAGTAATTGGCCCTGTAGGTTCCAAACTTGAATGTTCAACTCTGCCATCTTTTGCAATTTATCAGGCAAGCCGAGTATAATTTCATTTTGGGTAGGATTCGGGAAAGCTGTAATTTGAAAATAGGGGTTTACCTCCTCATTGGCTAAAATGCTAATGCTAAAATTTTCCGAACTTGCCAGACAACCATTGATGTCCTTCAACTTAATTGAATAGGTTCCTGATTCTGTAGGCAAGTAATTAGCTTCAATAGCCCCAGGGATGGCATTCCCATTCAAATACCATTGCATATTACTCCCACCTGAGGATTTTAAGATTCCATTTGTATAAGATAGCAAGGGAGATAATGGATTTGAGTAGTTTAAATTGAAACTGCTACTCAGGCTTGAACAATTATAGATATTGCTGACTTGTGCCTGATAGATACCTGACTTATTCGCCGTATAAGTAGATTGTGTTGCCCCGGCAATTGGGAGTCCATTTAAAAGCCATTGAATGGATGCATTTTCGCTAAAATTAGCCCCGAGGGATTTTGTTTCATTTGAACATGCCGTAATCGTACCGCTTGGATTGATGCTTACGGTAGGACTAGGGCTGGTATTGACCATTACCGGGCTACGTGGACTCGGACAGCCGATGGATCGAAATTTCATATCATAGAAATAATAATATCCGGTAGTAATTGGCGACCCGTTGTATTTGGCTCCCGTGATCGAAACGATGTTCGGAATGGAGTAGGGGTATCCTATGTTGACCGGTGTGTTAATCGTATCAGTTAGGCTCTTATTGCTTCTAAAAATACTGGCTCCATTGGAACAGGATTGACTCACTAAATAAGTACCAGCTTTTGGGAAGGGAAGGTTTAAGTAAACAATTTGACCAGGGTCGTTTTTATCATCGATGAGCTGTCCCCCAACCCGTGTTAAATTGCTTTGTGTGCGTGTTGCATCCACTTCCTTGGTGATGGACGCGACGAGTTCGCCCGTGTCTTTATCATACACACTGAATGTGATCGTTCCAGAGGTTCCAACATAAATGCGCGCGCTCTCTAAAACGATAGGGCTTTTTACTTCAATGATGGGTTGTGGGCCAAAATTTTCATAATACGTCCCTGCCCCAAAAGTCGCCTTGCTGTTCGGATTCAAGCTGCCAGAAAAGTCGGCCTGCGCAACACTGTAAGTCGCAGAAGCTGGAAGACTAATTTTTGATCCGGTACCCACGAGGAGATTGTTTGAATACCAAAGCGCCCCATCGCTGACAGACGTTAAATTGACCAAAGTCCCGGGCAAACATTGCGTTCCTAGTGCCGCTGGAGTTTGTGGGCTTTCTATTTTCTGTTGCATTTGAAATTTGTTGTTGGGCAGATTTTGATCATTGGCCAACTGGTGACTCAGCTCAAAGGTATAGGTTTTCCCTGCATCAAGTGTGACATTTCCTTGTAAGGCAATTTCTTGTTCGTGGCCAGCGCCGATTTTTTCAATCGTGCCTTTCAACGTGCCCAAAGACTGACCATTGTTTATTACTTGAACCTGAACTGGAAGCTGCAATTGTGCTTTCGTGCCGATGTTTTTTACGCGTGCGATAAGCTTAAGGCTTTCCGTATTTTGGCAGAAATTCCCTACTGGCGTGGAGATTCCAATGGCTGCTATGTCATTAGAGGCTTGCATTAGTTGAATGCTAGCTTCTAAATTGTTCCCGTTTGAAATAGAACCACAACTACTTAAAATGGGATCATAGGATGCAATGATGCGCAGTTTGTATCGTTTGTCGACTTGTGTCGCAATAGGTGGTATAATTGTTAAGACATAGTTCAAACTTGTAATTCCTGTTTCTGTATTGATTAATTCATTCGCATCGTCAAAGTCCCCATCCTGATTCCAATCGACAAGCGCTCGGATGTTTTTAGCGGTGGAATTACTAAATACGACGTTTGCCAACTTCGTTTCGCCGATTTCCATCGGGAGTGCCGCGCCACTACTGTCAAGGGTATTCGCGATGGCTTTGTTATCAGCTAGCACCTGTGTTATGAGTTGATTTCTCGAGTTGATGCTATTGCTACAGTATGCATTTCCTCCTATTCCCGAAAGGATCAATGAAAAATCTTGTTGGCCATTCTTTAGCGTCCCCTTATGGTTAATTGTTAAGGTGTAAGTTTCCCCTGGGATTGTCTGAGGGATACTGATTTTTTCAATGTTATCAAGATTATTTACGCCTGTTTTTGCAAGGGTGCTCGGATTTTCAGGATCCAAGGTGAATGGGAGATAATTGCCTTTGCTATCCTGAATTTTGATATCTAAATCATTGACTAACCTTGGCGTTCGATTATTTAGACTATTCGAAATCAAGGGTAAGACATTTCCTTCAGGATCAGTCCAAGCCAAAGTAGCGCTCAAATTGCCAGCTCCTGATGCAATGAGCTTCTCTGTATACAAGGTGCCATTGCTTAGACTAAGTTCACGGATGGCCTGTGTTTTGTCTAAGTTTTGGATGACTTTTGCCGCATATTCAGCATTCAATAGCCCCCAACCACTCTGGTAGTCGGGCCCCACAGGTCCAAAATCCATCGCCGTATGAATTACTAAGCCTTTTAGGGTTGCCGATCGCATGAATTTGCCATTATTTAGACGATTGTATAATTGTTGAAGCAAAAACAAGGAGCCCGCAACTTGAGGAGAAGACATGGAGGTTCCATCTAAGGTTGTATATGCGGCATTCGAGGTATTACTTGTGGATAATATATCGGTCCCGACGCCCATAATGTCAGGTTTAATCCGACCGTCATCTGTGGGGCCCCAACTTGAGAAATTGCTTACACGGATTTCTGTAGGCAAATTTGGTGTTTGTTGGATGGATTCAATGGCACCTACGGTTAAAATATTTTTGGCTGTTCCCGTCGTTGAAATAATGTCATAAGAATCGTTTTTTGTGCGAACGACATTGCTTGAATCCCGGGTGTTTTTCAGGAAATAATACTCGCCTTTGGTGAAATCTGGGCCATTTTCAGACCGACTATTTCCAGCTGATTTCGTTATGAGGTAGTATGGTGCATTGAATGCTATCTTGTCTAATGCTTGTGCATTGCTATCGTAAAACCCAAATTTATAATCTTCTAATGTGCTAATGGCATCATTCCCCCACCATTGCCATTTATTCTTGATAGAGTCGTACACCCAGCCCGCTTGATAACCATACGAGTGATTACTGACTAATAAATTGGGTGAAGCAGCGCTGATTTCTGAATTATCATTATTGTAATCCCAAACCTTTAAATCTGCCCCAAATGCCATTCCACGCGCCGCCGTAATTATACCACGCGCAATCAGTGTTCCCGCTACATGGGTGGCATGCAAATCTGATGACGCCGAACTTTCTTGAACTTTTATCCGCCCATTCAGCTCCTGATGCGTACTCATGGCTCCTCCACCATCCCAAAGACCGAGCATCCCCGCCAACGTGTCTGATTTTCCAGATAACGAAAGCCCTAATCCTCCGCTGCTATATAATTGATCCGTTCGGGTAATTTGAGCTGAACGTCGATTAGACTCAACTCCTATGTACAGGGCTTCCCCGAGCGAATTAATGTGTTGTAGGCTAATTTTTTTGTCACCAATTTGATCCTGAAGCTTCAGGCCCCTTTGTTTTGCTAAGGCTTGACTTTGTGTATATAGCTTGTTTTGTTCCCGACTAAAATCGTCTGCATATTCTTGTATGCGTTGCCTTTTTTCTCCCGTATAAATATCATGTTGTGCATGTATTCTAAAAGAGAAGACAAGCATCAAGATGATTGCATTTATTATCTGTTGGAGTCGCATCATTGGAGCTAAAACGCTAATTTAGGCTTTTTCCTTTAATTCTACACGAAAGGTTTTTCGGTGGATTTCCGTGGGGCCTAATTGAAGTACAGCCTTGCGATGTTCTAGTGTTGGATAGCCTGCATTACGCTCCCAGCCATAGCCAGGATATTGTTCTGCAGCCTTTTTCATCCATTCGTCCCGGTATGTTTTTGCTAAAATGGATGCCGCAGCAATCGAAAAATATTTGGAATCTCCCTTGACGATACAAGTGTGTTGGATAAATGGGTAGCTAATAAACCGATTTCCATCGACCAATAAATGCTCTGGAAGCGTATGAAGTTTGTCGACCGCTTTGTGCATAGCCATCACGCTTGCCTTATAAATATTAATCTTGTCAATGGTCTCGTGGTCCACCTCGGCAATTGCATAATCAATGGCATAGTTCTTAACAACGTCAATTAATTGCTGACGTTGCTTCGCATTTAATTGCTTGGAATCTGTCAATACCGAGTCATGGAAATCTTTTGGTAATATGACGGCTGCCGCAACGACTGGCCCTGCTAAACAACCACGCCCCGCTTCATCTAGCCCCGCTTCAATTCCTTCGGATTGGAAATAAGGCAATAAAGCTTGATTGATAATTGACATAATTTGAGTCGATCGATAAATTTTGTTGGTGTTTCCACAAATATGGCTTAAAATTGCTAATTATTTCCAATGATTCCATCTATGATCAAGTACCTCTGTTTCACTTTTTTGTGTATTTGCCTATTGGTAAATTCAGCATCTGCTCAAAAAAATCGATCCAAAAAGATTTTTCATCTCGAAGCTAAGTCGGTACGATTCAGCGGAGATGGTGTCGGGAGGGAAACCTATTTTTTTAAACCTGCTTTTGAGGTTGGTTTCGGCCTCCAATATCCGCTTACATCGCGTGTTAGTTTTAATCCAGAATTGACATTAGCTCAGAAGGGCTTTCACGGGAAAACGAATTACTCGGATTCGACATATACAGAACGAAATTTGTCATTGAACTACTTAGACATTAGTCCCAATTTCGAAATTAAATTAGGTTCCATTTCCGAATATGCCAATGGTTTTTCACTCTGGGGTGGTCCCTACATGGGCATGGGATTATGGGATAATGCGTCCTATGATATTCGAATGGCAAATCCGCTAAAACCGGGGGGCTATGTCTTGACTTCCACTACTGGCGAAAGCTTTTCGCGGGACATTCGCCGATTGGATTTGGGTTTTAAAATGGGCATCGGTATCGTTTCGCAAAATTTTGTTTCGCTCGGGCTAACCTACCAAACTGGGCTTATCAATATAGCCACCGATTCCAAGTCATTGTATAATCAATCACTTGGTTTTTACATGCGCGTTTTCTTTGACGATATTCTATAATCCTAGCGATTAAACAATAATCGTTCCCCTTTTTTGCGCATATCAAATTGCCCATTCGAATAGGCTAAATGTCCTGATACAAACGTGTGGGTAATGCTCGAAGGGAATTTGTGCCCTTCCAATGGAGACCATTCGCACTGATAATGGATTGTAGATTTTGTTACCTCTTGACTAAGGGCCAAATCAACTATTGCCAAATCAGCCCAATAGCCTTCTCGAATGTATCCTCTGTCTTGAATTTGGAAGCATTCAGCCACATTATGAGCGGTTTTCTCAGCAATTTGAGTCAAACTCAAAACGCCCTCCTGGCTCATTTCTAATAACATCAATAAAGGATGCTGTACCAATGGCAAGCCTGATGGAGATTTCCAGTAGCCTTGTTGCTTCTCCTCCCAAGTATGCGGGGCATGATCTGTAGCTATGACATCGATAGCTCCTGTCTGAAGTGCCTGACGAATCGCCGCTCGATGTCTAGCATCTTTGATTGCCGGATTACACTTGATTTGATTTCCCAAGGTTTCATAGCTTGATGCCTCAAACCATAGGTGGTGCACACATGCCTCCGACGTAATTCGCTTATCTTTAACTGCTTTTCCTGTTTCGAACAAGGCCAATTCCTCTTCTGTGCTGATGTGTAAAATGTGTAAACGCGTATTCGACTTTTTAGCCAAAGCAACCGCCATGGATGATGACAAATAACATGCCTCTTCGTTACGAATTAAGGGATGAATAAAGGCTGGGGCATCTTCTGTCGGATATTTTTCTCTAAATAATGCCAATCGCGCACGAACTGTTGCCTCATCTTCACAGTGTGTCGCTATCAATAATTCACTCGAGTTGAATAGCGTTTCTAGTGTTTTGGTATTGTCCACCAACATGTTTCCTGTGCTGGAACCCATGAAAATCTTGATTCCACAGACATTATTTTTATTGGTCTTCAACACCTCCTCTAAATTGTCATTGGCCGCCCCCATAAAGAAGGAATAATTAGCCAAAGAATTTTCGTGAGCTATGTGGTATTTATCGGAGAGTATTTCTTGCGTTAGTGCATTCGGAACGGTATTGGGCATTTCCATAAAACTCGTTACCCCTCCTGCAACTGCTGCCCTTGCTTCGCTAGCAATGGTGGCTTTATGTGTTAATCCCGGCTCTCTAAAATGTACCTGGTCATCAATCATCCCTGGAAAAACATGCTTTCCTTGTAGGTCGATTACCTGTTCGTTTCCTTCCGGGCTTATTTCCGTTCCGATCTTTTCAATCCGACCGTTTTTAATCCGAATATCCCCCGATGTGATTTTTCCTTCGTTGACGATTTGTCCATTTTTTAATAAATATGCCGACATCCTATTCCTAGTTTATTTGTATGATTTTAAATTCTGTCCGACGATTCTGCTGATGCATATCTTCTGGGCAGTCCACGCCATCTGAACATTCGTTAATTAATTGACTTTCTCCATATCCTTTCGGTTTGATTCGATCTTTGGCGATGCCTCTTTGTAGAATGTATTTTACGGCAGATTCTGCGCGACGTTGTGATAGTTTTTGATTGTAAATCGCCGTAGCACGGGAATCGGTATGGGCCCCTAATTCTAAATTTACCTGCGGATTATCTTGTAGAAAATTGACAATCTTATCTAATTCCTGGGCCGCATCTGGACGTATGTCGGCCTTATCCAAATCGTAATAAATGGAATTCAATTGATAAAACTGACTAATCTCCTTCCCAATTTCGGGTTGGTCCATCACGATTTTAAAAGCAAACGTAGTATCCGTTATTTCCTTCTTTAACAAGGCTTGCGGGATTTCTCTCCCCTCCATAGAGAAGCTTGAACGAGCTGATATATAGCCATCTTTATCCAGTTTAAATTGGATTTCATCTCCCGAAGAAAGGCTAAATGTGTCAATTTTCCCCGCTTTATCGCTTGTGAAAACTTCACTGGATTCCCCGTTTTTACGAGCACTGACCTGGACGCCCGGTATGGCCTTGCCATCAGGTTGAACGACTTGCACCGCTAAGGCGTAGTTGACCGATTTTAATGCTTGAGTATTCGAATTGGATGTCGTATCATTTGACCACCAATGGTCTTCGTTGCCGCTGGATTTGAAATAATAAATATCATCATCGCCTTTTCCCCCAGGACGATTGGAGCTAATATAGCCTGAAAGCGAATCAGATAAATTGATGGCAAAATCATCACCAATGGAATTCATCGGAACACCTAAATGTTCAATGCTAATTTCATTTTCGTTTCGACTCGCTACATATAAGTCCAACCCGCCAATACTCGGATGTCCATCCGATGAAAAATAGAGTTTGCCATTTTCGCTAACATAAGGGAAAATTTCATCCCCCGGGGTATTAATGATGGATCCTAAGTTAATCGGCCTGCCAAACCTACCCGAATTATCAAGAGGTACTCGATACAAATCCAACCCTCCTTTGCCACCGCGGCGATTCGAACTGAAGTAGAGTGTTCGATCGTCGAAAGAAAAACTAGGACTTCCGTCCCAGGCAATGGAGTCTGAAATGGCTAGGCGCTCAGGCTCCGACCAGTCTGCCCCATTTTTTTTCGAAATATAAAGGTCAACATCGGGGGAAGGATCCTTGCTTTTTCCCGTATTTCCACGGGCAAAAACAACGATTGTCCCATCGTGAGAAAAGGCCGGGGTCCCGTCATTTGCATTTTCCTTGTATAGTTGGGAGCTGAATAAATGAGGTGTCGAGATTTCGTTTTCTTTTAACAAGGGTGCGCTATAAAGTCCTAAAAAAGGTAGTCCATTGTTTTTGTAAATCAAGGGCTTGCTCGAGCTCGTGTAGCGTAATTCGTTACCTATTTTTTGTGCGGCAAATTCAGTCTTTGGGGTATTGCCTATTAGGGGAAATAGAGTGACGGGACTTTGTTTTTGTGATAAACTGGGGATTTTGTCCAAATTCTCCAATTCAATTTCGGCTTTAATTTGGTAGAAACGATTGGGTTTGCTTTGAAGAAATTTGTTTAAAGCACTTTTACATAAGTCATAATTGCCTAGAGATTTCGCTGCTAATGCGATGTGATAATTGACTAATACATCCTCAATTCCCTGTGTTTGAGCTTTTTGGTAATAGGGAAGTGCTAAGCCTATACGATTGGAAAGTCGGTAAGATTCCGCCACCCAATAGGCGCTTTTATCGCCTGCAATGTTTTTGTCTGCCAAAGGCTTAAGCGCTTGAATGGCCCACTCGTATTCCCCTCTTTCAAAATATTTCAAGCCTTTTTTGCTCGTTTGGCGTGAAGGATTGCAGCCAAATACCGCAACGAGTACGATAAAAAAAGCAAATAAACGGATAGATTGACTGGATTTTGCTAACATGGTCCTTAAAGATCTTTCAAATGTAATAAGCTATGCTCGTTTTTTTGATGTACCTTTGCATAAATTATCAATCAGTCAAGGAAATAAATCTTTGGCAAATCCAGCAGTGATGTTGCATATTTTATGAGAAAAAGAATTCAGAAAGACGACAATCGTCGTTCAGATGCGCCACGTAGTAATTCAGGTGGTCGCTCAACAGCAAGAAATTTTAGTGATCGTTCATCAGGGCCTAATCGGGCTTCTGCAGGAGATCGTAAGCCGTATGAAGGCGGTGATCGTCCTTATACACCACGCGCTCCGCGCGAAGGTGGCGAGCGTCGTCCGTACAATCGTGAGGGTTCGAGTGATCGTCCTTATACGCCGCGTGCTCCTCGTGAAGATGGCGAGCGTCGTCCGTACAATCGTGAGGGTTCGAGTGATCGTCCTTATACACCACGCGCTCCGCGCGAAGGTGGCGAGCGTCGTCCGTA
>CAYHOB010000011.1:54936-97104 GCA_964358165.1 uncultured Aquirufa sp.
ATCGTCCTTATACGCCGCGTGCTCCTCGTGAAGATGGCGAGCGTCGTCCATACAACCGTGAAGGTTCAAGTGATCGTCCGTATACACCACGCGCACCGCGCGAAGATGGCGAGCGTCGTCCATACAATCGTGAAGGATCGAGTGATCGTCCTTATACGCCGCGTGCTCCACGCGAAGGTGGCGAGCGTCGTCCGTACAATCGTGAGGGTTCAAGTGATCGTCCTTATACGCCGCGTGCTCCTCGTGAAGATGGTGAGCGTCGTCCGTATACACCAAGAGAAGAGGGGGATGCACCTCGTGCTCCATTTAAAAGAACGGGAGGAGATTTTACACCACGTCCTGCACGCGATGAAGCTCCTCGTAATTTTGAAGCTCGTGAAGAGCGTAAATTTACGCCTCGTGAAGATGATCGTGGACGTAATTCAAAGTTTTCGAAGCGCGACACATTCAAAAGTCGCAATCGGCATGATCAGGCACCAGCCTTTTCTCCAGCATATAAATTAGATCGTTACAAGGAAACGGCACCGGCGAAAATTCAAAAGAAAATTGCGCAGACGGAGCGTCGTGGCGATGATGTTCGATTAAATCGTTTCATCGCGAATGCGGGCATTTGCTCACGTAGGGATGCAGATAAATTGATTGAAGCGGGCGAAATTAAGGTGAACAATAAAGTAGTAACCGAAATGGGTTACCAAGTTGGGCCTACGGATGTCGTGAAATACGGCAACCGACGTTTGAATCGTGAAAAGCCAGCCTACGTATTGTTAAATAAGCCCAAAGACTTTTTGACTACGACGGAAGATCCCAATGACCGTAAGACGGTAATGGAATTGGTGAAAAATGCAGGAGATGCACGTATTTATCCAGTGGGCCGTTTGGACCGTAATACGACCGGGTTACTTTTGTTGACCAATGACGGAGAGCTAGCTGACAAGTTGACGCACCCTTCGAATGAAATCGAAAAGATTTACCAAGCGGAATTAGATAAGCCTTTGACCGACGAAGATTTTGATAAAATCAAGGAAGGTTTGAAATTAGAAGATGGCGAAGTTAAAGTGGATGATTTAGCCAAAGTTACGCCAGATGGTTATGTAATCGGTGTGAAAATTCACTCAGGCAAAAACCGTATCGTGCGTCGAATTTTTGAACACTTAGGTTATGAGGTGACGAAACTAGACCGTACGACCTTTGCGGGTTTGACCAAAAAAGATTTGCCACGCGGTAGCTGGCGTTACCTAACGGAGCGCGAGTTAGTGAAGTTGAAATACTTATTATAAAAGAGTCCAAAGAAAAAGGCCCAGTTCAAAATTCGAACTGGGCCTTTTTTATGTTCAAAGCGAATGGCTTAGATGTTCATCAAAGATTCGCGACGTCTCATTTTTCCTGCTGGAATACCAAACATCATTTTGAAACGACGACAGAAATAGGCGGTGTCCTTATAGCCAACTTCCGAGCCAATCGCACGGATTGATTTTTTTGTCGTACGTAACAAACCTACAGCTGCTTCCATACGTTGGTATTCGATATAATCTTGTGGATTAATACCTGTCAACATTTTGAAATATTGACCGACATAATCTTCTGACACATTCGCAACGTTTGCAAGAACCTTATTCGATAAATCACCACCGATATGGTCTTTGATATAAGCAAAGATGTCAATTAAGCGGGGGTCTTTGAAGTAGGTACTGTTTGTTGCTAACTGCTCAACGAATAAACGGTTTTGGATGATGTAGCGAATGACCTCGATAACGATTTCTTCCGTTTTGATCTTGATGATGCGGCCTTTTCCGATCTCATCAGACATATCTTCCAATAAAATCTCTTTGATTGTCTGAGCCAGCTTTTCGTCCTTTTTGATTAAGAAGGGCGGGATATCTAAGGAAGTAAAGAAATTGACCGAGTCAAAAACCTTCGCTTCAAAAGCCACCATACCAAATGAATTGTCATGTGCTCCAATATTATGAGACTCCATGTTCAAATCAAAGTACAATTCACGGTGGGTCATGAATTCTTCATTGTTGACGGCCTTTGGTTTTTCAGCATTTCCGTAAGTTACACTCACCATTTTTCCGCCTGGGATGAAAAGCATGTCACCTTCTTCCACCGGAGTATCTTCTTCACCAAAAGAAACTTCGCCTTTGTACAATATCAAGAGCGAGTTTTCCACATCGTAATAATTCTTAATACGAATAGGTTGTAATATTCTTATGTTGCGTGCTTTGATGAATTTGACCCCAAGGGACTCAATGATCTTGTTGTAATCTTCCATTTTATTGCTGATTATCCACCGACAAACACGGTTTTAACTTTTAAATTTGGACAAAACTAATAAATCAGATAATAATTCCAAATTTTTTTATGTTAATTTTTGTCCAATAGTCGAAATGTGTCGACCACTATTAATTGTAATATACCTATAAATCCCGCTGGCGGGGTGGGAGCGGATTGAATTTCTGTGCTAATCTGTTTTTTATAATTATTTTTAGGGGGCATAGAAATTTGAAATAAAATCAATCAATAGGTCATTTTTTATCTGTAAATTTGTTTTCTAAAGCGTGTATAGCTTTATTATTTCCCCTATTTGAAACACCATGGGACTATTTAATTTCCTGACCAAGGACATCGCCATCGATTTAGGTACAGCGAATACCTTAATTATTCACAAAAATCAAGTTGTTGTCGACGAGCCATCGATTATTGCTTTAGACCGTAACACGAATAAAGTGTTAGCGGTAGGCCGACAAGCCATGATGATGCATGAGAAAACAAATGATAATATAAAAACGATTCGTCCATTGAAAGATGGGGTTATCGCCGATTTTACAGCAGCGGAATTGATGTTGCGTGGATTGATCAAAATGTTGGATCGGGGGAATTCATTTTTCTCTCCAGCACTTCGCATGGTGATTTGTATTCCATCTGGTATTACGGAGGTTGAGAAACGTGCGGTAAAAGACTCTGCGGAACATGCAGGGGCTCGCGAAGTTTACATGGTACATGAGCCTATTGCTGCTGCGATTGGTATTGGTATTGATATCGAACAGCCAAATGGTTCTTTGGTCGTAGATATTGGAGGTGGTACAACGGAAGTTGCCATTATTTCCCTAAGTGGTATTGTAGTTGAAAACTCCATTCGCGTTGCCGGAGATGAGTTTACACGCGATATTAAAGACTATTTGTTGCGCGAGCATAAATTGGTCATCGGTGAGCGTTCTGCGGAGCAAATTAAAATTCAAGTTGGTGCAGCTTTGCCAGAATTGGAAAATCCGCCAGCAGATTTTGAGATTCGTGGACGTGACCAAATGACGGGTATTCCGAAAGAAATATTAATCAATTATTCTGAAATCGCTTATGCTTTGGATTCGTCCATCACGAAGATTGAGGTTGCCATCATGGAAACCCTTCAGCGTGCTCCAGCTGAGCTATCGGGTGATATCTTCCACAATGGTATTCATTTAGCCGGTGGTGGCGCGATGTTACACGGTTTGGACAAGCGTATCGAAAAGAAAACGCAATTAAAAGTTCATGTAGCTGACGATCCATTGAAGGCCGTGGTACGTGGTACTGGCGAAATCTTGAAAAACCTAGAAAAATACAAGCCTGTTTTAATTACCTAGTTTTCAATCGCGATAACTCATGATTCAATTGTTCCAATTTCTAGCGCGCCAAAAGGTCTTCCTTTTGTTTTTGTTGCTGGAGTTGGTAAATATTTGGTCTGTATTTAAATACAATTCCTACCAACATACCTTGTATTTTAATACGACGAATCAGTGGGCCGCGTCCATTTTGTCGACAACACAAGAGGTGAAAACCTATCACCAATTGCGCATTGTGAATGGAACATTGGCAAAAGAAAACGCTCTGTTACGGACTGAATTGTTGCGATTAAAAAGTCAACAACAACCCTTAACCAAACTCCCCTATTATGTAAGTGAAGCGATGCTAACGCGCTATCAAGCACTCGCTAGCCGGGTGATTGATCAGTCCACGCGCATGTCTCAAAACTATTTGACCATCGATAAGGGGCGAGCGGACGGTGTTTTGCCTGGAATGGCCGTTATTTCATCGACTGGTATTGTAGGAAAGGTTATGTCTTGTACAGATAATTTAGCCTTGGTTGTTTCCGTACTGCACACGAGTAATTCGGTTTCTGCCAAATTAAAGGGAAGTGGGGAATTGGGATACATCAAATGGCCGGGTTATCAAAGCGAAGTGGCAGACATGATGGATGTCTCTAAATATAAAAAAGTTGTCAAAGGAGATACGGTCGTTACCTCTGATTACAATGCTGTCTTTCCCCCCAACATTCCGATTGGAATCGTAGCGAAGGTTGGTCTTGAAAAAGATGATACCTTTCACGATATTAAAGTCATGTTGTTTACCCCGTTTACAACCTTGCAATATGTGTATGTCATTAAGAATCGTTTGGCAGGACAGCAGGCTCAATTAGAAAAGACTAAACCGAAATCAGAATAAGATGAACTTCACATTCAACTATAAATGGTTTTTGTCGGTCGTTTTTGCCATGGCGATTCAAATCTTGTTTTTGCGAGATATTGCAATTGCGAATGTGGCATTCTGCTTCATTTATACTTGGTTTTTGGTCAAGGCTCCCATGCAAACTAATCCTTTATTGTTGCTGTTGGGCTCCATGGCTGTTGGCTGGCTGATTGACATTTTTTATAATACGCATGGCATGCACGCCTTTGCATCTGTTTTAGTTGCTTGGTTGCGACCTGTTTATTTTCGAATTCTTACTCCTGCCAATGGCTATGATGAACGCTCTAGCATTTCATTAGCTGAAATGAAATGGCTCTGGTTTTTTCCCTATTTATTCCTCATGTTGATGTCTCATCATTTGCTATTATTTCTATTAGAAGCAGGGGATTGGACATTAATTGGGTTTAGTATTTTAAAAGCTTTAGCTTCTACTTTCATGGGGATGGCCGTTTTTGGTATTTTGGAGTTTTTCAACCGTCCAGAATAGGCCTTTTTGGCAGAGTTTTTTTTGGTCTTAGATTTGCATGAATGTACTGCACGCATATTTTTGTATATGCTAAATTGCCTACCATGGAAATAGATACACAAACGGTTTCGATGCCTCAGTCAGACGCACAAGCTGTATTTGAGAAAGAATTTATGCCGCACCTCGATGCGATGTACAATTTTGCACTCCGCTTAACCAATGATGAGGATGATGCACAAGATCTTGTTCAAGATACTTGCATGAAAGCCTTTCGTTTCATCGATTCATTCGAACCTGGAACCTACGCCAAAGCCTGGTTATTTCGGATTCTCAAAAATAATTTCATAAACGATTATCGGAAAAAATCCCGTGGACCTGCAAAAGTGGAGTTTGAGTGGGTCGAGCAATCGTTTTCTGGTGATGAAGATCAAGAACCAGCTTCGCATGCCGACTTGCATGCAGAGACGGTAAATGAAATGTTAGGGGATGAGATTACGGCTGCCATTCAAGCATTGCCCGTGGATTTTAGAATGATTATTATTCTCTGTGATTTAGAAGAATTTAGCTACGAGGAAATGGCTCGAATTTTAGATATTCCGATTGGTACCGTTCGGTCTCGACTGCATCGCGCTCGTGCCATTTTAAAGGAAAGCTTAGCGGGTTATGCGAAAAGCAAAGGGTATCACTGACAATGTGTCATTGAACCCAATTGAACTTTTTGTCCTATACCCGTTGTTAAAAAATTATTGCATTTAGCATGTAAACTCATGAAAAAGACTTGTACCCATCAGCCTGATTGTTTAAAGTTAATTCAACGTATCCTTGATCGCGAAGCTACTCCAGAAGAGGAAGCAGCATTTCTGGCCAACAAGGAACAGTGCTTGCCGTGTCAAGAAGGTTACGAACTTGAACAATCCTTGCGTAAAGCCATTAAATCAAGTTGCTCTAGCAAGTGTCCCGAAGCGCTTTTTGCTCGCATTAAAGCAAAACTTTTTGTCGTATTAATCCTTATTTCCATACTTATTCCGTTATTTTGCTAGCTAATCTAAATCAAGCAGCACTTGGAAGGTAAACTCATTATTTTTTCTGCCCCATCCGGATCCGGCAAAACAACTATCGTTAAACAATTATTGGCGGATAACCCTAACTTGGGGTTTTCTATTTCAGCATGCACTCGCGATAAACGCGGTCGTTCGGAGGCAAATGGCCAAGATTATTATTTCATGACCCCTGACGAGTTTCGTGAAAAAATTGACGAAGATGCTTTTGTTGAGTGGGAAGAAGTCTATCCGGGGGCTTATTATGGAACCTTAAAGTCTGAAATTGAACGTATTTGGGCCACTGGAAAACATGTAATTTTCGATGTGGATGTCAAGGGAGGTCTTGCCTTGAAAAACTATTATAAGGACCGTGCATTAGCGATTTTTGTAAAGGTTCCAACCTTAGATATGCTGGAAGATCGTTTACGTGCTCGTGGAACTGAAACGGAAGAGTCACTTTCGAAGCGGATTTTCAAAATGAAATTTGAATGGGCATTTCAAGATAAATTTGATGTGATTCTTGTGAATGATCAATTGGAGGATGCCGTAAAAGAGGCGCAACGTTTATTTGATCATTTTACTCGCTAGCATGAAAATCGGCCTATTTTTCGGATCATTTAATCCCATTCACCATGGCCATTTAATTATTGCGCAAGCGGTTTTGAATCAAACGGACGTTGACCAAATTTGGTTTGTTGTTTCCCCGCAAAATCCGCATAAGCACAGTAAAACGCTCTTACACGAATTCGACCGTTTAGATTTAGTCGACCGTGCAATTGCGGATAATTATAAATTCAAGAGTTCAGATATTGAGTTTCATCTGAGTAAACCTTCCTATACCATTCACACGCTAACACATTTGTTGGAAAAATTCCCCAACTATTCATTCCGATTGATTCTGGGGGGAGACAACCTAGAACAGTTTAAAAGTTGGAAGAATTACGATAAGATTCTTGATTATTTTGGCTTATATGTTTATCCTCGTGGTGAGCAAAGTTCGAGTGACTTGTGGCAGCATTCGCAGGTGACGCGCGTTGAGGCCCCTTTATTGCAGATTTCTGCGACCTATATTCGCCAATGTATTCAACAAGGGCAATCGATAAAATATCTAGTTCCTGATACTGTGGAAGAGCGAATCTTGTCGAAAAAATTCTACATTTAGGCCTATCCGCCTAAGCTGTGTTTTCATTTTTTAGCCCATTCCCTTTTCTTAGGATTTTAGGCCTTTGGGTCATTGGTCTTTTGTTAGGTCCAATCGGGCTTGCTTTAATAGCATTTGTCTTATTGCTGGCCTTTCGAAACGGGAGAATTGTCTGCGTCCTCTGTTTATTTGGACTCGCATATTTGAGATTCGCCCAATTAGCTTCTTCTTCAGCTCTTCCGAACCATGATGCCTTTGTCTTTCAAATAAATCAGGACCCCACGCGTGGACCTAAATCCTGGATAATCCCGGCAAAAGTAATTTCTGTTCATCAGCATCGAGCTTGGATACCTGTGCATACTCAATCGATGCTTTATGTCCCACTCTTGGGATTTTCGCCTCGTGTTGGTCAAGTGTATCTGGCCTATGGAAACTTAAACCCTATTCGCTCGTCTATATTGCCAGGGGCAATGGATTGGAGGTCTTATTATGCTCGGAAAGGGATTTATACTTCATCTTTTCTCGCCCTGGAAAGGTTGGTATTAGTTCAAGACGCTGCTGCTCAACATTCGATTGTCACACGCCTAAGGGATCATGCGAATGGATATTTGCAGCAAGCTTTGCCAGAAGGGGTTCATCGAAATGTAGCGGAGGCGATGTTTTTAGGAATCGGAAGTACGATTGATTTTGAAACCCGACAGTCTTATGCGGCCTTAGGGGCTATTCATATTTTGTCGGTGTCTGGTATGCATGTAGGCTTGCTGTACATGGGCTTGCAATTGCTTCTTGGATTTTTGCTTCGTTTCCGTCGTTACGGACCTCCCGTTTATTTTACACTCATCATGCTCGTCTTGTGGACATATTCGGCGATGACAGGATTTTCTGCGCCTGTTTTACGTTCCGCTTGGATGTTTTCGGTCTTACTCTTTGCCCAAATTTTTCGCTTGCATTCGCACCCGTTGAATGTTTGGGCTTTTTCTTGTTTTGTGCTTCTTGTTATTCAACCCAATCAATTGTTTCAAGTAGGTTTTCAATTGTCTTATGCTGCCGTGCTGGGATTAATCTTTTTCCAAAACAAACTTGTTAACTGCTGGAAGCCAAAATACTTGCTCACTAAACAAATATGGGAATTAACCTGCCTCGCGATTAGCGCCCAACTTTTAACTTGGCCATTGGTTATCTTTTACTTTCATCAGTTTCCCAATCCATTGTATTTCTTTTTACTCAATCCAATTTTGGTCGGTCTGTCAAGCCTTACTTTATGTATCGGTTTTTTGTATCTGATTTTGGCCCCCTTGATTAGCCCTTTTTCGATTTTATTTTCAGGTTTTGGACACATCTTCTTAGCTAGTTTTGAACTCTTGCATGGTTTGATGTTCTCAACAACCCAACATCTTTCTGCCGTCATCTCGTTTATTCGTTTGAATGAGATGGAGTTGGCCAGCTATTATTTGTGCCTGGGATTACTTGTTTTTTGGTGGAAGAGTCGCAGAATATTCGGGCTCTATTTAAGTTTGGCAACCTTTGCTTCTCTACTGATCGTTCGTTTCTTTGAGCCCTTGCGGGAGGAGGCTTATATGACAGTTGCTGAAAATCAAGTTGTTTTTCTCAGGACAAATGCGATGCGCGGGCAAAGTTATGGGGCTCCAAGTCCCGTTTGGTTGCAATCGAATGTGGGAGCTTGGTGGGCCAGGAATCAAGTGGTAGATACCTTAACTCATAATTGGCCTGTTGGAAGTATTCGTTGGCAATTCAATGGAGAAACCTTTGTCTATTTGAAAAGGCCAGGTGTTCAACAGGAGGGTCATCCGGTCCATTTGCTATTATCTGCGGAGTTAGATTTACAAGATCCCCGATTTTTAAAGTCGTGGCAAGGGTCCATTTGGTATTTTGTCAGGAGGCCTTCAAGGTATCGCTTGGCCCAACTAAAACCCTATTGGCCTAAACAAGTGTATTATTTATCCGAGCAGGCGGCTCTGCATTTTCCATAAAAAAAGGCTGCCTTATGAGGCAGCCTTGAATGATTAGCTAGGTTTCTTCTCGTTACGTTTACGCTCGTTTGGATCCAAGAAGATCTTACGCATACGTAATGATTTTGGAGTGATCTCTAAGTATTCATCCTTTTGGATAAATTCCATACACTCTTCTAATGAGAAGTTTAATTTCGGAGCAATTTTGGTATTTGAATCCGTACCTGAAGCACGCATGTTCGTTAATTGCTTCGCAGCTTGAAGGTTCACTTCGATGTCGTTTTGGCGATTGTGCTCACCTACAACCATTCCTGTGTAAACTTCTTCACCTGGATCGATGAAGAACACCCCTCTGTCTTGTAATTTATCAATTGCATAAGGAATTGCAGGGCCTGTATTCATTGAGATCAATGATCCGTTGATACGTCCTGGAATTGCACCTTTGAATTCTTCGTAAGCAATAAAACGGTGGGCCATGATCGCTTCACCGAAGGTTGCAGTTAACACCTTAGAACGTAAACCAATCAACCCACGTGATGGAATGTTGAATTCTAAGTGTTGTAAATCACCTTTTGGCTCCATGATCAATAATTCGCCTTTACCTTGCGTAGCTAATTCGATTACTTTACCAGCTACTTCTGCAGGAACGTCAACAACCAAAGATTCGATTGGCTCTAAACGCTCGCCGTTTGGACCTTCTTTGAAGATTACTTGTGGCTGTCCAACTTGTAATTCATATCCTTCGCGGCGCATGGTCTCGATCAATACTGACAAGTGTAGAATACCACGTCCAAAAACTAAGAATTTATCTTCACTTTCTGTAGGAATTACTTTTAATGCTAAGTTTTTCTCCGTCTCTTTGAATAGACGATCACGGATGTGGCGAGAGGTAACTAATTTGCCTTCCTTGCCAAAGAATGGAGAGTTGTTGATCGTGAACAACATGTTCATCGTAGGCTCATCGATTGCGATACGCTCCAATGCCTCTGGGTTCTCCGCATCAGCAATTGTATCACCGATTTCGAAATCTTCGATACCTGTTACTGCACAAATTTCGCCACACTCTACTTTCTCAACTTTTACTTTACCTAAACCTTCAAATACTTGAAGTTCTTTGATACGCATTTTTTTCGTTGTACCATCAGCTTTACAAAGTGAGATTTGCATGCCTTCTGTCAACGTTCCACGCTCTAAACGTCCGATCGCGATACGTCCTACGAACGAAGAGTAGTCCAATGACGTAATCTGCATTTGTGGAGTTCCTTCTTGAACTTTAGATGCTGGAATGTGCTCAATGATCGCATCCAATAATGGGATGATATTGTCGGTTGGCTTTTTCCAATCTGTACTCATCCATCCTTGCTTCGATGAACCGTAGATACAAGGGAAGTCTAATTGATCTTCTGTTGCTTCTAAGTTAAACATCAAATCGAATACACTTTCATGTACTTCGTCAGGACGACAGTTTTCTTTATCTACTTTATTAACAATGACGATAGGCTTCAAGCCTAAAGCGATCGCTTTTGAAAGCACGAAACGCGTTTGTGGCATAGGGCCTTCAAAAGCATCTACCAACAAAATAACACCGTCTGCCATACGTAGAACACGTTCTACCTCACCGCCAAAGTCGGCGTGACCAGGTGTATCGATAATGTTGATTTTTACTCCATTATAACGAACTGATACGTTTTTAGACGTAATCGTAATCCCTCTTTCTCTCTCTAAGTCGTTATTGTCAAGGATCAAATCTCCAAATTCTTGATTTTCTCTAAAAATTTTGGATGCATGAATGATTTTGTCAACAAGGGTCGTTTTACCGTGGTCAACGTGGGCAATGATGGCAATGTTACGAATGCTTTGCATAAAAATGTAGGCGTTGAATGAATAAAATTCTCCTTAGTCGGGGAATTTAAGGTGCAAAGGTACGGATAATTTCTTTGAAAAGTGCTAATTGGTTAAAAATCAACTGGCTCGAATTTATTCTGTCAGGGCGCTTGATGCCTTTGACTTCGCTTTGGGGCTTAATTGCTCAGCTATTTTTTGTGCAATTCCGGTTGAATCTATTCCGCAAAGGGCATATAATTCATTCTGTTCACCGTGCTCAACAATGTGGTCAGGGATGCCTAATCGCACAATGTTTGCCTGATATTGATGATCCACCATGAATTCAGCGATCGCAGAACCGAATCCTCCCACGATGGAGGCATCTTCCACGGTTAAGATTGTATTAAATTTACGGAAGATTTCATGCAAAAGTTTTCCATCTAATGGTTTCGCGAAACGCAAGTCATATAAAGCGGCATCAATTCCTTGACTTGCCAATAGTTCTACGGCCTTAATCGCTTCATTTCCAATGTGCCCTAAACTTAAAATAGCCACATCTTTTCCGCTGTTAAGTTCGACCCCAGTCCCAATTTTAATTTCCTCAAAATCTGTCCGCCATGCTGGCATGACACCTTGACCTCTTGGATAGCGAATGCTGATGGCTTCGCCACGTTCTTTGAATTTATCCAAAGATGCCGTGTACATGATGTTTCTTAATTCTTGCTCATTCCGAGGAGCCGATACGATCATATTGGGAACGCAGCGCATCATAGCAATATCTAAGTTTCCATGATGGGTAGGGCCATCTGCTCCCGCCAAACCTGCTCGGTCGAGACAGAAAATGACCGGTAACTTTTGCAAACAAACGTCATGTACAACTTGGTCGTAACCGCGCTGCATAAATGAACTGTAAATATTACAAAAAACGGTTAATCCTTGCGTCGCTAATCCAGCTGAAAAAGTCACGGCATGCTGTTCTGCAATTCCCACGTCAAATGCGCGGTCTGGCATTGCTGCCATCATAATGTTCAATGATGAACCCGATGGCATCGCTGGGGTAATTCCCATGATTTTGGGATTTTTTTCCGCAAGTTCCAACAAGGTGTGTCCGAAAACTTCCTGGTATTTAGGGGCTTGTGGATTATCGAATGTTTTCTTCTCAATCTCTCCCGTTAACTTATCAAATTTCCCTGGCGCATGCCAAAGTGTTTGATCTTTTTCCGCAAGCGTATAGCCTTTGCCCTTCGTTGTCACACAATGTAGGATTTTAGGGCCAGGAATGTCTTTTAAGTCACGTAAAACGGTGGCTAAATATTCGACATCGTGGCCATCGATCGGGCCAAAATAGCGTAAATTGAAAGACTCAAATAAATTACTTTGTTTAAGTAAAGTAGCCTTTAGGCCATTCTCTATTTTAGAAACGATTTCTTGTGCCGACTTCCCAAAGCGAGACATTTTTCCCAATAAATTCCAAACGTCATCTTTAACCTTGTTGTAGGTATGCGATGTAGTGATGTCGGTTAGGTATTCTTTTAATGCGCCCACATTGGGATCAATCGCCATGCAATTATCATTTAAAATGATAATCATGTTATTGGGGATATCACCCGCATGGTTCATAGCCTCGAATGCCATGCCGGCGGTCATCGAACCATCTCCAATCACAGCAATGTGCTGCCGATCAAATTCTTTTTTATAACGAGATGCCACAGCCATGCCTAAAGCAGCCGAGATGGATGTGGATGAGTGACCTACTCCAAAAGCATCATATTCACTTTCTGAACGTTTCGGAAATCCACTGATTCCTCCAAGCAAACGATTCGTGTGGAAAACGCCTTGTCGGCCCGTTAAAATCTTATGCCCATAGGCCTGGTGTCCCACATCCCAAACCAATTGGTCGTAAGGTGTATTGAAAACGTAATGCAATGCAACTGTTAATTCTGTCACACCTAATGAGGCTCCAAAGTGACCTCCATTGACAGAAACATGGTCAATGATGTATTGACGCAATTCTTCGCAAACAGCGGGGAGCTGATTGGCTTGTAACTTACGCAGATCGGCGGGTGCCTGAATCTTACTAAGTAAAGGGCCTGCTGGGAATTGAGTGGACACAACTAATTTATTCAAGTGAAAGAAAAACTCTACAAAGGTAAAAATGTTTTTGACGCTTACTCATTTTTTTGACTAGCCTTGAATAATCTTCGCTTTTCAGATTTACTAAGGCTGTCATATCCTGATTTCGATATTTTATCTAAAATCTGATTTAATTCTTCTTCTTCGATATTTTCGGGCGGATTTCTTGGTTTTGTTTCTCGCGATAAATCTGCATGAATGAAGGGACTTTCTTTTTTTCTTAGTTTGTCCCAGCGGATCGGGTGTTCATGAAAGTAAGCCATGAAAAAGCCCACCAGCGCACCTCCCAAATGGGCGATTTGTCCACCTGCATTTGCTCCCACGGTCTCTAAAAGCGACCAAATTAAATAGAATCCTGCAATGAATTTGATGCGAACAGGGCCTATTAAAAATAACTGAACTTCAAAATTCGGTCTGAGTGTAGCAGCAGCAAGCACAATAGCAAAAACGCCCCCAGATGCTCCCAATAGAAAACTTCCTTGTTGGTGCTCGAAAAAAGGAATGAAATGATAGGCCATTAAAAAGGCAATCGCACCCATGATGCCGCCTAAAAAATAGATTTGAACACTTTTATTATTGCCGATAACCTCTTGTAGGATTTTGCCGAACCAATAAAGGAACATCATATTGAAGACCAAATGGAAAATTTCCACGTGAATGAAAAAATAGCTAATAAAACTCCAGGGGTGTAGAAAGTTAGATCGTATGTCGGAAGATAAAGTCAATTGCTCTAAAAGCGACTCATAAATAGCCTCTTTCCCTGTGAAGATCATGAAAATTCGAAGCAACATCAGGGTAAGGAATAACAATGAGTTTACCGCAATGATTTTCAGCAAGCCTTCACCAGGTTGCTTTAATATGCGTTGAAAGTCTTGCCAAAATCCGGGCATATCAGTAGAAATGATTGCGTTTGGTCTTCCAAACCATCAATAAAATGACAGCAAACACCATTCCTCCGATGTGAGCAAAATGTGCAACATTGTCACCTTGGTATTGTTGAATCCCCTGGTACAATTCGTATAGGCCATAGAAACTCACGAAATACTTTGCCTTGATCGGAATAGGGAAGGGGAAAAGATACATTTCAGAATTTGGGAATAAATACCCAAAGGCCATTAGGATACCAAAAATTGCACCCGATGCTCCAGCTAATTGACTGCGGTTTACATATTCTGCATAATTTTCGCGCGCCCATTCAATGTTGACATTCCCGTCAGGCAATGAAATTACTTGGTAGTGTTGCGCATAATCATATAAATGCATCGAACTTGGGTCACTTAAGACAATTTCGGTTGCCCGACGAAAATCAGCGAAATCAATAAAATGTTGTATACCCATGTAAAGTAAACCGGCTCCAATACCACAAAAGAAATAGAAGAATAGAAAGCGTTGTGCCCCCCAAATTCGTTCTAACAACGATCCAAACATGTACAAACCGAACATATTTCCCAATAAATGCATAAAACTTGCATGCACAAACATGTAGCTGACTACTTGGTAAACATGAAAGTCCTTCGCCTGGAAATAGTGTAAGCTCAATAAATCTTGGGGTAAAAATCCGCCTAAGACATAAATAGCTACATTTATAAAGATTAAATTTCGAACGGTTGGTGATAAGTTTCTAAACATAATTTTATTCTTCGTATGCCCAATCAATGCGTGTTTTCATATCCTTAACTAAAAGGCCCATGGCCTTAAAATTAGCTCTAATTTCATCTACCTTGTCGTATTCCCGCTTTTCCTTGAAGGTAGCATATAAGCCCAACATTCCCTTGATTAAGGCTTCCTGATTGGTCGGAAATTCCTCGCGAAGTCCCAAAACCTCCTCTAAGAAATGGGTGTAATTTGATTTCAATTGCTCGAATGTTTCTCGCCCTAATTGTCCAAAAGTTAGTAGACCCGCATGTAATTGGTTTATCTTTTTTAATAAGGTAAACAAATGTGAAATGGTAACCGCGGTATTCAAATCATCGTTCATTCCATCATAACATCCTTGAATGGCATTATTGATTTCCTCAACTTGTATTGTGTCAACCGCTGAAACAGTAGCAGAGTCAAATTCCATGCCTTTAATGATTCGCAATCCATTCGCGATGCGTTTATATCCTTTTTGCGCAGCTTTTAAGGCCTCATTTGAGAAGTCTAAGGTACTGCGATATTGCGATTGAAGCATGAAAAAACGAACGGTCATCGGACTGTAGGCTTGCTCCAATAAGGGATGTGCTCCGGTGATTAATTCACTGGGCAAAAAGGAGTTTCCGAGCGATTTACTCATTTTTTGACCATTCACGGTCAACATATTCGTGTGCATCCAATAACGTACAGGAGCGCGCCCATGGGCTGCTTTCGCCTGTGCGATTTCACATTCGTGGTGTGGAAATTTCAAATCCATCCCACCTCCGTGAATATCAAATGTATCTCCTAAGTACTTGTGACTCATGCAGGTACATTCCAAATGCCATCCTGGAAAACCATCTCCCCAAGGGGATGGCCAGCGCATAATGTGCTCAGGAGAGGCTTTTTTCCAGAGTGCAAAATCCAAAGGACTGCGCTTTTCGCCTACACCATCTAAATCACGTGTTTCCGTTAATAAATCATCCAACACTCGACCAGATAAATGTCCGTAATTACCTCCCTGTTTGTTGTAAGTCTCAATATCAAAATAGATGGATCCATTTGATTCGTAGGCTAAGCCTTTTTCCAAAAGGATTTTTGTCGTTTCGATTTGCTCCACAATATGCCCCGTCGCCGTAGGCTCGATGCTTGGAGGTAGCAAATTAAACTGTGTTAAGACATTATGAAAATCATTTGTATAGCGTTGGACAATTTCCATGGGTTCTACCTTCTCCAACTTGGCCATTTTGCCAATTTTGTCTTCTCCTTCATCGCCATCCCCTACCAAGTGACCTACATCCGTGATATTGCGTACATAACGAACTTGATAACCGATGAATTTTAAATAGCGATGTAAGATGTCAAAAGACGTAAAGGTTCTTAAGTTCCCTAAATGGACGAAATTATACACCGTTGGCCCGCATACATAAAGCCCAACATGGGGTGCATTAATCGGGCTAAATACTTCTTTTTCTCGGCTGAGTGTATTGTATATTTTTAACGGCTGCATGAATCCTAGGTGCTTTTGTAGAGTCCTCAAAAAGGAATTAAAATTACGCCGATTCTTTTAATTCACCAAACTTAGCATTTTGACAATTTGAAACGATTCTTTTCAGATTGTGTTATCTTTGTGTGTTTTTTGAAAATCAATC
The DNA here is from genome assembly GCA_964358165.1 of uncultured Aquirufa sp. Lineage (GTDB taxonomy): Bacteria > Bacteroidota > Bacteroidia > Cytophagales > Spirosomataceae > Aquirufa. The sequence continues at coordinate 71,280 of CAYHOB010000011.1, forward strand.
GTTCATGTTGCTAAAGGAAGTAGGCGAGGACAAATCGCTTCAACGTATTTTTTTGCAATTCCCAGTCCGTTTATATGCGTCGGATTCCAATTGGATTCGTCCATTGGATACGGATGTTTCAAACGTATTTGACTCCAAGAAAAATGGACATTTTAAACACGGGGAGGCAATTCGCTGGGTATTGTTTGATGATGCTGGTGAGGCGATTGGTCGGGTAGCGGCATTTTATGAGCAAAATAAGGACGAAGTTCCCGTGGGCGGCATGGGTTTTTTTGAATGTACAGAAGATGAAAATGCTGCTTTTCAGCTCTTTGATGCCTGCAAGGCTTGGTTGATTTCAAAGGGCATGCAGGGCATGGACGGTCCCATTAATTTCGGTGAGCGGGATAGCTTTTGGGGATTAATGGTAAAAGGATGGGAGTACGAGCCTACCTATAAAATGCCTTGGACAAAACCCTATTACATTGATTTTTTCGAGCATTATGGCTTTCGTGACTATTTTCAACAATATGTCTACGTGTCTTCGATTCGTGGGGCGAATGTTACACCTGCGATTGAGGAGAAGGCAAATCGTATATATCAGAATCCTGAATATGTGTTTAAACACATTGAAAAGTCGAATTTGCCAAAATATGCGGAGGATTTTAAGGCCATTTTCAATGCGGCTTGGGCAAAGTTTCCCGGGGTGAAAGAGATGAGTTCGGAACAAGCACAACGTTTGGTCCAAACCATGAAGCCGATTATTGATGAGCAGTTGCTTTGGTTTGCCTATACGCAAGCTGGTGATCCTGTTGCATTTTTTATCGTGATACCAGATCTTAATCAAATTATTAAACACTTAAATGGTCGTTTGAATTGGTGGGGGATGATCAAATTTTTATTATTGAAAATGCGTGGTGCATTGACGCGAGCTTGTGGGGTGATTTTTGGTGTTGTACCAGCTCACCAAGGGAAAGGGCTTGAATCGGCTATCGCCTTACGTTTTCGAACTGCCGCACGCGAAAATCCTTTCTATCCGTATGACACGATGGACATGAATTGGGTGGGAGATTTTAATCCCAAAATGCTACGTTTTGTTTCCCAATTGGGGGCAACAAATGAAAAGACTTACATTACTTATCGTTTATTTTTTAATCCAGACCAAGCCTTTAGTCGTTGTCCTAGGGTTGGTTAAATACATGCACATGAGCTTATTAACAATTGGAACGGTTGCGTTCGATGCTTTAGAAACTCCTTACGGAAAGACCGATAAAATTATCGGAGGGTCTTGTACCTATATTGCCCTATCAGCTGCTTTTTTCTTACCACGTGTCAATGTGGTTGCGGTGGTGGGTGACGATTTTCCGCAGGCCTACATGGATACCTTAACGTCGAAGGGCATCAATTTAGACGGTCTGCAAATCAAGCAGGGAGAAAAGTCCTTCTTCTGGGCCGGGAAATACCACAATAACATGAATACACGTGACACGTTGGTGACGGATTTGAATGTGTTGGCGGATTTCAAGCCAGCAATTCCCGCTTCGTATCAAGATTGTGAATATTTGATGTTGGGTAATTTAACACCTCAGGTTCAGATCGAAGCGATTGAAGGATTAGCGAAGCGTCCTAAATTAATCGTCATGGATACCATGAATTTTTGGATGGATGTTGCCATGGATGATTTGAAAAGTGTCTTGAAAATGGTGGATGTGCTTTGCATCAACGATGAGGAGGCTCGTCAATTATCCGAACAATATTCGTTACGTACGGCTGCCAAGTTGATTATGGCGATGGGGCCTAAAACCTTGATTATTAAGAAAGGGGAGCATGGAGCCTTGTTATTCCAAGACCAAAATATGTTCTATTGCCCCGCATTGCCTTTGGAAGAGGTATTTGACCCAACGGGTGCTGGGGATACTTTTGTAGGCGGCTTCATTGGTTATTTAGCCAAAACGGACGACATTTCTTTCGAGAACATGCGTAAAGCCATTGTTTACGGCTCCGCCATGGCGTCGTTTTGTGTTGAAAAATTCGGAACTGAACGCTTGCTAGAAATTACCGATCAAGATTTAGCTGGTCGAGTAAATGAATTCCGGGAATTGGCTCGTTTCTAGCGGCCACCCACGATGACTTCGTGTAGGTTTGTTGGGTCTAGGTATTTATTAGCTAGTTCCAACAAATCTTCAGGAGTACATGCTAGAATTTGTTCCTGAAATTGATCGTAGAAATCCTTCGGTAGGTGTTCCAATTGGATGACTTTGATTTTTTCTGCAATATCGAAAGCTTGTGTGAGTTCTCCCGTAAAGCTTCCCATCAAGTAGTTTTTCACCAAGTCTAATTCAGCTTGACCTACCCGCTCAGATTGAAGTAACAACATTTCTTTGCGAATTTCGGAACAAGTTTCTTCTACATTGGCATTGTCTACATCCGTTCCAATGACCCAGTATCCCGCACGTAACATGGGAACGATGGAAGATGAAATGCCGTATGTAAATCCTTTCTCTTCACGGATATTTTTTTGCAATCGAGATCCAAAAAATCCCCCGAATAGCGTATTCAGCACACTGAATTTAAAATAGTCGGGATTGCTTCGTGTAATGGATAACATCCCAAGGCGTATGGACGATTGCAAAGCATTTTCACGAAATTCGCGAATCCCTTTAGGCTGAATCCCATTCGGGATAAATGAATTTAGGGGTTTTGTTTGATGCGTATCCATTTGCTCAAATGTTCTTTGAACCGCCTCGATTTCATCTGGGCCAATATTTCCTGATAGGAAAATTTTAGGCATACCCTTCAGCCAGTTTTGCTTATGGAAATTCACCAAATCTCCTTGCTGAATTTCCTGTATGCTTTTCTCTGTAGAAATACGACCGTATGCATCAGGCGAAAAAAGCTGTTGGCGTAATAATTGGCTCGCTGAAAACGCCGTCTTCTGCCAGTTGAGTTTATTCTTTTGAACTTCGATAGCTATTTCCTTTTCGAATTCCTCCGCAGGGAAGTTTGCTTCCTGAATGATCTCAAGGACGTAGGGTAATAAAGATTTCAGATGCTTGCTTAAGCCATAGAGTACGAATGTTGCATGATCTAAGTTGGTCTGTACATCCCAAAATGCACCATAGTAATCAAAGAGTTGGTGTATCGCTGTCGCATCTCGTTGACGCGTTCCTCGTTTCATTAATGAACTCGTTAAACTAGCGATTCCTGCCTTTTCTGCGGAGCTCGCTCCAGCACTTACAGTGAACTCTAATTTGAAAACAGCCTGCTCCCCTAGCGAAAGAGAAGCTACCTCAATGCCATTGGTTAGGCATGTTGTTGTTACGGCAGGAAATTTGATGAGTTCAATCGGGTAGGCCACTGGGGCAAGGGTTCGATTTAGCATATATGGGGCTATAAAACAAATGACATCCCGGATGGAATGTCATTTGTCAAACTAGAAATCTGTTTAATTATCTTTTTCCGTTGTCGTTGTTGATTGCTGCCAACAAAGTTACACGTAAAGTATTGGCTAATGGGCTACTTGTTCCTGTTGGTACTAAGTAAGCAAAGTCAAAACCATATTTTTGATCTAATTTAAATCCAACACCCATGGTGAAGTATTTACGGTTTCCTTTCATTTCGCTTTCATTGAAATAACCTCCACGAATTGCAAATGTATTGTTGAATAAATATTCTGCTCCTAATGAAGTAGTAACCTCTTTCAACTCTTCCCCGAATCCGTCTGGTGCATCAAATAATGATCCGAAGATACCACCGATTGCAGATGTTGTTGTTGGGTCAGTTCCTACTTTGTTTCCATTGGCATCAACTGATTGAGGTGTAGGAACCATCAATTTGTTGAAATCCAAAGTTAATGTCAATTTGCTTTTGTCATCGATATCTTTCACCGCAGCTACACCGGCACGTAAGTTAGTCGGGATGAAGTTTTTCTCAGCCCCACCGTAAGATACCTTACCAGAAATATTAGAAAGAACTAAACCATACGTGTATTTCCAGTTCTTCTCAGAGTTTGTATTCCAATATAATGCGATGTCAGCGGCAACCGTTTGTGCTGGTTTCATCGCAACTCCCGTACCCGAAGTTCCTTGGTAGTTTCCTAATAAATTAGAGTTGATGTATTTCAAGTTAACACCTAACGAAAGGCTATTTGAAAGTTTTCTAGCATGCGTTAATGACAAAGCGTATTCTTTCGAATTGAAATTTCCTGCGCTTGTTCCGTTAGCTAACGTTGCTTGAAAAAGGCCTTGGTCAAAGTAATTGATTGAAAAACCAAATGCTTGATCTTTAGCTGTTTTCTTGTATCCTGCAATGTTATACAAGGCCATGTCATTTACTAAGTTACGTAACCATGGTGTATAAGAAATGGCAAATCCAAGATCTTTATCAGCACTTGCTAACTTGGCTGGATTCCAATAAATCGCATTAACATCAGATGAAATAGCGACACCCGCATCTCCCATAGCTGCAGAACGAGCATCTGGAGCGACATTTAGAAATAACATGGTCGGTGTTGGAATTCTTCCTGAATTTAATTGTCCAGAAACCAATGTTTGGCCATAAGCGACTGTACCGATGCATACAGTTAGTGCTGTAAAAAGCGCTTTGTGGAAAATTGAATAATTCTTTGTCATTGTATATTAAATTATAAGAGAGTCTTTCTATTCAAAAAAGCTAAAGTCAAAAATAGACATTTTTTAGGATAATGGATATGGGATTCGTAAAAAAAATATGAAAACTTATTTTAGGGTAATGTTTTAATTCGGAACGTTTTAATTTCATTTGTCAAATTGTCTCTCAATTGAATTTGTAAAATCAGCGGTTGATGCATGTGCATGAATTCGTCTGCTTTCCAATCAAATTCAATCTTAGCTTTTCCTGTTTCATCGTAGCTACTCATGCCGGTTTTTGTTCCGATAATACGACCTAAAAGATCGAATACTTGAATTTCATATGGCATTATATCCCAGGGCTTATCCTGTTTAAAAACGAAGTGCAAGGTTTGTCCCAAAGGATTTGGATATACATATCCATTCAGCGACGCCAATTCATCTTGTTTTACTTGGAAACTTAACGATGCTTGGGCGTAATTATTGTAGATATCCCAACAAAATGCTTGAATTTTATGTATTCCGGGTTTCAGCGATTTCAATTGGATTTTAATCTTGCCTTGGGATGAATTTGATATGTCTGGATTGAACCTGGCAGCCATTTCCACTCGGACGCTGTCATCTAAAATCAGGCTAGCAACCTGTCCAGCACCATTTTGCCACAATAAACCTGATGAATCCGCTATCGAAATGTTTACCCAAGGGTTCGTGCTCGTTGACATTATATCTTCATCTAAGATTTCAAGCCCCAAGTAAGGCGGCACTTTTTCTGCTTTTTGTTTATTTATCCAGGAATTTGGTTCGATGGCTGTTGCATACTTTTCAAGTGTATTTGCCGACCAAGCATGAAGTTGATAACGTTCCCCCTGTTCCAAACTTGGCATATTTTCAATACTTATTTTCATTGAATTGCTTGTGCTTTCGCCGGCCGACTTCCAGATAATCGGACTCATGTGTGTGTATTGAAAGGAGGCATTTTTTGCGCCTAGTGTTTTTTTAGATTCACTGATTCGGTAAAGTCCAATCTGCATCTTAGCCCCTTGCAAGGGCAATCCACTAAGGGATATTTCTTTCTTGGTTGTATCGAGCGCCATGTGAAAGCCTTTCGTAATCCATGGAAGTGCAAGCGTTGGATCTCCTAGTAATTGAATATTTCGATTGATAACGCCGGCTTGGCTCGCATTTTTAGCATCTCGAAATAAATCCCCCAAACGATAGGATGAATTTGTTTTATTCTCCATCATCGATTTGTAGAATGCCTGCCCAAAGAGGTAGTTACTACTTTGAAAAACGGGCCTTGTTGTGCTAATTAATGCGATGACACCACCTTGATCCGACAATAAACTTACTTCTCCGCCAGAAAGGATGTTCGGATCATCAAAACGTCCAAACTGACATGTTGCCGTTAGTAATATAGGTAAATGCTTGCTGTTTTTGAGCTGTACCAAATCGTTCGTCGTGAGGAGTTTTTCGTCAGCCCAGCCACTCTCAGAACCATGTCCCATGTAATGAATAAAATCAGCCTTTTCTTCAAAAAGATTTAATGCGGCCTTTGTTCCCAATGGACTCGTATAAGAACCATTCGAGACTTGCATTGGATATTGATCCAAATAAACTTTCTCTTGTCGAATTGGGAATAGGGCTTTCTGTAACATTCCAGAAAAATCTTCCGCATCCTGCATGTGAATATTGGAATCGCCATCATCTGCTACCCATGCGAATCGAGGTGTATTATCGAGTTGTTTTGACTCAAAATCCATCAATTTATTGATAAACATATTGGCCTCTTGTAGATTTTTTGCAGGAATTCGACCGATGGCAACCTTCATTTCGTCTCCTTCGTTCCAAGCCCCGTCCTTTGTTCCCATGATCCCATAATAATCATCCGAAGCATAGCTCAGGAGCGGATGAAAGGACTCTTCACTTTGATAAGTGGGGACAAAGCAAGATTTTTCCAATGCTGTCGAAACCGTATTTTGGCCTTTGTAATCGATGGAAGCATCGCCCAAAAGAATGACGTATTTTAATTTGGATCCCGGCTTTTGATATTGATATCGAATAAAGTTTCGAATCGCAGTTACATCTTGTTTGCCTCCGCTGAAATCATTAAAAATTGTATGCGTTTGGATATTTTTAGCCGGTATTTTCAGTTGTGTTGTTTTATAGTCTGCTAATTTATGTGCCGCTGTTTCTAGAATTGCAGTTGACAATATTAATAACTCCGTATCTGCAGCCAGGTCGAATAAATTTTGGTTTTCAACCTTTCCACAGAAATTTGGCTCATTCATTCGATCCAAATTGGCAATAGCCACTCGGCTATTCGGGCGGAATGATTGGCTAAAAGCCTGATTTTTTCTTAATTTTTGCCATTTCAGTCCTCCATTGTTTACCCAAATTTGTTGGCTTGCGCGCAAATTCGACATGTTAATATGAAGCAGGGAATCTGTTGTATTGGGTAATAGGTATAAGGGATTTTCATAATTAGCATCGAATTTTTTCGGGTACATGAGGCTGATGAAGTCTAGGTATCCAATTCCCGCTGAGCTTTGGAAACTAATGGGCCAATTCCACGCATCATTAGCTGCAAGGACGGGAGTTGTCCAGGTATTTATTTCCTCACTGTTCGCTTTTAGATCATAGCGGCCACCGATTATGGGAGTCATCGAGATCGGCTTTGGCAATAGAGGAATTGAAAATGTGCTGGGAGAAACACTGCTTGCATAAAGTTTGATTGCCAAATGGGCTGTCTGCCCATGGAAATAATCACTCAGTGTGTATTGTAAAATTTTACTTGAGTTTCCGTAAAATGCATCACCAAGCCACGCTTGGCCTGACTGATTTAAATTGTAGGTTTCGGGCTCATAATGTTTGAGAGACCATGCGTATGGTAATATGGAAGCATTCGAAGTCGCATTTTCAATTTCTTCAATTGGATTTGTCTGTGTGGCATCTAGTTGGACAAAATAAAAAGTGGAATCAGCATAAAGATTGGTTTCTTGTTTCCAAAATTCCTCTTGTCGGATCGTATGTGGTGATTCCCCCCAAAAGAATATGTTCCATGTCGAGTTTGTCTCTTTTTGATAATATGCAGGAACGGGTTTGAGCAACCCGTTTTGAAAGGAATCCTGCGGATTTAGCATGCCTGTTTGCGCTGAATAAATGCAGATTTTCGCTGGGCTTGTATTTTCGATGTGATGTTTAGTCAACCAAGCTTGATTGATTTGGTAGAATCCAGCCTGTGTAATGCCGAGTTTAATCCATTTCCCTTGTTGGAGCGCCGCAGGTATTTGGCTAAATGATCTAAGCGATGCGAATAGTAGCACCAGCAAAAGCAGGATTCGGTTATGCTGGTACTTCGAAAGCTTGTACTTGTGCATTTTTAGCGACGAGGTATAATTTGCCTGTGTGTACTTCTTGGCAAATGTAGCGGGTTCTGCGTAGTTTCCCTTTCTCTAAGAGCAGGTTTTTTAATCTGAATTTTGTTCCTTCAGCTAAGTTGAACAACAGTATTACTGCCTCATCTGTATGAACATCAAATTGCTTTAATACTTCCACTAAAGGGGTATATCCATTTGAACTTGCTACCGGATTTTTCAAATAGGCTTTCAGCACGAGAACTAATTCTTTAGGAAGCAGTTCGGAATCTAACAGGGGATTAAATAATTCAAAGAAGGCATTCTTCCATTCTTGCCCATGCGGGTTCACCTTGTTTTTAAACCTTTGATAAGTTACAAGATGCGCGACTTCATGTAAATAGGTGACTAAAAATGCATAGGGATTTAGATTGTGGTTGACCGTAATTTGAAATCCTTTATTGGGTGCGAAACGGAAATCACCCAGTTTGGTGTCACGCTTTTTGGAGATGATGAAATCGAACTGATGTTCGTCCCATAAGTTAAAGCAATATTCAGCCACTTTTGGAGGGAAGTGGTCCAAGAAAGAAGCAATTTTCTTGTTTTTAGTCATGGCTGGGCATAAAAAAAGTCCCTCGCAAGCGAAGGACTTTTTTTTTGAAACTGGCTAAAATTATTTAGCAGCAGCAGTGTCAGCAGCAGCTGTATCAGCAGCAGCAGTATCAACTGGAGCAGCAGCAGCTGTATCAGCAGCAACTGAATCAGCAGAAGCCTCAGTTTTTTTCTCACCACAAGATGCTAAAGTTACCATACCAGCAACGAAAGCTAAAGCGAATACTTTCTTCATTTTTGTAATATTTTAAGGTTTGAGTTACAAAACTACGTGATATATTTTTAATTGCAAACAATCGAGCAAAAATTTTAAGAAAATTTTAAGAATTGGGGTGATTATTAGTTAAAATGGCCTAATTGAGGCCTGTGGGCATTGTTAATTCTTAAGAAAATTAAGATTAATTTAATACTTTCAAGTGATTGTATGAATTTATTACTTGATAAGATCCTTAAAACGGTCGTAAAACCCGCTGCTCTTAAAGGTGAATGTTTTGTGCAAAACATAGTTTGAGATAAAGCTGAAGCCCATCCCATTTATCGTTGTGCTAATTTGAGTTACGTTGACCTTCTTGTACGAATATGGGATTTGTACGAATAAATCGTTGTAGTTTGTTTGAATGATATGGTAGGGAAGAATGCTGAATCCCCAAGTAACAAAGCCTGAAAATGTAGCGACCATCATGAATTTAATCATTTCCCTTTGTGTCTGTCTTGTCTGACGTGCATTGAACGCAAACAATTTGGTTAAGATAAAACCAACAATCAGTGAAATGAAATAGGCAGGTAAAATCGTAGCCTCATAGGCTAAATGAAACCAATCTTTTAGTAGCCCCCCAGCCAATAATTGAATCATCGCTCCTGTTCCTGCAATCAGGAAATAGGCAATTAAATCTTTGCGATTAAAGAGTTCCGACTTTTTCTTCAATTAAAATAGGCTTTTAACGAGGTTTGGGAATAAGCCTAATACCAAGGTTGCTAAGCTTGTAATGCCCAATGCTGCGCGATATAAAGGACTAATTTCTATTGTTGGAATATCACCCTGTTTGAAGTAAACGGCAATGATTCCTTTAAAATAGTAGTATATACCTACAGCCGACATTAAAACAGCTAAGATGACGGGGTATATGATATTGCGATTAAACGTATCTGAGAATACAAAAAATTTCCCCCAAAATCCTGCAGTCAAGGGTATTCCTGCTAATGATAGTAAGGATACAGTCAAACAAAATGCTAAGTAGGGATTCGCTTTCGCTAAACCTTCAAAGGATTGAAAGTTTTCTGGTTTTTCTGTCCTACCTGTTTGATATTCAGAAACCAGTTTAAATACGGCAAAGGCCGTCAAAGTTGCCAATGTATAGGCCAACGAGTAAAATAAGATACTTGATGTTGAGCTGTTTTGTCTTGCCGAAACCGTCAATAACATATATCCAGCATGGGAAATACTTGAATACGCTAACATACGCTTGAAGCTTTGTTGGTACACCGCCGTAACATTTCCAATCACGAGCGTCAACATACTGATGAAATATACGGGCATGACCCAAGTCGAATATAATCCACCAAATACTCCAGCAAAGATGTGGTAAATCGCCGCAAAACCAGCTGTTTTTACGACGGTAGACATGAACATGGTGAAAATCGTAGGTGCCCCGTCATATACATCAGGCGTCCAAAAATGGAAAGGTGCAGCAGAGACCTTAAATAACAGACCAACTAGCATTAACAAAATACCCGCATATAAAAAGGATGGTATAGATTCTGGAGCGGTACTAGCAATGGCATTCGCAATGTTTGAGATATAAAATGAGCGTGTTGCTCCATAAACTAAGGTCATTCCAAACAATAGGATTCCTGTGGCAAATGAACCCATAAGGAAATACTTAATTGCCGCCTCATTGGAACGCAAATTTCGCTTATCCGACCCCGTAAGGACATACATTGCTACGGAAAGAATCTCTAGCCCTACAAATAACATCATTAAGTGATCGAAGGATACCATAATGATTGCTCCCACCGTTGAGAATAACATAATGGCATAATATTCTGCCGGATGCGTATGTTCATCATCTTGTCCAAAGGCATTTGAGAATGCCACGACAAAAAATGCCGCGATTTGAATGATGATACTGAAGTTGATTGAGGTATTATTAGTACGGAACATATTTCCAAACCATAAAAACTCATGATTCCAATCCATCGCCGTAATGCCAATTCCAATGGCTAGAAAAAGCATGGTGATTTGTTGAATCATCTTACGCGATAACCAAAATCCTAAAAATAGGTTACTGATTCCAAATAATGATAAAGCAATGATAGCTGTCATAATTCTGCTTTGCTGTTGTTAAAATTCCGCTTAGTTTAATAAGGCGACAAGTTTTTCTACACTTGCTGCACTAAAGGATAATACATATTGGGGGAATAAACCGCCCAAAATGACCAAGAGGATTAAGGGTATTAATACTAATTTTTCGCCTAACACTAAATCTTCAAAGTCTTTGGTAACCTTAGAAACATTTCCAAAGATTGATTTTTGGATCATTCGCAAGGTATAAACGGCCCCTAAGATAATTGTAATACCCGAAATGATGCCCAAGTACATTTCTTGATCAAAGACACTTTTCAGTAATAAAAACTCTCCGATAAAACCATTCGTTAAAGGCAATGCGACCGATCCAAGGCTCAAGACAATAAATGCAACCGTAAGGACATAAGAGGATTTAGTAATGCCTCCTAATTGAGCTAATTCGCGAGTTTTTGTTCTACGCTCAATGATTTCTATCACAAAGAATAGTCCCACTAAATTGATGCCATGAGAAAGCATTTGATATAAAGCTCCTTGAATACCTTCGACACTTTGTGTCATGATTCCTGCTGCCATTAAGCCTACGTGTGCAAAGGATGAATAAGCAAGTAATCGTTTTGCATCTTTTTGTTGGATCGCAATCACGGACCCATAAATAATTCCAATAATCGATAATATTGAGACCGTTAGTCCCCATTGTGTTATTCCTAAGGGAAACATGGGAATCACCAAGCGAATCATTCCATAAGTACCCATTTTCAACATGATCCCACCTAATAACATACTCCCTTGAACTGGAGAAGTTGTATAGGTGTCGGGTTGCCAGGTATGAAAGGGGAAAACGGGCATTTTGATCGCAAATGCAATAAAGAATGCCAAAAATAAAAATCCTTGGTGCTCCGCACTTAAATTACGCGCAGTCAAATAGAGTGTCTCGATATCCGCTGAATGCGTTTCGCCTGGTGTACGTAAATACACATAGATTAAGGCAATCAATAAAAATAGTGAACCAAATAAAGTATACACAAAAAACTTGAAGGTAATCGAAGTTCTATTTTCTCCTCCATATTGAGCCACTAGGAAATAGATTGGCAATAAGGATGCTTCAAAAAAGAAATAAAATAGGAAGGCGTCTTTTGCTAAAAATGCCCCCAATAATGCTGTTTGCATGGCTAAAATTAGGCCTAGATAAGAGGCATTTCCCGACTTGTCAGAATTGTTAGTGGAAGCGATAATAAATGGAACCAATAAACCAGTTAGGCCAATTAGAATTCCGTTAATGCCATCAATCCAAAGGGTAAAGCTGATGCCTGCTTCTGGAATCCAAGCTTGACTAAAAATCAAGCCAGCAGATTCAGCTGGGCAAAGCGCATACGCGATGACGATGGCCTCAAGGATGGACCCCGCTAACGCGATGGGAAAGGGATTACTTGGTTTTGCCAGCAACAAGCCCGCCCCAAGTACCAATGGAAATAATAGGATAAATAGTAATAACATACCTTTTTGTTCTATTTTAAATTACAAGATCCATGTTCTTAAACTCACAGCGAGAATAACAGCAATGGATACGACCATGACAAAAATATAGTAACCAACATTCCCCGTTTGAATGCGGCGGAATTCCGTGGATGCATACGCGACAATTCTGCCTATGCCTTCAACAATTAAATCAATGACCAAGAATTCCACGACTTGAAAACAAAAATTGCCCAATATGTTGATGGGTTTTACAACGATTACATCATATAATTCATCGATGTAGAATTTATTATAAATTACTTTTTGGATTCCGGACATAGACTCATCTGCCTCAGGCACTGATTTTTGGACACCAAATAAATAAATGGCAACAAATGCTGGTAAGAATGCAGCTAACAAAGGGGCTCCCATTTCTAAACTAAAGAAGGAAACTTCAGTTGATTCAGCAGTTGCAGGTATGATTGGCGCCAACCAATGGGCTAATAATTCGTTTCCTCCTGCGAAATGTGGCAAATTTATCAGTCCACCTATCACGGATAATACAGCTAATGCCATCAATGGGAAGGTCATCGATAGTGGTGATTCATGTACATGATGTGCTTGTGCTTCTGTTCCTCTAAAATCACCAAAGAATGTTAAAATAAACACGCGGAACATGTAGAATGACGTAAGCGCTGAACCTACAATTGCCAAACACCACATCGCAAAATCATGGTGGTATAATTGTGCAAGAATTTCATCTTTCGAGAAGAACCCCGCAAATGGGGGAATACCTGCAATAGCAATTGTTCCTAGCAAGAAAGTGATGTAGGTTATGGGCATTTTGGATTTCAATCCCCCCATCTTACGAATATCTTGCTCATCCGACATCGCATGAATAACAGAACCAGCTCCCAAGAATAAAAGGGCTTTGAAGAAAGCGTGTGTCATGACATGGAAGAACGAAGCCGTGTAAGCCGAAGCACCTAATCCCATGAACATATAGCCCAATTGTGAGACGGTAGAATAAGCTAAGACTTTCTTGATGTCATTTTGGAATAGCCCAATTGCTGCGCCTAATAAAGCAGTTGCTAATCCGATCCAGCCAACAAAATGCAATACTTCTGGGCTTAATTCGAAAATCACATTGGCGCGAATCACCATGTAAATCCCTGCCGTAACCATAGTCGCAGCGTGGATTAAAGCAGAAACGGGCGTAGGGCCTGCCATCGCATCCGGAAGCCAAGTAAACAAAGGTATTTGTGCCGATTTACCCATGGCTCCAATAAACAAGCAAAAAGCGATTAGGCCAATATTCTCAGGCACATTGCCAGCGGAAATTTCATGGAAAATGGTTTGGTAATTCGTGGTATTGAAGTTTTGAATCAACAAGAAAATGCCAATTAAAAAACCCAAATCACCAATGCGGTTCATGATAAAGGCCTTGCGTGCTGCATCTCCATAGCTATTTTTCTGATTCCAAAAGCCAATAAGCAAATAGGAACAGAGGCCTACGCCTTCCCATCCGATAAACAAAACAGTGAAGTTGGCCCCTAATACCAAGATCAACATGAAAAAAATGAAGAGATTTAAAAAGGCAAAAAACTTTCCAAAACCAGCATCATGCGCCATATAGCCGATGGAATACACATGAATTAATGTGCCCACTCCGGTGATAATTAACAGCATCAATAAAGACAATTGATCTACCTGGAATTCAAATGGAATGGATAAGGATCCCACTTTAATCCATTCCGCAAGGGTATAAATTTGTGCCTGCCCATCAAAGTTTAAAAACAGTTGAAGCGAAAGTGCGAATGATACCAATGGAGGAATTGTACCAAGGATACCTGCAACAGATTTGCTCAGTTTGGGGAATGCTAAACCGTTAATGGCAAAGCCAAGAAACGGTAACAAGGGAATTAAATAGAATAATGACATAGGAATTCTGATGGATTGTGGCGCTTAATTAGTTTTTGATTTTATTAAGTACGCCTATATCAATACTTTGAATATTGCGGTAAATCATGACGATAATTGCGAGGCCAACAGCAACTTCTGCTGCGGCTACAGCCATGATAAAGAATACAAAAATCTGTCCAGCTGGATCAGCATAATACGAGGAAAATGCGGCCAACAATAAGTTAACGGCGTTTAACATAAGTTCAATGGCCATGAACACGATAATCGCATTGCGACGCGTCAAAACCCCTAAAATTCCGATACAAAAAAGTGCAGAACTAAATAATATGTAATGCGTGAGCGGAATCGTACGTAATACTTCTGGAATCGATTGCATAGTTATAAATTGGAATGCATTTATGCGTGGCAAAAATACAAATTAAACTGAATTTTTAAGCCCCTAGCGTTGAAAACCTTGTAATTTAATTTCGGTCAATTTACGTTTTGTGTCCATCGGAAAATCACCCTTCATCATCCAGTCATAATATGAGGGATCTGATTTCAATACTTCTAAAATTGGCCGACCGATGTGCTTACCGAAATTAAATACGGCAACTTGATCTTTGTTATAAACCATTCGGTTAGCAAAATCAATCGAGTTGGACGCACTTAATTCATGTAATTTATTAACATCATTTTGAATTGGGAAATAGTCATTGCCCTCCGCATCCTTCATCGCCGTTGAGGCATAATGTTTTACTTGCGCATTCAAGACTTCCAATGTAGCTAATACATCGGCCTCAGCACCATGTGCCCCTATCAATTCCTTGTTACAATAAAAACGGTAGGCAGCTGTTAAATTACGAGGTTCCATCATGTGGAAAATGCGTTGGGCATCCACTAATTTCCTGTGCTTCATATCAAAGTCAACTTCAGCTCGTAAAAATTCTTCTACTAGCATGGGTACATCAAAGCGATTGGAATTAAAGCCAGCCAAATCACAACCATCTAAAAAGCCTGCTAAGGATTTTGCAACTTGTTTAAAGTTAGGTTCCTCTGCAACATCTGCATCATAAATTCCATGGACTAAAGATGCCTCTAATGGAATCGGAATACCTGGATTAACCCGCCGGGTCTTTATATCTACGGTTCCATCTAGGTTGGCTTTTGCGATGGATATTTCGACGATACGATCTTTGTTTACTTGAATACCGGTGGTTTCTAAATCGAAAAACGCTAATGGTTTTTTTAATTGTAATTGATGCTCCATGGCTTGTCAGAAATTAATAGGGACAAAGGTAGCTTATTATTACCTTTGTTCGATGAAATTTAGTCCAAAAGCCATTTTTTTTGATTGGGATCATACACTTTGGGACCATGACCGAAATGCATCTGAAGTATTACAAGAATTATTGGGAGAATTAGCACTTCTTCAGACGATTTCTCATCATCCAGATGAAGTTTGGCCGATTTTTCAAAAGATTAATGATGCATTGTGGGAGGATTATCAACATGGGCGTATTGACCAAAGCACCTTGCGAAATACGCGTTTTGAACTTTTTTTTGATGCATTGGGCATTCAAAGTGATGCGCAATTGTTTTCCGATTTATACTTGGAAAGGACCCCGCGAAAAACACACCTAATCCCACATGCTTATCAAGTCATCGAGACGCTAGCTGCGAAATATCCACTTTACGTATTAACGAATGGATTTGATGATATTCAGCACATCAAAATTTCGAGTGTAGGAATGTCGCATTTTTTTGAACACATCATTACCTCTGAACTAGCGGGATGCAAAAAACCTGCCGCCGCATTTTTTGAATTTGCGCTGCAAGAAGCGAATTGTCTTCCCTCAGAGGTTGTCATGGTGGGGGATCATCCAATCGTTGATATTCAAGCGGCATCCATGCTTGGGATTCCTGCTATTCACTTAAATCTGCGAGCAGAGGATGCAAATACGAAGTTTCAGATCAGCCAATTAAATGAATTACTCGATTTATTCGAATAAGGACAATTGATTGTCATTTGACTTGCGATCAAAAATCTTTTTGTCTCGAATGAATTTCTTGTTCTCGTCTAGGAAGGCTTGAAACTGCTCTATTTGGGTATACAATGGACTGAAGTCATATTGATTCAAATAATAAGTTTCCTTGTAAACCGCTTTGAAATCTGTAATGACATAGTCTAATTGTTCGATGCCTAATTTCTGTAATCCTAACAAATATAGATTCTGATGATTTTTAGCGAACCTGCCAGGTTCATAAAAGGATGTACTTTTTAAGTCAAATGCAACCTGCTCGCCTACGCCATCGACATAACCATATATCATCGCGTTTTTGTAGCGAGATTCTACATAATATTGGGTCTTATACTTTTCGGGAATAAGTTTGCGTGCTTGGTCAATGATTCCCTCTGCAAATAATTCTTCATCCTCCCCCAAAATGACAGCACGTTCAAAATCCATCCCCTTCTGTTGCGCTAAAGTCGTCGGCTTTTTTACCCGATTAATTCGTTCAATCATCTCAATTTCATCCACAATAATTTTTCCTGCAGCATCCCTAGATTGCTGAAGGTATAATGAAAAAGAATTAAGTAGGGTAGGGTAAAAACGATATTGCATACGCTAGCGATTATCCAATTTGAAGGCGAGAGACAATTTTCCCTTCGATTAAATGTTTTTGTGTTATTTCTTGTACGTCTTCTAGTTGGACATTTCCATAAAAGACGCCTTCCGGGTAAACGACCATGGCCGGGCCTTTGCCACAAAAATCAAGGCATCCGGCACGTTGAATACGAATATTTGCGGGATTTCCAGCTTCCGCGTAAGCAACCTTAAACGCCTCTACTAATTGCATGCCATGCCCAGAACCACAACATTTTTTAGGGGCATCTTTATCATTTGCGCAAATGAATACGTGTTTTTCGAAATGCATATTAGGCAGTTTTTAGTTCAAGAACGATGGGGCAATGATCTGAATGCATTGCATCTGGCAATATATATGCATTCGCAATGCGATCTTTTAACGTTTCGCTGGCCATGTGGTAATCAATCCGCCAGCCTAAATTTTTCCCTCGGGCGCCCGCTCGGTAGCTCCACCAGGAATATGCATGCGCCTGATCTGGGTTCACGTGACGAAATGTATCTACAAACCCATTTTGTACAAAAGATTCCATCCATTCGCGTTCTTCGGGTAAGAATCCTGAGCTGTTGGCATTTCCTTTGGGGTTGTGAATGTCGATTGCGCGATGACAAATGTTATAATCGCCAGATATAATTAAATGGGGTATTTCTTGGCGCAAGGTTTCAATGTAAATATGAAAGTCCTTCAACCATTCCATTTTGAATGCTTGTCGCTCATCGCCACTTGAACCTGAAGGCATATAAACACTCATCACAGAAAAGTTGTCGAAATCTAAGCGCAATACACGTCCTTCAAAATCATACTTTTCAATTCCGCAACCTACCTCAATGTGTTTTGGGCTCAATTTGCTGAATATAGCAACCCCAGAATAACCTTTTTTCTGTGCGGAATGCCAATGTACCGAATAGCCCAATTGTTCAATCTCGCTGGTGTCAACTTGCTCAAAATCTGCCTTCAATTCTTGAATGCAAATAACGTCGGCTTGTTGGCCTGCAAGCCATTGGGTAAATCCTTTTTGGATTGCAGCACGTATTCCATTGACATTGTAACTGATGATTTTGAGCATAGCTTAAAAAACTTCTGATTCGAAATAATGGATAATATGAGCTTTTAAGAGAATATCTTGTTCTTTTAAATTGAGGGATGGAACGGGTGTAACTAAATTCCAGTGGGGCCAACCAGCTTCATCTAGTCCTTCAAGTGCGTAAAACCCGCTATAGCTTAAAACTTTACACGTAGCAATGTGCATTAAATCTTGCTTTTCCTCTTTGGTATATACTCGATGCCCAATTCCCAATTCTTGAACGCCAATCAAAAATAGGATAGACTCTAGATCACTCGGGCGTTTATGAAATTGTTTTTCGAAAAAATCAAGTATATTTTCCCAGGCGGCTTGAACTAAATCCGGTTCAAATTCGATCATTTCCATTAGGGCTGTAAGTTTACTTTGAATTTCGCAGCACCCAAAATAGCTTGTTGGCCTGCAGGATTATTCCCTATCAAGACTAAATCTCCAACGATTGCTTCACTCGAATAGGAAGTGATATTAACCCTCCCTACGCCGTTCGAAATACCAGCAGCATTCGGCCGAGTTGCTTCGTAAAAGTTATTTTTATTTTGATAGTCCTGAATGTCCTTGATTAAATTTCCAATGTTAGATGAAGATCCATCCCCTGGAATAAAATAGGTTCCTACTCCTTTGAAATTCTTTATTTGCGTATAAACTGTTTCAGAATCATTAAGACTCGTTGCTTTGATCTCAAGAATTTGCTCTTCCCCTAAAAGTGTAATATTAGCTGTTATTTTGTCCGTATTGATCGTGGATGCTGGTTGCTTGTCGAATTCAACGGATCCGCTAAAGTATCCAGATTGTTTTGGGGCATCGCTAAACGAATGCTCCACATTGATTAAACCAGCGAAAATAAATAAGCCTACATATAAGAAACTGATTGGGTTCCGGAATAAGGAAACCAATCCACTGCTCAAGGGATTTGATATAATAGAACGCCAAAACTTAAACTTGCCAGTAGAAGACTTGTTCATTTGAAAGTATTTGGTATGTTGATTTCGTTGAAAATTCAAAAGTAAAATTAGCATAAACAATCCATTCCTTCACAACCTTTACCTAAATCAATTATTTAAGGGTAAATCAATTTTACTTGCGTATTTCCAAACCGAGTTTTGTAATTTTGAAAACACTTTCACTTGTTGAGGGTTAATGTTTCGGTTTTATTGTTATACGCATCTAAATGAAGTCTTTCTCAATCCCGAGTTTTTTTAGCAGTTCTTTGATTGGATCCATCAAGGAGAAAAGGCGCATAAAAGATAAATTAAAGAAAGACTACAGCCCTACTCATTTTAATTTTGGACCTGTTGAGATTTATTTATCGAGGCATTTTGGATTCTGTTACGGGGTGGAAAATGCGGTAGAGACAGCCTATAAAATCATTGAAGCACATCCAGGGAAGAAAATTTATTTGTTGTCAGAGATGATACACAACCCGGCAGTTAATGCTGACTTGTTGGACCGGGGTGTTTCATTTATTCAGGATACAAAAGGAAATCAAATCATCCCTTGGGATGAAATTCATGCGACTGATATCGTTATTGTTCCCGCATTTGGTACAACATTAGAAATTCAGGCCAAATTGACCTCGATCGGAATTGATACCTATGCCTATGATACTACCTGCCCATTTGTAGAAAAGGTTTGGAATCGCGCAAGTGCAATTGGACAAAAATCATATTCTGTGATTGTACATGGCAAGCCCAGTCACGAAGAAACGAAGGCAACTTTTTCACATTCGCAGTCGGTTACGCCTACTTTGGTGATTAAGGACATCCAACAAGCACATCAATTAGCACTTTACATTCGTAAAGAAAAGTTGGCCGAAGAGTTTTATGATGAATTTGAAGGGCAATTTTCCAAAGGATTTAACCCGGAAACAGATTTGGAACGTATAGGGGTGGTTAACCAAACGACGATGTTGGCGACGGACACGCAAGAAATAGTTGATTATTTACGCGAAGAAATAGTTGATTATTACCAATTAGCTGCGGATCGGGTTACCGAGCATTTTGCTGATACGCGCGATACGCTTTGTTATGCGACGAATGATAATCAAAGTGCCACGTATGGATTGTTGAAAGTGGAGGCCGATTTTGCGATTGTAGCAGGCGGTTATAATTCCTCCAATACGGCGCATTTAGTTGATCTATGTGCAGAAAAATTGCCAACGTATTTTCTTTCGTCTGCGGATAAATTAATTAGTCCGACCGAAATTTGGCATTACAATAATCGGAGTAAAGAAGAGATTCAAACCTTGGATTTTATTCCTTCGAAGAAGCCGGTTAAAATTTTACTAACCTGCGGTGCCTCATGCCCTGATGCCGTGATGGAGGAAATTTTGCGCAAGCTAGTGCAGTTCTTCCCCGGGGCATCTGACCCTGATGATGTGATTCAACGATGGATATCCGAGGCAAATTAATAGCTCGATAAGATTTTAGTTACAGCGGGTAAGTAGCCTTCGCCAAACAAATTCACATGTACCATTAAGGGGTATAAATTGTACAGCGGAATACGCTGATGAAAATCTTTTTCTATTGGGAATGTACGATGATAAGCTTCGTAAAATTCAGTAGGAAATCCTCCAAACATTGTTGTAAAAGCTAATTCAGCCTCACGCAGTCCAAAATAACAACAAGGGTCGACCAAGGTTATTTCCCCTTGTGCATTGACCATGGCATTGCCGGACCATAAATCCCCATGAAGCAAAGCCGACGATTCATTCGGGATGATTTGGGGTAATTTGTCAAAGAGGATATTGAACTTTTCCTCCATTTCTGCTGAAATCTTTCGGTGATAAATGGCTGTATCAACTTGTTTTTTCAAACGATTTTGGATGAAAAATTGGACGCCATCCTGCTGCCAAGTATTTTCTTGTTTGGCCGCTCCTAAATAATTATGATAGTCAAGTCCATGCCCTTTTGTCGCGTGTTGCTGATGCAAGTGAGCTAGTTTTCCTCCGAAATCTGACCAATAATCGGCCGATTTCTCCGCGGATTGGATGCAATCCATCATTAAGTATTCCTTTTCATCTAAGGTTCCTACACCTAACACGCCAGGTACATCAATTGCCCCCGTTTTTTTGATGAGTTGAAGATTTTTGGCTTCCGCTTCAAAGAGTCCTTGGTGTTCTCCTTGCGTCCATTTAATAAAAAATTCGGAAAGACCTGATTTCACTCGTACCGCAAGATTAAAGTTCCCCCCATAAAAAAACTGTAGGTCATCGATTTTTGTTTCTGCACCAATATGCTTGGATAAAATAGCAGAAATGAATTGATATTGTTCTTGGGATTGTTGGGACATACGAATCAGCTAAAGCGCAAATTTACGAAATGGGTGGGACTATTTTGCTTTTTTATAAATGGGTACGGTGCTACATGGTTCACCGAAAAAGATGCTGCGTACGATAGGTCTTAAACGATTTGTTAATGCAACATACGCATCCAATGGGACAGCTTCCTTGGAACAACCCTTAATAACAATCTTTCCATCCTCAAAAGGGGAAAGATCCAATTGCTGAATAACTTGATCAAACAAGTGTTTTTCTAAGTCGGCCAGGCTACCATACACAATAGTGGCGGCGTAAATGGATATGTGTGAACTGATTAGCATATAAGCCCACGATGGAATAATGGCGTCCGCAGTACAGGCTATGGCCACATGTTTGCCCTGATATTGCGACCAATCATGGGCCTGAATAAACGCGCGAAAGTCTTTTTCTCGGAGTGCTAAGCCCATGAATAATTGGGGTGCAATATCAAAAAAAACGCGTTCTCCAGTGGGACGTAGGTTTTCTAAGTCAATTTGGATGAGTCCACTTTGCTTGACCTTGTTGACGATCTCCTCCATGTTTACAATGATTTGATTTTGGGTTTTATTCCCATGAATTCCTTCAAATATGCAGGTTCTGCTTGAACTATTGGCGTAAAATCTTTCATTTCGAAATGCAGATGAGCATCTGCGCCCATAAACTGTGCCTGTGGGTATGGATGCTCTTCAGAAAAGGAAATGAATGAATTTTCGCAAGCCGCTTTCCATTTGGGTGCACCGTTTCCAAAAGCGATTGTCGCTTGATTCAGTGTTGAAAAGGAATCTGGCTCTAAGATAATAGGGCTCGTTTCCGATATTATTTGTTTGTTATTCCCCTCAAAAATGGCGGCATATACTTCCATGCGCCGCGCATCTAACATGGGCAAAAGTAGCGTGCCGCTTGGAAGATTTGTCCATGCATTCGCCATGACTTTTAAGGTGTTTAGGGTGATGAGGGGTATATCCAAACCGAAACAAAGTCCTTTGGCAGTAGCTAATCCGATACGCAATCCTGTATAAGATCCCGGGCCAATTGATAGGGCGATGGCATCAAGCTGGTTTAAGCCAAATTGCGCTTCAGCAAAGACAGACTCGATTAAGCGCGTAAGTTTTTTCCCATGTCCTCCCTCTTCTTGTGTTTCATGTGTCGCTAGTAGTTCGCCCGCTCGATGCAGGGCAACCGAGCACAAGGGTGTGGAAGTTTCGATGCTTAATATCAGACTCATGGTTTCTCTCGACGGCTTAATATGGATGCAAATTTAGTTGGTTTTCCCAATAAGTCGACAGCAGCTTGAATGCTAGGATCTTTGCGCGTCGACCATGTATTGAGCCCTTTCTGCAAATAATAATGCATGATTATTTCTTGTTCCAATAGGGGCGCGATTTCCTGTGTATGCAGGCTAATTTCTCGATCCAGATTTGTATTCCAATAGACGGCTTGGCTTTGAAGTATTTGACGTAGGTCAGCGTATGCTGCTTGTTCGCGGGTTGATTCAAGCAATTTTTTTACTTGATTCTCCACGGGAGCCTCATAGCTGAAATGGGAACTTAATAACCATGTTTTGAATTGTGCTATGAGCGCATCGTCTGCGATAAAGTTTTCTGCACTTGCGATGCTACTATGTGAGCCATGAAAATCACTCGCAAACAAAAAGAGCATATCTTTAGTCAACAAGGCTTGAGCGAAGGCAGATAGGTTTTTCTTTTCAGTGAATTGATCCGGCAAAATTCCCCCTCCATCGACGACTTTTCGACCATTTTGTGTGTAAAAAATCTTTGCCGAAGAGTCTTGGAATACCTTCGCGCTGCCATCTGCATTTTTATTTTTATAATCCAAAGCTTGGATGCAACGCCCACTTGGGATGAAGTATTTTGCGGTTGTGATTTTCATTTTGGTTCGATAAGGTAAATCCCGCGTTACTTGGACAAGGCCCTTACCAAAACTCTTTTGACCCATAATCACTGCTCGATCATAATCTTGTAAAACGCCAGCAACGATTTCCGCTGCTGAGGCCGTCCGATTGTTGATGAGTACGATGATTGGCGTTTCTGTATCCACCGCTTGATTGAGTGCTTGGTAACTTTTGTTCCACTCCTCAACTTTCCCACGCGTTTCAACGATTTTAGCTCCTTTAGGAATGAATAAATTACAGATGTCGATGGCTTGTGTCAATAATCCTCCGGGATTGTTTCGCAAATCCAAAATCAGTTTTTGCATGCCTTGTTTTTTCAATTCAACCAAGGCGGTTTTTACTTCTTTGGCCGCGGAGGAATTAAAATCTTCGAGTAGAATATAGCCGATTCCAGGACGTATGATAGAAGCATTCAACACGTTTTTAATTTGAACCGTTTCGCGTTTGATGGAGAAAGATTGAGGAGTGCTTTTCCCCACCTGTAACACCTCCATTAGAACGATTGAGCCTGCATTTCCCTTCATCAGGACAGCTGGGTCCGTTTCGGGTGTTTCGCGTAATAAGCTCCCGTTTATCCGGATGATTTGATCCCCTATCCCTAGTCCTGCTTTTTGTGCTGGACTATTTTCCTCAATGAAACTAATGCGTTGGCTTTTGTTGATGTCAGATAAGATTATACCAATTCCCTGGTATTTACCTGTGGTCATTTGGAGGAATTCATCAATTTCGCTTTCTGGATAATAAACCGTGTATGGGTCAAAACTTTTGAGCAATGCTTCAATCGAAGTTTCAACTGATTTTTTCGGGTCAACCTCATCTACGTAATAGGTACTCAGTTCCTTGAAAACAGTCGCATAGATGTCTAGGTTTTTGGCAATTTCAAAAAATCGATCACCTGGTTTTGTAAATGCAAAGAAGGCACTTACCATGAGCAATAAGCCCATGAAGTATTTGCGGAATAGGTGCGGTTTTATTCGCATGATTGTGGCGTGCTTAGTTCTTTTAAAATCCCGATGACCCTTTTTTCAATTTTAGCATAGGGTTCAATCACGGAACCAATATAGACAAAACCGAGGTAATCCGGCAACTTTTGAAATTCAGGGCCAATGAAAAGAGGTTTGTTCAATCGGTATGCTTCCCGAATCCTTCTTTTAAGTAGATTTCTGTCAACCGCTTTTTTGAATTTTCGCTTCGGAACGGAGATGATGATTTGTGGAGCGGGGAGATTTGTGGCCGAATTGGTCTTATACAAAACTCGAAAAGGATAGACAAAACGTTGTGAAACGCTTGTGCTATCCTTTTGGAATAACGAATCGATTACCTTGACTTGAGTTAATCGTTCGGATTTAGGGAAACTGAAATTCATGGCAAGATTACTTATGGAATAAGTAAATGGCCTAAATCAGCTTAAACTAAATTATGGCTTATTTACCTCTTTTTTCGTCAGAAACAGACAACTTATGGCGACCTTTCGCGCGACGTGCTGTTAACACACGACGACCGTTTGCAGTAGACATACGCTCACGGAATCCGTGCTTGTTCTTTCTTTTACGTACTGAGGGTTGGAATGTTCTTTTCATTGCTTTATTAATTAATAATCCGATTTAGAATCGAATTGGGTTTGCAAAGGTACGGAAAAATATATTTTTGTCAAGTCTTCGGGAAAAAAAATATTGTAATGTTCGAAATAAGCAATGGAAGGGAATTTTATATCTTTGGTTTTTAATCTGACTCCTTGAAAGTTTCCATCATTACTGTAAGTTTTAACGCTGCGTCTACGCTGAAGCAGACGATTGAGAGTGTGCTCGCGCAAGATTATCCTAATATTGAATATTGGGTGATTGATGGTGGTTCTACGGATGGAACAAAAGAGTTATTAGAAAGCTATGGATCGCGCATTCATTATATTTCAGAACCTGATCGTGGGATTTATGATGCGTTTAATAAAGGGCTTGCTCGTGTGACGGGTGAATTTGTGGGTGTGATCGGCGCTGATGATTTTTATCCAACGCCAGATGTTATTCGTTCGGTTGTGGATACGTTTGATCGAGAACAGGTGGATTCAGTATACGGGGATTTGCAATTCATTGATCCTGAAAGTCTGAAAGTCGTTCGCCAATGGAAAGCTGGGGCCTATAAGCAGTCCAGTTGGCTGTGGGGATGGATGCCGCCTCACCCTGCTTTCTTTGTCAAGCGTTCTGTTTATGAGCAGTTTGGTTATTATCAAACCCATTATACTTGTGCTGGGGATTACGAATGGATGCTTCGGGCATTATACAAGCACGGGATTTCAGTTGCTTATTTGCCCAAACTGCTCATGACGATGCGGACGGGAGGCACGAGTACCGCTTCTTGGAAACATCGTTGGGTGGCGAACCGGGAGGATCGCAGGGCCTGGCGAGAGAATGGGTTAAAGCCCTATTTTTTCACAGTTACGCTGAAACCCTTACGGAAGATTATTCAATTGTTATCATAAAAAAAACCTCTTCGATTGCTCAGAGAGGTTTTTTATGTGTTCAAAACCGAAAGTTAAACTTTGATTTCAACATCAACACCTGATGGTAATTCTAATTTCATCAAAGCATCTACAGTTTTTGCAGAAGAAGAGAAAATGTCAATTAGACGCTTGTACGTACATAATTGGAATTGCTCACGTGCTTTTTTGTTCACGTGTGGTG
>CAYHOB010000012.1:0-91106 GCA_964358165.1 uncultured Aquirufa sp.
TACTTTACCAGTTTGCATAAAAATAATGTTAAAAAATTAATACCTAAATCGATTGTTCTGCGTTAGAAGACGATGCAAACTTTAGAATCAAAACTATAAATAGTGGGAGATACTAGAGAGGAGAAGTCTGAACTATGCTGAATTAAATCTTTTAAGTGTCCAAATGTAGAAAAAATATTATTGTATGCAAGCATTTTGTAATTAATTATCAATAAATTGAAAATATATTTATACTTTTTTTATATTTTATTGCACTTTGCTCATTTGTATTCATTTTTTCTTTAAATGAAGAAAAAAAATTACTTTTGTATTCAGTTAACTAATTCGGGATGTACAGATTGAAATACTTTGTTGAAAATCAAGCTTTTGGCGTTTGCACTCGCCTTGGTGAGAAATTCAAAATTTCCACAAGCAGCATTCGTTTGTATTTTATTTATACATCTTTTTTGACCTTAGGGTCGCCGATCATCATTTATCTTTTCTTAGCTTTCTGGATGAACATTCGTCGGTATTTACGCCAACGAAATAATCCGACTGTTTGGGATTTTTAAAATCGGAGGGCTGGAAATTTTTTGATCTTTCGGATGAAGTAGTCCCAGACGATACTACCTTGGTAACTTGTAACTTCCCTTTTTTCTAATTTCGGTGCAAGATTTTCTTTGTGTTTTTCGAATAATACATAGCCGTAAAAATCTCGATGTGCCTTTAAGATTGCAATAATCTGTTGGACTTCTCCACGCATTAAAAACTGAATTCCTGCTAATCCGTCTAATAACATGCGTATAAATAGTGTGCGGATACGGATGCGTGGACTAAGGTTTTTGTATAATAAAATTAGATTGTTGCGAAAATTCAAATAGGTTTTAATCGGATTTCCTTGTGCTAAGGTGCCCCCACCTACATGAAGGACTTCGCTGTTTGCTACGGCTGCAACGTCGTATCCGGCTCTTTGCATGCGCCAGCACAGGTCGATTTCTTCCATGTGTGCAAAGAAATAAGCATCCAAGCCTCCCACTTCCCAATAGGCTTTTGATCGAACCATTAAGCAAGCTCCTGTTGCCCAATTGACTAATGCACTTTCATATTGATTACTTTGTGGTTCAATTGAATCAAAAATTCGTCCTCGGCAAAATGCATAACCATATCGATCCCAATAGCCACCTGCCGCTCCTGCGTATTCAAATTTATTGGGTTCATGATACGAAAGAATAAAAGGTTGAGCTGCGGCTACCTTTGGATTTTTATCAAAATAGCCAATTAAATTCTTTAACCAATGTTCTTTTGGCTCGATGTCTGAGTTCATCAGTATGTAATAATCCGCATCAATCTGTTTTAATGCGAAATTATATCCTCCGGCATATCCTAAATTTTGGATAGAATGAATGAGCTTGACCTGAGGAAATTGTGATTTGACTAATTCAATTGAATCATCTGTTGACCCATTGTCTGCCACGTAGATTTCTCCTTCGGGACTTGTAGAGATTACTTTTGGAAGGAATTTCGAAAGAAATGCGCTTCCATTATAATTTAAGATGACGACAGCTACTGACATGCTTGCAAAGGTAAGGCTTTTCGTTTAATTAGAATTTCTTTCAGAAAGATGTATTTTTGTTCTTCGTTACAAAAATCAACAAATTTATATGATGTGGTCTTCCTTTTTTCGCAAGAAGTCAATAGATAAAATTATTTCAGACCAATTAGAGATTGAAAAATTAGAGGGAGGCCAAATGCATCGCAATTTGGGGGTACGTGATTTGACTTTCATGGGGGTCGCGGCGATAATCGGTGCAAGTATTTTTTCGGCGATCGGTCAAGCATCGGCGAATGGTGGTCCAGCTGTTTCCATGTTATTTGTGTTTACGGCATTAGCCTGTATGTTCACGGCATTTTGTTATGCACGTTTTGCTGCAACTGTTCCCATTAGTGGAAGTGCCTATACCTATGCCTATACATCCTTAGGAGAAATTGTTGCTTGGATTTTGGGCTGGAACCTTTTGTTGGAATATGCTATTTCCAATGTTGCCGTCGCGATTTCGTGGTCAAAATATTTTGTTGACCTCTTGGAAGGCCTTGGGATTCATGTGCCTGAATTTTTAACGATGGATTATTTGTCGGCAAAAAGAGCTTTCATTGAAGCAGAACCACTTTTAATCGCAGGGCAACCCCTGCAATCCTTGCATGTGAATCTACGTGAAGGTTATTTGGCATATCAATCGGCACCTAATATTTTCGGGTGGCATTTTGTCGCCAACCTCCCCGCATTAATCATTACGGTAGCGATTACCTATTTAGTTTATATTGGTATTAAGGAATCTAAGAATACGAACAATGTTCTTGTTATTTTAAAATTATTGGTCATTGCAATCGTGATTGGTGTAGGAGCCTTTTATGTTCAAGTGGAAAACTGGACTCCATTTGCACCCAATGGAATTTCTGGCGTATTAAAAAGTGTCGCAGCCGTTTGTTTTGCTTATATCGGTTTTGATTCTATTTCGACGACTGCTGAAGAGTGCAAAAATCCACAACGCGATATTCCTAAGGCCATGATGTGGGCATTGATCATTTGTACGACGCTATACGTTTTGGTGACACTGGTTTTGACTGGAATAGTTCCATCACCTCAGTTGGCAGGTATTGAAGATCCTTTGGCCTTCATGTTTATGAAAGTGAATTTACCTGGGGTTGCGGGTGTCGTTGCAGCCAGTGCGGTGATCGCTTTGACGAGTGCTTTATTGGTTTATCAATTGGGCCAACCGCGTATTTGGATGACGATGTCGCGTGATGGATTACTGCCAAAAGCTTTCTCGCGCATTCATCCGAAATACAGAACTCCTTCCTTTTCAACCATTATGACGGGAGTTTTAGTGGGCGTTCCGGCATTATTTGCCAACTTAGAAGAAGTGATTAATTTATCTAGTATTGGGACCTTATTCGCGTTTGTACTGGTTTGTGCGGGCGTTTTGATATTGGATTTGGATCCAGAGAATCAAAAGAAATCGAAGTTTAAGATACCTTATATGAATGCCTCTGTTTGGGTGGGCATAGCTTGGTTAATCGCTTTATATTTATCCCTCCCTGATTCGACTTCCTGGTCCCACTGGATGGGTAGTTATTTTGAAGGTAATACCAAAGCCGACCATTGGATCATGACGGGATTCTTTATTATCTGGCTAGTGCTTGCCTTTTTTAGCTATACCCACCGATTATCATTAATCCCTATTTTGGGATTATTGGTGAATTTGTATCTGATGACTCAAATGGGAGCAACCAACTGGGAACGATTCGCCTATTGGTGTTTGGCAGGGGTTGTTATTTATTTTGGATATAGTTACCGGAAGAGCAAATTGAATTAAGAGTTAACAATAAATAATATATAACAATAATAGAGCTCAGATGATATCTGGGCTCTATCTTTTTTTGCTATAACGACAAACAATATGTGTTCAAATAAATCAAAAAAGAGGTACGATAAATCGCACCTCTTAATTCTTACCTCTTAACTCTTACCTCTTAACTACTCCTCCCTTCTTCCACCTAACAAATTCAGGTAATACAACAATTGTGCTAACATACCCAACGCAGCTACAACATACGTCATGGCAGCCCACCAAAGCGCGTCTTTGGATAGTTCATATTCCGCAGGAGTAACGATATTGTTCGTTTTAATCCATGCCAATGCGCGGTTTGAAGCATCAAATTCTACAGGTAGGGTAACAAAGCTGAAGAGCGTTGCCAAGCCAAATAATGCCACACCAATAGCCAAAACCGTTGAGTTTCCTGTAGAATACAAAAGCATCATTCCTGCCATGAGTAAAAGTGGCATAAAGCCATTCGCAATGTTCAACATCGGTACCATGGCGCTTCGAAACTGAAGGAAGCTATAGGCCTTGGCATGTTGGACAGCATGACCACATTCGTGTGAAGAAACCGCTGCCGCCGCGGCATTACGGCCATAAAACACGTCATGGGATAGGTTTACGGTTTTGTCTGCTGGATTGTAATGGTCTGTCAAACGGCCATCCACGGTGATGACGCGTACGTCGTGAATTCCGTGGTCGGCAAGCATACGTTCTGCGATTTCTTGGCCAGACAAATTACTTTGTAAAGCCGTCTCCGAATAAGTTTTAAATTTTGCTTTTAAACGCCAAGAGATTAGCATTCCTAAGACACCAAAAATAATTGCGATAATCATAATATTAGTTTTTAAGTTTTTGAATGATGTTGCTTGTTGAATAGCTCGGAACTAAGGGGATGGTTGTTACTTTTCCACCATTGGCGATGACCTCTTTGGCCCCAACAATGGTGTCAATCGAGTAATCATCTCCTTTTACGAGTACGTCCGGGAGCAGTGTGTTAATTAAATTTAAGGGAGTTTCTTCCTCGAAAATAATGACCATGTCCACAAAGCCAAGTGCTGCTAAAATTCGTGCGCGGGCAAATTCATTGTTGACAGGTCGTGATGGCCCCTTGAGTTGGCGAACCGATGCATCCGCATTAAGTCCTACAATCATTTTTGTTCCCACTTGGCGTGCTTTCTCTAAATAATCGACATGGCCTAAATGGAGGATGTCAAAACAGCCATTAGTAAAAACGACCTGTTGGTTTTCCTTTTTCCAAGCTGCACGCGTAGCTTTTGCCTCATCCAATGTGCAAATTTTAAGACTCGATTCTTGCATTTTTTTGCGGTATAAAAAAGGTGATAATGAAACTTAATCCGCCGAATAACAAAACAGTCGCCATTTGGGTTCCATGAAAAAATGTCGCTAATACGGTCGCGTCTTTCAGTGGGATTAAATAAAAACTTAGCGTAGATGCAACTAAACTATGATAAGCCCCAATTCCCCCTTGTGTGGGCGTCGCCATCCCGAAAGTTCCCATGACCAAAACAGTTAATCCAGCTGATAAACTTAATGATGAGCTGATTGGAAATGCTAAAAGTAAGGTATAGGTATTAGCGAAATAAGCAAGCCAAATCAAAATCGTATAAAGGATGAATTTGGAAGGGTTTTCAACTTCCTTAATGCTGAGAATTCCAACAAACCATCCTTGAAGTAATTGACCAACTTTATTCTTCTCAGCAAAGTGCTGCCAACGAACGATGAAACGATCGCGGAGAATCCAGGCTAATCCTAAAAACACGATTCCTCCAGCACCGATGCCTGCCAAAAAAATGGTAGGAGGGAGGTGAAAGTTGGGGAAAAGGAATTGTTGGATAGGTTCCCATTCGACTATAAAGGTTAGGCCAACTAACACCACAAGGCCAAGCAAGTCAACGATGCGTTCCGTAATGACCGTTCCAAAAGACTTTTCAAAAGGAATGTTAGCTGTCTTTTGCAAGGAACCACATCGTGATACTTCCCCCATGCGCGGAACAATGAAATTAGCAAAATATCCAATCATGACAGCCGAAAGCGTCCGAGTAGTCCCAGGTTTGTATTGCATAGCACCAAGTAATTGTTCCCAGCGAAGTGCCCGCAGCAGATGTGAAACCAGAGCAATAATAATGGAAATGATTATCCATTGATAATTGGCTGATTGTGCACTGTGATAGATATCCGCCCAGTGCAAATCGCTTTTGGAAAAGGCCCAATACAGAAGTCCAATGGCAAGAATTGAAGAAATTAAATATTTAATAAGGGCTTTGATCATCAAATCGCAGATTCGGTTAAATTCAATAGGCAAAATAAAGACCTTTAATTAATAAAAGTGCGGATTTGTAGTTAATTTTTTATATTTTTGCATTTGTTTTTTGGGATAAATTCCCCTAACTAATTTTAGCATGTCTAAACTGCGTATTCTTTACGTTTCC
This sequence comes from uncultured Aquirufa sp., assembly GCA_964358165.1. Classification (GTDB taxonomy): domain Bacteria; phylum Bacteroidota; class Bacteroidia; order Cytophagales; family Spirosomataceae; genus Aquirufa. The sequence continues at coordinate 5,810 of CAYHOB010000012.1, forward strand.
AGCGAGGTTGATCCTTTCCTCAATACTTCCAAAATAGCTGATTTTGTTCGCGCCTTACCTACTGCTATGCAAGAGCGCGGGATGGAAATTCGGATTTTGGTCCCCCGTTTCGGGTCGATTAATGAACGTAAAAACCGTTTGCACGAAGTGGTTCGTCTGTCAGGAATTACCATTCCGATGGGTGATGAAGAGAAGCCTTTGACGATCAAAGTTGCAAGTATTCCAGCTGCAAAATTGCAAGTTTATTTCATTGATAACGAAGATTATTTTCAGCGAAAATATGTGTTAACTGACAAGGAGGAAGCGTTTTATGCGGACAACCATGAACGTGCGATATTTTTCTGTAAAGGGGCTTTGGAGACTGTTATTAAATTAGGTTGGTCCCCAGATGTCATTCATTGCAATGATTGGATGTCAAGTTTTGTTCCCTTATATATTTCTTCCTACTACCGGAATCACCCAATTTTTAAAGATTCCAAAACAATTTTTTCTCCTCACAATACGAACTTCGATTTTACGTTCTCAGTGGACGATTTAAAAGAGAAAGTGAAAATTGGCGACATGGATGATGCACATTTATCGAGTTTAGATGGCGCAAACTATGGTGCATTTATTAAGCTTGGTGCCGAATTTGCTGATAAAATTGTTTCTTTAGAAAATGCGGACAATACCCGTATTCAACCGATTATTGATGAATTTCAAGATAAAACCTTCCAAAATATTGCCGATAATGACCTCGATTTCTTCGAAAAAACGTACATTGAATTGGCCGGCAATTAAATGGTTGGGAATTATTTCCCTATTTCTTGCTTCATGTGATGCTCCCAAAGAAATCGGGGCGGACCTTTTTAGCGTGGAAGTTGGCCTTAATTTTACCGATACCCTTCAGGTAAATTCAAGCACTGTTTTGATGGATTCCATTCAAACGGGTGCTAACAATACCTTTTTATTAGGCTCATTTACACATCCCGTATTAGGAACCTTTGAATCGACTGTATTTACACAGGTTGCAAATGCGGATTCTTTGTTTGCAACAAAAGAGTCCATCTTAGATTCGTTGAAAATGCACCTTGTGTATAAAAATTTCCAAGGTGATACGAATCAATTGCAGACGCTGCAAGTATATAAGTTGAAGGATAGTTTAAGTTTATCAACGGATTATTTTACCAATACAAATTCTGTAACTGCTCAAACAACGGTCGTAGGTTCACATGTTTTTCGTCCGCGCCCGATTCGCTCGAAAGCATTTAATGGAGATTCCTTAAAATTGGATACCTTACATTTTCACATGACCAAAACGTTGGGAAGCGAATTAATGGCTAAGTATTCAGATAAGACTTTAGCGGGAGGTGGCTCTGCTTTTCGTACTTCATTTCCAGGCCTCATGTTCAAGTCGGCATCTGTTGCGAAAGCTGCACTTGTTGGTTTTTCTCCCGCTTATTCGCGTATGACATTGCATTGGCATAACCCGAATGATACGACTAAATATGAATTGAATTATTATTTTAGCCTATCTAGTGCTATGATGACGGAGGTGCAGGCTCGATTTAATCAATATAAAATTAGTCGCACAGGTGTTTTGGCCAATTTGACTAAATCAGGAAATTCTATTCCTGCTGCCTCAACAGGGCAAGTCACTTATGTGCAGTCGGGTTCTGGTTTGGTAACAAAATTGGATTTCCCAAATTTATTAAAGCTAAAAGGAGATCGTAATATTGCTGTGAACAAAGCTGAATTGGTTTTACAGCCAGAAGATGGTGTTGATTTTAATCAAAGTTTAAGTCAATTGACTTTATTGCAAGTGGATTCAAACAATCGGCCGATTCGTAATTCTTATGGCTTAGGTTATGTGATTTCAGAAGGGGGGGCGGGTATTCAGACTGCTAATTATAACTCAACTCAGAATGCTTTTACATTTAACATTACCACGGAGTTGCAATCTATACTAAATGGCAGAAAAGGTAATTTAGGTTTTCTTGTAACGCCTTCAATTACGGCAAGTTCGACTGGCTATACTAAAATGGTGAGTGAGTCTGCTCGCTTTATTCCGTTGAATGCATTGAAATCCAAGATTCGAATCTATTATTCTTATATTGCTAAATAAATAGTAATATCATGTCTTCCCTAAATCAAGATTTACGGGTTAGTTATGTCCAAACAGAATTGGTTTGGGAAAACCCAATTGCTAATTGTGCGCAATTAGAAGAGTCTATTCAAAATCTGCAGGGGCTTACGGATTTAATAGTTTTGCCTGAAATGTTCAGCACGGGCTTTAGTATGTCGGAAATAGGTGCAGAGATTTCTGAAGGACCCACCGTTCAATGGATGAAATTACAAGCCGCTCGTCTCCAAGTTTTGCTCATTGGAAGTCTCAAAATTAAGGAATCTGGTCATTATTATAATCGCCTAATGGCTGTTCATCCTTCAGGTCATATCGATCATTATGATAAGCGTCATTTGTTTCGCATGGGCGAGGAGGATTCATTTTATACAGCTGGAGAACGGCCTTGTTTAATTTCATACAAATCTTGGTCCATAGCCCCATTTATTTGTTATGATTTGCGATTCCCTGTTTGGTCGAGAAATGTTAATCTAGGCTATGATTTAGCGATCTATGTCGCAAATTGGCCTGCGGTTCGTATAAATGCCTGGTCAAGTTTATTGCGTGCGCGGGCCATTGAAAATTTAGCCTATGTTGTAGGGGTAAATCGGGTGGGGGTCGATGGAAGCCAACTTGAATATGCGGGAGCTTCTAGTATTATTTCCTATAAAGGCGAAGATCTCTTGCCCTTGACAGCTGAACCATCCATTCAAACCTATTCGCTTTCCTTTCAAGCATTGCTTGATTTTCGGGAAAAATTCCCAGCTCATCTGGATGCAGATGAATTTAGACTTTTGACTTAGTCTTTTCTTGAAATAATTGGCTGATTCCTCCAGGGAAAGACTTGGCCTCTTCCATACTGCAATCTACTTGTAACACACCTTGATTCATTATCAATAATCTGTCACAAATTGCTTCAACTTCAGTCAAAATATGACTGGAAAACAAAATGGTTCGGCCAGGTCTTAATGAACGGATTAACGAACGAATTTCATCCATTTGATTCGGATCGAGTCCACTTGTAGGTTCGTCCAAAATTAGAATGGAAGGATTGTGTAAAATAGCTTGTGCGATTCCAACTCGCTGTTGGTAACCTTTAGATAAGGTATTTATTTTTTTGTTTTGCTCCAGTGATAGGCCTGTCAATTGAATGACTTCTTGAATTCTTCCGCTTGGAATTTGGTGAATGGCGGCAATAAATGCCAGAAATTCCTTCACATACATCTCGGTATAAAGAGGGTTGTCTTCAGCTAAATAACCGATTTGTTTTTTGAGATCGGTGGAATCTGAAGAAACAAGTTTGCCAGCTACAAAAGCTTCCCCCGAACTTGGTTTAACAAGTCCTACAAGCATTTTAATGCTGGTAGATTTCCCTGCGCCATTGGGTCCAAGGAATCCAATGATTTGTCCCATTTGCGCGCTGAAGTTTAGTGCATTGACTGCAATTTGAGCGCCATAGTTTTTACTCAGATTTTTCGCTTCAATCGACATACGTGATTCTGTGATAATATCTACCAAAGGTAGCTAAAATGGGAACTATTTCTGCTTACCTTTGTGTTTTCGTTTTAAAATACACAGAAATATGCAGGAGGAAAGTATACGTTTAGATCGTATTGAGGATGCCATTGAAGATATACGCCAAGGAAAAATGATCATTGTCGCGGATGATGAAAATCGGGAAAATGAGGGAGACTTAATTTGTGCATCAGATGCGATCACTCCGGAGATTGTAAACTTTATGATTCGAGAAGCGCGTGGTTTGATGTGTGTGTCACTGACGAACGAGCGTTGTACTGAATTGGGCTTGGAAATGATGGTGGATCAAAATACCACATCGCATGAAACGCCCTTTACTGTGTCGGTTGATTTATTAGGGCATGGATGTACCACCGGTATTTCCGCACAAGATCGTGCTAAGACGATTCAGGCATTGGTTGATCCTTCGACCCGACCTGCCGACTTAGGCCGACCAGGTCATATTTTTCCTTTAAAGAGTCGGACGGAAGGTGTTTTACGCCGAACGGGTCATACGGAGGCTTCGATGGATTTCGCCAAATTAGCGGGTTTTAAACCTTCAGGTGTATTAATCGAAGTATTGAACGAGGACGGGTCCATGGCTCGTTTGCCGGATCTTCGACGGATTGCAGATAAATTTGATTTGAAGTTGGTAACCATCAAAGATCTAATCGAATACCGCCTCGCTACAGAATCATTAATTCAGCGTGAAATAGGAGTCGATATGCCAACCGAATGGGGGCATTTTGATTTGATTGCTTATAAGCAAAAAAATACAGGAGATACACATTTGGCTTTAATAAAAGGTTCTTGGGAAGCTGATGAACCCGTTTTGGTTCGAGTGCATAGTTCATGTGTGACGGGAGATATTTTCGGTTCTTGCCGGTGTGATTGCGGTGGTCAATTACATAAAGCGATGGAAATGGTTGAGCAAGCAGGGAAAGGCGTTGTCCTTTACATGTTCCAAGAAGGAAGAGGTATCGGATTATTAAATAAATTAAAAGCTTATAAGTTGCAAGAACAAGGCCGCGATACGGTCGAAGCTAATTTAGAATTAGGCTTTGCTATGGATGAGCGTGAGTATGGCGTAGGGGCTCAAATATTACGTGATTTAGGAATTCGAAAAATTAAATTGATTTCCAATAATCCGAAGAAACGGGCAGGTCTGTTAGGCTATGGTTTAGAGATCGTAGATTCCCTACCCATTGAGATTCCCTCAAATCCTCATAATGAGGCCTATTTAATTACAAAACGGGATAAAATGGGTCATACCATTTTGAAGAAATAACAAAAGGCTCCGAATGTATTTTCGGAGCCTTTTTTGTTAGTTGTTCCCAAGGATGATGGGGGTTGATTTACTACCACCCATGATGATGACTTTAGCATTTGGGGATTTAGCTAATTCTTTTTGGGCAATAATGGATTCATATTGCAATTGTTTATCACTTAATCCCGTAGATAAGATTTTCTGATAATCTGCAATTCCTTGTGCTTCAACACGCTTGCGTTCCGCCTCTTGTTTTTCTTTTAATAATACGAATTGCATTTTCTGAGCATCTTGTTCTGCATTGATTTTTGATTCAATGGTTTGCTTGACGGAAGTGGGCAAATTGATGTTACGAATCAATAATTGTTCCAAAACCAATCCTCGTTTTTTGAAATTACTCTCGATGTCTTTGTAGATGCGTGTTTGGAATTCATTTCTTTTCAACGAGTATAAGGCCACTGCGTCATAATAAACTGCATTGTCACGAATCATCGTGCGTGTAATCGGGCGCACAACCTTGTCTTTGTAGTCGGGTCCAATTTCTTTTAAGATGGTAGGCGCTTGCGAAGGCAGAATTCGATATAAGACAGTTAGGTCCACGACCACTTCAAGGCCATCCGCAGTTAATACGCGAATAGCATCATCTCCTTCGCGATCACCTTCGTCATGTACGGCCGACATCGTGTAATTTTGGGTTTTGGCATCGAAAACAAACACTTTAGCTAATGGATTAACAATGTTTAATCCGCTGTTCAATGTTCGTTCTGAAACTTTTCCGAAGGTACTTTGAACGCCTACTTCACCCGCATCAATTTGTTTAATGACTGAAGTCGAAATGCCGAGGACAAATAATACTAATGCAATCTTACGCATGGGAGAGGCAAATTTGGCAAAAATGAGATTCGGATCGTCAATTGCTTTGCTGGCAAGAAACAATAATACGCCTAGGATGGATAGTAACATGATTTTGTTATTTTAGGGATGAAAGGTACATATTTCTTTGCGTTTAAAATCAAATTACCGTAGACGTTTTTCGGCAAAATATAGCTAATTTTGAACATGATTGAGTTGAAACACATACATAAGGAATTTGACGGCCGTGTAGTTTTAGATGGGATTGCCGCAAGTTTTTTGCCGGGTAAAATAAACATGGTGATTGGTGGGAGTGGAACGGGGAAGAGTGTGTTGTTAAAATGTATGATTGGGATATTAAAACCAGAAAAGGGGCAAGTCCTATATAATGGTCGGGATTTCCTAAAAGCAGATCAAGAAACGGTGAAAGCGATTCGTAGAGAAATGGGTGTTTTATTTCAAGGTGGTGCATTGTTTGACTCAAAAACCGTGTTGGAAAATGTTCGTTTCCCTTTAGATACCTTAACTTCGCAATCGCTTGAGGAAAAGAATGCGCGTGCTATGTTGTGTTTACAACGAGTTGGCCTTGAGGATGCAGCACACCAAATGCCCTCGGATATTTCGGGCGGAATGAAGAAGCGTGTCGGGATTGCACGCGCCATTGTAATGAATCCTAAATATCTATTTTGTGATGAGCCAAATTCAGGTTTAGATCCTTTGACTGCAGTAAAAATTGATTTATTGATTCAGGAGATTACCAAAGAATTTAATATAACCACCATCGTTATTTCACATGATATGAATTCGGTGATGCGATTGGGCGAATACATAATTTTTTTGAAAGATGGGAATAAGGTCTGGGAAGGAAATAATCAAAATCTACTTCAGACAAATGTGCCATCTTTACAAGAATTTTTATCGACGAAACTTACTTAATATGCCCTCGGTTAAATCGGCTCCACGTGTGCTAGAAAATGTATCCTTGTTGCCTTATAATACATTTGGTATCGATGTTTCGGCACGTTACTTTGTGGAAATCAATCAACTTCAGGAATACATTGAACTCGTTCAAGCGGGGCAGTATGCACATGTGAAGCATTTGTTTTTAGGAGGGGGAAGTAATTTGTTATTGACTCATAACGTCGATGCTCTAGTTGTTAAAATTCAAATGACGGGTATTGAGGTAATGGAAGAAGATGCGAACCATGTTTGGGTGAAGGCTGGAGCGGGGGTTGTTTGGCATGATTTTGTTTGTTATGCAGTGGAGCATCAGTGGGCTGGCATTGAAAATATGTCCTTGATTCCGGGAACGGTAGGAGCTGCGCCGATGCAGAATATTGGAGCCTATGGAGTTGAAATCAAAGATACTTTTGATTATTTAGATGCCTTGAATTTGAGCACCTTACAAATGGAACATTTTGATGCTGCTCGTTGTGCTTTTGGTTACCGGGAGAGTTATTTTAAGCATGCGGGGAAAGGTCAATACTTAATAGCTGCCGTTTGTTTTCGATTGAATAAGCAAGCTAAGCCACAAACATCCTATGGTGCGATTCAGACAGTATTGGATGAAAAAGGAATCGCAAATCCTGGAATTCGTGATGTTGCGAATGCCGTGATTGAAATTCGTCAAAGCAAATTGCCTAATCCCAGGGAAATAGGGAACTCAGGTAGTTTCTTTAAAAACCCCACATTGCCTGTAGAAGCTGCGACTCGTCTGATTGAAGCCTATCCGAACATTCCACATTATAAAGTGGAGGGAAGTACCGACATTAAATTTCCAGCGGGTTGGTTGATTGAACAGGCAGGTTGGAAAGGCTATCGTGCCGGTGATGCAGGCGTGCATGAAAAACAAGCTTTGGTACTTGTCAATTATGGTCATGCCAAAGGAAGTGAAATACAAGCACTTTCGGAACAAATTAAAAAATCAATAGTAGCAAAATTTGGTGTCTCCCTAGAGACCGAAGTAAACATCTTATAAAATGACATTACCCACATTAGAAAATTTAGGAAAAGGGCCATTCTTTTTGATGGCCGGAAGTTGTGCCATTGAAAGTAGGGATTTAGCTTTTGAAATTGCAGAACGCATTGATGGAATTACGAAGTCCATGGGAATTCCATATATATTCAAAGGTTCTTATCGGAAGGCAAACCGGACTAAAATTGATTCCTTTACGGGCATTGGTGATATAAAAGCCTTGGAAATTTTAAAGGAGGTTGGTGCACATTTTGACTTACCTACGGTAACGGATATCCACGAAAGTGCTGAAGCGGCAATGGCTGCAGCGTATGTGGATGTTCTGCAGATTCCGGCATTTTTATGTCGGCAGACCGACTTATTAGCTGCCGCTGCGCAAACAGGTAAAGCGGTTAATATCAAAAAAGGCCAATTTATGTCGGGAGCATCTATGAAATTTGCCGTTGAAAAAGTTTTACATGAAAACCCGCAAGCGCAGGTGTATTTGACTGATCGCGGGAATTCATTTGGCTATGGCGATCTGGTTGTTGATTACCGAAATTTACCTGAAATGTCAAAATTTGGTGTTCCTGTGATTATGGATTGTACACATTCCTTGCAGCGCCCAAATCAAGGGAACGGAGTAACGGGGGGGCAACCAGCTTTGATTGAAACGATTGCCAAAGCTGCGATTGCAGTAGGAGCGGATGGAATATTTATTGAAACGCATCCGAATCCCTCTATCGCAAAATCCGATGGGGCGAATATGCTTCCACTTGATCAATTAGAGGGATTATTAGAAAAATTATTGAAAGTTCGCCAAGCGATCGTTTAAGGTAAATAGGCGACTTGAATGCCAATATCTGTTTTATGGGAGGCCGTTATGGTATCTAATCCGGAACCGATTACATCTTTTTGGAAGTAATCGGTTCTTGCTATTTTGAGGGCTATTGATAGGTTGTTAAATCCCTTATATTCTATTAAACATAGGTTTCGGGTACTTGGGTCATAATAGGCAGGTAGTAAAAATGAAAATGGCAAGCTGGGTTCATAGGCATATAAACGCGTATCATAACTGCCAGACCAAATCCAAGCTGTGCGCATCTCGATTTTTAAGTGCTTGTATCTGTAGCTTAAATCATTTAGGAATAAATAACCTGATTCTTTTTGTATTTTGGAATGAATATGGGACCACATCACACGACCATGCCATTCGAATCGCTTGATTGGCATGTTCCAGTCAAAACTTACCTGATAAAAATCATGCGGAAGGATTCTTACATTTGAATCCTTGAGGTTTTTATGTGTCCATTTTAGTTGCGTAAAATAATGTCCTAGTTTTCGACGGTCCCATTGAAAACGGCTTAATAGTTCCCAACCGATTTTGTCTGATGCCCATTGAATGGAACTGTTTTTAGGAAAACGAAAAACATCGAGGTAACTCGAAATACGCTGGTATTTTGTCCTTTGGTATTGATGGCCAACGAATAAGCCCCACTCGTTTTTGTTTGAGGAATTTTCACTAATCGCATTAGCCATCGGGCTGAAATAACCGGCCTGGTACATCCGTATAATTCCAGAAAGATCTGTTTTTTTGTTGACCGCCCAAGAAACTGCATGAATCATAGCCCAAGCGGATGTAGCAGTATGAGCCACTTCACCAGCAATTCGAATGTTCCCTTGTTGGCTGATATAACTTAATGACGAATTTATTAAAGTTTGACCTCGCCAATCCAATGTGTTCAAGGGTTGGAATAGATAATTCCATTGGGTCCATGTATGTGCGAAGGCCCATTGACTATGTTGATTTAGGTAGCGTAAATTTACACCTGCGGCAAATTCTTGTAATCGGTTTTGTCGGCCTATCTCGTTTGGTGTACGATGTAATCCATCGAGCTGGAAGGAACGAAAATAGCTACTATCTTTAGAGAGAATGAGATCCTTCTTTCGGGATGAAAAATATAACTGCCCTTGAATGTTTTGAAAGGTAGATTGAAGATTAAGACCGCGGTAAAATTCCGTTTCCCCAGATGAAGTATAGGGAAGGGCTCCTCCATGAAACTTTTGTGTCGCCCGTATACTTTCATAGCTTTTACCTAAGGAAAAAGATCCAGATTGAACGAGTCCTTGGCCCCATTGGTTTATAAAGTCGCCTAAAATCAATTTAAAGTGGCCTCTTGTGTCTTTGAATTCAAGAAAAGCACTTGTGAAATCATTGTATTGAGTTTCTCCTGCATCTTTACTCATTAGAAGGCCTGCTCGAAAATAGCTATTCCAAGTTCCTCGGTATCGAATTAAGCTTCGTATGGGATTTCCTAGGTAGCGAATTTTACTCCGATTGCTGGGGTCTGAAAATCCGATTTTTTGTTCGAGTGTATTTTCACTGCGAAGTATAATTTGATGTTCACTGTTTTCTGGTTGTGTCAATCGTTTATGTACTTCCCTGCAAATCAATAAGGATTGCATCGTATGGAGGGTCAACATATCCCAATGCGGTATGGTTTGTAATTCAAATTTGGAGTTAAATCGGCCGATTAACTTGCGATGATGGAAGAATGCCTCGATTTGTGTGGCGTGTAAAATTCCCATCGCGAGCAGTTCGACTTCTGTTACCTCGTTGATGTCAATGGGATTTTGTTGGTAATACGCGAGAATCCCTTGTTTTTCTTCTGTCAGTTCGATGGAGTTTTGAGCAAGAAGCAGATAGGGGAATAGCCAATAAACAACAATGAGCCGTTTCATTTTTTTATTGAAACTAGCTCATTGTTTTTAGTTAAGCGCGTAGAAAACTGATAATGAAAATCAGTTAACTGAATTTTCGTTCTACGAGTAGCAGGAGTTCTTGCCCCGCGGAAGATTCTTGTAAAGCAAAGCGTTCTGCTATTTCGGATTTCCAGTGGATAGGGCTCGCTTCAAAATCAATGAATTCAATGAATTGGCTAAAATCTTCTGCATTTCCGTCAAACAATTCTTGGATAAAATTCAAACGTTGGAATAAGGAAATACTATCCGCGAGCGAAGAGGTCATTTGATTAGCAACCAAGTTTTTTAAAGAGTGATCTTCCACTTGAATGGTGTCAAATACCTTTTCTTCCGTTGAATCCGCCAGCATATCTTTGATGCTTTGTGTTTTATTTTCTTCCGGACTTAATTCATTCAGGTCAGGCAATTCATTGGATACCTCGAAATAATCAGGAGTCGTTTGAATTGTAATTTCAATCGATGGATTTGCGTCTTCCCAAGCAATGGCCTGGAGATCATTTTCTGCAATTTCAAGGGCAGAACTCAACTCTTCTTCTAAAGAAGTTGGCTCGTTCATCGTGCTTTCTATTTCTTCGGGTACGTCTTCCAATGAATCCGAAGGGCGCTCAAAATACACTTCGGCATTGAGCAAGTCGGCAAAACTCGGAACTTCCGCTAGAGGAGTTTCCATTTGTCCGCCTAGGGATTGAATCCAATCGATCCAAATTTGCTCGGGCAGTTGAACCTGCAATACAAGTGTTTGTACGACAGAATCCCATTTTTCTTGCATGCGTAGATTGGTCCAATCAAAGTTGGGTAATTTTTCCTGCAAGGATGTACTTGTTAATTGCTGCAATAATTCTGCCTGAATAGTAGCTAAGATAAGGGGATCATAATCCAGCGAAAGGACTTCTTGAAAGCTTAAGCTTTGTCCTTGTTGATTCCAGTAATGTAAGAAGATATTCGGTTTCATACGCTTATTAATTGATTTTTAGCGCCTCGCAAGCCTTCATGGCAGCATTTTGTTCTGCTTTTTTCTTGGAATAGCCTTTTCCTTCGGCGATTTTTTCGTTTTCTAAGAGCACGAAAGCGGTAAATTCTTTGTTATGATGCACCCCTTCTTCATCCAAGGTAAATTGAACTTTTTTCCCCTCTTTTTGAGCCCATTCAATTAAAATTGATTTAAAGTTCGGGTTATTTTGAACCACAGTATCTAAATCAAAATACTGGGTAAGTATTTTTTGTGTGATAAATTTTTGAGTAAAGCCAAAACCTTTATCTAAATAGATAGCACCTATAAATGCTTCCAATGCATCTCCGTACATGCTGGAGCGTGATAATGAAGTTTTTCGCTGGTTTTCATATTCAATCACTTCCTCAAGTCCTAATTTTCTCCCGAGCACATTGAGTGATTCCCGACTCACCATGCGGGAGCGGATTTCTGTGAGGAAACCTTCGTCCTTGAATGGAAATTTTTTGAAAAGATATGCTGCAGTAATCATTCCCAGGACAGAATCCCCAAGGAATTCTAAGCGCTCGTTCGATTCCTTATATGACTTCGATACAGATTCCCGAGATGCGGAGGCATGCAAAAAGGCTAATCTGTATAATTCTAGATTAGACGGATTAGCCCCAATGAGGTGTTTAACGGATTTGTAAAGGTGTTTCTCGCGTTCATCTTTGGAATGTAAGCCGAACCAGGTCAACGGAGAAAATAATAGCATAAATTATATTTTTCTAAAGATTACCGTTGCGTTGTGGCCACCAAAACCGAAACCATTACTTAAGGCAACATCTATTTTACGCGCCTTACCTACATTTTCCGTTAAGTCAATGCGTGAATCTATTTCAGGATCCCGATTAAATACGTTGATAGTAGGAGGTACAAATTGATTTTTGATTGCTAGGACTGAAGCTACCGCTTCAACAGCGCCAGCACCCCCGAGTAAATGGCCTGTCATTGATTTCGTAGATGAAATAGATACTTGATAAGCGTGTTCTCCGAAACAATCAACGATGGCTTTAATTTCTTGTGGATCACCCATTGGAGTAGATGTTCCGTGGGTATTGATGTAATCAACCTCCTCAGGTTTGATTTGAGCATCTTCTAATGCATCAATCATGGATAATAAAGCACCGTATCCATCTGGATGTGGGGCCGTTATATGGTAAGCATCGGATGAGAATCCTCCACCAATTAATTCAGCATAAATTTTTGCGCCGCGTGCTTTTGCGTGCTCATATTCTTCTAATACTAATGCACCAGCACCTTCTCCGACTACAAAACCATCACGATCCACATCATAAGGGCGCGAAGCTGTTGCAGGATCATCATTGCGCGTTGACATCGCATGCATGGCAGTAAATCCACCCACAGAGGCAATCGTCACAGGAGCTTCAGAACCACCCGTAATACATACGTGTACACGTCCCGTACGAATGTAGTTGAACGCATCGATGATGGCATTGTTTGCGGATGAACAAGCGGATACAGTTACGTAATTAGGTCCACGGAATCCATTACGAATTGAAATCTGTCCTGAACTTGAATCTGCAATCATTTTAGGGATAAAGAATGGATTGATTTTAGGCGTTCCATCACCTTTCCCAAAATAAATCATTTCATCTTCAAATGTTTTTAATCCGCCGATGCCAGATCCCCAAATAACCCCCACCTTATTCAGGTTTATTTTTTCCATATCAAAACCCGCATCTGCAATTGCTTCATCCGAAGCTATGACAGCATACTGGGTGAATGGGTCCATTTTACGGGCCTCTTTGGTGTTGATGTAATCTTCTACGTTGAAGTCTTTCAACTCGCAAGCAAAACGTGTTTTGAATTTTTCAGCATCAAATCGGGTTATGGGGGCGCAACCACTTTTTCCAGCGGCTAATCCTTCCCAAAAGGTATCAACTGTGTTTCCAATCGGTGTAAGAGCTCCTAGGCCCGTCACAACTACGCGTTTTAACTCCATGTGTTAATTTAATAGACTTTGTAAAAATAAAAAATGTCAATTAGTCAAGGGTTCAACTGAGGAAAAATCCTTAGGAATTACCAGGTACTAATTGACATCATTATGATCGTGTGATTCGATTACTTTGCGTTTTCTTCCAAGTAAGCAACTGCTTGGCCTACAGTTTGGATGTTTTCAGCTTGGTCATCTGGAATAGAAACATTGAATTCTTTTTCAAATTCCATGATCAATTCTACCGTGTCTAAGGAGTCAGCTCCCAAATCGTTTGTGAAAGACGCCTCAGTTGTAACTTCTGATGCTTCAACACCTAATTTCTCAACGATGATGCTTTTTACTTTTTCTGCAATATCTGACATTTTATAAATATTTTGGGGTTCAAAAACGATGCAAAGATTAGAATTAAAAGTTAGAATATCAAACAAATTTTATTCCATTTTGCACTTTAAAGGTATTTTTTGTAATAATAGTAATTCTTTTTGTAAAAAACTTATGTGATCTAGTCTGTTTTCAATTAAAAACAAAGTGATGCTGCACCTAGGAGACCTGCATCATTCCCTAATAGTGCCTTTTTGATCGTTAATTTTTCTAAATAGGCAGGGGTCAACCAGTAGTTAAGTTGGCGTTCCATGCTCGGTAAAATAAAGTCATAAGAGGCAGATAAGCCCCCGCCTATGAATATATTTTTGATATCTAAGATACGAATCAAGGAAACCAACATGTCGCCTAATAAACTGCCAACTTCATCCCAGATGGCCAAGGCTAAGGCATCTCCTTCCTCTGCGGCAACAACCAATGCAGTCGTTGAGATGGAACCATCATCTGCTAAAACGGTTTGGCCTTTGAAATTTGCACGCATTTCAGTCGCGAGTTGAAGTAATTCCTTCTTGCCTACATTACGCTCTAATACCTTCCCGTTTTTCGATGGGACGTGTCCGGGCTCCATGGCATTTCCATCACCACCAAGGAAAATCTTTCGGTCAATGATGGCTGCGCCGCCTACACCCGTTCCCAAGGTAATGAAGATGAAATCTTCGGGCATCATATTTTTCTCGGGAGAGAAATAGAATTCTCCTAATGCGGCTGCGTTTGCGTCGTTTTCCATGAAGAATTCATGTTCAGGAAAACGTTTTTCCAACATATCAATCATATGTGCTCCATCAATTTCTGGAATTGCAGTGATTTCAATAAGGGTCCGCCTGTTCTTTGTTAAGATACCCGGTAGGCCAATACCAATTTTTTTGACATTTTTATGTTGGTACAATTGCAATGCAATGGCATCCGCCAAACGATCTAAGAAGTGATGTGATTCGCGCCAAGTAGCGGTATCGTAGCTTTGGAAGTTGTTAATTTGACCCGTGTCTGAATGAACAATGCCCATCTTAACGCCGGTTCCTCCTACGTCAATTCCCAAATATTCTGCTGCTGCCATAAACATGTATTGATTGAATTGCGAATTTGTCGATTTTTGCCGTGAATTTCAAATCAAAAGGGGCTCAATTGTAAATTCGCTCCAATTTTTCCATGATTTGGGCAACGCCAGGGCAGATGACTGCATTCTTTTGAGTCAGATTCATGATGCCTAACATATTTTTGCGGTCGGTGTGTGGATATTCCCGACAAGCTTTTGGGCGGTGTTCATAAATTTGACAGGTATTATCCTCCAATGTTAGAAAGGGGCATGGGGCGGCTGGATAGACCCAGTCTCCGTCGGAATCTTGAATCAGGTATTGATCAAGGAATTGTGCCACTTTCATTTTCAAAAGGTGGGCTACTCGTTGAATATCCGTATCATTCCACATGGGACTCGTTGTTTTGCAACAATTTCCGCAGGTTAAACAATCCAAATTTTCAAACACTTGTTCATGTGCCTTTTCGAATTGCATGTCCAAATCACGCGGTTTTTTCGCCTTGATTCGTAGAAATACCTTTTTGAAATGGGGATCTTTTGGCATGTTACATGTCGGCATGAAAACAAGCGCGGCAGCGAGCTTGGTAGGATTCTGTTTCGCCTAATAGAACAGTTTCTTCCTTATCCACGATGCGATAGGAATAATGTGCAACGGCACCGCATTGAACGCAAACAGCATGCACTTTGGTTACATATTCTGCAATGGCCATTAATTTAGGCATGGGGCCAAAAGGATTTCCCTTGAAGTCCATATCTAAACCGGCAATGATCACTCGTTTCCCTTGATTAGCTAAGGTATCTACCACTTCCACGATGGAGTCATCAAAAAATTGGACTTCATCCAAACCGATGACGTCACAATCACCGGCTAATAAAAGAATTTCGCTTGCACTCAACACGGGAGTAGAGCGGATGGAATTTTGGTTGTGGGAAACAATGTCTTCATCATGGTAACGTGTATCCGAAGCGGGTTTGAAAATTTCAACACGCAATTGGGCGATTTTCGCACGTTTAAGTCGGCGAATGAGTTCTTCCGTTTTACCAGAAAACATGGATCCGCATACCACTTCAATCCAGCCGAGTGCTGGTGAATGTTGATTGGATTTGGAATGGGTGGGTTCTAAAAACAAGGGCGTAAAAAGCCCCTGAAATTGCATTCAGGGGCTAAGAGAAGAGGTGTTATTTCGAAGTTAATGTAGCGGAGAAGAATTCACGATTCATTCGTGCAATATTCTCTAGCGAAATGCCTTTAGGACATTCAGCTTCACAGGCTCCTGTATTAGAACAAGCACCAAATCCTTCTTCATCCATTTGAGCAACCATGGCTTCGGCGCGTTTCGCAGCTTCCACTTTACCCTGAGGTAAAAGCGCTAATTGTGAAATTTTAGCTGAAGTAAACAACATCGCGGAGGCATTTTTACATGCAGCTACGCATGCGCCACAACCGATACAAGCTGCTGCTGCGAATGCTTCGTCTGCATCATCTTTAGGAATAGGAAGACTGTTCGCATCCTGTGCGTTACCTGTATTAACGGAAACGAATCCACCTGCCGCGATGATACGGTCAAAGGCAGAACGGTTCACAACTAAGTCCTTAATAACGGGGAAAGCACTCGCTCTCCAAGGTTCAACCGTAATGGTTTCGCCATCTTGGAATGATCGCATGTGCAATTGACATGTGGTTACTCCGCGGTTAGGTCCATGTGGACGGCCGTTGATGTACATCGAGCACATGCCACAGATACCTTCACGGCAATCGTGGTCGAATGCTACGGGATCATCTCCTTCTTCGATCAAACGGTTATTTAACACGTCAATCATTTCCAAAAATGACATATCGGTGGAAATACCACTTACTTGATAAGTTTCAAACTTACCAGCCTCATTGGCATTTTTTTGTCTCCAAATTTTGAGTGTCAGGTTTAAATGTCCTTCCATTGTATCGAATTATTTATAAGATCTCTGAGCAATTTTGATATTTTCGTACTTCAATTCTTCCTTGTGTAGTTCGAATTTTCCATCTCCTTTGTTTTCCCAAGCGGCTACGTAAGCGAATTTTTCGTCGTCACGTAATGCTTCTCCATCTTCAGTTTGGAATTCCTCGCGGAAGTGACCTCCACAACTTTCGTTGCGACCTAAGGCATCGATACACATTAACTCTCCTAATTCTAAGAAGTCAGCTACGCGTGCAGCTTTTTCTAGCTCAGGATTTAGGTTGTCTAATTCGCCCGGAATACGAACGTTCGACCAAAACTCTTTTTGAAGCGCTTGAATTTCAGCGATTGCTTCATTTAGGCCCTTTTCATTACGTGCCATCCCACATTTATTCCACATAATTAAACCTAATTTTTTGTGGAAGTAATCGACAGGTTTGGTTCCTTTGACATTCATCAATTTCTCCAATTGACCACGTACTTCTTTTTCAGCTGCCACAAATGGCTCTGAATCAGTTGACATCGCTGGTGTACGAATTTCAGAAGCCAAGTAGTTTCCAATCGTGTATGGAATAACGAAATAGCCATCCGCTAGACCTTGCATCAAGGCACTCGCACCTAAACGGTTCGCACCATGATCTGAGAAGTTGGCCTCTCCCAAAGCATATAAACCTGGAATTGTCGTCATTAAGTTGTAGTCAACCCAAAGACCACCCATCGTATAGTGAACTGCTGGGTAGATGCGCATGGGTAATTCGTAAGGATTCTCACCCGTGATTTGCTTATACATGTCAAACAAGTTGCCATATTTCTCTTTCACGACTTCTTTACCCATGGATTGAATTTCTTCATCGGATGGATTGTGTAGGTTACGCTTGTTTGCTTCTCCTTTTCCATAACGGATAATGGCAGCAGCAAAATCAAGGTAAACGGCCATTTTGGAATTACCAACCCCATAACCTGCATCGCAACGCTCTTTGGCAGCACGAGATGCAATATCACGTGGTACCAAGTTACCAAATGCAGGATATCGACGCTCTAAGTAATAATCTCTTTCCTCTTCAGGAATATCGATAGCTTTACGTGTATCGTTTTGTTTCTTTGGCACCCAAATACGTCCGTCATTACGAAGTGACTCCGACATCAAGGTTAACTTGGATTGGTGGTCACCTGAAACGGGAATACATGTTGGGTGAATTTGTGTGTAACAAGGATTTGCAAAGAAAGCGCCTTTTTTGTGTGCTTTCCATGCGGCCGTTACGTTTGATCCCATGGCATTTGTCGACAAATAAAAAACGTTTCCGTATCCTCCTGTACATAACAAAACCGCATGACCGAAATGTCTTTCTAATTTACCTGAAACCAAATCGCGGGCGATGATACCACGCGCCTTGCCATCGACCATCACGACGTCCAACATCTCATGACGTGCAAATAATTCTACGTTACCCATCCCCACTTGACGTTGCAAGGCTGAATAGGCTCCTAATAATAATTGCTGGCCTGTTTGTCCTGCCGCATAAAACGTCCGTTGAACTTGCGTACCTCCAAATGAACGGTTGGAAAGTAATCCGCCATATTCACGTGCAAATGGAACACCCTGTGCCACACATTGGTCAATGATATTTCCTGAAACCTCAGAAAGGCGGTGAACGTTTGCTTCACGCGCACGGTAATCGCCCCCTTTGATGGTGTCATAGAATAAACGGAAAACAGAGTCTCCGTCATTTTGATAGTTTTTCGCTGCATTGATACCACCTTGTGCGGCAATAGAGTGCGCACGACGAGGGGAATCTTGGAAGCAAAATACTTTTACTTTATATCCTAACTCAGCTAACGAGGCTGCAGCAGATGCTCCAGCTAAACCTGAGCCAACAATCACAATTTCTAATGAACGTTTGTTGGCCGGGTTTACTAAAGGAACGCTTGAGCGGTATTTGGTCCATTTTTCAGCCAGCGAACCTTCTGGAATTTTAGCGTCTAATTTTGTCATAATCGTATCGGCTGAGGAATTATTGAATCAAATTAAAATAAAAGGCAATTGGCATAGCTGCAAAAGCAGCTGCAATGACAATAGCATAAATCGCACCAATGCACTTGATTGTAGGTGTGTATTTTGGATGGTTCCATCCCATTGTTTGGAATGCACTTTGGAAACCATGCAGTAAGTGGTAACCTAATGAAATACAGCCAAGTACGTAAATGGCAACTACAATAGGGCTCTGAAACACGATTTGCATTTCATTGTATAAGGTGTGCGACTCTGTTAAATTTTCTGTCAAACGAGAGAAGTACCAGAAATGCTTCAAGTGGATGATTAAGAACAATAATAATAATGTTCCCAAAAGACCCATCGAACGTGAGTACCATTTGCTATTAGCAGCACCGTCAACGACAGCATAAGCTATTGGACGCTTCTTTTTGTTGTCTAACCAAAGGCGTAGACCATCAAAAATGTGCAACAATAAACCACCAAACAACACGATTTCCATCGTTCGGATGATTGGATTGTGTGCCATGAATTCAGCACCTTCGTTAAATGCGACACCCCCATCGTTTAAAAAGATGGTTGCATTCAAACCGCAGTGAATTAAAAGGAAGCTAATCAAAAATAGGCCTGTAATTGCCATGAGGAGCTTTTTTCCAAGGGATGAATTAAGAGATTTTGCTAGCCAAGCCATAAATTAGGTTATTAGATTTAGGTAAAAACATTCAGAGCAATTTACGTTGATAAACTGTGCTACTGAATTTTAGCCTTCAAAACTACAATCCAATCGCTTGTCAATCAAATTAATCACTTAAAAAAATGGTTTTTTTTACGATTTTAGTTTTGCCTTAGTAACTTGCTTACCTACTCGATTGTTTTATGCGGAATATTATTTTATTGCTCTTTTTGATTTTCTTCTCAGTAGGTGAAGCCTTCGCTACTCACTTAAAAGGTGGGGAAATTACGGTGAGGCGGATTTCAGATAAAACCTTAACCTACGAATTTACATTGACGACTTATACGGAGAATAATCGGGCAAATCAGGATCAAGTTGATGTTAACTTTTGTTTTGGCGATGGATCGGCGATAATTAAAGCAAAACGTTGTTGCGGAACCCCTGTTGATATCGGAAACGGAACGCTCAAGAATCTTTATAAAGTTGAATATACTTACCCTGCCCCAGCATTGTTTTACAAAGTATCTGTAGCTATCCCGAATCGGAATGATGGGGTAAGAAACATGACTCGCTCAGTCGAAGTGCCTTTTTATGTGGAAACGATTTTTTCAATTAATTCAGGACTCGGCCAAAACTCAACGCCCTTGTTATTGAATCCTGCCGTAGATTTAACGGCCGTAGTAGGTCAAGTATTTATTCATAATCCGAATGCCGTGGATGCGGAAGGGGATAGTTTAGCTTACCGACTATCTGTTTCAAGAACAGGCGAGTCTGAGACTTGCAGTCCAGCAAGTCGTGGGATGTCGGCTCCTAATTTTAGGCAACCCAATGAGGTATCAGCACTCTCATCAAGTTTTACAATTAATCCATTAACAGGTGATTTGCTCTGGGATGCTCCGCAGGAATTGGGATTGTACAATTGTGCCTTTATCATCGAGGAGTGGCGAAATGGTGTGAAGATTTCAGAAACGGTTCGCGATATGCAAATTGAGGTGAAGGATGTAGATAATAAGGCGCCTAAAATAACGGTGCCTCCAGATGTTTGTGTACAGGCGGGAGCTTTGATTAACGAAAATATTACGGCCATAGATGTGCCATCCAAAACAGGGCGTGTCGATCCATTGACAATTTATAGTTTTGGGAATGTATATGCGATAGATTCGGTTTATGCCATAAAGCAGCCTTATGCTACTTTTGCTTCGATTGCCAAGCAAAACTCACCGGCCAAGGCCACTTTTCGATGGCAAACTGCCTGCCAACATATTCGTAAGGAAACTTATGATGTACTTTTTAAGGTGGAAGATAATCCACCGTTGACCGTGGGAAATGGAGTGAAATTAGTAGATTCTAAGCTTTGGAAAATACAAATTATTGCTCCCGCGCCGAAAGGATTGAAAGTTTCCATGCAAGGTACGAATGCCGTTTTAACTTGGAATACTTTTTCTTGTGCCTTGGTAGGTGCTAAAACACTTGTGTACCGTCGGTTGGGTGCGTGTAGTCCTGTGGTGAATACCGCATGTTCTACCGGTATGAAAGTGACTGGATTTGAAAAAATAGGGGAAGTGGGAATTGATTCGACAACCTTTACAGATAAAAATGGGGGTGAAGGTTTGTTGAAAAACACTAATTATTCCTATGTGTTGGTCGTTGAATTTCAGAATTCAAAAGGCCTAGTGAATTATAGTCCGATGTCCGAAGCTGTTTGTGCATTTATTCCATCCACAGCACCATTAATGACTCAAGCAAGTGTGCTCAAAACGGATGTAGCTACAGGGGAAATTCGGATTCGCTGGACGAAGCCTTTGAAATTGGATACAATTGTTTTTCGGGCTCCTTACCAATATCGATTGAAACGTGCTGAAGGACAAACAGGAACACAATTTGCGGAGGTAGGTGTGACATCTGACACCCTTTTTGTAGATAAGGGATTGAATACTGCAGAAATTGCCTATCGGTATCAAGTAGATTTTTATTATACCGAAAATGGGAATTTTAAATTATTGGATAGCCCAACGCCAGCAAGTACAGTGCGTTTGCAAGCACAAACAGCAGTGAAGTCGGTGAAGTTAACTTGGACTGCCCTTGTGCCTTGGTCGAATGATTTTCAGGTCCATCGAGTTTATAGAGAAACGTTCAAAGGTTCTGGAAATTTTAATCAAATTTCGGATGTGTCTGTTGCTGGGCCAGGTACTTATCAATTTACTGATATTGGAACAGATTTTATCCCTGCGGATGGGAAATTAGATGTTTCCCTTTCTGCGGATTCGACGTATTGTTATTATGTGCAAACAGTAGGTCGTTATGGGGATGGTTTACCTTTGATGCGGATCGAAAATGCATCACAAAAAGTTTGCCTTAAGCCATTGGCGGTTTTAAATCCACCATGTGCCCCCATTTTGGAAGTTGATTTGCCAGATTGCGGTATTCAAACTTCGAATTGTGAATCGACTAGCGTGTCAAATCGATTGACTTGGAAACCTGTCGTTTCGGGGACTTGTGATTCCAACATAGAAAAATATCGGATATATGGATCGAAGGCGGCGACATCCCCATTTGTTCGTTTGGCCGAAACGGAAACCCTTGCTTATACAGATAAGAACCTCCTTTCGCACATTGCTTGTTATTATGTTGTGGCAGTGAATTCGCTTGGAATAGAAAGTCCAAAGAGTAATATCCTATGTGTAGATAATTGCCCTACGTTCGATTTACCTAATTTGTTTAGCCCTAATGGAGACACTAAGAATGATGTATTTCAGGCGATGATTTGCCCTCGATTTGTCAAGCATCTATCGGCCAAAATTGTGGATCGTTATGGTGCTTTGGTATATGAATATTCAGGTAATCTTGAAGGATTTGGATGGAATGGTCGTTCAACTAGCGGACAAACTATGTCGGCAGGGACTTATTTTTATACAGTTGATGTAGAGTTTGATGTAAAGGATACAACAAAGGAGAAGAAACAATTAAAAGGCTGGCTAGAGCTGGTTAAATAGGATGTTGGTCATTATCGATGGGGACTGTTCTTTTTGTCGCTGGGCGTCGCGTGTATTGCTTAGTTTGTGTAAGTCTGGCTTGGATATTGTGCCATTGGAGTCCGTTTCGTCTGAAATTTTAACTACATGGTCATCACATCCCAACTGGGCAGTCGATAGCATTAAAGTCATTTCAGCGGGTAAATTATACATTAAATCACAGGCAGTAGCGGAAGTTATGCATGCCGCGCGCTGGTATGCACAGCCTTTACGTTTGGTATTTTTCCTTCCAAATACTTGGTTGGATCGCGGGTATGATTGGGTAGCACGGAATCGGAAATCGAATGCTTGCGAATTAAGATAAAAATAGATTAATCCAGCCGAATAAGGGTATTTGATATAATTTAAGGAGCAATGTATAGGTTGGTAACAGCAGATTTATGACGGCTATCAGGCAAATAAATAAACGCTTATTTTTCAATTCATTCGCATCTTGGCTAATGAAGGCGTAGTAAATGAATAGCAAGGGGAAAGCATATGCAAGGCTTCGTGTAACATCTTCCACAGCTGTGGAAACGAGTAAAATGATGGAAAGCATGATGCTGAAAGCATAAGCTAATATCCCATTTTTTGTTTTGAAAAGTTGGACACATGCCAAATATACCAATAGCAGATTTAATTTGATTGCAGAAAATAGGGCACCAGGAACTTTGAATTTGAATCGCAGTGCCGTAAATAAACGAATACCACTTCCTTGGCCAATCGGCGTATTTAATTCAAAATGTAAAAATAGGAACAATCGGATTGTGCAATAAACTAGGATGGCACAGGCGATTTGCCAAAATGTTCGATTTCGAAGAATTGCATTGATAAACCCGCGGGGTAATTGATTGCTTTCGTTTAGGTTCGATATGATAAAAATCGCGGTTGAGGGGACGACACTTCGTTCGTCAACGAAATAAGTGACGAGTAAAATGGGAATCAAACTCCAGTGGTTTCTATAATAAACTGCCGCGATTAATCCCAAGTATGCAAAGGAATCGAAAAAATAGGTATCATAATTGAAGGAGTTCCCTACATAACTGGCCAATAAGGCAATCGTTCCGTAAAACGCAATCACATGGTCTTTGCTTAATTGATGAATAGTTTTGAGGCAAAAGAATATGAAAAGAGGTAAAAAAACGATTGCTTGAAGGTAAAATAATTTTACAGCTTCGAGGTGGAGAACTTTTCCAATAAGGTAGGGGCTTAGTCTAAGTTCACGTTTGCTAAGATGTTCACCAATTTCAAGTCGTTGGATTGGTTTGAATGGTTGTTTGATTTTTTCGTTGACAAAACTTTGAATGTTATGATCTTGTACAGACCATGAATTAATGGCCCGCTTTGTGATGATTTCTGGGAAATACAGAAATGAAAAACAAATGTACAGCATGATCGAAAGTTTAATTAATCCCAAATTGGAATTAAACTGATTTTCGATTTTCTGATTGAGTCGATGATAAGTTATGACAATATTGGGTGTCATTTACTTCTTTCTAATGGTTTTACTGCTGTAAAGTATGCGTCTAATAGCGATTCACTCCATTTATTCGCGGCAAATTCAATTCCTTTGAAATTGAAGTGGGTTCCGTCGTATCGGAATGTTGGCTCCAACAGAGATTGTAAATCTGCCCCGACAATTGTATTGGGGATTTCTTCTAAAATTCTTTTTTGAGCAGCCCGAACTTTGGCTTCTTTTTCATTGTCGGTCCCGCGATTACACTTGGAAACAAAAAAGGTCAGGTCAGGTTTGTTTAGCAGTTCCCTTGTCTTTTGCATATAAAGTTTGGTGCCTTCTACAATTTCATTTTCGGTCAAGTTAATGTCATTTTCTCCATGCATAACAAGAATACCCCTTAGTCCCGTTTTTGGGAAATCGTTTAGGATTCTATTTTCGAAAAACTGATAGGGGTAGCGGAGTTTCCAATCAAATATGGGGCTTTCAAAAGGGAGTCCCCATGCAGAATTGCCCCATTGCAATGAATTCGATCCGCCAATTCCCGTATTGTAAATTCGGATTGGTACGTTCAGTCTTGTTTTTAAAATATCCCCGAGTCGGCCCCAAAAAACATTTCTTCCTGACTCCCAAGTAATAACTTCGCACCATTGTTTGTCGAAATTATCAATGTTATAAGGGTCTTGACCCTCGGCTAAAGAATGTCCGATGACAGCAAAGATTTCACCCACTTTGAAGTTCCATTGCATTAAGGTGTCTTCTAGAACTTGGTTTGAGTTTTCGATGACAACTTGCGGATAATAACCGCCCCCTTTCAAAACAAAGCTTCCACTAAATTTATTCCCACCGTCATTTGTTAATGGAAGCCAACCGGTTTCTTGGCCACCTAGGAAGTTTTTGAATTTGATTTTTGCTGATGTGAAGGAAGTATTAGTGCTTCCTGTGATAAATATCTCCCCTTCATTGTTGTTGTTTCGTTGGACAAATTTCCGGCAATTGGCAATGTCGAATGTTACTTTTGTCCCCGTTTCAATTACTTCAGGAATAATATTTTGTGTTTCGCAAGCGATTAGAAAAAAGATGCTGGGTAGCGTGATGTAAAAAAGATGAATGAATTTATTCATTTGTATTATTAGGTTTCAAAATGGGATGTCAAACCACTTTGATTATATTTGTCTATTGAATTTAAGTCAAAATTATAAAAAAAATAATAAATGAAAGCATATGTTTTCCCGGGTCAAGGATCTCAATTTCCAGGAATGGCGAAGGATCTTTATGAAAATTACGCTTCAGCTAAATCAATTGTAGATGAGGCGGATGCAATTTTGGGCTTTTCGCTCGCTCAAGTTATGTTTGAGGGAACAGATGAGGAATTGAAACAAACTCGAGTAACCCAACCTGCTATTTATTTACATTCGGTCTTGGTAGCTAAATTGGGGAAAGATTTTGTTCCTTCGGTTGTTGCGGGCCACTCTCTAGGCGAATTCTCTGCTTTAGTTGCTGCAGGAGGACTTGCTTGGCAAGATGGCTTGCAATTGGTTTATAAGCGTGCATTAGCTATGCAAAAGGCTTGTGAAATCCAACCAAGTACCATGGCGGCCGTTTTGGGATTGCCAGATGCGACGATTGAGGAGATTTGTGCTGCTTATGGGCCCTCCGTTGTTGCGGCTAATTATAATTGCCCTGGTCAAGTTGTCATCTCAGGATCTGTTGAAGGCATAGAGGCAGTAGGAATTCAATTGAAAGAAGCGGGAGCTAAACGTGTATTAACTTTGCCTGTCGGGGGGGCTTTTCACTCTCCCTTCATGGAGCCAGCACGCCTGGAATTAGCTGCTGCGATTGAAGCAACAGAAGTGTTGAAGCCAATTTGTCCGATTGTTCAAAATGTAAATGCCAAAGCATCGCAAGATCCAGCAGAAATCAAAGCAAATCTTATTGCGCAATTGACTGGAGCCGTTCGTTGGACACAATCGGTTGAAACAATGGTTGCCATGGGAGCCACTGAATTCATTGAATGCGGTCCTGGAAAAGTATTGCAAGGCTTAGTTAAGAAAATTCATGGAGAGGCTTTGGTGGCATCTATGGAACTCGTTTAATTCGTTGATAATGAGGAGTTAGTTTTTTTTGCTAATAAATAATTCGTTTTTTTTCGAACGATGTTTGATTTTTTGGGAGCAAGGCCTTACTTTTGCATCACAATTGGTATTGACCTATGGTGTAATGGTAACACACCAGTTTTTGGTTCTGGTTTTCTAGGTTCGAATCCTGGTAGGTCAACAGATAAAAAGCTCATCTTTATGGTGAGCTTTTTTATTTTCGCTCCAACCAAGATTTAATTAATTTGTCTTCCTTCTTTTTCTGCATTTCTTTGCTCCAATTTCCCCAAGACCAGATGGTCAAGGGTAAATTCAATTGGTGAAAGGAGATGTTATGATCTTCACTTTTATTTGTACTAATAACAATAACTCCATTTGCCCCTCGGACCCCATAGAGGGCTGTTTGTGAGGGATCCTTCAATACTTGAACACTGGTTATATCGTTGGGATTTATCGTATTAATATTACCCTGCAATGGAACTCCATCGACCACATAAAGTGGGCTATTTGCGTTAATAGAGCCTATTCCATGGATACGCACCATGGCGCCGCCTCCCGGTGAATTGTCATTGCCGATCACAACGCCAGCAGCCTGTCCTTGTAATTTTTGAGAAAGTGATGCTGAATTTGTTTGATTGAGCTTTTGTGGGCCTATTTTTTGATTGGTAGATCCGCCCGTTTCATTATTAAACATGTATGGATATATTTGCAAACCAATGCCTCGTTCTCTTGAGGCATTTCGCCCTTTAATGAGTTTTACTTCTGCGATTTGTCCCAATGCAATGGCGCTCGTATCTCGAAAATCCATCGGATTTTGGTAGTTTGCTGCCTCAAACCAATACACCCAAAGGGTATCATTTTTTATTTCAATCCGCTGGTTTGGGTTTGAGAAATAGTGGATTAATGCAGCTGATGGGCCAGTTTGCGCCCAAGCATGCCAAGAAATTAAAAGGAAAAAGCCTATTTTTTTCATGTGTTGACTTCGCCTAGTTTCTCATACGAGAGAATCATCGAACGAACATTATGGTAGTTTATTTTCCAATTATGCGCCATGTGCCGCCAAATAGGCTCGCCCTCTCTTGTCATCAAGGGCCACCATTCGCCAGTATTTCGATTAATCATTTTGTCAAAAACAAAACGATGTACTTGTTGATGCGCTGCTAAAAATCGTTTGTCTTTCGTTAATTGATAGGCATCTAGCATCCCAATAAGCATTTCTGCTTGTTGCCAAAATTCCTTTTCGTAATCTGATGCTTCACCCGTATGCGAGCCTTCCACATAAACGCCTCCATATTCCCAATCAACCCCATGATTTAAGGCATGGTAAAAGGCTTTTTCTAAATTTGGTCGATATTTTTCTAAGTCGAACTTTCCTATTTTGATGGCATGCATGAGGAGCCAACCGAATTCTGAATTGTGGCCATAGGATGTATTATCGGTCGAGGAGGCTTTTTGGCCTCCATCTGCAAATCGATCCCAACCCCAAACGACATCGAATTTGATTTGTGGTGCTACCGACCAATCCGCCCAAAACTGAGGGATCCCCGTGCCCGTTATAGGATGCATAATTTTATGAATCAAAATTTCGATGACCTCTTCCAGTTTCCGACGGTGCAATGCCTTGCCGCTCGCCTCGTATAATGTCGTAAATGCCTCCATGAGATGCATGTGTACGTCCAAGGTTTTTCGATCTCCGCCAGGCGAACCAGGCCCCATCAAGGACCAACCTTCGTCGAAAAATTCCCAATATCCGCCGTAATTAGTATCTACAGCGTGTTTCTGTAATAAGTCAAAGACTTTTTCCGCATATTCTAGTCCAATAGGATCCCCGGATGCTAATGTGAATTCGCTTAAACTGTATATTGCAAAGCTATGGCCATAGCCAATCTTTTGTTTATTAGTTGCGTTTCCTGCACGGTCCGTCATCCAGTAGAATCCTCCATGTTCAGCATCCCACATTTTTTCTAAAAGAAATTTTACTCCGTTTTTTGCCATCTCGAGCATGATGGGGCCTCCAAAACCATGTCGGTAGGCTTGTGAATAGGTAAAAATGGAGCGAGTTTGGGCGATCAGGGATTTTTCGTTTTCCCCTGTATCGTTCCCAAATTCATCGAAATGGGTGATGAAACCGCCGTAAGTTGGGTCAATCGTTCGATGAATCCAAAATGGCAATAATTCATTTTCCGTATACGCTTTAATTTCTTGTTGCATCATTTGCTTGGATTATTTCTTGTGGACTTGCGCTACCTGTTTCACCTAATTTATGGATTGTAACGTGGACTGCTAAACTAGCTAATGAACATGCTTCTTCGACTGTCGCACCGGCTGCTTTTGCAGCACTGAAAGCAGCTACGACCATGTCCCCGGCTCCAACCGTGTCGATTGGGTCATGCAAAGGGATTGCTTTCTCCCAATGAAATTCAGTAGGGGAGGCATAGACCATGCCTTTTTCGCCGAGTGTAACTAGCACGGGCGTTTGTCTTTTTGAAACCCAGGTTTTGATCGCTTGTTCTAAATCGTCAGTTTTGCCAATGATTTTGAATAACTCAGTTTCATTCACTTTTAACAGGGTTTGTGATGCATGAGGGCCTAGGCTTCGTAAGTCGGCGATTGCATGTTCCCCCACAAATTTCTGGAGGTATTCTAAGGTGGCTTGATTTAAAAGGGGAATTTGAAATTGCTCATTGATGACAATCCAATCATATGCTGCAGCATGAATGACCATTTCGTGAATGATCTCGAGTGTAAATAATTGGAACTGCTGATTTTGTGTGCCAAAATCCAAGCGACATTGTTCAATACCCGCTTGCATGGGTTTGCTGTAGGTTGGCGTATCAATTTGTTTTATTGCTCTTAATTGTTGGGTATTTATCTTCAGAGAATGAGCTAAGAATTCCATTTCTCTGCCAAATACATCATCGCCCCTTAGCCCATAGGCGTCAACTTGAACGCCTAAGTATGCTAAGTTTTTCGCCACATTCCCTGCGCCTCCTAAATAAGTTTGAGTTTTGGATGCATGCTGCACCTGTTTTCCAGTTTCGATGGAAAATTCGTCCGTAACAGGATTGAAATTGTAATAGAAATCCAAGGCAAAGTCGCCGATGACTGCGATGCGTAATTGGCTGATTTGAGCCAATAAGGCCTCTAATCGCTTGGAATTCATATTGATAGGTTTAATTGCTGAAATGTACAAAAAAAACACATCGAGGCAAACAGGTGTTTCCCCCCACCTTAGCTTTGGCAATCCTTGAAGGTTTGCCAAAGCTAGCGCGTTCGAATGAAAATTTGGCCTAAAAAACTGATAAATTCTCCTCAATTTTCCTTAATTTTAATCTTCCATTTACCCTAATCTTTTTCAGTTTTGGCATTAATTAAATCTATCTCAGGCATTCGTGGTACCATCGGAGGAAAACCAGGTGATGGCCTTAGTCCAATCGACGTGGTGACCTTTGCAGCAGGCTATGGCGCTTGGTTGAAAAGTACAAATCCTACGTCTAATCAAATTGTTTTGGGGCGTGATGCGCGTATCTCGGGCTCCATGGTTTCTTCATTGGTGGCCAATACCTTAATTGGACTCGGATGGAATGTGTTGGACATCGGATTATCGACGACACCCACGGTTGAATTAGCTGTGCCTTGGACGAACTCGGCCGGCGGAATTATCATCACGGCGAGCCACAATCCGGCACAATGGAATGCATTAAAGCTATTGAACGCGGCCGGTGAGTTTATTTCAGATGAAGATGGAAAGGCCTTGTTGCTCTTGGCTGAAAAGTTGGATTTCAATTTTGTCGAGGTGACTGAACTTGGGAAAATTACGGAAGATTCCAGTTTCCTACAGCAGCACATTGACCATGTGTTGGGTTTAAGATGGGTTGATGCCAAAGCAATAAAATCGAAAAATTTCAAGGTTCTTGTCGATGCGGTCAATTCAACAGGAGGAATCGTTGTGCCCCAATTGTTAAATGCCTTGGGTGTACAGCATGTCGATGTTATTTTTGGGGAAGCGAATGGTCATTTTGGCCATAATCCGGAGCCATTGCCTGAAAACTTGACGGCCATGATTGCCGAAATGAAATCAGGAAAATATGATTTAGGAATCGTTGTAGATCCGGATGTCGATCGTCTTTGTTTTATCTCAGAAGATGGTGCGCCATTTGGGGAGGAATATACGCTTGTGGCTATTGCCGATTATATTTTAGCAAAAGAAAAGGGGAATACGGTTTCCAATTTATCGTCAACGCGTGCGCTGGCAGATGTTACAAATCAGCATGGGGGAACTTATTTTGCTGCAGCCGTGGGTGAGGTGAATGTGGTGACGAAGATGAAAGCCGAACATGCCATTATTGGCGGTGAAGGAAATGGAGGCGTTATTTTCCCTGAATCGCATTATGGTCGGGATGCGCTCGTAGGCATTGGTTTGTTTTTGACACATTTAGCCTCTAAAAATAAAAAAGTTAGTGCGCTGCGTGCCGAATATCCGGCCTACATCATGTCGAAGAATAAGATTGAACTTTCGGCCGACTTAAATGTGGATTTGATCTTAGCGACAGTAGCAGAACAATTTAAAGATGAACGCGTCAATACCATCGATGGAGTGAAAATCGATTTTGCTAATCGTTGGGTGCATTTGCGTAAATCCAATACGGAGCCAATTATTCGTATTTATTCGGAGGCTCCTACGGAAGAAGAAGCGAATGGATTAGCCCAACAAATCATGCAGGTAATCGAAGCGATTGCCAGCAAATAATAATAATACAATGACATCAACAACGAAGACACCTATTTACCTCGATAACGCGGCGACCACACCTGTGGATCCAGCGGTTTGGCAGGAAATGCAACCCTTGTTTGAACAATTTACAGCGAATCCCTCGTCGATTCACTCACATGGCCGACAAGCCAAAGTGATTGTCGAGAAGGCGCGTAAAGCAGTAGCGGCCTTATTAAATGCTTCACCGGCTGAAATTTTCTTTACTTCTGGGGGTACGGAAGCAGATAATACCGTGATTCAATCGGCCGTTTTATATGGTGGAGTAAAAAACATCATCACCTCTCCATTGGAACATCATGCCGTTTTACATACTGCGGAGGCCTGGGAAAAATTAGGTTTGGTCAAGGTTCATTTGGTTCAAATCAATGCCGAAGGCGATATTGATTTGGGGCATTTAGAAAGTCTATTGGCCGAAAACTCGAATGCACTTGTGTCCTTAATGCATGGAAATAATGAAATTGGCAACTTGTTGGATCTACAGGCAGTAGGAGCATTATGCCAACAATATAACGCAATTTTCCATTCTGACACCGTGCAAACGATGGGGCATTTTCCGCATGATGTGCAAGCCTTGCCTGTTGATTTTCTCGTAGGAGCGGCACACAAATTCCATGGTCCGAAGGGGATTGGTTTTTTGTATGCGCGGGCAGGAGCTAAGTTTCATCCCTTAATGCATGGTGGTGCACAGGAGCGTAACCAACGGGGTGGAACGGAAAATGTGTATGGAATGGTGGGTTTGGCCAAAGCGCTCAACATGGCGTATGAGCACATGGATGATCACAAGGAACATATTAAATCAATCAAATCGTATTTTATTGAGGGATTACAAGCACGTTTTCCAGGGATTCAATTTAACGGTCGTTCCGGTGAAGTTGACAATAGTTTATATACGGTTTTGAATGTTCGCTTTCCAAGTGTGGCGGATGGAGATATGCTATTATTTCAATTGGACATCGAGAAAATTTCAGCTTCTGGGGGAAGTGCTTGTTCGAGCGGAACTTCGGTAGGGTCTCATGTTCTTTCAGCCTTGAATCCAACGGCGACAGGTGCTGCGATTCGTTTTTCCTTTTCGAAGAATAATACGAAGGAGGAGATTGATCGGGTGCTGGAGGTTTTGGAACGAGTGGTGAAATAATGATTTTGTAAACCCCAGGCTGAAGCCTGGGGCTAAAAAAGGGTTTTCAGACGCGAGGTATCGCGTCTCTACATTAATAAGCTCTCGCAAACAACACGCGCTTATTCGAAGGGTTTCCTGTCAAGATACATTTGCCAGTCTCTTCTTTGGCGTCCAAAGGAATGCAACGAATCGTTGCTTTCGTTAATTCTTTGATTTTTTCTTCAGTTTCTGAGCTGCCATCCCAGTGTGCAGAGATAAATCCCCCCTCCTCTAATTTGGCACTGAATTCATCCCAAGTATTCACGACATGCGTTTTTTCGGTGCGGAAAGCCAAAGATTTCGCATAGATTTTGGTTTGAATATCTTCTAATGTTTCTAAAACAATTTGGTCAATTCCTTCAAAGGGCATGCTTGTTTTTTCACGAGTATCTCGGCGTGCTAATTCAATGGTGCCATTCTCCATATCCCGATTCCCAATCGCCAATCGAATAGGAACTCCTTTTAATTCGTATTCGGCAAATTTAAAACCTGGACTTTGGTTATCTGAGGTGTCAAATTTAACTGACACGCCATTTTTGCGAAGGCTTTTTACTAAAGGATTTACCTTCTCAATAATTGCATTTAATTGATCTTCACCTTTGTAAATCGGTACGATTACAACTTGGATTGGGGCCAATTTAGGAGGCAATACCAACCCTTGGTCATCTGAATGTGCCATGATTAACGCACCCATCAAGCGGGTCGAAACACCCCATGAAGTTCCCCAAACATAATCCAATTGGTTTTCCTTGCTCAAGAATTTGACATCGAAAGCCTTTGCGAAGTTTTGGCCTAAAAAGTGTGAAGTACCTGCCTGAAGGGCCTTTCCATCTTGCATTAATGCCTCGATGCAATAAGTTTCATCCGCGCCAGCAAAACGCTCATTCGCTGTTTTGATTCCTTTTACAACCGGCATTGCCATGAAAGATTCAGCGAATTCTGCATAAACTTCAAGCATTTGCTCCGTTTCCGCAATAGCTTCTTGTTTCGTAGCATGGGCCGTGTGGCCTTCTTGCCATAGGAATTCAGCCGTGCGAAGAAAGAGACGGGTACGCATTTCCCAACGAACCACGTTGGCCCATTGATTAATTAATAATGGTAAGTCACGGTAGGACTGGATCCAGTTTTTATACGATGACCAAATAACCGTTTCAGAAGTCGGTCTTACAATTAATTCTTCTTCTAATTTAGCATCTGGGTCGACGATGACACCTCCACCATTTGGGTCATTTTTAAGACGATAATGCGTTACGACGGCACATTCTTTGGCAAATCCTTCGACGTGTGAAGCTTCTTTGGAAAGAAATGATTTTGGGATAAATAATGGGAAATAGGCATTTGTATGACCTGTTTCCTTAAACATATCATCTAATGCACGCTGCATCTTCTCCCAAATGGAATAGCCATAGGGTTTAATAATCATGCAGCCTCTTACAGCTGAATTCTCAGCCAAATCAGCTCGTTTGACTAATTCATTATACCATTCAGAATAGTTGTCGGCACGTGACGGTAAGGATTTACTCATATATTTTTAGGGAATCGTACTAGGTGGGTTTTTATTTCGTTAATTTGTAGTGATTGATTTGAAACCTTTTTGAAGGTTCGAAGGTTAAAATTACGAATTAAACCATGAACTTAAAAATTCAAATCAGCCACAGATTCTAATCCATTGAATTTATGAAAAATATAGGGATTGCCTCGGTATTGTTTGCTGTGATTATGCTATTGAATGCATGTGTTGTTTCTCAGACAACCTTTGTTTCGGATGATCTTTATGATAGTTACCAAAAGCCAGCGGCTGTTGTAGCTAAGCAAAAGAAGGCTACGTATTTGAATTTTGAAGAGGATGCACAGGTAATTCAAGAGGAGGAGGGAACTGTAATTCAAGAGGAGGAAGATGTCAATTATTTAAATTCAAGAGCAATCTATCAGCAAGGCTATCATTCAGGATTTAATCAAGGATTATTTACCTCAAATCCTTGGAATAATTGGTATTCAAACCCATACATCACCTTTGGATTAGGATTCAGTAATCGTTGGTATTCTCCCTTGCAATCCTGGCGCTTGATGGATCCATTTTACAGTGGATTCCCGATGGGTGCTAATTTTGGGTATTTTGGGGGCATGGGTTTTTCTGGCTTCAATTCCTTTGGTTTTTCAAGTCCCTATGGGTATTATGACCCATTCTATGGATATGTAGGTCCTGGAATGCTATTGGGCTATGGCCCTGCATACAATTATTATTATGGATTTGGACAAAATTATTATGGCGGGAATAATTATCAATCGAATCTAGGTAACTCGCAGGAGCCTGCTCCGCGTTACATCCGTGGGCCACGAGATGGCGGATCAAGTAATCGTTATGGGGGCGAAAACTATTCCAATTCACCAAGAGGCGGGAATAATACCTATAATAGTCAAGGAACAAATCAACAGCGCGTGAACTCCCAGTCGGGTAATTCAAACGCACCTATACAAGCTGCACCTCGAAGAAATTCGAATGTTGAATATAGGCCCATTGCCCCACAGCAGAATTATGGACAAAATAGAACGGAGTCCTATAGTTCTCCATCGTCTAATTATTCTAGTGGTTCCTTCGGGGGAGGAGGAGGCTCCTCCAGTGGTGGTTCTTCACGTGGTCCAAGATAATTTCTATGAAAAGTAAACTTAACATAGTTGCGCTTATTTTATTAAGCTATATGGCATCTGCTCAGGTATATACCTATCCGATGTTGGCCAAACAATTTTCCACCTCTTATGTAACCGGTTCTGCACGTATGCAGGGTATGGGTGGGAATCAAAGTGTTTTAGGCGCCGACCTAAGCTCGATTGCTGGTAATGCTGCCGGATTGGGCTTCTATTCGCGGTCGGAAATAGGTTTGAATTTTGGATTGAGTTCATCTACTACAGATGCTGATTACCTGAATCAGTCAACAAACAGCTCCAATAGTCTTTTTCATTTGCCCAATTTTGGTATCGTGATTTCGGGGGATTATTTGTCAAGCTCTTCATGGAGAGGAGCTTTTGGGATCGGGTTTTCACGGCAAGTCGTATTGACTCAACCCTTAACAATGGAAGGAACGAATAATCGAAGTTCCTATTTAGATCATTTAATTCAGCAGGCGGGAGATAAAGGAGCGACAGGTGCGAGTTTAGATGAAGAATATGATCCCTATTACAATAATGCAGATAGCCCAGAAGCTGCAGCTTATCAGGCCTATTTAATTAATCCCAATACGAATACGGGAGGTGCACCATTTGAGCGATATTTACCAAATTTGCCAACGAGGCAATTTGTTAATGCAAGCAATTCTGGGTCTGTTTCTCAATGGGATATTAGTTATGGAGCTGCCTATCAGGATAAATTATATATCGGTTTAGGCGTGCATTTTTCCAAATTGAATACTACACAAACACAAATTTGGAATGAAGATTTTCTTGGCAATAATTATGTGGCAGGATATAGTTTGGAAGAACAATTAATCACGACAGGGTCAGGAATTTCGGCTTCTTTAGGCGTAATTTATAAGTTGAAGCCTAACCTTCGTGTTGCATTAAATGTTCAAACCCCTACCTATTATGATCAATTGAACGAACAATTGACAGGTTTGCTGACGCCACAGGTTTCGGCAATTCCTGTTTCCGGTGGATATATTACGAAAGTAAAGCCCGTTAAATTAACTCCCAATGAATTTACTTATCAATTAGTTACACCTTTCCGAATTTCAGGAGGGATGGCCTATTTCTTTGGGAAACGCGGCTTGATAAGTGCAGATGTGGAAATGCTGAATTTCTCAGGAATGTCTGTTGCCTCCGCGGAATTAGGGCCCTATGCAAACCAACAGTTTAAAGATAAATACAATAGTCAAATTGCTAAAAATTATCAAACTGCGTTGAATTTGAAATTAGGTGCGGAGTTTCGTGTTACAAGCGCTTGGACTGTTCGAGGTGGTGCAGCCATGTATGGAAGTGGATTTTCTAGCACCTATGATTCCATTGATCGAAATCAGTTTCAGGTTTCGGGCGGAATAGGTTATCGGAGTGCGGCTTATTATGTTGATTTCGCGATCATTCAAAGAACTGGCAAAGATGCCTATACGCCCTATGTATTGAAAAATGCGGCCGATTATGCATCAGCCGCATTGAAATTATCAAATACGCAATTCACCGTAGGAGGTGGATTATTTTTCTAAACAGGAAGGTATTGGTCTAATAGCCACAATAATTGGCTGACGGTAATCTCTCCATCCACTTGAATATCGGCTTGCTGGTAAAAAGACAAACGCTCTTCAAATGTTTTTTTAATTGAGGCAATGACCACCTCTTCACTTTGGCTTTTGTCTAATAAGGGCCGATTGTTCCCCTGTGCTTTATAAAGTCGTTTGGCCAAATCATTTACATCCACATTTAAGAACACGCTGACACCATTTTCTTTGATGAAGTCCATGTTGTCATTAAAGCAAGGAATACCACCTCCTGTTGCGATTACCATCGACTGATCAGGTTGAAAACTCCGCAAAGTCCTCTTTTCTATTTCACGAAAATGAGCCTCTCCATAGTTTGAAAAAATCTCTGAAACCGTCTTTTGTTCACGGGTTTCGATCAATTTATCCATATCTGTAAAGCTATACCCTAAATTTCTTGCTAATTCTTTCCCTAATGTACTCTTTCCTGACGAGGGCATTCCTACTAAATAGATATTCTTCATTCTTGCACTTATTGTTTTAAACGTTGTTGAATTTCATTCGCATCGGGGAGGCGATAGGCCGACCACTTTCCTTTAACGGTTCCTTGGCTAATAAGCCAAAGTCCAGGACTGGAGCGAATGATGGTTTTTAATACTTTGGTATCAGCTGATAGGGCTGGAAACGCTAATTGGTATTCATGGCGTAAGGCATTTACTTCCTCATCTGAAGAAGAGCTAACTAACCAGATGGGAACCTTAATCGTTTTAGCTAATTGACTGATCGTTTCAAAGGCTTTCAAGCGCGTATGATGTACATTGGGTACGACGACCAATAAATGATCCCCTTTGAAGATTTTCTGCGTATAATCGGTGGTATCTCCATCGATCCATAAACGATAGTCGGTGATTAAGGGCCTTGCTTCTTTTTCATTGATTGCCTGCATGGAAACAAACTCAGCTTGGGGATCTGTTGGCATTTCAGCTAATTCCACCGTTTTGCCATTTATTTTATACACATAATTGAATTTTAAATCTTCCCGATTTTTCATATTCGAAGGAATATGTTGGCCTACCGCATAAGGTAATCCATCTTGAATGGGAAGGTAGAAATAGCAATAAGTTCCGAGTCCGATACTTAAAATTGCGGATGCCAAAACCCATTTACCGGTTTGTTTGTTTTGTTTGCTTTTGTCCGTTAGGAATAAACTCAAGGTCAGTAGTAACAAGAAAATATCTTTGCCAAATGAGGTCCATGGCGTCAGTTTAATCGCTTCTCCGAAACAACCACAGTCGGTGACTTTATTGAAATAAGCCGAATAGAAGGTCAGAAAGCTAAAGAAAATGAGAATGCCTACAAAGCTATAAAGAGTTGTTTTGGATTTGTAATTCAAGGCCAATGCGATAGCCAGCACAATTTCTGCACTACTCAACCCAATGGAAAATACGAGAGCTTGGGGAATTAATAATTTCCAAAACCCTGCCATCCAAGGGAAATCAACGGAAAATACCTCGAAGTATTCCTCCAGTTTTAATTGGGTTCCAATCGGATCATTGAGTTTAATGAGCCCGGAGAATAAAAATATCCCGACCAATAAAAATGTGGCTATGTTGCGGTATTGCTTCATCCGATTTATTGCTGTTGGGCCATTTGCATTTGTTTTTCCTCCTTAATTTTAATCAAACAAAAGACTGCATAGTTAAGCATATCCTGGTAGTTCGCCTCTACACCCTCCGATACGAGTGTTATTCCTTGATTGTTCTCAATTTGTTTGGTGCGGAAAATTTTCATGAGAATGAGGTCCGTCATGCTGCTTACACGCATATCACGCCAAGCTTCACCGTAATCGTGGTTTTTGTTGCGCAATAATTCCAAGGTCATCTCGACTTGATCGTCATAAAATCTACTTAATTCTTCGGGAGTAAACTCCATTTGGTCGGAAGATTCAAGTGATTTTTGAATTAAGGCGATGATGCAATAATTAATGATTCCGATGAAGTCCCCCTCGATGCCATCTTCGATGCGTTGTGTTCCTTTGTCTTGAATACTTCGGATTCGTTGTGCTTTGATGAAGATTTGGTCTGTCAAACTAGGAAGTCGTAATATTCTCCAAGAGGTACCGTAATCTTTGGTTTTTTTATCATACAAGGCTTTGCAGTATGAAATTACTTGGCGATATTCGATTTCAGTTTGTGAAGGCGCGGAGTCCTTATTCATACGGGTCTTTATTTTATTATAGCCTACAAAAATATTTAAATTATCCTAAATTTCGTTGATTTGAACGCTCTTTTTCCATCATTACAAACAATTCGAGTTCAAGGTCGAATCTTAAGCCTAGATAAGCCTCAAATCATGGGTATTTTGAATATTACTCCTGATTCTTTTTTTGCTGGGAGTAGGTCCTTGGATGCTTCCGTTTGCTTAGAACGAGTGGCTGGAATGGTCGCATGGGGGGCACAAATAATTGATATAGGTGGTCATTCCACGCGTCCATGTGCAGAGCCTGTTTCTGTTTCCGAGGAAATAGATCGTGTGGTACCGGTGATTACATTGTTGCGAAAGCAATTTCCCAACCTACTTATTTCGATTGATACATACCGATTAGCAGTTGCCAAAGCTGCTATAGAGGCTGGTGCAGCTATTTTCAATGACATCGGTGCAGGCCAAATGGATGGTGGTATATTCGAATGGGTTGCCGAAAATCAGGTTCCTTATATTTTATCACACAGTCGGGGAGCTTTTGATCAAGTACATACAGTACCTAATTACCAGGATGTTGTTTCGGATGTTTGGTCAGATTTAGCAACGAAATTACAGCAATTGCGAACATTAGGAGCGAAAGATGTTATCATCGATCCAGGTTTAGGATTTTCTAAATCAATTGACCACAATTATGCTTTGTTGGCCCATCTTTCATCCTTCAAAACCTTGGGAGCGCCTATTTTAATTGGCCTTTCTCGAAAATCAATGATCTATAAAACCTTGGGGATTACGGCATCTGAATCCTTGAATGGGACGACAGCCTTACACATGGTTGCCTTGCAACAAGGGGCCAATATCTTGCGGGTGCATGATGTGGCAGAGGCCAAAGAAGTGATTACACTATTGAATAAATTACAAGCAAATGGATTACCCAATTTGGTTTAATGGGGCGTGGAAGCCAGCCAATGAAGTGTATGTATCTGTTAAGGACATCGGTTTTTTAAGAGGATATGGCATCTTTGATTTTTTTCGAATCATGGATGGGAAGCCGATATTTTTGGCTGAGCATTTGGCGCGTTTGCAGCGTTCCGCGGAGAAAATAGGAATTGAATTGCCGTATTCTTTGGATGAATTGTCCACATGCATTTATGAACTTGCAGGCATAACTTCGGATTCATGTTTGGGTGTCAAAATAGTATTAACAGGTGGAGAAAGTAGCAATGGCTATTTACCTAACCAGCCCAATTTGTGGATTTTACCAGCGGTTTTTCAATTTACAGATCCAGCAAAAGGAATGCGCTTAATGAGCAAGGAATTTGTCCGTGAGATGGCCGATATCAAGTCCTTGAACTATGCCTTTGGAATTAGCAATTTACCAGAAATGAAAGCCGCAGGTGCGGATGATTTAATCTATTATACAGCCCAACATGGCGTTTCGGAATCCACCCGCAGTAATTTATTTTATGTCAAAAACGGAGAAGTATTTACTCCTGCTGCGCATATTTTAGAGGGGATTACCCGGATGAAGGTCTTGGAATTAGCTCGTAAGCGTTATAAGGTTCATGTCCAAACTTGTTCGTTAGATGAATTTTTGTCGGCCGATGAAGTTTTCACAACTGGAAGTACGAAGCGGGTAGTGCCTATTTTAGCTATCGATGGAAAGAAGATAGGAGATGGAATTCGTGGCCCAGTGGCGATGCATTTATATGATGAATTGTTGGGGGCGGAATCATTGTAACGACGCCTTACTTCGCGAATTTCCTTAGTAGAGACGCGATACTTCGCGTCTGTTCCCCAGGTTAAAACCTGGGGTTATGAATAATAGATTCTAAATTTCGCGTCTTTCCCCAGGTTAAATCCTGGGGTTATGAATAATAGATTCTATATTTCGCGTCTTTCCCCTCTTTCCCCTCTAGTAAAATCATTGGGGTATAAAAAAATAGACGCGAAGTATCGCGTCTCTACATTTAAAATTAAACCTCTTACCTCTTACCTCTTAATTCTTAACTCTTAACTCTTACCTCACTTCGGCCTAAACGCCTTCATATTCGCCTCATTACACTCTAAGTACGGTCCTCCAATCAAATCAATGCAATAGGGAATCGCTGGGAAAACAGCCTCCAAACATTGTCGGATGGCTTTGGGTTTACCCGGTAAATTAAGAATTAAAGTTTGGTTGCGGATGCCGGCGGTTTGTCTGCTTAAAATTGCGGTTGGGACAAATTGTAGACTCACAGAACGCATCAACTCTCCGAAACCCGGCATCATCTTTTGGCAAACGGCTTCCGTTGCCTCGGGGGTAACATCACGCAATGCGGGTCCGGTGCCTCCAGTTGTAATCAAAAGGCAAACCTCTTTGCTCATTTCAATCATTTGGGTTTCCAATAAGACCTGTTCGTCAGGAATGACCGCATAAATGACCTCGAAGGGCGATGTCAAATATTCATGTAACAATTCCACAACGGCCTTGCCGGGAATATCTTCGTAGATTCCCGCACTCGCACGATCGGAAATGTTGATGACACCGATTTTGATCATTTTTTATAGGCTTTTAATCGTTTTTCCATGGGGATGGGTTCTTCTAATAATTCTCGAATGACAATAGATGCTACCACACCGCCAAAGGCTGCGGGAAGGTAAGAGATGGTTCCATAGGCCGACTTCTTAAAGTTACTGCCATCGGTTAATATCAAGGATTCATCTTTGACTTTTTCCAGCGAAAAGACCGCTTTAATGCCTTTCCCAACGCCCATTTTGCGAATACGTTTTCGAACGAGTGATGCCAAGTAACATTCTCGCGTATCATATAAATCAGCCGTTCGAATTTTGGTCGGGTCTAATTTTCCCCCTGCCCCCATCGAGCTCGCTATCCGATAGCCCAAATCATAGGCTGTTTTAAGCAAAGTAATTTTAGGTGTAACAGAATCAATGCAATCCATCACATAATCAAAACGCGTTTGTTCCAATAATTCCTTGGCGGCTTCTGGACTTAAAAAGGTTTCAATGCTCGTAAGTTTTAAGGCGGGATTGATGGCTAATAAACGATCTGCCATAATTTGAGCTTTGGAGACGCCATGATTGGTTGCTAATGCAGGTAATTGTCGGTTTCGGTTCGTTGGATCCACCACATCACCATCAACAATGGTCATGGTTCCTACGCCGGCGCGGGCAATAAATTCAGCCGCAAATGAGCCGACTCCACCGAGACCTACGATTAAAACATGCGCTGCTTGGAGTTTTTGGATTCCTTCGGAGCCGATTAAGAGTTCGGACCGACTGAGCCAACTAAGGTCATTTTCTTGTAACATTAGGCAATTTCTTCCTTGATTTGGTATTGAGTTGTTTTGTCGGAATTCGTGATGAGCAATTCGCCCAAGAAACCGGCTACGAATAATTGCACACCTAAAATGATGGCCACTAAAGCCAAAAAGAAAAGTGGATTATCTGTAACATTCCGGTATTTGAAATTATTCGCGATGTTATAGAGTTTCTCGCCAATCAGCCAAAATGTGATCATCGTACCTGAAAAGAAAGATAAAATCCCCAAGCTCCCGAAAAGGTGCATCGGTCTTTTTCCAAAGGTCTGTACAAAGGTGATGGATAATAAGTCCAAAAAGCCATATAAAAAGCGCTCCAAACCGAATTTGGTTACGCCATATTTACGAGCTTGATGTTGCACGACTTTTTCCCCAATTTTGGTAAATCCATTCCATTTTGCTTGAACGGGGATATATCGATGCATTTCGCCGTACAATTTGATAGTCTTGACAACCTCTAATTTGTAGGCTTTTAACCCACAATTGAAATCGTTTAACTGAACACCCGATAAGGCACGTGTCGCTGCATTGTACAATTTGGTCGGTATCGTTTTGGATATCGGGTCGAAACGTTTTTGCTTCCAACCTGATATCAAATCATATCCTTCTTCGTTTATCAAATGAAATAATTCTGGAATTTCGTCGGGAGAATCTTGCAAGTCGGCATCCATGGTAATTACCACTTGTCCACTCGCCTTTTGGAATCCCTCATGTAAAGCGGCCGATTTACCGTAATTACGGGCAAATGAAATGCCTTTGATCGCTACAAATTGCTTTGACAAATCTTGTAACACTTGCCAAGAGTTGTCTTTGCTTCCATCATTAACAAAAATCATTTCATAAGTGAATTGATTTTTTTGCATCACCCGATCAATCCACGAACATAATTCGGGGAGCGATTCAGCTT
Organism: uncultured Aquirufa sp.; assembly: GCA_964358165.1. GTDB lineage: Bacteria > Bacteroidota > Bacteroidia > Cytophagales > Spirosomataceae > Aquirufa. The sequence continues at coordinate 48,324 of CAYHOB010000012.1, forward strand.
CGTTATACAAGGGTACTACAATGGATATTTGCAACATAGTTGGGCTTCAAACAGACAAAAATACAAATTTCTTGGAGAATTTAGTCGAATATCAAATAGTACGGTTTTAATAAAGCAATGAAGTCGGCAGAATAACTTCCATCCATTTCTTTGATACAGATGGATTGCCTGCTAATTGGACTTTTAACAAAGGATCCTTGTGCCATGATTCGCAAGGTAGCATGGTTTGTTTGATGCTTTACCTCGCAAATTTCGTTTAGGTAAAGGCCTTTTTCCTCTGCTGCTTTTTCGAACTGTTTCATGCCCTCCGGTGGATAAAGTACCGTAAATAATCCTTCCGATGTTAAATTCCGATGGATTCCGTCTACTAGTTCAGCGGGACTCAGGGTGTCACTATGCATAGCCTGGTTTTTCGAAGCATCCGTATTTTTCAAATGATTAATGAAAAAGGGTGGATTGCAAACGATAAAATCATGTTGGGCCTGGTAATCATTCAAAGAACTTGAGATGATTTGTATGTTTGGATTATTCAAATCCCTCATGTTTTTTTTTGCCAGGTCTGCCACATCGGATTGGATCTCAATGCCTATAAATTGGGTTTTCGGATGGGCTTGTGCAAGTATACCAAGGAGTAGTCCGCAGCCTGTGCCGATGTCTAAGGTATTTTGTTGAGGGTATCCCGTAGACCAAGCACCAAATAAGCAGGCCTCCGTAGTAATCTTAAGCCCTGGATTTCCGTGTGCTAACGCAAACTGTTTAAACTGAAATGTAGATCTACTTTCGGCCATAATCTGCCGGATTTTCGCCCCAATCTTCCGTTTCCCACTTCAAGATTTTGGTTGTGTGCGTATTTGTTTTTAACCACTCGATGGCACGATCTACTAAAATGAATAGTTCTTCCGTGGAAGCATTACGTTCTAAGTTGGTCTTGATGGCTTTATTCCTTACCCAAGCGATAGCCGTACGCGAATCGGAGTATAGCGGAAATGGGCAATCCAGTTTTTTTAGGTAGGAAAGGCCATGTACGATGGCGAGAAATTCGCCTAAATTAACGGTTCCAACAGGAAATGGCCCCCGTTTGAAAAGCACCTCTTTTGTCGCCGTATTAACGCCTTGATATTCTAACACACCCGGGTTTCCAGCACATGCTGCATCTACGGAAATGCTTGGAACAATGAAATTTCCTGCGCTTCCAGAGGGGCGCATTGTTTTGGAAGCCTTTGGATTAATGCTTGCCCAATAATTCTTTTTGGATGCTATTTCTGCCTCGGACCGAGATTCGAAAGATTTATACTGTGCGTTTGGGAAACCCTTGATATTCTTTTCGGTTTCTGCCCAAGAGTCAAATATCCCCTTCTTATGGCCTTCCCAAATCACATAGTATTTCTGTTTTTTGGCCATTATAGTAATCGTGTTTTGAAGATTTTAATGGCAATGGCAATCAATATTACCCCAAAAACTTTTCTCAAAACCTGCGTGCCCGCATTTCCTAGTTTGTTTTCAATCCAAACGCTAGATCGCAACACGATGTAAATGAAGATCAGATTGATCAAAATACTGACCATGATATTTTCTTCTTCAAATTGAGATTTTAATGAAATCAACGTCGTCATGGTTCCAGCACCTGCAATAATTGGGAATGCTAAGGGAACAATGCTATGGGCGGAACCCTCTTGTAAGGGTTCGGATTTAAAAATATTGCGTCCCAGAGTCATCTCTAAACCGATTAAAAAGATTATTAATGCTCCTGCCATGGCAAAGGAGTTTGTATCCACGCCAAAAAAACGCAAGATCAATTTTCCTGCGAAGAAAAAGCCGATCATAATTAATCCGGAAACAAGGGTGGCTTGTTCCGCATGAATATTTCCGTTCTTTTTCCGTAAATCGATGATGATCGGGATGGACCCCAAAATATCGATGACCGAAAATAAAATCAGCGAAGATGATAAGATTTCCTTGAAATTAAAGTTCATTGTTTAATAGTTGGATGAGTGTTTGAATATCATTTTCTGTGTGACTAGGGAAGTTGGCAATACGAACCGTATTTGCCTGCCATTCCCCATAACCCTTGCCTAATTCAATCCCGGCAACCTTGCATTTTTCTTGGATCTTTTGAATTTGAGCTGGTTTTCCATGTAAGGCAAGAACCGTGGGCAATCTCAGTTCTGGATTTTGTATCAGGCATTCAAGGCCCCATGCTGTGTTTGCCGACCAATAATCCTCCCAGATGTTCATTTTTTTTATCGTCTGTGCATGGATGGAGTTTAAATCCGGTAGTAGATGAGTTAGTCGGTTTAGGACATAAATACTCAATACATTGGGGGTATAATGGGTTTGGAATCGCTTGCGATTTTCCTCCATGAGTAAGATGTCATTGTAATGCGATTTGTGGCCTAATTTTTCTGCTCGCTGTAATGCCTTTGGTGAACAGATCATGATACCTAGGCCTGCAGGAATTCCGAGGCATTTTTGAACGGAGGCCAACCACACATCGGCCTCAGACCAAGGCAATTTGATGCCGCCCATGGATGATGTGGCATCCACTGCAATAAGCGCATCCCCAAATGTGGTGCGTTCAATCGTTTGGCCTGTCCCATTAGATGTTTCACTTTGAACTAAACAAATGGTGTCGATTCCTGTGAGCTCGGGTAAATGAACGTCGGCTAACCGCTCCTGCACATCAAATGCAATGGATTGGGCATTCGGGAAAATTTGCTTGGTATAATGCGCCCACTTTTTTCCAAACGCACCGTTATATAGGTGCAGAGATTGCTTTTCGATCAAAGATTGTGCGACAATTTCCCAAGCTTCCGTGGCAGATGAAACAAAGTAGATGGTATAGTCTGAAGGGATATCCCATTTACGTTGAATGACCTCCAAGGTATCCTTCAAAAGAGCTTCAAATCGTTCGCTTCGGTGATTAATGCTGACAATACCCTGATCAAAGGCCTCTCGGATGTAGTCCAAGGCCTCTGGATGAACCTTAGAAGGACCAGGGTAAAAGGATAACATAGGCTATGAAAAAGAATTTAATGCCAATTCATACCCTCGTAAGCCAAATCCAACGATGATTCCTTTACAGTTTGGACTTAAATAACTGTGTCCACGGAATGCTTCGCGGGCATGTACATTGGATATGTGTACCTCAATAACAGGCGTTTTAATCGCTGAAACGGCATCTCCAAGCGCGATGGAGGTATGGGTATAACCACCAGCGTTCAAGATGATACCATCGAAACTAAAGCCAACTTCATGGAGTTTATTAATCATAGCCCCTTCTTCGTTCGATTGAAAATAGGATATGTCCAAGCTGTCTTTGAATTTTTCAGTCAAAATTTCAAGAAATTGTTCAAAGGTCTGATGTCCATAAATCTCAGGCTCTCTTGTGCCTAATAAATTCAAATTGGGACCATTCAGGATTAATATCTTTTTATGTACCATGGTTCAATGCCTGTGCTATATTTCAAATTTAGCCTAAATTTACATGAATCTAGCAATATTGTATTCATGTGGTCAACGGAAATCCAAGCATTTGGTAATTATTTGAAGATTGAACGAGGGCTGTCTGGGCATTCCTTGGCTGGATATGTACATGATGTGCAGAAATTTGCCCAGTTTTTGGCAGACTCTCCAGGTCAACCCATAGCACCTCTGGAAGTTGGAGAAAATCACATTCTTGATTTTTTTAAGGTTTTACATGATCTTGGAATAGAAGCAAGTAGCCAAGCGCGATGTTTGTCGGGCCTTCGAAGTTTTTTCCAATTCCTTTGCTTAGGAAATCCAGATTTTCGTGATCCCAGCATCCACATTAAATCGCCGCAAAAAGGACGTCATTTGCCTGATACCTTATCTTTTGATGAAATAGAACGGATATTGGACGCAAATGATACGTCAAGTCCCCAAGGCATTCGAAATCGGGCCATGTTGGAATTCTTATACGGTGCAGGTTTACGTGTGTCCGAATTAGTATCCTTGAAATTAACGGATGTATATGAAGATTTGGGTTTGATTAAAGTGCGTGGAAAAGGCGATAAGGAACGCTTAGTTCCTGCGGGGCGTGATGCATTTCGTTATTTACAACTCTATCTAGCAGAAGTTCGTGCGCATATCGATTATAAAAAAGAAGCGCAAAATATTGTCTTTTTAAATCGACGAGGAGGGGCATTAAGTCGGGTTATGGTCTTTTTGATTTGCAAGGATTTGGCGGCAAAAGTGGGGATTACAAAAGCCATTAGTCCGCATACCTTCCGGCATTCTTTTGCAACACACCTCATTGAAGGGGGTGCCGATTTACGGGCTGTTCAGGAGATGCTTGGGCATGAATCCATTTTGACTACGGAAATTTATACCCATTTAGATCGAGCCTATTTGAGTCAAATGGTTCATGATTTTCATCCTTTGAACAAACGGGAAGCAAACTAGATGTCTTCCGGGAATGGGATAAAAACAAAGTTGGTAAATTGTCCATCCACCACAAATAAGCAGGCATACTCCTCCGTATCTTTGAAGTTTTGTACAAATAATTCCACGTTTTCTTCGGCAATTAATTTACGCTGAACGAACTCTTCCATCATGGAGGCGTGGTAATTCCATTTGTTGCCATTTAATTCAGCGACCCCAATCAGCATTTGACCTATTTCAATCGGACGTTGCGAACAAACGAATACTGGGAAGTCTGAAAATCCGCGTTTTTTGATTTGGTAAGCAGCCTCTTTTAAGGCATCTGAGACCAAAATGAAATCGCTGGAAATTAATCCCAAATATTTCCCGTTTAAATCCGGGGAATTAGGGGCATTGGATAGAGCGGTATAATCTTCAATCATCGAGCTAATAATAAGAGTTGAATGTCCTTTAAGGGTTTTTTATACAATTTTGCGATACTGGCTAAGGTAACATGTCCCTTATAGCAGAAAGTTCCTTTCATAAATGATTTTCCCTGCCAAAGCATTTCTTCCACGCCACCAGTTTTGCCCGCTTTTAAGACAAAGGAGGTCAACAAATTACTGATGGCGATACTAGCCGTTTGAGAAACGATCGATGGAATATTGGGTACACAATAATGAATAACGCCAAATTTCTTGAAAATAGGTTTACCTAAATTTGTGATTTCAGATGTCTCAAAACATCCACCCTGATCGATACAAACATCGATGATAAGCGTTCCAGGTTTTAATTTGCTCACCATTTCTTCCGTTACAACACAGGGTGTCACGCCAGAATCAGAACGCAATGCTCCCACAATCACTGTTGCATCTTGTAGGGCTTGGGGCAAGTTTTCGGAGTCAATGACCTGCGTTACCAATGGAAAACCCAAGGTGTGTTTTAAGCGTTGTAGTTTGTAAATATCTTTATCGAATACCTGCATCTGAATACCTGCATGCCAAGCGGCACGTGCCACCTGCTCTACGACGTGACCAGATCCTAATAAAACCAATTTGCACGGAGGGACACCTGTTACATTTCCCAACAATAATCCAGGTCCTTTGTGATTACTTAAAATTCCGCTGGCGATCGGAAGGACAAGTTGGCCAGCAATTTCTGCCATAATTTTAACAAATGGGTAGCCACTTGCGTTGTCTTCTGCATATTCCAGTCCGATGGCAATCAACGATTTTTTATTGATTTCGTCGAGCAATTCTCCGGATAATTGATTTTTAGACGCACAAGAAACAAAAGATTGACCAGGCATCATGCGCCCTACTTCTTCCAAAGTGGGGGCATTGATTTTCAAGATTAATTGCCCCTGCCAAACTTGCTGTAAATCTTCGCTTACACTCGCTCCAGCTAACAGGTAATCAGCATCCGAATACCCAGCACGTTCTCCTGCGCCATTTTCAACGATTACCTCATGCCCATTGGCAATCAATAGTTGAACGGCTTGAGGTGTAAGGCCTATCCGATTTTCATAAGTGGACGTTTCTTTGGGGAGTGCAATTTGAATGCTCTTAGCATTTTGTTTGGTCCAACTCATCGCCTCCATGGGCATGATGCCTTGTTGGGATAATAATTCATGAAAAGGATTTGTCATACGCATCTTACCAAGATAGGGTTAATTTTCGTTGGACTTCATTGATTGCTTCAATTTCCACATTAACATGTGGGAAATCCCAAAGTTCTTCTGCTTGTTCTGGCCATTCGATGAAACAAAAATGGCCTGAATCTAAATATTCTTCGATTCCAATGGCAAGCGCCTCTTGGATGTTTTTTAATCGGTATAAATCAAAATGATACACGATGTCACCCGTGCTTGTTTGGTATTCGTTTACTAATGAAAAAGTAGGACTTTGTACATTTTGTTCAACGTCTAATTGTTTAAGTATTTCCTTGGTGAGTGTTGTTTTTCCTGCACCCATTTGTCCGCGGAAAAGCCATACACGTGGTGCATCTTGCAGTTCAGCGATCATTTCTTTTGCTAAAACAGGTAAATCAACTAAGGTGTAGGATTCCCAATTTTTCATAAATCAATATCTCCTAATTGTGGGCGAATGAGAATTTCTTCTAAAACAGTGGATGGGCTCATTTGATAGGCCGACCAAATTGTTTGGGCTACGTCATCAGCCGGAATGAAGCGCGATGCAGGAAGCTCGACACCATCCCACGAGGGGGTCAGGGTAGCACCAGGTAAAATGGCGGTTACTTTGATTCCTTGCGTTTTTAGTTCTTCGCGTAAAACCTTAGTGAAACCTAACAACGCAAATTTGCTAATGCAATAAGATCCGCCTAAAGTATATGCGGTAATGGAAGCCGTTGAACAGATGCTGAAAATATGTCCAACATTCTTTGCCTGAAAAGTAGGCAATAATGCGCGTGTCAAGTGATAAGCGCTGTATAAATTCGTTTCGATGGTCTTTTCAAGCAAATCTTCGGCCTCATTTTGTATTTGTCCCGGAATGAATACACCCGTGTTATTGACAAGTACATCAATCTGATTTGTCTGCTTTAAAATCCAGTTGGCAAAATCAATTACTTGATTTTTTTGACTTAGGTCCGCCGCAAAAGTATGCAAACGATCAGAGCCCATTTCTGCAGATAGGGCATCTAATTTGGCTTGATTGCGGGAGCAGGTGAACACGGTAAAATGTTCGCTTAAAAACTTTTTTACGAGTGCTTTTCCAATTCCTTGGCTTCCTCCACTTATAACTACGAATTTGTTCATTATCTTTGGTACTTAGCGCGTTCTTAAATTTAAACGCATGTCAAAATTAGGTAAATATTTAATCTTCCTGAGTAAGCTTTTTACAAATCCTGAGAAATTTAGGGTGTATTGGACTTTAATCATGCAAGAATGCAAGGATATAGGGATCAATTCGATGTTAATTGTGACCATTGTGTCTTCATTTTTAGGAGCTGTGACTTGTGTACAGACTGCTGCCAATATGGAAAATCCCTTTGTTCCCAAGTACATTATTAGCTTAATTGTTAGGGATTCGACGATTTTGGAATTAGGGCCCACTATTACCTGTGTTGTCTTAGCGGGTAAAATTGGATCGAATATTGCGGGCCAATTAGGCACCATGCGCATCACGGAACAAATTGATGCTTTAGAGGTCATGGGAATTAATTCTCCGTCCTATTTGGTGCTTCCAAAGATGATTGCAGCCATGGTTACTTTTCCAATGCTTGTGACGATGGCTTGTTTTCTAGGGATATATGGTGGGTATATGGCTGGCTGGTTGACAGGATCTGTGACCCAACAATCGTATATCTACGGCTTGCAATTTGATTTCAAACCTAATTATGTCTTGTTCGCCTTGATTAAATCGGTCGTGTTTGGCTTTTTGGTGGCTTCTATTGCTGCGTTTCAAGGCTTCTATACCAAAGGCGGAGCCTATGAAGTAGGGAAAGCGAGTACGGCGGCAGTTACCAATGCATGTATTGCGATTTTGATTGCGGATTACTTACTAGCTCAATTATTAGTTGGCTAGATTCGCTCTATAAAAACTTCTGTTGTTAATGCGGATATGGCTGAACCTCGGTAAGTACCATAGACTGGCGTAATTTCTTCCGGAAGACAAGAAGCCGCAAGTGGAATGTGGTTTCCAGATACAACCTCGTGCTGTGTGGGGTCATAGCCACGCCAGCCACCACCAGGTAAATATACTTCCACCCAGGCATGTAAATGATGTGTTTGATTGGGTAAATCAACAGGCGCAGCACCGGTGTAATAGCCAGAAACAAATCGGGTTGCAAGTCCCATGGTCCTACAAAGTGCGGAGAATAGAACTGCATAATCTCGGCATGAACCCTTGCGGTTTAATAAGGTATATTCAGGCGAATTAGGAACGCCTTCTTCGCGGATTTCGTAAGCAAAGTTTTTATAGATGAACTCATTGATTTGCATTAAAAATGCCGATGTTTCATAGCGTATTTGGGAGGCCAACTGGCGAGCTGTCTGTTCCACGACAGAAGTTACGCCTTCTAGCCCTAAATAAGGACTAAGTGTCTTCAGGTAAGAATCCGAATAGCGCATAGGCAAGCGTTTGCTTTCAAAGGGAAAGTAAACGAAATCGAATGGATTGAATTCGGTTGTTTCTACTTGTGCCTGCATCCGAATGTTCAGATAGTTAGTAGGTTCTTTGAAAAACAAGATATTTTGGATGTTTCCTTCTGGATCTAAATTCTTGGAAATCTGAACTGGGTTCGGGTCTATATGTAGGTTAAATGATTGGACACTCAGTAGGGAACTTTTTCTTGGGTGTAAATACAAGATATGCGGATCCAAGGTGACGGGTTCGCTATATTGATAATGAAGGCTGTGGTGTATTTTAGCGATCATTTGGATGGTAATTAAGTAAGCTTTTCATCCAGTGTTCATCAATTGTTTCGAGGGAATTTCGCAAAGCCAAATTCCATTCGTCGGAAATCTTTTGCATATCTTCCTTATTTAATCGAATCTCTTTCGCCTTGAAACTATCTTTTTCGTAAACGACTACATCGATGGGATAATCAACATCGTTGGTGCTGACTTGTGTGGCATCAAATGACAAGAAACCCATCTTGAGCGCATCTTTTAAGGGTGTTTCAAAACTAAGGTTCCGATTTAATAATGGTTTTCCGTAGTTGGAGTTACCTATAATTTGGTATTTCAACCCATCATTGATTTCGATCCAGTTGCCTTCCGGAAAGATTAAGAACAATTTATGTTCATTGTCTTTGGGCATTTGACCGCCTATTATGGCATGTAAATTGAAGTTATATCCTTCTTTTTCAAGAGCCTCCCGATCTTCTTGAGCTACTTTTTTGAGCATTTGGCCAAAGGACGTCGCTGCCTGAAACATGTAATTGTAGCTTGATTCCTCATCCTCAATTTTCTGATTAAAATAGGTGACAGCTTTGTCGCGAACAGAACGCAAACCTGCCGTCATGATGAATAAGCTATGATTATTAATCTCGTGTATGGAAATTTTCTTATTGGAATACATCTCATTCCCCGCTGTAATTCGGGTATCAGCAATCGCAATAAGTCCTTCTTTTACGGTTATTCCTAAACAGTATGTCATAAATGTTGGGTGGCAAACGGGAGCGCAATATTACAAATTTTAATTGAGAAGCCGGATTAGCTAACCGGCTTCAAGTCGAAATAGGTGTTGAAGATCGTCTGTCCTATTTCATTGTTTTTGCTTTGGAAATTATCAAGAAACTGATGTAATCCTGTCGTTAAAATATCGTCAATTTCTGTGAATTGTACCTCAGATAGTAGTTTTGATACCTTTTTTTCAGCTGGATTTGAATAGCCATTTTCAAATGATGTGCCTGAAATTGCATACAAAGAAGACTCTGCTTCCTGTAAACAGTGGACCACAGATCGCGGAAAGCTTTTGTCCAAAATGAGAAATTCAACAATGTTTTTCGGATTGATCACCTTGTATTGTTGTCGGAACATGTTGTAGGCTGAATTGGATTTCAGAACTGCCGACCAGAGTAAAAGATCCAAAGGAGATCCAATGGCATCAATATCAGGAAGTAAAGTGAAATATTTAACATCCAAAAAGCGTGTGGTTTTGTCGGCCCGCTCCAATAATTTACCTAATTGGCCAAAATGCCAGCCTTCCCCTCGGGTGATTGTCGAATCTACAATTCCGTAAAACAATTGACTCCCGGATTTGATTTCTTCCAAAAAGCCTTGATAGCGTGAGATTTCCCATTCCCGACTTCCCTCGACACGATCTTTTACTTTCCAATAGATTTGATTGACATATTCCCACATCTCTCTAGAAATACTTTCCCGGATGGTACGGGCATTTTCCCTTGCGCTATACAGGCATGATAAGATGGAATTAGGATTGGTCTCATCGAACGTCATGAAGTGGAGGACATTTTCTCGATTGGCAGCAGGATAATGTTCGAAGAAATTGTAATGATCGGCAGTAGCGATAATTAAAGGTTCCCATTGTTCAGGTACATTGGGTGGTAAATCCAATGCAAGGTTGAAATTGACCGAGATAAAACGCGCATAATTGTCTGCGCGTTCAATGTACCGATTCATCCAATAGATGGAGTTTGCTACACGACTTAACATAGGCTATAAATTTTTAAAATGCTTGATTACCCTTTAAGGTATTTTTAAAATTAGCCTTTTTTTCGAGTTGGCCACATGCATAAGGTCGATATTTTAAAAAGTCCTTTGAAACTTCAGATTATCCTTGATTTATTCCCATAATCTTGGTGGCATTTCGTATTTTTGTTTCTTAGCTTATTGAATCCCCAATTATGTTTTATCAGTACCTAATCAAGCCCTTTTTTTTTCTATTTGATCCCGAACGCGCACATTATCTGCTAGCGGATATTATTAAGTTTTCCATGAAGATTCCGGGTGTCCCGGCCTTGTTTAGACTGATTTATGGATTTGAACATCCTAGCTTAGCTCGTACCGTTTTTGGAATCCATTTTCCTAATCCTGTCGGCTTGGCCGCTGGCTTTGATAAGAATGCTTTATTAGTGGATGAATTTTCACAGTTGGGTTTTGGATTTATTGAAGTAGGAACTGTTACACCGAAGCCACAAGCAGGCAATGATAAGCCTCGTTTATTTCGATTGCCAGAAGATGGCGGAATCATCAATCGAATGGGTTTCAATAATGAGGGATTGGAGGCGATGAAAAATCGATTGAAGGCGCGGAAATCTCAGGTTATTGTTGGGGGAAATTTAGGTAAAAATAAAGTTACGCCAAACGAGGAGGCCGAAACGGATTATTGTTTAGGTTTTGAGGCGTTGTATGATGTGGTGGATTATTTTGTGGTGAATGTTAGTTCGCCCAATACCCCAAATTTACGAGCTTTACAGGAAAAGGAACCCTTGCAAAACTTGCTTCTACGTTTGCAAGGATTGAATTCAGTAAAGCCCAAACAAAAGCCTATTTTGTTGAAAATTGCCCCCGATTTGACGAATGAACAATTGGACGATGTTATAGAAATTGTATTATCAACAAAGATTGCCGGATTGATTGCGACGAATACAACCTTGTCTCGCGAAGGATTATTGTCGGAGGAATCATTGAAGGCCCAACAAGGGGGATTGAGTGGTAAGCCGGTTCGTGAACGTTCGACAGAGGTGATAGCTTACATTCATCAAAAATCAAATGGACAAATACCAATCATCGGGGTAGGAGGGATACATTCAGCTGCAGATGCGATAGAGAAACTGCGAGCTGGAGCTAGTTTGGTGCAGATATATACGGGATTCATTTATGAGGGCCCAGGTTTGATTAAGAAAATCAATCAAGGGGTCGTTCAGGCGGGTCTGTAAAATTGATTTTGTAAATCGAATCAAAAAGTCGAAATTTATATGTTAAATATGATTGTTTCTTAGATGGCCAAGAAGATAGTAAATCCTACGAGTACACTTCAAATTAATTTTGATTCAGAAAGCAGGAAGCCGAAAACACCTGCGGAGATTGCATACCGCGTTCGATTAATATTCGGAAGCTTTTTGCTGCTCATTGGATTTCTTTTACTTGTCGCTTTCGTTTCAAGCTTCTTTGTAGGAGTAGCAGACCAAAGCGAAGTTTCAGAAGGAGCTTTAGAAGTTATTGCTGGTTCTGATATCCCAGTAAAAAACTGGGCTGGATTGCTTGGTGCTAAGATTGCACACTTTTTCTTGTTTAGAACTTTTGGATGGTCATCCCTTTTATTGATTCCTTTATTCTTTTTGTCGGCCATTAAACTCCTTTTTAAGCGGGAGATTTACGCATTGGATCGATTAACCTGGCAGGTGATTTTTTACATCATTTGGGGCAGTTTAATCGCTGGATTTTTTGTCTATCAACTGGATTTGCCTCATTCCATCGGTGGCGGTGTCGGTTATTTTGTGAGTGAGAAATTAATTCAATTGATCGGCTATTTGGCCATTTTTGCTCTAGGATTTGCGGGTTTGGTGTTTTTGATTTTGTTCTACCAATGGAATCCTTCTAAACCCAAATTTAAAACGGCTGCTTCTGGAGGAATTATTTCTGAGGATGAATTCTCAGGCGAAGAGGCGGCTTTTGATAATGAGGATGACTCCACATTCCATGTGGATAATGAGGATTTGGAGACCTACCGTCCGCACGTTCCTCCAGTTAAAGGGGGTGATGATGATGAGCTTTTGTCTGCCGACTTACCTATAGTTGCCGAGCAAATTGCTGAGGCGGCCTTGGAAGAAGTGGATGAGACGCCGTTTACATTTAAAGTTGCCGATGCAGACGATTCAGCTGTTGAAGTCGAAGAAACTAGTCCGACGACAGCCGTTCAAGCGAATGATTTGGTGGCGCAATTTGGTTTATATGATCCTACAGCTGATTTGCCAAAATATGTTTATCCGACGCTCGATTTGTTAAAAGAATACGACCAGAAGAACCAGACGACGCAGGTGACGATGGATGAGCTGAAGGAGAACAAGGAAAAAATTGTGGAGACCTTGTTGAACTATGGCATCGGAATCCAAAAGATTGAAGCGACAATTGGGCCGACAGTTACCCTCTATGAGATTGTTCCTAAAGCGGGAGTTCGTGTGAGTAAAATTACGTCATTGGAGGATGATTTGTCTCTTTCTTTGGCAGCGATGGGCGTACGTATCATCGGTCAAATGCCTGGAAAAGGAACGATCGGAATCGAGGTAGCCAATAAGAATCGTGAAATGGTACCGGTTCGTGCGGTGATCGGATCAGAGAAATTCCAAAAGTCAACTTACGATTTGCCGATCACCCTAGGAAAGACGATTTCGAATGAAATATTTGTCGCCGACTTAGCCAAAATGCCTCACTTGTTGATGGCTGGTGCAACGGGTCAAGGGAAGTCGGTCGGATTAAATATGTTGTTGACATCTTTGATCTATAAGAAACACCCATCGACGTTGAAGTTTGTATTGGTAGACCCTAAAAAGGTAGAGTTATCCTTGTTTAATAAACTCGAACGCCATTTCTTAGCGTGCTTACCTGATTCAGCGGAGGCAATTATTACAGATACGAAGAAGGTTGTTGCTACGCTTAATTCGCTTTGCAAGGAGATGGATATGCGTTATGATAAGATGAAGGACGCTAATTGCCGAAACATCAAGGAATATAACACGAAATTTATCAATCGCCGATTGAATCCGAATGAGCATGATTTTATGCCTTATATCGTATTGGTGATTGACGAATTAGCCGACTTGATGTTAACCGCAGGTAAAGAAGTGGAGCACCCGATTGCACGTTTAGCGCAGTTGGCCCGTGCCATTGGTATTCACTTGGTTGTAGCCACGCAACGACCATCAGTAAACGTTATTACCGGTACAATTAAGGCCAATTTCCCCGCACGTTTATCATTCAAAGTGATGTCGAAAATTGACTCACGCACCATATTAGATGCGGGTGGGGCGGATCAATTAGTGGGTATGGGTGATATGCTTTTATCGATGGGTTCTGAGGTGATTCGTTTGCAATGTGCATTTGTGGATACGCCAGAGGTAGAAGAGATTTGCGACTTTATTGGGAACCAACAAGGTTATGCGTCGGCTTATCTATTGCCAGAGCCTGACTCAGACGAAATGGGAGGTCAAGATCGTGGAGATGTTGATTTAGGGGATCGAGATTCGTTCTTTGATGAAGCTGCACGTTTAGTTGTGATGCATCAGCAAGGAAGTACATCCTTGATTCAACGTAAATTGAAATTGGGCTATAACCGTGCAGGCCGACTCATTGATCAATTGGAAGCTGCAGGAATTGTTGGTTCTTTTGGTGGTTCTAAAGCCCGTGAAGTATTAGTGAAATCCGAAGTAGAATTAGAAGAAATTTTGAAAAATTTAAAATAATGAAGAAGTTAATTGCATTTGTGTTGTTGACATTACCTGTTTGGGGACAAGCTAACAAGGCCATCAAGCTAATTGATGGTATGCAGAAGAAGTATAAAAGCATGGGTTCGTTTTCAGCTAATTTTAGCTATCAGACCGATGGAGGAAACGCGATGAATGGTTCGATTACCGTCAAGGGGACTAAGTTTCGATTGAAGACTGCAGGGCAGGAAATTTTCAATAATGGGAAAGAAGTTTCGACCTATATTAAGGAGATTAATGAAGTGAATATCTCATCTTTTGATCCCGCAGATGGGGAGTTGAATCCTGCTAAGATTTATACTTTTGATAAGAAGGGGTATAAGTTTACGCTGGTTGGAGAATCAGGTGGGATTGCCACTGTAGAGATGGCGCCCACAGGCAAATCGGCTCAGGTGAAGCATGTAAGCCTTAAAATCAACACATCTGATTTTACAGTTAAATCCTGGTCGATTGTGAATAAATCAGGTAAAAAACAATTGTTTACCGTGACTAAATTGAATTCCAAAGCGGGTGTTGACGATGCTTTCTTTACATTTAATAAGAAGGCATTTCCTGGGGTGGAAGTGAATGATTTGAGATAATTGTAGAGACGCGATACTTCGCGTCATATATTTTGTAGGCGCAAGGTAAAGCGTCTCTACGAGTAATAATAAAAAAGCCCCAATCAATGGGGCTTTTTTTATGCTAGTTGAAGGATTAGTTGCTTCATGATTTCTAAACCATCTGTATTATTCAAATCGGGATCCGCAGCACGCTCAGGGTGCGGCATCATACCAAATACATTGCGTCCTTCGTTGCAAATACCGGCGATATTCAATAAGCTGCCATTGGGATTTGCCTCCTCGTTGATGTTTCCATCTGCATCGCAATAATAGAATAGAATTTGATTGTTCGCTTGTAAAGAAGCTAGCGTCGCTTGGTCTGCGAAATAACGTCCTTCCGCATGCGCGATAGGTATTTTATAGGCTTTGTTTAGATCTAATTCTTGGGTCAACAAGGAATTGTTTGTTGCCGCTTTTAAATAGATATTTTTTGAAATGAATTTTTGTGAGTTATTACGTAAAAGGACACCCGGTAATAAATGTGCCTCAACCAGCACCTGGAATCCATTGCAAATGCCCATTAAATAGCCGCCATTTTTCGCAAATTCAATCACATGTTCCATGATGGGAGAAAAGCGAGCAATCGCACCTGAACGTAAGTAATCTCCATAAGAGAAGCCTCCCGGTACGATAATGAAATCACAGCCTTGTAAATCTGTATCCTTGTGCCACAATTTTACAGCCTCATGGCCTAAGCTTTGAATTACGCCAACGGTGTCATCATCACAATTGGAACCAGGGAATACGATTACGCCAAATTTCATTTCTTTTCTGTCTTAATTTTGTGCAAAAATACGGGATTTAAGCGATTTATTTTAGCAATTCTTTATCAAATAAATAGCTTTCTTCATCCAATTCGGGCGCATGGTTTAATTTGATTTCCTGCCATGTTGCATTTGGTTTAATTTTTTCACCCGATTTCAATGTCAAGGGATAGGGAATATCATCACTTAAATTGCTCCAGCGGTAGCGTAGTGTCCATGTATTGTCCAATGATTGAATGCTATATTGTAAATTTGGATTTTTAACCTGATACAAATAATTCAGCATCAACGCCTTGATGGGTTTGTTGAGGTGCTTGCTCCAATATTCGACCACCTCCTGTGTATTTGTGTTTTTATGGTAAAATGCCAAACAAAATTCGCGCATCGTTTTAAACCAAAGCGCATCATCTTGAATGATATTCCTTAGGGTATGGAACATCCAAGTTCCTTTGAAATACATATCTGAGTCAGGATGCTGGTAATTAACTTGATATGGCCCCGCAATTGGAAACGCATAGCGAATGTTGCGACGCTGGCCATTGAGGTATTCCTGGGCTTTTGCCTTTCCAAATTTCTCTTCTACATAGATTGCTTCTGCATAAGTTCCCAGCGCCTCATGAATCCACAGGTCAGCATGGTCCGAGCAAGAAATTGAATTCCCAAACCATTCATGTGCAGATTCATGGATAATGATAAAGTCAAATCCAAATTTATTGTTTTTGTAATGATTGCCATAGGCAACTGCACTCTGGTGTTCCATGCCCCAATAATCTGTTTCAACCAAGGCATATCCGTCTTTTGGAAAAGGATAGGGACCAAAATATTTCTCGAAAATACGCAACATCTCTTCGCTTTGTTCGAAGTGGTGTTTGGCAATTCCTTCATTCTCTTTTAACACATAATAGTCCAAATTCAAATCCTTGCCATTGAGTTGTTTCATCATTTTAGACCAATGCGCATAGTCGGCCATATTGATGCTGACATTATACAAATTAATGGGATAACTAACTTTCCAATGGTATTCATCGGTCGTCTTCTTGCTGATCTTTTTGACCAAATTCCCATTGGAAACGGAAACTAAACCCTTGGGCCCCTCGATATGTATGTCCATCGACGCAGGCTCGTCGGAAGGATGATCCTTGCATGGCCACCATACGGATGCACCCAAACCTTCACAGGAAACGGTAACCCAAGGATTTCCTTTCGGGTCTTTCGTCCATGAGAATCCACCATCCCAGGGTGGTTTTACTGCTGGTCGGGGTTGACCGTGGTATTTTACCCAAACAGTTTGAACCTGTTTGGCAGGAATTTCTTTCCCTGCTTGAATGAAAATCGCATTGCCGTCCCGACGAAAATTAACCTTTTTGTTAGACCAACGGATTTCGTCGATGACGAGGTTGGCAAATAGGTCCAACTGTATTTCGGATGTTTTTTGGGTCGTTATAAACCGAATGCTATTCGTGCCCAATATGCTTTTTTCTTGTGGATTGACTGCCACATGTAAATCATAATGCAAGACATCGAAACATGCTCGAGCGGGGCTTAATGTTCCTCGAAGGCTATCTGCATGGCTGAATTTTTGACCAAATAATCCCAAGGGGATTAAGAGAATAAGGAGTAGTTTGTTTGACATAATAGATGAAAATGAGATTAAAGATATAAAAAAAGCTGCACCTTGTGAGTGCAGCTTTTACGATCAATAAGAAAAAATCCTAGTAACGGTAATGCTCTGGCTTGTATGGACCTGCTTGAGGTACGCCGATGTATTCCGCTTGTTCTTTTTCTAATTTCTCCAACTTAGCTCCGATATGGGCTAGGTGTAAGAAAGCTACTTTCTCGTCCAAATGTTTTGGTAAGATGTACACTTTGTTCTCATAATTTTTTGAATTAGCCCATAACTCTAATTGAGCTAATGTTTGGTTACAGAATGAGTTTGACATCACGAATGATGGGTGACCCATCGCACAACCTAAGTTAACCAAACGACCTTCTGCTAAAACGATGACGTTTTTGCCTTCAATCGTGTACATATCCACTTGTGGTTTGATTTGATCTTTGGTCGAACCGTAGTTTTTGTTCAACCATTCCATATCAATTTCGTTATCAAAGTGACCGATGTTGCAAACAATTGCCTTGTCTTTCATCGCTCTAAAGTGACGCTCACGAATGATATTAACGTTTCCTGTTGCCGTTACGAAGATGTTCGCACGTGTTGCAGCCTCGTCCATCGGTACTACTTCGTAGCCATCCATCGCGGCCTGAAGTGCACAGATAGGGTCGATTTCTGTAACTAAAACTCGGCAGCCAGCTCCACGCAATGAATCTGCTGATCCTTTTCCTACGTCACCGTAACCTGCTACGACTGCTACTTTACCTGCCAACATCAAATCAGTCGCACGACGAATCGCGTCAACTAAGGATTCTTTACAACCGTATTTGTTGTCAAATTTAGACTTTGTTACGGAGTCATTTACGTTGATTGCAGGCAAGAATAATGTGCCATTCTTCATTCGCTCATATAAACGGTGTACACCAGTCGTTGTTTCTTCTGATAAACCTTTGATACCTTCGATCAATGCTGGATATTCATCAAAAACCATATTGGTCAAATCACCACCATCATCCAAGATCATGTTCAAGGCTTGGCGATCTTCTCCAAAATATAATGTTTGTTCGATACACCAGTTGAATTCCTCTTCGTTCATGCCTTTCCAAGCATATACAGGAATGCCTGCCGCAGCAATTGCTGCTGCTGCATGATCTTGCGTAGAGAAAATGTTACAAGAAGACCATGTTACATCTGCTCCTAAAGCGGTTAATGTTTCAATTAAAACCGCAGTTTGAATCGTCATGTGTAAACAGCCAGCGATGCGTGCCCCTTTAAGTGGTTGCGATGCGCCAAATTCAGCTCGCAAGGCCATTAAACCTGGCATTTCTGCTTCTGCTAATTGTATCTCCTTGCGACCCCAGTCGGCCAATGCAATGTCTTTAACTTTGTAAGGTACGTAAGTGCCTGATTGTGATGCCATTGTGTATTGTTTTTTATTTCGAATTCTAAAGAAAGTGCAAATTTAGCCCTTTATTGTTGAGCAACAAAATTTTGTTTGGAGAAAGCTTATTTTAAGATTCTAAGAATGCTAAAACACTCTCTAATTGGATTCCGCGTGAACCTTTTACTAACAAAAAGCTATGTGTAATGGGGTTATCTTGTAACCAATTGTGTAAACCAAATTTATCCGGAAAATAGTAAGCCTGTGGAAGGTTGGCTAAGGCGTGTTGCATGTGTTTTCCCACAAGTAATACCTTTGAAAACTGGAAACCTGCAATTAGTTTTCCTAAAGATGCATGCTCGGTCGCCGATAAATCGCCCAATTCAAACATGTCTCCTAATATCACAATTTTGGGATTGTTTTCCGTTTCAGCAAAATGACTGATAGCAGCTTCCATTGAGGATGGGTTGGCATTGTAAGCATCCATTAAAACTTGGTTGGATCCTATTTTAATGAATTGGGAGCGGTGATTCGTAGGTAAATAAGTACTTATGCCGATTCGACAATCCTCGTCACTTAGACCAAAACTTTTCCCAACGGCGATGGCCATTTGGATATTTTCAAAATTATAGATTCCGGGTAGGTGGGATTTTACCATGCTTCCATCGGCACACGAAAAAGTAATAGTTGGCTTCGCTTCCACGAGTGTCGTGGGCATTTCTTCATTCGCAATTATACATGTTGAAATTCCACGTTCTAGACACATTTCATGGACTACATTCCTGTCCTTTGGTAAAAAGACGGTCCCTCCATGTTGAGCGACAAAATCAAATAACTCACCTTTCCCTTTTCTTACGCCAGCCTCTCCACCAAATCCTTCCAAATGGGCCTTGCCAATATTGGTTATTAAACTGTGTGTCGGTTGGGCAATTTCAACCAATTCCTTAATGTCTCCTTGTTTATTTGCCCCCATTTCAATGACGGCCATCTCGTGGTTGGATTTTATTTGAAGGATAGAAAGTGGTACTCCGATGTGGTTGTTCAGGTTTCCTGCTGTTGCATAGCAATGGAATTTTTGGGATAAAACGGAAAACAATAATTCTTTTGTAGTTGTTTTGCCGTTAGAACCCGTTAGTCCAATGATCGGAATTTTTAAGCTGCGACGATAATCTCTTGCGAGGTCTTGAAGCGCTTTTAGACCATCTTCGACCAATAAAGTTTTGTTTCCTGTGTCAAAAGCAGCATCATCTATGACCGCGGCCATGGCGCCCTTTTCGAGTGCCTCTTCTGCTAAAGCGTTCGCATTGAAGTTGGGCCCCTTTAAAGCAAAAAACAGATTCCCACTCTGAATTTTACGCGTATCGGTACATACTCCCGTGGAAGTTAGAAAAATATTTAAAAGTGCTGAATTTAAAATCTTCATGTTAAATTTAGTGCGCCTAAGTTTAATTGCATTGCAAATATCGAATGAAAAATTGTTTAATCCTTTTATTGAGCTTTATAAGTGTACAAATCCAGGGACAAAGCTTGCGATTTGATGTTTTTCAAGGTATTTCAGTTAGGCAAAATGAAGTTGATTTATCTAATCCGTGGGCTGGAGGGATGAATTCGATGCAGTATCAAAGCATGGATTTGAATGGGGATGGGGTGTTGGATTTAGTGACATTTGATCGGACGAGCCAACAAACATCCACATTTTTGCAAAAACAATCCGGCGAATTTGTATTTGCCCCCAGCTATTCAACACAATTTCCCCCAATTGAAAATTGGTTTGTCTTGGTGGATTATAATCAAGATGGCCGGAAAGATTTATTTTGTGCCACGGAGGCTGGCATGAAAGTATATCAAAATAAATCGCTGCTCGGGCAGTTTCGTTTTGAATTGGTCAAAGATCCAATCTATACCTTGGGGTTTTCAGGCACGATAAATTTATATGTTCCATCGTCCGATATTCCCGTTATTGCGGATGTTGATGGGGATGGAGATGTCGATGTATTGGCATTTGAGCCGGGAGGACATTACATCGAGTTACACGAAAATGTTTCGATTCAAAAAACGGGGATTGCAGGTTTGGAATTTGAAAAATCAAGTTCAAACTGGGGGAATATTGTTCAACATGGTTGTCGGGATGGACACATAGAAAATCCAGATATGCATTCCCAGGCTATCTCGCAAATCAATCGGGTGAATCATTCGGGAAATAGTCTGAGCAGGACGTCTAACAATGATCTGTTTTTTGGTCAGGCGGCATGTTCAAGTTTGGCCTACGTGAAAAATGTGGAAACGAAACAGCATGTGCATTATTCGACCATTGATTTCGATTTGCTAACAGGACTATCTTTGCATTCTGGTGTGTTTTATGCCGCGTCTCCCTTGATGCTTAGGAACGAAGTGGAGGATTTGTTTGTATCTGTCAATACGACTGACAATGCGGGTTTTACACAAGATTTCCAGCATTCCTCTTTTCAGATCAAGTCCGGAAAGGCCAAACCTTTTTTACAGGACCAGATGATCGATGTGGGAGAGAAAGCGAGTCCTTGTTTATATGACGTAGATTCTGATGGAGATTTAGATTTATTAATTGGCCATGCGGGTGTTCGAAAAGTAGATGGAATACATGCGAGTATCTATTTTTACGAGAATAAATCAGGAATTTATGTATTGAAAACGGCTGATTTCCTTGGGCTTGGAGCGAAGGAAACGTTAAGTGATTTGGTTTTGCAAACCAAGGGGGAGGGGGTATTGATTATAGGCCAAAGTATTTCGGGGCCGAAAGCATTCCAACTAGTAAATCAACAATTGAATTCGTTAGTACTTAATTTAAATGTAGGTGATTTGCCCGTGCAAAGTCCCTTTGGCTTATTAGTGCTCACAAAATCAGGACGCATACAAACGGATAGGAATACCGATTGGGGGCTATTGAGTAAGGAAACTTGGCAATTGCGGTCTGGCCAATTTGCTGATGTTGATGGAGATGGAACGACAGAGTTTGTGGGGATTGATGTGGAGGGCAATTTCCACATTGGGAATTATGAAGCCCAAACAAACAGCATGATTTGGCGCTCAGCTGATTTTTCGGGATTTCGGGTCGGGAGAAATGCACGAATTCAGTTGGCCGATTTTAATTCGGATGGTCGATTGGATTTAATCGTAGGCACAGGCGCTGGCGGCATATATTTGCTTGAAAATAAAAGCAGCTCCCCCGTTTGGGATGCAATGGAAAAGCAAGCTTTACAAGTTTGGCCAAACCCAAATTCTGGAGTGGTTCATGTATTAACGAAGCAGTCGGGGGAATTGCAGGTATATAACTTGATGGGCCAATTAATTGCAAAGGCTTCCATTCAGTCTGGCAAGACTTACGATTTTCTTGCTACAAATATGGCTTTCATTCGTTTTGTTGATGTTTTAGGACAAGTGACAACGCTGAAAATTCAACAGGATTAGAAGAATTTTCCAGCCCCTAATACGATTTGTCGTAAGCTGACAATGATAATCACTATCCCAACGAGAATCATCATGCTTTTTACTGGAAGTTTATTTGCCAGTCGCGCGGCAATCGGTGCTGCTACTACGCCCCCTAAGATTAATCCCGCAATGACTTGCCAATAACCTAGACCAATCACCGTAAAAAAGGTAATGGAAGAAGCCAAAGAGACGAAAAATTCAGTTAAGTTGACGCTACCAATGGTGTATTTGGGGTGACGGCCTGAGGCAATAAGTGTGGATGAAACGATGGGTCCCCAACCGCCACCACCGATGGAATCCAAATAGCCACCGAATAAGGCCAACCAGCCTACTTTCTTTAATTGGCGTTTTTCTTGCCGTTTAATCAAGGCTTTTCGAATTATGATGGCTCCTAAAAATAAAGTATAAATCGATACGATGGGTTTAATATAGCCTGCGTAATCCTCTAATGAGGATAATAAATAGGCTCCTAAGATGGCCCCAATGACACCTGGGATAACAAGAGTTTTGAATAATTTGGAATTCACATTACCAAATTTCAAGTGCATATAGCCTGAGACACCCGAGGTAAATACTTCGGATGCATGGACGCTCGCAGAAGCTGCAGCTGGGGTGATACCGACCGACATTAAAAAAGTTGTTGCTGTTACACCATAGGCCATTCCTAAGGCTCCATCAATCATTTGAGCTATAAATCCACCTAATACATAGTAGAGGATCTCTGAATTGACAGTGTTAAAAACCGCAATGATGTTTTCTGCTGTCAGGTATGAGAAGAGTAGGTGCCCAACGATCATTAAGCCAAGCGCATTGCTGATGTGAATGATCACCTCTGTAATGCTTCTTTCACGTCTCCAGATGATATTAATCGCTTTTAATATGCTTGGATATTTCGGTTTGTTTGGCGTCGAACCTGGTTGTAAAGACATAAGTGTATTTAATTATCCTACAAAACTAATAGACTTTACTTAATCTACCAATAAAGTAGAGTAAATATTTTTTCATAAAAATCGTGTAAATTGCATGCCCTTTTGAAAAACAAATAATATATGCGTTCAGAGTATCAATTTCGTGAGATAGAAAAAGCCTGGCAAGGATTTTGGGAACAAAACCAAACATTCAAAGCGCAGGTAAATCCGACAAAGCCTAAGTATTATGTTTTGGATATGTTTCCGTATCCTTCCGGTGCAGGACTTCATGTAGGGCATCCGCTTGGATACATTGCCTCGGATATCATGGCACGTTACAAGCGTTTGCAGGGTTATGAAGTCTTACATCCAATGGGATTTGATTCCTTTGGTTTACCTGCAGAGCAATATGCGATTCAAACAGGTCAGCACCCCGCGATTACGACGGAGCAAAATATTACTCGGTACATTGAGCAATTGAAAAACATGGGTTTTTCGTTCGATTGGTCACGCGAAGTTCGGACATCGGATCCTGCTTATTATAAATGGACCCAGTGGATTTTTATGCAGTTATTTAATTCTTGGTATAATCAAGAAACGGATAAAGCGGAATCGATTGATACATTGAAAGGGATTTTAACTGCCAAAGGTTCGATAGGATTGAAGGCCGTTTGTGAAGATGATGTGGATCGAATTTCAGCGGAAGCCTGGAATGCGATGGGAGAGGAGGGTCAATATGCTTATTTGTTGAATTTCCGTTTGGCCTATTTGGATGATTCAGTGGTCAACTGGTGTCCACAATTGGGTACTGTGCTTGCAAATGATGAGGTGAAAGATGGGCTTTCAGAACGCGGAGGTTATCCTGTGGAGCAGAAAAAAATGCGTCAATGGTCCATGCGAATTACCGCCTATGCAGATCGATTATTGCGTGGATTAGAAGAGGTCGATTGGTCGGATTCGTTGAAAGAACAACAGAGGAACTGGATCGGAAAATCGATCGGAACGGATGTGGAGTTTGAAATCGAAGGTGTTTCTGATAAGAAAATCAAGGTTTTTACAACACGTGTGGATACCATTTATGGGGTTTCATTTATGGTTTTAGCACCCGAGCATGAGTGGGTGGCAGAGTTGACAAAACCAGCGCAACAAGCCGATGTAGATGCATACATTACTTGGACGAAATCGCGTTCGGAATTGGATCGGGTGTCGGAGGTTAAAACGGTTTCTGGAGTATTCACGGGTACTTATGTAATTAATCCATTGAATAACGAGCGGGTTCCATTGTTCTTAGCAGATTATGTTTTAGCAGGTTATGGAACTGGAGCCGTGATGGGTGTTCCTTCGGGAGATCAACGCGATTGGAATTTTGCCAAACATTTTGATTTACCTATTCCAGCCATTTTGGATGCACAAAAGGATATTTCAACACAGGCTGATAATACCAAAGAGGGAAAATACATCAACTCGGGCATTATCAATGGAATGCATTATAAACAAGCTACTGAAACATTAATTCAGTGGTTAGAGGAAAGAGAAATTGGGAAAGGCAAGGTGCAGTACCGTATGCGTAATGCCGTATTTTCTCGCCAGCGTTATTGGGGTGAGCCTGTACCGGTTTACTTTAAGCCAACGGCCTCAGGTCAATTATTGCCTTATTTGATTCAAGAATCTGAATTGCCTTTGGAGTTGCCGAAGATTAATAAATATTTGCCAACGGAAACTGGTGAGCCACCATTAGGTCGTGCGGCTGATTCGTGGAAATACCAAGGCCAATATGATTATGAGTGGTCAACAATGCCAGGTTGGGCAGGATCTTCTTGGTATTGGTACCGTTACATGGATGCGCAAAATAGTACTGAATTTGCTTCTGCAGAGGCTGTCAATTATTGGAAAGCCGTCGATTTGTACATCGGTGGTTCGGAGCATGCGACAGGGCACTTGTTATATTCTCGTTTCTGGAATAAGTTTCTGAAGGATTTGGGATATGTGGCGGAGGAAGAATTTGCCAAGAAATTGATCAACCAGGGTATGATTCAAGGTCGGTCTAACTTCGTGTATCGTGTGAAAAATTCGGATCAAGTGACTTTTGTGTCACATGGTTTGAAGGATCAATACGATGTGGCGGCACTGCATGTGGATGTCAATATTGTTGAAAACGATATCTTGGATGTTGAAGAATTTAAGCGTTCACGCAATGATGTGCCCGCAGATGCGCAATTTATCTTAGAAGATGGTAAATATTTTTGCGGCTGGGAGGTTGAGAAAATGTCCAAGTCGAAGTTCAACGTGGTAAATCCCGATGATCTTATCGCCAAATACGGTGCGGATACCTTACGTGTTTATGAGATGTTCTTAGGGCCTTTGGAACAATTCAAGCCTTGGAACACAAATTCGATTTCTGGATCGCATAATTTCTTGCGGAAAGTTTGGCGTTTGTTCTTTGATGAGCAGGCTCAAAAATCAGTCTTGGTTGATGCTCCGGCGACGCCCGAAGAATTGAAAGTATTGCATACCGCCATTCGTAAAGTACAAGATGATTTAGATCGCTACTCATTTAACACGGTAGTTTCTTCATTGATGATTTGTGTGAATGATTTAGGCCAATTGAAATGCCACAAAAAATCAGTTCTTCGTGAATTGGTCTTGTTGCTTTCTCCGTACGCACCACACATGTCGGAAGAATTATGGCTAGCCTTGGGCGAAGAAGCCGGTTCTATTTCACATGCGAATTTCCCGGTGTTCAATCCGGAATTTTTAGTTGAGAACGAGTTTAATTATCCGATTTCCTTCAATGGTAAGGTGAAGTTGACCTTAGCTTTTTCAGCTACAGCAAGTCCTGCTGAGGTGGAGGCAGGTGTGCTGGCCAACGAACAAGTGCAAAAGCATTTGGATGGCAAAGCACCTTCGAAAGTCATTGTTGTTCCCAAACGGATTGTGAATATTGTCTTAGGAAAATAGATTCAAAGGGCCGAGCAATCGGCCCTTTTTAGTTGTGGACGATAATGTCTGCAATTTTAAAAATCGTTAGCGTGAAAGTAATTAATCCAAGTGTCCAGCGGATATTGGATTTCATCGTTTTCTCAATTGTTGCCTCAATTCTCGATTCGAAAGAAACAAATCGGGCTTCTAAGGTTTCGAACCGTGCCTCTAGGGCTTGAAATTTCGCTTCCAGCGCGTGGAATCTGCCTTCAAGTGCATGAAATCGGCCCTCAAGGTCATGAAATCGACCTTCGAGCTCATGGAATTTTACTTCCAGTCCACAAAAATCCAAGCGTAATTGTGCCATATCATTAGCTATTGCATCTAGTCGCTCATCTAGATGACTGATATGGTTGAAAGCAGACTTTATCAAAAGTGTATTTACATCTTGATCCGTTAGCGCTTTTCCATCTGAAAACTTGTTTTCAATCAGCTGGATGCGGGGCTGAATCATCTCGAGCAACTGGTTCTCAATTTTGGTATTCTTCTTCATTTTCCGGGCTAGGTTTGATAATACAAATTTCGCTCCATCAAATGCTGAATCCTATTCAGTTTTTGAATAATTGGATGATTATCAATGAATTGATTTAATCCATTCGCGGATCATTGCGACACCTTCTTTGTGGATAACGGTCCGACCTAATTCCGGCATCATCACGCCTGGATCATGGGAGTCAAGCCGATAGAGCAAGATGCTTTCGGAGGGTTTTCCGGGGACGATGTCGTAGTTTAATCCGCCTGAACCCCGACCGGCTGCCACGGGGGATTTGTTGATTCCATAGGCCGTTGTGCAATAATTGCTATGATCTAAAAATAAGCCCGAACTCTTGGCCGGTCCCTTTGGGTTATGGCAATGGGCACAATTAATGTCTAAGTAGGCTTTTACGCGCTCAGGCAAGGGAGCACGCTCATCTATATATGATGCGAATTTTGGCCGATTAGCTGGCACTCTAGTCATTTGATTCGTCCGACTCCAATAGTCCAATTGGTTTTCTGTCCCATGTTCATACGGAATGGAGGTATTCAATTGCCTTGCGGAGGGTCCAATGGGCGTCATGATTCCATCGCGCTCATGGCACCCCTTGCATTGATTGACATTGGGTACCACATAATTTAATGCCTGCTTCTTTCCATTGGCATCCTGGTATTCAACAATACTCGTTCCTCCCGCCACTTCCAAATAGGCCTCCGTTTGTTCTTCATTCCAAATATAGGGCAAAGCAACCCAGCCCGTAGGTTCATGGCTTAGAATTCGTGTTTCCATGAGTCGACGCCCCATATTGGGTTTTCGCTCATCGATGGGATAATAAAAAGTTTTTGCGATACGTGTACCAACTGGAAATTGGAATGCAGAATCTGGATTGTATGAGACGGATTTTCCCTCAGGTAATTGGACAAATCGTAATTTATGCGCGTAATCTGAGAATAGCGGAGAAATTAGTTCATAGGGGGTAACCCCAAGATTGGGTACTTGATTTTTTAATTCTCCTTGAAATAATCCATAGTCAGATATTTTGCTCGGAAATTTAGGTGCCGACTGGTAAGAGAAAATGCCCATCAAAAATATAAACACCCAATAGCGCATGCCTAAAATTGATTCGATTTGACATATTCTTGCACACAATTGAGTTCAAGGGGTTCGCGTCGTACGTTTTTGAAATCATGCTCCGCATCCATGTTGGCCACCGACTGGTTTACATTGTCATGTACACAAATCCGATGTTGGGGTAAATACTGACCATCACTTCCACAACGCGTTGAATCCAAAACCCCATCATACACAACATGCGGAACATTCCGACCAAATCGCAATTTGAAACGATATATCTGAGCGAACCGACCCTTCAAAGGCACACGGCCTAATTGTCGTTCAAAGGTATTTTTATAAACAGAAATGGCTGTCGGATATGGGTCATATTCCTTGTCTTTAATCGCAATTTCCGCCATGAAGTAGGAGATGATACCCACACCTACTGTTTGGTGGTTTATTATCTTATTGTTGAAAATATCCACTTGACTCGTTGCTAATATCAACATGCCCGTTCCTTGAGGAACTTTTCCTACAATATTGCCTTTAGGAGCAAAGTTTGATAAATTGTTTTCCTCAATGAGGTTGTCGTGGACCTGGACATATCCCCCTTTTTTCTGAATTAAATCGGGCAAATCAAACACAAGAATTCCTCCCGTATTTCCATACGCATGGTTATGATGTACATCTGCATATAGCGAGTTTTCAATTTCAATGCCAGCCACATTCTGATAGGCCGTGCAATTTTTTACTTCGATGTATTGGGATTGGCCCACATAAATGCCTGCGTCTGAGGCTCCAATGGCAACGCAACTATCGATTAATATATTTGTGCAAAGCACAGGATAAAAGGCATAGGAGCCATTTTGTGCTTTAGGACCACCAGTCCATTCTGCTTTGATTCGGCGGAAGACAATGTCCTTCACATGCATGGTTTTGATCAAATCCCCTTTGGAATCTTGCACGGTCAAATCTTCCAAGACGATATTTTCGCAATTGGTGATTTTAATTCCTTCCGCTCCCGTTGTCTGATTCTTGAAGCTCAAAATGGTTTTGTCCATTCCTTTGCCTCGAATGGTAATTTTCTTTTTACCCTCTAGAGAAAGACTGCCTTCAACCTGAAAATTACCTGCTTCCAATTCGATCACATCTCCATTCTCAGCAAGGATTAATTGCGTTTGCAGGGCTTTTTCAAATTGGGCTTGCCCCATAACCGGAGTAAGCCCAATAAGCATAAGAAATATCAGTAGGAATTTCATAGGAATTAGTTGCGCGGAGGGCCTCCTGCACGCATTTGCGATTGCATCGTCTTGTACTTTTCTAATTGCTCGGGCGTTAAAATAGCCTTCAAAGCCTCCAGTTGGCCTTCATTAATCTTCTTCATTTCACCCATCATCTCCTCGCGCTCCATACCCGCTTGACGGAATTCCATCATCTTTTCCATGCGTGAAACAATCAGGGGTTCAATTTTATCTTCTTGTTCTTTGGTCAATTTCAGCTCCGAACTCATTCGGTTCAATTGATTTTGAGCCATTTCCTGTGGACTTGGCATTTGAGCATGTGCTACTTCTCCAGCACCCATGAGTGCAACGACCATCACGATGGTTGATAAGATCTTTTTCATTGTTTTTATGTTTAGAAATTTCAAGTTAAGCAATTTATTCAAACACCGTATTCCAAATCAACGAATAAACTTCCGTGGGTTCCATTTGGTCAGATCCTTGATTATCAGCAATATACAAGGGGTAATAGCTTTCGTCACAGAAAGGGCTTCCATGGGATCCTTTGACCAAACTCGCATCCAAAGGAATCACGTCCATCCGGTATCGGAATCCACTTAATTTGCGGGCCAATTTATAGGCAGCCCGTAATTTAATGAAGGGATTTTGGGGATCCATAAACATTTCAGCGGGATCATAGCCTGGTTTCTTGAAGATGTCCACACAACGGGCGAAATCAGGGGCTTTCTTGTCGTCCAACCAATAGTAATAGGTGAACCAGGCATCCGTATCTGCGATTAATACCAAGTCACCCGTTCGTGGATGGTCGATGTGATAGGAGGCTAATTCATCTCCCGCAATTACCTTTTTTACTCCGAGTGTTTGCATGAATAAGAGCTTGACTTCATCCAATACGGATGCGTCGGGACAATAGACATGTGCAATTTGATGGTCAGAAACCGCAAACGCTCGCGAAGCTCCAGGATCCAATAATTCCAAACCTTGTTCTTCTCGGATGGCTATGTAGCCCGCCTCACGTAAGACCCGATTCAAATGAATCGGTTTCGAAACATTGTTAATTCCGTATTCAGATAGGATAATTACTTTAGCTCCCACACTTTCAAAGTGTGTTATCAAGCGTTCCACCACGTGGTCGATCTCCTTTAGATCTCCTTTGATTTTTTCAAAATCCACCCCGAATTTCTGTAAACAATAATCCAAATGAGGTAGATAAATGAAGGTCAAGGTAGCGTCATATTTCTTATCCACATAAATGGAGGCATCGGCTATCCAATTTGTCGACTTGATATTAGCATTTGGTCCCCAGAAATTAAATAAGGGAAATGTCCCAAAGGCTTCCTGCAATTCATCACGTAATTCCGCTGGATGACTATAGCAATCGGGCATTTTAACGCCATCGGAATGGTATTGTGGTCGGGGAGTAACAGAATAATCTGCTGTGGAATACATATTATACCACCAAAACAAATTTGCACAGGTGAATTTAGGGTCTTTTCTTCGCGCAGC
The DNA here is from genome assembly GCA_964358165.1 of uncultured Aquirufa sp. Classification (GTDB taxonomy): domain Bacteria; phylum Bacteroidota; class Bacteroidia; order Cytophagales; family Spirosomataceae; genus Aquirufa. The sequence goes on from CAYHOB010000012.1 coordinate 78,596, forward strand.
ATCCCAGATCTTTTCAGCACCTACCAATTGATTGGATTGTTTCCAAAACTTTACCTCCGAATCGATCTTATCATACCAGCCATTCCCTACAATGCCATGTGAACTCGGATATTTACCAGTTAAGTAAACACTTTGCGACGTCGTTGTCACGGCCGGAAAAGGTGGCTTTATTTTGGACTTCTTTTTACCCGATATGTAGCCATCTAAAAAGGGGGTATGTTGCCCTAAAAGGCTTTCACTCAATCCTACTATGTCGATTACGACCGTTTTTTGCATAACAAATCTTGTATATATGTGATTTCGCGTGCAATGGAATTTTCTATGGAATCTTGGTATTCCAAAGGCAACACGCCCCATGTGTAAGTCTCAATTTCCATCATTTGTGTCACCTTAGTTAGCTGCTGATAGGCCAAAGTCTCCGCAATTTCAGCCTGTGTGGAATTTAGTAGTCCATAGGAATCTAAGAATAAGGGGACGTGAAAATGCACACGCCACTCGTCGTAGATACCGGGCTCATATTGGGATAAAGCCTCACCTAAATCCTTGAATTGCACAAAACTCCCATCTTTTTTGAGAGCTTTGACTTGATGTAAATAGGTTGGTTCCTCGTATTTTTTTAATGCATCAATGCGTGCTGGAGCGTCTTTTCGCAAATCTACCCGCAAGGCTGAACTGATTTGAATCTTTCCTATGGAAATATTTTTATAAGCTAATTCTTGCAAACAGGCTGCCGGATCGTCAAAGGAAACGGCATAATGACATACATCGAAACAGATGTGGATATGCCGACGAACCCAATCCTCCGGAATCCCAGCCGTTATGGCATATGGAATTAATGTGTCAGTGTACCAGTCGACGAATTCACGGTGATTTTCCAACAAGCCATCCGGTTCGGGTTCGATATCAATGTGAATCCACTTGCCCGTTTTCTGCTCGGTTTGGGCTAAATAGGGAACAAGTTTCAACAATTCCATTGTGGCTTGAGCTATCGCCGTTTCTCTCTGATTCCACCAAAATTTATAGGACAAGGGCGAAGTTGAAATCCCTCCTTCATGTTGATCTGAAGGTAATAATTGGACTAATAAATCAATCAAACGCCTTGTGTAATTCACTCGATCCTGAGTCGTCCAGTCGGGCGCATGCACCTGATCTTTTACAATCGTATTGTGGAATCCGCCATATGGGAATCCATTCAATGTAAAAATGTAGATACCTTCTTGAGCAAGCCAATTTTTCAAAGCATCGAGCTTATGAGCATCTTCAGTCAAATCAATGCTCGCCTGATTGGCAATTCGTAATCCTAATCCCATGGATTGGTCCGGGCAAACTTCTTTTTTGACCTTCGGGACAGTTGCCTGTAAATTGGCAAAATGTTCCTCCCAAATTTCACCGGGATGGATGTTACTGCAATAACTAAGGTGTCCGAAATCTGTTTTCATCTTAGGCGTATTTGGCTAATAATGCAACGGATGCTTGAATGGTTGGGAAGTCCATTTCGTGCACTTCTTCTCCATTTCCCAAGGCCTTCAACAAGGTTATGGTCAAATGTCCCCCCAAATGTTCTTGAAACTCTTGTAAGCCTTTGTATAGGTTTTGGCAATTAGTTGAAGCTAAAGCAGGATGATATAATTCAAAGCCCAAGCCTTTGATGACGGCTAAAATGCGTTCGCAATCACGCAAGCTAATCGATCCAATTAAATGAGAATATACGCAATCCAGGGCAATACCGATGGCTACCGCTTCGCCGTGTCGAATCTTAAAATCCGAAAGATATTCTAATTTATGTGCTGCCCAATGCCCAAAATCCAATGGTCTTGCTGAACCCAATTCGAAGGGGTCCCCGCCTGATATATGCTTCATGTGCAAATCGGCACAACGGTAAATCTGTTCCGTCATGACCTCTTCATCTCGTGCGTTCATGGCAGAGACATTGGCCTCCAACCATTCAAAAAAGGCTAAATCTTTAATCAGGGCAACTTTAATGGCTTCTGCAATGCCTGATCGCCAATCGCGTTCCTCCAAGCTGGCTAAAAATGCCACGTCGTTAAATACCGCAACAGCAGGAGCAAAGGTTCCTAAGAAATTCTTTTTGCCAAGGTAGTTGTCCCCATTTTTAACCCCAACCCCCGAATCATTTTGGGATAAAACGGTCGTAGGAATGCGAATCAATTTTACTCCTCGGTGGGAGATGGCAGCTGCATAGCCCGACATATCCAGAAACGCTCCTCCACCAATCGCCGCCACAAATGAATGTCGGTCGATGCGATGTTCATCAATCGCTCGTACAACTTCTTCATAGAATCGAGGATCATTTTTGCAAACTTCACCACCGGGTAATACCAATAGTTCTGGGGCGAGGTCGGCAACTTTATTTGCTTCGAAATAGGATATAATTGAACTTGTTAAAGTTGGGTGTGCATCCGCGACCCCCTTATCAATTACAAATAAGATGCGTTTACGAAAATTGCTTTGGCCAAAATTTGAAATAAAATCACACAAGGTTTTATTATTCACGTCGAACAAGTGTTTCGTGAAAATCACTTGGTAACTGAAGGGTACTTGAAATTGCTGGTGTAAAACTTGCATGAAAATTAATTAAGAAACGGCGAATTTTTTACCTACCCACATGGAGATTGGCAATAAAGCGAATGTGGCAAATGCCATGTAATATTGTTCGCTAACAGCGACCCATGCAGCATTCATCAAGATAAGCGTTAATACACCTGTCTTGACGGTTTGGCCAATGTTCGGGCCAATCGGCTTTTGAATGGCTGGGATTAATTTGGCAAAAATTAAATAGGCATGTACCAAAACGAATGGCAACATGTAGATCAATTTGTCTGCTTGTAGGCCTACTGCGAGTTGGCTTGCATGTACAATAACGAATAAAAAGGCAGCGAACCATAAGGGCGCCGACTGGCTTCCGTGCACTTCGCCCCGACTCACCAGGGTAATAGCGGCGATGTAAATCAAGGGAATTAAAATCAAATAAAAGTGTTCTAAAACACCTAATTCATACACGCTCATGCCCAGCATTAAGTTGAAAGCCCTACATAATCCCATATTGATCGGTCCAAAAATGTGCATGTGTTTTCCCTTGAAGTCGTAAAATAGGGCGAGGGTCGTAATAATAATGGATACAATTCCACTCAATCGGCTTTGCCAAAAGGCCAAAAATATACCTAATGCTAATAAAACGATCCCTCCAAAAATAGCCTCAATTCGTTGAATACGTCCACTCGGAAGCGCACGTTCTGGTCGCTCGATGTTGTCTAATTCGTGGTCAAAAATATCATTAAAAACGACACCCCCTGCATATAAACACATCCCTGAGATACCCAAGAGTAACAAGGGCATATATTGATAGTCTAGGGTTCCAAACGTAAATCCAACAATGGCCAAACCTGCCAACACATCCGATAATGCCGTGATGACATTGGCCGGACGCATGAGTTCAAGAAATGCTCGGATTATGATGCGCATTAACGAATGATTAAGGAATCTTTGTTGACGCGCGGTGCTTGTCCGCCACGTAAAATAGTATTTCCATTGAATTTTTGGGTCTGGTCGATTTCAAGGCCATGGATAAAATCCGACTCTTGTATCTGTCCACTTTGTGCAAATGCATCTAGAGCATTTTGGTATGTCACCAAACGAATGTGCTCATCTGGCACCTCTTTGATCTTCATTAATGCCGCAGTCTTTGGAATCGCTAAGGGATCTGAAATACCCCAGTCGGCCGCCGAATTGACCATGATCCGTTCTGGGCCATACTGTTTTACAATTTCGACCATGCGTTCATTGCCCATTTTGGTAAATGGATAGATCGTAAATGCCGCATAGAAACCTTGGTCGAGTACGGACTTGACCGTTTCTTCATTATTGTGGTCAATGATGACCATGTTCGGTGCGATTCCGTGTTCCAGCGCAATCGCCATGCTGCGTTCTGTTCCTTTTTTCTTGTCACGGTGTGGTGTATGTACCTGAACAGGAAGGTTCATCTCTTTCGCTAGTTCCAATTGGGCTCGGTAATATTTCTCTTCCGCAGCCGTTTGGTCATCGAAACCGATTTCTCCTACACCTACGACACCTTCCTTTTGCAAAAACAAGGGCAAGATTTCCATCACTTGTTCCGCTAGAGCCTCATGATTTGCCTCACGGGAATTCAATCCAATCGTACAATAATGTTTGATGCCAAACTGGGATGAACGAAAACGCTCCCAACCAACTAAGCTCGCAAAATAATCTTTAAATGAGGCTAATCCGGTTCGCGGCTGGCCTAACCAGAAGGCTGGTTCAATCAAGGCAACCACCCCAGCATCCGCTAAGGCTTGGTAATCATCTGTAGTCCGCGAGGTCATGTGCACATGCGGGTCAAAGAATTTCATGCCTTGCGTATATTGAGCAAAGGTGCCATCAACGGCATGAGCCGTCGTTTTTTCTTGTTCTGTACCTTCGAAATGGGAAGGGTTTAGTTCTTGTTTATGATTTTGACACATAATTAGGCGGTATAAATCGGTTCAGATAATTCGAGTTCATGCCAAAGACCTTGCGTGCTGCCTGGAATTTGGGCTTCTTGTTTAACGAGTGATGCGGCTAGTATATCACGTGGGTTCTCAGATTTTGCTAATTTGTCGACATCAGCGCGCAAAACATCGTTCATAAAACGGGGAATTAGGCGCCAAACTTGCGAAGGAACCCTTCGGCCTGCCGCCCAGCGTTCATGGGCAAAATCCGATAAGGTATTAGCTAAATCTTGGTTGGCCCGTTCTTCTAATCCGATGATTTGATGAATGGCTTTATCGTTGAAAATGCATTTTAAAACCATTTGGTTCCAAGCCGCTTCACTGAAATAATCATGGGGATAGGTATTTCCAAAGGCGATCGCATCGAAAACGAGTCCCATATTGGATCGTACAGCATCCGTTGCACGCAATAAAAAGCGATCTGGATTGGATAAAAAAGGTAAAGCCTTTGTTAATGCGATCGCTTCTTGCATCTCCGCTGTTTCAAATAAAACATCCAATTGCTTTTCATCTAGTCGGATTAATAGGGCTAAGCGAACCACTTGATCTAGGGTCCAATCCAAGAATGGCCCCTCATTGATTCGTTTTTTGGAAATAAATCGGGATGCTTTAACAAAGGCTAAAGTTAAGGCTCTGTCTTCAAGTGGTAGTTGTTCAGCGATCCAGTTGGATTCTGCTTCGCTCGCAAACGCTGCGATGGTTTCGGTGATTTGTGTATTCGTTTTCACGGCTAATTAGGTTCCTTTCAACGAAAATACTAAAAAAAATGAGGATTTTTATGATTTATTGACTTGATCAATATTCTCTTCCGATTTTATGCGATAGGGGCCTTTTTTAAGAAATAAAATGGGCATAAAATAACGATATAACATGGCAAGCTTCTTGCTAAATATTCGCTGATTCAGGGTGTCATTCAGCCAATGTTTTCCTTTTGATAGGTTGAGGCTTATTTTCCATGCCCAAAACAGCGGAGCGAGTATCGTGTAATTTGCAAAAATCATCAAATAGGCAATGATTCCATAACTTTTACGAATCCATAATAAGTTGGAAACCTGAATTTGAATCGAAAAACGATTGACCCAAGAAAAAGTCGTCCGACGAAATGGATTGTCTTGAATTAAATGAATAAATCGTACATCTTCGAAGTAGGCTAATTTCCCAAGCTTACTGAGTCGGTAAGATAATTCTGCATCTTCCGCATACATGAAAAAGTCCTCATCCCATGCGCCTACTTTTAATAGATTTGCTTTAGATGCCATCAGGAAAGCTCCCACTAAATTATTGGTTTCTTCAGGGCGATTAAAAGTTTGCTTGGGTAATAAACGATTGATTAGCTTATGAAATACAGGCCGATTGGGAACGATGTAAAAATCCCTACGGACGTCATTTAGGGTTCGGTAATAGGGGATTGGGATTTGTTTTTCATCCAATTGAATGCCTCCTATGGCCACAAGGCTAGGATCGTATTTCAAATAGTTCCAAGCAGACGAAATGGTATTATCTATTAGCAAAGTATCTGCATTGAGAAATAGGATGTAGTCTCCTTTTGCTGCAGCTAGGCCAATGTTATTGGCCTTTGAAAATCCAACATTCCCACCTGAATCGATCCATGTAGTTTGGGGATAATCCGATAAAATTGATTGGTTTTGACCTGGAATGGAATGATTATCTACGACAATGCACTCGAAAATCAGGCCGGAGGTATGTTCGTAAATGCTTCGAAAGCAATCTAATAAGAGCGCCTCGGTTTTGTAATTAACAAATACAATTGATACATCCATGAACGCCAAAATTAGTTTGAAATTATTTTATTTATACAGGTCTTCGCTTATTTCTTTTCGAAATCTTTAGACATTTCCTATATTTCGATTTATAAATTTAAGAAGCAATTTATGCGCAAACTCTATTTTTCCCTTGTTCTGATTACGTTACAATTGACCGCTTATGGTCAAAAGTTTACATTCGAGGCTGTAAAGTCTTATGCTTTTCCGACGGAATTGATTCGATCCACCAAAGGCGATAAGATCGCATGGGCCATGGATGAAAAAGGCATTCGAAATGTGTATGTAGCCGAGGCACCCAATTATGCAGCGCGCAAATTAACCAACTTCAGTGAAGATGATGGTCAGGAATTAAGTTCGATCGCGATTTCAGATGATGGGAAATGGGTATTGTTTGTGAGAGGGGGAGATCATGGAGCCAACTTTGATGATGAAAAAGCGGTGAATCCCGCCGGAAATACAGAGCCTCAAACGGTTCGTGTAATGCAAATAGCTTTCACTGGAGGTCCAATACGTGTGATCTCAGAAGGTGATTTTCCTGTTATTTCGCCTGATAATAAAGTGGTAGCATATATCAAGGAAGGTCAACCATGGGTGTGTAAATTAGATACAAATGAGAATGAGGATTTCTTAGAAGCCCCTGTTCGATTATTGAAAACACGCGGTTCTGTTCATTCATTGGCATGGGGGCTAGGGGGTAAGAAATTAGCATTTGTGGCCAATAGAGGGGATCACTCGTTCATTGGATATATTGAAATGGGGAAGTCAACAGTCAATTGGGTTGATCCTAGTTTCGCGAAAGATTTTAGCCCAAGGTGGTCGCCAGATGGCAACCAACTGACATTTGTTCGCACACCGGCAGATGGAGGATCTGCGGATTCATTGACACAGCGTAAGCGAATTCCCTGGTCGATTCGAAAAGCGGGATTGACAGCCGGCGAGAAATCGACTTTGGTTTGGGAAGCACCGAATACCTATCGAGGTTCTATTCCGACAACCCATGGAGGTACAAACTTACAGTGGGCGCGTCCTGATCGTATCGTTTTTACCTCTTACCATGACGGATGGCCTCATGCCTATTCCGTTGCACCTGCAGGCGGAGCTGCCTTGTTGTTGAGTCCAGGAGAGTTTATGGTCGAGCATTTGAGTGTAAGTGCGGATGGTAATTCGATTTATTTTGATGCAAATACCGGTAGTGATGTGACAGATAAGGACCGCCGACATATTTGCCAAGTATCCGTTGACAAAGCTGACATGAAAGTCTTAACTCCAGGAACAGGCATCGAATGGTCTGCCGTTTCAGTCGTGGGAGCTTATGCCTATATAGGTGCAGGAGCACAGAAATCCCCTCAATTAATGCTAGCCACCTCATCTGGAACAAAGTCCTTAACGGAAAGTTTTATTCCAGTGGAATTTCCAACAAGTTCATTGGTTGAGCCCAAGCAAGTGATTTTTAAATCCTTAGATGGCTTAACGATTCATGGTCAAATTTTCGATAATTCTAATGGCACGCAGAAAAAACCTGCTATTATTTTTGTACATGGAGGTCCGCCGCGTCAAATGCTTTTGGGCTGGCATTATTCTGATTATTATGCCAATGCGTATGCATTAAATCAGTATTTAGCGAATCAAGGTTTTGTTGTTTTATCCGTTAATTACCGTTTGGGAATTGGGTACGGATATGACTTTCATAATCCTAAATCAGCTGGGCAATGGGGTGCTTCGGAATATTTAGACATTAAGGCAGCAGGAGAGTGGTTAGCCCAACAATCCTTTGTTGACGCTAAGAAAATAGGCTTGTATGGTGGTTCTTATGGTGGATACTTAACTGCATTAGCCCTTGCGCGCGATTCAAAATTATTTGTTGCGGGTGTTGACATCCATGGAGTACATGATTGGGCGCACCAACGCGAGATTCCCATGGAATTATTATCGGGACCACACAAAGCTCCGGATGCCGACTGGGCAACGAGTTTATCCTATCGTTCTTCGCCAATATCTTCAGTTGATACGTGGAAATCACCTGTCTTATTTATTCATGCGGATGATGATCGCAATGTGCCCTTTAGCCAAAGCATTGATTTGATCAATCGCTTGCAGAAGAAAAAAGTACCGATGGAAACGATGGTTATTGTAGACGATACGCATCATTGGATGAAATTTTCCAATGCGATCAAGGTATTTCAGGCGACTGCGGATTACTTAAAAGCGCAATTAACGAAATAGGTAAAACCCGTGTTTTTCGTTAATTTTGCGGCATGCAAGAAAGACCCATTACCGACTGGCTTCCGTTGACCAAAAAGGAAGTTGAAAAGCGAGGCTGGGATGAGCTCGACGTGATTCTGATTTCAGGAGATGCGTATGTGGATCATCCGGCTTTTGGTACGGCGGTTATTGGCCGGATCATGGAAAGCGAAGGCTTGAAAGTAGGGATTGTGGCGCAGCCAAATTGGCAAGATGATTTGCGTGATTTCAAGAAATTAGGGAAGCCCAAATACTTTTTTGGTGTTACGGCTGGCTGTATGGATTCGATGGTGAATCATTATACGGCCAATAAGCGTTTGCGGTCGAATGATTCCTATACTCCGGGTGGCGAGGCTGGTTTTCGGCCAGATTATGCTACGACGGTTTATTCCAAAATTTTAAAGGAGATTTATCCCGATGTGCCTGTGTTAATCGGTGGGATCGAGGCTTCTTTGCGTCGGGTGACGCATTATGATTATTGGGCAGATAAATTGTTCCCATCTATTTTAGCAGATTCCCAAGCAGACATGTTGGTCTATGGCATGGGCGAACAACCCTTGCGTGAGATTATTCGTGGGGTAAAATCTGGGAAACGATTGTCGGAATTGACGGATATCAACCAAGTTGCTTTTTTACAGAAGCAATCGGAGCCATTGCCTGTTGTGGGCAATTGGGAAACGGTTGAGCTTTCGAGCCATGAACTATGTTTGCAGGATAAGATCAAATATGCCTCCAATTTTAAGATCGTGGAGGTGGAGTCGAATAAGTGGCAAGCGAATCGTATTACTCAGGCGATAGGAGAGGATGTATTAGTGATTAATCCTCCGTTTAAGACGATGGAGGAAGCGGAGATGGATAAATCCTTTGATTTGCCTTATACACGTTTGCCGCATCCAAAATACCGGAAGCGTGGACCGATACCTGCTTATGAGATGATCAAATTTTCCGTGAATATGCACCGGGGTTGTTTTGGGGGATGTAGTTTTTGTACTATTTCTGCGCACCAGGGTAAATTCATTTCTTCACGGAGTGAGAAATCCATCATGAAGGAAGTGGATCAAATTACGAAGCAGCCGGATTTTAAGGGCTATTTATCGGATTTGGGAGGCCCATCTGCGAATATGTATCGCATGAAGGGAAAGGATGAGTCGATTTGTGCCAAATGTGTGAGTCCCTCATGTATTCACCCGGTGATTTGTAATAATTTGGATACAAACCATACGCCTTTGACGGAAATTTATCGAAAGGTTGATGCGCATCCTGGGATTAAGAAGGCATTTGTTGGTTCGGGTGTACGTTATGATTTATTGGTTGATGATTTTAACAAGAACAATCAGGACAACAATCATGATGTATATATGGAGCAATTGATTACGCGCCATGTGTCAGGCCGACTGAAAGTTGCTCCCGAACATACGTCGGATGCTACATTGCGAGTGATGCGGAAGCCGTCATTCAAATATTTTCATGCATTTAAGAAAAAATACGATGAAATTTCGGCTAAATTTGGTTTAAAGCAGCCCTTGATACCTTATTTTATTTCTTCACATCCAGGGTGTGAGGAGGAAGATATGGCCAATTTAGCTGCTGAAACAAAGGATTTAGGATTCCAGTTGGAGCAAGTACAAGATTTCACCCCAACCCCGATGACGGTGGCGGAGGTGATTTATTATTCTGGCGTTCATCCTTATACCTTACAGCCGATTAAAACGGCGAAGACAAAGGAGGAGAAGCAGAATCAGAACAAGTATTTTTTCTGGTATAAGGCAGAATATAAGGACTGGATTCGGAATCGTTTGACATATTTGAAGCGGCCGGATTTGGCACAACGCTTATTAGGATTTAGAAACAACAAAACGGGTTGGGACAAGAAGTCTTAATCTTATTTATTAACTAAAAATTCAATACAATGGATGAGAATGATGAATTAATCGTACGTGATAGCAATGGAGCTATTTTGAAAGATGGCGATTCAGTTACGGTAATCAAAGATTTGAAAGTACGTGGATCATCGAGTGTGATCAAGCGCGGTACGATGGTAAAAAATATTCGTTTGACAGATGACGCGGATGAGGTAGAAGGAAAGGTAGAGAAGTCGATGATGGTGTTGAGAACAGAGTTTTTGAAGAAAGCGTAGGGCTGTAAATAGTAGTCAGTCGCTAGTCACTAGTCCGGAGGGATATAGTCCGAAGTCCGAAGGTGTATTCCAGAATGCTTCGGATTTTTTTTATAGCCCCTGGTTTTAACCTGGGGATTAGTAATCAGTGGTCAGTCGCTAGTCGACAGTCCGGAGGGATCAGTGGTCAGTCGCTAGTCGACAGTCCGGAGGGATATGGTCCGATGTCCGAAAGGATACAACAATTCTTAATTCTTAACTCCAACGTCTAACGTCTAACGTCCAACGTCCAACGTCTACACTAATTCTTAACTCTTCCTATTCCTCTTCAATCTCTGGCTCTTCGTCTTGAATCAATCCTTGATTGAGCTTTTTAGTCGATTTAATGCCCAATTTGTGCAGTTTTTCGGCACGGCCCACGAGGTTTCCTTTTCCTGTGCTGAGTTTGTTGAGGGCCCCAGAATGGGCATCTTCAGCACGTTTGATGTGTTTACCTACGTCCTCCATGTCTTGGGTAAAGGATACGAATTTGTCGTAGAGATCCCCGGCTTGTCGGGCGATTTCGAGGGCATTCCGCGTTTGGTATTCGGTCTTCCAAACGGATGCAATCGTACGAAGTGTTGCGAGTAGGGTAGAAGGGGATACCAAAACGATTTTACGCTCCCAGGCGAAGTTGAAAAGTGTAGTATCTTGGCTAATGGTGGCCACGAAACCGGATTCGATGGGAATGAAAAGTATGGTAAAGTCGGGACTATTTAGGTCGAGACCCGTGTGGTAGTCTTTGGCAGAAAGTAATTTGATGTGAGATTTTAGTGATTCAATGTGTTCTTTGAGTGCTTGTTCTTTTTCGGACGAACCATCTTCGGCGCTAGTATAGCGTTCGTAGGCTGTCAATGAAACTTTGGAGTCAATAATCAGGTTTTTGTTATCGGGCAAGAAAATGACCGCATCGGGTTTAATTGTTTCGTTGATTTGATTCTTAGTGACAAATTGGGTTTCGTATTCCATGCCTTTTTTAAGGCCGGAGCTTTCCAAAACGCGTTCCAATATCATCTCGCCCCAGTTTCCTTGGGATTTATTGGATCCTTTGAGTGCGTTTGTCAGGTCTTCAGTTTTTTGGGTGACTGTTTGATTGAGGCTCGTTAGGTTTTTGATTTGCTCCAAAAGCACCGTGTTTTGATGTAAGGAGTTTTTTTGACCTTCATTGACCTGTGTTTCAAATGCCAATAGTTTTTCCTTCAGCGGGTTTAAAACGTCGTTTAATTTAACTTGTTGCTGGTCACTGAGCATGCGACCTTGTCTTAGAACAGACTCATTGCTAATATCGGTGAGCATTTTACGCAACTTTTCTTCGTCGGCCTTTTGATTTTCAACGGTAGATTTCAATGTTTCGTTTTGACCTTCGAGTTGGGATAACTTCCCAAACATCGTTTTATTTTCCAGTTCAAGTGCTTCTACTTTGGTTTGAATGCCCAATAATTGGGCTAATTGGCTTTGTAGCAAGTTGATTTTCCCTTGAAATAGGAGGTAGGAGGCACCTGCTCCGACTAAAATTGCGAGAATGATGTAGATAATTGTCATGGAGCAAATATAGTAAAAAGAGTCAAAGTCGCCACGTTGAGTGTCTAAGGGAATGGGTTAAGGTATCATAAATAGTGACAGAATTTGAGGGAGAACTAAGAGGTAAGAGTTAAAAGTTAAGAATTGTTGGATCCCTCTGGACTGTCGACTAGCGACTAGTGACTAGCGACTGATTACTGACTTCTACCTCCTCCGGACTTCCACAGAATTAAGAGTTAAGAATTAAGAATTATTGGATCCCTCCGGACTAGCGACTAGCGACT
>CAYHOB010000013.1:0-83281 GCA_964358165.1 uncultured Aquirufa sp.
TCCCTCCCACTTTCCTGGCGATGCCCATGGATTAAAAGATTTTGATGGAACACCAATCTATGAACATTCGGATCCGAGAAAAGGATATCACCCCGACTGGAAATCCTATATTTTCGATTACGGCAGAACGGAAGTTCGTAGTTTCTTGCTTTCTAATGCTGCTTTCTGGCTCGAACGCTATCACGTCGACGGATTGCGCGTAGATGCCGTTGCCTCCATGCTTTACCTCGATTATTCACGTAATGATGGTGAGTGGATTCCCAACGAATTTGGTGGAAATCATAACCTCGATACCATCTCATTCCTACAGGACCTTAATGTACACATGTACGGCGAATTCCCTGATATTCAAATCATTGCTGAAGAGTCCACATCCTTTAACGGCGTCACCAAACCGGTGTTCATGGGGGGATTAGGCTTTGGCCAAAAATGGATGATGGGTTGGATGAATGATACCCTAGGTTTCTTCCAAAAGGATCCAATTTATCGCCAACATCACTTGAATGAATTAACATTCTCCTTGATTTATGCCTTCACAGAGAACTTCTGCCTACCCCTTTCTCACGATGAAGTGGTCTATGGCAAGAACTCCCTATTGAATAAAATGCCCGGCGATGATTGGCAGCAATTTGCCAACCTTCGTTTATTATTTTCCGAACAATTTACACACCCAGGTACCAAATTAATCTTCCAAGGAGGTGAATTTGGCCAAAGAGAAGAGTGGAATCACAGTGTTAGCCTCGACTGGCATTTGACCGAATATGCCCCGCATAAGGGGATTCAGGAGACCCTTAAAGCATTGAATAAATTGTATCGGAATGAGCCTGCCCTTTATAAAAAGCAATTTTCGCATGAGACCTTTGAATGGCTAGAATCCAATGACCAAGGGAATTCAGTTATCAGCTTCTTGCGCAAAGGCGAGACGAATAAAGATCAATTAATTATTATACTGAACTTAACTCCTGCCCCCCGGGAAGATTACCGGATCGGTGTTCCGTTGCCAGGTGTTTGGAAGGTATTATTCAATTCCGATAAAGGTGAATTTGGTGGGTCCGACTATCCTACTTCCCGCGCCGCAATGACCGAAGAATACGGGTGGCATGGTAAAGCTTTTTCGATAGCACTCAACCTTCCTCCGCTATCGTGCATGATCTTAAAGGCTTAATACAAAAAGGCGGAAACAATAAAGACTCAGAAAAATTCCGAGCCTTTATTCAATCCGCCTAAGTAGTATTTTTATAAATAAGCCTCACACAAGGCCATTTAAATCAAAAATGTACACAAAAATACTACTATATTTCAATTATTGAAATATTAGCGGGAAAATTTATACTATTCAAATATTTAATGTTTTTTGGCCAAGATATCTTCCATGTCGGAAAGCTCCAATTCCAGCGCTTTTGTGGAAATCGTAATCTCCCAAGCACTTAAACCAAGAGCTATACTCATGCCAAGTAAGGCAATACCAAAGAACCAGCGGGCAACTATTTGCATCTCAAAAAAGATAAAAAACATACAAATGACACTCAAAATTAGGCTCAAAATAGCAATGATTTGCATGTTTTGAATCAACTTCATTCGCAAACGTAAATTTTCAATTTGCTTTAAAATTGAATCATCTGGATTCAATTGAAATTTCTCATGAAGCCCGCGAATCAACGACGCCATCGACATGAATCGATTCGTAAATGCGATCATCAACAAAGAAACGGTTGAGAACAATAATGCCGGGGTACCTATGCCTAATTCCATCTTATTTGATATAATATTCGTCTAAATACATCGACATTTCTTCTTGAATCTTCTTTGCTTCCCTACGAGCATCCACCGCAGTATTCTCCCCAGCATATAAGATTCCACGCGAAGAATTAACCAGTAAACCTACGCGCGAGTTCATGGCATATTTCGCAACGTCTTCTAGACTCCCACCTTGAGCACCTACACCGGGTACCAAAAAGAAATTTTCCGGTGCAATTTCCCTCACCTTTTGTAAGAAATCAGAGCGTGTAGCCCCTACCACAAACATCATTTCCTCCGGGGTTCCCCAAGATTGTGCCAAACGCATCACACGTTCATACAATGGAATGTAATCCTCCGACTTGGTCATTTGAAAGTCATGACTCCCTGGATTGGAGGTTAGGGCCAATAATATAACCCATTTATCTTCAAATCGAAGGAATGGCTCCACCGAATCATGCCCCATATAAGGTGCAACTGTTACCGAGTCAAAATTCAATCCAGCACATGCAGGATCAAAAAATGTTTGCGCATACATGTAAGCAGTATTGCCAATGTCTCCTCTTTTGGCATCTGCAATGGTAAATATATCCTTTGGAATATATTCCATGGTTTTCTGCAGACTCTCCCATCCTTTCGGACCAAAAGCTTCATAAAAGGCAATATTGGGTTTGTAGGCGACCGCATAATCAGCCGTAGCATCAATCACCGCCTTGTTAAAAGCAAAAACAGGATCCGCCTCATTTTTAAATGAGGAAGGGATTAATTTAGGATCCGTATCTAAGCCCACACATAAAAATGAGCGCTTATTTTCTATGTGCTTAACTAATTCGATTGAATTCATGGTGATTTAGGAAAAGGCATTGTATTAATGCCTAAATATCGATAATTTTGGCACAAATTAAGGCCTTTCCTAGGCAAAATCAAACAAAGGAATTTAAATTCTATGCAATTTATCCAACACGATCTACCGGGAGTTATTGAATATATACCAACTAAATTTCACGATGACCGGGGTCATTTTTACGAATCCTATAATCAAACACGTTTTGCAGCACATGGGATAACTGAAAATTTCGTACAAGACAATTATTCCTTTTCCAAAGCGGGTGTCATTCGTGGACTTCATTTTCAAAAAGATCCACACGCTCAAGGCAAGCTTGTTCGTTGCATGACAGGCAAAGTAATGGATGTGGTTGTTGATTTACGCAAGAGCTCTCCTACTTTTGGCCAGTATGGATCGTACGTACTAGACGCTGATTTAGGCAATATGCTGTATGTTCCCGTAGGTTTTGCACATGGATTTGTGGCTTTAACGGAAACGATTTTCGTATATAAATGCACTGATTTTTGGAACAAGGAAGCTGAGTCAGGCATTCGTTGGGACGACACGACCTTGAATATTCAATGGGGCGTTGAAAATCCCATTGTCTCAGATAAAGACCAAATTTTACCCCTATTTGATCCAAGCGAAACAATATTTAAGTAATTTTTATACCTTTGCATCAATGACTCGCAAGCTGATTTTATCAAGCCCATTATTGGAAATAACCATTTCAAGGTTATGCCAAGAGCTCATTGAAAATCAAATCAAAGATATTGAAACGGTTATTCTAGGCCTGCAGCCTCGCGGAATCTATTTCGCAGAACGCATCGCAGCCGAATTAGGCAAACAATTAAATACTTCTTTTCCATTTGGGCGTTTAGACGCAACCTTCTTTCGCGACGATTACCGCCGCCGTGATACAGTTGCTCCCAGTTCCACGGACATATCTTTTTTGATCGAAAACAAACGGGTTATCCTCGTGGATGATGTGTTAGCAACCGGTCGGATGGTCCGTGCCGCCTTGGATGCGATGAATTCCTTCGGCCGACCAGCTAAAGTTGAATTATGTGTCTTAATCGACCGAATTTATAACCGGGATCTTCCCATTAATGCCGATTACGTGGGTAAAAGTGTGAATACACTTCCTACTGAAAAAGTACTCGTAGAATGGAAAGAACAGGGACACGAAGCAGATAAAATTTGGTTAATCACCCAATAACAATATGTTGAAATCGCCACACTTATTAGGAATCAAAGATTTAGATGAAGAATCTATTCACCTAATCGTTAAAACGGCTAAAGAATTTAAAGAAGTTCTCAACCGACCGATTAAAAAAGTTCCTTCCCTGCGTGATGTTACGATTGCCAATGTATTTTTCGAAAATTCCACCCGTACTCGTTTATCCTTCGAATTAGCTGAAAAGCGTCTATCTGCGGATACGATCAACTTTTCTGCATCTGGAAGTTCCGTTAAGAAGGGCGAAACCTTATTGGATACGGTTAATAACATCCTCGCGATGAAAGTGGACATGATCGTCATGCGCCATGCCAGTCCAGGTGCACCACATTATTTAGCCAAGCATATCAAAGCCAACATCGTCAATGCCGGCGATGGAACGCATGAGCACCCTACCCAAGCCCTTTTGGATACCTATTCATTACAAGAAAAATTAGGGGATTTGGCAGGTAAAAATATTGCTATTATAGGGGACATCTTGCACTCACGTGTAGCGCTTTCGAATATTTATGCCTTGAAAAAACAAGGAGCGAATGTCAGACTTTGTGGCCCTAGCACCTTGATTCCCAAGCATATTCAATCATTGGGTGTCGAAGTATCGCATGATGTAAAAAGCACCTTGCAATGGTGTGATGCAGCTAATGTATTACGGATACAATTAGAGCGCCAACAAATCAAATATTTCCCCAGCTTGCGTGAATATTCCCAATTCTTCGGAATCACCCGTCAGATGTTGGACGAATTACCTAAAGAAATCGTCTTGATGCACCCAGGTCCGATCAATCGTGGTGTAGAATTAAGTTCTGATGCTGCCGATTCGCCGCATTCAATTATCTTGGATCAGGTAGAAAATGGTGTGGCCGTACGGATGGCCGTGCTTTACTTACTCGCGTCGCGCGGCTAATAACGCTGAATATTGTTTGAAAAGCTGATTCCCTGTGATTTGATTCCCACAGGCATAATGAGCTAATGGACAGGATTTTTTTCCGTGATCTCCGCAGGGCCGACAAGCTAATCCTTCAATCTCAATGATTCGATTCCAGTCTGCCAAAGGACCGAATCCAAAAGCAGGAATCGTCGAACAAAAAACAGCTACCGTGGGCGTATTAACCGCAGAACAGATGTGCATAGGCCCCGAATCATTTACGTAAGACATCAGCGAATGCTGATATATCCGAATCGCATCCACCAAACCATGTTTACCTGCTTCATTGAAGATTCGATGCTTCGGGCAAGCTTGTTCAATTTCATTCGCGAGATCCACTTCATTCGGTGCACCCATCAACACCACAACTTGATTTTCAGGCAAGCCATGAATAAAATCTATCCATACTGGGACAGGCAAACGTTTTGTCTCCCAAACCGAACCGGGAGAAATACAAATATAGTTGTGACTTGCTAAACCATCTGGCAAACTTTTCGGTTCTGGATTCAAAAATGGTTTAAAGACTTTCGGCCCTAACCAAGATTTCAACAAATCGGTATTTCGCTCCGTTTCATGCTTCCCTCCACCCCAATCATGGGGGACACGCTCCGAAAAGAACCAAGACAAAGGATTTTTATCGAAACCAATGACCTTTTTTGCTCCAATACAGAGACTCAAGAACCCCATTCCAAAGAAACGCTGAGCGACAAAAACTAGATCAAATTGTTCGACACGAAATTGTGTTTGTAATGAACGCCAAGAAGCCCATTTTTGCTTTTTGTCATAAGCCCACACCTTGACTAGATTCCCATGTGGATAGGCTTGAAAGATGGATTCATTTCCCTTGCGAACTAATAAATGAATGGATGTTTGAGGGGACTCGATGCGAATTTTCTCTAACAAAGAACTAATCAGAATTGCATCCCCTAGAAATGCCGTTTGAATAATAAGTACTTTGTTTGAAGAGGACATGAAAGAATAATGCGTGATTCGACATAAAATTAGTTAATTTTGAAATCTTTTGCGCTACGATTATTTATGAATTCAATTCAGTTAACAACTTTGAACAATGGGATAACGATTGTTCACCGACAAGTGATGCATACCGAAATTTCACATTTGGGTATTATGCTCGACATCGGGAGTCGGGACGAGTTGGACAACGAACAAGGATTAGCGCATTTTTGGGAACATTTAGCCTTTAAAGGCACCAAAAAAAAGAATAACATTCAGATTATTAATCGCCTCGAAGTTATCGGAGGAGAATTGAATGCCTATACGACAAAGGAGAAAATTTGTTTTCATGCTTCCGTTTTGAGTCCTTATTTTGAACGGGCCTTGGAATTAATCACAGATATCACCTTTCATTCTATCTTCCCTGCCAAAGAATTGGAAAAAGAGCGTAGTGTGATTTTGGAGGAAATGTCCATGTATTACGAAGCCCCAGAGGATGCGATACAAGATGATTTTGATGAATTATTGTTTCCCAAACACTCCTTAGGGGCGAACATCTTAGGAACACAAGAAACAGTTAATTCCTTCAAGCAATCCGATTTAAATGCTTTCATCGCACGTAATCTGGATACAAGTCGGATCGTTATATCCTCCATCGGGAAACATCCGCACGAGAAGGTATTTAAATGGGCGGAAAAGCATTTAGGCCATATTCCTGTTCAGCGTAACCAGGTAAAACGTATTTTGCCACCGAGCATGCTGCCGATGGAAAAAATCACAAAAAGAGGTTTAAATCAATCGTATGTGGCATTAGGCCGACAATCCTATGCCATTAAACATCCGGACCGATTGGCTTTTTTCATGTTGATCAATTTATTGGGAGGCCCTTCCATGAATTCCTTGTTAAACGTTTCCATCCGTGAGAAAAGAGGTTTAGTCTATTCCATCGAGGCAAATTTCACCTCCTATGTAGATTCCGGTTTTTGGGCAATTTATTTTGGAACAGAATCCAATCAGGTCGCCAAATCTGTTAAATTAATTCACAAGGAATTTGACAAATTGAAGGATCGCAGGTTAAGTCCAGCGCAATTATTGAAGATTAAATCCCAATTAAAGGGCCAAATGGCCATGGCAGAGGAAAGCAATTTGAATTTCATGTTGATGATGGCCAAAAGCTTATTAGATCGTGAGAAAATTGAAACCTTGGAAGAAATATTTGAGCAAATCGATTTAGTATCTTCGGAACAACTACAATCCCTTGCTCAGGAAATGTTTCAGTCGGAGCAATTGAGTTACTTGATTTTTGAACCTTAATCCAGTGCACCTTTACCTGCATATTCCCTTTTGTCATCAGGCATGCCATTATTGTGATTTCCATTTCTCAACGCGCATGGCGGGAAAATCGGAATTGGTTCAATCATTGATCAAGGAAATTGAATTGCAAAAAGATTACCTGGGGACTCGACAATTATCAACCGTCTATTTCGGTGGTGGAACCCCTTCTACGCTAAGTCTTTCAGAATTATCGTCCATTTTCGAAGTGATACATCGGCATTTCGATGTAGAATCAGGTGCTGAAATAACTTTGGAAGCTAATCCAGAGGATTTAACGCCTACATACATCCAAGGGTTGAAGCAAATAGGTGTAAACCGTTTGAGTATTGGAATTCAATCTTTTCATGATGAAAATCTCCGATTTCTAAATCGGAACCACGATGCAGAACAGTCGGTACAAGCGATTCGTGATGCGCAAGCAATCGGAATTTCAAATATCAGCATCGACATTATTTATGGAATTCCTGGAAATGATGTGGGCATGTTGGAACATGATTTAGCCAAAGCCGTTGGCACAGGAGTCCAACATATTTCCGCCTATAGTTTGACGATTGAGCCAAAAACGGTGTTTGGACATCGACTAAAGAAGGGTCAACTGCAGGAAAGCCCGGAACAAAACATGGCTGACTATTTCGAATACACACACCAATTTTTAGAAAATAAAGGTTTTACTGCCTACGAGACGTCCAATTTTGCAACACCAGGCAATGAATCCAGGCATAATTCGAGTTATTGGAAGCAGGAATCCTATTTAGGTATCGGTCCCGCGGCACACAGTTTTAATCAAACGAGCAGGCAATGGAATGTGGCCAATAATGCGGCTTATGTGAAGCAAATTACACAAGGGAATATTCCAGCCGAGGTTGAAATATTAAGCCCGGAGAATCAAATTAATGAGTACATCATGACCCAATTGCGTACGCATTGGGGAGTAGATTTGGGCTATTTGAGAGAACGTTTCCAGTCGATTCAAGCTGCCTTCCCAGAAGAAGAAATTGTATCTTGGATTTCAAATGGCTATGCAGTTATTTCAGAGGATCGGTTAAAGCTTGTGGGAAAAGGCAAATTGATCGCGGATAGGTTGTCGGCGGAGATATTTATTTTGGAAGATAGCAAGTAGAGACGCGAAAGAAATTCGTCGATCCCTAGACTGAAGTCTGGGGTTATATAACCATAAGCTTCAGCCTAGGGAGTAGAAACGAGGTATCAAGTTCCCATCAGACAAACCTACCAAAGTCCTCAGATAGCAACCCCAAGTTTCAACCTAGGGGGCACAGCATGAGCTATCGATACTAGACAAATACCATACCTCTTAACTCTTAATTCTTAATTCATAATTCGTATTTTTGCCAATACAACAAAAAATACCCATTCCATGGCCAAACGCGTCGACCTTACCAGTACTTACCGCTCTACTCCTCGAAGCAATAAGTTCGACCGCTTGAATAAAGCTCCTAAAAAAAGATCGTCATCCTTCTTAAAAAAAATAGGCCGACTATTCCTGTACATTTGGATTAGCACCATCGTAGCGGTAGTCCTTTTAAAATTTATTCCAATTTACTTCACCCCCACGATGGCCTCCCGTAAAATCGATGCCCTCATGGATGGAGAACCTAGCAAAATACATAGTCAATGGGCTTCTTATGAAGAAATTGATCGCAATTGTGCCTTGGCAGTGATCGCTTCTGAAGACCAATTATTCCCCGAACACCATGGATTTGATTTCGATGCCCTGACGACGGCTATTGTCAAAAATCGTAAAGGGAAAAGGATTAAAGGGGCGAGTACAATATCCCAACAAGTGGCTAAGAATGTTTTCCTTTGGCAAGGTCGCTCCTATTTCCGAAAAGCCTTAGAAGCCTATTTTACGATATTAATCGAATTTATTTGGGGAAAAGAACGCATCATGGAGGTGTATTTAAATGTAGCCGAAACAGGCAAAATGACCTTTGGTGTGGAGGAAGCTTGTCGGCGCTATTATGGCCACACCTCAACCGAAGTAAGTACAACAGAAGCAGCACGCATTGCCGCCTGCCTTCCTAATCCCATTCGTTTCTCCATCAAAAATCCGTCGGCTTATGTAGCCAAAAGAACTTCCTTCATTAAACGCCAAATGAGTGCCTTGGGTGGTAAAAAATACCTACGAAACCTATAATAATTCAATCGCAGGATCCCAAAAATGGGTATTGAATCTCAGTATTTGATCATTTTCAACTTGAATCCCTTCAGATTCGAGCAACATTTGCATGCGATCCCCACCAAAAAAATTCTTACCTGTGAGTAAACCATTGCGATTGACAACGCGATGAGCAGGAAGATCAGCAATTGTATGGGAGGCATTCATCGCCCAACCCACCATTCGAGCGCCGCCCTTCATACCTAAATAGGCTGCAATGGCCCCATAGGAAGTAACACGACCCGCTGGAATCTCGCGAACGACCTGATAAATTAAATCAAATGCATTTGAAGCCTTTGGCATTAGTCTAATTGACGTTCTTCAATTTCGCGTTCCAACTCTGCATACCATTTGGTCCCAAATTTACGAATCAAAGGATCCTTCAAGAACTTGTAAACAGGTACGCCCAATTCTTTCCCATGTGAACAAGCATCGGAGCAAATGGTCCAGCGCTCATAATTAATTGCTTGGTATTCAGCTAATTTCTGAATACGTATGGGATATAAATGACAGGAAATCGGCTTACGGAAATCTGTTTTACCCGCAAAGTAGGCTTGTTCAATACCGCATTTCAAATAACCTTTTTCATCATAAATGGCATACACACATTCCCGACCTTGAATTATCGGCGTAGAATAATCGCCATCCGGTTCTAAGATGTAATTCCCTTGCTTAGCAAGCTCTGCAATTCCATCTGCCGATAAAAAAGGACGAATTTCATCTTGAATGCGATCTATGATCGCTAATTCCTCCTGCTCTAAGGGCGCCCCCAAATCTCCCTCTACACAACAAGCACCCTTGCATTTTGTCAAATCGCAGACAAAATACTCATCTGCAACATCTTCACTAATAACCGTATCGTCAATTAAAATCATACTTCTTCAAAATTTATACAAAGGTAAAGCTAATTCTAGGAAGCGCAATAAAAAGGAATGCCTTCCGTTAAATGAAATATTTTGGTAATTTTGCAATTGCATCAATAACAAAAGCCCATTTGAAAAAATTCTTCCTACTCGTATTGCTCGCCTTATCTGTCGGAAAACTTTGGGCGAATCATGCCGTTCCGGATACCATTTCCATAGGGAATGTACGTGTATCTGTACACCCTTCAGCAAAACCCATTTTTGAAAAGGAATTTGCCATGTTGGGGGCTAATAAAAAATATGTCGCATCGCTTGTAGATAAAATGCGTCTCTATTTCCCCGTCATTGAACCCATTTTAACTCAAGGAAATATTCCCCCAGAATTCAAATTTTTGTGCGTTCAGGAGAGTTCTCTGAACCCCAATGCCATTTCAACGTCAAACGCAGTAGGATATTGGCAATTTAAGCTCGAAACGGCCAAAGATGTTGGATTAAAAGTTGATCAAGAAATTGACGAGCGCCGTCACATCATCGAAGCAACAAAAGGGGCTGTCAACTATTTTACTCGCAACAATGGGGTCCTAAACAACTGGGTGAGCACATTACTTTCCTACCGTGTGGGATTGGGAACTATCAAAAAACTACCCTATGCTACTAATTGGGCAGGCAAAACGGAGATTGAGGTTGACTCATCCACTGACTGGTATGTTATCCGATTTTTAGCATATAAAGAGTTTTGGGCAGAACAAATGGCGAATTTACCTGTCCTAAACGATAGTACTAATTTGGTTACTCACCTAAATACCAAAGGAAAAAATCTCTACGAATTATCGGATGAATTGAAAATTAGTTATGATGATTTGAAGCGATATAATGCTTGGATTTTAAAAGATTGGATTCCTTCGGATAAGAGCTATACCCTTTACCATCCATCTAATTTAAAGATATTCAATTCCGAAGAAGTCAAACAAGAGGAACCTATTTTTACGGCTTCTGTCGATTCTACGAAACTCTATGTGCCGACAAAAAAAGTAAAAACTCAAAACAAACAGATTCTAAGTGATCAATTTGAAATCAAAAACCATACGGTCGTATCTGGGGATAATTTAAGCAATATCGCAGCGCGATACGAAATGAAATTAGCTGATTTGCTTCGTTTAAATGAGATGAATCTGTCAAGTATGATCACCATAGGTCAAAAAATAAAGGTTAATCGCCGTATACCTATGCTTGAAATAATTGCACAAAAATTAGAGGAAAAAAGTGCAAAAGAAGAACCTGCAAAAAAAGTTCAAACTGCTCCAGCACAAGATTTCAAGGTTGAAGTGGAAGAAGTTCGAAAGATCTCTTCGAATGATTCTGAAAAATCCTTTTACATTGCGCCTGCTGAATCACGTGAAATTGTAATTAAATCAGACACAAAAGAGGAAAGCAAAATCATGGAGCAAACTCAGGTAAACTTGCCCAAAGAAACGCCTATCATTGCCCCTGAAATAGCAAAAAAACCAGCTGGAACGGTTTATTACATCCACGAAGTAGAAGCGGGAGAAACCTTATTCAAAATCGCAAAAGTTTACCAAGTGTCCATTGATGATTTAATCAAATGGAATAATTTAGGAAAAATTCCGACCATACGCGTAGGACAAAAACTAAAATTGAAACCTTAGATCACCCGAAGCATATAAAGCCCATCTCGTAGCGGAAGTAGCATTTTTTCAACACGTGGGTCATCCAAACACTTTTGATTAAAATCACGCAAGGCATTGGTCGATTTATCCTTGGCTTTCGGATCGACAATCTTACCACTCCAAAGGACATTATCAACTAAAATCAAACCACCGGGTCGCATTTTGGCAATAATTAAGTCAAAATAGTTCGCATAATTTCGCTTGTCCGCGTCAATGAATACCAAATCGATTGGCCCATCAATCATGGCTAATTCCTCTTGCGCATCCGCAATTCGATAATCTATTTGATCAGCGAAGTCAGATCGATCAAAAAAAGAACGCGTAAAACTTTCCAATTCCTCATTGATATCGATGGTGATCAGTTTACCCTTGGGTTGTAATCCCTCCGCCAAGCATAATGCTGAATAGCCCGTATAAGTACCAATTTCTACGACTAATTGAGGAGCAAGCAGCTTGGAAAGCATAGACAAAAAACGGCCTTGTAAATGTCCCGATAACATGCGGGGCTGTAAAATACGGGCATGTGTCTCCCGATCTAGCGATTGCAACAAATCACTCGGCGCATCCGAAAAAAGACGTGCATATTCCTCGATGGCTTCGTCGATGAATTCCATTATTTAATACCTGTATAAAAGAAGTCCAAGGATTCTGCGGGTTTATCACTCAAGAAATAATCATCCACTTGAATCGAATTAACTAAGTCATTACTTGATTTCGATATCGACAAGCGACTCAACCGATTCGCAATATCATAAGGAACTTGCAACCAAGTACGAGGAAGGCGGTATTGCAAATTGAATATATCAAAACGTGTGATTTTCTTCACCGATTTCTTATTTGCTTCATAATAATCCATCACCTTTTGATTTCCATGAACACCCTCCATGATGACCTCTGAAAAGTATTTCTTCATTAAATCACCTAATTCATTAGCCAAATACTCGCGCACATGCCATGGGTTTCGAGACAATGAAAAATCGCGATTCACGGTAGTTAAATACAACTTACCACCCGGCTTTAATACCCGTGCAGCTTCTTGCAAGAAAAAAGCATCATTTTCGATGTGTTCTATCACCTGAAAAGTAATGACAAAATCGAAATGATTATCAGGCAAATCTTGTAATGGTGGCAAAAACATATCGATGAATTTAAAATCAGGATATTTTGCCGTCAAGCTTTGCATTAATTCGGTGTTCTTATCAACACCCGTATAAGCACTCACCTTATCTGCCAAAACTGCCACACCACGGCCCGTCCCACAACCAATTTCCAAAACATTTCCTCCAACCAGCTGGCTGACATGCTGATAAGGAAACAATAATCGTTGGTGAACAGGATTATCTGAAGGGATTTCAGATGAGGCAATTTCAGTAGTTTTGTACATGCAGATTAAATTTGAAACAAAGGTAAAATTTTTAAGGTAGAATCTGTAATTTGAACAATGCTTTCCTTGTTTCCGATAACTCCTGATCAAAACTTACTTCCTTATGACGGGGAAGTATTCTTTTATGCTGATTTTTTTTCAATCAAAGAAAGCCAAGAGTTTTTGCGCATACTTAGCGATGAAATTCCTTGGAAACATGATGAAGTCGTCCTCTTTGGCCGATTCATTCAAACCCGTCGAAAAGTAGCCTGGTATGCTGATGATGAAAGGCCCTATACATATTCCGGTCGAACGAAAATTGGTATACCGTGGACGCCAAGCTTGATGCACATTAAATCAGCCATCGAAGAAAAGGCCCAAATAGCCTTCAACGGCGGTTTAATGAACTATTACCACGACGGCAATGAAGGGACGAGTTGGCATTCAGACAATGAGAAAACAATTAAGCCCAACTCCTGCATAGCCTCGGTTAGTTTTGGGGCAGCACGAAAATTTGAATTCAAACACAAAGAGACACAGGAAAAAGTAAGCATTGAATTAACTCCTGGAAGCCTATTATTAATGCAAGGACCCACCCAAACTCATTGGATTCATCAGTTACCTAAATCAAAAAAAATAAAGGATCCTCGGCTTAATTTGACATTCAGACAAATGATTTGAAAAAAAATACCGACCTTTGCATCAAATTTACAGCAATCAACGTGTCAGAAGAAAACGAATCAAGACAGCCATTTAAGCGCCCATTTAGACATTTCACAAGTCCTAAAACAGAAAACAAAGAGTTTGTATTCGGGGTACAATCCGTATTAGAGACACTTCGTTCGGGCAAAGAAATTGACCGCCTTTTGGTTCAACGCGAACTTGGGAATAGTGAAATTCTTGATTTGGCACGCGAAAAAGGTATTCAAGTTCAGAAAGTTCCCTTGGAAAAATTGAATCGCATCACGCGTAAAAATCACCAAGGTGCTATTGCTTTCGTTTCAGCTATCCATTATGCCAAATTAGAAAATGTCATTGCTGACACCTTCGAAAAAGGGCTAATTCCCTTTATTTTGATCTTAGACCGCATCACAGATGTACGTAATTTCGGTGCGATTGCACGAACGGCGGAATGTGCTGGGGTCCATGCCATTGTCATTCCGGCACGTGGCGCAGCTCAAATCAATGGAGATGCCATGAAAACTTCATCAGGAGCATTAAACTTCATTCCAGTTTGCAAGGAAGATAGCTTATTACAAACCGTTGATTTCCTACAAAACTCGGGCCTAAAAGTTGTCGCATGTACCGAAAAAGGACGCAGTTCTGTTTATGGCGTTGATTACAGTGGCCCCGTTGCCATCATCATGGGATCAGAAGAAGACGGTATTTCAGATGAATTAATTCGTAAATCAGACGATTTAGCCGTTATTCCACAAAGTGGACAAGTGGGCTCTTTAAACGTATCAGTAGCAGCCGGAGTCGTTATCTACGAAACCGTTCGCCAACGAAGCATTTAATTTTTTCGTAACATTTGAGTTGCCGAAGCCTGTGCTTTCGGAAGAATCGTTACGTCCGCAATATTCACATGTATTGGCGCAGTAACAATATAACGAATCAAATCAGCGACATCATCAGCTAACAAAGGATCAAATCCCGCATAAACAGCATCCGCTTTTTGTTGGTCCCCTTTAAAGCGAACTGAAGAGAAATCCGTATTCACAGCACCAGGTGCCACATTTGAAACTTTAATGCCATGTACATTCAAATCTTGACGCATCCCCTGGGAAAGTGCCTCTACAGCTGCTTTAGATGCGCAATACACATTTCCATTGGGATAGACTTGTTTCCCCGCAATAGATGATAAATTAACAATATGGCCAGCATTTCGCTGAATCATTCCCGGGATGACCATGCGCGAAACATTTAATAAACCATCCACATTGCTGTGCATCATGGCATCCCAATCAGCCGGATCACCATCTTGTATTGGACTCATTCCATGAGCATTACCTGCATTATTAACCAAGACGTCAATCGTTTTCCAAGCATCAGGAAGTGATTGAAAGGCCGCCTCTACCCCATTTCGATCACGTACATCAAAGGTCAATAGATAAGAATCAGTCTTTAATTCCGCACTTAAGGCTTCCAATCGCTCCAAGCGACGGCCACAAAGTATTAACCGATAGCCAACGGCCGACAACGCATTAGCAGTCGCTAAACCTATTCCTGAGCTCGCGCCCGTGATGCATGCAATCATATTCATGGGAAAAATTTTTATCGAAGGTAATGCCTTCGAGGTGTTCTAAAAAATTTGCGCGTAATTTGTACTAAATATTATAACACATGAACTTCTTAATTGTTGGCTTAGGCAACATCGGACCCGAATATCTATTTACACGTCATAACATCGGCTTCATGGCTTTGGATTACCTAGCAAAAGAAAAATCGATACAATTTACTCAAGATCGATTAGGCGCTGTAACGTCCTATAAGCTTAAAGGCCACCAAATACATCTGTTGAAACCCAGCACATTCATGAATCTGAGTGGGAAAGCGGTTAATTATTGGTGCCAACAATTAAAAATAGAAACAGATCGACTGTTAATTTTAACAGACGACATCGCGCTGCCTTTCGAAACACTCCGATTAAAGCCTAAAGGTTCTAGCGGAGGTCATAATGGTCTAAAAAGCATAGAAGCAACATTGAACACACAAGAGTATGCCCGCCTTCGCATGGGAATTGGCGCTGAATTTTCAAAAGGAAGACAAGCCGATTTTGTATTAAGTAACTTTTCCGAAGATGAAATTGGACTAATCCCATTCATCCTGAATCGCTCCAATGAGATCATTGATTCATTCTGCCTACAAGGTATCCAACAAACAATGAACAAATACAACCAATGATTGTACTTTTTAAAGAATTTTATAATTTTTCCTGAATTGACCAAATAGAATTATTCAAAAGTTTTACAATTGTTATCCAAATTATATTTGGTATTTTACTGAAAAAAATATAATTTATTCTGAAATAAACATCAAAATCAATTAAAATATAATTATTGATTTAGAAATTGTCCAAAAGCAAGTTTTGCTATATTAAAAAAATGCAATAAATTTGTATCGTTGATTTAGTTAATAAATATAACAAATTTATGAAAAAGCAATTTTTAATGGTTAGCGTTTTAGTGGGACTAAGCCTAACAACAACAGCGGTAAAAGCAAACGGAACGGCATCAAATGTAGATACGTCGACAATAGTATTGTCACTTAATAAAGAAACACTTTCTGAGGTTATTCAATCATTGATAAAAAAAGAATTTTTAGGAGCTTATGCTTCTTCATCAGCAAGCCTAACAATTTCAATATTAGAGAATTACCAAAACAACCAGTCGGCTTATTTAAAAGCTAGCAAGGCAGAACAAGCACTCTTCAATGAGACGGTTCAATCCATTGTAAATCAGGCAGGTGTTATGGATAAAAAAACGAATACTTGGGTAAAAGAAATAAACAAATCTGCGAAAGCAATCAATGCAATCTGGTCAGTATTGGCCATTGAGCCTAAAATTGAGGCAGATTTAACCAACGAAACAGACCAAAATAAAGAGTTGATCGTTGTATTTCAAAATTAGATTGTAAGTAGTTTTCATAGTTAAATAGGTTTAGAGGTAATCAAAAAAGGCGCTGTTTCTAACGGCGCCTTTTTTATTTTTTTTGCATTAAACCTATAATATTTAAACAAAACATCTATATTTGTATAAATTTTCATAGTTAAATAGGTTTAGAGGTTACACAAATAAGGCCGGAAGTTTCTTCTGGCCTTATTTTTATTTACTCCCTTTAACTAATCGAGGCTCCATTCCAGATCTCCTTACTTGGCTGTAGAAATGCTAAACTTCCATCAGCATTTTCAGCCATCAAGATCATCCCCTCACTCTCCTGTCCCATGATTTTACGTGGCGCCAAATTAGCCAAGAAACAGACTTGTCGGCCTATCACATCCGATGGCTCAAAATGTTCTGCAATTCCACTTAATATAGTTCGCTCTTTTTGGCCATCGTTGACGGCCAACTTCAATAGCTTTTTACTTTTCTCTACCTTTTCAGCCGCAGTAATTTGACCAACACGTAAATCCATTTTCGTAAAAGATTCAAAATCGATTGTTTCTTTTATCGGTTCCACTTGTTTACTCGCTAATTCCATTGCTGCTTTTGTTTGTTTTAATTTATCTACTTGCGCTTGAATCACATCATCCTCCAATTTCTCAAATAAAAGTCCTGGATTAGCCAGATGCTGCCCGGTAGGAATCAATTCGAAATCACCGATGGCATTCCATTCAGCCACTTTTATTCCCAAGGCTGTGCGTAATTTTGCAGCGGTGAAAGGAATAAAAGGTTCTAAAGCTATTGATGCATGTGCGACCAATTGAACGGCATAATTCAAGACAGTCCCTGCCCTCTCCTTATCTTCTTTAATAATTTTCCAAGGTTCCGCATCGGCCAAATACTTATTACCAATACGTGCAATTTCCATGGCTAATACCAAAGCATCCCGGAATTTATAATTTGCTAATGCGGCTTCCAGCTTTGCAGGAATTTCAGCTAAGGCTTGTTTCACATCATCTTCCGATCCAGTTCCAGCAGCTTTTACGGGCACAATACCTTCGAAATTCTTATCGATCAACACAAATGCACGATTGACAAAATTTCCTAAGATGGCTACCAACTCGGAATTGTTTTTTGTCTGAAAATCAGCCCAAGTAAAATCTGCATCCTTTGTTTCTGGACTCGAAGCCGTTAGCGCATAACGCAATACATCTTGTTTCCCTGGAAAATCTTGCAAATACTCGTGCAACCAAACCGCCCAATTTCGTGAAGTTGAAATTTTATCTCCTTCCAAGTTCATGAATTCATTCGCAGGAACTTGATCCGCTAATTGAAACTCGCCATGCGCCATGCACATCGCAGGAAAAATCAAACAATGAAAAACGATGTTATCTTTTCCGATAAAGTGAACAATCCGACTATCCTTCGCCTTCCAGTATTTCTCCCAGTCGGCCGTTAATTGACTCGTCATCGAGATATATCCAATCGGCGCATCAAACCATACATACAACACTTTCCCTTCCGTTTCTGGCAAAGGAATCGGGACACCCCAATTTAAATCACGGGTCATCGCACGTGGGCGAAGTCCATCTTGCAACCAAGATTTCACTTGTCCACTCACATTTGGTTTCCATTCAGGATGTGAATTTACGTAAGCCTCCAAAGCCCCTTGCCATTGATCCAAAGGCAAAAACCAGTTTTTAGTCTCTTTTAAAATCGGCGAGGCACCACTTAACGATGATTTCGGATTAATTAATTCCGTCGGCGATAAAGACGAACCACATTTCTCACATTGATCACCGTAAGCTCCCGGTTGGTGACATTTAGGACATTCTCCCGTAATATAACGGTCGGCCAAAAACTGATCCGCAGCCACATCATAATACTGTTCTGTTACTTCTTCTATAAATTTCCCCTCATTATACAAATGCAAGAAAAAATCCTGTGACATTTTGTGATGCGCCGGATCCGACGTTCTTCCATAAATATCAAAGGAAATACCAAAGTCTTCAAAAGACGATTTAATATTGGAATAATAGTAATCTACCACTTCCTGCGGTGTTTTTCCCTCTTTTTGCGCCTTAATCGTAATGGGCACACCATGCTCATCTGTTCCTGAAACAAAAATGACATCCTCCTTCTTTAAACGTAAATAGCGCACATAAATATCAGCTGGCAAATAACATCCTGCCAAGTGTCCAATGTGAATGGGACCATTTGCATAGATTAAAGCGGCCGTGACAGTTGTCCGTGAAAACTCCGACATACAATTGAATTAAAATGAACTACAAAAATAGGACATTTTCACTCATAAAATTCCAAAAGACTACTTGCACAATCAAAAAAATAAATTTATCTTTGCGAACATTTTAATTCAAAAAGGACAAAATACATGTTAATTATTTCGATAAAAGAGAACGAGTCAATTGATAAAGCCCTTAAGCGCTTTAAAAAGAAGTTTGAAAAAACAGGTGTAGTAAAAGAATTACGTAGAAGATCTGCTTTTGAAAAACCATCAGTCGATCGTCGTAAGGAAATGATTCGTGCTGCTTACAAGCAGAAGACATACGGAAATATCAACAACTAGTTTGTTTCGATTTTTCTTAGAATTGACTACTTTCGATGTATGAATCGCGAAGTAGTCAATTTTTTTTTACAGCATCTTCAAGTAGAACGGCGATTAAGTCCATTAACGCTTCGCTCCTATCAAATTGACCTCTTACAGTTTCTCGATTTCCTTGCTCAGGATAACCTAAGCATTCATCAAATTAAAAGCCAAACCATTCGTTTGTGGCTTGTGGAGTTATCCAATCAAGGCATACAAAACCGTTCAATTAATCGGAAACTAGCCACCCTTCGTACCTTTTACAAATACTTATTACGTCGGGGAGATGTGACCGACAATCCCATGCAAACCATCCGCATGGTCAAAACCAGCAAGAAACTCCCAATGTATCTGAGAGAATCTGAACTGGACCAACTATTTAGCCCTCAGGATAACCCTAAATATACATTTGAAGAGGTGCGAGACCAATTAGCATTAATGCTACTGTATGGAACAGGAATGCGTTTGGCGGAATTGATACAATTAAAGCATCAACAGGTCAACTTGACAGCAAAAACATTGCGGGTAATCGGAAAACGCAATAAAGAGCGCATCATCCCGATGCCCCAATTACTGGTAGATCTTATTCAACAATACCAAGAGTTAAACCCGTTTCATCACCCCAAGTTACTGCTGACCGACAAAGGGGAACCCTGTTATCCAATGTTCGTCCAAAGGCTTGTAAAAAAATATGTAGGCGAGGTCAGCACCTTAGAAAAACAATCTCCACACGTTTTACGTCATAGCTATGCTACCCATTTATTGAATCGGGGAGCAGATTTAAATGCAATCAAAGAACTGCTAGGACATGCAAATCTTGCAGCAACGCAAGTTTACACGCATAATTCCATGGAAAAACTGAAGGAAATCTATAAACAAGCCCACCCGAAGGCCTAGCGAATCATTGGGCCTTGTTGGTTAATTTGAGAAACATAGGCCTCAGAACCAATTCCAACCGAATTAAATGCTTCAGACATCGCCTTTGCCACTTGATTCGCAGTTTCCTCTCCTTTTGATAAGGCAAACAAAGAAGGACCGGAACCAGAGATGGAACAACCCAATGCTCCTGCCTGCAAAGCAGCCGCTTTTACTTCCTGAAATTGTGGAATTAAAATGGAACGCGCGGGCTCTACAATGACATCCACCAAAGAACGGCCGATTAAATCATAATCTGAGGTCAACAGACCGGCTACTAAACCTGCCACATTCCCCATTTGAGTAATCGTCTTTCCTAAGGTAATTTCACTTTCCAAAATCCGACGCGCATCTTTGGTATTCACTTCAATTTGTGGATGAACAATACTGGCATATAAATCCGCTGGAGTAGCTATCTGAATGATGTCCAACGGATCATAACTACGAATAACGACAAAGCCTCCCAACAAACTCGGACCTACATTATCAGCGTGCGCTGAACCACAGGCCACACGTTCGCCTTCCATGGCGAAAGGCAACAATTCTTTTTGGCTTAATGGCTTCCCCATCAGCTCATTGGCAGCAAAAACACCCGCCACAGCAGAAGCCGCAGATGAGCCCAAACCGGAGCCCAATGGCATATCTTTATGCAAGGATAGTTCAAATCCTTGATCAGGCTGTCCAATAAATTCCAAATATTTCAAGATGGCAATACCTGCTGTATTTTTCGCCACATCTTTGGGTAATCGGCCATCATCACCCGTAATTTCCTTGATAACAATCCCTGGAGTTTGTGTTTTCGTTAACACAACTTCATCGCCTGGGCGATTCACCGCAAACCCAAAAATATCAAAGCCACAGGCTACGTTAGCAACAGTTGCAGGGGCATAAACACGAATACTTTCCATACTAAGACAAATAACTACCGATTGACACAATATCCGCAAAAACACCCGAAGCTGTCACCTCAGCACCCGCACCAGGCCCTTTGATCACCAAGGGTCGGTCATGGTAACGCTTGGTTGTAAAAGCAATCACATTATCCGCTCCATCCATTTGATAAAAAGGATGATCTGAACCAACCGCTCGCAAGCCAATCGAAATCTTTTGATTTTCTAATTTGGCAATGTAACGAAGTACTTTGTTATCAGCATAAGCCTCATTCACCAGGGCCTCAAAATAGGAATTTGCCTTATCCAATTCCTCAAAAAAAGCATCCACCGTTGGTGCAGCCTCACAAGCAGGAGGTATAATTTTATCAATCGTGATGTCCTCAAATTCCAATTTTAACCCGATTTCCCGACTCAAAATTAAGATCTTACGTGCCACATCCATTCCACTTAAATCTTCCCGAGGATCCGGCTCTGTATATCCCTTCGCCTTAGCTTCTCGCAAGACAGCGGCAAAAGATTTCCCAGGAACAAATTGATTAAACAAGAATGATAAGGTTCCAGACAAAATTCCCTCAATTTTCTCGAAGCGATCACCCGACGCAATTAAACCTTGCAAGGTATTAATCACGGGTAATCCAGCCCCCACGTTTGTCTCGTACAGAAATTTCACTCCTTTATTCAATGCCGTTTGGTGCAATGCCGCATATTGCTCATATGGACCTGAATTTGCGACTTTATTGGGAGTAACAACCGAAACGTTCGCTTCAAAGAGACCTAAATAATGCTGGTGCGTTTCCTTACTCGCCGTGCAATCTGCAAAGATGGAATTTGGCAAGTTTAATTGCTTAATTTGGCCAACAAATGAATCCAAAGAAGCAGAAATACCGTTTGAATCCAATAAATCAATCGCTTGATCGATTGGAATACCTGCTGGATCGATGATTTGTTTACGCGAATTCGCGATACCCACCAATTGAATTCGTAGTCCTTTGTATTTTTCTAAATAGTGTTCCTGACCAACTAACTGATTCAACAAGGTTTTCCCTATTAAGCCAGCACCGACCAAATACAAGTTTAATGTTTTGATTTGTGAGAAAAAGAAAGTCTCATGAATAACATTCAGCGCCTTCGAAAGATCTTTTCGCCCAATCACAACGGAGATATTCAACTCGGAACTACCTTGTGCAGTAGCTACAATGTTGATTCCATTTTTACCAAGAACAGAGAATAAACGACCGCTCACCCCTGTATGCTTGCGCATCCCCTCTCCCACAACTGCAATCACGGATAAATCTTGTTGGATATCGATGCCCTCAATATCACCGGATGCAATCTCTTGGGCAAATTCTTTGGCTAAAATCTTATCAACTTTAGACACAACTTGTGGGTCGATGGCAAAACAGATAGAATGTTCAGAAGATGCTTGCGAAATCAAGACAACTGATATTTTTTCTTTGGCTAGGACAGTAAATAATTTGGCAGAAACACCCGCAACGCCAATCATCCCCGAGCCTTGCACATTCACAAGTGCTAATTCATCAATAGAACTAATTCCAGTTATAATATATGGACTCGGTGAAGAAACCTTGGAAACAACCGTTCCCTTAAAAGCTTGATTAAATGTATTTAAAACACGAATTGGGATATTTTTCGCAAAAGCAGGCTGTAAAGAAGGAGGATAAATCACTTTGGCACCAAAATGAGTCAACTCCATCGCTTCTGCGTAGGAAATCGACGGAATTGTAAACGCTGCAGCCACTTTACGTGGATCCGCAGTCATCATGCCATCCACATCTGTCCAAATCTCAATCTCTTGAACGTCCAATGCCGCACCAAAAATAGATGCAGAATAATCAGAACCACCCCGACCTAAAGTCGTTGTTTCTCCAGCGTCATTGGATCCAATAAAGCCAGTAATCAAGGCAATTTCATTCGGATGGGCTTCAAAATTAGCTTGAATCAACGCATTTGTTTCCGCAAAACGAACCTCAGCTTTCCCAAAATGACTATTCGTTTTTACAAGTTCACGTGCATCTACAAAACGAACAGGCAAACCGCGCTGAGACAAAATAGCTGCAACTAGTGCTGTGGAAAGTCTTTCCCCAAAACTCACTAATAAATCAGATGTCTTTGGAGAAATCTCATGAATTAAATTAATTCCTTTCAGTACGTCACGCAATTCATTGACCAAGGTACGAATCTGAGCAATAACTTGAGATTGAGCCGTAACAGGAATAAAATGACGTATAACCTCAAAATGACGCGCTTCTAAAGACTCAATAATCGTAGGCTCTAGCGTTTTTTTGCTGGCAGCTGTCGCTCCGGCCGCTAATAATGCATTCGTCACGCCACTCATGGCAGAAAACACAACAGCGAAAGATGATTTTACTTGATGATTGGCATCGATAATTGCCAAAACTGATTCGATACTCGCAATGCTCCCACAAGAGGTACCACCGAATTTTAAAATTTTTTCCATTAGAAAAGAAAATGAAATGATCCTTAGCTCTACAAACAGCTAAGTAAAGGCTACAAATATACTATTTTAAGCCGTATTTCACCTAAGAACCTTGTGTCCTTTCCGCTTTCTTTTCGAAATTTTCTGATAATTTTCCGACAACACTGAGATATTTCCATCGACTTCGAAAACAGCTAAATCAACTTCTTCTATTTTCGGTATTCCATGCTCCCGAATTGCAGCATTTAACTGTTCCTCACTCAATGATGACTTTACCAAACCTCCCTTGATAAGTTTCCCCTGGTAAACCAAAACAATGGGCTCACCTTCCACCACCTTGCTTAATCCGGGAAATACTAATTCGAGCTTTTTAAAGGCAAAATTTGTCAAAAACAAGGCAAATGCAGCAAACAATCCTCCCGATAAGGAGGTGTCGGCTCCCACCATGGCATTTTGAACGGCATTGGAGATTAATAAAATGAAAACAAGATCTACAACCGATAATTGTGCAAACTCCTTCTTTCCAAAAAGACGAATAGCCGCCACGATGAACACGTAGACGGCTATTGATTTGAGGGCGATGATGACAAAGCCTTCCATATTATTTTTTCTTTTCTGCTGCCATCACCATTGAAAGCTTATTCTTGGCAGCTAAATCATATACATCTGTTAAATCTTGAACCGTTCTTGATTTATCAATGGAGATTATCAATGAATTGGCTTTTTTCGTCTTTAAGATTTCTTTTAATTGACCATCAACTTGATCTAACGCAAATGGCTGAGCATTTCCATCGATGAAAAAGTTATTGTTCGCATCCACAGAGACACGAATCGACTCAACCACAGGTGGTGTAACTTTCGTTGAATCAGCTTTGGGTAACAATAATCGAATGGCATCCGGAGATGCTAAGGTCGAAATCATTAAGAAAAACATCAATAGAAAAAATAGAATATCCGCTAGGGCGCCTGTTTCTACTTCCGATGCTTCTCGTTCGCGCTTTCTAAAATTCATAGGATAATTTATTTTTTATTGGCTGGCTTGTGTAACAAGTCAATGAAATCCATAGCAACAATTTCCATTTTGTTAATCGAACGATCAATCATGGTCGTCAACAAGGTATACATCACATAAGCAATGATACCTACAATTAAACCAGAAGCAGATGTTACCATCTTCTCATAAATACCGGATGCAATGGTTGAAATCTCAATTTTATTGGAAGTCGAAATGTTGTGAAAAGTACGAATCATACCCGTTACCGTTCCCAAAAATCCAAACATAGGTGCAATACGCGCAATTGAACTAAGGATACCTAAGTTCTTCTCCATGTTATAAATTTCCAACTTCGCTTTATTCTCAATCGCATCTTCAATGTCACGAATAGGAGATCCTAAACGACCTAAACCACGCTCCAATAAATTTGCGATCGGGAATTTTGAATTCTTGCAATACGTTACCGCACCTTGAATATTACCCGCTAATAACAAATCATTGATGTTGTGAAGAAAGTTTTCATCAATACGGGATGTCTTACGAATGTATAAATAGCGCTCTATAAACAAAAACAAGGCGGCTGTAAATAAAAATAAGATTGGATACATGACATATCCCCCTTTTTCCAATAAACTCAATACCGTGAATTCCTCGACCTGAGCGGCATCTAAAAGAATAAAATTAAGGAGTGAAGACATATTGCTTTGTTGAAAATTTTAATGATTTAATATAAACTTAAAGTTGGCCAAAATTATTGTCTTTTTCAAAAAAATCGTACGCATTTATTCAATTATTCTTGAATGCTGTACCAATAACCTTCTTTCAAACTATATAAGGACATCCACAATTCGTTAATCTCCGTGTTCTCCATTAATTGGGCAATTAAATGATTCGCATAGGGTAAGATACTCGCTCGATAAGCCTTCATACCTGGAATCTCTTGCCTTTCTTCTAAGGTCAAGCTAGCAATTCGGTCCTTTAGCATGTAAAACGCAGGCAAGTCTAATTGATTTGCAATTTGCATCGTTTTGAGATATCCTTGAGCCACTTGAATTTCTGCCAATGTTTCAAACGCACCTGCCGCTCCGATGAGTCGGCTTGGTTGATATTTCGCACACGCTTCAATGAGGGGCTTTAAACCAGATTGAATATATGCATCTAGTGAAGGTGCGAGCATTGCATGGTATTCACCATCCTGCTGAAAAAGCGATTGCAATTTCAAGCCGCCTAACTCCAAACTCGTTTTATATAAGATGGTTTGATCCTTAAACAGGATGAATTCAACACTTCCTCCTCCAATATCCATCACCAAGGAAACTTCATTCCAAGGATCTGGTAAGGAATGTCGAATGCCTTGAAAAATATAATCGGCTTCTTGTAAACCCGAAATAACTTGAATGGGAATGCCTAATTGCGATTCAACCAATTCAATAAAAGCATTTGCATTTCGTGCATTGCGCAATATGCTTGTCCCAATTCCTTGAATGGAAACACATGACTTATCCTGCGCATGCCAAAGAAATCGTTCCAGGGCTTCCACTGCTCTTGCCATGGCGTCCAACTGCAATAAACCCGTCTCCATGGCACCCTTGCCTAAGGCTACAGGTCGATGATCCTCATACAATACATGCATTTTACCCTGCATTTGTTCGGCAATCAATAACTGAAAAGTATTCGTTCCTAAATCAATAATCGCTTGGGGATGGGGCATCTTCGAGGGGTTTGGAACAAAAGTACGGCGAAAGGCTGTTTATTAAAAAACAATTAGTAATTTAGAACTAATTACAACCCAAATTTCCTACATGCTTGATCCCGAATTTGACGACCATAAGGAGGACATTC
This sequence comes from uncultured Aquirufa sp., assembly GCA_964358165.1. Taxonomy (GTDB): domain Bacteria; phylum Bacteroidota; class Bacteroidia; order Cytophagales; family Spirosomataceae; genus Aquirufa. The sequence continues at coordinate 26,414 of CAYHOB010000013.1, forward strand.
AATCTTCGTTAAACCGATTCGAAAAAATGCTCAATGAGGATGAGAATTCCTTCTTTGATTTGGATACGTTGGAGCAAATCGCCGAGCATTATTTCATTCAAGGAAAATTTGACGAGGGCCTTAAAGCCTGCAATATTGGATTAGAACATTTCCCCTATACCTTAGAATTAATTACGCTCAAAGCTCAAATTTTGGGCGAAATGCAGCAGGCTGAGGCTGGATATGAGTTGATTGAAAATGCGATGTTGCTTTTTCCGACTGACGTAGATTTGCTCATGGTCAAGGGCTCCTTGTTGAGCCAATTAAAACAACATGATAAAGCGGTTGAAATATTTCTGCACATATTAGAATATGCAGAAGAAAAAGATGATGTCTATTTCCGTTTGGGCTTATGTTATTTAAACTGGCCAAAACCTCGTGAAGCGGTGGATATGTTTAAGAAATCACTTGAACACAATCCTGAAAATGAAAATGCGCTCGTAGAACTTGCGAATGCATTGGATGAAATAGGTAAAATTGAGGAAAGTATCCCCTATTATGAGAAATTTATCGATCAAGATCCCTTTTCATTTACCGCCTGGTATAATTTAGGAATCGCCTATTCCAAACAGAAAAAATACGAAAAGGCCATCGATGCTTATGAATATTCACTTGCCATCGAACCTACTTTTGCCTCTTCCCTATTCAATCTAGGAAATACCTACATGAATATGGAGGAATATGTGAAGGCAGAGGAAGCTTACCGACTCTGTTTACAACATGACGAACCAAATCCTGAATTATATTGCTGCTTGGGTGCGAGTTTAGAGCGTCAAAAACAGTTTAATGAAGCCTTAGCTTATTACAAAGATGCGGTCAAAATCGATCCGCTCTGGGATGAAGGTTATTATGGATTAGCTGTATGTTTAACCGAATTAGACAAATGGTTCGAATCACTGCATTTCCTTAAAAAAGCGATAAAACTCAACGAAACAAATCCTCTTTATTGGACGGGTTTGGCTGACGTAGAGGCTTATTTAGGCAATTCAATTTCTGCAGATGAGGCCTTCCAAAAGTCGATTGAGCTTGATTCCTTTTTTGCCCCAACTTGGGTAAAATGGGCACAAATGCACTTTGAAATGGGTGATTATGAGAAGTCGGCAGACATCATGCTCTCCGCAATAGATGAATTACCTGAAGAGGCCGAATTATATTATCGATCAGCCATCTTTTTAATAAAAGCGGCTCAGTTCAAAGAAGCCTTTCATTTTCTAGAAACCGGATTAATGTTGGACTACGATAAACACGTACTCATCTTCGATTATTTCCCCAATCTGGAAACACAAAAAGCAATTTTCAAGTTAATTCAGCAATACAAAAAATAATATCCTTCCGAACGACTTATCTGCCATTCATCCATTTCATTTTCATGGAATAAAATGCTTTGGTATATTCGTTTCTTATTCAAATTGATCAACAACATGAAAAAACTGTTTACTACGGGTCTTGCGATCCTCTTATTTCAAGGTGCGGTCATGGCCCAACAAAAGCCAAAATCCTTGCCAATTCCTGAAAAAGTCACCATGGCAGAAGGAATTACCGAATATAAATTAGCCAATGGCTTGCGGGTATTATTATTTCCAGATCCATCTAAGCAGACAATCACCGTTAATATCACCTATTTGGTAGGCTCTCGCCATGAAGGCTACGGGGAAACGGGTATGTCCCACTTATTAGAACACATGGTTTTTAAAGGAACCAAAGAGAAACATAAAGAGGTTGCGAAAGAAATCTCGGATCATGGTGCACAATTCAATGGAACTACCTGGTTAGACAGAACCAATTACTTTGAGACCTTTGCTTCAACGGATGAAAATTTAGATTGGGCATTGGATATGGAGGCAGATCGTATGATCAACTCTCGCATTGCTAAAAGCGAATTAGAAACGGAAATGACTGTTGTTCGCAATGAATTTGAAAGTGGCGAAAATGATCCTGGATCCGTATTGATGGAGCGTGTCGTGTCGACGGCTTTCTTGTGGCACAACTATGGTAACTCGACGATCGGTGCGCGCTCCGACATCGAAAAAGTGCCAATCGAAAATTTACAAGCCTATTATCGCAAATATTACCAACCAGATAATGCGGTATTATTAGTTGCTGGCAAATTTGATCCAACTAAAACATTAAAATTAATCAATGAGAAATTTGGTATTATTCCACGCCCTGAACGTGTGTTGACGCCGACTTTCACAGCTGAACCGACACAAGATGGTGAGCGTGAGGTGATTTTACGTCGGGTGGGTGATGTCCAACAAGTGGGTATGGCTTATCACATTCCATCAGGTTTACATCCAGATTTCATTGCATGTGATGTATTAGTTGACCTATTAACTGACGCGCCATCAGGCCGTTTATATAAAGCCTTAATTGATACCAAAAAAGCTTCTAGTCAATTTGGATACACGTTCCAATTAAAGGAACCGGGTTTGGTGTATTTCGGTGCTGAGGTATTAAAAACAAAATCGGTTGATTCTGTGAAAAACATCATGATTGAAACGATCGAGCAATTTGCAAAAAAGGCTCCTACACAAGAAGAGGTAGATCGAATCAAGACTAAAGGAATCAAAAACATTGAATTATTATTAAACAATGCACAACGTGTAGGTGTAGGACTTTCAGAATACATTGCACAGGGGGATTGGCGCTTATTATTCCATACTCGGAATCAATTAGAGAAAGTTACCGCGGCAGATGTTCAGCGTGTGGCAGCAAAATACTTCCAGTCGGCAAATCGTACTTCCGGCATTTTCTATCCAACAGAGAAGCCTGAGCGTGCTGAGATTCCTGAGTCTAAAGACGCATCAGAAGTATTAAAAGATTTCAAAGGAAAGGCAGCTGTTGCGGAAGGTGAAGCATTTGATCCCTCGCCAAGCAACATCGATGCACGGACAAAAACGGAGAAAATTGCAGGTGTTTCCTTGGCTTTATTACCGAAGAAGACACGTGGAAATTCCGTATATGCACGTTTAACCTTACGTTTTGGTGACGAAAAATCATTGTTAGGTACTGCAACTGCGGCAGATTTGGCGGCAGATATGTTGAGTAAAGGAACAGCGAAACATACGCGCCAACAATTCCAAGATGAATTGGACAAATTAAAAGCACGTGTATCCATTTCTGGGGACGCACGACAAGCGAACGTTTCCATCGAAACCACCAGGGATAATTTATTGCCAGCCTTGCAATTAGTTGCTGAGGCATTGAAACAACCCATTTTTCCTGCAGATGAATTTGAAAAATTAAAACAAGAGAATTTGACACAAATCGAAGGTCAAAAATCAGAACCCCAAGCGAAAGCGATGGATGTGTTAGGTCAATGGAGATCGGGTCATTTCCCAAAGAATGATGTACGTTATCAACCCACGATGGCTGAGCAGACAGAACGATATTCGTCAGCAAAATTAGCAGAGGCCGTATCCTTTTACAAAGGATTTTATGGTGCATCGAATGCAACTTTCGCTGCTGTAGGCGATTTTGATGAGGCGGCAATTAAATCCTTCATTAAAACAGAATTAGCAGACTGGAAATCTCCAAAAGCATTTACTCGCATTCCAGAACTTTTCCATGAAATAGGTGGTCAGGTAAAATCAATTGAAACTCCTGATAAAGCGAATGCCTTTTTCTTAGCTTATCAGCCCTTGAAAATCTCTGATTCAGACCCCAACTATGCGGCCATGGAATTGAGCAATTACATGTTGGGCGGTGGCAGCGGATTAAGCTCCCGATTAATGAACCGCATTCGTCAAAAAGAAGGCTTGTCCTACGGTGTAGGTTCACAATTTGCGGCTAGTCCATTGGATCAATCTGGGGCATTTTTAGGCTATGCAATCTATGCACCTGAAAACATCGCCAAATTGGAAGCCGCATTCAAAGAGGAAATTGAGAAAGTATTGAAAGAAGGCTTTACTCAAAAGGAAATCGATGAGGCGAAGAAATCTTGGATTCAGGCAAAACAGGTGACTCGTTCCCAAGATAATTCGTTGGTTGGCACAATTAATAGCAACCTCTATTTGGGTCGCAACATGAAATGGTCAGAAGAATTGGAAAATAAGGTAAAAAATTTAACACCTGAGCAAATTCTCGAAGCCTCACGCAAGACGATTGACTTGACAAAGATGTCCTTCATCAAAGCGGGTGATTACGAAGGTGCTGCCAAGAAAATGGCAGAGAAAGCCAAAAACACGCCATCAGAATCTGGCGCTGTGGGTGGTGCACCAAAGCAGTAAAGAGAACGAGCCGTTCAATGAACGGCTCGCTTAAAAATCATTAAAAGAGCCGTCCAATGAACGGCTCTTTTTTATTAACAATACTCTTCAAAAACTCCTTCTAAATGCTGGGCGATTAATGCCGCAGAACGACCTTCAATGTGATGACGCTCAACAAAGTGAACCAATTCCCCATCTTTAAATAAGGCAATCGATGGAGATGACGGAGGATATGGCAAGGTATATTCGCGTGCCTTTTGAGTTGCCTCTTGATCTACTCCAGCAAAAACAGTTGCTAAATTTGTTGGCTTCTTCGCTGATGAAGAAACTGCACTTTTCACTCCAGGGCGTGCCGTGGAAGCTGAACAGCCACAAACGGAATTAATAAATAATAAAGTGGTACCGGATTTTGCCATGGTATCTTCCACTTCGGATGCCGACTTCAATTCTTGAAACCCACCTTCTACGATATCCATCCGCATGGGATGTACTAAATGTTCTGGATACATATATTTCTATTTTAATTTGCTTAACATACTTACATAAAACCAAGTTCCAATTTGGCCACTTCCGACATCATATCTTGCGAATACGGAGGATCAAACGTTAATTCCACGGAAACTTCAGCAACTCCTTCCACTTCCCGAATCGCCTTTTCGATATCCACTGGTATGCTCTCCGCGGAGGGGCAAGATGGTGAAGTCAGGGTCATCAAAATATAGACATTATTGACCGGGAAAATCTTAATTTCATAAATCAATCCCAACTCATATACATCCACCGGAATTTCGGGGTCATATACCGTCTTGATCGCCTTGACAACTTCTTCCTTTAATTCTGCTTCCGACATGCTCATATCTCCTTATGCTAATGCATTAAACGCAACAGCGTAATTTTTCATTTGTTTTACCATCGATACCAAACCATTCGAACGAGTCTGTGCCAAATGTTCGGACATCCCAATCTGATTAATAAAATACAAATCAGCCTGCATAATCTCAGCTGCCGTATGGTTTGACAACACGCGAATCAGCATACTAATCATCCCTTTTACAATGATTGCTTCTGAATCCGCAAAAAATACGATTTGGTCACCTTGCTTTTCGGCATGCAACCAAACTTTACTTTGACAACCTTTAATGACATTTTCCTCCGTTTTGAAGGCTTCGTTCATTGGCGACAACTTCTTTCCCAAATCAATCAAATACTCGTATTTATCCGCCCAATCGTCAAAGAGACCAAACTCCTCAATCAATTCGTCTTGTATTTCATTTATCGACTTTCCCATATTAACTCAACATCATGATTGTGCGTTTCAAGGCCTTTACAAACAAATCTATTTCCGATTTGGTATTGTAAAACGCAAAGGATGCCCGACAAGTTCCGACGATACCATATCGCTCCATCAAAGGTTGCGCACAATGGTGACCCGTACGGATTGCGACACCAAATTTGTCTAATAAGACCCCAATGTCTTGCGGATGAACACCCTCAATTACAAAACTTATTACAGCAATTTTCTCTGGGGCCTGACCGACGATGCGTAAACCCTCTATTTGGGATAATTGTTCTGTTGCATAATCTAGTAATGATTTCTCCTGTTCCCAAACGGCATTCTTTGGTAAGGACTTCAAATAATCCAAGGCAAAGCCAAAGGCATATACATCGGCAATATTGGGCGTTCCTGCCTCAAATTTATAGGGTAATTCGTTGTAAGTCGTTCCAGAAAAACTGACCTCTTTGATCATTTCTCCACCCCCTTGGTAAGGAGGCATGGCATCTAATAATTCACGTTTCCCGTATAAAACACCCACACCAGTTGGGCCAAATAATTTATGTGCCGAAAAAGCTAAAAAGTCTATATCCAAATCCTGCACATCGATTTCAAAATGCGCAACGGATTGAGCTCCATCAATTAAAACCTTTGCCCCTACTTGATGAGCCAATTCAATCATTTGCTTAATTGGATTGATTGTACCAATCGCATTGGATACATGATTCACGGCAACGAATTTGACTGGGCCTGCTAATAAGGCCTTATAAGCCACCAAATCCAATACGCCAAGATCATCAACGGGAATTGCGCGAACCTCCGCCCCTGTTTCCTGTGCAATCATTTGCCAAGGAACCATGTTGGAATGATGCTCCAAATTCGAAACAAGAATAATATCTCCTTTAGAAAAATTAGCCCGACCATAAGTCTGGGCAACTAAATTAATCCCGGCAGTTGTTCCTGACGTAAAAATAATTTGATCTGTTGAAGGCGCATTTAAAAAGTCCATCAACTTCTTTCGAGTTAATTCATAACCCGTTGTGGCACGTTCAGCGAGTGTATGTAAGCCACGGTGAATATTGGCATTATCTTGGCTATAATACTTAGTCAACGCATCAATCACCATTTGAGGCTTTTGAGTCGTAGCAGCATTATCAAAATATACCAAAGGTGCTCCATTCACCTGTTGGTCTAAAATAGGAAAATCCTTCCTTACTTGCTCAATATCAAATTGATCTGCCATCATTATACGCTTAAGGCTTGTTGTATTTTGGCTATTACTCGATTGGAAATGGACTCTTTCAAGTCGGGAATTTCCAATAAATCGATGACTTGTTGGACAAATGCAAGCATCAACAAAGTCTTAGCGGCATCTTGAGAAATACCGCGTGAACGCATGTAAAACAAAGCTTCATCACTCAGTTGACCTGTAGTTGTCCCGTGTGAACATTTCACATCATCTGCCCAAATCTCCAATTGAGGTTTGGTGTTCATGGTCGCTTTATCAGAGGCCAAGACATTTTTACAAGATTGAAAAGCATTCGTTTTTTGGGCATCAGGACGTACAAAAATCTTCCCATTAAACACACCCGTTGAGGTCCCTAATAGAACCCCTTTGTATAACTCGTTCGATTCTGAATTTGGCTTACGATGATCAACTACTGTGTGTGAATCTATGAATTCATTGTTACCAGGAACATAAAGTCCATTTAAATTCGATTGTACATTTTCCCCATCCACATAAAAATGTAAATTGTTTCGGACGAATCCCCCATTGATTGAGAAAGTAAACATATCAACCTGGCTTTTCGCCTGTTGATAAATATAGGTATGATCGATATGAGTCGTTTTCAGCGCAAAATCTTGTGTTTTGATGAAAGTCAATTGCGCGGCTTCCTCAACCCAAATTTCTTGCACATAATTCGATAGAATGGCTTCCGACGAATCATGGGTACACAAATCATCAACCCATGTTAGTTGGGCGTCCTTCTCTAAATAAATCAATAATTTGCTTTGAATTGCAGAAGCAATGCTCACATCAGCCAAAAGTTGGTGAACAATCGGTTTGGCTAGCTTTGTTCCCTCCTTCACCCAAATCACTTGATGAGAGGATGTTAATGCATCATTCAAATCATACATGGGATTTTGATCCAAGATTTGATTACGCTTTTCCCATTTGGAAATAAAAGCAGGATTTTGTTTTGAAAAATCAGCAAATGTTAAGATTTCAATGCCCGCAGGCAAAGGCCCTTGAACATTAAATTTTCCATTGTAAGTGCTCAATTGAAGGGATGCATCTAAGGATATACCTCCTACATGTTTTGGTTCTTCGGACGTATTCCAATTCCAATCCGTGTCATTTAAGGACTTCAAGGATGCATATTTCCATTCCTCCCATTTATTGGTAGGAAATCCTTTGGCCAAGAAACGATCCATGGCCGCTTGTTTTTCTTTCCCGAGGGAAATACTTACGAGTGTATCTGTTGCCATGTGTTAATCAACTAATGCTGAAATGATCCAATCATAACCCTTTTCTTCTAATTCAAGTGCTAACTCTTTCGTGCCAGATTTCACGATACGTCCTTTATATAGGACGTGAACGAAATCAGGAACGATATAATCCAACAGCCTTTGGTAATGCGTCACAACAATGGTGGCATTCTCTGGGCTTTTCAATTTATTCACACCTTCAGCTACAATACGCAAGGCGTCGATATCTAAACCTGAATCCGTTTCATCCAAAATGGCCAATTTAGGATTTAACACAGCCATTTGGAAAATCTCATTTCGCTTTTTCTCTCCACCTGAAAAGCCTTCATTTAACGAGCGGCTTAACAAAGATTGGTCGATATTTACATAGGCCATTTTCTCTTTGAACATCTTCAAAAATTGAACAGCATCCAAGGACTCCTCGCCACGATATTTACGGATTTCGTTAACCGCCGACTTCATAAAATTGGTTGTGGAAACACCAGGAATTTCAACGGGATATTGGAAAGCTAAGAAAACACCCTCCGCGGCACGCGCTTCGGGAGCTAGATCTAATAAATCTTTACCTAAAAACTCAACCGTCCCATCCGTTACTTCATAATCCTCCCGACCGGCTAAAACAGACGCTAAGGTTGATTTACCAGAACCATTCGGTCCCATGATGGCATGAACTTCGCCGGCTTTGACTTCCAGATTAATCCCACGAAGAATTTCTTTTTCTCCGATTCGCGCATGTAAATTCTTAATTGATAACATCTCGTTCTAATTGTATATGGCTAATGAACTACAAAATTAAAACCTTAACAGATACAAAACCATACTTTATTTAGATTCACTCTAAATAGTAGCAAATTTTATCTAATTTTTGTTTATCTTTGCAGCACAAAAAAGAAATTTACCATGATCACAATCTCAGATATTGCGGCGAATCGAATTAAAGAAATTCGTCAAAAAGAAGGATTAACCGATGCATACAACGTTCGTGTTGCTGTCGAGGGTGGTGGTTGTTCTGGATTGATGTACCAGTTGGACTTCGCATCCGAACCCCAAGCAAGCGATATGATTTTCGAAGACAAGGGCGTTAAAGTGATGGTGGACAAAAAATCCATCTTATATTTAGCAGGAACAGAGCTTGATTTCTCGGATGGCTTAAATGGGAAAGGCTTTCAATTCAAAAACCCCAATGCGACACGTACCTGCGGTTGTGGTGAGAGTTTCTCAATCTAAATACCTAAGGGAATCTGTTTTGATTCTAAAATAAACGGTTTCATTAATTGATATACACGGTAGATAGGCAATCCCATGACGGTATAAAATGAGCCCTTCAATTCTTCGATACCGGCCATTCCAATAAAATCTTGTACGCCATAGGCTCCAGCTTTATCTAAGGAAGATCCGCCACGCACATACCATTCCATTTCCCAGTCGGCCAATTCCCTAAACTTTACAAAAGCGGAATCCGAGGCAGTCAAAATACCTTGGGGACTTGCCAAAGCAATTCCAGTGACCACTTCATGTGTTTTACCCGAAAGTTTCTTGAGCATGAGCAAGGCATCTTGTTTGTCGAGCGGTTTGTTTAGAATTTCTTGATCCAAAATCACCACCGTATCTGCGGCTAAAATAAGCGAATTGGAACAGGTCTCTTCTAAAGCTTTCGCTTTTCGTTTGGCTAACATCACAGGAACTTCCTGAGCTATCATATCGGCTGGGAAAGATTCGTCTACATCCGATGGCAAGACGGAGAACTGAAATCCAGCCTGTGTCAATATCTCTTTGCGGCGCGGAGAATTAGAGGCGAGAATGAACGGAAATTGTAGACTAAAGGAATCTTGCATGGTCAAAAATAAGATTTATCATGACCATTTGAAAAATAATTTTTAAAAACATTTGTATTTAATGTAATTACATTTAAATTTGTGACATCAAATTTCAGTTATGGGAATTTCAGAGGATTTAAAGCAAAATAAATTTAGAACACCTACGAGCAAGGCGATTGTGAATATCATCTATACAGGCAACTGGGTATTGCAGCAACAGCATGAACTGTTAAAGCCATTTGGCTTGACTATTCAGCAATACAATGTATTACGAATTTTGCGGGGGCAACAAAACAATCCAATAACCGTTTTAGGCATTACTGAAAGGATGTTGGACAAAATGTCCAATGCCTCTCGATTAGTTGACAAACTTTTAGAGAAGAATTTAGTTTTAAGACGTGAGTGTCCACATGATCGTCGGGCGGTAGATGTCATTATATTACCCGCTGGCTTGACCCTATTGGAAGAAATTGACCAAGTTCAATTGAATTGGGAGCAGAACTTTCATGGCATTAGCCTCGAGAAAATGGATCAAATGAATGAGATTTTAGATGAATTTAGAAATGTATTTACCAACAATTAAACAATAAATAAAATGAAAAAAGTAAGCCTAATCTTAACAGCGCTTGTCATGAGCATCTCTTCTTTCGCAGCACCTAAAGTAGTGAAAGTTAACACAGCATCGAGCTCAATTGCTTGGTATGCCGAAAAAGTAACAGGAAAGCACAATGGTACGGTAGGTATCTCAGCAGGAGCATTGAATGTTGATGGAAATAAATTGATAGGTGGTAACTTCACCATTGATTTGAAAACAATCAAGGCATTGGATATCACGGATCCAGGATACAATCAAAAATTCATTACACACATTACTTCTGGTGACTTCTTTGAAGTTGAGAAATTCCCAACAGCCTCTTTCGTTATCACAAAAATTGCAGGAAGCCAAATTACAGGAAATTTGACGATCAAGGGAATCACAAAATCAATCTCATTCCCGGCAGAAATTGCAGTTAAAAATGGAAAAGTAGCTGCAAAAGCTTCTATCACAATTGACCGTACGGATTACAATATCCAATATGGTTCAAAAAAATTCTTTGACGCTATTGGCGACAAAGCAATCATGGATGATTTCAAATTAGTTGTGTCTTTAATTAGTGAATAATTCAATCTGCTTAAGGGCCGAGGTGTAAATCTGCACCTCGGCTTTATTTTTATTTTTCTATAAACTTATCAACAACATGTCTTTAATTAATGATTTATCTTGGCGCTACGCGACCAAGCGCATGAATGGCAATAAAGTATCTTCGGATAAAATTGAAAGCCTTTTAGATGCAATCCGCCTTTCAGCATCAGGATTTGGTTTACAACCTTATCAAATATTTGTCATTGAAAATCCTGAATTACGCGCACAAATTCAACCCATTGCCTACGGCCAACCGCAAATTACGGAAGCATCACACATTTTGGTTTTTGCTGCTTGGAATGAAGTGACAGAAGAAAAAATTGATGCTTTTATGCAATTGGTTTCCGAAACGCGTAATGTTCCCGTAGAGGCATTAGCAGATTACCGAGGAGCCATCGCAGGTTCGATGTTACGCTTGCCGCAAGAAGTACAGGCTGGATGGGCTGCTCGTCAAGTGTATTTGGCGATGGGAACAGCATTAGCTGCTGCCGCTGAATTAAAAATAGATTCAACGCCCATGGAAGGATTCATTCCAGGACAATTAGATGAATTATTAGATTTATCATCAAAAGGTTTACACTCCGTGTTAATCTTGGCTGTTGGGGAACGTGATGCTACAACTGATTATATGGCAAACGCAACCAAAGTTCGTTATGCAAAAGACGATTTATTCGTTCGTTTGTAAGTACAGAAAATTGATTTATTAAAAGGTCGCCCCAAAGGCGGCCTTTTTTTTTATCAGTTTTTTAAGCAGAATAAGAATTTCTTACTTGTTTTTCGAATAATCAAAGCATTGGCAAGCTCGTAATTTTATCATGCAGCTCGAGCAAAAATAAATTAAACCTAACCCTTAAAACATGTAAAATCATGAAAAAAGAAATTTTCCCCGTGTCCGCATGGGGTATGCAAGAATTGAATTCGATGGAACTAATTCAAATTGATGGAGGAGGTTTCTGGGAAACGTTTGGTATTATCATGGGCGTCGCCGTCGTGGTAGCAGGCGTTATTTACACAGGGGGCTTACTCCTATTACTCGTATAATAGACATGAAAAATCAAAATACACCCTGGAAAAAAATTTCCGAACATGAATTGCAAAGCATTTATGGCGGAGGCTGGTTTGATGATTTCAAGCAAGGATTTAAAGAAGGTTTTGATTGGGCAAAAGGTGTGCTGGATGACCTAATTTCACTATTCAAATAAACAGGCGGGGCATCTGCCCCGCCAAAAACTCAAAGCGATGCAAACAATCGAAGATATCAAGTCTCAAATTGAACATTTCCGAAGCAACTTAGTCGAGGAATTCGAAGACTCCAGTAAGCGCGTAAGGATCAAAATAAATGGTCATTTCCAAATTGTCCACCTGAAGGTACCTGAAAATTTAAAACCGGAGGAAATCGAATCCATCGTTCCAGAATTATTTACAAAAGCAACTGAATCCATCGGGAATAGAATCCGACAGAAGCTCGAAGAAATGCAGACAGTCCCTCGCTAGGGACTGTTTATTTTTTCAATAATTCTTCCACTTGTACATTAAAAAAAACAGCCAGTTGGTACAAACGATCAACGTTCAATTTTGATTGACCAGATTCCAGCTTAGCATAGGTGCTTTGTGCAATTTGCAAGTTAAAGGCAACATTCTCTTGCGACAACTCGCGATCAATGCGTAATTTTCGAATGTTTCGAATGACGTGTTTCATGTGGTTAGGTTTAACCACTAAATGTAAACAAGCGAAAGGAGCTTACAGTCTAATAAACTGATAATTTAAATCAAGAAATTGATTTAAGAAAATCATCTAATTGGATGACAGGTGTCAAGCCGAGTTGCTGGCCTTCATTTACCAATAGAGGCCATCCCGATTCAAAATCGTTCCGGATGCTTCCTTCCAAGATTGCTTCACGAACAGCAATTTTAATCAAGCCTATTTCCTTCCCAGGACCAATGTCAAATACCTGCATGATCATTTCGCCCGTGATAACGGGTTGGAAATTCCGAATCGAATCACTTGCTTCTACCTCTTTTAATTTCTCTTCGACCAGGTCAAAATTACGCAAATAACGCTTAACCTTGTCTCCATTTTTCGAAGTGATATCGGCCCGACAAAGCGTCATCAATGCCTCTAATTCATCCCCTGCTTCAAATAACAATCGGCGTAAAGCAGAATGTGTAATTTCTTCCTTGGATAAAGCAATAGGTCGTAAATGTAATCGGACTAATTTCTGAACGAGCTTCATTTTCTCATTCAATGGCAATTTCAGCCGCTTGAAAATTGAAGGAACTTGTCTTGCTCCCATTTCTTCGTGACCGTGAAATGTCCAACCCTTTCCCTTCACAAAGCGTTTGGTTTGTGGTTTTGCAATATCATGTAATATCGCTGCCCAGCGCCACCACAAATCATTCGTATTTTGAGCGATATTGTCTAATACTTGTAATGTGTGATAAAAATTATCTTTGTGCCCCTTCCCTTCTTCCGTATCCACCCCTTTCAATTTGACAAATTCCGGAAAAATTCGAGCCAAAAGTCCACATGCATCCAATAATAAAAAGCCATACGATGGCTTTTTACATAGGATTATCTTATTCAATTCTTCAGAAATCCGCTCCATGGAAATGATTTCCAGGCGTTCATTTTCCTTTTGCAATGCCTCAAAGGTCTCAGGGAAGATATCGTACCCTAATTGGCTCGCGAAACGAACGGCCCGCATCATGCGTAAGGGATCGTCTGAAAAGGTAATACCTGGCTCTAATGGGGTACGAATAATTTTGGATTTCAAATCAGCAATTCCATTGAATGGATCTAATAATTTTCCCCAATGCGCCTGATTCAATTGCACTGCCATTGCATTGATTGTAAAATCACGTCGATTTTGGTCATCCTCTAAAGTCCCTTCCATCACGAAAGGCTTACGCGAATCACGCTGATAGGATTCTTTTCGAGCACCCACGAATTCTAGATCCCAATCATCCACCTTCAACATGGCTGTCCCAAAATTCTTGAAGACGGAGACCGAATGATCTGGCAAATCAAATTCTCGAGCCACCTCTTCAGCTAAAGCTATTCCTGATCCGATACAAACCACATCAATATCCTTACATGGGCGGTCCAATAATTGATCACGAACAAATCCCCCTACTACATAGGATTCCATTTGAATTCGATCGGCAGCGAGTCCAATACGACGAAAAATATCTTCCGAAATAATTTCCTGCCCTGTCTTCATTTATCCTCTAATCAATGAATAATCACCACCCAATCCTAACTTGACAATTTTAGATGGTTTCATATTCCCTTTCACGGGCTTCGGGTTTTTCAAAATATAATCAACCTGCTCTTTAATCTTGCCTGAAATTCCCTCAAAATCCATTGGTGATGGCTCTCCTGAAATATTGGCCGATGTGGATACAATTCCCTTTTGGTACTTGTATATCAACCCCTTACAGAACTCATCTTTCACCAAACGAATTGCAATACTTCCATCGGTTCCTAGTAAATGGGGGCTAACATTTTTCCCTTTCGGATAAATGATCGTTAAGGGGTCCTCGGCGAATTCAACCAAATCCCATGCGATTTCAGGCACTTCCACTACATATTCACTTAATTGTTCAATTTTTGAAATCAACACAATCAAGCCTTTTTCTGCGGGGCGTTGTTTGATCTGTAATAATTTTTCAATACTCGCATCATTGCGAACATCACATCCCAACCCCCAAATGGTGTCGCTAGGATACAAAATGACTCCTCCTGTTTTCAGGGAGGCAATCGCATCATGATATAGATTTGTCATCATGGGCACAAAGGTAAGATTAAATTCGTCAAAAATGCCCCTTGCGAGTCAATGTTTGCCCTTAATTGGCTACCTTTGCAGCCATTAATTTTCATTAAACCCGTTGATTTCAACATGCTAAGTATCCAAAAATCGATTCAAAAAAGTATACAAGATGGACTTCAACATCTTTTTTCAATCGATGCGCAAGAAATCGTTTTACAAGAAACTAAAAAGGAATTCGAAGGGACTTTTACTTTCGTCGTATTTCCCTATACTAAACAGGCGGCTAAAGCTCCAGCCCAAATTGCACAGCTTCTAGGTGAATATGTAGAGGCCAATAATACAAATATCAAAGCATTTCAAGTTGTTCAGGGCTTTTTGAATCTTAGTTTACAGGATTCGGTTTGGATTGAAATTTTAGCAGGAATCAAACAAGATGCTCATCCGTTTGCTTTGGCAGATAAAAATGAAAAAGTGCTCATTGAATATTCATCTCCGAATACCAACAAACCTTTACACTTGGGTCATTTGCGTAATAACTTTTTAGGTTTCTCGGTTTCTCAAATCTTAACTGCAGCTGGATATGACGTAATTAAGACGAATTTAGTGAATGACAGAGGTATACATATTTGTAAATCCATGTTGGCTTACCAACTATTCGGAAATGAGGAAACACCAGCATCCACTGGTTTAAAGGGTGACCATTTAGTGGGCAAATATTATGTCGCATTTGACAAAGCATATAAAGCAGAGATAGAAACGTTGGTCCAACAAGGACTCGAAGCGGAAGAGGCAAAAAAACAGGCCCCTATCCTATTGAAAGCCCAAGAAATGTTGTTGGCCTGGGAGCAAAATGACCCTAAAGTTCTTGCTCTTTGGGAAAAAATGAACAATTGGGTATTTGACGGATTTGCGAAGAGTTATGCACAAATGGGTGTAAGTTTTGACAAAATATATCGGGAGTCGAATACCTACTTATTGGGCAAAAAATTAGTGGATGAAGGATTAACGCAAGGTGTATTTTTTAGAAAAAATGATGGTTCCGTTTGGATTGATTTGTCAGAAGAAGGCTTGGATGAAAAATTGGTTTTAAGACGTGATGGAACTTCCGTTTATATCACCCAAGACATGGGGACGGCTCAATTGAAATATGAGGATTTTGGTGCCAAACGCTCCATTTATGTCGTTGGGAATGAACAAGATTACCACTTCGAAGTTCTGTTCCATATCTTAAAGAAGTTAAATAAACCTTTCTCAGAGGGAAATTATCATTTATCCTATGGGATGGTCGATTTGCCAAGTGGCAAAATGAAGTCACGAGAAGGAACCGTCGTAGATGCGGATGATTTAATGGCTGAAATGGTCAATACAGCTCAAAATCGCACCATGGAATTGGGCAAAATTGATGGATTTAGTGCAGAAGAATCAGATGCCCTATTTAACCAATTGGGTTTAGGTGCCTTGAAGTATTTCTTATTGAAAGTTGATCCGAAAAAACGGATGCTATTTAATCCAGAGGAATCCATCGATTTCCAAGGTAATACGGGGCCATTTATTCAATATACGCATGCACGCATTTGTTCTATGACGAGAAAGGCGGCAACGCTGGGAATTGATATGCAAATTTCGCCAAGTGAATCTTATAATTTAGCCGCATCCGAACAAGAATTAATCTATTTATTGGGTAGTTATAAATCGAAAATTAAGGAGGCGGCCGAACAATTTGCCCCTTCAGTGATCGCACAATTCACGTATGATTTAGCGAAGCAATTCAATAAATTTTATAATGAATTGAGTATTTTAAATGAAGAAAACGAATATAGCCGAAACATTCGGTTAAATTTAGCGGCGCTTACGGGTGAAACAATCAAGGCATCTCTTTCGTTATTAGGAATAGTTGCACCAGATCGAATGTAAAGTGAAACTTAAATTCAAAATTTTAATCTTTTTAATCCTTATCACAATGATCGTAAGCCTTATGAAAATCGGATCGCTATTAACTGCTTTGGCACTGCCTTTTACTCAGAAAATAGCATTAGAACGCCCTGCGAATGTATCGCAATCGGCCGACAAGAACTTCTTCTCTTTTAAAATGAAGGGAATTGATGGAAAAGATATTGATTTTAGCCAATTTAAGGGCAAAAAAATCGTCGTATTAAATACAGCATCAAAATGTGGATACACGCCACAATATGCGGATTGGGAGGCATTTCACAAGGCTAATCCCGAAATTGTCATTTTAGGATTTCCTGCTAATGAATTTGGAGGACAAGAACCTGGAACAAATTCTGAAATTGCTTCCTTTTGCCTAAAAAACTACGGTGTGTCATTCCAAATGATGGAAAAGGTTGTCGTTAAAGGTTCAGAAAAATGTGAACTATATAAATGGCTAACAGATAAATCACAAAATGGCTGGAATGAAAAAGAACCATCTTGGAACTTTTGCAAATATGTGATCAACGAAAAGGGCGAACTAACGAATTTTTTTGCATCGGCGGTTAAACCTTCAAGTGCAGAATTTCAAGCAGCATTGACAAAATAATACATGAACAGATGGGTTGAGGCGGCTAGGCCAAGAACTTTGCCACTTGCGGTTGCAAGCATTATGTTAGGTAATTTATTAGCCTACGCGAATGGTAAATTTGACTGGATAGTTGCGGTATTAGCCATTTCAACGACTGTATCGCTTCAAGTTCTTTCGAATTTCGCAAATGATTTTGGCGATTCAGCAAACGGGATCGATAATCTAGATCGCAAAGTTGCCTTGCGAGCCGTACAAACGGGAATAATCAATCATCAAGAAATGAAGCAAGTCGTTATTTTAACGGCTTGCTTTTCATTTTTATTGGGTATTGGACTCCTAGCCTATAGTTTACAAGCAGCATCCTGGGAAATTTGGATGAATTTTCTTGGTCTAGGAGTTGCCTGTATATTAGCGGCTATCGCCTATACAGTAGGCAAAAAACCTTATGGTTACATGGGATTAGGAGACTTATCCGTGTTCATCTTTTTTGGTTTGGTCGGAACCATGGGTACTTATTTTCTTCAAACAAAATCAATCCCTTTTCACATTGCTTACCCTGCTGCAGGATGTGGCCTATTATCTGTTGCTGTTTTAAATCTCAATAATTTGAGAGACTTAGAAAATGATAAGAAATCGGGCAAATTTTCCATTCCTGTCCGCATAGGGAAAGCAAAAGGATTTATTTATCAAAAAACATTGCTCATTTTGGGCATTTTACCTTTTGCATTTTATCACCTGATGGTTTTCCGGGTAGGCTTATCTACAACGGCCAACCTACTGCTATTGTTAGGCTATTACCCAATTATCATCATGTTGCGTGAATTAACACCCAACATGACACCAGCCGAAATAGATCCCTATTTAAAGAAGACGGCATTAAGAACTTTATTATTAATTTTGTTATTCGGCATCAGCGAAATCATTCATTAACCTCGAAAACAATTATGAAGCATATTTATACATTCCTATTGGTGGGTATATTAAGCACTAGTACTACCATTACTTTTGCACAAGACAGTACTAATTACCTTGAATTAGGGCTAACTCAAAACAAAACGGGTAACTATGCGGATGCCTTGCGCAATTTCAGTTTAGAGATCGAGAAGAATGTAGCCAATCCCAACCCGATTTCGTTCTATAACCGTGGATTTGCCAAATATAACTTAAAGGATTTTAGAGGAGCGATTTTAGACTTCGATAAGGCGATTGAATTAAAGCCGACATATTTTGAGGCGTTCATTGCTCGTGGACAAAGCTACAGCAAACAAGAAAACCACAAAGTTGCCATCCAGGATTATAACGAAGCAATTCGATTAAATCCATTAGAGGCAACAGCCTATTTCAGTCGGGGAATTTCAAAATCAAAATTAGCAAATTACAGAGGAGCACTCTCCGACTACAATAAATCCTTGGAATTAAATGCAGAATATGCCCCAGGATTAGCGGCTCGTGGGGAGGCAAAAGCACATTTAGCCGATTACAAAGGAAGCATTGAAGACTTTGATAAGGCAATTGAAATTAGTCCAAAAAGATCAAACTATTTATCAAATCGAGCTTTCGCGAAGATGAAACTAGCGGAATATCAAGCCGCATTAAAGGATTTTGATGAGGCGATTAAATTAAGTCCCGAAAACCCAGATGATTGGTTTCATTCCGGATTTTGCAAGACACAATTAGAAAATTTTCGGGGAGAAAATGGTGAAAAGGGAGCATTAGAGGACTTCAGCAAAGCCATTGAAATGGATCCAACAAAGGTGGAAGCTTATTATGGCCGCGGCTTTGTGAAATCAAAATTAGGCGATCCTCGTGGAGCGATCGAAGATTATTCGAAAGCTGCGGAAATTGGAAACAATGAGGGAGCTAAAATCGTGTATGACTTGAAAATGACTAAAGTGCTTTTAGATGAATTGCGCAATGGTGTACAGGACAAAGTGAAAATTGCAGAATTCACGACCGAGCGAGCGGAAGTCTATTTTAACCGCGGTTCTGCGAAAGCAAAATCAGGAGATTCCAAACAAGCTATGGAGGATTACAACCGCGCTATTGCATTAAATCCGATTTACGCTGAGGCTTATTTCTTTCGTGGAGTGGCGAAGTCAAATCTAGGAGATCAACGCAATGCCATTCAAGATTGCAGCAATGCCATCAAATTAAATCCCAAATATGCTGAAGCTTATTACGTACGTGGTATTATCAAATTAGCTTTGAGCGATAATACTGGCTGTATGGATTTAAGCAAATCAGGTGAATTGGGCTATAATCAAGCCTACCAAGTAATTCGCGAACATTGTAATTAATTACTCGAAACGCAAATGTTTGACGGACTCGCCAGATTCTGCTAATTCGATTAGCGAATCAATGCCAATTTGTAAATGGGAGTTGACATAATTCGTTGTGACCTTTTTATCTGATGCCTCCGTTTTGACCCCATCAGGTGTCATTGGGTTATCGGATACAAGCAATAATGCGCCATGAGGGATTTTATTCACAAAACCTACGGTAAATATCGTTGCTGTTTCCATGTCGATTCCCATGGCACGAATATCCGACAAATAGGTTTTAAATACCTCATCATGCTCCCAAACTCGCCGGTTTGTCGTATAGACTAAACCAGTCCAATAGTCTAACTCATGCTTTTTAATCATGGAAGAAACGGCCCGTTGCAACCGGAATGACGGTAGAGCCGGTACTTCTTTTGGTAAATACTCATCCGATGTCCCCTCTCCGCGAACTGCGGCGATAGGTAATATCAAATCCCCCAATAGCAAGTTCTTTTTTAGCCCACCGCATTTCCCTAAAAACAAAACAGCTTTGGGTGCTATTGCCGATAAAATATCCATGACCGTTGCGGCCATTGGCGAACCCATTCCAAAATTGATGATGGTAATGTTATTCGCTGTTGCCGTTTGCATAGGTCGATCTTGACCAATAATTTCAACGTTAAATTTTTCGGCGAACATATCGACATAATTTTTAAAATTTGTCAATAGGATGTATTGGCCAAATGCCTCAAGGGGTGTACCCGTGTAACGAGGCAACCAATTTAGGACAATCTCTTCTTTTGTTTTCATGAATATGTTGAGTTTGTTAATGAAAATAATCAACAAATAGATTAATTTAGGGTTTAGCTTTAAGCCCAACTTATGCTTGCTTCGTCTGAATTAGCCTCCGTGTTTCCTGTATTTGAATACAAAATAACACAAAAGGAAGGAAAACTTTACATTTTTGATGGGATCGGTAAAAAATACCGTTTATTAACTCCAGAAGAATGGGTTCGACAGCATTGTTTAAATTTCTTAACAAAGCATTTAAACTATCCGGCAAGTAACATTCAAATCGAACGAGGACATAAAATTGATCAATTGAATCGACGGACGGATATTCAAGTATTCGACCCGACGGGTCAAGTATTTATGTTGATTGAATGTAAGGCTCCACATGTGGAAATCACCTCGGTGACTTTCCAACAAGCAAGTCAATACCAAAAGAAAAATCAAGCCAAATATTTGGTCTTAACCAATGGCCTAGAAAATCATATTTATCAAATCGATTCCCAAAAACAAGAAACCTTACAACTATCACAATTCCCCTCCTATTATGAGATTAACTAAATTATTTATCGCCATGCTACTTATCGGTAGCACCCAACTAAACGCACAAAATAAGCCTTCCCGACCGAAACTAGTTGTGGGAATTGTGGTCGATCAAATGCGATATGATTACTTATATCGCTTTTCAAACCGATATGGGGAAAATGGATTGAAACGTATGATGCGCGAAGGTCTAAATTGCCAAGACAATCATTATAATTATGCTCCTACGGTGACGGCAGCGGGTCATGCTAGTGTTTATACAGGTAGCGTTCCTGCTATTCATGGGATTGTAGGGAATGATTGGACAGATCGGGCTACCGGAAAACATGTGTATTGTACAGATGATTCGACCGTGACGACGGTTGGCACCATCGGTAAAACGGGTCTAATGTCGCCTAAGAATCTTTGGACGAGCACAATTACAGATCAGTTAAAAATTTCACAGAATTACAAAAGCAAAACGATTGCTATTGCCTTAAAGGATCGAGGAGCAATTCTTCCAGGAGGACACACGGCAGATGCCGCTTATTGGTATGATTCGAAGGAAGGTCGATGGATCACATCTTCTTTTTACATGCAAAATTTACCCAACTGGGTTCAAGCATTTAATTCGGAGGAACGTGCACAAAAATACACCAAATTAGGATGGAATACGCTTTACCCAATTGAGACCTATCGCTCAAGTGCTCCGGATGCAGGTGAATTTGAGAATAAAATGGCTGGTGAAACGGCACCAGTATTTCCGCACAGTTTACAAGGCGGAAATCCTTTGGAACTTATTCGCACAAGTCCATACGGAAATACGCTAACAAAGGATTTTGCCATCAAGGCAATGCAGGAAGAGCAATTAGGTAAAAATGGGACAGCCGACTTTCTTGCGATCAGCTTTTCTTCAACCGATTATGTGGGACATAGTTTTGGTCCACAATCGATTGAATTAGAAGACACTTATTTACGTTTGGATCGTGATATTGCAGAAATTCTCAGCTTTCTAGATAAGCAATATGGGAAAGATCAAGTGTTGGTATTTTTAACGGCCGACCATGCGGTAGCGGAGATTCCTGGATTTATTAAAGGTAAAAAATTACCTGGAGGGATTTTTGATCGATTAAAAGCTGTAACGGACTTGAAAAAAGCATTAAGTTCTGCTTATGGGGATGTTGATTTATTAGTAAGTGAAGACAATTCTCAGTTACATTTTAATGCAAAGACCATTCAAAAAATGGGCATTAAACGCGCTGACTTATACCAAGTCGTAAGACAATCCTTTGAAAAACAAGAGGGGTTTTCTGAATTAGTAGATTTGCAATCCATCCAACAGAGTTCAATTGTATCCAATTATAAAAACATCATTCAAAATGGCTATAATCCAGCACGCAGTGGTGATTTCATGGTATTATTAAGACCTCAATGGTTAATTGGATATAAAACGGGAACCTCCCACAGTACAGTTTATGCATATGACACCCATGTTCCCTTATTATTTTACGGTTGGAAAGTTAAGCCGCAAGAAATAAATGCTCGAACAGAAATCAGTGATATATCGACAACCTTAGCGAATTGGCTGAACTGCATGGAACCATCAGGCAGCATTGGGAAAGTCATTCAAACTAAGTAGGCCATTTTTAT
Source organism: uncultured Aquirufa sp. (assembly GCA_964358165.1). Classification (GTDB taxonomy): domain Bacteria; phylum Bacteroidota; class Bacteroidia; order Cytophagales; family Spirosomataceae; genus Aquirufa. Next base: position 48,937 of record CAYHOB010000013.1, read on the forward strand.
ATTATTTAAAGATTTATACCTAATTTAGTGGTCAATTTTTGAACTAAATCAAGAAAGTAGCTATATGAAAATTGCGGTAGTTGGAACAGGATATGTAGGACTCGTAACAGGAACATGTTTCGCAGAAACAGGAAATCACGTGACCTGTGTCGATATAAATGAGGCAAAAATTAAGCAAATGCAAGATGGGAATGTTCCGATCTATGAGCCAGGCTTGGAGGATATGTTTCATCGGAATGTCAATGAAGGCCGATTAAACTTTACAACTTCATTATCTGAAGGGATTGCAGGTGCGAAAGTAATCTTTTTAGCATTACCAACGCCTCCGGGTGAGGATGGTTCGGCCGACTTAAAATACATATTAAAAGTTGCGAACGATCTAGGTCCTTTATTGCAAGATTATACGGTCATCATTGATAAAAGCACGGTACCGGTTGGTACTTCTGAATTAGTCCATTCCGCGATAGCGAAGGGGGCAAAAGTTCCTTTTGATGTTGTTTCGAATCCGGAATTTTTACGTGAAGGCGTTGCTGTAGAGGATTTCATGAAGCCGGACCGCGTGGTGATTGGCACTCAATCCGAACATGCAAAGGAAATGATGAGCAAGCTTTACGCTCCATTAGTTCGCCAAGGTAATCCCATTATTTTCATGGATGAACGATCTGCGGAGATGACCAAATATGCTGCGAATGCATTTTTGGCAACAAAAATTACATTCATGAATGAGATTGCTAATTTGTGCGAGAAAGTAGGTGCTAATGTTGATGATATTCGTCGGGGCATTGGAACTGATTCACGAATCGGAAAACGTTTCTTGTTTGCGGGAATCGGATATGGTGGTTCATGCTTCCCTAAAGATGTACAAGCCTTAGCAAAGACATCTGAGGAGAATGATTACCAATTCCATATTTTGGATTCGGTTATGCGGGTCAATGAATTGCAAAAGACAAAATTAATGCCCTACATTCAGGAGCATTTCAACCATGATTTAGCGGGTAAGACGATTGGAATTTGGGGCTTAGCATTTAAGCCTTATACGGATGATATACGTGAGGCACCTGCATTATATAACATTGAGGCTTTATTGGCCTTAGGCTGTAAAGTTCGCGTGTATGATCCAGAGGCGATGAAGAATGTTCGTGAGCAAATTGGTGACGTGGTTGAATATTCCAAAACACCATACGAAGCCATTGATGGAGCAGATGCCCTATTAATTGTAACCGAGTGGCCACAATTCAGAACGCCGGATTTTGAACGCATGGAAACTTTGCTGAAGAATAAAGTCATATTTGACGGTCGGAACCTTTATGAATTACCTCAAATGCAAGAATTAGGCTATACTTACTATTCAATAGGTCGCCAATCAGTTAACTAGTTATCATGAAAAGAATATTAATAACGGGAGGAGCAGGATTTTTGGGATCTCATTTATGTGATCGATTTATCAAAGAGGGTTACCATGTAATTGCCATGGATAATTTGATTACAGGCGATTTAAAAAATATTGAGCATTTGTTCAAGTTGGAGCATTTTGAATTTTATCACCACGATGTGTCAAAATTCATCCACGTTCCCGGCGAATTGGATTACATTTTGCATTTCGCTTCCCCTGCCTCTCCAATCGATTATTTAAAAATCCCGATTCAAACCTTAAAAGTGGGCTCTTTGGGAATCCATAATTGTTTGGGCTTAGCACGCGTTAAAAATGCGCGTGTATTGATTGCGTCAACTTCCGAGGTATATGGCGATCCTACGGTACATCCTCAACCGGAGGAATATTGGGGTAATGTTAACCCTGTAGGTCCACGAGGCGTTTATGACGAAGCCAAACGCTTCCAAGAGGCGATGACGATGGCTTATCATACTTATCACGGTTTAGAAACACGTATTGTTCGTATATTCAATACCTATGGACCAAGGATGCGTTTGAATGATGGCCGCGTATTACCGGCATTCATTGGCCAAGCATTGCGTGGCGAAGATTTAACCATGTTTGGAGATGGGTCTCAAACTCGGGCATTTTGCTATGTAGCTGATTTAGTTGAGGGTATTTATCGTTTATTATTGAGCGACTACCCCCATCCTGTGAACATAGGAAATCCAGATGAAATTACGATCAAGGAGTTTGGTGAGGAAATTATCAAATTGACCGGAACAAGCCAAAGGCTAATATCGCTTCCCTTGCCTACCGACGATCCTAAGCAACGTAAACCGGATATCACAAAGGCCAACTCCATTTTAGGATGGGAACCTAAGGTTTCCCGAGCAGAAGGACTTAAAATCACCTACGAATACTTTAAGTCATTAAGTCCTGAAGATTTACATCGAATGGCACATCATAAGGAGTTTTAATGGAAACCGGGGAAACCCGGTTTTTTTTGTGACTTATAGAGACGCGATACTTTGCAAGGTTTAGAAGCCCAAGACTTTACTCTAAGTCCCTAGGCTAAAGCCTAGGGTTATATAAGCATGTTTATAGCCCCAGACTTCAGTCTGGGGAATCGACGCAAACATTCGTCTCAATCTATGCCAAACCATATAGAATTGACATAGAAAAAAAAGACAAAAAAAAAGGCTGCTCTTTCGAGCAGCCTTTCTGTTTCGGGATCGTAAATCTTAATTGAAGATATAACGAACACCGAATTGTGCTTGCCAACGAGATCCAAGTCCAAATGAACGTTGGAATGTATCTGTCAATGGCGTTGTACCCGAACGGTAAGGGAATTGGAATACCGGCTTACCAGTAGCTGCATCATTACCCGTGTAGCTCAAAAGACCTGCACGAAGTGTCGTTTGGTTTAAACCCCACTGTGGAGACACATAGTTACCGAAGTTAAATACATCCAAAGTTAATTGTATTGTATTTTTCTTTCCAGCTACGTTGATGTAAAAGTCTTGGATAACCTTGAAATCAAAGTTAGCAGCCCAAGGCAATTCAGCACCATTACGCTCTGCATATTGTCCACGACGAGAAGATAGATAAGCATCTTGAGAGATGTATTTATCTAAATCATTCCATTGCTGAGCAGCAGTATAAGTTCCAAGATCCTTCAACATGATCTCAGATTGACCACGAGGGATGTACATCAAATCATTCGCTGTTTGGTTATCACCATTCATATCACCTGAATAGGTATAGGAGAAACGACCCGCTGGAGCAACTGAATAGGTAAATCCAAAAGTAGTCGAAGCCTTCTCATTCAAATAATTCAATTTATATGAACCATAGGCATTGATACGGTGTGATTGCATGTATGAAGAATACGATGCTACGTTCTCATTAGGATCACCTGAAACAACGCGATCTCTCCATTGTGATTGTGCGATTGAACCACCATCATTTACAGAACGAGAATCTGAGTTTGTATAAGCCAATGAAGCAAATAAACCATTTTCGAATGATTTAGAGATCGATGCAGTTAATGCATATGAATAACCTAAATCCGTATTCTTAATCAAAATCGCATCCGAGATGTTTGGATTAGTTACCGTATTACCCGTTGATGGCGCATTCAAACCTTTAGCTCCACCATAAATCTGATTGTTTTTCACAGATCCTGGGAGGCCATTTGCTCCCAACGTATAATAAATCACACGATTATCTGCTCCCACTGCTTTTACAGTTGAATTAGGTAAGTTTACGTTTTCCAAATAAACCGCGTTGATGTCCTTGGTATAGATTCCTTCCAATGATACAATCCAACCATCGCCAAATTGCTTATCTACGGCCAAGTTTCCACGGAATACTTGAGAAAACTTAAAGTTTTGATCCGTTACCGCTAAGTTATAAGCTGTTGGTTGCAAGTTTGTTAACGTGCTTGCATCAGGCTTATAAGCATTCACATCAGCATTAAATGGATAGTTTTTCAAATCTGCAGCTGCTGTAATTGTTTTAGAACCAAACAATACGCCATTATTTGACAATTGATTTGACAACCAAACGTAAGGTACACGACCCGAGAAGATACCTAAACCACCTCGTATTTGTGTCGTTTTGTCATCCTTCACATCCCAGTTGAAACCAAAACGTGGAGACCACAAAACGGTTGTACTTGGGAATTTATTCGTCGCTAATTTAACATCATTGCGGAAAGTCAAAGATGGAACATAAGTATTGTTATACTTTGGCTCATCAAATGATGGGAATGATGTCGCATCTCCACGAAGACCAAATGTCAACTTCAAGCCTTTGGCAGCAGTAATTTCATCTTGACCATAGAAAGAGAATGTACTACCTTTCATTTCTGCAAATGGAAAATCTTTATAGTTGGACCATTGAACAGCATATCGCATTGGTGAAACAGTTAAATCACCACTTGCAGATTTGATAAAATCGTCAATTGACTTGAATTGGTATCCTCCGTAATAGTTCGGAGCAAAACCATTTTTAAATGCATTGCTCTCATAAGCAAGACCTAATGTATAAACGTGCTTTCCTTTGTAAATTGTTAAGTTATCAGACAATTGGAAAATGTCTGAATTCAACAAGTTATTTGCCGAGAATGGCTCATAACCAAAAGCAGTTAATTCTGTCGTGTTGTTATTAGCAATATCAACTGTAGGGAATGGACTGTCATTTACTGGAGATTGACGGAAGTCACGCATCGCAGTATATCCCACGGTCAAGTTATTTGAAATCGAATTCGAGAATGTCGAGTTCAACTCAGCAATATACGAATCTAAGTTGTTGTTGATTCGGTACAATGAACCTTGAAATGGAAGAGTTGTTGCAGATGGTGCACGACCACCAGATAATGAACCTGAACTTGAAGGTGAAATATCAGCATAAGAACGTAAATAATTGTACTTGATGTTCAATTTATGCTTATCTGAAATATTCCAATCTAAACGTACGTTGGCCTTTTGAGAATATTTCTGCTTGTCATAGTTCTCATAAGCACCTGGATCGTAATTGTATTTTGTCTTCAAGAAATCTTTCAAACGATCTAAATCAGCAGCTGTAGCTAGAGAAGCATTTGGCTCAGTCCCTGTACGTTTTGCAACATAATTAGAACCTGGATCCGTTTGTGCTTCTTGCTCAAATGAACCGAAAACAAACAATTTATTTTTGATGATTGCACCACCTACACGTGCACCGAATTGGCCACGAGCAAATTTTCCATATTGGTTGGTAACATCACCAACTTTATTTCCAACCAAACCTTCGTTTGTTCCGAAGTAGTAACCTGAACCCGTCCAATTGTTTGTACCTGATTTAGTAACTACGTTGATGTTTGCACCTGTTGCCATTCCTTGACGAACGTCATAAGGAGCTATTAATACCTGGAATTGGTCAATCGCATCAACTGAAATTGGAGATGCACCTGTTTGACCACCAATTGTTGATGATAATGCAAAAGCATTGTTAAAATAAGCTCCATCAACCGTAACGTTGTTGTACAAAGCATTACGACCTGCAAAGTTCAACCCGTTTGCACGTGGATCTAAACGCGCAAAATCACCTAATGAACGGTTTAAAGTAGGCAATGTTGTAATTGAATTGTTTGAAACCGTTGTAGCAGCACCTGTACGACCTGCATTAATAACAGATGAACGAGAAGCTACGACTTTAACTTCTTCCAACTGAGATTGATTTACCTCTAACTTGAAATTTTGACGAAGTTCTGAAGCCAAGGTTAAAACAATACCTGACTGAACAGTCTCTTTGTATCCTACAAAAGTTACAGAAACTTTGTATGGACCACCCACACGCATATTAACGATGTTGTAACGACCGTCTGCACGTGTAGACGCACCGTAACGAGAACCCGTAGGCTCGTGAATAGCAATGACAGTAGCACCTGGCAAGCCTTCACCCTTTTCATCAACAACGCTACCCGCTAAAGCGGATGTAGTAGAACCCTGTGCAAATATTTGCCCAATGGGTAATGCCATCAAAAGCATAAAAAATGCCCCTAATAACACAGAATGAGTAATAAATCTTCTCTGCATAAATTTGGAATTTAGTTATAAATGAAACTGAAGAATATAACCACAAAATAAACCTAAAAAATCAAATACTCCAAAAATACGCCAAAAGGTTTCGACGCAATTTTCCAACTAATCGACTGATATTTAGCATTAAATGCATATTAAGTTTACTTATTTGCATCCAATAGCCCTTGATTAGTCCTAAAATCATTTTTAATTTAACAGAAAGATAATTTTTAATTATTTAAAGAATAATTTTGCCTAAGATTTATACTTTATGCACAATAGCGAGGAACCCATTAAATTAACTGCATTTTCACACGGAGCAGGCTGCGGTTGTAAAATTTCTCCACAAATTTTAGATACCATTCTAAAGTCGGATACACCCAAAAAACACCACCCACTCCTATTAGTAGGCAACGAAAGCCGTGACGATGCCGCTGTTTTCGATTGGCAAAACGGAGAAGCGGTCATATCAACCACCGATTTTTTCATGCCCATTGTCGATGACCCCTTTGATTTTGGGAAAATCGCGGCTACCAATGCAATTTCAGATATTTATGCGATGGGAGGAACTCCCCTCATGGCAATCGCTATTCTCGGTTGGCCTATCGATAAATTAGCACCCGAAATTGCCTCCCAAGTATTGGAAGGTGGCCGTGCAGCATGCGCTGAGGCAGGCATTCCTTTAGCTGGGGGCCATTCCATTGATTCCCCAGAACCTATATTTGGCTTGGCTGTCACTGGAAAAGTAAAAAAAGAAGAACTAAAGCAAAATGATACTGCCACGGCAGGATGTAAGCTGTATTTAACTAAACCGCTTGGGGTTGGGATACTAACAACAGGACAAAAGCGCGGAATAGTTAGCGATGGAGACCTTGGACGTGCGGTAAAACAAATGAGCACATTAAACTCTTTTGGCGCAAAACTAGGTCCTTTAAACTATGTTAAATCACTCACAGACGTGACTGGTTTTGGGCTTTTCGGTCATTTGGTTGAAATGGCAGATGGTTCAAAACTAAGTGCAAAGATTGACTTTGATGCACTCCCACTCCTACCTAACATCGCCTATTACTTAGATCAAAAATGTTTCCCTGGGGGAACTTCACGAAATTTAGCCAGTTATGGTCATCGACTAAGCGATGAGATCAACGAACGCCAACGCTTTATTGGCGCTGACCCTCAAACCTCTGGGGGCCTATTAATTGCTGTCGAAGCGGAACATACGGCTGAATTCGAAGCATTTGCTCTGGCAAATGGACTTGAATTAAGCCCAATAGGAGAGTTAACGGAAGCCAAAGAAAAAGCCATTTATTTAGTCTAATGAAACTATTTGCACGCACTTTGGGTACAACGGGAACCCCAATTATTATCTTACATGGAATTTTTGGTACCTCCGACAATTGGTTAGGCATAGCCAAAGCATTTGCTGAAACAAATCAAGTTTTTCTTTTAGATCAACGAAATCATGGACAATCTCCATGGTCGGATGAATTTGATTATCAAGTCATGGCTGCCGACTTAAATGAGTTCATCGAGGACCATCATTTAGTCAATCCGATCATCATAGGTCATTCCATGGGTGGGAAAACCGTTATGCAATTTGGGCTAAATTATCCTGGTATCGCGCAAAAAATCATCGTCGTAGACATCGCACCGAAATTCTATCCAGTTCATCATACGAGTATTTTGGCAGGATTAAATTCCGTGGATTTATCATCAATTCAAAGCAGAAACGATGCCAACGATCACATGAAACGCTTCGAGGAAAATGAAGGGGTTCGTCAGTTTTTACTCAAGAACTTATATCGTAATTCCGAAGGCGCATTTGCCTGGCGCATCAATCTACCCATCATCACCAAAAATATCGATGTGGTGGGCCATGAATTATTTGTCAAAAATGCCTGCGAAACGACTACCTATTTTATCAAAGGAGCGAATTCCCATTATATTCAACCCGAGGATGAACGCTACATTGCAGAAATTTTCCCCAATTTTGAATTGATTGAAATACCAAATGCCGGCCATTGGGTACAAGCAGATCAACCCGAAGCCTTTATTCAAGCATTAAAAGAGATTCTATGAAATTAGTTCTCATCCCCTGCCCCATTGCCGAACAAACGGCCGCCCAAGTTTTACCCGAAGAGGTGCGACAGGCTGTTTTACAAACCAAGCATTTTCTCGTTGAAAATGTTCGTACTGCCCGCAGATTCATCAGCGAACTTAAATTAGGCATTCAAATTGACGAACTAAATTTTGAGATTTTAGACAAAGACACGGAGCGCAGAACCGTCGCAGACTTTTTCAAAAAACATGAATCCGTCGATACCATTGGTGTTATTTCAGAAGCCGGTTGTCCAGGGGTAGCTGATCCAGGTGCTTTGGCTGTATCCATTGCTCAGGAAAAGGGCATCGAGGTCATTCCTTTGGTTGGCCCCTCTTCCATTCTCCTTGCGCTTATGGCATCTGGATTTTCAGGCCAACAGTTTCGTTTTCATGGCTATCTTCCTATCGATCGTGCAGCTCGAATTCGTCGAATTGAAATGCTACAAAAAGATGTGGAAAAAACGGGGGAAACCCAACTCTTCATCGAAACGCCTTATCGAAACAATGCAATGCTGGAAGATTTAATTCAGCAATTACCTATGAATCAATTAGTTGCCATCGGCTGCAACATACAAGACCCATCGGGATTCACAAAAACCCAAACCTTGAAACAGTGGTCAGCTGAGAAACCGGACCTACACAAAAAACCCTGCATCTTTCTATTAGGTCGCTCATAAAATTCGTATTTTGCACCAAAATTAATTTTCGTGATTTACCAACAAGCTTTCACCTGTAATCCTTTTCAAGAAAACACCTATTTGGTGTGGGATGATGCAGGGAATGGAGTAATAATCGACCCAGGGTGTTATACCTATGAGGAACGAAAAACCCTGCATGATTTTATCGAATCAAAAGGAATTAAGCTTCAATATATTCTAAATACGCATGCCCACATTGATCATGTGCTAGGTGTTGCTTATTTCCAACAAACCTATCAAATTCCATTTTGCCTTCATCCATTGGACAAACCCTTGTTGGACGATGCGGCGAACCGTGCCCAAGTGTATGGATTTCCACATTTCCAGTCGGCAGAGGTTGATCGCTGGCTCATAAACGACGAGCAAATCCAAGTGGGCGAAATGAACTTCAAAGTTTTGTTTGTCCCAGGACATGCGCCAGGCCACGTGGCATTTTACGAAGCAGGTATGGGCTGGGCCTTTGGAGGAGATGTATTGTTTCGCAGGAGTATTGGTCGGACAGATTTTCCTTTGTGTAACCATGCAGACCTTGTTACGAGCATACAAACCCAATTATACACCTTACCCGGTGAAACAATTGTATTTCCAGGTCATGGCTCTGCAACAAACATTGCTGATGAAAAAACCTCAAATCCCTTCGTAAAAGCATGAAAAAAGAAATCCCAAATCTATTAACCTTAGGTAATCTATTGTCGGGATGCATGGGTCTGTATTTTGTCATGCAAGGCAATTTACTTTTTGCCTCCTATTGCATTTTCATCTCGTTGATTTGTGATTTTTTGGATGGATTTTTGGCACGCCTTTTACATGCCTATTCAGATTTAGGCAAGGAATTGGATTCGCTGGCAGATGTCGTATCCTTTGGAATTCTTCCTAGTTTCATGTTATTAAATCTCGTTGAACAAAGTTGCGGTTCACAATGTAGCATTGGCCCCTTGGGTTTTTATAAACCCTTTATGGTGTTTTCGTTAGCCTTAATGTCCGCCTATCGTTTGGCAAAATTCAATATTGATACGCGACAATCCGATCAGTTTATTGGAGTTCCTACACCCGCGAATGGGCTATTAGTTGCCTCATTGCCCTTGATATTACATTTCCAACCAGCATACACGGCCTATATTTTACATTATCAGGGCCTATTAATCTACAGTATTTTGATGAGTTACCTACTTGTTTCTGAGTTACCCCTCATGGCCTTCAAATTCAAGACTTGGACATGGGCTGACAATCAAAGTCGATACTTATTTTTAATTTATTGCGTTGCTATGCTAGTAATGCTTAAATTTGCAGCTTTCCCTGTTTTGGTAATATCCTATATTGCTCTTTCAGGAATCATTTCGTTACTAAAATCAAATCAAAAATGAAATTCATCGCCGAAATCAATGTAATGCCACAAAAAGAAATTCTTGACCCACAAGGGAAAGCAGTTCGCATTGGCTTACAAAATTTAAATATCACGCAAGTTTCTGATGTTCGTATAGGAAAACACATCACCTTGCAGTTAGAAGCTGCGACAGAAGCGGCGGCGAATGAAATTGTAACGGAAGCTTGCAAGAAATTATTAGCGAACCTCATCATGGAGGAATTCGAATTTACGCTAACAGCGATCTAAATCAGAATTGGCCTGTATGCAACAAAACAAGCGTGCAGGCCTCTTCGACTTGAATACCCTGTTTGATTAATTCTGACATCAGTGCCGGATTCTCCGTCCCAGGGTTAAAAATTACACGTTTAGGAGCTAATTGCTTGATGTAGACCAATAAATCTTGTTGGTGCTGCGGGCCCACATACAGCGTTACCGTATCAATATCGGGGATAATTGGCTGATTGTGTTGAATCGAGATTCCCTCGACCTCCCCTTTTTTTATTCCGACCAAAAAAACTTCGTGGCCTTTTTCCAACAATAATTTCGTAGCGATATAAGCATACCGTGCTGAATTTGTGGAGGCTCCGTAAACTAAGACGCGCATATTATCAGGTTGTTGGTACAATATTAGTGAATTATCTCGCGAATTTAGTCTAGCTTAACATGCAATTACAACCACTAATAATATTCGCATGCAAACACGTACTACATGGACGGAACAATGGGCGTTTATAGAATTACCGATTCCGACAGATCAAATGTATCAAATTTCAAATTTTGGCCGAATTCGAAACCGAAATCAAAAAATCCTTCGAGGATCTAGCATTCAGGGGTATCGTACCTTAAATATTCGAATCGGAAATGAACACTTCAACTATTACTTGCATAAATTAGTAGCCCTTCATTTTGTCGTGCCTAAAACACCTGATAAGCAATTTGTCATCCACCTAGACTATGACAAATTAAACAATGAATCCAATAACTTACAATGGGTTTCACGAACTAAATTAACGCTGCACAATAAGCTAAATCCGGCCAATATAAACAAACGAAAACCAGCTACAGGTCGTCATTACAAACTTACACCAGGTAAGGTCAAAATAATCAAACAAATGCTACTTTCCGGGAAAAGCCGACCTAAAATGATTGCCAAGCAGTTTGGAATTACTTCAACCCAAGTAAGCCGAATCAAGAAAGGTGAAAACTGGAAGCATGTGAGCTAGAACAATTGTGATGCAATGGCATGTGTACTGTCCGATTTACTCATCGTATAGAAATGCAAAGCGGGCACACCTGCCTGCATTAATTCTTTACCCTGCTGGACAGCCCATTCGATTCCAACTTGTTTAATCGCAACATTATTAGTGCATTTTTTCACCTCAGAAGCAAGCGCTTCAGGCATTTCCAAATGGAAAATTTCGGGTAATATGTCCAATTGTCGGGCAGTTGCCAATGGCTTCAACCCTGGGATGATGGGGACTGTAATACCCATTTCCCTGCATTTATCGACAAAATTGAAATAATGCTGGTTATTGAAAAACATTTGGGTAACCAAGTAATCAGCACCGGCATCTACCTTTTGTTTTAGGTAACGCATGTCTTCTTCTAAAGAAACGGCCTCAAAATGCTTCTCTGGATATGCTGCTACTCCTATACAAAAGTTGGTTGGCAAAGACTCCGTTTCCTCGTGCAACAAAATCCCTTGATTCATAGCATGTACTTGCGCAACGAGTTCGTTTGCATAGGCATGTCCACCTGGTTTTGGAATAAAGCGCTCCTCTCCTTTTTCTTGATCGCCACGCAACACAAGCGCATTTTCAATCCCTAAATAATGCAAATCGATCAAAAAATCTTCCGTCTCTTCTTTGGTAAATCCACCACAAATAACGTGTGGAACGGCCTCTACCTTAAACTTTTGCATGATGGCCGCACAGATGCCGAGTGTCCCAGGACGTTTACGAATCGGAATACGTTTCAACACACCATCCACCATTTTCTCAATGTATTCTTCGCGGTGATAGGTCACTTCAATAAAAGGTGGATTAAACTCCATCAATGGCTCGATGTGTGACACTAATTCACCTAAATGCTGGCCTTTCATCGGTGGAATAATCTCGATAGAAAATAGGGTTTTGCCCTTGGCTGCAGCTAAATATTCAGTAATTTTTGTCATGTTATTTCTTAAACATCATAGGTTAAAACAGGACTTAACCAGCGCTCAATCTCTTCAACGGTCATTCCTTTTCGGTCAGCATAATCAAGCACTTGATCTTTGGCAATTTTTCCTAAACCAAAATAAGTGCTTTCTGGATGAGAAAAATAGAATCCTGATACGGATGAAGCTGGGTACATCGCATAACTCTCCGTCAATTCAATGCCCAATTGCTTTTCAGCATCCAACAATTCAAATAAGCGCTTTTTCTCCGTATGATCCGGGCAAGCTGGGTAACCAGGTGCTGGTCGAATTCCTTGATATTTTTCAGAAATTAATTCCTCATTACTCAAGGTTTCTTCCGAAGCATAGGCCCAAAACTCTGTCCGCACACGTGCATGCATCAATTCCGCAAATGCCTCTGCCAAACGATCCGCTAAGGCTTTAACCATAATGGAATTATAATCATCCTGTTGCTTCTCAAAACGCTCCAATAAAACTTCAATACCAATACCCGTTGTTACGGCAAATGCACCTATATAATCTGTCTCACCTGTTTTTAAAGGCGCAACAAAATCACTTAAACAACGGTTAGGTAAACTCGCCGCCTTTTGACCTTGTTGGCGTAAATGATGTAACCATGCAGCCGAATCCGATGATTCATCCTTCCGGATCACATCATATTCAATATGAGTATGAACCCCATGTTTGTCACAAGGAACTTCTTTGACTTTTTCTACAATATCATGTAAAATGATATCATCCCCGAATCCATTTGCTGGATAAAAACCTAATGCAGCTTTAGCAGTCAATAGTTTTCCATCGATTATTTCTTTCAATAATGCCTGCGCATCATTGAATAATTTTCTTGCTTCCTGGCCAATTGTTTCATTTTCAAAAATACGCGGGTATTTTCCCGACAATTGCCATGTGGAGAAGAAAGGAGTCCAGTCTATATATTTCGCAATTTCAGCTAAATCGTAATCTTGAAAATATTTCACGCCTAAGAAACTCGGCTTGGTCGCTTTAAACCCTTTCCAGTCAATACCACTAGGCTTTTGACGCGCTTGTTCAATCGACAAATAATTCTTCTCTTGTTGGCGTGCCGCATGTGTAACTCTCAACTCGGCATACTCGTTCTTTATTTCATTGAAGATTTCCTGCGAAGTCAATTCACTTTGTAGCAAACGACCAGCGACAGGAACTGAACGCGAGGCATCCAATACGTGTATCACTGGCCCACTATAATGTGGATCAATTTTCACAGCTGTATGGATGCGAGAAGTCGTTGCACCACCAATCAACAAAGGAACTTTAAAACCTTGGCGTTCCATTTCTTTGGCAACATATACCATCTCATCCAAGGATGGGGTAATTAATCCCGACAAACCGATGATATCCACCTGGTGTTCCTTCGCTGCCGCCAAGATTTTCTCGCAGGAAACCATGACTCCGATATCAATTACTTCGTAATTATTACAAGCCAAAACGACACCCACGATATTTTTTCCAATATCATGTACGTCACCCTTCACAGTAGCCAATAGAATTTTACCTGCGGAGGAACTTTCGCCACCGTCCTTTTCTGCCTCGATATAAGGAAGTAAATAGGCTACGGCCTTTTTCATGACACGCGCCGACTTCACTACTTGGGGTAAGAACATCTTTCCTTCGCCAAACAAGTCACCTACCACATTCATACCGTCCATTAATGGACCCTCAATTACTTGAATTGGGCGTTCGACGGATAGACGTGCTTCTTCCACATCATCATCGATAAACTCGGTTAAGCCTTTGATTAATGCATGCTCTAAGCGCTTATTTACCGGCAATGCACGCCAGGCGTCGTCGACAACGGCTTCTTTTCCTATGGACTTAACCGTTTCGGCAAAATTGACTAGTTTCTCCGTCGCTTCTGCATTACGATTTAACAATACATCCTCGCACAAATCACGAAGCGGCTGGTCAATTTGGTCATAAACACCTAATTGGCTCGCATTCACAATTCCCATATCCATACCCGCTTTAATCGCATGGTATAAAAAGACGGTATGCATTGCCTCACGAACAGGCTCATTTCCACGGAAGGAGAAGGAAATATTAGAAACGCCTCCTGAAACCTTTACAAGAGGTAAATTTTCTTTAATCCATTTTGTCGCTTTGATAAAATCGTTCGCATAGTTATTATGCTCATCGATTCCCGTTGCAACGGTCAAAATATTAGGATCGAAAATGATGTCTTCAGCAGGCAAACCCACTTGATCGACCAAAATCCGATAAGCTCTTTCGCAAATTTCAATACGGCGTTCATAAGAATCCGCTTGTCCAGCCTCATCAAATGCCATCACGACCACAGAGGCTCCATATTGTTTTACTTTATTCGCAAGTTCAATAAATCGAGCCTCCCCCTCTTTCAAGGAAATGGAATTCACAACCGATTTCCCTTGCACACATTTCAAACCCGCTTCAATCACCTCCCATTTGGAAGAGTCAATCATAATCGGCAGGCGAGCAATATCTGGCTCAGCCATCAATAAATTCAGAAATTGAGGCATCATTTTCACGCCATCAATCATTCCTTCATCCATGTTGATGTCCAGGATCTGAGCGCCTCCATCGACCTGCTCACGTGCCACAGCAATCGCTTCTTCGAAATTCTCCTCGCGAATTAAACGAGCAAATTTCTTGGAACCTGTCACATTGCAACGCTCACCAACATTGACAAAATTTGTCAATGCCGTGATTTCTAGGGGTTCTAAGCCTGAAAGCTTTTGATTATGGCCGGTTACGGGCAATTGATGTGGAGCATATTTGGCAGCCAATTCAGCAATCGCATGAATATGCGCTGGTGTCGTTCCACAACATCCTCCAATAATATTCACAAAACCATTTTGTAGAAAGTCCTCGATCACTTCAGCCATTTGCTCGGGGCTTTCGTCATATTCCCCCATTTCGTTCGGCAAGCCCGCATTCGGGTGAGCTGAAACATAAAACGGTGACTTATCATGCAGTGTTTTTACATAAGGACGCATCAGATCCGCACCTAATGCACAGTTTAATCCCACGGATAACAGTGGCATGTGGGAAACGGAGGTCAAAAATGCCTCGGTCGTTTGTCCAGAAAGTGTTCGTCCTGAAGCATCTGTTATCGTTCCAGAAACCATGACAGGCAAATACGGTTTCGTCGGACTAGCCTTGAAAAACTGATCGATAGCAAAAAGTGCTGCCTTAGCATTAAGCGTATCAAATACCGTTTCCACCATCAACACATCAGCTCCTCCATCTACCAAACCTCGTACTTGCTCAGTATAAGCTTCCACCATTTCATCGAACGTTACCGCACGATATCCAGGGTCATTTACATCCGGAGACAAGGAAAGTGTCCTGTTGGTTGGCCCAATAGATCCCGCTACATAACGCGGTTTATGCGGTGTTTTAGCCGTAAATTCGTCTGCAACTTCCCGGGCAATTTTAGCCGATTCATAGTTTAATTCATACACCAAATCTTCCATGTGGTAGTCGGCCATGGCAATGGACGTACTCGAGAAGGTATTAGTTTCTGCGATATCCGCTCCCGCTTCAAAATATTTAGCATGAATTGTCTTGATGACATCAGGACGCGTAATAGAAAGCAAATCATTGTTACCCTTCACTTCATGAGGGAAATCCTTGAATCGATCACCGCGATAATCGGAATCAGTTAACTTATATTCTTGTATCATTGAACCCATTGCGCCGTCGAGGACTAAAATTCGATGGCGTAATTGTTCGTATATAGATGGCTTCTGCATAATCCTGCAAATATACCACAAAAGGCTCAAAAGTTGAGTCAGGATTGTCCTAAATTAGCCCCAATTTTTTGACATTTTCTATATCCTGTGGCGTATCAATGCCGACCGTTTCGTACTGCGTTTCGATGGTTTGAATGGTATAGCCATTTTCCAACCAGCGTAATTGTTCTAAAGATTCGGCTAATTCCAAGGGACTTGGTTTTAACTGACTGATTTCCAGGAGTACATCGGCTCGATAGGCATATAATCCAATGTGTTTGAAATATCGATGCTTCGCTAACCATTGTTCGGATGCAATTCCTCGAACATACGGAATTGTTTGTCGGGAAAAGTACAATGCCTCCCCACGTTGATTGATCACAACCTTAGGAGTATTCACTGAAAAAAGCGTTTCAACATCCTCAATTTGCTTAATTAGCGTCAAAATAGGTGCATTTGTTTTAAATCCTTCACTCAGTTCTTGCAATTGGGCAGGTTCAATAAAAGGTTCATCTCCTTGAATATTTACGACATAATCTATTCCTTCCCCTACATTTCGCAGCACCTCTGCACAACGGTCTGTTCCAGAAACATGATCAGCACGCGTCAAAATAACCTCCGCCCCAAATCCTTCTGCTACCGCTTTGATTTGTAAATCATCTGTTGCAATCACGACACGCTGCCAACCCTGAACAGCTTTAACACGTTCGTAAGTACGCTGAATCATCGGTTTGCCACCTAGGTCAACTAAGGGCTTACCAGGAAAACGTGTGGAAGCAAAACGTGCCGGGATAATGGCAATTACTTTCTTGTCATGCATCATTTTTCAAACTTAAGTGACGAAATTTTCTCAAATTTGCACATAATTGACGAGGATGCTTTCTGATATATGCGAAAAATATTCAATCACCGCTTTACTGACACGATTTGGAGCCTAGGCTACTGGGGGACCTCTGTGAATCCACAGGTCTGGATTGAAACTCGCAATCAAGACTCAATCCATGCATTTTCACTAGATGCTAGTACGCTAATACTCGGAACGATTCCACAATCAAAAGAACAATTTAAATCGCTTCAGTGGTTAACGGGTCTAACAGATGGAGCTGTCTTCTTAAGGCTCCGTCAAGGCAAAAATCCGGGTATCGAGGGACTTGAGGTCTATGATTTACCTACTGGGAAATTGCGCTATAAAACTCCATTAAATCAATGGACCTCCATCGAAAACCAACAACTAATTACTAATCAGGGAATTATAGATTTACCAACCGGCAATATACTTGATCAGGTAAACTTGAAGAACCCCGCTTCAACCATCTCCATTGAATCCCCTATGCATTTCGAAGAAAGTCAATCCGAATTTCAAGCATTTGCAACTTTATTCGCTCAAAAATTTCAGGAAAAAATCGGAAAAGGAATGGATTATTGGGAGGGCTCCAATAAGCTGATATTTTCTTATTATATTTACGACAACGCTTGGAAAAATCAGCTGAGAATTTGTGACTACGAATTCAATACGCTGTTTTTGGAGACATTAGCCGAAGGCGAATTAATGGGCTATCACACTTTTCAATACGTACAGAATACTTTATTTTTCATCAAAGATAAACGTGAACTTTTCATCTATGCAGATTTATAAAATTCGATATGCGATCCTATTCTTGATGCTTTTGGGCACTTTTTGTGGCATGAGTAATAGCCTAGATTCATTGGGCCTGAAAAAGGAAAACAATAAAACCTATTTGGTCTATAAAATAGGTGCGAAACAATCACTTTTCAGTGTACTAAAGCGCTTTAACCTTTCGTTAAGTGAATTCAAGCAGGTTAATCCAGAGATTGAAATTCCAGTCAATTCAGGAGAATTGGTCTTCATTCCATTGCATTACTTGGATGAAAGCACAAACACACTAGGAAATGTTGCCAAACCCATTGAAAAACCTGCTACACCCATAGAATCCACTAAAAATAATGGGATTCACATGGTCAGTGCCAAACAGAGTTTATTGACCGTTGCGAATTTGTACAAAGTCACCATGGCAGAAATACGTAAATGGAATAATTTAAATTCCGATGTATTAAAAGAAGGTCAACGACTTATTGTTGCGGCACCAGCTACAACAACGCCCATCGACAAGTCGGTACTATTACCGAGTAAAGGAACTGAAGAAACAAAAGCTCCTGCTGCGGCTGGTGAGCAAACTGATGCCAATGGCATGCGCAAGACAATAGAGACGGGTATGGCTGAACTGATCGATGTACCGGACAATTCTGGTAAATATTTAGCCTTACATAAATCCGCTCCTATTGGCACTTTGGTGCTGGTTAAAAACCTAGCCAATGGCCAAAGTATATGGGTAAAGGTTATCGGCCGACTACCTAATACCGACAGCAAATTGATTATAAAATTATCACCAAAAGCATTCGAACGATTGAAAGCCGTTGATAAACGCATTCGGGCTGAAATCAGTTATTTAGTTCAATAAGATGGCCAAACGAAAAAGACCCATCACGGCTGGCACAGTGGCATTTGAGGTATTATTTACACTCTCATACCCCTTTATAGCTTCATTCTCATTGTTTGTGACACTCTCCGTTTGGCTGCTCTCTTTGCCATCGCGTTTAGTCGCATTCTTTGGAAATAAGAAATAAGACATGGAGGCTCATGTGATTAAATTATTGGATGAGAAATTCCATTTCTTCAATCATGAGCGATTTATTGAGCACGATCCTATTCTAATTCCGCATCAATTTACACGAAAACAAGATATTGAAATTATGGGTTTTTGGGTGGCAACACTTGCTTGGGGCCAACGAAAAACCATCCTATCCAAGGGATTCGAGCTCATTGACTTAATGGATGGAAGCCCTTTTGAGTTTATTCAACAGCATCAAGAATCCGACTTAAAACGCTTTGAATCATTCAAACATCGTACATTTAACGCAACAGATGCCTTGTATTTTATCTCTTTTTTCAAACGGCATTATCAACAGTATGAAAGTCTTGAATCTGCCTTTTGCAAAGAGTTCCAAGAAGCAGAAACGACAGTTGAGCAAGCCATAAACCGATTTTATCTCCATTTTTTCGATGATGCGTTTGCTCCTCAGCGAACACAAAAGCATATAGCTGCACCAGCAAAAAACTCCGCTTGTAAACGCATCAATATGTTTTTGCGTTGGATGGTACGAAAAGACAAGACAGGCGTTGACTTTGGAATTTGGAATGAAATCAAGCCCCATCAGTTGGTCTGCCCATTGGATGTGCATGTATTACGAACCGCCGAAAGCCTGCGATTGATTCAAGCTGGCCCAACAAATTGGAAGAAAGCATTAGCATTAACAGAAACTTTGCGGGCATTAGACCCGTCTGATCCAGTCAAATATGATTTTGCCTTGTATGGAATAGGCATTGAAGAAAAAACAATATGGAAATAGTACAGGTAAAAAGTCCCGATGAATCAGCCTTCTTTGAAATAATTCCTGCCTATGGAGGCATGTTGACACAATTAAATTGGGCAGGCAATATCATTAAAATACCATATGCTGATCAATATAAACTCAACCAAAACCCCTACCATCCCAGTGCCCTCTTGAGCCCTTGGGTTAATCGGGTTCGGAATGGAAATTATTCATTTGAAGGTAGAAATTATCAGTTACCCATCAATGAACCCAATTTAGGCAACGCAATACATGGATTATTGGCTCGTAAGTCATTTGACTTAACAACCGATAGATCGAAAGTTGAATTAACTTATCAATATCAAGCAGAAGAAAATGCGTTTCCATTCGCTTTTGAGATGCGCTTAATTTATGCATTCACGACTGAAAATGCATTCCAAATTACATTTCAGGCAAAAAATACAGGAACTGGAAATATGCCTTTCGCCTGCGGCTGGCACCCTTATTTCTGTTTGACGGAAGGATCTTTAGCCGATTGGAGCATTCGATTTGATTCGATTTGTAAATTTCTTTCGGATAGTCAGATGATTCCCTTGCGGGAGGAAATCTATGATGCGAGCGCCGGTGTTAATTTAGGGGAAGAAATTTTGGATAATGTTTTTCGCATCAAGAAGATGGACAAACATATTACACACTTGTATAATAAGCAGAAAAAGGAATCGTTGTATATCGAACAATCGAGCCATGATTTCCCTTTTTTGGTCGTATTTGCACCTGAAAATGAAAATTGTGTAGCGATTGAACCTATGTCGGCAAATACAGATGCATTCAATACCGGCGATGGTTTGCGGATTTTGGCACCGAATGAAATCTTTTCCTCGACAGTGACAATTCGATATGTAAAAGCAGACAAAGCAGATTAATTAGGTAAAACCTTTTTGTACCTTTGTGTTTATGATTCTACGATTCTTAATCTTCATATTGATTTGTTCAAGCATGCTTACGGCAAAAGCTGAGTTCGTTGCTGATAGCTTGGCAAGCAAATGGAAAAAGGATTTTAATACGGGAATTAACCTAAATCAATCGAGTTTTTCCGATAACTGGAAAGGTGGAGGAACCAATACCTTCGCGATTGGTTGGTTTTTAAACCATTCGGCAAAAGTTGCCAACAATAATTGGCGATTGAACAGTGATTTGAACATACAAGTGGGTTTTCTTCAAAACCGAACGCAAAGCCTACGAAAAAATGTCGATCGAATCTTTTATGAATTTAAGGCAGGTTATCGCATTAGTCCGAAATGGGATTTTTATGGATCGACCAACTTTTCTTCACAATTTTTTCAAGGTTTCGAGTATGGGAAAAAGAATTCTGTGGGCGTGCCCGTGGATTCTTTGGTCTCTAATATTTTTGCTCCCGCCTACTTGACTTCATCCATGGGTTTTGAATTTCATCCAGACAAGTCCTTTTATACGCGAATAGGTATAGGCAGTTTACGCCAAACATTTGTGTTTGATGATCGTATTTCTAACGCAGGATTATACGGTTTAGAAAAACCTGGAGATAATATACGTAATCAGTTCGTATTTCAATATTTGATGAATATAGAGAAAGATATCTTTCAAAACATCAATATGAAAGCACGGTATTCTGCCTTAGTTGACTATTTCCGTATGGGCTATTCGAATGGAATCGTACACCGCTTGGATGCCAATTTCACGATGAAGGTTAATAAATATGTCAGTACGAATTTACAAGCCGTATTGTTCAAGGATTATGACCAAGATCCAAATTGGCAATTCTCTCAAATACTTTCAATGGGAGTCTTATACCGACTAGCTAATTGATTGATCGCTTGCGTTGCTGCATACGTTCATGCAACATTTGAATAATCCCATCCTTCAAGCCCAAGTCGGGAACAAAAATTGTTTGACATCCAGCCAATTCCATTGCTGTTAAATATATCGAGGCTGCCGGAACAATTACATCGGCACGGTCCGTATTTAACCTTAATTTATTGACCCTTTCCTCATAAGAAAAGGAAGAAATGAAATCAGAAATACGCTGCAATTCACTGATATCCATCGTTTTGTCTTCGCTTACTTGCGTTGACAAATTATATAATTTGCTAATATTGCCACCCGTTCCCACGGCGAGAACGGGCCCTCTTAAGGATTCCATTTGTTGAGAAATCCATTTCTTCATTTTATCCCAGTCCCCTTCTTTTTCTTTCCCTTCTAACAAACGGACAGAGCCAATTTTAAAAGATTTCGAAGCAAATTTTTCTTGATTACGATAAAAATTCAATTCCGTTGACCCTCCACCTACGTCGATATGAAGGTAATTTTTCTTGGGATTCAGGGATTTCACAACCACATCATTGATCAATTCGGCCTCTCGAGCCCCATCAATGATTTGAATTTTCATATCTAAAATCTTATGAATACGGGTCACAAGTTCAGCTGAATTTGCGGCTTCGCGCATGGCCGAAGTCGCACAAATGGCATAATCTTGAACTTCATGCAAATCCATTAACAATTTGTAGGCATGCAATAATTTGAAAACACGCACTTCGGATTCGGGCGAGATGGATCCATGACTAAACACGTCGTGACCTAAACGCAAGGCAAAACGGACATATTCCACGCGCTTAAAACTCATCATTCCATCGTTTTCCAACACACTGGAAATTTGTAGACGAGCAGCATTAGAACCGATATCAATGGCAGCAAACTTCATAGGACGGGGCTTGGTTTATGTAAGTAAAATCCGTTGGCACTGGGCTCAAAGCTAATCTCCGTACCTAAAACAAATAGTAATTGCCTTTTGTCAATCACGACAGGAATATCCTGAATGAGGTATTCTTCATCATAAGCTGTTTTTTGATCAAATCCCAAGACATAGGTTCCACCGCAGGTACCACCACGCATGCCCACTCGAATAAAAGGCTCGGGCATTTTACCTTGTTGCACGAGGGCCACAAGATTTTCATGTGCCGTGGGGGAGAATGAAACAGGAGAATTATTTGACATACATGCAATGAAAGCCTGCGCAAATTTAGTTAAATTTAACCTGCTATAAAGCTTTTGATATTAACATTTTTTAAGGATTTGAAGGCAATAAAAACCTAAGGATTCGTTAAGGTAAAAAAAACGAACATATGAATTATTCCATTCTTTGGGCAGACGACGAAATTGATTTACTAACTCCTTATATTTTATTTTTGGAGAACAAAGGCTATCAAGTAACAGCGGTCAATTCGGGTGCAGATGCTTTAGATTTGGTGAATAAACAAAAATTTGACGTCCTGTTTTTGGATGAAAACATGCCTGGCATGACGGGATTAGAGGTGCTGATTGCTATTAAACAAATTCGCCCCAATCTTCCTGTCATTATGATAACCAAATCAGAGGAGGAAGAATTAATGGAAGATGCCATCGGATCCAAAATTGCTGATTACTTGATTAAACCCCTGAATCCAAACCAACTTTTGTTATCAGTCAAGCGTATTTTTGATAAAAAACGATTGGAGGAGGAGAAGACAAATTTAAATTACCAACAAGAGTTTCGAGCGCTCTCGATGCGCTACCAAGATCATTTAAACGCTGCTGAATGGGCAGAGATATACAAAAAACTTACTTATTGGGAATTGGAAATCGACAAGACGGAAAACAAATCCATGTCGGAGGTTCTCATCAGCCAAAAATCAGAAGCCAATGTACATTTCAGTAAATTCATTGAAAATTCCTATGAATCCTGGTTACAAAAGCCCGACAAGGAAACACCGATTTTAAGTCATTTAATGATGCGTAAACATGTTTTCCCACGCATAAATGACAAATCGCCTCTCTTCTTTATTTTAGTTGATAATTTACGCTACGACCAATGGAAAACCTTGGAATTGTTTATTCAAGATTACTTCCAGGTGGAGGACGAAAAGACCTATTTTTCTATTTTACCCACGACGACAGCCTATGCTCGAAATTCCATTTTTGCAGGTATGATGCCCATGGAAATTCAAAAAAACTATCCTGACAAATGGGTATTCGATTTAGGGGACTCAGAGGATGAGGAGGGGTATAACCAGCATGAGGAATTTTACTTAAATGAGCAGTTAAAACGCTTACGCATTGATGCAAAGGCCTCCTATCATAAGATTATTCATCAATATCAGGGGAAACAACTGGTTGATAATTTCAACAAATTATTAACCAATCAGTTAAATGTGGTCGTCTACAATTTTGTCGACATGTTATCTCATGCGCGGACCGACATGGCAATGATTAAAGAATTAGCCCCCGATGAATCTGCCTATCGGAGCTTAACGGCGAGTTGGTTCCAGCACTCTCCTTTATTTGATTTCTTGAAGCGCATTGCCGAAAAGAAAGGGCGTGTGATCATCACGACTGATCACGGCATGATTCGCGTGCAAAATCCGATAAAAATTGTGGGTGATCGGAATACTAATACCAACTTACGATACAAACAAGGAAAGAATTTGAATTGGGACGCGTCGAGTAAAATGATGGTTTGTAGAAAACCTGAGCAACTTTTTTTACCAAAGCCGAACGTGTCCACCTCGTTTGTCTTTAGCAAGGAGGATTACATGTTTGCTTATCCTAACAATTACAATCAATATGTAAACCACTATCGAAACACCTTCCAACATGGCGGAATTTCACTTGAGGAATGCATTATTCCTGTAACCTATTTGACAGGTAAGTAATTAAAGAGAACCTACTGGTGTGATATGACCACCTTCACATTTCAAGATTTTTCCTGGAACACGTTGGATCGTATGGTAATCATGACTAGCCATGATGATGGAAGTCCCTTGCATGGTCAATTGCTTAAACAATTCCATGATTTCCATGGAAACCTCTGGATCTAAATGTCCAGTAGGTTCATCTGCAAGAATCAAAACGGGATTATTCAATAAAGAACGTGCAATGGCAATTCGTTGTTGCTCGCCACCAGATAATTTATGCACACGCTTGTGGATGGCGTTTGACATTCCAACTTGTTCCAAGACTGTTTCGATGCGCGATTTGATTTCAGCTTGATTTTTATGACCCGTAGCTTCTAGCACAAATGCTAAATTCCGCTCCACATTGCGATCCGTCAACAGCTGAAAATCTTGAAAGACAAAACCTAGTTTACGGCGTAAATAAGGAACATCTTGGTTTTTAATTGTCAGTAAATCAAATCCAGCCACCTGAGCTGTACCCGAGTCAATGGCTAATTCACCAAAAATCGCTTTGAAGAAGGTACTTTTCCCAGACCCCGATTTCCCAATCAAATAATAAAATTCGCCTGACTCAACTGTTAACGAAATATCTGTAAGCGTCGGAATTCCTTCCTGCGAGATATGAACATTTTCAAAAGAAAGTACAGGCATAAAATTTATATTATTGGTTAGACTTTGCATGATCAGCTAAGAAAGTAGCCAATCCACTGTCTGTTAATGGATGTTTTAATAATGCAAGCATTGCCGACAAAGGCCCAGTCATGACATCAGCGCCGATTTCAGCACATTTGATGATATGAATTGGGTGGCGAACAGAAGCCGCAAGAATTTGGGTTTCAAATTCATAATTATCATAAATCACACGAATTTGATCGATCAAATCCATGCCATCAAATGAAATATCATCTAAACGACCAATGAACGGAGAAACATAAGTTGCACCCGCTTTAGCCGCTAATAAAGCTTGACCAGCAGAGAATACCAACGTACAGTTTGTCTTAATGCCTCGAGAAGAAAAATATTTCAGAGCCTTGATACCATCCTTAATCATAGGAATCTTAACGACAATCTTTTCATCTAATTCCGCCAACTCCTCCCCTTCACGAATCATCCCCTCATAATCGGTGGCAATAACTTCCGCAGATACATCTCCTTCGACTAAATCACAAATAGCTTTGTAATGACGTAAAACATTATCTTTTCCGCTAATGCCTTCTTTGGCCATTAAGGAAGGATTCGTTGTTACACCATCCAAAACACCTAAATCTTGTGCTTCTTTGATATGGGCTAGATTCGCCGTGTCGATAAAAAATTTCATATGAGGAGGTTTAAATTAGATCAAAAAAAAATGGCAAATTCACCGCTCAACCAACCTACCTTTGCTTCTTTCACGACCTGGAGGATTCAGCGGGAGCTGGTAATTTGCCGATGCAAATATGGCAAAATCTAAGCTTTTTTCAAAATTAATGCCAATAATTTCCGAATACCCCTTAACTTTAATTTCAAATTAAAAATATGCGAATTCTTTCGATTTTCTGTCTTTCCCTCCTACTATATGCCTGCTCCTCTGATGCAGAATCTTGGCTTCAAGAAGCAAAAGCTCGGTTACAAAAAGGTGAAACCGTTTCTGCCAAAGAAGCCATCAAAAAGGCGCTTGAGAAAAATCCTGGATTAGCGGAAGCTTATAATTTACAAGGTGTAATCGCTTTTCAAGAGAAAAGTTGGGACGAAGCGCGGAGCCACTACCAAAAAGCAATTGAATTAAAACCATCGCTGTACACGGCTCAACTCAACTTGGGCGCTTTGGAAATGGAACAGGGCCAATGGGCAAAAGCATTAGCGCCAACAGAAGCAGCCGTTAAACTCCAACCTGATTCGAGTGCTGCGTATTTACAACGAGGAATCGTACAGGCCGCGCTAGGTAAAACAGATGCAGCGATAACTGACTTTACTCAAAGTCTAATGAAAAACAATAAAGAAATTAATGCTTTATATAATCGAGGGAATATCTATTTCCAACAAGGGGAATTTGCGTTGGCTAACCAAGATTTTGAAGCAAGTGTGCAAATTGACCCGAATTTTGCTAAAGGATTTTATGCGATGGGATTGAGCTATTATAAAGTCAACGAAAAAGAGAAAGCTTGTTTTGCATTGCAACAAGCAAAAAAATTAAAATATCCTGGAGCCAAAGAGGCTGTCACCAACTTATGTAATTAACATGATGAAAACGAAAAAAATCATTTCCTATATGGGAATCTTCTTCACCCTGACCTTTATTTTATTTACGTATTGGCAATTCAATGACCCAGATCCAATTCTTTGGGTACCCATTTACGGCGTAGCTACCTATGTATCCTTTCAGGCATTCAGAGGCTTTGTTAACAAAGAAATAATGATCGTATTATTTATTCTTAGTACTTGTGCTGGGATTCAACAATGGGTCGAAATGACTGCTTGGGAAGGATTTATGACAGATGGCCTTGCCATGAAAACAATGAATCAAGAATTAGCGCGTGAGGCAGTGGGTCTTTGGATTGCTTCATTTTCATTCGCAATTTATTACTTTTTAGAAAAAAAATAGCATGTTAGAATTAGGTTTTGCTTCTGCAATATTGCCCAACTTATCCTTGGAACAGGTGATGGATTTTGCTCATCGTGCGCGATTTAAATGCGTCGAGGTCATGTGCTGGCCATCACAAAATAGTGACACGCGTCGGTATGCCGGAGTCAGTCACATAGCTGTGGACCAATTGGATTCTTTGGGCCTATTGAATTTAAAAACCTTTTTAAAACAACATCCGGTAAAAATTTCGGCATTGGGTTACTATCCCAATCCAATGGATCCCGATGAAGCCCTTGCAGCATTTTACCGCGAACATATTAAAAAGATTATTCGTGCTGCGGCTGTTTTGGGAATTCCCGTCGTTAATACATTTGTCGGCCGTGATTACACCAAAAACATTACTTACAATTTAGATAAATTCAAGGAAGTTTGGCCTGAAATTATCGCATTAGCCGATTCCTTGAATATAAAAATTGGGATTGAAAATTGTCCGATGTATTTTACAGATGATGAGTGGCCTGGTGGCAAAAACCTTGCAACTACGCCTAAAATTTGGGACCAATTATTCAGCATCATCCCATCATCCAATTTTGGGTTAAACTATGACCCTTCCCACATGGTATGGCAACAGATGGATTACCTGTATCCAATTTATCATTATGCTGAAAAATTACATCATGTCCATTTAAAAGACGTTAAAGTCTATCCAGAGAAATTAGATCGAGTGGGCATTATGGCGAATCCCTTGGAATATCATTCGCCCAAATTACCCGGCTTGGGAGACATTCAATGGGGAAAATTTATCAGTGCGCTCCACGATGTCCGATACAGGGGACCCATTGTGATTGAAGTGGAAGACAAGGCCTTTGAGGGTTCTGATGAAGATGTTCAAAAAGCCATTTACATGGCACGCAATCACATCAATACCTTTTTGCCTTAGGGTGCAGGAATCATTTGAACGGTCGCGTCAACATAGGATGCTCTATATGTTCTAGTACCTGAAAAAGTAAAATCAGATTTTTCGAGCGTAACAATATTACCAATGCCATCCAATACAAAGTAATTTGTTTCAGAAATTTGCAATTGTGTATCGTTGTTGATCAATTTCCATTTACCCGAGGCGGAATTATTCCCTGTATTATCAATAGCTAGACATGTCCCATCCGCCTTAAAAGTCAACCGCACTTTGGACATATCGTATTGTGAACCTTCTGCTGTCCGCCCTCGCTGGTAAACAGTTCCATTCAAATAACCACTAGCACGCACTTCCTGTATCTGCCAAGTTGTACTTAATAAGATTTCTGTTTTTGTTTTTGGTACCAAACTTGAATCTGTCTGACAAGCCAATAAGAAGATCGAACAAAACAGAATGTAAATGTATTTCATAGCATGATAAGTGAGGGGCAAAATTACAAATAAGTCGGGAATAAAAAAGGGGGCTTTGGCCCCCAATATTTATAAGATGATCACGCTTATTTGGCTGGTTTCGCGAAAATCGTCGCATCAATGCTTGGATTAAGATCAATCGAAACGGTATCCACTGTCATCAACCCTCCCATTGGACTTGCCGTTTCCATAGTATATGGAAAAAATAGACCATCCACGGCCTTATAATTTGAGAAATTAATTTCAGTATCTACTTCTTGGCCGTTTGCCTTTAATTTACCTGTAACTTTTACGATAAAATATGTGGACGCTGAAACATATACTTGCAATGCATCTCCGCTTGCTTTTGTAACTTTCAACAAATAAACTTCTGCACCGTCTAGTTTTTCCTTGCTGACTAACTCAATGGTAGCGCCTTCTCTTTGCGCAATAATCAAAGTTGAACCAATGTTTTTTTGAGAAGCTGCCAATTTCACCTGGTCAGCTGGCATTACTTCCGGTTCTCCTGTTCCACCCATCATGGCAGGTCGCATCATCCAACCTGATTCACCATTTATTGCAGTAATAATTTTATTACCCATTACTTCAACTTCTGTGCGAAATCCTTGACCAACGAGGACTGATGTCTTACTTTCAATGTCCATCCCTTGAACACTGAATTTATTTTTCATCACTAAACTTTTAACTGCCGACCATTTTTCTGGACTTCCCATGGCGGTTTGATGTTTAGCCAAAACCTCTTCGGTTGTTTGAGCATGCAAAACAACTGAGCAGCATAGAAGCACACCCAAAAACAAAGCATTGATTGAGTTTTTCATAAGGGTTTATATTTTTTCGAAAGGTATTAGTTTCTTATTAAGAAAATATGAATCCTATGCAAATTATCAGTTTACTGATTATTTTTTGGAATCGATCGCATGATAAAACCCCAAGCAAAAAAGACCACAATTCCAGCGGCAAAAAATGCAGCTCCTGGAAAATAATGTTGGGAATCCGTGAAATATGCGAATAAATTAGAAGCAAATAAAGGGCCTAAAATGGTCGTAATGGATTGTAAACTTGTTAAGCCCCCTTGCAATTCACCTTGTTCATTTGCCCCGACTTGTTGGGTTATCAAACTCTGTAAAGCCGGTCCTGCTAGTCCTCCCAATCCAAAAGGAACCATAAAGGCATACATCATCCATGATTTCGTCGCAAAAGCAAACAATAAAAACCCAATCCCCCAAAGAAGTAGACCATACGAAATTGTCCTTCGCTCTCCCACTTTAGGGGTAATAACACGTGTTAAGCCCCCTTGAACGATTACAACAATCAAGCCAACAAACGCAAGTGAATAACCCACCTCATCAGGAGACCAATTGAACACCTTCATCGTAAAATATGACCATGTACTTGGATGTGCCTGACTAGCTAATTGTAAACAAAAATATCCAGCAATCAATCCTAATACGAGTGGATGGTAACGAGACATGTGCTTCAGCGATCCAAATGGATTCGCTCGTTTCCAATCAAACGGACGGCGATTCGCTAAACTTAAGGATTCAGGCAATACAAAATATCCATACAAAGCATTCAACATCGTTAATACGGCCGAAGCATAAAATGGTAAATGCACATTAATATTTCCGAGCGCCCCTCCGATTGCCGGCCCCACAATAAAGCCTAATCCGAAAGCGGCCCCCACCATTCCAAAATTTTTCGCGCGATTTTCAGCAGTAGAAACATCAGCTATATAGGCTTGAGCTGTTGTAAAACTCGCTCCGGTGATCCCGGCCAATATTCGCCCAATAAACAACCAGGTGATATTGGGAGCATTAGCAAGTAATAAATAGTCTAAAGAAAAACCAAAAAGGGAAGCTAGTATGACTGGTCTCCGACCAAATTGATCAGATAATCCTCCTAAAATAGGTGAAAAAACAAATTGCATGATGGCATAGGAAGCCATTAACCAACCAGAATATTGAGAGGCGACACTTAAATCCCCTCCTGTAAAACCTCGAATTAAGGTTGGCATCGTCGGAACGATAATCCCAATCCCCATTACATCAATCAACAAAGTCACAAAAATAAACCCAATCGCTGCGTCGCGCTTTTTAAACATATCAATAAATTAAGTCGGCAATTTACTAAAATTGATAATGAATGCTAGCTTGTAAGAAATCTTTACTTATTTGCGCACACTGAACTGGCAATTTTTCCTTATTGGGAACTGCATCCAATTCCACAATAGCCCAACCAGCAAATTTGATTTTATCTAAGGCCGCAAAAACTCCAATTAGATCAACATTTCCTTGCCCTAATTCAACGAATTTATAAGATTTAGGATTCGTATCCCCTTTGATTGGGCATTCAACATCCTTCATGTGTAGACTATGTAAGACTTTTTGGTATTTAATTACCGCCTCCGCAGGTTTTCCTCCTCCTTGGTGATAATGGGCAACATCCAATAATAAACGCACATAATCCGGGTTCATTGCTTGAACCAAGGCCTCCACTTCTTCGGGAGTTTCCCCATACTGATGCATGTGATTATGATAAGTCGCTTGAACACCGATAGCCTGAGTCTGCTTTCCTATTTCATTCATTGCGGCTGCCAAACGTGCTAATTCATCCGCTGTTGGCGGAACATTATTTTTCCGCAAACTATTTGTCATCTGAATGGATGAACCACCCAAAGACTTCACAAATCGGGCATGATTTACATGCATGGCAATATTTGCCTCCATTTTGGCCGGATCAATTTCTACATTCCCACTCGAAAACATCACTAATGACAAATGCTTTGCGTCGAGTAATGCCTTCAAATCGGCAGAATTGTCTTTGTATTTAGCATAAGAATTTGCCCTTAATTGTATTCCTTTATAACCTAAAGTTGACAATTCTTCGATGGCCAACTCATCCTTTCCACCCCAAGTAATGGCCGAATATCCCAATTGGTAGGTCTTGGATTTTGATGAAGGTAAAAATGCCGCGAGGGCTAAAATTGAGTTTTGTGCAAGGAAGTGACGGCGAGATAGCATAGGGAAGAGTTAAGAGTTAAGAGTTAAGAGGTAAGAGGTAAGAGGTAAGAGGTAAGAGTTAAGAGGTAAGAGTTAAGGGTTAAGAGGTAAGACGTTGGACGTTAGGCGTTTGTGGTTTAAATAGGTTTTAGTCTTTAAAACAACAAAATAAATCAGGAATAAAAAAGTGAGAGTGAGATAAAAGTCCGGAGTTCGAAGTCCGAGGGAATATCTGCCTAACCTCTAAGCTTATGATTCGTTCAATGGTTTATTGATTGTCTGCGCTAGGCTTTAGTTTGGGGATCCCTAGGCTGAAGCCGTGGGTTATAAATTAATTTCCTTACTTCGGACTCCGGACTCCGGACTTTTCTACCGACTCGCCTTCAAATAATCCGCCAAGGCCCCCAACTGATCCGTCCCGATGTAATCTACGCCTAGATCCAATAAAGTCTGATAAGCCATTAAACTTTCTGGGCTTGCCCATAAACGAACCTTCCGACCAGCTGCATGAACCTTATCTATATATGTCTTTAATTTATCACGCAATGCAGGCTGCATGAGTGAATTCCCATTCCAAATCCCAAAATGATAAAACGCTTCACTTTCTAAGACCACATGGGAAGCTAAAATAGTTGGCACAGTTTCATTTGACCTTCCGTCGAAGGTAATCCAATCCGGATATTTGACATAATCCGACACAATGGGTCGGTTACCCGAAATAACAACCCTGAATTTATTTTTAAGAATTAAAGCCTTATATGGTTCGATTGCCTTTAAAAGTAATGGCATTGTTGAGTCAGCGGAAGTCTTACAATCGATGAGTAGTTGGTGAAAATTACCGGTCTTCCCCGCTTCCAAAACCTTGACCAAAGGCTCCAAATACAAGTTTTGAAAAGTCCTTGATGCCTTCAAATCCTTGACATCATGTGCCACGAGTAATTGGCCATCCACCGCATAAACATCCACTTCGATGGACCCAAAGCCCAACGAAAAGGCCTCGTAAAAAGGCCTTTCGTGTTCATAATCATTATGTGCATGTGCTTTTGTCAACAAATTTTGTCCCCAAACAGAGCTGGAAATCATCAAAAACAAAAGCAGCTTTTTCATTCTATTAATATGTTAAATAATCGCCGGAAGCAATTCGCGTTTTCTGATCTATCGGCTTATTATACAAATACGCGTAGGATGTAATTTCCTTATCCTTCAATTTCACAGTTACATGCTCACGAACAAACAAAGATTTATCTGAACTCTCGGGATCAAATTCTTCATACTCATCTAAGACATTTAACAACTTAATCGTGTTGGACAGTAAGTAAAGCTCACCTAGCACCTGATCTTTCGCATCGTCCGAAGGAATGATTCCTGGATAATCTGCCACTTGGTACATTTGGCCTTGATAGGTCGCCATACCCACATAATCCGAATTACGTGCAATTAAACGATGTAAATCATTGCCACAATCACGACGCAAGGTTCCATAGACGAATAAATATTCTTCCACGTTGGGTTCAGGCAACTTGGCTTCTTCCAAAGTCAATACCAAATCATCTTGCTCCACAACCGTTCCCTCATTCAAGACCACATTTCCAATGATTCCCTCAAATGGCGCCGAAACAATTGATTCCATCTTCATCGCCTCAATCACATACAAAGGTGCATTCTTCTTCACTTCCTCCCCTGGTTTCACCAAAATACGACTCAATCGGCCTTGTAATGGAGCTCCAATATCGCCTTTGGCCTTTGCCTTCGCATGCTGCGCACGTTCCACCTTGATATTCTTATCCAAGATTTTCAATCGGCGAGCCTGTCCATTCAATTCAAAAGTGATGTTACGTAAACCTGATTCATCAGGGTCCGACATATACAAATACTTCACGATGATCGTTTTACCCGGCTCAATCGTAATCATGATTTCCTCGTCTTGCTTCAATCCATAGAAAAAGGCTGGTGTAGGCATCGCGGATAAATCACCGTATAAGGCATGATTCTTGTAGAAATCCTCGTAAACTTTTGGATACATTTTGTACGACAAATAATCCAAGAAACCTCCTTCATTATCAGGAAACTGAGCCTCAAAAGCTGCAAAATCCTTATCAAAATCGATTGGAGCTAGATGATCATTTGGTCTTCCTTCATAAGCAACTTCACCTTTCAAAATAATTTCCTGCAATTGCTTAGGAAACCCTTGATATGGCTGCCCCAAACCTCCTTTGAAGAAATCCTTCACGGATTCTGGGAAAGATAAGGTAGAACCTTTGGCATACACATCTTCCGCTGATAAGCTATTCGCTGTCATGAAAATGGCCATATCCCCTACTACTTTCGAAGATGGGGTCACCTTGACGATATCTCCAAATAACTTATTTGCCTCCGAATAATTCTCCTTCAACAATTCAAACTTATCTCCTACGCCTAATGCGATCGCCTGACCACGCAAGTTGGTATATTGCCCACCCGGAATCTCATTATTATAAACCTCCGCTGTACCCGCTTTCAATTCCGACTCAAATGGGAAATACATGGCACGAATCGCCTCCCAATAATTCGAGTAATCATTCATCGCATCCAAATCCAATCCGCTGTCGAACGGATGCCCTTGCATCATCGCAACCAACGAATTCAAATTCGGCTGAGAGGTTAATCCCGACATAGATGCCAAAGCTCCATCTACCACATCAACTCCTGCCTCGATCGCTTTTAAATACGTAGCAGATTGTACAGAAGCAGTATCATGTGTATGCAAGTGGATCGGAATTGCGATTGCTTTCTTTAATTCGGTCACTAACTTTTCTGCTTGGAATGGTCGCAATAAGCCGGCCATATCTTTGATGGCAAGCATATGAGCTCCCGCATCTTCCAACTGGCGTGCTAAATCCAAGTAATATTGCATGTTATACTTCTCATTCGTAAACACATCACCTGTGTAACAAATGGCAGCTTCCGCAATCCCGGGTGTCCGCTCCCGAACTGCTTTGATGGACACCTTCATGGCATCGATCCAGTTCAAAGAATCAAAAATTCGGAATACGTCGATTCCAGATTCGGAGGATTTCTCAACAAACTTCTCAATTAAATTATCAGGATATGCTGAATAACCGACAGCATTCGAACCGCGGAACAACATTTGCAAAAGCATATTTGGCATGGCCTCTCGAAACTCTTCCAAACGCTTCCAAGGAGATTCGTGTAGGAAACGCATCGCCACATCAAAGGTTGCTCCCCCCCAAACTTCC
>CAYHOB010000014.1:0-81654 GCA_964358165.1 uncultured Aquirufa sp.
CCCCCCCCCCCCCCCCCCCCCCCCCCCCCCCCCCCCCCCGCCCCCCCCCCCCCGCTGCCGGGGTCTGAAGACCCCGGCAGCGTCTACTACTTTCCGATTTACACATTTTTGTAATCAGATTTTTGATAAAATAACGCAATTGCCCCAAATGGAGCAGAATGGGCAATCAATATTCTGATTATTTTTTCCAATCCCATAAAACGATATCCCAGCCGATTCCCCCGTAGCTCAAGGTATCGATTACTTGAAACCCCCGTTTGTGATGCGCCTTTAATGAGCGAGGATTTGCTTGTGCAACATCCGTAATACAATAGTCGTACTGATGGGAATAATTATCCCGAAAAGCTCCATATAATTGTTGGACTAAATCTTGTCCTCGATATTGTTTACCCACACATAATTGTCCTACGATGGCATAATTTGCTATACTTTCTCCTTGGTATTGACATCTTTCAATATTTTGAACCAAATCCCCTAATAAATCATGTTGTTTTGCTTCCTCTTGCAAGGCCACAATAGAGTATCCCACAACTTGATCGCCATCCTTAGCTATGATACTTGGGCTTTTTGCATGCAATTTTTGCATAAACTCAAGGTCATATTCGGCCATTAAAAAACCCTGTGAATTGGCATCTTCTTCAGAAATATTTCTTCTTAGATTGGCTTGCTGGAGGGTTAATATGCCAACTAAATCATCATTGGTAGTTGCTAATTGTATTTGGACCATGTAGTTTTATCTATTCACCAACAAATTAAATAAATATGATTCAGATTTATATTACTGGAGGAACTTTTGATAAGGAATATAATGAGTTGAATGGGAGCTTGTTTTTCAAAGAAACGCATCTGCATGAAATGCTTCTGAAAGGGCGCAGTCGGCTTGAATTAAAGACTGAAACCTTGTTCATGAAGGATAGTCTTGATTTTACAGAAATAGAGCGCCAGCAAATCCGAGACGCTTGTCTGAAAACGACCTCTAATCACATTTTGATTACGCATGGCACGGATACGATGACGCAAACGGCTGAATATTTGGCGAAACATCTGCATGGAAAAACCATCCTATTAACGGGCGCTATGATTCCCTACAAATTTGGCAGTTCCGATGGGATGTTTAATCTTGGAAGTGCATTAGCATTCGTACAAGTTCTTGATCCAGGAGTCTATATTTCCATGAATGGTAAATGTTTCAAAGCAGGCCAAGTGCGAAAAAATCTCGATCTCGGAGAGTTTGAAGCCATTTAGTGAATCCGAATGACTACTCTACGGTACCTTGTCAAAGCTGGTTTCCCATTGTCGGTTCCTTCAATGACCACATGAAAGAGATCTCCTTTTTGCGCTGTTGTTGGAATTTGAACATGTGCAACGAGATCCTTTAGTTCGACGTCTGCCTTTCCTGAACCGGCTTCTGGGTAGGGCCATGCACGAAGAGTTATTCCATTCCGATCCGGGTCACGGGTTTCAAGATGTAGGCTTAACTTTTGCCCAGCGGTCGCCCAAACGGACATACCCTCTTTGACCGTAATTTGTGGCGCATGGTTGGCATCTGCAAAGGATTTAATACACCAATCAGCCCGAGCAGCAAAATCTTCTTGGGCAGCAATGAGCCAACGAGTTTGGGAATAATTAATGTCCATTTTTCCTGTTTCCGGATTGAAGTCGGCAGACTCATCGTTATCCTCGAATCGATAAGGATTGTCTTTGGCCTGCACAAACCGTCCACCCCATCCACCAAAAGAGGGATTATTTAAGTTGTTCAGCCCAACATCTACTAAGTGCAAAAATGCAGGAGAATCGCCTTCCGAAATGAAGTCATACGGCGAGAAATTCCCCCATTGCGTATTTTGTATATGCGCAGGGTCGCCATGAATGTGTTCATCGTCTCCCGCTTGTTTTTGCCCATCCCCATACGAATAATACATTTTTAATAATGGGCCATGGTCCAAAATGATTTTATTTGCCATATAGGTCCCTTCGAAATAGGGCTGTGTTGCCTTTGGCATAATGCGCTTCCAAGGGTATGCAAAACTTGCAAATTGGTGGGCATTGTAGAATACACGAATTTCTGGCCAATGTCCCCCAATGTAATTTTTGTAGGTCGCATCTTGGTCCATCACGGTATAAATGATGGCTTTTTTTGAGATTTTAGCTTTAATTGATGGCCAATTTTTGTCGGCGGAATATTGTTCCTCAATCGACTTTAATGCTCTTGCAATGGTATTGGTTCCACCCCAAGCTTGCAAATAGATCGGATCGGGATCTTTGTCGAGCAGTTTTGCTTTTATCCATTCCGATCCTTCTGTTATTTGATCCATTTCTCCTTCAAAGTCGATATTACCTACCTTGACGAGGCTATATAAATATGCGGGGCTTGGGAAATTTTTATCGTGTAAAATGAGGTTAGGGTGAACTTGCGCATAGGCTTTCAGTAGATCTTGAATCCACTGTACACCAGGCCAGCGCAGGTCGGTTTTAGCACCGTACATCTTACGGGTCATTTCCATTTCTGAGGTGAATTTTGTTCCTTTCCCATCTCCTTTATAATGCCACATGGAGCTGGAATAGATGAGGCCTTCGACGTGGTATTCATTCGAATACATCAACATACGGATGAAGGTATCAACATCATCGATTTCTCCATCAGTCGTTACTATGGTTCGTGGGAGCTGTCCCTTCGCAAGAATAGATGAACTGATACAGAGAGCTAATAGCCCTAGCAGGATATTTTTCATATTGAATAGGTTTCTTAAAGTGGGTTTATACGCTGCCGGGGTCACGACCCCGGCAGCGTATAAACTGATAATCACATGACAAAGTTAAGCCTTTCTATGCACATACATAGTCCCCAAAACTGATAAAAAACTTATAATAATGAGATGGTTTTAGGCCGCTCTTTTAGTTGGCCTGATACAATTGCCTCTATTTCATCCCAAATGTTAACCTCTAAACCGCCAGCAGATTTGCGAGCTGATTTTATTTCAGCCATTAATTCTTGCGTTGAAATGTTCTGCTTGTTTTCCAAGAAAAGCAAGGTTTTTTGGCTGATATTTTTGAACCGTTGTGCTAATGGTGCCAGTGTAGGGAGGACAGTGGTGTCGATACTGGCCCAATTTTGTAGTTCAGCTTGAATGGCCTCCTTTTTCCCATCTAGTAAAAATGCTTTCACCTTCATTCTAAATTCGAATGCTTCTTTTGAATCTGCTGGCAACACATCACGGAGTTCTGTAAATGTCTTTGTTTTTTGTTCTTGGGAAATTAACATCTCTCCCATCAATCGTTTATACCCTCGAATTGGTGTTAATATAGGCAGAAAGTGTTTTAACGAAGGATATTTTGCAATAGCATCCATTTTCCCCTTGGTCCCTTGCAAGCCCAGCTTGCTTAAATACTGTTCTGTTTGAAATAAACGCCTATATAAATCATCGGTTTCCATTTTTTCTGGATTAGACCAAAGCCGTTCTGCAATAGCTAAACTACGCGGCCAAACCCGATTTTCAAATACGTTTTCATCTACGAGTTCTGTCCAAATGGCCGCTTCGCCCCCCCGCCAATGGCTGTTTTGCGTGAGGTCTTTATTTGAATAATGCATGTAGGCAGGTAAAAAGAGATCCAAATAAAATCCGCGAGAAAGAATCCCTTCATTACCTTGTTTTTGAATTGCCTCAAGGCCCAACCCTGGGCCCATCATGTCGGGCTTCCATGCTTGAATGAGGATATTTTTTGGAGTCTTTTCATTGAAGGCTTCCTCCCAAGCGATCGGTGTAAATCCGTGTTTAATCGCAATTTTATTGACCCGTTGGAGGAAGTAATCTTGTAATTCGTGGGTTGAGGCAATTTTATTATCAGACATAAATGAAACAATTTTTGGGTTGTTTTTCCAAGCAACGCCATTGTTTTCATCTAAGCCCCAATGTAAATATCCCGACGGGAAGAGGGGTTTCATTTCTGCTAGGAAGGAATCTAAAAATTCATAAGTTGATTCTTTCGTGGGATCAATGGTTGGCGTGGGCGCAGTTGCAATCATTTGCATCGCCTGGGCCATCGATGTGCCCGTTGGAAAGTTGAATCTTGGACCTGGTTTGTAGGATTTTTCTTCGCTGGCTAATTCGGGGTAACCTGCGAACCAACTTTGGCTATGTCCTGGTAAGTCAAATTCAGGGTAAACCATAATCCCTCTTTCGGTGCAGTATTGAACTAACTCTTTGATCTGATCTTGTGTGAAATATTTTCCTTCGGAACCGAGCTCATGTAGCTTTGGAAAGCGTTTGGATTCAATACGGAAACCCTCGTCGTCGCTAAGATGCAGGTGAAGCACATTCATTTTTGCAGCAGCCATGGCATCCACGTTCCTTTTCAATATATCTAGCGGAATGAAGTGTCTGGCGACATCCACCATCATCCCTCGCCAGGCAAACTTAGGGTAATCGTTTATTGTCAAATAGGGCAAATACAGATTATTGGCTTCCTTTTGGGGAAGCTGAGTTAATGTTTCAAATGCCCAAAGGACCCCAGCCGGACTTCCGGCTGAGATGAAAATTCCATCGGAGTTGATGGTTAAATCGTATGCCTCTACAGGTTTTGCAGAATCTATTTTTGCCTTAATAGCGGCTCCCGCTGATGTACCAAACA
Source organism: uncultured Aquirufa sp. (assembly GCA_964358165.1). Classification (GTDB taxonomy): domain Bacteria; phylum Bacteroidota; class Bacteroidia; order Cytophagales; family Spirosomataceae; genus Aquirufa. The sequence goes on from CAYHOB010000014.1 coordinate 4,630, forward strand.
ATCGTATCATCCGTTTATTTGCCCTGTCCATTGCCTGGAGAATTTGGGGTTTATGTGGGCCTATTAAGGTAAACGAGGTTCCTTTTTTTAGCGATAATTTTCCCGTGTGAAAGGCAATTTTTTGCGGTTGGGGCATTAGAACTTGGCCCAACAATTGTAGTGGTAATGCGATAGCAACGATCGCAATCTTGAGATAATTCTTCATTTTTTTAAATAGGTTTATACGCTGCCGGTGGTCACAGACCCCGTCAGCGTATCGCGAAGGTAGCAGATTTTTGGGACTGATGCCCGCACGAAACTGATAAAATCAGAATTAACTCATGAAGCATTTGTCTGATTCTTTGCATTCTTGGCGTAGATCTTGGATAAGCTGGTCTTTTACCGCACTTTTTAATAAATCCCGTTTTTCAAGGGAAAGTTTTCGAATGATTTTTCCCTTACAATATCGCCTTAATTGTTCATCTGTCTCAAGTCTTAAGCCAGGAACTTCAATTAAATTCCCTTTGGAATCTTTGGCGGCCATGGTGAAATAACAGGAATTCGTATGTCGAATTATTCCTTCTGTGGGCTTAAATGATTCAACACGCATGCCCACAATCATGGTCGTATTTCCCACGAAAATAACCGATGCTTTAATGGTAACGAGGTCGCCAACCTCTACTGCCTGTTTGAATTCAACCCCTTCTACGGCAACTGTCACACAATACTGAGCACTGTGTTTCGAGGCACAAATAAAGGCAACCTTATCCATTAGGGATAAAAGTGTGCCCCCATGTATTTTCCCCCCAAAATTAGCATAACTGGGAATCATTAGTTCAGTATAGATTGTTTCTGAATCTAAGGCGCTTTTTAGCATGGTTTCCATCTTTCGTTTAGTAAGTGATCAAATCTTGCTTGACCAGTGAAAACAATTTTTCTGGGTATAGTGCTACGACCTCCCCGATTAAAATAATGGCGGGATTACTTATCTCTGCAGCTTCACTTTTAAAAACAATGTCCCTTACGGTTCCAAATACTTTTTTCTCGTTTGGTCTTGTTCCATTTTGAATAATGGCTACAGGCGTATTTTGCTTTCCCAGAGCTACAAAAAGGTCCATTATCTCTTCTAGTTTACTCATAGCCATTAAGATGACCACTGTAGCTGAGGAGCGGGCCGCCCATTGCAAATCAGCAGAAATATCACCTTTTGCCGTAGTTCCTGTTGTGACCCAAAAGCTCTCATTGACACCTCGGCAGGTCAATGGGATTCGGTTACTTGCTGCAACCGCTAGGGCACTGGATATGCCGGGAACAACCACAACCTCCATGCCTGCGGACTCTGCTACTTCAATTTCTTCTTGCGCGCGACCAAAAATAAAGGGATCGCCCCCCTTTAGTCTAACCACATGTGCATGTGTTCGACTGAGTTTCACAATGCGGTCGTTAATTTCCTGCTGGGAAAAGGAATGGCAACCATAACGCTTACCCACAAATTCAATGTGGCATCCAAGTTTTGCATATTCTAGTAATTCCGGATTTGCTAATGCATCATACAAAATTGCATCTGCTGCTTTAATCGCTCGGATGGCTTTTAACGTGATTAATTCAGGGTCCCCTGGGCCAGCCCCCACGAGAGAAAGTCTTGGTTTTTTCATGGAGGTCAATTTTACATTCTTGGTATTATTCAATATTTGTTGTTGCAAAAAAATGTTTTGCGAACAAAGCTAATGATACGCGACTGATTTTTATATAATATTTTGTGTTTTTTTAAAAAACAATCATTTTGTGGTTTAAAATCAAACTATGTTTTGCATTAATTTTGCAAATCAATCAAAAACAAGTGCAAATATTTATCAATAAACATTTGTTTTATATTTTTTTGCAATTCATCTTTGTCGTGTAATCAAGCATTTAAATACATTTTTTAATTCATATAGGGTGTTTCCCCTTTAGGCATATCAGATGCATTTTGCTTGATAATATTTGTGCAATTGAAATATATATTGAAATAGTACAATTATTGTAATTAAAAATCAAGCAGTATGAAAATTATCATTGTTGGCAACGGAATGGTTGGTTATAAGTTTTGTGAAAAGCTACTTGCTAGGTCCACCAAAACAGTAGAGCTCATGGTATTTGGCGAGGAAATTCGTCCAGCTTATGATCGTGTCCATCTAAGTGAATTTTTTAGTGGAAAAACAGTAGAAGATCTTCAACTCGCTCCAGCTTCTTGGTATAAGGATCAGGGCATCGATTTAATTGTTGGGGATCCTATTCAAGAGATTAATCGTATTGAAAAAACTGTGCGCTCATTTAAGGGTCTTTTGGTCCAATATGATTATTTGATTTTAGCGACTGGATCTGCGGCATTCGTGCCCCCAATTCCAGGAGTGGAAAAAGAAGGGGTATTTCTTTACCGTACCATCGAGGATCTTGAAATGATGCAAGCATGGGCTCCTAAAGCGAAATCGGGGGCAGTGATTGGTGGAGGGTTACTCGGACTTGAAGCGGCTAAAGCCATGATTGATTTAGGTATATCCGATACACATGTTATTGAATTTGCCCCCCGTTTAATGCCTCGTCAAATTGACGAAGCTGGTTCAGCTATTTTGCAATCAAAATTAGAAACGCTGGGTCTTTCGATTCATACAGCAAAAAATACGGCTGAAATTGTAGGAGGTTCCCACATAACAGGAATGCGATTCCAAGATGATAGCTTATTGGAAGTCGACATGTTAATTATTTCAGCGGGCATAAAGCCGCGTGATGAATTAGCACGTGCAGCCGGTTTAGCTATTGGTCCACGCGGTGGCATCATTGTAGATCAGCGTATGTTCACATCAGACCCATCCATTTTGGCGATTGGGGAATGCGCCTTATATGAAGGGATGATTTATGGATTAGTCGCTCCTGGGTATGAAATGGCAGAAGTTGCAGTAGCTACACTTTTGGGACAGGGAAAAACCTTCCTTGGATTTGACATGAGTACAAAGTTGAAATTAATTGGCGTGGATGTGGCGAGTTTTGGTGATCCTTTTGCGGCGGAATCTGATGCCAAATCCATAGTCTTTGAAGATAAAAATAAGGGGATATACAAACGGATTAATATAAGTTCTGATGGCCAAGAACTTTTAGGTGGAATACTAGTCGGTGATGCAGAGCAATACAATATGCTTTTGCAAACCTACAAGAATAAGGTTGTGCTTCCTCCTAACCCGGAAGATGTTATTTTGGGTTTTCGAGGAGGAGAATCAGATGTAGCAGCGGGGGTTTTGGGCTTACCAGATGACGCCATCATTTGTAGTTGTGAGGCAGTAAGTAAAGGGGATATTTGTGGGCATGTCAACCAGGGGCTTGTCTCTGTCGACGAGCTTAAAAAGTGCTCGAAAGCAGGGACAGGATGCGGGGGTTGTATTCCCATGGTGAAGGATCTTATTAATCACACGTTAAAATCTCAAGGAATTTATGTCCGGAATGTGATATGCGAACACTTTGACTATAGCCGACAAGAATTATTGGATTTAATTCGGCTCCATGATTTGCGCTCTTATGATGCGGTACTAACAGCGCATGGAAATGGTGATGGTTGCGAAACGTGTAAGCCATTGGTTGCTTCGATTATTGCGAGCCTTTGGAATGAAATGATATTAGATAAAGGAAATGATACGGCGCAAGATAGCAACGATCGGTTCTTAGCTAACATTCAAAAAGGGGGAACCTATTCTGTCGTACCTCGAATTCCAGGAGGAGAAATAACACCCGAAAAGTTGATTGTGATTGGGGAATTAGCCAAAGAGTTTGGATTATATACCAAAATTACGGGAGGTCAACGCATTGATATGTTTGGTGCACATTTAACTGATTTACCAATTATCTGGCAGAGATTAATTGCAGCAGGATTTGAAAGCGGTCATGCATACGGGAAAGCTTTGCGGACAGTAAAAAGTTGTGTTGGAAGCACCTGGTGTCGTTTTGGCTTGCACGATTCCGTTTCTTTTGCGATTCAAATTGAAGAGCGATACCGAGGAATTCGTGCGCCTCATAAAATCAAAGGGGGTGTTTCGGGTTGTATTCGAGAATGTGCAGAGGCTCAAAGTAAGGACTTTGGTATCATCGCTACGGAAAAGGGTTGGAATCTATATGTATGTGGAAATGGGGGATCTAAACCTCAACACGCACTTTTACTTGCTAGCGACATCGATAGCGCAACCTGTATTCAATACATTGATAGATTCTTAATGTTTTATATCAAAACGGCAGATCCACTTACACGTACGGCAACTTGGTTAAACAAGTTAGAAGGGGGCATGGATTACCTCCGCAATGTAGTGGTAAACGATAGCTTGGGTTTATGTGCAGCATTGGAAGCAGATATGCAATTGCTAGTAGATAACTATGTCTGCGAATGGAAGGCAGCTGTAGAAAATCCCGAGTTCAGAAAACGGTTTAGCCATTTTGTAAATGCACCAGAAGAAAAGGACCCATCTGTTCAGTTCGATGTATTACGTGATCAAAAAAAGGCGAAAGCCTGGAAATATTAGCCATGATAGAAACAATAAATCAAAAATGGGTTCTGGCTTGTCTTGCCCAAGAGGTGCCTGAAAATGGGGGTGTTTGTGTGAAAGTAGGATCTAACCAAGTGGCCCTATTTCATTTTGCTCGCCGTGGCGAATGGTATGCGACCCAAAATGAGTGCCCCCACAAGCAGCAAATGGTTTTGAGCCGCGGGATGATCGGTTCGGCAGGAGAGGAACCCAAAGTTGCTTGTCCTTTTCATAAAAAGACCTTCTCCTTAAAAACGGGGGAATGCCTAAGTGGGGACGAATGCGCGCTTAAGATCTATTCCGTGGATGTAAGAGATGGGCACGTTTATATTTTAATTGAATCAGATGAACAATAAATTACTCGCTTTCTTCCTCTTGTTAACCTGCCCTGTTTTGGGACAGTGGACCTGGAATGGCCAATTGCGAACTCGTTCAGAATACCGCGACGGCGTAGGGACATTACGCCTGAAAACATATGACCCCGCGTTCTTCATTTCACAACGTTCTCGCATCACGAGTACCTATAAAAGTAGCCTAGTGTTGTTCCAAGCATCTATCCAGGATATTCGTGTTTGGGGGCAGGATGCTTCTACGATTTCAGCGTCTGATGGTTCTCGATTGGGGATGCATGAGGCATGGGCTGAAATTAGCCTGGCAAATAAAAAAGATACCAGTTTACCTGGTTTTGTAGATTATTTGGGCCTGAAGATTGGCCGACAAGAATTGATTTATGACGATTCTCGTATTCTAGGCAATTTAGATTGGTTGCAACAGGGGAGAAGGCATGATGCGCTTCTTTTGAAACTTTTAAACAAAGGCTGGAGAGCTGATTTAGGTATTGCTTTCAACCAAAATACAGAAGCGTTTCAAAATGATGGTACCTTTTATGTACCAGCAAATGTACTTCCCTACGTGAAAGACAGCAAAGGGAATTTAGTACCAACACCTGCAGGGATTATACCGTTGCTTAATGCTTCGGGCTTATCTGCCAAAAACGGTACTGCCGGATTGATCAATCCCCCGTCTACAAATGCGTTGGGTCAAAACTACAAATCAATGCAATTTCTTTACCTCACAAATACCCAAGCAAAAGCTAGGTGGTCTGCTCTACTTTTGAGTGATCAGTTTGGAGGATATAGTATTGATTCCACTCGAACTATTGCGGGAAGCGACACGGGTTATGTGTTTGGCCGTCGGTATCATACTGCTGCAACAAATGCCAGGTGGACGTTAGGAACGACGCTGTCAGCGCCTATAACGAAAGCCCTAAATATCGCTGCTGCTATTTATTACCAAACGGGTAAGGATAAGGACGGTTTGAGCCTGGATGCCTATACTTCTTCAGTCGCGATCTCCTACCAAGCTCAAAAAATCGCTTATACTTTTGGCTGGGATTTGGTTTCAGGAAACAACGCTTTTTCAAGTTCCAAAACCAATCATCGATTTGATCCATTGTATGGAACCCCCCATAAGTTTTGGGGGTTGATGGATTATTTCTATGCTGGAACGGGCTCTCCTGCTGGAGGCTTATCAAATGTTTATGTTAAAGCGAAATATCAGTCTATAAATAAGCGATTTAACTCTGGGGTTGACCTACATTACTTTGCTTTGGCAGCCGATCAAAAGGCCTTAGATGGTCAAAAAATTGATTCTTATCTGGGTATTGAAGTAGATTGGATCAGTACTTACTCGTTGAATAAATCGAGTGTATTGGAATTTGGCTATGCCAGGCTACATGCCAATGAATCAATGGAAGTCGCAAAGGGGATAATTCCTGGAACTGCCCAGAAACAAGCCTCCTGGGCTTATTTACAACTCAATATTCTTTTGTAATCCACCTAATTTTCAATTTATGAATAAGAATCTACCGCTCGAAAAATTAAACATTTTTTCCTTCCGAGGCGTTCAAATGCGTACGTTTCACATTACTTGGATGACCTTTTTTGTCTGCTTTTTTGGCTGGTTTGGGCTTGCTCCTTTGATGCCAACGATCAAAGAAACTTTGCATTTGTCGAAATCACAAATTGGAAACATCATCATTGCTTCTGTTTCAGGGACTATTATTGCGCGATTGTTAATCGGTCGTTTGTGCGATACCTGGGGGCCGCGTAAAACCTATACGGCTCTACTTTTGCTTGGAGCAATCCCAGTTATGTGTGTCGGGTTAGCTGAAAGTTATCAAAGTTTTCTCTTGTTTCGTTTAGCGATTAGTATTATCGGTGCTTCTTTCGTTATTACGCAATTTCATACCTCCATGATGTTTTCTCCTGTTATTAAAGGGACAGCAAATGCCGTTGCTGGCGGTTGGGGTAATTTAGGAGGAGGCGTAACGAATATGTTGATGCCCGTTGTATTTACCTCAATCGTAGGTTTTGGCTATGTAAAAGCAGATGCCTGGCGGTATGCGATGATTCTGCCTGGGCTGATGATGTTGCTAATGGCCTATGTATATTTTAGGTTTACCAAAGACACTCCAGCTGGTAATTTCGATGAGATTGCATATGATGGTCAAGCTAAATTGAAGACAGATTATACGGTCTTGAATGATTGGCGAATTTGGGCATTAGCTTTGGCATATGCGGTTTGTTTTGGCATGGAAATTACGTTTGATAATGTGGCAGCCCTGCATTTTGTTCAAGAATATGATTTAAGCCAAGGGGAAGCGGGGTTTTGGGCAGGAGCCTTCGGATTTATGAACATCTTTGCGCGAGCATTAGGGGGCATTTTTGCAGATCGCGTGGGAAAGAATTTTGGCATGCGAGGTAAAGGCTTGTTATTAGCAACGGTATTATTGTTCGAAGGATTAGGCCTTTTACTTTTTGCGCATGCAGGAAGTCTTTCGATGGCCATCGTTTCCATGATAACATTTGCTTTGTTTTTGAAAATGGCCAATGGAACAACCTATGCAATAACTCCATTTGTTAATACGAAGCATGTCGGACTAGTCAGTGGAGTTGTAGGTGCTGGAGGAAATGTTGGAGGCATGTTGTTTGGCTTTTTGTTTAAAAGTGAAACAATCACCTATATGCAAGCCTTTGGTTACATCGGTATGATTGCCATGGCCGTTTCAGTGATTGTTTTCATTACCCGTTTTACGGAATCAAAGCCTGTGACTGAATTAACAGTTGCTTAATTTAATGATGGAGACGCACTTGAAAGCCGGTTATTCGGCGTACAAAAGTACCTGCTGTTACTGCGGAGTTGGTTGTGGTGTGTCTATCCAAAAAGATACGTTGGGCCGACTGGCGGTTGAAGGGGAAGCGGGTCACCCGGTGAATGATGGGCAATTATGCAGCAAAGGGTTAAATCTGCATCATACGGTGAATAATACCGCTGATCGCCTTCTCTATCCCATGATGCGATATGGCAAAAATCAAGAAAAAGTTCGGGTGACTTGGAAGGATGCTCTCGAGCGGACAGCAGCAGTATTTAAGTCTTTGATTGCCAAATATGGCCCCGATTCTGTGGCTTTTTATGCGTCGGGACAATGTTTGACAGAAGAGTATTATGTGATCAATAAATTGATCAAAGGATATATTGGAAGTAACAACATCGATACAAATTCACGCTTGTGCATGAGTTCTGCTGTCGTGGGATACAAATTAAGTCTAGGCGAAGATTCTGTCCCAGTTACTTTTGAAGATTTAGACTTGGCGGATGTTATTTTTGTTGCTGGGGCAAATCCTGCCTGGTGTCATCCGATTTTATGGAGACGTGTGGAAGCTGCCAAGGAACGGAATCCGAATTTGAAAATCATTGTGAGTGATCCCCGCAGGACGCAGACTTGTTCCATTGCGGATGTTCATTTACAGCTTAATCCCGGAACTGACATTGTTTTGCATCATGCGATCGGGCGATTATTGATTGAAATGAATGCCGTGGATCAAGAATTTATCCACTTACACGCGGAGGGATTTGAGGCATATCGCAACGCTGTTTTTTTACGAAGTCTAGCGGAGGCGGCCTTAATTTGTGGTGTTTCTCCAGCAGATATTCAAACAACAGCGTCGTACATCGCTGGAGCCAAAGGCTATGTAAGCATGTGGACGATGGGCTTGAATCAAAGTGCTGTGGGGGTGAATAAAAACCTATCACTTATTAATTTGAATTTAATTACGGGTCAAATAGGCCGCGCAGGCGCTGGGCCGCTTTCTTTGACTGGTCAGCCGAATGCCATGGGGGGGCGGGAAGTAGGGGGCTTATCCAATTTACTTCCAGCGCACCGTGATTTGTTGAATCCAATTCATCGGGCGGAAGTGGAGGAATTCTGGGGGGTTCCATCTGGGCGCATCGCACCAAAACCCGGTTTGAGTGCCACCGAAATGTTCGACGCACTTGAGGCAGGAACACTAAAAGCAGTTTGGATCATTTGTACAAATCCATTGATTAGTTTACCAGACGTTCACAAAGCTGAGGCCGGATTAAAGAAAGCAAAGTTTGTGGTTGTTCAAGACATTTTCAATCAGGTCGAAACGCTTGCTTATGCTGACGTCATTTTACCAGCCGCGGCTTGGGCAGAAAAAGAAGGGACCATGACGAATGCGGAGCGCCGTATTTCCTATTTACCTAAGGTTGTAGATGCGCCAGGAGAAGCTTTGCCTGATGCGGAGATTATTTGCCGTTTTGCCCGAGAAATGGGCTACGAGGGCTTTGATTTTGCGAATTCCGCCGCTATTTATGCGGAGCATGCTCAATTAACCGCAGGGACCCACATCGATGTGAGTGGTATATCTCATGCAAATTTACAAGAAAACAGAACCGTACAGTGGCCCTATCCTATGGGAATGACAGGAGCAGGGACAGCCAGGTTATTTACAGACCATCAATTTTTTACACCCAGTGGGAAGGCACAGATACATGCCGTTTCAGATGAAAATACGTCGGAAAAATGCAATTCTGATTTCCCCTTTGTCCTGAATACAGGTCGTATTCGTGACCAGTGGCACACGATGTCTAAGACAGGAAAAGTCAATAAGCTGAAGCAGCACATCGCGGAATCATTTGTCGAAATTCATCCTGAGGATGCGAAAGAGGCAGGCATTGAAGAAGGGATGTTAGTAGAGGTTAAAAGCCGGCAGGGAGCCGTTCTCGTGAAGGCGAAACTAACATACGATCAGAAGCGGGGACTTGTTTTTATTCCAATGCATTGGGGGAAAATAGGGGGCTTAGATGTAAATCGCGTTAATAATGTTACGTCTAGTTTGGTGGATCCCAAAAGTAAGGAACCTGATTTTAAGTTTTCGGCTGTTTCAGTCAAACCTTATCAAAAACAAAAACAGAAAATTATTGTAGTGGGTGCGGGTGCGGGTGCTTGTGGGTTTGTGAAAACCTACCGTCAATCAAATAGCATCGATGAGATCGTCGTGTTTAGTAAAGAAGAATTACCTTTTTATAATCGGGTCTTATTGCCTGACTACATTAGTGGTGCCATGCCATGGATGAATTTGGTGAAGATGTCTGACGCGGAAGAAACCGAACATGCGATACAATTGCACCGCGGGGTTTGGATTGAATCGATCGATCGGGATGCGAAAACGGTCACAGATAGTCGGGGAGATATTCACGGGTATGATGTATTGATATTAGCGACAGGAAGTAGGCCAGCTATGTTGAGGGATTTGCCGCCATTAAAAGGTCTTTTTACGTTGCGAAGTCGTATGGATGCTGATCGCTTTCGTGAGCACCTAGATCCCAACAAAGGGCCTGTTTTAATTGTGGGTGGAGGCTTGCTCGGCATTGAATTGGCGGCTTCTTTAGAGGAAATGCGGGTTCCGGTCATTTTGGTACACCGTAATTCACGTTTTATGGATCGGCAATTGGATCCATTAGGGAGCCAGTTGTTGCATGAAGAATTAATGGATCGTGGGATCTCGATTCATTACAATGATGAAATCGAAAGATTAATTGGCGATTATACGGTGGAAGGTGCGCGTCTGAAAAGTGGACTTCACGTGTCTTGCCAAGCCATCGTGATTGCTATTGGAACGATACCGAATATCGAAATCGCAAAACAAGCTGGGCTTGAAACGCAGCGAGGTGTTTGTGTGAATGCCTATTTGAAAACGAGTGACCCCCATATTTTTGCAATCGGAGAAATTGCCGAGTGTGACGGGTCTTTATATGGTATAACTGCTGCGGCTGAGCAACAAGCAGAAGTCGTAGCGCGTTATTTATTGGGGGACATTTCGATGCCTTATACGGGTTCATTATTAATGAATATTCTGAAGATTCAAGGTGCTGATTTATGTTCCATGGGTGTGGTGGAATGTCCCAAAGATCCCGCCTATGAAGAGGTGATTTTCTTGGACAAAGCGAAACGTTATTATAAAAAATGCATCATTTACCAGGACCGACTTATTGGGGCTATTTTAATTGGAGATAAACGGGAGTTTTTGGAATTCAGGATTTTGATTGAACAAAAAATTGAATTGAGTGAAAAGCGCTTGTTATTATTGCGATCAGGAGAAGCACCAGAGCCTGTTTTGGGGAAAGTGATTTGTTCTTGCAATAATGTAGGGGAGGGAAATATAATTAATAAAATTAAAGCAGGCTGTAAGGATCATTTGCAGTTATGCCAACTGACTGGAGCGGGCATGGGATGTGGTAGTTGTCGCCCAGAAGTAAAAGCGGTTTTATTACGAACATTGAAACAGAAATAATCAAATGAGACAAACAGGACCTTCTATTTTTTTAGGCCTTGAGGGCATTGAATACTTCAAATTCGAGGAGGATTTCATGGAAGCAAATATGCGTTGTATTCCCATGGCTGTTCGATTTAAATTAGATGCCGTTCGGATTAAATTAACATTATCTGCCTGGGCAAAATTTAGTAATGAGAAAAAGGTGTCTTTAGCTTTGGATCCTTGTGAAACCCAAACGCAACAAGTGAAATATGCCAATCGATTAATTCAATGGATAGAAAAGTATACGGGCCAACGAGCCATGGTAGTACCCCCAGAAAAATTGACGAGTGATTGGATGTTGGGCACGGAAGTTCCGCTTCGCTTTCGAATAAAAGCTGCAGAATTTGGGTGGGAAATCTCCTTGAAAGCTTGGAACTCCTTGACAGATCTTCAGCGATATAGCTTGTTGAAATTAACAAACCCAAGTCATGAAAATAAAAATTTCCCCATCGCAATGCATGAATTCCAATTGGTATGAGCTTCGTAAAAATTAATTTTTTGGGTGGAATTATTTCTCCAGGCGACTTGTTGAAGATTTTGAACGTGTTGGCTAGCTTGAAACTTCGACATGTTCGTTTTGGGCTAAGGCAGCAATTACTGATTCCTGTGGATGCCGACATTTTAATGGATTTAGTTAGTTGTTTAGGAGCTGCAGGAATTGCCTATGAAGCAGACAAGGAGATGTATCCCAATATTGTCAGCTCCTATCCAGCTGAAGAGGTTTTTATTCAAGGGACCTGGTTAAGTGAAGGTGTTTATCGGGATATTTTGGATGGAATGGATCATCAGCCAAAACTGAAAATAAACATTTCAGATAGTAACCAAAGTTTTACCCCTTTTTTAACTGGAAACATCAATTGGGTAGCTTCTGTAACGGAAGCACATTTTTGGCATTTGTTTATTCGGTTTCCTAAAACCAATGTCATTTATGAGTGGTCAGATCTAGTCTATACTCATGACTTAGCAGGATTTTCGAAACAATTAGAAGCCTTGATTTGGTCTGATCAGGAATCCTTTTATGATCGAATAGATGCCCAAGGAGATGAGCTTCTATCTCGGATGAATTTAGCGGGATTCATTATCCGCAAGGCGGATACACCAGCAAATTTGCCGGCGTTTAATCTCCCTTATTATGAAGGATTAAATCGATATAATAACCGGTATTGGCTTGGGATTTATCGCAGGAAAGAGCTATTTTCTTGTGATTTTTTACGGGAAGTCTGCCTACTTTGTTTGGACACGAAGGTAGGACAATTAGGATCTACTCCTTGGAAATCGCTCATGATAAAGGGTATTGAGGAAAAGGATAAAGGAGCATGGAATCTATTGTTAGAAAAGCATCAAATCAACATGCGGCATGCTGCAAATGAATTAAATTTTCAACTTGAAGATCACAGTCCAGAAGGGTTGGATTTGAAACAGTTTTTAGTTCGGCATCTAAGCATTGATGATACGCGCTCATTTGGATTAAGTGTGGGCATTAAAACAAGGCCTAAGAGTGAAGTTTTTGGGGGTATTGTTGTTCGGGCTCGACCCATTTTGGGAGGCTTAATACGCGTTTATGATATTTTGTGCGCCCACGATTTTAATCCCAACCAACGTACGGGGTCCTTGTTTTGTTCGGGTGTCCCTAAGTTTGTATTGGGGGAACAATTAAGAAGAGCAATTTTATCTTTCTATAAATTTCGAGCTGGCCAGGTTCGTTTGTCGACTGCTTCTCCAGAATTGCGCCCAGAGGAGCAGCTAAGGGAACTTCGCTTTGAGTGCCTTACTTGCCTTAGTCGATATGATCCAACCTATGGCGATCCAACTAAAGGCATTGAGCCTGGAGTCCATTTTTCGGAATTACCGGAAGATTATTGCTGTGAATTGTGTGAGGCTCCAAAAACGAATTTTCAATCGTTGGGATAGTTTACATTCACAAAGCAGGCAATTTCATCTGGCGAGATTTTTAAATAGGCTGTTTTGTATTGATTTATTATAGGCAATAAACCGAATTTTGTCGGGGGATTAAGCACTATTTGTTTTAAAACACGGGCAGAATAAATGGCGCAAAGTGGTTCTGGCCTAGTTTGATTTTGATATATCCAGATTTCATATTCGGACCTATCGGATTGAAAATCAAGCAGGCAAGAAATTTGTTTCTTTGTCAAATTGGGCATGTCGGAGGCTAATACAAAGAGGTCTTCATCAGGCTGTTGTTGATGGGCGCTTATTATTCCCTTCAATGGCCCTTGAATAGAGAGGCTTGAATTGTCAACTAACAATTCGGCCATGTTAAAATACGCTAAATAGGAATCTTTTTGTTTGAGATTGATACTGATGTAGCTAGTGAGATTTACTTGTTCGAGAAGCTGGAAGGCTTTTTTTGCCCACAAATTACCTGTTATATCCTGAATTAAACCTTTATCAGTTCCCATGCGCGAACTCGCACCCCCTGCTAATACGAGTCCTATCATTTATCGCTATGGCCTAATGGTTTTTCAGGGCAAACCTCGTCACGAACGAGCCTTTTAAGTACTTTAATTTCTTCAAAACCCCCATGAGCTTTTCGGTCAAAGAGAATTTTTGCACCGCAGCTTATGGAAAATTCACCCGCAGTTTCACTTGGCTGCAAGGTAATGCCCCCGAGGTCGTTTTCAAAAGTGCTTAGTAATTCTTGAGCAACATATGCCGCACGTAGTAACCAATTACATTGGGGACAATATCGGATAATTAGTATTTTCTTCATGTGAAACCTGATCGGAAGCTGCCGGTGGTCACAGACCCCGTCAGCGTATCGCGAAGTTAGTGGATTTTAGGGATTCTTATTCCTCAATTAATTGATAAAATGGCGCCCTTGTAAACAAAAAAAGGCCAAGAGTGAAATTTTCCTCTTGGCCTTTAAAAATATACGTATTATTAAAAAGAATAGGTTAGGGATGCCCAGAAATTACGTGGTAAAATAATTCTACCAATTTGTAATGAACCTTCAGCAAATGCCCCGTTTAATAAGAATTGATCCCCGCGAACATTTCCTTCCGTCATACCACGGCTATTGAGTAAGTTATTTCCCCAAACCCGAATACCAATGGCTTTGGAAACAGCATATTCTAATCCAGTGGTCCACTCATTATATGCACCTAATTGATACACATTTGATGGGGCTGACCAAGTTTTTCCAATAAAACGGATGTTTGAGAATGCATCGAATTTTCCGAATTTGTAGTTAGCTGCAAAGTCAATCATATAACTTGGGATTCTTTCCGCATAATTACCATCCCAAACAAAAGGCTTGTTTGCCAAATCTGCCCGTGCCGTTGATGGAGCTACGACTGAATAGGAGGTATATTTACTATTTTGTAAAGTTGCTGTCAACTTGAAATTCAAATTGCTTGAGGGAGAATATGTGGCCTCAATTTCGGCTGAATAATTACGACTCGAAGCAAAGGTTGGCACAGAAATGAAACTACCTACTGTATTAGGGATCAACATCGAAGATGCGATGTTATTCAAATCAGCATATACTAATGAACTAAATAAGGAGAATTTAGGCATATTTATTTTATAGCCAATTTCCGCCATATTGATCGTTTTATCTTTAACTGTAGCAGGGTTAAAAGTAAATGCAGCATATTGCCCAATGGTCATTGCACTATATGTTTTGGTATAACGACCATAAATAGCATTTTTTTCATTTATCGAATGGTTGAAACCTAATGAAATAGTATTTAGGTTCTGAGTTTCTTCATAGTCCTTCGTATTGGTCCAAGGAGTCGCATTGATTAATCGCTTTCCCGCATTGATAAATTGGTCAAAACGAACACTAGCATCTAAAATCCATTTGCCTAAAATTACTTCATCAGACGCCCAAACGGAATTTGTAACTGTGCTTCCATCCGTGTAACCAGAAATACTCGTACCTGTTGCAGCGGCTAATGTAGGGGAGCCAACTAAAATGACACGGGGTTGATTCTTGATTTCTGAATTGAATGCGGCACCTAAAGAGATGGCATCGACGTCATAGGTATGAATTCCAGCTCCGAAACTAACAAAGTGATTGTTTATTTTTTTGCTAATGTCCAATTTGTCAATAAACTGACGATCTGTGTTGATAGTCGTTATGACCGATTGTCCTGTATAATATCCTGTCGGACTCACAATTTCTTGGCCATCTAAATAATAATACTTTTTACTTGAAGAATAAGCCGTAGGAGCTGTAATTAGAGCCCCATTAAACTTACTATCAGTGACTTGGTAGCGAACATTGTTGCGAATAGTCCAATGATTATTTGTTTCATGCTTCCAATCAGCGCCTAAATATTGACTGTTCATCTTAACACCATCGGCTAAATCAATGTTATAGGACTTGCTGTTCGGGGCATTCAAGGTGAATTTTGTGTCTCTTGGAGTTAAAATTTCCGTAAATAAATCAAATCCTTTGGCAGCAGTTCCTAATCCCGAGCCATCCCATCCATAATATGCTGGTACAAGCCATGTGGTTTTGTCATTTAAATATTTACCATAAAAACGGAAATAAGAATTTTCTTTATAGTTATAAGAAACATTCGCCTTCACTTGACCACCTTCATTTGCCCGGAAAGATGGGGGACGAATTCCATCATCTAAGCGTAAAAATCCAGCAACGTTGTAATACCATTTGTCCGCAATTTTGCCACCAATATTAAAATCATAGCGATCGGCATTTTGTGAGAGACCTCTTGTGTATTTAATTTTTCCACCAAATTTTTCGCCTCCCGTGTTTGAAATAATGTTCAACATGGCACCTGGTGTATTCGCTAAAATGATTGCTGCATGTCCACCACGAATCGCTTCAACCGTTTTAATGCTTAAATCTACTTTGTAATACTGGTCGGCCGATGGCGAAGTCGAGAATCCCGTAGGTAATACAGGCAATCCGTCTTCCATGATACCCATCAATGTTAGTCCACCTCCAGGTAGCCCTCGAACACGAACGGAACCAGGACCATCTCCTCCACTACTTTCTGCTGATAAGCCTGGAATTACTTTTAACAAATCCATGCTGTTCAAAGGAGGTCTTTGTGCGATTTGCTTGGCATTTATTGTTGAAATCGCGACACTCGATTCAAATTTTTTGTGTTGTGCTCCACTTGAAGTAACGACCACTTGTTCTAATTGCAAGTTGTCCGGCGCCAATTGGATGTTGAGGTCCTTGCTAGCTTCTATTTCAAATGATTTATAACCAACAAATGAAAAAACCAATACAGATTTTTCATTGTCAAGGGTTAAAGAAAAGCTACCATCATTTGCCGTAGTGGTGCCTTTGTTCGTTCCTTTAATCCATACGTTAACCCCAAGCAAAGCTTGTCCATTCTCATCTTTTACCTTTCCTTTAACGGGCTTGTCTGCCTTTTGAATCCGAATTTCAGCAGGAAGCGCGTTTGAGGCTGCAGGCTTTGATTCGATCACTTGTTTTTTCAATAGAATGTGGTTTTCTACTACCTCATATTGAATGGAATTACGGCTTAAGATTTCGTCTAAAATCTCACTAAGTTTATTCTTTTGTGAATTGACAGAGACTTTTTGACTCGCATTAATTTTGGTGCTATAAACAAATTTGACATCCGCCTGCTCCTCTATTTGGTTGAGAACGGCAGAAAGTTTACTGTTTTGGACATGAATGGAAATAGACCGATTTAGAATTTCTTGTGCCTGTGTGTCATGGGCAATGCTCACACTCGTGCACATTAAAAGAACTAAAAAGGGGAAAATGGACAGTTTCATCATGAAATGAATGTGTTTGAATAAGGGTAGTTTTGTTTTCATTGGATGGTTTTGTTTAAAGGGTTAATTGCAGCCTCCGCCTTGAATAAAAATGACCGTCCCCCTTTTTTCGTAGGTGGCATCGATCGAACGGCAAACGAGATCGAGTTGATTGGTAAAAGGGAGGCCATTGAGGTCAGCCGTGATCAGACAGGTCTGAGCGGCTGGATTAGGTAAGAGAAATTCAATGCCATATTGCTGCCGAAAAAGGGCCAATACTTCCTGCATGGGAGTATCTTTAAAGACAAAAGGGGCATTGGGCTTGTTAGGTTCTTGAACGGGTTTAGGAAATTCGACCAAGCTAGTTGTGATTTTCTTGGTGGCCAAATCATAAAGCACTTTTTGATTTCGGGTAATAATTACTCCATTGCGTTCATTATTTTGATTAACATCTTTGCTATAAACAGATACTTTTCCACTGGCGACAGAGACCTCAATATTGGATGCCTGTTTCGCAGATTTTATTCGAAAACTAGTTCCTAATACCTCCGTAACTAAATCCCCTGTGTGAACGAGAAATGGTTTTGTCTCATTGCGTTTTACCTTGAAAAAGGCCTCCCCAAATAAGACAACTTCCCGTTTTTCTTGGTTAAAGTTTTTGCTATAGACTAAAGTAGACCCTTCCTTCAACTGAACAATGGTTCCATCAGCCAATAGAATTTCTTGATCTAATCGGCTTGTATTTTTGACCTGTATTCCTGTTTGATTGACAATTTCCCAGTTTGTATTGATGCTTTCTTCTGGTTTAACATACCAAACCGCGGCGATTAAAAGTATGGCTGCCGCACTGCTGAACCAATAAGCCCATGATTTGTGACGCGTATGTGGAATCTTTTCTTCTATTTTACCCCACATTTTTGTCCCTATCTCATCTGAAATTTCCGTAGGTTCAATTTCGTTTTGCTCGTCTAGCCACTGCAATAGTAACGCTTCTTCTGCCGGAGTGCATTCCCCAGCTAAATAACGTTTTGACAATATATTGAACTCTTTGCTCTTCATTCTGATTAATTGACGGAATAATATTCTTTTAAATTCTCTTTAATAAACCGAAGTGATTTTGTGATGTGGTATTCAACGGCTTTTTCACTTAAATCCATTTCATCAGCAATTTTCTTAACCGGCATATCCTCAAATCGGCTCATTCGAAACGCTTTTGCGCTTTTTTCTGGAAGAAGACTGAGGACCTTTTCAACAGCTTCGGCCAATTCAGCATAACTGATGATTTGGTCCGTTGTATAATGTAAATCCACCTCTTTGAGGATGATGTAATCCTGGTATTTTCGGTAGTTAATTTGGGCCTTGATAAAATCGTATATTTTATTTTTGATGGATAAGGTTAAATACAATTCCAGGTGTTTAATCTGTGCTGTCTCTCGCCTTTGCCATATGCTCATAAATAACTCTTGGACCAACTCTTCTGCCTCTTCTCGATGGCTTGTTTGGTGTAGCGCAATTCGATAAAGTTTTTTCCAATACCTTCTATAGATCTCCTCAAAAGCGGATTTTTGTCCGTTTTGCAAGAGAGAAACAAGTTCTTGGTCACTTTTAAATATTAAATTCATACGACTTTAAAGAAGTGCGGATATAGTTATAGTCTGACTTAAGCAAAATATCCCTAAACGAAAATGAAACTTATTTCGAAACTACCTATTTACTAATAAAATGAAGGCGAATAAATGAAAATTCCTAATTTCCTTTTAGCTTTGGCAAACCTCAAAGGATTGCCAAAGCTTAGGCAAGAAGTATGCACTAATCACATGAAAAAAATTATCACTTTGCTGTTTTTCAGCTACAGCACCATCTTCGCGCAAGACACCCCTAAACTTGAATTTTTTTGTGAATTACAAGTCAAATTGAACCCTGCATTAACCGTTGGCGAAACCGCACATGGGACTCGTCGGATTATCCCGATTATCGGTGGGACCGTAGAAGGGCCCGGAATGAAGGGTGAGATAATCAATGGGGGTGCCGACTGGCAAGTGGTCCGAAAGGACGGCGTCACCGAATTGGAAGCGCATTATCAATTCAAAGCAGATGATGGCTCCATCATTTATGTCAAAAATACGGGTGTTCGTGTCGCATCACCTGAGGTAGCTGCCCGTATCGCAAGAGGCGAAAAAGTGGATGCCAGTCAATACTATTTTCGTGCCGTCCCAAAATTAGAAGCTCCGCTAAGCAGTAAATATGCCTGGATCAATGATACTATTTTTGTATGCACGGGTGAGCGCATGCCAGATGCTGTGAAAATTCGAATTTATAAATTACGCTAATGAAACAAATTGCTATTTTAATCTGCCTTACCTTTTCCCTTCAAGCTCAAAAGGCCGTTGATCTAGGAACGCTAAAAGGCGGGGAATACCAGGTGCATATTCCGGCCAATTGGAATAAAAAGCTTGTCATGTATGCCCATGGGTATCAATTCATGGGAACGCCGCCGAATAGTGCGAATGCACAATTGGCCCAAAGGTTAAAACCATTTCTTGATCGGGGATTTGCGATTGCTGCGTCCGATTATCCGATTCAGGGTTTTGCCCTTCCGGAAGGCGTCGATGCCACGGAAGAATTGCGTCAGGCATTTATTAAAAAAATGGGACAACCCGATTCAACCTTCATGGTAGGGCATTCCATGGGTGGTGGAATTACCTTGGCGACATTAGAGAACTTTGGCCAAAATTATCATGGGGGGCTGCCTTTGTGCCCTTTATCTTCGCGACCCTATTTACAATGCCGTAAGGAGTTTGATATGTATGCAACATTTAATGGCTTATTTCCTGGGATCGTGCCTACTTTAAAGGAGATTTTTGATCCTTCGAGTTCGATTCAGTTTGTCTCCTTTGCCCAGGCAGGACCACGGATGGGAGCGATTAAACAAGCGATTTTAGCCAAAGATTCTGTTCTAGCTATTGCGTTTGCCAAACGATTTGACCTTAAAATTGCCGACTTGCCTGCTGCATTATTTTTCAATCAAAACGTATTACGCGATTTGGCAATTAAATTCAATGGAAACCCATTTGATAATTCCCAAACGGTTTACACCGGGTTTCCAGATAATCTCGTTGTTAACAAAAAAGCAGAACGCCTCACGGCAACGCAAGACCCGCAACGACTCTTTGCCCGCTACGATCGGACGGGAAAGATTGATAAGCCCGTTGTGCTCATGCATACGATTTACGATCAATTAATACCCGTTAGCTATGGAGTGACCAATTTTGAAAATATGATTCATGCACAGGGTCGCAGTCAATATTTTACCGTGAAATATACCAATGGGCAGGCGCATTGCCAATTCACTGAGCAACAAACGGGTGAAGCATTTGATGCATTGCGTCATTGGGTTAAAACCGGAGTAAAGCCGAGTTTTGGGTTAGTTAATTAAATGTATATGTTAGAAGTAAAAACAATTGTAAAGGGCCCTTTAGCCCACGTTTGGGAATGTTGGACAAATCCTGAACACATTCAAAATTGGAATCACGCAGCTGATGATTGGCATTGTCCAAAGGCGATAAACGATTGCATCATAGGGGGGCGCTTTGTCTTTACCATGGCCCCTGTTGATAATTCATTTTCGTTTGATTTTAGCGGGACTTATACCCAAGTCATTCCCAACCAAACGATTTCATACACGATGGATGATGACCGAAAGGCAGTAGTTTCTTTTGAGGAACTGCCATCAGGTATTGAAATAATCGAACGCTTTGACCCTGAAAATGTTCATTCCGAGGACTTGCAACTTGCGGGCTGGCAAATGATATTGGATAATTTTAAAAAATACGCAGAGTCGATTGCCTGATGGATTTAATTCGAGGAGATATTGCCGACTACCGATTAGATGAATCGGGTATTTTGTATTCGTATTCCAAATCGATTTTGCGCACAATTCCGTTAATGGAAGCAAATGCAGCACTAGTCAAACAAATCACCGGAGATAAACCCGTTCCGCTATTGATTTTTTTGACAAATTCACCCATGCCCGACAAGGCTACACGGCAGTATTCTAAATTAAAAATTCCAGAGATCTATTCAGCCATGGCCACGGTCTCCAAACCCGGCTTGTCGGCCTTCATCATGAAATTGCTTTTTGCATTTCAAAAACCACCTATTCCGATGAAATCCTTCACGAATGAGGAGGATGCGAAGGCCTGGTTATTGTTAATTGATAATCGATGAATCCGTCATCGAAATGTCGATTCTCAACACTACCTTTGGCAATCCTCCAAGGTTTGCCAAAGGTAAGGGGGATTATTTTGTAAAAAGCCCCACAAAAGAGTTCGTGATTCCCACCACGAAACTAAAAATCAAAGGAGCGATAAAACCATTGACCTGAAATCCTGGAACATACGCTTCCACGATGTACACCATCGCCACCGTAATGACCAAAGAAAACAATCCCAAGGTCATGAAAGTAATCGGGAAACTGATAATTTTTAAGATGGGCTTGACAAAGGAATTTAAGAATCCCATGGCTAATGCCACGATGAGGGCCGTGGTAAATCCATCAACCGTAATCCCTTTTAAGTAGCGAGGAATAATTAATACAACGCAGGCAATGATGATGTAACGAATGATAAATCCAATCATGTTATTTCTGATGTCTAGCTTGTAATGTTTTGACGATTTCTTCTAGGCCGATACCACGATCTTCTAACAAGACCAATAGGTGAAAAATCAAATCTGCCGCCTCTCCTTTAAACAATTCGTCATTGTTCATTAAGGCTTCAATGACCAATTCAACGGCCTCCTCCCCAACTTTTTGAGCGACCTTATGGGTGCCTTTTTGAAAAAGAGATGCTGTGTATGAAGTATCTGCAGAAGCATTTTTCCGAGAACGGATGATGTGTTTCAAATGATCTAACCAAGCTGCATTGTCCGCATTTGACTCATTGAAACAAGTATCGGTACCTGTATGACAAGTAGGTCCCGCGGGATTCACATGAATCAAGATCGTATCCTGGTCACAATCCACAGCAACGCTAATAACATCTAAATAATTCTCAGATGTTTCGCCTTTCGTCCAAAGACGATTCTTCGAACGAGAAAAAAAAGTCACCCGCTTTTCTGCAAGTGTTTTCGTATAGGCTTCTTCGTTCATGTATCCAAGCATCAACACCTTGAGGGTTTGTGCATCTTGAATAACGGCAGGAATTAATCCTTTGGAAAAATCGGGTTGTAAACTCATAGGGTTAAATTAGTATATCCGCATCGGAATTCCTTTGCTCGCTAAGTATTTTTTCAATTCGATAATCTCAATTTCTTTAAAGTGGAAGATGCTCGCTGCCAAACCGGCATCCGCTTTCCCAGCGGTAAAGACCTGGTAAAAATGTTCCATAGTCCCAGCACCACCTGATGCAATAATGGGAATCGAAGATTGTGCCGATACCCGACTCGTTAAATCGTTGGCAAAGCCAGCCTTAGTGCCATCAGCATCCATGGAGGTCAATAGGATTTCTCCTGCGCCTCGCGACTCAACTTCTTTGGCCCAAGGAAGGGTCTGAATTTCGGTGATTTTCCGACCGCCATGCGTGTGAACCCAATCGGTAACTTCTACATAACGCGTATCGATGGCTACAATGATGCATTGAGAGCCAAATTGTAAGGCCAGCTCATCGATGAGTTCCGGCCGACGAACCGCCGATGAGTTAATTGAAACCTTATCAGCTCCCGCATTTAATAAGGCAGAGACATCGTCGATGGAACTGATTCCTCCTCCTACAGTAAACGGAATGTTCACATGACGTGCCACTTCTCGAACCAAATTCACCAAAGTCTTTCGGTTATCCACCGTGGCCGTAATATCTAAAAAGACCAATTCATCTGCTCCTTGTTCCGCATACAAGGCACCTAGTTCAACAGGGTCACCCGCATCACGCAAATCCACAAAGTTGGTCCCCTTTACAGTCCGACCCTCCTTAATATCCAAACAGGGAATAATTCGTTTCGTTAGCATAGGGATTCTTTGGCAAATTGAGCTAAATCTTCTAATGTGATGCGACCTTCATAGAAGGCTTTTCCCACAATCACACCAAATAAATTCATGGCACGTAATTGTTCTAAATCTTGCATCGTGGCAACACCGCCACTCGCGATGATGTTTAAACCCGGGTTATTTGCCTGGATTTTTTTGTATAAATCAAAGCTTGGGCCTTGCAATAATCCATCTTTTGCGACGTCAGTAGAGATGACATATTTGGCGCCAGCAGCTTGATAGTCTGTAAGAAAATCAAAGATGGAAATGTTCGAGTTTTCTTGCCAACCAGACACCGCAATTTGCTCTTGGTGTGCATCAGCGCCTAAAATGATTTTGTCTGTTCCGTATTTTTTGAACCATCCGTGTACTAATTCGGGATTGCGCACGGCAATACTGCCCGCGGTAATTTGTGCAGCACCTGCAGAAAATGCCCGGTCGATCATCGCATCCGATTGTACGCCGCCACCAAAATCGATGTGCAAAGAAGTATTCGATGCAATACGTTCTAAGACGGCCGCATTCACGATTTCTTTGGCTTTTGCTCCATCTAAATCGACGAGATGCAAACGTTCAATTCCTGCCCCCTCAAATGCTTTCGCAATTTCCAAGGGGTCCGAACTGTAGACTTTCTTTTGTTGGTAATCTCCTTGCGTCAATCGAACGCATTGTCCTCCGATAATATCAATGGCCGGGATGAGTTGGAACATAGATTAAAGCGCTAAGAAGTTTTGAATAATTTTTTGCCCAGCCATGCCCGATATCTCTGCATGGAATTGTGCCGCATAGAAATTGTCTTTCTGTAACATGGCCGAAAAAGGTTGAACATAGTCACAAATTGCCGTTGTGTATGGGTTTAAAGGCGCATAGAATGAGTGCACGAAATACACAAATTCCTCTTTTTTGAGTCCTTCCATCAGGGCATTTTCTCCCTGAACTTGGATGGAATTCCAGCCCACATGGGGTATTTTTAAATCAGAACTAACGAATCGTTTCACAGGGATATCAAAAACGCCCATGCAGGTAGTATTATTTTCTTCGGATTCCCGACATAATAACTGCATGCCGATGCACGTCGCTAAGACTGGTTGTTTGAGAGTAGGAATTAGTTGGTCTAGCCCTTTTTCACGCAAATAGGCCATAGCCGTACTCGCTTCTCCCACTCCTGGAAAGATAACTTTGTCGGCAGATTGAATCACATTTTCGTCATCTGTCCACCGGTATTTCATGCCGATTCTGTCCAAGGCGTACATGACCGATTGCACATTTCCGGCATTGTATTTGATGATTGCGATTTCCATGGACGAATTTTAATGGGGCAAAATGCCCTGCAAAGGTAGGTAAAAGGGCTTGGATTATGAAAAGAAGCGTATATTTGTTAGCCTTATGTCTCAAAAGCGTCGCATTTTTCTGGAAACCTTGTACCTGATTTGGATGGGGGCACTTCCCTTGCTTTCAAGTTTATTGTTGGGCTATTTTGCCTTAGCAAATCCAAGTTTTTTTACCAGCTTTACGGGCATTGAAACGATCCTTTTTTGGCTTCTTGCTATCCTGATCATGGGCCTAGCCTTCTGTCCTACGACCTTTTTTGCGATGTTTACGGGCTATGTTTGGGGCTGGTCGGGGCTGATGCCTCTATTCATTGCCTATGCCATCGCGTCATTGCTCGGTTATGGCCTCGCCAAAAAAATGAAGGGTGATGCGCTCGTTGAATTAATCCGAACTAAATTTAAGGCCGCCGACTTTTTATCAAATGTGCAAGCACAATCAGTTGCCTGGGTCTTTTTAGCCCGACTTTCCCCCATCTTTCCCTTTGCCATTACAAATGCCTTGATGGCATTCTTAGGAGTACCACTACGGCAATTTTTTGTGGGGGGTACTCTCGGAATGCTTCCGCGAACCTTGATTGCACTTTGGACAGGGACACAGGCTGCGTCGTGGGCCAACTTGCTAAATCACCCTGAAATGCTTCGCTGGCAAGATATTGCGAGTTTGGGGATGTTAGTGATTTCGGTCGTGGGTATGTTTATTCTAGCGAAACGAAAAGCTTAGTGTTTTAGAAAAAGGTATAAAAAACCGAACATTGCGGCAAGCTGACTTATCCAAAACGTAAACATCCACAGGATGATGGATTTTTCTATTTTAACTATTTTGATTTCTAATTCAATTAGCCGGACATCTAAATACTCCTTTGTCACCAACTCATCCGTTCGTTCCTCGATACTCCCTTGAATTAAATCGACAAATTCCATGGCATCTTTTTCCACTAAGTGGAGTTTTTTATGCGCTAATTGATACAGTTGAATTGATTTCGCTTCCATGTGATAAATCTACAATTGCATTACTGACAAGTCAATTCGATAGAAGAATAGCTTAATAATTATCAGTTTTTCATCAGGGAAACAATCATATACGTCACAGCCCCTTGCCCCACCCAAAAAATAAACATCCATTTAATGAGTTCACTTTTTGCCTCGGCTACGGTCTGTTGAACAAAATCTTTGCTCACAAATTCATTCGTGGAATCTTGTACTTCTTCTTGAATGCAATGAATAAATTTCATACCATCTTGTTCGCCCAAATGTAATTTGGCTCGAACTAATTGATATAATTTTCGGTTGTGCGATTTCATCCCCTAAATCTAGGAGCTAAAAAACATACAGTCAATTCGATTTTCGACTAATTTATATCAATTCAGAATCGATCACCTGAACTTTTCCCCAAAGGTGTTTGTTGTCGTCAATAAACTTTTTATGCAAGGGGTGGTAAAGGTATTCGGATTCTTTTATGGCATTATCGAATACTAATACCACTGAAAAGGTATAACTTCCATCAGTCGCTCCCTTGTCAAACTCGGTAACGATCGGTCGGCCAACATGAGCCGTTTGTATCATAGGCAATGTGCCTAATTGTTTCAATGCTGCCAATAATTGGGCTTTTTCTGCATCATTGTTCGGGTTTTTTGCCCAAAACAACACATGATGAATGAAGGTCATAGAAGTTTTTGCATTTGGTAAAAGGCTGCCCGCAGCAGTTGCCAAACCGGCTTGTTGGAGGAAATTTCTTCTCGAAGTCATAAATAGGTTTTAAAATATTATTCAAGTCTACAATGGAAATTTTACAAAAGCAATTAATCATCACCGGTGCTACGGGAATGGTCGGAGAAGGTGTATTACACGAAGCCATCAATTCTCCTTTTGTCAGTCAAATTTTAGTTATCAATCGCAAGCCCTGCGGAGTGAAGCATCCAAAAGTGATGGAATATCTACTAGCAGATTTTTTGAAGCCCGAAGAAATACGGAATGCTATCAAAGGATATGATGCGTGTTTATATTGTTTGGGCGTTTCTTCCGTGGGGATGAAGGCTGATGAATACAAGCAAAAAACCTATGACTTGACATTAGGATTTGCTAAGATATTGCGAGAAGAAAATCCAAGCATGTCCTTCAGTTATATTTCTGGGGCAGGAACTGATACAACAGAGCAGGGGCGTTTAGCCTGGGCGCGTGTGAAAGGCAAAACGGAAAATGATTTAGGCAAGCTTGGCTTTGGGGATTATTATTCGTTCCGACCGGCCATGATTCAACCCACTCCCGGCTTGAAAAATGCATTACCTGTTTATAAATACTTCAACTGGTTGTTTCCGATATTAAAAAAAATCCTCCCGAATTCGGCCTGTACTTTACAGGAACTAGGGCATGCCATGTTGGAAGCTTCAGTCTTTGGTTCTCCAATTAAGACGGTCGAGGGGAAGGATATTTTGGTATTCGCCAAACAAATGCGTGCGCGTTTATAGCTTTTTGGCTATTTTTGTTGGATAATTAAATATACTACCGTGAATAAGAAAGTCGTACTCATGATTTTAGACGGTTGGGGAATTGCCACCAACCCAAAAGTTTCAGCGATTGATGCTGCAAAAACTCCTTTTGTTGATTCGTTATATTCGAAATATGCGCATTCAAAGTTAGAGGCTTCCGGTGAAGCCGTAGGTCTTCCTGAAGGCCAAATGGGTAACTCGGAGGTAGGTCACATGAACTTGGGTGCAGGCCGGGTGGTATATCAAAATTTGGTTCGTATTAATAAAGCCGTTCGTGAAAATACCTTAGGTCAAGAGCCTGAATTAGCGAAAGCGTTTGATTATGCGAAAAAAGAAGGCAAATCTGTTCACTTCATGGGTTTGGTTTCTGATGGAGGCGTTCACGCGCACATCGAGCACTTGAAATCCTTATTGACCTCTGCTTCTGAGGCAGGCTTGTCCAATGTTTTTGTTCACGCATTTACAGATGGTCGCGATACAGATCCGAAGTCGGGCATGAAATTCATGACGGATTTGGTTAATCATACCAAGAAAACAGGAACGGCTGTTGCCTCGGTGACAGGTCGTTATTTTGCCATGGATCGCGATAACCGCTGGGAACGTGTGGCTTTAGCCTACCACGCAATGGTCGATGCGGAGGGGACTCCTACGCAAGATGTATTGGCGTCTATTCAAGCGAGCTATGATGCGGGTGTAACAGACGAATTTATTAAGCCTATCATTGCTACGGACGCTGCAGGGAAGCCTTTGGCAAAGATTGCTCCGGGTGATGTGGTGATTTGCTTCAACTTCCGTACGGATCGTGGTCGGGAGATTACACAAGCCCTGACGCAGCGCGATTTTCATGAGGAAAACATGCACAAATTGGATTTGTATTACCTGACAATGACGGAATACGATAAAGAATTCCAACATGTTAAAGTGATATTTAATGATTCGAATTTGCCGATGACGATGGGTGAGGTGCTCGAAGGTGCTGGTAAAAAACAAATTCGTATCGCTGAAACAGAGAAATATCCTCACGTGACTTTCTTCTTTTCGGGTGGTCGCGAGCAATTATTTAAAGGACAAGAGAACATATTGCGTAATTCGCCCAAAGTTGCTACCTATGATTTGCAACCGGAGATGTCGGCGGCCGACTTACGCGATGCCTTGATTCCAGAATTGGAAAAAGAGGAAGTAGATTTCGTTTGTTTGAATTTTGCGAATCCAGATATGGTGGGCCACACAGGTGTTTTTGAGGCAGTTGTGAAGGCGGTTGAAACCGTGGATGCTTGTGCGGAGGCAGTTGTTAAGGTTGGTTTAGCACATGGATATTCCTTTATTATCATTGCCGACCACGGCAATGCCGATGTGATGATGAACGAAGATGGTTCTCCGAATACGGCGCATTCGACCAACTTGGTACCTTGCATTTTGGTGGACAACGATTTTCATCCAACGCTTCAAAACGGAAAATTAGGGGACGTATCACCTACGATTTTGAAATTGATGGGAATAGCACAGCCAAAAGAAATGACAGGAGTAGCATTATTTTAAATTGAAATTAGGGGCCAAGCGCCCCTAATTTGACCGGTTAATAAATATCCTTCATCAATTATACAGGAATTAGGGATACTCTAATTACCTTTATTGCTTTAAATTTATCTATGGCTAAAGTCATTATTTTTGGTAATACGCGTACTGCGGAACTTGCACTTTATTATTTGCAAAACGATTCTGATCACGAAGTCGTTGCATTTACGGTTGAACAAGATTACATACAAGAACCAATCTTTCATGGCTTACCTTTGGTACCTTTTGAGACGGTCGAGGAAATATATCCGCCTGCGGAATATAAATTTTTTGCACCCTTAACGGAGAAGAACATGAACCGTGTCCGTGCACGCGTATATGAACAAGGTTTGGAAAAAGGCTATTCCTATATTTCCTATATTAGTTCACATGCCACGGTATTGACCGACAAGATTGGCGAAAATTGTTTCATTTTGGAGGATAATACGATTCAACCTTATGTGACCATCGGAAATGATGTCGTGTTGTGGTCTGGGAATCATATTGGTCATCATGGAACGATTGGTGATCACGTATTTTTCACTTCCCATGTCGTATTATCAGGTGGGTGCCAAGTTGGAGATTATTGTTTCATTGGCGTTAATGCCACGATTCGAGATCAGACTATTTTGGGAGAGGGAACCTTAATTGCCATGGGGGCTAATTTAACCCGCCAAAAAACGGAGCCATGGAGTATTTGGAAAGGCAATCCTGCTGAGAAGGCAGCAATCTCGAGTAAAGATATAAAGATATAAAAAAAAGGCCCTTCGTTTGAAGGGCCTTTTTGCTAGTGCTCGATGGGTTGATTGTTTTCGTCTACAATCACAAAAATATCCTCTTTCGGTTTCTTCATCAGATATTTTTCCCTCGCATATTTTTCCAACAAGGATGGATTTCCAATCACCATGTGGCGCTCTTTTTCCAGTTCCTTGGTTTTTTGTTGGTAATAGGCTTTCTCGTTTTCAAGCTGTCTTAATTCATTCCAAAGGCGAAACTGAACGGTTATATCATTGGAATCCAGCACGAACATCCACACAAAGAGGATGCTCGCTGAAATCCAATAAAACTTGTTCGGCCCAAGAAATTGCTGCTTGATGCGATTCACGAGTTCTTAGAAGTTTAAACCTGGGAAATACGCGTTTGCTCCCAATTCTTCTTCAATACGAAGTAATTGATTGTATTTGGCCATACGGTCAGAACGAGACGCAGAACCTGTTTTAATTTGTCCTGTGTTCAACGCAACCGCTAAGTCAGCAATCGTCGCATCTTCTGTCTCTCCTGAACGGTGTGACATGATGTTTTTATATGAATTGCGTTTCGCAAGGTTTACCGTATCAATTGTTTCTGTCAATGAACCAATTTGGTTTACTTTAACCAAAACTGCATTAGCAACACCTTTTTCGATACCCTCTTGTAAACGCTTCACGTTTGTAACGAATAAATCGTCACCAACTAATTGGCATTTAGAACCGATCAATTTAGTTTGCTCAGCCCAGCCAGCCCAATCATCTTCAGCCATACCATCTTCAATCGAAATGATTGGATATTTATCCGCCCAAGTCTTCCAGTATGCAGCCATTTCCATGTTGTTCAATTGCTTGCCATCTGATTTTTTGAAGGTATAAAGACCTGTCTTCGCATCGTAGAATTCAGACGCAGCAGCATCCATCGCGATGAAAATTTCTTCACCGGGCTTGTATCCAGCCTTCTCGATTGATTGCAACACGATTTCGATTGCCTCTTCGTTTGATTTGATGTTTGGTGCAAAACCACCCTCATCTCCTACGTTAGTTGAATATCCTTTTGACTTCAACACACCTTTCAATGCGTGGAAAACCTCAGTTCCCATACGTAATGCGTGTGAGAAAGACTCAGCCTTCGCTGGCATAACCATGAATTCTTGGAAGTCAATCGAGTTGTCCGCGTGAGAACCACCATTCAAGATGTTCATCATTGGAACGGGTAATGTATTTGCATTTACGCCACCGATGTAACGATATAAAGGTAAATTAGCCTCTTGTGCTGCTGCTTTCGCTACGGCCATAGAAACACCTAGGATTGCATTTGCTCCTAATTTTCCTTTGTTTGGTGTGCCATCTAATTCAATCATTAAACGGTCGATCATGGTTTGCTCAGAAACCTCTAAGCCCCATAATTCTTCAGCAATAGCTCTGTTTACGTTCTCAACAGCCTTCAAAACCCCTTTACCTACGTAAACTGATTTGTCTTCATCACGAAGCTCAACGGCCTCATGGATACCTGTAGAAGCTCCTGATGGAACTGCTGCTCGACCGAAAGCTCCATCTTCAGTCTTGATGTCAACTTCGATCGTTGGGTTTCCGCGTGAATCTAAAATTTGTCTGGCGTGTACGTACTGTATTGCACTCATCTTTTTATTGTTATTGTGAATAAATGATTACGAAGTAATTGCTTAAATTGCCTTGCAAAATAACGTAAAATTTGGATAATTTCCGTGAGTTTTGTGTTTATTCATGATTTTATAAATGTACATCCCCTCAAAATGAAAAAATATTCCCTTCTAATCCTGTTTTTGGCTTTATCGACAAGCCGTTTATTTGCGCAAGTGCTTGACGTTGAATCATTTTCGGCAAAAATTAAGGAGATGCCACAGGCATTATTGCTCGATGTTCGGACTTCCGGGGAGTTTGGTGGAGGGCATTTGCCAAAAGCCCGTAATATCGATGTCCGATCGGAGGCTTTCACACAGGAAATTGAAAAACTTGATAAAAGTCAGCCGGTATTAATTTATTGTCTTTCCGGTGGTCGATCGGCACAGGCTGCTGAGCTCATGCGAGCGAAAGGTTTTCAGGTAACAGAACTCAAGGGGGGCTATTTGAAATGGACAACAAAATTGATGCCTTTGGAGGGCGTTCCTACGGTGAAACACGATGCTGCCTGGAGTTTAGCAGATTTTGAAAAATTGGCCAAGGAAAATGATGCAGTTGTTGTTGATTTTTATGCCAAATGGTGTGCTCCTTGTCTGAAAATGATGCCTATGGTTGATAAATTAGCTGGCGAATACCTAGGAAAAGTTTCGGTTATTAAAGTAGAGGCCGACGGGAATCAAGCGATATTGCAGGCCAATGGAATTGACGAAATCCCGAGTTTTTTGGTATTTCGCAAAGGAAAATTAATCCAAAAAACATCGGGATTCCGGGAAGAGCCTAAGCTCAAAGAACTATTTGATCAAGCTATTGGGACCATTCAGTAGGTTGGCGTTCCCAACGGTGCTTTCTCAATTCAGCTAATAAGGAGGTTTCTAGCGATGATCCATCTGAACAGGCGATATTGCTTTCTACATGCTTGATTTTTCGCATGCCAGGAATAATCGTACCTACATCGGGATTTGATAAGATAAAGCGTAATGCCATTTCTGGCAAAGTCATTCCTTGCGGGACTAATGGCTTTAATGCATTTGCATGGTCCACGCTTGAAATTAAATTTTCAGGTACGAAATAAGTTGATCTCCAATCATCCGCAGGGAAAGTTGTCTCATAGGACATCAATCCTGTCAAGCTGCCTTCGTCGAAAGGTACGCGAGCAATGATGCCCACGTCTAATTTTTTACACAAAGGGAATAAGTGATCCTCTGGATTTTGGTCAAAGATGTTGTAGATCACCTGGACAGAAGAGATCAGTCCAGTTTCTAGTGTTTTTAAGCAATTATTAGGTTCCCAGCGGTTCACTGAAACACCCCAATGTGCGACTTTGCCTGCTG
This sequence comes from uncultured Aquirufa sp., assembly GCA_964358165.1. GTDB lineage: Bacteria > Bacteroidota > Bacteroidia > Cytophagales > Spirosomataceae > Aquirufa. The sequence continues at coordinate 36,692 of CAYHOB010000014.1, forward strand.
CAGTTAATTGTTCAACAGCTTTCTGCCATTCTTCTGAAGATGCCCAAGCGTCTTCCCATACATGAAATTGTTGGAGGTCAATTTGTTCTACACCTAAATTCTTTAAACTCTTTTCCGTGTATTCTATGATATGATCTGTAGGAAAGCAATCTTCTATTTTGAAGTGTGATTTGGAAGGCCACGTGAAATTTTTAGGCGGAATCTTTGTGGCAGCATATAATTTTTTGTCGGGATGTCGCTTGATTAAGGCGCCCAATATTTGCTCGCTTTTCCCTTCTGCATATCCCCAGGCGGTATCAAAAAAATTGGCGCCGAGTGATACAGCTTTTTCTAATGAGGCATTCACTTCTGCAATGTCTGAACCAGTCCAACCAGCAAGGCCCCACATGCCATAACCTAATTCACTCACTTGCCAGTCAGTCCGGCCGAATCGTCTTGTTTTCATTTCTTTTCATTTAAATAGATCTGCTAAAATATCGCTTTTTCTTCATTCGAGTATCCGTTTGTGGCAGTTTAATCTCATTTATTAAAAGGAAACGGAGGTGTCATAGGTAGCAAATAAGTGCACTAACGCAATTTGTTGGTTTTTTGATTAACCGGTTAATAAACGAATGAAAGCCCCAAAAGGGCAATAACGCAAATAACTCAATTCTTTTCATTTCCTGAAGGGGCATATTCTAATTTCGAATATCGTTTCACCCTTAAAGTTTAGGACTTATGATGTTTGAAGAGAAGTTAATGGAATTGCCAACTTTCGTTCTTGATGGGACGAAAGTGATGTCTTTAGAAATTTTATTAGTTCGAGGCGAAGGGAATTATTCACATGTAATTCTTAAGGATGGGCGCAAATTTTTGTCTTGCAGGACCTTAAAGTATTTCGCTGATGCCCTTGAAATTGGCGGCTTTATCCGGCCATCTAAGTCGGCCTTAATTAATCCTGCTGCAATCCTGCACATTGATTTTAAATCGCAGAAGGCGATTCGATTGATTAACGATGAAATCATTCCCATTTCAAGACGTAAGGTGCGTACGATGCGTGAGTTGTTTCAGGTTAGCTATTGATCTGAAAGGGCTTTAGGCTTTGGAATAAATTGTTCCCAAAATGTTGGGTTATAACGTTCCCACGCATGGCAACCGAACGGAAGTGTGCCTAAGATTTTATAAGAAATTTCGGGATTTTGTTCGAATGCGAATGATAATGCTACTCGCCAGTGTGGTAGTTTTAATAGAAATCGGAATGGAATCACCCTTTTTTGTGCGAAGGAAAACATAGCATCTTCATTCGCTAGCCATTCCTTAAAGAAGAATCGATAAATTTTGATATAACGTAATAGCGGTTTAACGCGTCGTAAAGATAGGCCCCCATTGAATAATACTGCCCTACAGCTTGTGCGATTCGAAAGATGTAGCTTTCGCAGTTTGGGTGCTCCTATGTAATCATAACCTTTGGAACACCATTCCAATAAATTGTCAGCGAATACATAGGCGTCTAATTGATAAATTAAAATGTATTCAAAGTTTGAAAAAGCTTGGTAAAAGAGTTCGCTCGTCAGTAGTTTATTATAGGTTTTTGTGCTCTTAAAGTATTCAGCTTTGAAACGGATAACCTTCGGGGTTATGCCAAAGGAGTTTAAAAATGAAAGATTCAAGGATTCAGGCGCAACAAATAGGATTGGATGGCTTCCTAAGACATGTAAGCATTGCCGTAGGGAAATCTCTTCCTGCGGGTTCAGTGTTGACTGATATAGGGGGATTACAACGGCGACCTGTTCCATTATTATTCAAATAAATCGCCTAATAAGGGTCTCCACCATTTGCCCCCCTCTTCCATTTGATAAGATCCCTGCATTGCATGTTTTATTACGGGAAGGAATCGCAGCATCCGGCTGGCCGACAAATTTGCTCGCATGCGATAAAATGCTTCACGACGAAGTAAGGCAGTCTTAATTGCTGGGTTTATTTCTTCTTCTTCTTCAAAGTGTTTCAAAAGGGCGTGTGCTATGTCAGCTTTTTTACGCAATGTACATAGTTTTTCCTCTCGCGAACGCGTAAAACGTTGGAGTAATGAAACGTGCGCGGGCTTACTTTTAAAGCCAACTTGTTGGTTCGAATGCTCGCGATATTGTATTAAACAGCTATTGATAAAACCAATTTGGTTAGACATGCTTAAGTTGAGCGCAATCCAGCCGTCGTGTATAAGTTCTTTGGTCACATGTGGGACTGCTCCAATTTTCTTTAATGCTCGTTTCTTAATGGCTAAGGCGGCTCCAGTCACGACGTAACCCTTCAATAAAACACGAAAAGAACCTCCATTTTGCCATAAGGCTTGCACTTCTGATGTAAATTCAATTTGTTCAAACGATGTCTTTCCAGTAGGAAAACCCGCCTGGTCAATCATCGTGGCATTGGAAAAAACAGCTTCGTGCTCAGGGTGTTCTTTGAGATATTGAACACAACATTCAACTTTTTCAGGCATCCAAACATCATCTTGGTCACAAAGAAATAATAAGTCACCTTGGCATAGGGCCATGCATTGTTCAAAATTCTTACTGCTTCCCAAATTGACAGGGTTGCTATGAACCTGAACAGGAAATGGAACTTGTTTACTAAAACGTTCAATAATTGCCAGCGTTTCATCCGAGGAGCCATCATCGCAAACAACCAACTCATGAATAGGCATGGTTTGTTGCTTGATGGATTCCAGTTGCTTCGATAGGAATTCTGCACCATTATAGGTACACATTGCGACGGATAGTTTCTGCATAGACTCCTAAATTACATCGGAACGTAAACCAATTTTTTAGTTTCGAAAAAATCTTCTTTAAAGTATGTTGTCAAGTCAGTAACCTTGACTTTCTTTCCCAATTCGGCTATTTCTTCTTCCAGTTCACCTCCTTTTAATAGCAATAAACCATTGCGTTTTGTATGGAAATGATTGGGGCTGATTTTGTTTTTAACCCAGTAATAAAATGGGGTGAGGCGGGTGACAGCCCGACTGACAATAAATTCAAAATCCTGATCGATATCTTCTGCACGCATGTGTTTCGCCTGAACGTTACTCAAACCTAAGGCTTCTGCAACACCTTCCACGACTTTAATTTTTTTGCCTATGCTGTCCACAAGTAAAAAAGAAGTTTCAGGGAATAAAATAGCTAATGGTATTCCCGGAAATCCACCTCCCGTACCTACATCAAGCACCTCTGTCCCGGGACGAAATGGAAGAAATTTTGCTATTGCTAGCGAATGCAACACATGGTGTAGCATCAAGTTTTCGATATCCTTGCGCGAGACCACATTGATTTTTTCATTCCACTCTTTATACAAGGGTAAAAGTTGATCAAATTGTGCTACTTGCTGTTCCGTAATTTCCGGAAAGTATTTTTTGATTAATGCTGCGTTCATTTCCATGTCTTATCAAAGGTACGAATTTCCTTTGAAGGTCCTTATTTCCTTTTGCGCCGAGCCTTTTTTGCTTCCGCTAATAATTTTTTCGCCTCTACGTGTTGGGTAGATTTCTTCTCTGCTTTATCCAATACCTCTTTGCAATAATCAACCGTTTTATCGTAGTCATTTTCTTGGAAAGAAATTCGCGCTAGGCCGAGTACCGATGCCCAGTAATAGCCGGATTCAAACGAGTCAGTTTGTTTGCTGAATTCCATGCATTGTTGGAAATATTGCTTGGCTTCGGGTCTGTTTTTGTAAATGTAGAGTTGGCAATAGCCTAAAATATAACTAGCATACCTACCTGAAACCGCCTCATACCCCACTTGATGCTGGGCAATCCGATTTAATATTTCTTTAGACTGTTCCATGGCCTCATCTGTTCTGCCTACGAGAAATGCCGCACGGGCATGATAACGATGAAAGAAGGGATTATCTGGATAATTTTCGTGTGTGTATTTGGCTAAGTCGTATGATTTATCTGTCATATTTTCCATCGCATAAATCTGCAGAAGGAAATAACGAGCCTCCGTTCTTGTATAAAATGCTTGATAACTGACTTTTTCTAATTGGGCTACCCCCTGCATTTTATTCGCCTTAGGGAATAGCCAAAGTACAGGTCTTAAGAGGGGGAAATTTTGTTTGATGAAGTGGTAATAGTAGTTATATAATCCGTCGCCAAACATTAATTCGGGGCTGAAATCAGCAAAATTGCGCGAGTATTCCAGATATTTCAAGGCATTTTTAGCTGCCAAGGTGGCTCGTGTCCAATTCTTTCGCTCCGCATGTAAGCGGCCTTTGAAGCCATAAGCTGCAGCCATAAAAAAGGCAGCTTCGGGGTTTTCTGTTTCATCCCAAATCTTTTCCGCCTTATTGATACTGCTGTCCATGTATTCAATCAAACGCTCGTCATATACCTCATTGCCTGTATTGGGCACAATTTTCCACCACTGCATGAGTCCTAAAAGGAAGTCGGGCAGCGGATGATTTGGGTATTTAACTTTCAGGTAATTGAATTCGCGTTCCGCTTCGGGGAAGTGGTAATTGTACATTTGATTGATCGCCGTAGTGGCCTCAATCTGGACTTCTGCGGTGAGCAGGAGCATTCCTTTGGAGCGCGCTTTCTCTGCTTCTTCAGTTAACTTCCACCATTGGCCTTCCGCTTGAAAGGCCAATGGTAGTGTTAACACGAAAATAATAAGTATCCTAAGATGAGATTTCAATTGCATCTCCGTTTTGGTTTAAGAATTTAAATTCTGTAATGCCAAACGAGGAGTCTTCCATGATGGAAATCCAGGTTTTGTATTTGAAAAACCAATTCATTCGAATAGATGGGAATCCTTTCGTGAAATACGCATGTAAGAATGGATGAACCAGTAGGGTCAATTTTCTTTCATTTTGTTTCAGGACCAAATGTTCCACATGCTGGGCCACAATCTCAGACACCGCAATGCTCGCAGTAATCGTCCCTGTTCCGCCACAACTTGGGCATGTTTCATGCGTCGATACATTCATCTCTGGACGTACTCGCTGACGCGTGATCTGCATCAAACCAAACTTCGTTAATGGAAGAATGGTGTATTTCGACCGATCGCCACGCATCTCATCACGCATGATGTCCTGAATCAATTTGCGATTTTCCGCCTTCTTCATGTCGATGAAGTCGATCACAATGATTCCGCCCATATCACGTAAACGTAATTGACGAGCAATTTCTTTGGCCGCTTCCCGGTTGACACTCAAAGCCGTAGCTTCTTGATCTTCCTCCGAGTTCGATTTATTGCCCGAGTTCACATCAATTACGTGCAATGCCTCCGTATGTTCAACGATTAAATAGCCACCGCCGGGTAAAGATACCGAGCGACCAAAAAGCATTTTTAATTGCTTTTCGATGCCTACCTGTTCAAACAACTTCGTTTTGCCTGTATGAAGTTTAACGATTTTTTCTTTCTCAGGAGCGACGTTATGCACATAGTCCTTCGCCTCATTATAAAGCTCTTGGCTATCCACGATAACATTGTCAAAATCATTATTTAATAAATCGCGCAACATGGATGTCGCCCGACTCATTTCTCCGATGATTCTTTCAGTGGGTTTCGCATCAATTAATTTTTTGATGCCTTCTTCCCATTTCGCGATTGACTCTTTCAAGTCACGCTCCATTTCTTCCACGGCTTTACCTTCAGCTACCGTACGTACAATCACCCCATAGTTTTTGGGTTTGATAGACGTCATTAGTTTTTGAAGGCGATTGCGTTCTGCCTTCGACGTTATTTTTTTTGATATGTTGACTCCATTCGCAAACGGAACCAATACCAAAAAGCGTCCAGCAATGGAAATATCGCAAGAAAGGCGAGGGCCTTTCGTTGAGATAGGCTCTTTGACAACTTGCACTAATGCTAATTGTCCACGAGTCAGTACTTTATCGATTTTGCCTAATTTGTCAATTTCGGTCTCCAGTTTGTAATTCTCCAACTTAATTGTCTTTCCTTTTTTGGTTAAGACATCGCGGGTGAATTTTTGAAGCGTATGTAAATTAGGACCTAGGTCATGGTAATGCAAGAATGCATCTTTTTCATAACCAATATCAATAAATGCGGCATTTAATCCAGAAACCAATTTTTTAATCGTTCCCAAGTAAATGTCTCCGACAGAGAATTGGGGTTCCGATTGTTCAATGTGGTATTCTACGATCCTTTTGTCATGCAAAAGGGCTATTCTATCACCCTTGGGTGTAGAATTAATGATTAATTCATTACTCACAATGTTGACAAGAAGAATGTTTTATAAGGGCTAATGCCCGAATATTTAATATACAGGAAATTAAACGCCAAAAACAGGCTATTTATTGTTAGATAAAATGCCTGTTCTTGGGTTTTGCTGACAATCTCAAAATGAAACTGTAAACCTTATATTATTTCTTCTTATGACGATTCTTACGAAGACGTTTTTTTCTTTTGTGTGTTGAAATTTTGTGACGTTTTCTTTTCTTTCCGCAAGGCATAGCTTTGAGCGTTTAAGTTTTTAATAATTTACCAAGCTGACTTTCAGCTTTCTATTGTTGTGAAGATGCCAAATCGCACCTCTACAATGTTTAATGCTGCATTTCTGCAAGCAATTCGTTTGCGGCTTTTTTCTCTTCAGCATCTTTACTTTCGTTCAGAACGCGCTTCAGAATCTTTTTAGCCTCTTCTTTTTTATCTAACTGGGCCAAACAAAATCCGAGGTTTAATGCGGCTTTGTAATTGTTCGGTTCCAGCTTCAATATCTGAGTGAATCGTTCTTGGCCTTTGCCAAATTGATTCGATTTAATGGCTAATATACCTAAATTGAATATTGCCGGCACGAAAGTCGGCTCTTGTTCAATCACTTCCCTTAAAAGACTAATGCCTTTCATCGGTGTAGGTGTATCTACATAAGTCATCGCCATATTCGTCTTAACCATGAGGTTATTCGGAGATAACGCTAACGCTTTTTCAAAGTATTTACGCGCTTGATCACCTAGGATTTGCCCCTTTTTAGCGTTGAGCGCGTAGGTTTGTGCTTCAAAATACAATTGACCTGCACGTAATATATGCGGCAATGCCGCATGCTTATTTGCATAATCTGCTGCATAATAGGCAGCACTATCGTATTTGTCGGCGCCAATAAATGCACTTGCCAATTTCTCCAATGCGGTTACTTGTTGTGCTTCTGTTTTGGCTTGTTGCAGATTTACTTTTAAATCAGCAATTTGTTTTTGCTGCTCCGGTGTTAGGGGAGTGGCATGGCTTGTTTCTGACTCCGTTTGCGCAGTTTCTTTAGCTGCAGCGTCACGGTTCGCCCCTCCTGCCACGGAGTTTTCGGTTTTATTGCTCACATTTCCCTTCGGTAATTGGAAAATGAGTGCACTGATGGCTAGGCCTATTAATAAAATGATGCCTGTTGTTTTCTTCATTTTATCGACCCATTCGCTTATTCAAATTGAATTAAGCTTTCGCAGGGTCAGTGCTTGTTTTAACTTGTTCTATAAACACTTTTGCTGGCTTAAAGCTAGGCACATAGTGCTCATCAATTGTAATTGACGTGTTTTTCGAAATATTACGCGCGATTTTCTTCGCTCTCTTCTTATTGATAAAACTGCCGAATCCACGAACATAAATATTTTCTTGTTTCGCTAGGTTATCTTTTACTACTTCAAAGAAGTTTTCTAACGTTTCAGATACATCTTTTTTATCAATCCCTGTTTTGCTGGAAATCTCAGCAATTACATCTGCCTTAGTCACGGTAATGAGTCTTTATTTATTCGTTGATTCTATTTCGTTCCCCCTTGCTTTCAAAAGGGACACAAAAGTAAGGCTTTTCTTTAAAAGGGGCAAACGAAAAAGTGATAATTATTTTTTTGTTTTAAGTGACGCATTATCTTTGATGCTTTCATGAAAAAAGTCCAACAGCATCCCTTCGCCGAAATCCTGATTACGTGGTACAAAGACCATGCGCGAGATTTGCCCTGGCGCAGGACCAACGACCCTTATATTATATGGCTGTCGGAGATCATACTCCAACAAACGCGCATCGCTCAAGGCTTGCCCTATTTTTATAAATTATCAGAAGCGTTCCCAACGGTATTTGACTTAGCCGCAGCGGATGAAACGACTTTATTTCGTTTGTGGCAGGGACTGGGTTATTACAGTCGGGCCCGAAATTTGCATAAAACGGCCAAAAGTATCGCTGAAAATCATGCCGGGAAATTTCCGAATACATATTCTGACTTAATAAAGTTGCCTGGAATAGGCCCTTATACCGCTGCCGCTATAGCCTCTTTTGCTTTTGGCGAGGCGAGCCCGGTCGTTGATGGGAATGTATTTCGAATCTTAGCGCGCTATTTCGGAATTGAAACAGATATCTTACATGCTTCAGCTCGTAAAGAGTTTACAGCTTTAGCAAAAGAATTGATTCCTGCCGCTGACCCAGCCCGTTTCAATCAGGCAATCATGGAGTTTGGTAGCTTACAGTGTAGCCCGGCTCCGGATTGTGCAACTTGCCCATTATTGGCGACTTGTTTTGCTTACCAACAAGATCGAATCAGCTTGCTGCCCGTTAAGTCAAAGTCGAAGCCCCAACGCATTCGCCATTTTCAGTATTTTGTTATCGAGCAAGATGGGAAATTCCTTGTTCATCAGCGGCGAGGGAAAGATATTTGGCAAGGACTTTGGGAGTTTTTCTGTATCGAATCTGTGGACCTAAACAACACCCTTAATTTATACCCTTTTTTGTCACCGTTGATGGAACACGCAACAATCCTAAAGGCGCCAGCAATCCATGTATTAAGTCACCAGAAAATAGTTTCAGCGGCCTGGTTGATACAATTGCCTAAAGAATTTAGAATGGAAATGCCTGCGGATTATCATTGGATTTTGTCATCCAAATTTGAACAATTGGGAAAACCCGTCTTGTTATTAAATCTGATTACTGATAATATTGTATTGAAGGAATTATTGGAAGGCTAGATAATGTACATTTGGCTTTCAATTACCTAACCTTTAAACAATACTATTATGGCAGGCGTAAACAAAGTGATTTTATTAGGCAATTTAGGCGGAGATCCTGAAGTGCGGGCATTACCCAATGGGGTGAAAGTAGCGAATATAAATATCGCTACATCAGAATCGTATACCGGTAAAGATGGGCAGCGTGTTGAGCAGACAGAATGGCATCGGGTAGAACTTTGGGATAATTTGGCCAATATCGCCGAGCAATATTTGCGCAAAGGCAACCAAGTGTACATTGAAGGGAAAATTCGTTCCGAAGAATGGCAAGATAAAACAGGCGCAACCGTTCGAGGCTATCGCATTCGTGCGACGAACATGAATTTGATCGGGGGGCGTAATGAAAAAGGGGCAGATGCGCCTGAACGTCCCAAGCCCGAAGCTGTGAATTTAAGTGCTCCAGCAGCAAATGTGAACCCATTTCCTACTGTGATGCAGGAGGAGGGCGATGATTTGCCATTTTAAATTTTCAATAAGAAGAGGGAATATAGGATGACTCTATTCCCTTTTTCTTAAATTTGTGCGTACTGTGCACAATAAAATATGGAGGCTGGCCCCTTTCCAAGACATTTACTTAGCTTCATTGAACCCAATCTTCCCTTAAGTTCGGTGGTTTTCATCGGGCTCATATTGATTGCCTTGCTATTTCTTTCAGCCTTATTGGCCGGTTCGGAAGTCGCATTCTTTTCATTGAATGCGGAACAGCGGGCAGCACTCAGAGAAAGCGATCATCCAGCTGAAAAAGCCGTGAGCCATCTTTTAGATAAACCTCAAAAGCTCTTAGCGACCTTGGTGATAGCAATTAATTTTGTCAATATCATCTTTATTACGTTGTCCAACTATTTTACAGAAATGATTTTTGGGCCACAATCCGTGGGCACATTAGTAGTAACCTTGATTTTATTATTTGGGGTAACTTTTATTATTGCTTTTTTTGGGGAGTTAATACCCAAGGTGTGGGCCCAACAAAATAATATTCGATTTGCAACATTCTCTGCAACATTGATTCAGTTCTTTACTTGGCTTTTTTCTCCTCTTTCCAAATCTTTGTTGGCCATTTCCAACTTGATTGAGAAAAAAATCGACAAGAAGTCCTACACTTTAACAGCCCATGAGTTAAATCATGCCTTGGAGATTACAACAGATGAAAATACAACGGAGCAAGAAAAGGATATTTTACGTGGAATATTGAATTTTGGGACCACCTCTGTAAAGTCAGTCATGAAAGCACGGCGAGATATAGTGGCTTTTGATACGGAGATGGACTTCCATGATCTGATGGATAAAATTAATAAGAACGGATACTCGCGCGTTCCCGTTTTTAAGGAAACCATTGATAAAATTGAAGGAATCTTATACATCAAGGATTTATTAGTGCATGTAGAGGAAGACGAAAAATTCGATTGGATTTCCTTGTTGCATCAGCCTTTTTTCGTTCCTGAAAACAAGAAAATTGATGATCTGCTTTACGATTTTCAAGAAAAGCGTGTACACATGGCGGTAGTTGTGAATGAATATGGAGAAACGGAGGGTTTGGTAACGATGGAGGATATTATTGAAGAAATTGTGGGCGAAATCAACGATGAATTCGATGATGAAACAGCTGATTATAAACGCCTGGATGAGCAAAATTACTTGTTTGAAGCAAAAACATCTTTGAATGATTTTTGTCGAGTATTCGATCTAGATGTCGCGTATTTTGAAAAGGCCAAAGGGGAAAGTGAAACCTTGGGAGGCTTGATGATTGAATTATTTGGTCGAATACCAAATTCTGGTGAGGAGATGATTTGGGAAGATTTTGAGTTTAAAATTCAATCAGTTGATGCCCGTCGTGTAAAAAAAGTGAAAGTGAGCAATAAGAAGAATGAGGTTCTCGTTCCAGCACAAGATGTTTAAAAAAAGGATATATCTGTACAGTTTATTTATTAGTGTGAGCTTATCCGCTTGCATTAAGGTCATGCCAGAGCCAACAGACCCAACGCTCGGAGAATCTTCATTTGAAAATGCGCTTGACCGAGGGGGACTAGATAATCCAAGAATCATGGAGGCATCTGGCATCGCCGCAAGTAGAAAAAATCCGGGTTATTTTTGGGTGACAAACGATTCGGATGTCCAAGGTCCTATGCTGTATTTGATTGACTCGCTAGGAAAGGGGAAAAAAGAATATTTGTTGAGCGGAGCTATTCATCGTGACTGGGAAGATTTGGCGATTGTTAGTGAAACAGATGGGTCAGCGACGGTATTTGTGGCTGATTTTGGGGATAATTTTCAGGATAATCCGAATTATGCCATTTATTGGTTTAAAGATTTAGCTATTACGTCAAATCCCTATACGGTTTTGACGGATGTTAATAAATTGACGTTTCATTTGCCAGACGGCTTTCATGACATGGAAACCTTATTAATTGATCAAAAATCAAAAGATATTTTTGTTATTAGTAAACGCGAAAACAGTAAACGCTTGTATAAAATTCCTGCAGCAAAGGTGTTGAATGGATCAACAGTGACTGCCGAGTATATTCAGGATTTAACATTCTCAACGCCATTTTCAAGTGATGCTAAAATCCAACAAGCTTATTATTTAACGGGTGGAAGTGTTTCGCCAGATAATACTGAAATTCTGATTCGTAATTATATAGGTATTTATTATTGGAAACGTAAAACGGGTGAAAGCATTCCCGAAGCGCTATTGCGCGCTGCGAAAGCTGTCCCTTACCAATTAGAACCCCAGGGGGAAGGAGTGACCTTTGCGCACGATGGTTCAGGATATTATACCCTGTCTGAATCACCAGATTTGACACCAGCCCACCTGTATTATTACAAGAAAAAGTGAGAAAACGTAGCCGACTTCAGGTGCTTATTATGGGCTTGCTCGTTTGGGCATGTCAATCGTTTTATATAAGCGATTCTGAAAAAACGCAAACCCGATTTTCTTCAACCAAGGATTTAGGCATATTAGCCAATATTGAAATTGACGAGGCTTCTGGTATGGTAGCTTCACACCGAAACCCCGGTCATTATTGGGTGATTAATGATTCGAAAGATTTGAATCGGATGTTTTTAGTCAATGATCGAGGCCAAGGGAAGGCAGAATTTAGCTTATTAGGCCTACATAATCGTGATTGGGAGGCCATGGGACGCTGGCAAAATCGAACAGGGCAAACCTACTTGTATGTGGCCGATATCGGGGATAATTTCGCACAAAATCCAACGTATCAAGTTCATCGCTTTTTAGAGCCTTCGTTACATTTGACAGATCCGCTACGTCGTGTCATCAAACACACACAAAGCCTGGAGTTTATTTTGCCTGACGGTTCACGTGATATGGAGTGCATGCTAATTGATCAGGTTTCTGGCGACCTTTATTTTATTTCGAAACGCGAAGATCGAAAGCGGTTATATCAGTTGCCTGCGGAAGCTTTTTCAGCTAAAGGAATTCAGAAAGCAAAGTTTATGCAGGAGTTGACCTTTTCTATTCCTTCGTCAGAAGTCAATCTACTTAAACAATTGTATTTCATTACAGATGGGAATGTTGCATCCTCAAACGAGGAGATTATTGTCCGTAATTACTTGGAGATTTATTATTGGAAAAAGCAAAAGCACGAAAGTATTGAAGATGCACTTCTTCGGAATCCTCGCATTGTCCCCAGTATCCTCGAACCGCAAGGGGAAGCCTTGGCTTTTGATGGCATGAATAAAGGCTATGCCACGATTTCCGAGATTGCAAGTTTATCTAGCCCTGCTCATCTGTATTATACAGCTAAGCGATAATCATCAATTTCGCGAAACTTAATAACAAGGTTTTTTCCCCTACGCCCTGTTCGAACAAAATGTGTGCCTTTCGTTCGGCTCCATTGACTTCCAATTTCTGTATCATACCAAAACCAAACTTTTGATGCTCCACCCGTTGGCCTGCGGCTAAACTCAACGCATCAGACTGAACAAAATTCGTTGATGGGACATGCTGGTAATTGGTATTTTGTTTCGGTTTTTGAATCAATTGAGCTGCACTGGCATTCGTGGACTTTTCAACAAAGCCTGTTTTTTGTACGGGGCGGAAATTGCTCGTATCCTTCTTTCCTGGCGTTTTCGCCATTTTCAAGTAGGTGCTATCGAGTTCATCGATGAAGCGGCTCGGTTCGCAGCTTTTTAATCGTCCAAATTGGTAGCGGGATTCTGCATAAGAAATCATCAGTTTTTTCTCCGCCCGGGTGATGGCTACATAGAACAATCGACGCTCTTCCTCTAAATCTGCTTGACTTTGCAACATCATTTGGCTTGGGAATAAATCCTCTTCCAAGCCCACTAAAAATACATGCTTAAATTCTAATCCTTTGGCAGAGTGAACAGTCATAAGCGTCACTTTGTCCTTATCGTTCGGATCTTCTGTCGTATCTGCATTTGTTAATAATGAGACCGATTGTAAGAAGGTGGATAACGATTTATCTTCGTTTTCTTCTGAGTCAACGAATTGTTTGATGGCATTTAATAATTCCTGCACGTTTTGGTAACGCGCTAAGCCTTCTACCGTTTTATCTTCGTAAAGTTCGCGAACGAGTCCAGAGGTTTTTGCCACATGGCTCGCTACGTCATAGGCGTCTTTTTGTTCGACTTCAACCATCAGTTTATATGACTTAATCAAGTCGGCAAATTGCTCAATCGGTGCCGTTCCGCGAACGCCTTGAAACTGATTAATATTTGCTACGACATCCCAAACAGTCGAATTTTGTTCGGCTGCCGTCAAAGAAATTTTTGCAATGGTCGTATCACCAATACCGCGTTTAGGTAGGTTGATGATTCGTTTAAAGGCTTCTTCATCCTGCTGGTTCACAACAAATCGCAAATAACCTAAGACATCCTTGATCTCCTTTCGTTGGTAAAATGACAAACCTCCAATGATTCGATACTTGATGTTTAATCGACGTAAGGATTCCTCAAATGAGCGAGACTGGGCATTTGTCCGGTATAAAATGGCAAAATCGGAAAAATGTAATCCTTCTTTTTGGCAGGTTTCGAAAATGGTGGAAGCGATGATGCGTCCCTCTTCGTTGTCACTTCCTGCACGAATAACTTCGATCTTGTCGCCATCTTCGTTTGAGGTAAAGACGTCTTTCTTAAGTTGGTTCTTATTGCGAGCAATCACCGAATTGGCCACGGCCACAATCGCTTTAGTGGAACGGTAATTTTCCTCGAGTTTAATGGTTGTCAAATCTGCATAATCGCGTTCGAAATTCAAAATGTTTTGAATATCGGCTCCACGGAAGGCATAAATACTCTGTGCGTCATCCCCTACAACACAGATGTTGCGATTTACGGCCGACAGTTTTTTCGTGATTAAGTATTGGGATACGTTGGTATCTTGAAACTCATCCACCATCACATGCTTAAATTTGTGTTGGTATTTATTCAAGACATCTAGATGATCTCGGAACAGGATGTTGGTTTGAAACAAGAGATCATCAAAATCCATGGCATTCGCCTGAAAACAGCGTGTGCAGTACAATTTATAGATCTGGCCCATCATAGGAATTTTGGCATAGCGATCCTCTTGTTCTAAGACGGGACTATTTAAGTATTGTTCCGGGCCAATCAATCGGTTTTTCGCATTCGAAATGCGGTTTAAAACCAAATTGACTTTATAGACTTTGTCATCCAAATTTTGCTCTTTGATGAGCGTTCGAATGAGCGATTTGGCATCGTCGGTGTCATAGATCGAGAAGTTCGAAGTATAGCCCAAACGCTCTCCTTCAAAACGTAGGATTTTCGCGAAGACGGAGTGGAAGGTTCCCATCCAAATGTTTTTGGCTTGAGAACCGATGACCGTTTCAATCCGATGCCGCATTTCCCCGGCGGCCTTGTTGGTAAAGGTCAACAGCAAAATACTGAATGGATCAACCCCTGTATCGATTAAATGTGCAGTTCTGTAAGTCAGTACGCGGGTTTTTCCCGAGCCGGCACCGGCAATGATCATGAGGGGACCATCGATGTGTTCAACTGCTTTTCGTTGGGGCTCATTCAGACCTGCCAGGTAATCCATAGGGTAAAATTTAATTTGAAATAGGGGGAGCAAAAATAGGAAATTTTGGCGGCTAATTCTCGGGAAAACTGATAAAAAAAGGCGCAGAAAATCCGCGCCCTTTTACCCTTAACCTTTCACTTGTTGTTGAACCTATTGGACAGCGACTAAATCGCGTTTTACTTCCGTTAGGATGTTAAATGTTTTGGATTGGATGATCTGTTTGTTGGCATTCACAATCTCCATTTTATACTTCCCATCCAATAGGCTCGCGAAGTTGAAAAGCTTATTGTTTTTTAGCGACTCTTGGTGAATGATGTTTTGGTCTGCATCATAAATGATGACAACCAGTTTCGAATTCGGTTCTGCCGAGACTAGGAATTTCATTTTTCCTACCTGGCTGATGCTTACGGGTACGTTTAATGCTTCTGACTTGGCATGGGCATTCATGGACAGGCCTATTGCGAAGAATGCAAGAGCCATTGCGTTGATGATGTGCTTTTTCATATGCTTGATTTTTAACTACTTGGGCGGAAATATTTCCGTTTGTTGACCCAAAACTAGAGGTTCCAGATTAACTCCAAATTAAATCCGAGTAAAATTTGATTTTTTCAAGAAAGTTCTTCTTAAAAAAATTATAAATATCGGAATAATGCAAAAAGCGTTAAAGGGGAAAAAGATGTATTACGGAATTGTTATGTGAGGGGCATTTGTTTTAATGATTTGGTAAAGCATCGTTAATTGGCGCGTAATAAGGCTGCTGTTAATTCGAGCTAGTTTTGCATCGTACAATTCACCAGTATTAAAATCTAATGAAATCCATTCAACGCGTATCTTATTTATTTACTTTTTTATTTCTAGTTATTAGCACGGTTTTTGCTCAAGAAGGAGGAACCATTCGTGGAACGATCAAGGATGCTAAAACCAAAGAAGACATTATCGGGGCGACAATATTGGTTCAAGGGGCCAACAAAGGAGCAGCCACTGACATTAACGGGTTTTTCTCTTTTGGGAAATTGCCAGTAGGTTCTTATTCATTGAAAGTTTCGTTCGTAGGTTATGAATCAAAAATCTATGAGGGGGTGAAAGTGGAGGCCAATCAGGTCACGGAACTTAATCTATCTTTAGCAGAGGAGGCAGCAACTTTAGCAGAAGTTAAAGTCGTAGCTCAAAAATTAACGAACACGGAAGTTTCGGTGATTTCGGAAATTAAGGCAGCTCAATTAGTCGTGAGTGGTATTTCTGCCGCACAAATCACCAAGACGCTGGACCGTACGGCTGCGGAGGTGGTAAAACGAGTTCCTGGGGTTACGATTTTTGGGGAGCGATTCATCAACATTCGTGGTTTGAATGAGCGATATAATACGGTTCAATTAAATAATGCCTTTGCACCTTCGATGGAAACGGATGTTCGTTCATTCTCCTTTGATATTATTCCAGCGGGTCAAATTGACCGTATTTTGGTATTTAAATCGCCATCGGCTGAAATCCCAGGGGAATTTGCTGGGGGCGTTGTCAAGATTTTCACGAAGTCTATTCCCGAAAACAACTTTTTAACCTTCGATATCTCTACTGCACACCGCGAAGGAACAACTGGGGCGGCATTTATGGGTACAAAGAATGCGAGTTTAGCCTGGACGGGTTTTGATCAAGGTTATTTTGACTTGCCAAAATCGTTTCCAATAGACCGTAATGCATTAATTAATATGGGGGCTTCCGGAATAGATGCGATTGGTGCTTCTTTGAAAAACAATTGGGTTCCGATTCAATCTACCGCTTTACCGGACATGCGCGCTTCTTTGTCAGGTGGTTTGAAATTTGACCTTGGGTCAGTTCGTTTGGGTAATGTTACAGCGATTAATTATTCAAACACGCGTTCTATTTTTAACATGGAGCGAAATGATTGGGGATATAGTAATATTCAAACGACAGGAGAAGCGGATGAGGTTTTTAATTATGTGGATAATCAATATTCGAACGCAATTCGTTTAGGGGTTTCTCATAACTGGTCGGCGCGTTTTGCCAACGGCTCTGTGGTTGAATTTAAAAACTTGTTTAATCAATTAGCAAATACACAATACATTCAACGGACCGGATTTGATAATGGGTCTAATTGGGACATCCGTTCATTCGATCAGGTTTTCAGAGGTATTTATACGGGCCAGTTGACTGGCCGACATGAATTCCAGTCGGGAAGCTTGAAGACTGATTGGATGGTGGGCTATAATACTGCTTACCGTAATCAGCCGGATTATAAGCGTTTCCGTTATAATGTAGATGGTTCATCGAGTAGTTTATATATACCGAATGGGGCTGCACAGACATTTTTATTGGGTCGTACCTACATCAATATGGATGAGTCGTCCTACACGGCTGCCTTTAATATAGACAAGCGAGTTCAGGTAAGCGAAGGAAAGGAATTAGACTTCAAGGCAGGATTATTTTATGAAGATAAGGTACGTGAGTTTGGCGCACGCAACATTGGATATGTGAAGTCAACGCCTTCGTTCCAAACCACATTGCCCATCGACCAATTATTTTCTCCTCAGAATTTTAATTCCAGAACGGGTATAAAAATCGATGAGCAAACGAACCCGAATGACTCTTATAACGCGACCAACAATTTATTCGCAGCTTATGTCTCGGCCAATTATGCATTGGGTAAGAAGTTGAATGCGATTGTAGGTGTTCGTGCTGAGCAAAATAGCCAGAAATTAAATTCTGCAGATTTGGTCGGGAAGGCGATTAATTATGACAATACCCGTTTGGATGTGTTGCCATCTTTCAACTTGACATACAATTTTACGGAGAAATCCCTGTTGCGTTTGGCTTATGGCAAGACCTTGAATCGTCCTGAATTCCGCGAGCTGGCTCCCTTTTCTTTCTATGATTTTGTTAACAACCGTACGGTTTCTGGTAATCCATTGTTAAAGAATGCGGAGATTCAGAACTTTGATTTTCGTTATGAATTCTACCCTACACCTTCTGAGTTAGTCAGTGTTGCGGCTTTCTACAAGGATTTTACGAATCCTATCGAGGTAGTTTTTGCTTCGGGCGCTAATCCGATCTTGAACTTTTCAAATGCTAAGTCGGCCTATTCAACCGGTATCGAAGCGGAATTACGTAAGAACTTGAATGCAAGCCAACCCAACAGCATTCTTGGTAAAACGAGTTTGGTTTTCAACGGAACTTATATTTTCAGTCGGGTGAAATTGGATGAGTCGGTCGCTCAAGATCAGTCGGACAATCGGCCATTGCAAGGGCAATCCCCCTATATCGTCAATGCTGGGATTAACTACAACGATTCACAAAAAGGCCTGCAGCTGAATTTCAATTATAACGTGATCGGTAAGCGAATTTTTGCTGTGGGTAACAACTTTGGTTCTCCTTACCCGGATTGGTTTGAGATGCCGCGGCATGTCATTGATTTAAGTTTCTCTAAGCAATTGACAAAAGCCATCATGATCAAGGGAGGTGTGAGTGATATCTTGAATCAGGGGAATACCATTTTGCAAGATGGTAATCAGGATCAGGTTTTTGATCGTAACCAAGATCAGGTCATTCAGAATTATGCACCAGGTCGCGTGGCTTCCTTAGGACTTATTATTTCTCCATTTAATTAATCTATCCATTTACATTTTAACAAAAAATTGATGAAAAGCTTACAAACAAACATGTTTAAAGTTTTCGCTATGTTGGCTATTGCGATAGTAACATTAGCAGGTTGCTCGAAGGAAGATGAGGTGTTTCCCGTGCCAACAATCTCTACATCGGGCACATTAGCGGGAATCCCTGGGGCTTCCATTACGGTCAAGGCGACAATTAATGCGCCTGCAGGTATCAAGTCGATTACTGTTTTGAAAAATGGGGCTGCATTTGATTCGAAAATGATGGCTGGCGAAAAGACAGTTGAATATTCTAAGGATTACGTAATTGAAGGAACGGCAGGGTCTTACGTGAACTTTACGGTTCAGGTAACGGATAACCAAAATCAAGTGTCTTCTTTAGTCTCAATTCCTGTAACGGTTTCGGTTGTCCCTCCAAAAACAATTGTTGATGTGGAAGGTGTGATCGAAGGAAGCGTGACTTGGACGGCTGATAAGATCTACCGGTTGAAAGGTTATGTTCGCGTAGGTGAAGAATCAGTATATGGTACAATCAATAAAATTGGCCAGTTGACAATTCAAGCGGGAACCGTGATCATAGGTGATAAAGCAACAAAAGGGACTTTGGTCGTTCAGCGTGGTTCTAAATTGATCGCGATTGGTACGGCATCTGCTCCAATTGTATTTACTTCTGCAGAAGGTGTAGGTAACCGTGCGCCTGGTGATTGGGGTGGTGTTGTTCTTTGTGGAAAGGCGCCAAACAACTTAACAGGTACCGTAGAATTAGAAGGGGGTTACAAGGGTTTCCATGGAGGAACTGTTGCTGATGATAATTCGGGGACATTGAAATATGTACGAATTGAATACTCAGGTATTCCGTTGAATCCCAATCAAGAGATCAACTCGTTAACGATGGGTTCTGTAGGATCTGGAACGACAATCGAATACGTGCAAGCATCTTTTGGATTGGATGATTCATTTGAATGGTTTGGCGGAACGGTTAATGCGAAGTATTTGATCGCGTACAAAGGAACGGATGATGACTTCGATGTGGATAATGGATATTCTGGAAATGTTCAGTTTGGTTTAGGATACCGTGATGGAAACTTAGCGGATGCTTCGGGCTCGAATGGTTTTGAGGTTGATAATAACTCCAATGGAGATGCCTCAACGCCATTTACTTCAGGAACATTTGCAAACATGTCGATCATTGGTGCAAAAGGAACAGCGTCTTCTTACTTGGACTTCAACTTCCAAAATGGTGCGCAGTTACGTCGTAACAACAAGTTGAAGGTGTACAACACATTCATTACGGGTTACCCTACAGGTTTATACATTGATAGCCAAAAAGGTTCAGCAAAAACGAATGCGGCCAATGGTGATTTGATTGTTAAAAACGTTGTGGTTGCAGGTACTTCTGGTTGGGGTGCAACTGGCTTTACAGCATTGAATGCGAACGTATATGGGTTTGGTGTTGCAGTTGCTGACGATGAGCAAATTGCTAAGACGGGTTCCGCGGGAACGGTCGCTACAAAACCGATTGAAATTGGTACAGGTGTGAAGGCATCTGATTGGTTCAAAGCAATTGCTGGAAACAAAGTATTGACATCTACTGCTAATACAGGTATTGCAGCTACATTGTGGTCAGCTCGTCCAACGTTAACATTAACGGCTGGTACATCTGAGTCCTTGATCGGAACAGCATTGCCAGCTTTACCAGGCATGACTGCAACGGATTACATCGGTGCATTTAAAGATACTGATTGGACAGCGGGTTGGGCAGAGTTCTCTCCTAACGCAGTGCTTTATATTAAATAAATACATTGAGGACGTTGCTGCGGAGGCAACGTCCTTTTTGATTACACCAATGAAAAAAATATTGATCATACTAATCGCAGCACTTTGTCTAACGAGTGCGTGTGATTCTAAGAACGATGTCGGGTATTATTTCTCAGATTCAGAGCGAGATACCTTATTAACGAACATCATTACATACATGGGGGAGAAGGCGCTTTATGCGAATGATTCGACCAAATATCAGGCGCAATTTCGTTCGGAATATGTGAAAAGGTTGCCCTTATACCATTTTGTGCATTTGATAAAAGATACAACCGGGACCTACTATTTTTTGATTAGTCGGCCCGTTGCTGGCCGAAAAGACTTAAGACGGGGTGTGGTCGGGCGATTCATTTTAAAGCCTGAATCGACAGACATTGTTGCTTTTGAGGAAATTGTCAATACGCCACATTTTGATCAAAAAACGGTGGAGGAGCGGGGGTCATTTCTTTTTTATGCGCTTGTGAAGGAAGGGAATTTGAACGCGTATTTGCCCATGAAACATTATGTAGAATGGCCAGATTCCACACTTAAATATGACAAAAAAACCCATAACTGGGTTTCAACGCTTTCGGGTTTGTAGCCCATGATTTTATATTGGTGTATTAAAGTAAATGTCGGTAGGTTTCCTGCCGACATTTCTTGTTTTGACATGGTTGAATTTATAAATTAAGGGTTAATTTACATGTTGTATAAGTTTTGTTTTTAACATTTAATTAGTTCAAGATGATGCGGCAATTTATTTACTTGTGCTTTTTGATAAGTTTTCTCATTACGCCGGTATTGGGACAACAGTCGGCAGATCATCGTGTGATTGTTATCATGACCGATGGGTTCCGTTGGCAAGAAGTTTTTGGTGGCATGGATTCCTCCATCGTCAAAGTGAAGCGTTTTCATCATGGAGATAGTGCTCGATTAATCAAGCAATATTGGGCTCCAGATGCCGCGACTCGTCGGGAGAAGCTGCTTCCCTTTTTTTGGAATACCTTGGCCAAACAAGGGCAGATTCATGGCAACCGCAACCAAGGTTCTCGAGTTAATGTCGCGAATCCCTATTGGTTTTCTTACCCCGGATATAGCGAATTATTGACCGGACAAGTAGATACGGCAGTGAATTCGAATGAATACAAGCCTAATCCCCATACGAACTTTTTTGAGTACTTAAATGGCCTTCCTAATTACAAGGAATCGGTCGCGGCATTTGGTGCTTGGGATGCCTTTGATCGGATTTTGAATGAAAAGCGCGCGGGATTTCCTGTTGTCAATGCCTTTGATGTGTATCAAGAATATGTAAAAACGAAGGATAGTGAATTGCTATCTCGCATGACTAAGGACTCCTTCCGGGCCTTCGGTGATGCGGAAGTTTTGGATGGATTTATGCATGTTCAAGCCATGGATTATTTAAAAAACCTGAAACCCAAGGCGCTATTTATCTCCTATGGGGAAACGGATGAATTTGCGCATGAGGGGCATTATGGACATTATCTGAATGCCGCGCATCAATTCGATGCTTGGTTAGCAGAAATCTGGAATTTTGTGGAAACGGATCCTACCTATAAGGGAAAAACAACCTTGTTAATTACGACAGATCATGGTCGGGGAGATAAGATTAAATCAGAATGGACTTCCCATGGGGAAAAGGTCAAGGATTGCCATGAAATTTGGTATGCGATGTTGGGGGCTAACATTCCGGCATTGGGAGAGGTGAAGATGGCGGAGCAGGTTTACCAAAAAGACTTGATCCATATCGTGGCGGACAAGATGGGAATACCCTTTAAAAGTCAGGTTAAATAGGTATTTAATAATTCGATAACACCCCTCGAATGTGGCTTGTGTAATTTTGTAGAACTTTAATAAAAATCTGAATATGTTTGGTCTAGATCCGATGCTTTTATTTCTGTTGTGTTTTTGTTTGTTCGCAGCGTGCGCATTCGAATTCGTCAATGGTTTCCATGATACTGCGAATGCCGTAGCAACTGTTATTTATACGCATTCTTTAAAGCCAACGCAAGCGGTGGTTTGGTCCGGGTTTATGAATTTTTTAGGTCTATTGACAGGCGGGGTGGGTGTAACAATGAGTATTATTGGATTGCTTCCCACGGAGTTGCTGGTCGATACGAATGTTTACCATTCCATGGCCATGGCTCTGGCTTTGTTGATATCGGCAATCTTGTGGAATTTGGGAACTTGGTATTTAGGCATTCCAGCGTCTAGTTCCCATACCTTGATTGGTTCAATTATTGGGATTGGGGTAGGACATGCCTTGTTGCCAGAAGCTTCCAACAAAGGCCTTTCATCCTTGAATTGGGATAAAGTAATTGAGATTGGACAGGCATTATTGCTGTCGCCTTTGTTTGGTTTTGCTCTTGCAATTGTGCTCATGTACATATTAAAGAAATCGGTTAAGAACAAGGAAATCTTTAAAGAGCCAAAGAAAAAATCGCCCCCTCCATTATGGATT
Organism: uncultured Aquirufa sp.; assembly: GCA_964358165.1. Taxonomy (GTDB): domain Bacteria; phylum Bacteroidota; class Bacteroidia; order Cytophagales; family Spirosomataceae; genus Aquirufa. The sequence goes on from CAYHOB010000014.1 coordinate 59,579, forward strand.
CGTTCGATTTTGATTACAACTTGTACCTTAGTATCGTTCTTTCATGGTCGGAATGATGGCCAAAAAGGAATAGGCTTAGTGATGGTTATTTTGATTGCTTTTTTACCAGGCTATTTTGCAATTAATACGTCGCTCGATTTAGATGCATTGCGGACGCATTTGTCAATGGTCCAACAAGTAACGGCCAAAATTGACACGGGAGTCTTGTCGGCAAATGAGCAGGAAGGATTGGCGAAGATAAAATCATCATCTCAGGATTTATTCTTAATTACCTCCAAACATCCCCATGTGAGTACTTTAAGTACTGACCAAAAATTTGCCATTCGTAAGGCGGCATTGACGATTAATAAATTTTCCAAGAAGTTAATCGAAAGCGAATCTGTCGCATTATCAGAAAACGATAAAAAAGCCTGGAAAAAGGCGACTGCTGGATCAAAGGCGCCCTTTTTCTCTTATGGTTCAAGTTCAAGTTCTGGTTTAGCAAGCGTGACCGATTTCGCGCCGAATTGGGTTATGTGGATGATTGCCCTTTCTTTAGGACTTGGCACGATGATTGGCTGGAAGCGTATCGTAATTACGATAGGTGAGAAAATCGGAAAGGATCATTTGACCTATGCGCAAGGAGCATCTGCGGAATTAATCGCTTCTTTGACCATTGGATTAGCTACTGCTTATAAGTGGCCCGTAAGCACAACACACGTCTTGAGTTCTGGTATTGCAGGCACGATGGTGGCACAGCGAGGAATTAAGAATCTGCAAAGTGGAACGGTTCGTAGTATTGTATTGGCTTGGGTGTTGACCTTGCCTGTTACGATCATTTTATCGACGATATTGTTTTTATTATTTCGCTGGATGGTGGATTGATTTTTTGAGATGAAAGAATGAAATGCCATCAAATTTCGATGGCGTTTTTATACATTCAAGCTTTCATCAAACAAGTTTTCGATGGAGAATATATTAATTTAGCTATATGAAAAGATTATTATTCATGGTGGCCATGGGAATCGCCACCCTTTCTCATGCTCAAATTGCCGACAGTTTACAACGCAAAGTGGTCCTGCAGGGGGTTGTTAATTTTCGTGATTTAGGAGGTTATTCTACGCAAGATGGGAAAAAAGTAAAGTGGGGCCAAGTGTTTCGATCGGCAGATATTAGTCGGCTGACCGACCAAGACGTTCAGACGCTACAAGCATTAAAATTAGCTTTGGTTTGTGATTTTCGTGGACCTTCAGAAATCAAATCGAATCCTGATCGATTGCCTGTGGGAGCAGAATATTTGAACCTGCCAGCAGGAAGCGAAACCTTGCCATCGAGTATGAATTATGCCCAATTAAATACGGATTCATTAATCCTGAGTATCTATTCGACAACGACCTTTTTGAAGGCGAAATACAAGCCGATGTTTGATCAGATGTTAACATTGCCTGTTGGTAAATCGATGATGTTTCATTGTACGGCGGGAAAAGATCGTACGGGAATTGGTGCTGCTTTATTTTTATCGGCGTTAGGTGTTGAGCGGGAAATAATCATTGCGGATTATGAAGCAACTAATTATTATTGGAAATCGACCCAAGAGAAAATGGCAGCCATGATGGTTAAATCGGGAATGCATGAGTCGAAAGTCAAGGCTTTGTTGGGGGCGAAACGCCTGTACATTGAAACATTTTTTAATACGCTAGTGAAACAATATGGCGGCATGGATCAATTTTTTTCTCAGGAATTGGGCCTAGGAGTCTCAAAAATTGCGGCATTAAGATCTCGGTATCTTACCAATTAACGGGTAAAAAAATAAGCAGTATGGGTAGGTTTGAAAAAGCCTACCCATTTTTTATGTTATCATCTATGGGGAAGCAAACGGTATGCCAATGTTAACAAATTGTAAAGGGGATTTGGTATTTAGGAGAGCAATGCATGGCTTTTTTACATAAAAATGAATCGCTGTGTGCTCGATTAATGATTCGATAATAAATGATTAACAATTCCTTAACATTGGAACTGTAGTTATATCTTACTTTTGTGTCAAAATTATCACCAATATAATCAACCCCGTTATGTTCGGACTCGATCCAACCTTGTTATTCTTGTTGTTTTTCTGCCTTTTCGCGGCTTGTGCGTTTGAATTCGTGAACGGATTTCACGATACGGCGAATGCGGTTGCAACTGTTATTTACACACACTCATTAAAACCTACGCAAGCGGTAGTTTGGTCTGGTTTCATGAATTTTCTTGGTTTATTAACTGGGGGAGTAGGTGTTACGATGAGTATTATTGGACTTTTACCCACCGAGCTGCTCATGGATGCGGATGTGTATCATTCGATGGCCATGGCCTTATCATTGTTGCTTTCAGCCATCATGTGGAATTTAGGAACTTGGTATTTTGGTATTCCAGCTTCGAGTTCGCACACCCTGATTGGTTCGATTATTGGTATTGGAGTGGGACATGCCTTGTTGCCTGAAAATTCAAATAAGGGTATTTCAGCCATAAACTGGGATAAAGCAATCGAAATTGGTCAGGCCTTATTGCTCTCTCCGCTTTTTGGTTTTGCGTTAGCCATCATTTTAATGTACATCTTGAAGAAATCGGTTAAGAATAAAGAGATTTTCAAAGAACCGAAGAAACAATCTCCCCCACCCTTGTGGATTCGTACGATATTAATTTCAACTTGTACCTTAGTTTCCTTTTTTCACGGACGTAATGACGGTCAAAAAGGTATCGGTTTGGTGATGGTGATTCTAATTGCTTTCTTACCAGGATATTTTGCAGTAAATACGAACTTAGATTTAGCACAAGTTCAATCTAGTTTGGCTTCTGTTAAGACCATTTCTGCCAAAATTGACACCTTACCTTTGTCGGAAAAAGAACGCGAAAGCTACAAAAAGCTTGTTAAATCCACCTCTGATTTAGATAAGATCTTAGTTTCAGGTGTCACTACTGCGACGATGACGACCACTCAAAAATTTGATGTTCGCAAGGCTGCTTTGACGATTAACAAGCAATCAAAAAAATTACTAGAAAGCGAATCAGTTGCCTTGTCTTCTGGGGATAAAAAAATATTGAAAAAAGCAACACAAGGAGATAAAGCACCCTTCTTTAGCTTTGGATCTACTTCCTCATCAGGAATTGCGGGCGTAACAGATTTCGCACCGGCTTGGGTGATGTGGATAATCGCTCTTTCCTTAGGTTTAGGGACGATGGTTGGTTGGAGACGTATTGTTGTAACCATTGGTGAGAAAATTGGTAAAAACCATTTGACATACGCTCAAGGTGCATCTGCTGAATTGATTGCTTCTTTAACGATTGGATTAGCAACAGCATACAAATGGCCGGTAAGTACGACACACGTATTGTCATCAGGTATCGCTGGAACAATGGTTGCTTCACGCGGTATTAAAAACTTACAAGGTGGTACGGTTAAAAGTATCGTTCTTGCTTGGGTGTTAACACTTCCTGTGACAATTATTTTATCTGCGTTACTATTCGTTAGTTTCCGCTGGATCATAGCTTAAAAATTACCTAACCCTGCACATTTGATTGTGTGCAGGGTTTTCTACATCATACACCAATATAATCATGAGAAAATTGACCCTTATTTTAGGGGCCTTGACTTTGCTTTTGTCTTTAGATTCTACGGCACAAGCACCTGCAACAAGCCCAACTCCAGTAAAAAAATGGTATGATTCGTTTAGTATTCGCGGATATGGCCAGGTTCGATACAATCGTTTGCTTGAAACCAATGATCAATTAAAATCCGAGCAAGGGGATAAGAGTGTAGGGGATAATGGGGGATTTTTTATTCGCCGACTTCGTATCATATTTAGCGGCCAAATTAATGAGCGTGTATATTTTTACATACAGCCGGATTTTGCTAGTAGTGCCTCATCAACGGGCTTACATTTTGGCCAAATTCGGGATGCGTATTTTGATTTAGGAATAGACAAAGACAATGAGTTTCGGTTCCGTGTGGGCCAAAGCAAGGTGCCTTTTGGTTTTGAAAATATGCAGTCAAGTCAAAATCGTTTGCCTCTAGATCGTAATGATGCACTTAACAGTGCTGTTTCGAACGAACGTGATATGGGTGTGTTTTTCTATTGGGCTCCTGCCAAAACTCGTAAGCTTTTCAGCTCTTTAGTCAATGATGGCCTCAAAGGTTCTGGGGATTACGGGGTATTCGGAATAGGGGTTTACAACGGTCAGACGGCCAACAAGCCAGAAGCAAATGATGCCCTTCATTTGGTTGCTCGCTTAAGCTACCCGATTCAAATCAAGAAGCAAATTATCGAAGCAGGGATTCAAGCCTACAGCGGTCAATGGACCATGACGAGTGATCAACTAAGCGCAGGAGTAAAGGTTTCTGCTGATAAAAGCTATTTAGATGAGCGCGTGGCTGCAAGTTTTGTTTTATATCCTAAGCCATTCGGTATTCAAGCCGAATACAATGTGGGAACTGGCCCTGAATTTAATAAAGCGACTGGCACGATTGAAAATAAAAAGCTTTCTGGAGGCTATGCAACGTTCTCCTATAAATTGGATCTTTCGAAACAAGTACTTATTCCATTTGTTCGTATTCAACATTATGAAGGCGGGAAAAAGCATGAACTTGATGCACGCAGTTACCGAGTGGACGAAACGGAATTAGGTCTTGAGTGGCAGCCCAATAAGAATTTAGAATTAGTTGCCATGTATACGATGTCTACGAAACGTGCTGAAGATTTTAAAGTAAAAGAAAACTTGCAATCAGGAAATTTACTCCGCATTCAAGCACAAGTAAACTTTTAATGTATTGATTTAGGCAGGCGAATAGCCTGCCGACAACATCCCCTTCCACATTAGATCGGGATCCACAGGGTAGAGGTATTCGTAATATTGAGCGTCTCCACCCGTTAATACGACTTGAACATTAGGAACCCGCTTTTGTGCCTCCTGAACAAAGCCTTTGATTTCAAACTCCACCCCGGCCATGATGCCTGCGATTAAGTTCGTTTGCGTATTATTTCCAAAATTCGCATGTGTTGTTTGAGGTTCCACCATAGGTAAATGGGCGGTATAGCCATGCATGGCTGCCGCCCGCATGTGTAAACCTGGACTGATAGCTCCGCCGATAAAGGCATTTGACTCATCTACTAAATTATAGGTAATGCAGGTTCCTAAACAAATAATGAGGTGGCTGGGCGCTGCTCCTTTGGCAAGTAATATTCGATCCTCCCCTAAGGTACTTACATCATAGTCTTTTCCCTGAAGTACAAGATTGTTTGGTATTAATTTAGGCGCAATTAATTCCAAAATAGTCGCAGGAATTTCGATGACCGTGCTTATTATTATGGATTTGACCTCCTCAAAATAGGGTATTTTGCCTACCATTTCTGCCGATAATTCGGGGATGTACCCCGCGGTTTTTTTGGCAGATCCTTCATAGACTGCATATTTTAAGCGGGTATTTCCAAAATCCAATAACAATTTCATCTCATTCAATTAATATTCGGTAATTTTGCAACCTTAACAACCGCCTATCATATGTATCAAATACAAATATTAAAATCTAAAGTTCACCGCGCAACTGTTACCGAAGCAAATATTGATTATGTGGGAAGCCTAACGATGGATGCCGATTTAATGGAGGCTGCCAATATGCTTGAGCACGAAAAAATTCAGGTAGTCAATGTCAACAACGGTGAGCGCATCGAAACCTATCTAATTAAAGGAGAACGAGGTTCTGGAATTATCTGCCTTAATGGTCCTGCCGCACGTAAAGCGGTTGTGGGAGACATTGTTATCATCATTTCCTATGCGGTGATGGATTTTGAATTAGCCAAAACATTCAAACCTACCGTTGTGTTTCCAAATGCTGCAAACCGTTTAGTCTAATAGGATTCTTCTGCATTCGGGAAATCTTGACTCTTAACATCAGAAACATACGCTTTGACCGCTTGTGGAATCAGCTCGCCTAAATTTAAATAACGGCGTAAAAACCGTGGCTTAAATTCCGTGTTGATCCCAAGCATGTCATGCATGACGAGCACCTGGCCATCGCAGGCGTTTCCCGCGCCTATTCCGATGGTTGGGATGCGGAGTTCCTCACTAACTTGTTTCGCAAGTGTGGCGGGGATTTTTTCCAAAACCAATCCAAAGCAACCCGCCTCTTGCAATAATTTGGCCTCTTCCACGAGTTTTTGTGCCTCTGAATCCTCTTTGGCACGAACGGCATAAGACCCAAATTGATAAATACTCTGTGGGGTTAAACCCAAATGCCCCATGACGGGAATGCCGGCGCCTACAATCTTTTTAATGCTTTCGACCACTTCTAATCCGCCCTCTAATTTGATGGCATGCGCCCCCGTTTCCTTCATAATTCGGATGGCAGAGGATAATGCGATATCTGAATTTGATTGATAGGAACCAAAGGGTAAATCTACAATGACAAGTGCTCGCTTGGTCCCCCGAACGACGCATTGCGCATGGTAAATCATTTGGTCCAAAGTAATGGGCAAGGTCGTTTCGTGTCCCGCCATCACATTGCTTGCACTATCGCCGACCAACAGGCAATCGACTCCCGCTGCATCTAACAGCAGGGCCATCGAATAATCGTAACAAGTGAGCATCGAAATGCGTTCTGCCTGTTGCTTCATGAGCAACAAACTATGCGTGGTGATTTTTTTAAATTCTTTTAAATAGCTCATGGTAAGTATTGATTATCGATCAGTCGAACACCTCCAATAAACGCGGCGACTAATAGTTGGAAGGGACGTTCTCCCCACGGTTTATTTTCTAATGTTAGTGGATCACAACATGCAACATAGTCCACGGAATCAAATCCGTTTGCTATTAACTTTGCTTCAAATGCAGCGGCTGAGGGGCTATTAAAGCCTTGATAGATGGCTAATGCTTGATTTTTTTGTTCCGCACTTAGTCGGGTATTCCGACTACTCAATGCTAATCCACTCGCTTCTCTCACCGTTGGGCAAGCAATTAATTGAACTTGGGAATCTGTGATTTCAAGCATCCGACGAACGACGGCAATTTGTTGAAAATCCTTTTGACCCATGTATAAATTATCTGGCTTGACGGCTTGAAGCAAACGGTCCACCACAACACAAACCCCCTGAAAATGCCCAGGTCGGTGGGCGCCTTCCAACAATTCTTCTAAACGGCCAAGGGGATAATGTGGCAAATTTGCCATGCCTGTTGGGTATAAATCCCCTACTTCCGGCGTATAAACCACATCGCAACCCATTTCGTTTAGCAAATGCAAATCGCTGGTTAAGGTCTTGGGGTATTTTTCAAAATCGGTTGGATCATTAAACTGCGTCGGATTGACAAAAATACTGCAAACAACTAGGTCGCATTGTTCCTTGGCGGTTTCAATCAAGGCGAGGTGTCCGGCATGCAATGCTCCCATGGTCGGCACAAAACCGATCGTTCCACCTGACGTTTTCAGGTAGATTTTCAGGTCATCTTGTGTGTGGAATTGCTTCATGGAATAGAATATCAGGCAATATTACCTATTTTTGGCCTTATGTTACAAGGCAAACGAATAATTCTAGGCATTACAGGCAGTATAGCAGCCTATAAATGCATCATATTGGTTCGATTATTGACCAAACAGGGGGCTGAAGTTCGCGTGGTCATGACCAAAGCCGCACAAGATTTTGTTTCTCCACTCGTTCTGAGCACTTTTTCGAATCATCCGGTTTGGATTGAATTTCAAGAGCATAATGTGTGGAATAACCATGTAGAATTAGGGCTGTGGGGGGATGTTTTACTCATTGCTCCTGCGACTTGCAATACCTTAGGGAAAATGGCAAATGGTTTGTGTGATAATATGGTTTTGGCGACATTCTTGTCGGCGCGCTGCCCCGTCATCGTAGCCCCAGCGATGGATGAGGATATGTATTTACACCCGGCGACTCAGGCTTCGCTTGCCACCCTGCGTTCCCGAGGGACACATGTACTTGATGTCAATTCAGGGTCTCTGGCATCTGGATTAGTTGGCCCAGGTCGGATGGCCGAACCTGAAGAGATGATTCAGGCGCTTTATTCACAGGTATTTCGACAGGATGATTATGCGGGGAAGCGCGTATTGATTTCGGCTGGACCTACGCAAGAGGCGATTGATCCTGTTCGGTTTATTTCGAATCATTCGTCGGGGAAAATGGGAATCGCCTTAGCGGAAGCCATGTTTCTCTTAGGGGCGGATGTGACTTTAGTGGCAGGACCAATGCAACATAGCCCACAATATGCGGGCATTCGCGTCATTTCTGTGCGTACGGCTGCCGAGATGGAGGAGGCATGTTTACAAGCATTTCCTGCTGCCGACATGGGTATCATGGCAGCTGCCGTGGCAGATTATCGGCCCATTCGGGTTGCCGAAGAAAAAATTAAAAAGCAAGCGGAGGCTTGGTCCATCAGCTTAGAGAAAACGGGAGATATTTTAGCCCAAATGGGGGAGATGAAACGCTCGGATCAGGTTTTAGTGGGCTTTGCCTTAGAAACAGAAAATGAAGAGGCAAATGCACATGCCAAATTAGTGCGGAAAAAACTCGATTACATTGTGTTGAATTCTCTGCGAGATCCTGGAGCGGGATTTGGAACGGATACCAATCAGGTTACTATTTTGCGGGCTGATGGCGAGCAGAAAAAATTAGCCTTAGCGAGTAAAAACGACATCGCCCTTAAGCTATGCCAAACCTTGCTAGTATGGAATAGCTAGCGATATGGTGGGGTAAAAATGACCTCTCCCTTAGCTTTGGCAAACCTTGCTAGTATGAAATAGCTAGCGATATGGTGGGTTGAATATGCCCTCTCCCTAAGCTTTGGCAAACCTTCAAGGTTTGCCAAAGCTAACGAAAGGGATACTTAAAAATTATATCAATTAATCGATATTCGCGGTTTCTAATTTCGGAGCTTGCGTGTAGATAATCACCCAAGCGAATGTATGGGCGCTGCCACAAAGCAAGAAGATGATGTTGCCACCCTAAGCTATGCCAAACCTTGAAGGTTTGGCATAGCTAACGAAAGGGATACTTAAAAATTATATCAATTAATCGATATTCGCGGTTTCTAATTTCGGAGCGAGTGTATAGATAATCACCCAAGCTATTACATAGGCACTACCACATAACAAGAAGATGATGTTGTAGCCGTCGTTGATGTCACCGGCCAATTTATATTTGTCCAACAAGAATCCGACAATCATCGGAAAGAAAATTCCGCCCACAGATCCTGCCATTCCTCCGATTCCAATCACAGAGCTCACCGCTTTCTTTGGGAACATATCGGTTGCAATGGAATAGATGTTTGCACTCCACGCCTGATGTGCGGCCGCTGCTAACGAAATCAAGGCGACTGCCTGCCAAATGTTGTCACAATAACGCGCCAGCATAATGGGTACCACAGCTAAGGCAAAGCCCAACATCGAGAATTTACGTGCTTTGAAAGAAGGCCATCCCTTGTTGATTAACCAGCCGGATAACCAGCCTCCGCCTATACTACCAATGGTCGTTGCCGTATAAACTATAATTAATTCTAGGCTAGGCTTTTTCAAGTCCAATTGGAAGCGCTCACTGAAATAAGAGGGCAACCAAAACAAGAAGAACCACCAAATGGGGTCGGTTAACATCTTCCCGAATACAAAGGCATAGGTCTGTTTAAAACCGAATAGTCGGCCCCATTTAACTGGATCTTGATTCTCATCTTTTTCTTCCTTATCCGCATGTATGTAGTCAAATTCCTCTTTCGACAACATCTTATGCTTGGATGGAACTTCATAATAGAACCACCAGAAAATTAGCCAAATAAAACCGATGGCCCCCGTGACGATAAAAGCCATTTCCCAACCATAGACACCTAAAATCCAAGGGACCAAGATGGGTGCGGCGACTGCACCGATGTTGGCCCCCGAATTAAAAATTCCCGTTGCTAAAGCCCGTTCGTTTTTAGGAAACCATTCAGCCGTAGTCTTAATCGCGGCAGGGAAATTTCCGGCCTCACCCAAGCCTAATAATCCGCGCATAAACGCAAAGCTTAAGGTTCCTGTGGCTAATGCATGTAACATCGCCGCAATACTCCAAACAATAATTGAAATCGTATAACCTAATTTCGTCCCGATCCGATCAATGATGCCACCAAAGCCTAATAAACTGATGGCATACGCTGCTTGAAAGGTAATGACGATGTTGGAATAATCTGTCTCCGACCAATTAAATTGGTCTTCCAGGACTGGTTTCAATAGACCAATCACCTGGCGATCCAAGTAATTAATCGTCGTGGCGAAAAAGAGCAAAGCGCAAATTCGCCAGCGGTAGGTTCCTATTTTATTCATGGTTTAGAGGGTTTGTGGAGGGGCCTTATAAGCCCCGATAAATCTGTATGATATCACTAATGGTATTGGAAATACTTTTGTAATCTTGTTTGGCAATGAGCGCAGGAGGGAATAATTGGGATCCCATACCCACCGCAGCGGCACCGGCATCAAACCAACTTTTCATGCTCTCGTGCGTAGGCTCTACGCCACCTGTCACCATAATTTTGCTATGCGGCATCGGCCCTTTGATGGCTTTCACAAAACCCGGTCCTACAACGTTGCCTGGAAATATTTTAACAATTTTTGCTCCCAAAACTTCCGCATTGCGAATCTCCGTCAAGGTCATCGTTCCGGGCATCCATGGGATATCGTGTTTGGCACAAATCTCGCCTACTTCAGGAGTGGTGAAAGGCTGCAACATAAAATCAGCCCCCATTTGAATGAATTCAGCGGCCTGTTTGGCATCGTAAATAGTCCCGATTCCAAGTACTAAATCTGGACATTCCTTTTCACAATAGTCAATTAATTTCGCAAAAATTGCAGGAGCTTCGGCACCTCGGTTGGTGAATTCAAATACTCGAATTCCGCCATCGTAACATGCTTTTAAAACGGATTGAGCGATGCCCAAATCGGCATTGAAAAACAAGGGTACAATCGGAGTTTCGGAAATGCGTTGGTATACAACGGAAGAACTATTTCTTGCCATGATTATCGGTTTAAACGACCGCTTAGGTCGCCTTTCATTACTAATTCAATTTCATCCAAATTCGCCCGATTGATATCGCCTTCAATGGTATGTTTCAAAGCGGAGGCTGCTACCCCAAAGGCTAACGATTGTGCCTCATCCGAATATATCAAGTTGCCATAGATGTAGCCAGCCATGAAAGCGTCTCCACCGCCTATCCGGTCAACAATTTGTGAGATTTCAACAGTCTCCGATTTTAACACGTCTTCGCCATCAAATGACATGGCCGAAAGCGTATTTTGCGAAGCAGATAACTGGCCTCTTTTCGTATTGATGATTTTTTTCAAACGGGGGAATTGCGCCATGATTTGTTTCGCCATGGAATGCCAGCCGCTCTTCGTGCTGCCATCGGGAACGATACCTAAAATATCTTCCGCATCTCCTTTGCCACAAACAATAATGTCGCAACCGTCGATCAATTCAGGCATCACTTCCTGAACGCTTTTTCCATATTGCCATAAGTTTTTGCGGTAATTTACATCAGCAGAAACCGTTATGCCTAAGGCATTTGCTACTGAGATCGCTTCACGCAATGCCTGTGCGGCCGACTCCGAAATGGCTGGGCTGATGCCGGTCCAATGGAACCAACAAGCATCCTTGAAAATCTCCTGCCAGTTGAATTCCAATGGACTCAAGTTGGCAAATGCCGAATCCGCCCGATCATACGTGACCTTGCTGGGGCGCATGGCTGCACCAAATTCAACAAAATATAAGCCTAATCGGCCTTCACCAAATACAATATCACTGGTATCAACGCCCACTTGCGCATAATAACCAGCTGCGGCCTTTCCTAATTCGTTGTTTGGAAAGCGGGTAACATGTTTTGTCGGAATTCCCAAATGGGCTAATCCCCCAGCAACATTCGCTTCTCCACCCCCATAGGTGATGTTAAATGATTGGGTTTGCACTATACGGGAATAGCCTGGAGGGCTTAAACGCCCCATAATTTCCCCAAACGTGACTACTTTTTTCATACCTTATTCAAAATTAAAAAATGCCGCTGCATTTTTGTAAGAGATATCTTCAACCAGTTTGCCTAACCAAGCGATGTCGGCTGGCAACTCCCCATTTTCCACATCTTGGCCCAGTAAATTACACAAGATTCGGCGGAAATATTCATGTCGAGGGAAAGATAAAAAGCTGCGCGAATCGGTTAACATGCCTACAAAATGGCTCAACATCCCCATATTCGACAAGGCATTGATTTGTTTTTGCATGCCATCTTTTTGATCTAAAAACCACCAGCCTGAGCCGAATTGCATCTTGCCCACAATGGTTCCGTCTTGGAAATTGCCCGTCATGGTGGCCAACAATTCATTGTCGCGCGGATTTAAATTGTATAGGATGGTTTTGGCCAATTGATTCGTTGAATCTAAGTGGTTTAAAAAAGCGGATAGAGGTCTAGCTTGTTCAAAATCGCCAATCGAGTCAAAGCCCGTATCGGGTCCTAACGCACCTAACAAACGGGCATTGTTATTGCGAAGAGCACCTAAGTGAAACTGTTGGGTCCAACCGCGCGCATGATCTAAATGTGCGAAATAGACGAGCATGGCAGATTTGAATTGCCATTTCTCTTTTTTGCTGATTAATTTTCCTGTGATTAATCGATCGAAAATTAATTCAATTTCTTCATTCGTAAATTCTTCTGCATAGATATGTTCCAAACCATGATCACTCAAGCGACATCCAACCGCATGGAAGAAATCGTGGCGAGATTTAATGGCTGCTTTGTAATCTGCTAAACTACGTATCGTCTGCCCGGAAGTTTCAGATAAGGCATTGACATATTCGACGAAAATAATTTCATCATCAACGGCCATGGCCTTGTCTGGCCGGAAAGTTGGTAATACTTTGATTTCAAAACCACTTGCCGCAATTTGTTTGTGATCGCTCAAGTTATCAATCGGATCATCCGTCGTACAAAGTGCTTTCACATTCATTTTGCGCAACAAATTGCGAACAGAATATTCTTTCGTTTGTAATAAAGCAGAACAATGGTCGTAAATCCGTTTGGCAGAATCTTGATTCAATACTTCAGTTACGCCGAAATAACGTTGTAATTCCAAATGCGTCCAATGATACAAGGGATTACGCATGGTATAGGGAACGGTCTCCGCCCACTTCATGAATTTTTCTTCATCGCTTGCATTGCCCGTGATGTATTTTTCATCCACTCCATGTGCGCGCATCGCACGCCATTTGTAGTGGTCGCCGTACAACCAGATTTGGGTAATGTTATCAAACTGCTTGTCCTCCGCGATCTGCTGGGGAACCAAGTGATTATGGTAATCGATGATGGGCATATTGGCCGCAAAATCGTGATAAAGCGTCTGCGCTGTAGGCGTTTGCAATAAAAAATCTTCGTTTAAAAATGCCTTCATAGGTTATTAGATATATTTCTGTACAGCAGCCTCAAATCCAGGTAATGCACTTAAGTCGGCACCCCAAAGACTCGTATCTGCTAATACTTTTTTCAAATCAAAATCTTTCCACGCCTCGTAGAAATAGCCCGCATAATCGCAGTTTATTGGATACAATTCACCATTGGAATCGCCAAAAAACTTGCCATTTTCTTCCTTCACCGCATGCATGAATTGCAAATAGGCGGCAAAGCCCATGGCAAATAATTCAGGGGCTTTTCCAAAACCTTCGTAGTAATTTAGAAGCAAGGGAATATTCCGCATGCGCATTTTAGTTGTGTATTGTACTGTAATGTCAATCAGTTTGTGATTGATATAGGGATTGCGGAAACGATCTAATACCGACCGGCCAAAACGATCAGCAACCTTGAAATCCATTTTATATGGAATTGCTAATGCTAATTCACTGAGCATTAAGTTCATCACGAGTTTGCTCAAGTAGCCATTTGCCATCACATCTTTGACTAAACGGAAACCTAATAAATAGGACATGCCACACATGAGCGTGTGTGTCCCATTCAATAAACGCAATTTCAATTCGCGGTAAATTTCAATGTCTTCTGCAATCACAACGCCGGCATCTGCCTTTGCAAAACTCAGTATTTCACGGACTCTCTTTCCTCCTTGTATTGCCCATAAACGATATACTTCTGAGATAATTAAATTCTTATCCTCATATCCCAAATCAGCGCATATGGCTGATGCGGTTTGCGCATCGGGTGCACCAGGAACGATGCGATCGACTAATGAATTACAAAAGTCATTATCGTTTTGAAGCCAAGAAATAAAATTAGCAGGCAATTGATGATCTGCGGCTAGTTTCAGGACGATGTCTTTTAGGACATCCCCATTATTGATGATTAATTCCGTCGGGATAATGACCATGCCGGCCTTAGCAGCGCCATCAAAATGTTGCCAACGAGCCAATAAAAAGGCTAGTAATTTCGCAGGAAATGATTTGGGGCAAGCGGTATCAATGGGATCATGGGAATGGTATTGAATCCCAACTTCCGTCGTATTGGAAATGATAACTTGCATGTCGGCACTTGCCGCACACGCTAAAATTTCATTCCATGCCGTTGCTGCTGTTAGCGTGCGCGAGATAGATGCATTGATAACTGTTTCTTCAACCGCAACACCTTCATCAATGCCTTTAATGCAATGCGTAAATAATCCGTCTTGTTCAGTAAATGCATCAGCACCTGGTCGGTCAGTGGATTTAACCAACACAACTCGTCCTTTAAAATGACCCGTACGGTTTGCTTTGTCGATGAAGAAATCACACAATCCACGTAATAACACGCCCGTACCGAATTGTAACACTTTTTCAGGATATTCGAAAACGCTTGGATTAGGTACTTGAACTGCAATCTTCGAGCTAAATCCCGTTGCTAAATTTTGTCTATTTAATATGGCCATGCCTAATGCTATTGTTGTTCTTTCCTCTTAAAAGGCTCTTTAGCCCCAATTTTACCCAAAAAGCCCGAAGTTTTTCGGGCTTGTGTAAGAATAAAAAAATTAAAACGATTACGCTTCTCCTATTGGCCCATTATAGCTCGTCGGAAATTGGAATCCAGCGTCAATGCCGTCTTTATTAATCGGGCCAAAACTATCCTCATAACGTTGAACATTCTCTTGTAAGGCTTGTAATAAACGGTATGCATGATCGGGCGTCATAACAACGCGTGATTTGACTTTTCCCTTTGGTATACCCGGTAAAATTCGGATGAAATCCAAGACAAATTCAGAAGGGGAATGGGCAATTAAGGCCAAATTTACATATGCGCCTTCCGCTAACTCTTCAGGCAATTCGATATTTAGTTGATTCTCTTCTATGGGATTTTCCATGGTCAATGTTTATAAGTTTTGAATTTACAAAAGTGCGGGGATAGATTAAACCAAAACTCCATTTTGTTTTGAATGCATGGCAAAATAGGCCGTCCCCTCACGCATTAATTCGGTATGTGTTCCAGATTCGATGCAAGTTCCCTCCTGCATCACATGAATTAGGTCTGCATCCCGAAAATTTTGCAGGCGATGGCTAATCATAATGATACTCTGGACGTGGGTACGAACAGCCATGATTACCTGGATTTCTGCTTCAGCGTCCAATGCTGCTGTTGCTTCATCGAGCAGGATTAGTTCGGGTTGGCGATATAAGGCCCTCGCAATACCTAATCGTTGCTTTTGACCACCTGATAGAGCGATTCCATGGTCGCCCACCATTGTTTCAAATCCGTGGTCTAATTGCTTGATCAGGGTATCTAAGCCAACTGCCTGAGTAATTTCATTCAGTCGCTCCACATTGGGTTTTGGATCGCCGAGTGCTAAGTTCTCGGCGATACTTCCCTCAAATAGTTGAATTTCTTGTGGGACACAGGCGATTTTTTGTCGGAGGCCCTCTGTGGACATTCTTTCAATCGACTCTCCATTCCAGGTAATTCGTCCCGCTTGAAAAGGGTAGAGCTTTTGAATTAAGTGAAAGAGCGTGCTTTTCCCAGAACCACTTTCTCCCACAATCCCTGTAAATTGCCCCCATTGAAATGCTAAGCTTACATTTTTGAGCACGCATTTTCGGAATCCATATTGAAAGTTCACTTGGTGAAATGCTAAGCTGGAACTTAAATTTTGCGGTTGACGCGTGCCCATATCTTCGACACTTGTTTCTAAAATATCGTACAGCCTTTCACAGGCAATTTTAGCAGCTTGCCAGGATTTATTGACCTGTGTGAGTTGGGCCAAAGGACCTGAGAAATAGTTGTAGAGGGCGAATAAGGCAAATAATTCACCTAAACTAAGCCTACCCTGCATGACGAATCGCCCCCCTTGCCAAAGCAATAACAAGACAAATACCGCTCTGAGTAGTTGGACGCCCCATTCAGCTAAGTAATTTACGCCTTTTGATCGATACGCTGCTCCAAGAAATGTAGTGAGCAATTCTTGGGTTTGTGCTTGTATATAGGCCTGTAGCACATACATTTTGACGGTTTTGGCCCGACTAATCGATTCGACCAAGTGATTTTCAAGTTTGGCGGTATTTTCCATCATTTGCCTTTCTTGCCTACGATTCCAGCGATTACTCAGGGCATAAATTACAGCGTGTAAAGGAAGCAATACCAGCATGATTATTCCTAATCGTTTGTCCCACCAAAACAGCAAGGTATATGCTGACATGACAATGCCGCAATTGAGTAGTACCTCTAACAATACCTCATTGATAAATTGCCGAATTTTCACCGCATCGCTCACACGCGACATGATTTCCCCCACACGAAATGTGTCAAAAAATCGCAGAGGCAAAGTGAATATATGACTAAAATAACCTCGCATGATTCCCTGGTCGAGTTGCTGTCCAATGTCCAGCATACTGCGCGTTTTGAAGGCTTGCAAACTAAATTGGACTAACAAAATTCCGAGCATGGCCAGCGAATAGTTTTGTAGCTGAACATATTGTTTTGATGGGATAATGACATCTGAAATCTGTTGGATGAATAAACTCATGGAAAGACCTAATAGCGTGTATAATAGCGCCGTTAGCCAGGTCGAAAAAAAACGAATTTTCGTAGGACGAATGAGTTCCCAAATGCGTGCATAAAAAGATTCTTGATCGCGAAATGCCTTGAAATGAGCCGCAGGTTTAAGGAGGATAATAACCCCGGTCCAAAATTCCTCGAACGCTGACCATGTCATTTTTCGAGCTTCTCCATCTACTGGATCCATCACATAGACATGATTTTCGCTGAAGCGTTCGAGTACCATAAAATGGGTCAACTTATGTTCGAGCACGCCATGTACGATGGCTGGGAGTGGAATATGCGTTAAGTTGCTGCGTGAACCACGCAAGGCTTTTGCCTCGAATCCCATGCAAGAAGCCGCATGCAACATCCCCATGAGGTTCGTTCCTTGTAAATCCGTTTGTGCCCACTGGCGAATTTTTGCTAGCGACAAATGTAATCCATAGTGCTGTCCGATGGATGCAAGGCAGGCGACCCCGCAGTCTTTAACATCCTGTTGTTTGATTTTAACCATGCCCGAAATTGGGAGGAAAACCAAGCAATCCTTATTCGAAAAAAGCATTTATCAAGATGCTGATAAAAAAAGAACCCCAAACGTTTCCGTTCGGGGTTCTTAAACTTAAGCGTTAAGCAAGATTAGTTGCTGGCAGCTGTTTCTTTTACTTCTTCAACTTCCGTTGCAGTCGCTTTTTCCAACTGTTTCAACTCATCAGCTGAGTTTACTAAAATGTTTTGGTAGCGACGAACACCTGTACCAGCTGGAATCAAGTGACCTACGATAACGTTCTCTTTCAAGCCGTCTAAGGTATCTTGTTTCGCACGGATCGATGCTTCAGAAAGAACTTTCGTTGTCTCCTGGAACGATGCAGCTGAGATGAATGAATCTGTAGCTAATGAAGCTTGCGTGATACCTTGTAAGTTCGAAGAAGATACCGCTGCTTGCGCATCACGTACTTTCATTAACTTCATATCACGGCGCTTCAAGGATGAGTTCTCATCGCGTAAGGCACGCGCTGAAAGAATCATACCCGCTTTGTATTTTTCAGATTCACCCGCGTCTGTGATCACCTTTTTATCCAAGATGGTATCATTTTCTTGACGGAAGACAAAACGATCTACGTTTTGACCTTGCAAGAATTGCGTATCACCTGGCTCAAGGATTTCAACTTTTTGCATCATTTGGCGAACGATACATTCGATGTGCTTATCATTGATTTTTACACCTTGTAAACGATATACATCTTGAATCTCATTTACTAAGTATTCTTGAACCGCTGTTGGTCCTTTGATCTTCAAGATATCAGATGGCGTAATTGCTCCATCAGATAATGGCATACCTGCACGTACGAAGTCATTGTTTTGAACCAAAATGAAACGGGTCAAAGGCACCAAGTAATGACGCTCTGTTCCTTCTTTTGGCGTAACGATAATCTCACGGTTACCACGCTTGATCACACCATAAGAAATTACACCGTCGATTTCAGAAACAACCGCTGGGTTAGAAGGGTTACGAGCCTCGAATAATTCCGTTACACGTGGAAGACCACCCGTAATGTCACGGGTTTTACCTGCCGCACGTGGAATCTTCGCGATGATTTGACCCGCTTTGATTTTATCTCCTTCATCGATGGCTAAACGTGCACCTACTGGTACGTTGTAAACCAAGTTTTCTTTACCTTTCGCAACAACTAATACGGATGGGTTTTTCGTCTTATCTTTCGATTCGATGATTACCTTCTCACGCATACCTGTTTGCTCATCCGCTTCTTCTTTGTATGTATTGTTTTCTTCGATTGCCTCGAATTCTACTTTACCTTCTGCTTCTGATAGGATTACTGCATTGTATGGATCCCAAACGCAAATTTCTTCGCCCTTCTTGATCGTTTGTCCTTCTTTCACACGTAAGAATGAACCGTAAGGAACGTTGTTCGAAATCAATACCTGCTTATTTGCTGGATTAACGATTTGAACCTCACCTGAACGACCCATGACAATTTCAGTTGGGTTACCTTCTGAATCCGTAGAGCTTACTGAACGAACTTCTTCAAAGTTGATGACACCATCAAATTTCGCCTTCACGCTCGCATCCAAGGAAACGTTTTGTGCTGTACCACCCACGTGGAAAGTACGTAAGGTCAACTGAGTTCCTGGCTCACCGATTGACTGTGATGCAATTACACCAACTGCCTCACCGATGTTCACCATGTGTGCTGAAGACAAGTTACGTCCGTAACACTTCGCACAAACACCACTACGTGTTTCGCATGTTAATACGGAACGAATCTCAACTGAATCAATCGCAGTTTCGTCGATTTTCTGTGCTGCAATCTCCGTGATTTCATCACCTGAAGCAACAATCATTTCGCCAGTAACTGGATCAATCACATCATGAACTGATACGCGGCCCAAGATACGCTCAGATAATGGCTCGATGATCTCCTCATTATCTTTCAATGGGAATACTTCGATACCACGTAAGGTACCACAATCTTCTTCATTCACGATTACATCTTGCGCTACGTCATGTAAACGACGTGTCAAGTAACCCGCATCGGCTGTTTTCAAGGCAGTATCTGCCAAACCTTTACGCGCACCGTGTGTCGAGATAAAGTACTCCAATACGTCAAGACCTTCTTTAAAGTTAGAAAGGATTGGGTTTTCGATGATTTCACCAACCGAACCTTGTAAGTTCTTCTGAGGTTTCGCCATCAAACCACGCATACCACCTAATTGACGAATCTGCTCACGAGAACCACGGGCTCCAGAGTGCATCATCATGTAGATCGCGTTAAATCCTTGGTTGTCCTCCTCCATCTGCTTCATCAATGTCTCGGTAATTTTCGAGTTCACTTTTGTCCAGATGTCAATAACCGCGTTGTAACGCTCGTTATCTGTGATTAAACCCATTAAGTAGTTATCCCAAACTGCTTGAACATCTTCCTGTGCTTTCTTCACCAAAGAAGCTTTTTCAGCAGGAATTTGAACATCGCCAATACCCATCGATAAACCACCGTGGAAGGCTTGTTGGAAACCTAATTCTTTAATATCATCCAAGAATTGTGCCGTACGAGCCATACCACAGATCTTATGAACATGTGAGATGATTTGTTGCAACTTCTTCTTTGTCAATAATTCATTGATATAACCTACTGCCTCAGGAACACATAAGTTGAACAATACACGACCCGCAACAGTTTCCACCATTTCTTGAACCAATGTACCATCTTCCTTACGTACCGTAGCTTTCACTACGATGTTCGCGTGCTTCGATAATTTCTTCTCGTTCAAGGCGATAACAACCTCCTCAAATCCGTAGAAACGAGATCCTTCACCAGCTACTTTATGATCTGGAGTCGTCTTACGTCCTTTTGTTACGTAGTATAGACCCAAAACCATGTCTTGTGATGGTACCGTAATCGGCGCACCATTCGCAGGGTTCAAGATGTTATGTGATGCAAGCATTAACAAAGAGGCTTCCAAAATCGCTTCATGTCCTAGTGGAACGTGAACCGCCATCTGGTCACCGTCAAAGTCGGCGTTAAATGCCGTACATGTCAATGGGTGCAATTGGATCGCTTTCCCTTCGATTAATTTCGGTTGGAATGCCTGGATACCCAAACGGTGAAGGGTAGGAGCACGGTTTAGAAGAACTGGATGTCCTTTCATTACGTTTTCCAAAATATCCCAAACCACTGGATCCTTGCGATCAACGATTTTCTTCGCAGATTTAACCGTTTTCACGATTCCACGTTCGATCAACTTACGGATCACAAACGGCTTGAATAATTCAGCCGCCATGTCTTTTGGAAGACCACATTCGTGCATTTTCAATTCTGGACCTACGACGATAACCGAACGACCTGAATAATCGACACGCTTACCTAATAAGTTTTGACGGAAACGACCCTGCTTACCTTTCAACATATCAGAAAGAGATTTCAAGGCACGGTTACCTTCAGAACGAACCGCATTTACTTTACGTGAGTTGTCGAATAAACTGTCAACAGCCTCTTGCAACATACGCTTCTCGTTACGCAAGATTACCTCTGGCGCTTTGATTTCGATCAAACGCTTCAAACGGTTGTTACGGATAATCACACGACGGTATAAATCGTTCAAATCAGACGTTGCGAAACGACCTCCATCCAATGGCACCAATGGACGTAATTCTGGTGGAATTACAGGAACCATTTTGATGATCATCCACTCAGGACGGTTATCGATACGACCTACTGACTCACGGAAAGCTTCCACAACCTTCAAACGCTTCAAAGCCTCAGCTTTACGTTGTTGAGAAGATTCTGTATCAGCCGCGTGACGAAGATCAGCCGATAAGCTATCTAAGTCGATGCGAGTTAATAACATATTTAACGCGTCAGCACCCATTTTCGCGATGAATTTCTGTGGATCTTCATCAGGAAGGTGTTGGTTTTCACGCGGTAATTTATCCAAGATATCTAAGTACTCGTCTTCTGTTAAGAAATCAAGGTATTGGCTACCAATCTTTCCTTCTTCCGCGTACATACCTGCTTGAACGACAACATAGCGCTCATAGTAGATTACTTGGTCTAATTTTTTCGTCGATAATCCGAGCATGTAACCGATTTTGTTCGGTAAGCTACGGAAGTACCAAATGTGTGCTACGGGAACCACTAATTCGATGTGGCCCATACGCTCACGACGTACTTTTTTCTCAGTCACCTCTACGCCGCAACGGTCGCAAATGATGCCTTTGTAACGAATACGCTTATATTTTCCGCAGTGACACTCCCAGTCCTTCGTTGGACCGAAAATCCGCTCGCAGAACAAACCACCCATTTCGGGTTTGTAAGTACGGTAGTTAATTGTCTCCGGTTGAGTTACCTCACCGTTTGAACTTTCAAGAATCGACTCCGGTGATGCCAAGGAGATGGTCACTTTTTGGAAATCGTTGTTCAGTTTTCTCGTCTTTTTAAATGACATTTTCGATGTATTTAATTGGAAAATGATTTCTTTTTAAGGGCCGGGATTAGCGGCCCGATAAATGATTACTCAAGTGTGATTTCAAGAGCTAAACCTCTCAATTCATGAATCAATACGTTGAATGATTCTGGAAT
>CAYHOB010000015.1:0-70116 GCA_964358165.1 uncultured Aquirufa sp.
TCCTTGAATAATTGCTTCGATGTATCAGAGAATCCCTCGTTGTGACCTCCAGGGAATGTCATTAACGCAGATGCTTCTGGATATGCCAAAGATGGATCGCGCATCAATACTTGATTCGCTTGATCACGGTTACCAATCCAGATTTCGTTCGGTGATTCGGAATTAAACGCAAAGGTTTTGTTTGATCCAGAAATCTCCAATTTCAATTGGTTCTTACGTCCCGCAGAAACTTGAGAAACGGTTACACAACCGCGGTTTCCATTGTCAAAACGCAAAAGTACATTGGCATGATCTTCCGTATTAATATGTACATCCGCATAATCTTCCGGCTGCAACATTTTACCCGAATAGGTTTCGACGGGCTTCAAAGGCTTCTTACGCACCTTGTGGACTGTATTGAAATCGGCCATCACCTCGACCGTTTTCAAGCCTGTGATGTATTCAATAACGTCTAATAAGTGTGAACCGATATCCGCAATCGCACGGGAATCGCCAGATTTATCTGGTTCTAAACGCCAGTTGTAATCTGTATTGTAGAACAACCAATCTTGTAAATAGCTACCGATAATCGAATAAATTTCGCCTAAATCTCCTTTCTCACGCATGGTTTTCATTTGACGAACCAAAGGATAATAACGTAAGTTGAAGTGAACGGCATTTACCAAACCTGTTTTCGCAGCTAATGCAACTAACTCCTCTGCCTCGTGTAAATCTTTGGCCAAAGGTTTTTCACAAACCACATGCTTTCCTGCTAATAAGGCTGCTTTGGATTGCGTATAGTGTAAGAAGTTTGGCGTGCAAATGTGAACACATTGGATGTCTTCTTGTTTCAATAAGTCTTCGAAAGTGTACCAACGGCCGATGCCCAATTGCTTGGCTTTCGCTTCAGCTAATTCAATTGTCACTTCACAAAGTGCAGCTACGTCAATGTTGGGTAAGCGACGAAGCGCTTCGATGTGTGCGGGTCCGATAAATCCGGTACCTACGATACCTACTTTAATTTTAGTCATGATCTATTATATTTCGAATTTTGTCCATTTATTTTGGTTGTCTTTGGCCGAACGAACCACGTTTTCTATAAAGGCCATCCCCATAATTCCTTCGTCTATTCCCGGAAAATCATAGATCGGATCCTGTGGCTTTCCAGCCCATCTTGCCCGAACTGCAAATGCAAAGTTTCGGTAGATGTTGGCAAATGTTTCCACATAACCCTCCGGATGTCCAGCAGGCTGACGTGAATGTGCATTCGTTGCCGCAGATAACTTACCTACCGCAGTTCGAATCATGCGTGCTCCATCGTCACGAGTGCGGAAAATCATGGTATTGGGCTCCATCTGATGCCAAGTAATTCCTGCCTTACTTCCATAGATACGGAAATTGAAGTCATTTTCTTCGCCGTTGCAAATCTGTGAGCAGTGTAAAACGCCTTTGGCACCGTTATTATAATGTAGCAAAATGTTGCCATCATCGTCCAATAAGCGGCCTTCCACAAAAATCGTTAAATCGGCACATAATTCTGTAATGTGTAATCCGGTGATGTATTCTATTAAGTTTTCGCAATGCGTTCCGATATCGCCAATCGCCCCAGCAGCGCCACAACGTTCGGGATCGGTACGCCAAGCCGCTTGTTTTTGACCTGTTGCTTCCACCAAGTCAATTAACCAACCTTGAGGATATTCGACAATAATCTTGCGAATTTCGCCTAATTGGCCTGAATCAACGAGGTGTTTTGCCTCTTTGACCATCGGATATGCGGTGTAATTATGTGTCAAAGCGAAAATCAAGCCTGATTTTTCGATGATTTTCTTCAATTCTTTTGCTTCTGCCAAATTCAAAGTCGCGGGCTTATCGCAAACGACATGAAATCCATTTTCCAGGGCCATTTTAGCTGCAGGGAAATGTACGTGATTTGGAGTGACGATCGAAACAAAATCCATGCGTTCTCCCTCAGGTAGTTCTTTTTCCTTCAGAATCATCTCTTCGTAGGAACCATATACGCGGTTCTCAGGTAGATATAATGCTTCGCCTGTGGCTTTGGATTTTTCTGGATTTGAGCTGAATGCCCCACAAACTAATTCAATTTCGCCGTCTAATTGTGCACCTCTGCGGTGAACGGCGCCAATAAAGGCTTCGGTGCTGCCACCGATCATGCCCATTTTTAATTTTCTTCCTCGCCGACTGGCAGCGGTCGTGGATGTTCCACCTTGGATCATATGATAATAGATTTAGATATCTACAAAAATAGGGCTTAATTTGATTAAATTACCCTTTATTATGGGCAGAATTTTGAAAATTTTTCAAAATAAATCGCATTTATCGTCGTAATTCAAAAATCTTTTCGTTTTTTTGGTACGATTTTTCCAATGTTGAATTATATTTTTTTAAGATAATAATTTCTCTAAACATTTAACTAAAACTAAACTATTATGAATCAAACTGTTAATGCCAATCGATTATTTTTGGCGTCCTGTTTTGCACTCATTACCACTTCCATGGCTTTTGGAATTCGTGCTGGGGTTTTAACTCAATTAGGACAAGATTTCCATTTAGATAATGAACAATTGGGTTATGTCAATCAAATGGCATTTTTAGGTTTCCCTATTGCAATGATCATCGGTGGTCCTTTATACAATGTTTTAGGGCCAAAGAAAATTATTTGGGTTGCATTTTTTACGCACGTAATCGGTTTGATTATGACCATTTTTGCGGGTGGTTTCTGGTCTTTATTATTGTCAACCTTCTTTGTTGGTTTTGGAAATGGAACGGTTGAAGCAGCATGTAATCCGATGATTTCCGACATGTTTGAAGGAAAAGAGAAGACGAAAATGTTGAATCGTTTCCACATGTGGTTCCCTGGAGGAATTGTTATCGCAACGCTTTTATCTCAATACATGACGGATGCAAACATGGGCTGGCAATTGCAAATTGCAGCCATCTTAGTTCCTGCTGTGATTTATGCATATTTATTCTTTGGTCAAGCATTTCCAGCTGCGAAAGTAGAGGGTGGTGCATCTACAGGAGAAAACTTCAAGGCGATGCTTTCTCCTTTGTACTTATTTATGTTGGCCTGTATGGCCTTAACAGCCATTTCAGAATTCGGTCCCGAGCAATGGATTGGACCTATCATGGGTCAAGCGGGTGCTAGCCCAATGATTATCTTAGCAATTGTAACCGGTTTGATGGCTGTGGGTCGTTATTTTGCAGGTCCTATTGTACATAAATTGGATGCAGGTGGGGTGTTATTGGTATCCGCGATTTTGACGGCGATTGGCGTTTATTTGATGAGCTCTGCTACGGGGGATATGGTATATGTATCGGCAATTATCTTTGCTTTAGGTGTGTGTTATTTCTGGCCAACCATGATTGGTTATGTGGCAGAAAACATTCCGTTAACAGGTGCTTTTGGTCTTTCGATCATGGGTGGTATGGGAATGTTTGCTACATCGATTTTCCAACCGATCATCGGTTCATGGTTAGACGCAAACACAGCAGAGGCATCTAAAACTTTAACGGGGGATGCTGTTGCTTTAGCTGCAGGTCAAGCGACGATGGCACAAATGGTGTTGTTCCCTTCTATTTTGATCGTGGCATTTGCTGGTTTATATTTCTTCGGAAAGAAAGCAAAGCATGCCTAATCAATCTCTTGATAATTTTTAAAAGGGAGCTTCGGCTCCCTTTTTTTTGTCCCAAATTCCGCATAGCTTTGGCAAACCTTCAAGGATTGCCAAAGCTAAGGGAGTATGCGTTATTTGTTTTTAATTTTTAGTGTCTTATTAATTGCCTGTAAACCAAATTACAATGTGGATCCCTCGCAAGTGGAAAAGCAATTACGCGCTCAAGAAAAAGAACACCCAGAATCCAAGATATTAGGTGAAACCCGACTCGGGAATTTTGAGATTACACTCGCCAAAGAAACTCCTTTACATCGAATTAATTTCGTCCGACTAGTGAAGATGGGCTATTTTACTGATCGCTCTTTTTACCGCAATGTCTATGAAATTGGTATGCAGGGTGGGGGTGAGTTTGCCGATCGTTTGGCCTATTTAGTCCCCGCAGAATATCCAGATCACCTGAAACCCGAACGAGGCACGATTGCCATGGCTCGTTATGATGAAGGAAATCCCGAAAAGGCTTCTTCGCCTACTGAATTTTTTATAGTCACCAATACGGAACAAGCCGCTCGATTCTATAAGCAATATGTGGTTTTTGGGAAAATTACAAAGGGTCTTGCTGTCATCGATTCCATGCAGAAACAGCGCTCATTTGATGAGAAACCGGTTACGCCAGTGAAATTTACGCTTTCTTTGTTGATGGACGAATCAAACTCGCCATCCCAGCAATAGTCATCACCAATAAACAGCCAACAACATTCAACCATAAAAATGCCATCAAGTCAATATACCAGGCATAAATGACCATGGCTTCTGCTACAAGTGCCGCCCAAAAAACTTGATTCCCAGATGTTCGAGGTAAATAAAAAGCGCAAAGAAACACGCCTAATATGGTTCCATAAAACCACGAGCCTAGGATATTTACCACTTCAATTAAGCTACCCATGTTGACCGCAAATTGCGCAACGATTAAACATAATATACCCCAGCCCAGCGTGATAAGTTTGGATACCCACCAATAATGTTTGTTTGATCCATCCTGGTGTATGAAGCGTTGGTATATATCCACCATACTTGTCGATGTAAGCGAACCAAAAGCCGATGCCATCGAGCCCATAGAAGCTAAAAGAATCATGGCAATCAAAAAGCCGACAAGTCCAACTGGCAGATGGTCAATGATATAGGTAAGAAAGATGTAATTTGTATCATGCTCCTCGAAGGCTGCATTTGATTTCTTGATTTCTTGGACTGCTGTTTCCCGTAAAAGCTTTTGGTTTTCTTGCGCTGCATTAATAGCTCCTTTCAGTTTATTTATCTGCAGTTCATCTCCCGTTTTAATCGCCTGAACGAGTTCTATTTCATCCTTTTTTTTCTGTTCAAACAAGGCTTTTTGTTTGAGGGATGTGCTTGCATAAGCTGGCTGTTGCTGCCAAATTTGTTCCGAATTCTTATTGAAAAACATCGGAGCCTCATTGAATTGGTAAAAAACAAAAACCAATATCCCCACGAGTAAAATAAAAAACTGCATGGGAATCTTAAGGAATCCATTGAGTAAAAGACCTTTTTTACTTGCGCTTGCTGATTGTCCAGATAGGTAGCGTCCAACCTGACTTTGGTCTGTTCCAAAATAGGAGAGTTGCAGAAAGAAGCCTCCGATGATCCCAGACCAGATATTATAGCGATTATTGATATCAAATTTCCAATCAATCAAATTGATTTTGCCCATTTTCCCAGCGATGAGCAAGGATTCATGCATGCCGATTTCCTCAGGTAATTGATGAATGATAAGTACTGCGGCCAAAACCATGCCAGCAAGAACGACCGACATCTGCAGCATTTGCGTGTAAGAAATGGCCTTTGATCCGCCGAGCATGCAATATAGCGTCACCAAACTTGCCGTGAGGGCATTGGTCCAAGCTAAATTCCATCCTAATAATGTAGATAAAATGATGGAAGGTGCGGCGATTGTCACTCCCGTAGACAATGCTCGAGGTAGTAAAAATAGGAAACTTGTCAGAATGCGGGTTTTGGAATCAAATCGTTGTTCTAAAAACTGATAAGCGGTATAAACTTTGAGTCGGTAGTAATTCGGAATAAAGGTTGCCGAAAGGACAATCATGGCGATAGGCAGTCCCAGATAAAACTGGACAAAGCGCATCCCATCCGTGTAAGCCTGTCCGGGTGCAGACAAAAAAGTAATTGCAGATGCTTGTGTCGCCATGACAGAAAGCAATACATGGTACCATGGTAATTCACGGTCAGCTAAAAGAAAGCCTTGCAAAGATTGTTTTGCCTGATTCCCCCGGTATATGCCGTACATTACAATGCCGCCAATCGTCCCCAATAATACAAGCCAGTCGGTAAGTCGCATCAGATTATTGATAAAAATAACTAAAACCCAAAAAGAAAAGAATGAGACCCAGGAGGAATATCCCGAGTGAAATATACCAATTTGCCCATTTTGGGACATGTTGTTGCGATTCAGTTTCCATAGCGGCGGTTTATACCTTCGAAATTACACATATTTCACTGAATATTTTGATTAAGCTATTGGAATAATACATTTTGCTTCTTACCTTTGCAGTCCAAATTACGCGGGTGTGGTGGAATTGGTAGACATACCAGACTTAGGATCTGGCGCCGCGAGGCATGGGGGTTCGAGTCCCTCCACCCGTACCAAGGCAAGCCCTCAACACCGATAGGTTTTTGAGGGCTTTTTTTAATTGATTAAATAAACAATTCTATATGAACATTTCACTCAATAAAGCAAGTGATTTACAAGGTCGTTTGACTGTTGTTGTAACGGAGGCTGATTACAAAGAAAAAGTTGAAGCTAAATTGAAAGACTATCGCAAGAAAGCATCGATCAAGGGTTTTCGTCCAGGCATGGTTCCTGCAACGTTAATTAAGAAATTGTACGGTCAATCTGCCTTAGTGGATGAAATTAATCATGAATTAGGTCATGCTGTAAGTGATTACATCAAAGAAAATAAATTAAACCTCGTAGGAGAGCCTTTGCCAGCTGTTGAAGAGGCGGATGCGATTGATTGGGAAAAAGATACTGAATTTACTTTTCATTATGATTTAGGTTTCCACGGTGACTTTACCGTTGATTTAGCTAAAATGAAAGCGGTTCAGTCGTATGAAATTAAAGCTGACAAGAAAGAGATTGATGAGACGATTGAAAACTTGAAAAAGCAATTTGGTGAGCAATCACATCCTGAAACGGTAGAAGATCGCGATTTGGTTTTCGGTACGTTTACACAAGGTGACTGGGTTGAGAAATCAGCAATCCCTATGCACGCCATTCAAGACAAATCGAAGAAGGTGTTCATCGGAGCAAAGAAAGGGGAT
The DNA here is from genome assembly GCA_964358165.1 of uncultured Aquirufa sp. GTDB lineage: Bacteria > Bacteroidota > Bacteroidia > Cytophagales > Spirosomataceae > Aquirufa. The sequence goes on from CAYHOB010000015.1 coordinate 6,966, forward strand.
ACCTTGAAGTTTGCGATTGATAAAGTATTTGTGGATGCCAAAGCATTGGCATTAGCAACAGGAAAGAAAGAAGACGAAGTTGCGGATTTGACAGGAGAAGTTTCTTATGTAGTTGAAGATATTACGCGTCAAGTGCCTTCAGAAATGAATGTTGCATTTTTTGATAAGGTTTTAGGACCAGGCAAGGCAACGGATGAGAAGTCATTCCGTGCGGAAGTAGAGACAATTGTTAGCGAAAATTATGCACGTGAGGCAAAATATTTGTTGCGTATCGATGCAGAGAAAGCTTTATTGGAAAGCGTGAAAATCGATTTACCAGAGGAATTCTTACGCACTTGGTTGATTCGCATCAACGAAGGTAAATTTACGGCTGAGCAAATTGATCAAGATTTTGATAATGTAAAACGTGATATTCGTTGGAACCTAATCAAAAACGAAATCGCTGAGAAATTCGAAGTGAAAGTTGATTATCCAGAGGTAGTTGAGAAGGCGAAGGATATGGTACGCCAACAGTTTGGTGGTTATTTATCATCTGACCAACCGGGTATCGATGAGATGATCGAGAAAATTGCAATGGGATATTTGAGCGACAAGTCAAAGGGTGATAATTTCATGAACTTATACAATCAAGCATTTTCGGATAAAGTTTCGAATGCAATTGTAGAAAACATACCAAATAAGTCGACGAAAATTGATGTTGAGAAATTTAAAGAAATCGCTGCAGCGCTTTAATTTCCGAATTGTCAAATTATTTTTGAAAACCCCGCCTTTCGCGGGGTTTTCTGTGAACTTAGGTTCGTACATTTGTGTTTTGCGTATTAATGCCAAAATATTATAAATTTGATTTTTAAACATTGAATCCTATGTATCCAAAAGAATTATCAGGAGAAGAGTTTCGTAAATATGCCGTTCATCACCGTGGCTTAAATGGCTTAGCGGTAGATCAATACATGAATCACATCGGCGATCGTCCTTTGCATCAAATTGAAGATATGACACAATACATTATTGAGGAGCGCCCAATGCGTTTTGCTCAGATCGATGTATTCTCTCGTTTGATCATGGATCGTATTATTTTTATGGGGGTTCCTGTAGATGATTATATGGCCAATATCATTGTGGCGCAATTGTTGTTTATGGAATCAACAGATGCGAAAAAAGATATCGTGATGTACATCAATAGCCCAGGTGGTTCCGTATATGCCGGTTTGGGTATTTATGATACGATGAATTACATTCGTCCAGAAGTAGCGACAGTTTGTACATCTTTAGCTGCATCCATGGGTGCTGTATTATTAGCAGGTGGTGCCGCTGGAAAACGTTCTGCTTTAGAGCATGCACGTGTGATGATTCACCAACCGTCTGGGGGAGCACAAGGTCAATCCCGAGACATCGAAATTACAGCGCGTGAAATCGTGAAAATTCGTCAAGAATTATATGAAATTTTGGCAAAACATTCTGGAAAATCGTTCGAAGAAATCGAGCGCGATTCAGATCGTGATTACTGGATGAAAGCGACCGAGGCGAAAGAATATGGTTTAATTGATGAGATTTTAACCCGTACCGTTTAATTCATGGCGAGTAATAAAAAAGTAAGCTGTTCTTTTTGTGGTCGGAGTAAAGCCGATGTCGGAATGATGTTGTCGGGAATCGACGGACATATTTGTGATAGTTGCATTCAACAAGGATTTGAGGTGATCAAAGAAGAATTAGGTGCGCCTGCAGTTTCTGCTTCCCATCATCAATTCGAATTGGTCAAACCCAAAGATCTGAAAGCCTATTTGGACGAATATGTAATCGGCCAAGAGGAGGCAAAACGCCATCTCTCTGTTGCGGTGTACAATCACTACAAGCGATTGATGCAACCTGCTTCAGCGGACGATGTGAAGATTGAAAAGTCCAACATTTTGATGGTTGGCGAAACGGGAACTGGAAAAACATATTTGGCAAGAACTCTTGCCCAAAAACTGCAAGTTCCATTTTGCATCGCGGATGCAACTGTTATTACCGAGGCAGGATATGTGGGGGAGGATGTTGAAACCATTTTGACTCGTTTGTTGCAAGCGGCGAATTACGACGTGGAGAAGGCGGAATGTGGCATTGTTTTCATTGATGAAATTGATAAAATTGCTCGAAAATCGGATAATCCTTCCATTACACGCGATGTGTCTGGGGAGGGGGTCCAACAAGCTTTATTGAAATTATTAGAGGGTTCCATTGTTAATGTTCCACCGCAGGGTGGTCGGAAACATCCGGATCAAAAAATGATTGCGGTGAACACGGAGAATATTCTGTTTATCTGTGGAGGTGCTTTTGACGGCATTGATCGTCACATTGCCAAGCGTCTAAATTCTCGTCCGATTGGTTTTTCAGGTGATGATACTTTTCATGATTCATTCGAAAAGGATCAAATCATGAAATATGTTTCGGCACAAGATTTGAAATCCTTTGGTTTAATTCCTGAATTATTGGGCCGACTTCCCGTTGTAACATTTTTGAATCCTTTGGATGCGAAAGCGTTGTTATCTATCTTGACGGAGCCTAAAAATGCCTTGGTAAAACAATATGAAAAATTGTTTTCGATGGAGGGCGTGGCCTTGCATTTTTCACCAGATGCATTAAGCTATATTGTAGAACAAGCGATGCAATATAAATTAGGTGCGCGTGGATTGCGTTCTATTATGGAAGCCATCATGACGGATGCGATGTTTGAAATTCCATCGCAGTCGGAACTTAGCGATTTTACGATCGATTTGAATTATGCCAAATCGAAGTTCGAGCGTACCGTTTTTCACCAAATGAAAGTCGTTGCCTAAATGAAACAGATCCTATTATTTTCCGTGTTAGCAATACTAGCTAGCAGTTGCACTAAAAAAGTGCATGTGGCTGCTTTTGCGCCTACTTCAGTAAATGCAGAAACCGCAAAATCCTCGGTTAATGAAGTCCAAAAACAGCGTGTCATGCATGAGGTGTTGCCACCCAACAATGTCAATCAACCTGCGCAACAGCATGTACAACAAACGAGTTTGGAGACATCTTTACTCACGACAGCAACTCAAAAAGTCCAGAAAAAAGCTTCTATATTACACATAGATCGAATTTTGGATACAGCTTCTGTAAAATCGTATATCCAAAAGACTTCCTTTAAAAATCAGAAAGCAGCTCCACGCGGAGCACGTTATTGGGCACCCCAATTGAAAATTGGCTTGACTTTATTAGCTATCGGTGTTGTTCTTGCTGTTTTTGGATTAGGATTTGTCGGCGGACTCGCTGCGCTCATCGGTTTATGTTTTACGATTGTTGGGCTTTTAGTTACTTATTAGGATGAGGCCATCCTTGGTTTTATTGCATGGTTTTGGTGAGGATGCCCAGTTATGGGACGATTTTATTCCTGTCAGATTTGCTGATTATATCTTGCATATTCCAAATTTTGCGAATTGGTCTGATTGTTTCACCATGGCAGATTATGCGAGAAAAATAATAGCTACGCTTCCCAAAGATCAGCACTTTATTTTACTAGGTCATTCCATGGGAGGCTACATTGCATTGGAAATGGCCATGCAGTTTTCAGAACGGATTCGCGGAGTGGTGATGTTACATTCGACTCCTTTGGCCGATTCAATTGAAAAGAAGGCTCAGCGTGATAAAACAGCCGCATTTATTCAAGAAAATGGTTCTGACCTATTTATTCGGGCCTTTGTTTCTAATTTATTTGCCCCTCATTTTGTCGATTCCCAGCAGAATTTGATGAGAAATCTAGCTGATCGTTATGCTCAATTAAGTATTGCTGGATTAGTTGCAGCGACCTTGGCAATGAAGGTAAGAATTGATATGTCAGCCTTTGTTCAGTCCTCCGACATACCTATGTTGTTCGTTTTAGGCGATGAAGATCCCTTAATTTCCACTGATTCGATTGTGAAGGTAATAGCAGGGAAAGACCAACATAAATTTGTAATTTTATCAGGTGTAGCGCATCAAGGTTGTTATGAAGCTCCCGAGGAAACCTACGCAGTGATCAATCAATTTATCAACGAGATTCATGCCTAAGATTATCGTGGCCTTGGATGGCTATTCTTCTTGTGGAAAAAGCACAACGGCTAAACGTGTAGCTGCTAAATTACATTATGTTTTTGTTGATACAGGATCCATGTACCGTGCAGTTGCCTTGTATTTTCATCGCAATCACATTGATTTAGCAAACAAACAAGATGTAGCTGATGCGTTGCAGCACATTGATATCACCTTCGAGTTTAATCCACAAAGACAGGCTTCGGATACAATTTTAAATGGCGAGAATGTGGAGGTTGAAATTCGTAAAATGTACATTTCTGAGATGGTAAGCCAGGTGGCTGCTATCACACTAGTTCGCCGAGCGATGGTAGCCCAGCAACAGCTGATGGGGAAGAAAAAGGGTGTTGTCATGGATGGACGCGATGTGGGAACTGTTGTTTTTCCAGATGCCGAAGTGAAAATTTTTATGACGGCACAACCGCACATTCGAGCTCAGCGCAGAAAGTTGGAATTATTACAAAAAGGAGAAGATTTACCCTTAGAAGATATCGTTGAAAACTTGCGGATGCGGGATGAAATTGATTCCAATCGAGAAGAAGGACCCTTGAAGCGTGCTGATGATGCCATTGATTTGGATACATCTTTTCGTAGCATGGACGAACAAGTGGATTTTGTCTTAGCACAAGTTGAACGTGTCAAACGTGAAAAAAAATAAGCCCTATTTGCTTGTTGGCCAAGGAATCGCTGGAACTGTTTTAGCTCACCATTTCCTTCAGGCCAATATTCCCTTCGAGATTTGGGATTCCCCGGATCATTTTAATTCTTCATATGCTGCCGGGGGGATATTTAATCCCGTAACAGGACGGAAACTTGAAAAAACCTGGTTGGCCGATGAGCTATTTGATTACTTATTCCCATTTTATAAACAAGTAGAAAAAACCTTACAAGCTACGTTTTTTTATCCCATGCCATTATTTCGTCCCTTTGCGAATGAAGAAATGAAACAATGGTTGCTTGACAGAAAGACACAAATTGATCATGGGTTTTTGGATTGGGCAACAGCAGGCGTTTGGGTAAAGCAGGCTGGTTGGGTCGATGTCGCTAGTTTATTGTTGCATTCAAAAAACTTTTTTGATAATCTCGGCCTTTTTGCTGTGCGAACCTACGAGGAAAAGGATGCGTCAGATTTCGAGGCGGTTATATTTTGTGAGGGATTTCATGCGATGCAAAATCCTTTGTGGAATAAGCTACCTTTTCTTCCTGCCAAGGGAGAATTGTTGCGTTTTCAATCTGATGAGCCTTCCCGAGACTTTATCTTAAATAAAAATGGATTTATCCTTCCATTGCCGGATGGAGCATTTAAAGTGGGTGCGACCTATCGATGGGATGAATTCTCACAATCGCCTACTATTTCGTCCCGAGAAGAACTCATGTCCAAGTTAGCTAGTATGGGTGTTCTTCAATATGAACTAGTAGAAGCATTTGTGGGCATTCGGCCAGCTACGCAAGATCGCAGACCTTTTGTCGGGATGTTAGTAGATGGTAAAAAAGGAATATTTAATGGATTCGGGTCCAAAGGGGTTTCTCTAAGTCCTTATTTTGCCCATGCTTTTGTGCAAGAATTAATGGGGCAAAAAGAACTCATGGAGGACGTCTCAATTCGTCGCTATTCGCATTTATTTTCGGTTTAAATCCTTAAATTTGATTTCGTGTAAAATTCAATAGAATGCGCTTTTTCCGTTTGTTTCTTTTGGGCATTTCTTCATTACTATTCATGCAGCAAATGCATGCACAAGATTTTTATCCGAGCCAACGCGCCTGGGACAAGACACGTATTCAACATCAAAAATTTGCCTGGAAGTATTTGGCTAATCAGAACTTTGAAGTTTATTATTTTGGCAAAAATGAGGCCTTGGCAAGGACTACTTTACAAATATTAGATGCAGATTTTCAGCGTATTACGAATTTGTTGTCTTATACGCCTTATCAAAAGACGCGAATTTTTGTATATCCATCGGGAAATGAATTAGCGCAGTCCAACAGCGGAATCAGTTATACCGATGCGCAAGAAGCAGCCGAGGAAAATCAAGCCAAATTTCGGATTGAAATTGCATATCAAAATCAATTTCAAGCATATAAGCTGAATTTGTTAAAACAGCTTTCACGCGTTTATTTGCATGATATTTTGTTTGGAGGAAGCATAAAAGACGCACTTCAAAATTCACTTTTATTATCTGTACCCGAGTGGTTCACTACGGGTCTTGCTGCTTATTTGGCGACGGGGGAAACAGCTCAAATGAATCAATACATGTATCAAGTAGTCGTAGCGAATAAGGTGCGAAAACCTGTTTTGGCACGGGGTATTGAGGCCGAATTTATCGGTCAGTCGATTTGGTCATACATTGCCAAAACCTATGGGGCAAACCAAATTGGAAATATTGTGAATTTGACCCGCATCATTCGAAATGAGCAATCCAGTATTTCGAGTACAATTCGAAAACCCATCGCGAAATTTCTAAAAGTATGGTTCGAATATTATGTTAGCGAAGCCAAACAATACGATGTGAATGTGCAAGATGTTGCTAAAAAAACGCTTTTGTCTTTTGATATGACGAAAGGGGAACAGCTTCGTGATGCAAAATTAAGTCCTGATGGCCATTGGTTTGTTTACCTCTTAGACGATTCAGGCCGTTTTCGTGTCATGTTGAAGTCTATATCAGGGAACCAGACGAAGGAAGTTTTTCATACCGGTTTAAAAGATCCATTGCGAAAGGAAACAAGTGTGACTCCTTTAGTTCAATGGGCCTCAAATCAAGATTTGTATATCCTTGCTAATCAGGATGGGAAAAGTTTTTTACATGTTTTCCAATGGAGCAAACAATCCTTGAAAGCGACGAGTAAACGGAATTTGGGTGACATTCGCTTTTTGGATTTTGAACTGAATGCAAATGCCCAACGAATGCTGGTACGTTCATTCAAACTTGGACAAGTGGATGTTGGAATTTATGATATGCGTCGGAATCGTTTGACAGCCATTACACAAGATGCGAATCAAGAAACAGAGGCTCATTGGTGGGGTAATCATGGGGATATTGTTTACGTAACCGATCGAATATCGGATAGCACTTATCTCAAAGAAAAGGATATGCAGGTCATGAAACATTGGCGTGCGGAAGATCCAGCCAATTCGAAAGAGCTTTTTATGCACAAAGGCAATATTCGAAATGTTCGCCCCGTGTCCGACTCTTTGATTTATTTTCTGAATGAAAATGCGAGTGGAAATGAATTGGTGTCCTATCATACAACTGATCAACATCTATATCAAACCATCGTAAAATCCGGAGATTGGTCTGCATTTCAATGGATTGGGGACGAAATATTGGTTCAAAATCGTTCCGTATTAACGGAGCAGGTACAGCAATATGATGCCAAAACCTTTGTCAATGTTCCCTCCTATTTATGGTATCCAATGTTGCCGGATACAGCTGTTATTGTACAACAGCCCGCTGTTAATGACGAAAATAAACGAGTGACAGATGTACGTAAATCGCGGATAGAACGGCAGCAAGCCTTGCGTTTGCGGAAGGATTCAAATCGTTTGTTAGGTCCTTTAGATTACCAAAATTCCTTCGTACTGAATGGGTCAGAGGGCAGTTTTAAGATAGACCCCATTCGTGGATTAGGATATAGCATGGATGTAAAAATGAATGATTTATTGGAAAATCATTTATTTAAAGTTGGGGGCTATGTATCAGCAAATATTAAAAATGTTGACCTCTGGGGGGAATATGATTTTTTAGCCAATAAAATTGATTGGACCCTTCGTGTCGATCGCAAGATATTAGATCAAGAAACCGAAACGATATCCCAAAAGATACGTTATAATCGTTTTGAACTGAAGGCCGTGTATCCATTTAATTTGCTAAGTAAAGTGAGTGTTTCGGGGATGTTTAGCAATAATAGGGCTATCGATCAATATAATTTAAGTACGCCAGAAGATGTTTCATCATATCTGGGAGGCCGACTCGCCTATACCTTTGACAATACGGTACACGTTGCCGAAAATTTACAAACGGGTTTCAGATTATTTACGGGTGTGGAGGTTCAAAAGTCGATGCAACAAACATCTTTTACCCGAATTTCCTTGGACGCCCGGAAATACTTAAAAATTTCGAATAGTTTATTTTTGGCCATGCGAATTTCAGCTTCACAATCGCTGGGAAATGCGGCCACGCAAACGATATTGGGAGGCATGGACAATTGGTTGTTTATTGACCGAGAAGCTCGGAATAAAGAAAATCCCCTTGGAACAGCTGGAATTGCTCATCGAGATGTTTTTATGAGTGATTTCGCTACTTCGATGCGTGGATTTAAGATGAATAAGCTTTCAGGAAATAGCCATTTGTTGCTAAACATGGAAATGCGGGTCCCTGTGAAATCCTTATTAGGGCCCTTATATTCCAAGTCACAATTTTTGAATACATTCCAAATGATTGGTTTTTTCGATATGGGAAGTGCTTGGACTGGGGCAAGTCCTTTTTCACGTACCAATGGATTTAATACGAACACCTATGGAGGAAATACAAACCCATTTCAAGCCACGGTCACTGATTTTCGGAATCCTTTCCTATTCGGATATGGATTAGGAGCACGAGCGAATGTAATAGGTTATTTTATAAAATTGGATTATGCATATGGCATTGAAAACGATGAAATTAAATCACCAATCACTTATTTAACGCTTGGCCATGATTTTTAGATGGCTCGTATTTTTTCTATTCATTCAGTTCTCGACTTTTGCTCAAAGTTTAACGCAGACTTTTTTACCAATCCTTCAGATAAATACGCAGGGAGCATCCATTGTCGATGAACCCAAAATACCTGTTAAAATCACTTTGTATGATCGCGGAAGTGGATTAAATCAACTGTCGGATCCCCCCATTTATCGTTTTTGGGCAGGAATTGAATTTCGGGGAAGTTCTTCACAGGGAGATTGGTATTTTCTGCCTGGCCTAGTTAAGAAACCCTATGGATTTGAAATTTGGACAGATTCTGTTGCGATGAAAGCGACAAATATTCCTTTGGTTCAACTACCTGCTGAATCAGATTGGGTGTTAAACGCCTCTTACAATGATCGTACTTTCCTTAGAGACGTTTTGGCGCAACAATTGGCGGGGCAAATGGGTTTGCAGCATTCCAATACCCGTTATGTGGAAGTTATTTTAAATGATGCATACCAAGGGGTGTATGTGTTGATGGAAAAAATTAAACAAGGTGGGAATCGATTGGATATCGCGGATTTAACGCCAACAGATAATACGGGGGATGAGTTAACGGGAGGGTATTTGGTCAAGGTTGATAAAACGAGTGGCGCGACCTCTCGGAGTTGGAATAGCTCTTACGTTTCAGGCAAGGGGACGAATAAGACATTGTATCAGATTGAATATCCCAAAACAGAAAACATCACATCCCAACAATTTACCTACATCAAAAACTTCTTGAATACTTTTGAAAAAAGCCTTCAAGAAGAAAATCCCTTAAAAGCCACTACGACCTATCGGTCCATGATGGATATGCCCTCTTTTGTCAATTATTTTTTATTGAATGAGCTCACTCGAAATGTAGATGGCTATCGGTTGAGCACCTATTTTTATAAAGAAAAGGATTCGAAGGGAGGTAAATTAACCATGGGTCCAGCTTGGGACTATAATTTGGCATTTGGGAATGCGGATTATTACGATGGTTACTTGCCACAAGGCTGGGTCTATAACAAATTAGAAATGTCCACGCAGGGAATAGCGGATAGTTTTCAAACGCCTTTTTGGTGGGGAAAATTGATGCGTGATTCGGTATTTGTAAATTCGGTCAAGCGTCGATGGAATACCTTGCGTAAAACGACCCTGAACCCGCAACGTATTTTTAAATTCATGGATTCGACGCAAGTCGTATTGAAAGATCCTTTGCAGCGTAATTTTGGTCGTTTCCCACTTTATGGGAAAAAGGTTTGGCCTAATTATTTTGTGGGAAATAATGCGAATGAGGAATTGTTTTGGATGGAAAATTGGATTACAGCAAGAATTGCTTGGCTTGATGCAGCCATAAATTCCTTGGATGCGACCCTCGTTTTAGGAGTAAACGAAGAAGTTTCTATTCGGGCATATCCCAATCCGATGCGCGATGAAATAAAGCTTGAATTTCCACTGAAGCAGGAAACAAATCTTAGGGTAGAAGTATATGATCTTGCTGGGCGTTCCTTGCAGCGCAATCAATTAGGTCATTTCCCACAAGGCAACACCATCCTTCCCATGAATCTATCCAATTTGGCGGCGGGGCGTTATATATTATTGGTTTATAGTGAGGAAGAAATCATTTATCGTTTCCCCATCGTTAAAAGTTTGGACTAAGTCCTGCTTTTATTAATTTTGTCAAATGTCCAAAATCGTCGATATATTACCTTTATTAGCTGCTACTCGCAAAGCTTCCACCCAACTCGCGCTGGCAGTTGCGTCCACTAAAATAGCTGTGTTGCATACGCTGGCTGAGAAGTTGCTTGAGCAGCAGGCAAAGGTTATCGCAGAGAATGCAAAGGATTTAGCCAAGATGGATCCTCAAAATCCGATGCGTGATCGTTTGTTATTAACTGAAGACCGAATTGCCGCATTAGCTTCAAGTTTACATGACGTGGCTGCTTTACCTGATCCATCGGGTCAAGTGTTGCTTGAAAAGGTACTTTCGAATGGATTACACTTACAAAAGATTGCCGTTCCTTTGGGTGTAGTAGGCGTCATCTATGAATCAAGACCTAATGTAACGATTGACGTTGCCGCGCTTTGTATTCGCTCAGGAAATGCGGCTGTTTTACGGGGTGGGACAGATGCCTGGTTTACCAATCAAGTATTGGTTGAACTTATTCATCAAGCTCTGAGGGCGAATAACTTGCCTACAGAGCTGGTCCGTTTATTGCCCACGGATCGTGCTCACGTGACGACCTTGTTACAGGCTACAAAATATATTGATGTTATTATTCCACGGGGTTCGGATGCATTGATCCAACGTGTTCGTCGGGAATCCTTAGTTCCTACCATCGAAACAGGAGCGGGCGTTTGTCATACCTATGTCGCCGAAAGTGCGGACCTTGACATGGCCGTTCCTATCGTGGTAAATGCCAAAGTTTCCAGGCCGTCAGTTTGTAATTCATTGGACACCGTGATCGTTCATCGAAGTCATTTGGCTGAATTTGTGCAGAAAATTGCCTTTGATTTTATCCGATATCATGTGCAAATTTTTGCTGATGCTGATGCATATATAGCCCTGAAAGCCATCGACTATCCTTATTTGCAAGCTGCTGAACCGGCTGATTTTGGTCGGGAATTCTTGGATTTCGCTTGCTCCATGAAGGTTGTTGACGATTTGGCTGAGGTATTAAATCACATTGATCAATATTCATCCCGACATTCCGAGGCGATCGTAAGCACGGATGCGGCTGAGGCTCAGTTATTCTTGCAGGCCGTTGACGCGGCTGCCGTTTACTGGAATGCTTCGACGCGATTCACAGACGGGGGGGTGTTTGATCTAGGTGCAGAAATCGGCATATCGACTCAAAAATTACACGCAAGGGGTCCGTTTGCTTTAGAGAAATTGGTGACCGAAAAGTGGGTCATTCAAGGAACTGGGCAAATTCGCTAGTTTAGAATTCGTGATCTAGGCCTAGTTTTTGTTTCAACTCGCCTAAAATTGGATGCTTTTGAACCAAGAAATCATATTTGTCAGATTGCGTATATAGAAGCTTTTTGTCCCCATTTTCTTGCATAGTCACGTCCAATACTATGTCGATGGCATAATTAGTTAAGCGTTCCCGTAAGGTACCTAAGACCTCCATACGCAATTGCTCGTTGAAATGTTGAACTTGAACTTCATTTTCAACTTTCATGTGGGCGATCGTATCGATTAATTCGATTGGCCGGTCCATCATGACAAATTTGTTGATCAAATTAGCCTCCTTATATTTCTGTGCAATTTCATTCCAAATTTCCATGAATTTGGCTAAGTCGAAGGCTTGGTTGACGAAATCATTCGCTACCGATTGTTCTTTTTCCTCATTATCCTGAGTTTTGGGCTTGATCACACTCTTGCTTGATCGTAAACCTCCTAATCCAGCAGCCGGCATTTGGGCAACGGGTTTGCTAGGAGGAATCACAGGGACCTCGACTGTTGGGGCTTTGGGTTCCGAAGGATTTGCAAGCTCCATGTTGGGCGCAACAAGGTTAGGCTCCGCTTGTGGTGCTGGGCTTTCGATTGCTGGGGTTGTAGGTACACTTGTTGATGTTGTGGCCCCTGCGCTTTTAGCTTGGGGCTCAGGCTTTTTTCCGGTACTACTGCCCTCCGTGGCTAACGCATAAACCGATGGTAAATAATTGATTTTTAACAAGCAGAGTTCGAGGTGGAGTCTGGCGTTTTTTGCCGACTTGTAATTGCTTTCACAGGTAGAACAAATGTTCATCGCTGAAAGCAAAAAGGAAGTACTCGTTAATTCGGCTTGTTGTTTGAATTTTGTCCGGGATTCATCAGAGATTTCCATTAAGGCCAAAGTTTGAGGGTCTTTGGCAAAAAGTAAATTTCGGAGATGTTCCATAAACCCACTGATGAATTGCTGGCCATCAAAACCTTTGCGCATGATTTCATCCAATAAAACCAAGGTCTCAACATGATTTTGTTGAATCAAATGATTCGTTAGGCTAACGTAGTAATCGCTATCCAAGATATGTAAATTCTCCAACACATCTTTGTGACGCAATGCATTGTCGGTCGAGAAGGTAACATTCAAATCGAACATGGAAAGGGCATCTCGCAAACCTCCATCAGCCTTGATGGAAATCAATTCCAAGGCAGCGGGTTCTGCTTGAATGTTCTCCTTTTGTGCGATGTTCGCTAAATGTGCGGCCATGTCTTTCCATTGAATTCGATTGAAATCGAATATTTGGCAACGGGAAAGAATGGTAGGTAATATTTTATGTTTCTCAGTCGTCGCTAAAATGAAAATCGCATAGGATGGGGGTTCCTCCAAGGTTTTCAGAAAGGCATTAAATGCCGCTGCTGATAGCATGTGAACCTCATCAATGATGTAAATTTTATAGCGTCCGCGTTGAGGTGGGTAGCGTACCTGATCAATTAGGTTGCGAATATCATCCACGGAGTTGTTGGACGCCGCATCTAATTCATGAATCGTTAAAGAAGTATTGTCTTGAAAGGATTGACAAGATGGGCAAGTGCCACATGCTTCGCCATCTGTTCCGATGTTTTCACAGTTGATTGTTTTCGCTAAAATACGTGCGCATGTTGTTTTTCCTACACCCCTAGGACCACAAAATAGGAATGCTTGTGCCAAATGGTTGGACTTAATGGCATTCTTTAAGGTGGTGGTAATATGACTTTGGCCAACGACCGAATCAAATTGGGTAGGTCTGTATTTTCGTGCTGAAACAATAAAATTTTCCATACTGCAAGTTAAGTTTTACAAGGGCAAATTCCAATATGCTAGTTGGGTAAATGCAAGATAGCACTGACAGGAAAATGGTCCGTAGGGAAGCGGCCCGCCCAAGTTTCAGAATGAGTCGCATGCTGGCTACATGTCACGCCATTTTTCACGAAAATATAATCAATGTGTCTCCCATCTTGTTCTTGTTTAAATCCATTGAATGAGCTATATGGCCCGTAATGGCCTTTTGAACTTATGGATTCACTATCTATGAGACGTTTGTGATTTGTTTTATCCAAGATGATTTGTATCGGTTCATCATCCGGTGTGGCATTGAAATCGCCCGTGATGATAGCTGGGGATTTTCCAGCGATCTCGGCAACTTTAGTCAGAACAAGTTTGGCGCTTTCTCGGCGGGCAACTTTTCCCAAATGGTCAAAATGCGTATTGAAAACGAAGAATTTTTTGCCCGATTTGATTTCGCGGAATTCACCCCAGGTGACGACGCGCCGACAAGCCGCGTCCCAACCGAATCCAACTTTTTCGCATGAATCCGAAAGCCAAAAAGTCTTTTCTCTTATAAGTTTGAATTTGGCTTTGTTATAGAATAGGGGTGAAAATTCACCTGCCTCTTTTCCGTCATCACGCCCCTTGCCAAACCAAGCATAGCCCGGAAGTGCTTTGGCAAAATCTTTGATTTGATGAACGAAAGCTTCTTGCATACCGATGATATCTGCTTGATGGAATTCAATGAGTTCTGCACAATGTTTAGCGCGGTATTTCCATTGATCTTGTCCATCTGATTCCGTGTCTAGACGAATATTGAAGGTCATGGCTTTAATTTGTCCTTGGCTACTAAAGCCTAGGCAAAGGAAAAGTAGTATACAGCTTAATGTTTTCATAATAGTTTCGATTTGAGGCCAAACACGGTCTTTTTTGCTATTTTGAATGACGAAATCAGCCCCGCGTATATATTGTTCCGGTTGGGGTTGTAAGTCAATCATTTGCATGATTTCCATGTAGGATGATTTATTTCTTTTTTGAATATGCTGAATGCGCTCATCTAAGGGGCAAGAAACAGCAATGAGCTGCTTGAGTAATTCAGGTTTGTTGCGAGAAGTTATCAGGGCCGACTCATACAAATAAAATGGAGCTTCGGGCGCATTTTCTAACCAATTAACCGCTGCTTTTCGAACGGCAGGATGGATAATGGCATTGAGTTTTTGAATATCACCTGGGTATTTTTGCAAAAGACCCTTCATCCAAGCTCGATTATAGCTCCCATCAGGCAAATAGGATCTGGAGCCAAATTCTTCCATGATAGCCGCTTTTACTTCAGGGTCTTGGTCACAAATTTTCCGAGCATGTGCATCAGCTTCGAAAACAGGAATCCCTAGGATAGAAAAAATCCGACAAATCATCGATTTGCCGGATCCTATTCCGCCTGTAATGCCAATAAAGGGTTTCAGGCCAAGTTCGCTCATCTTATTCTTCAGTTAAGCGAGATGATGCATCTTTTGAGATCGCAGATTTTTCGAAAACAACGCGAACACCTTTGCTGGAATCAATTTCCACAACGATGGTTTTTTCACGAATAGACACGACACTTCCGTGTGCACCACCAATCGTAACAACCTTATCACCTGTTTTTAATTCGCTGATAAACTTTTGTGCATCCTTCGCCTTTTTTTGTTGGGGACGAATCATGAAAAAATAAAACACCACAAAAATACCTCCAAAAAGGATGATTTGCATGATTTGTGGATTGGCTTCTAGTAATAACATAGGACTATTTTTTTTGAGGTAAAACTTCTATTTTAAACGCAACCATGTTGTCGGCTGGTAAGGTATTCGCGTAAGCTGTAATGGTCTTCTGAACTTTCCCTTCTTTGCCATGTGAGTCAAATGTTACTTTAATAAACCCCTTTTTACCGGGTTGCACTAAATCTTTTGACCACTTTGGTGTGGTGCAACCACAAGAGGAATTCACTGAACTGATTTGCAAGGGAAGATTTCCTTTATTCCGAAAATGAAAGGTATAGGAAATGCTATCGCCTTCTGTAATTCGACCTAAGTAAACCAATGGTTGCTCAAAAACCATTTGCGGGTGTTTTTCGATGGTTGGTCGCAAAGCTACCGGGATGACACTTTCTGCATCACTCAGCGACTCTTTTTGTTTGTTGGTGCATCCCAACAACAAAACGAAAACTCCTAGACAAATCGAAAAACGAAGCATACTTATTTTGCTTTGATTTGGCTCATCATTTTCTCCACATCTTCCAGCAATTTTTCCGCTTTGATTTTGGTATCTTGAACGACTTTTTTGCCTTCCGACTTCGCCATAGTTTCTGGGATTTCTTTGCCTTCCACGATGTCGTTGATTAATTGCTTCAATTGATCCCGGTATTTATTTAATTGGAAATACAATTTGCTGCGCGTATTCTCGCCCTTGTCTGGTGCATAAAGAATGCCCAAAACGGCCCCTGTCGCAGCTCCCACAACAAATGCCCAAAATGATTTTGATGATCTACTCATAATTATTTACTGGCTATGTCGATTAATCCTCGACCTGATTTTTGTATAATTTTCTCCGCGATTAACTTGACAGAAACCACATCCAATATACCGTTGATAAATGGACCCGATTTTGGTGTCGAGTAGTTTTTCGCTACTTCAATGTATTCGTTAATGCTCACTTTTACGGGGATGCTGGGGAAGTTAATCATTTCAGCCACGGCCAATTTTAATATGATTAAATCCGTCGTTGCTAAACGCTCGGAATCCCAGTTTTTGGTCTGGTCGTTCACCCAAGTCGTTAACGCTTTGTCTTCCCTAACACAATAGTCAAATAATTCTTCAAAGAATAATTTGTCCTCATCCCATTGGATGGCAAGGGGCTGTAAACTTAAATCTTCTAGGGCCTCAACTTTAAATGTTTTGGTACTTAAGCTTTTAATTACATCCTTATTAACATGCCAATTTAAATCTTTTTCCTCAAAATATGCTGTCATAATCGGATGTTTTAACAGATAATTTTTCAAAAGATATTGTACCATTTCAATGTCCTTGCCCAGGTCTTTTCCCGCGTCTGGCAAATAGGAGGTGAAGTTATCATCTGGTAAGATCCCTTCAAGGAATAATTTCTTGAGTAAGGTTTCTTCATCTTCCGACCAACCAATATTGTTTTCAGAGAAAGCCGTTTGCAAATCTTTCCATTTAGGCAAGATGGCTAATACTTTATTGTTTGCGATTTGGGAGGTTTTAATTGCCTTTTCCAGTAATCGTCTTTGCTCGTCCCATTGTCCAATGGAAGGTAGATTCTGTAAATAGAAAAGTAATTTTAAGTATTGCTTGTAGATGGCTTCGACTTCCGTAACCATATTTTTGCGCATATCACGCGCAATTTTCGACACATTGTTTTGGTAAACACGATAAACAGATTGAGCCGCCTCTAATGCTTCTGCTGGAATGCTTTCTTCCGTAGGTATTCCTTGAAAAAATTCGTTTAATTGAATTTCGGCTAGTTTTCGCAAACCCTCCAGACGAGGTGCTTGTTCTTCTTTGGCGACCATCAACGAAAGATCAGGTTGAAAAATCGTTTGTAAGCCATCAAAGGCTAATAGGTATTGTGCGCGTTCCTGCGTCCAAAAGGCATACATTTGTTGAAATGCTTTGACCCGTAGTAGTCTTCTGTTAACCATCCGAAAATAAAGAGCGTTCTTGATTTGTAAAACACAAAATTACAAATTTTAATTTAGAAAGGTCCTATCTTTGCGCCAACTTATTCCATACATGGGCGCACTTAGTCATCTGAATCAATATTTCTGGAAATACAAATGGCTTCTATTCTTAGGAGTGCTTTTTACTTTTTGTTCTAATTTTTTTGGAGTTGTGCCCGCACAATTGGTACGTTTTGCTCTCGATTTAGTTACTGAAACCATTGATGTCTATTTCCTTTTCAAAGGGTTTTCGATGCAATCTGCCTTTTATGAGGTCTTCGCGAGTACTTTGTTCTACTATGGTGCGTTGATTGTCTTGATGGCTTTTATCAAAGGTGTTTTCTTGTTTTTGGTCCGTCAAACTTTGATCGTTATGTCGAGACACATTGAATTCGAAATGAAGCAAGAGATTTATGCACATTATCAAACCTTACCACTTTCATTCTATCGCAAACAAAATACAGGGGATTTGATGGCACGAATTTCCGAGGACGTAGGAAAAGTTCGGATGTATGTAGGCCCTAGTATGATGTATGGCTTAAACTTAATCACGGTTTTTGCGCTGGTTATTTATTATATGTACCATGTGAGTACTACCTTAATGTGGTATGTGCTTTTGCCGCTTCCAATCCTGTCTTTTAGTATTTATTATGTCAATTCGTTGATTATTAAAAAATCGGAGGAGATTCAAGCGGGCTTGTCGACAATTTCAACTTTTGTTCAGGAAGCATTTTCTGGCATTCGGGTGTTGAAATCTTTTGTTCGGGAAAAACAGTCATTGGAGGCATTTTCGGAGGCATCGGCCAACTACCGAAAAAAGTCTTTGGATTTAGTTAAGATTGATTCCTTGTTTACTCCGCTGATTTCGTTGTTGGTCGGATTTAGTACCCTCCTCGTAGTATTTGTTGGCTCGAATGAGGTGATGGCCGGCCGAATGACTTTGGGAAATATCACGGAGTTTATCATGTACGTGTTTATGTTGACCTGGCCCGTTACTGCCTTGGGGTGGACAAGTTCCCAAATTCAACGTGCAGCGGCATCGCAGAAACGGATCAACGAATTTTTAGAAATCAAATCGGAATTAATTCCAGGAAAGCAGATTAATCAAAGCATTCAAGGTAAATGGACATTTAAGAATTTGCATTTTACTTATCCAGGTACGGACCGTACTGTTTTAAACGGGATAGACTTAGAAATTAATCCAGGCGAATCTGTGGCTCTTTTAGGAACGACAGGCGCTGGTAAGAGTACAATTGCCCTGTTGATGGCGCGTTTTTATGATCCCGTATCGGGCGATATTTTGTTAGATGATATTCCGTTGCGGGATTGGGATATAAAACATGTTCGTGCACATTTAGGCTTTGTTCCGCAAGATGTCTTTTTGTTTTCGACTAGCATTGCAGAAAATATTCGTTTTGGTCAAGATGATTTAAGCGATGAGCAAATGAAACAAGCGGCTCGTTTTGCGGATGTCTATGACAACATCATGGATTTTCCTGAACAATTTGAAACGTTGTTGGGCGAACGGGGGGTAACTTTATCGGGTGGGCAAAAACAACGAGTTTCATTGGCTCGTGCATTGGCTAAAAATCCAAGTATTTTGGTTTTGGATGATTGTTTATCTGCCGTAGATACACATACTGAGCACAAGATTTTGACTCACTTGAAGTCGATCATGCAAGACAAAACGAGCTTGATTATTTCACATCGGGTATCGTCAGCCAAATTGGCAAATCGTGTCTTCGTATTACAAGATGGATGTATCGTCGAGCAAGGAAAGCACACGGAATTGATGCGAAAAAAAGGTTTGTATTACGAATTATACCAACAGCAATTAAACGAAGAGCAGGGACTATAATAGGTTTCCACTCAATCGAATTAATTCAATCTCTGCTGATTTAGCAGCATATTTTGCCTCAATTAGGCGCGTTTCGGCAGCCACTGCATTGCGTTGTACTTCGCGTAATTCATAAGAAGTTGCAATTCCAATTTTGAAACGGTCGAATGCGATGTCGATGTTTTGTTTGGCAATCGTATAATTTTCTGTTTCCAAGGAAATTAAATTCAAAGCATTTTCATAAGCCGTATAAGACTTTTCAATCGCTGCGACTAATTGATTTTTGGTGTCTTCGATTTGTAGCTGGGCGATTTCTGCGTTGATTTTTGCATTTTGGATTCGGCGTTTTTGATTGTAACCATCAAAAATATTGATACTCGCACGAACACCATAATTCAATACATCACTAGAACCCTTTTGTACTCCAAATCCTGCGCCATTATTGACATTGCTTACTGCATAACCGGCCAATAAATCTATTTGTGGTGTTTGTTGGCTTTTTAAATTTCGAGTATCCAAATCACTAATTTTTTTAGAGATGAGCGCTGACATCAGCATCGGATTTTGCTTTAAAGCCATTTCTTTTAATTCAGCTAAATTCAATTTAGGCAATAAGTCGATGACAACTCGTGTTGAAAACGTAGTTAAATGTGGGCGAACTAAGAGCGTATTAAGGCTGATTTTGGTATTCAGAGACGATTGCTCCTGTGCAAGTAATAAGGCTTTATCCTCATTAAAGTCAACTTGTGCAGAGTAATAATCGACCTTGGAACCTTGTCCTACTTCGTAACGATCTTTCGCAAGTTTTAAGCGGTCATTCGAGATTTCAAGACCTTTACGGAAGTTGTTTACACGCAAATCTTGTCGAATAATATCGTAGTAAAGATTACTGATTTGCGCGATTAAATTTTCGATCGAGGTTTCCGTTTGTTTGGCTCCTAGATTTTGCAATTCTTTAAATCGATCCCGCAATACAAACATCCCTTGGCCATCATATAGTGTCCAAGCCATCGTAATCCCAGCGTTTCCGTTGTTTGAATTGACGCCAGATTGTACCAAGGGTGCACGCAAGCCACCGAAAAATTCTTGATCTAATCCTGATATGGTATAGTTTTTAGTAGCAGTTCCTGTGATTGTAGGTAAAAATCCTGCGTTACCCAGACTGTTGTCATTTGCAGCTTGTTTTTCCCTTTTTTTGAGAATCTGAATGGAATATTGATTCTGTAAACCCTGTTGGATTGCATCCTCCAAACTCAATACTTCTTGTGCTTGGCTGGAAAGACTCGTTAATATGATTAAACTAATTAGGCCTAATGTTTTCATGAAGAATAGGTTTTGGTAATAAGGAACAAACTTAAGGATTTTGTGCCACATAATGAAGGGGCTGGCCGATAAGACCATGTAGGGAAAATTCACTTGAATTGCCTAATTTGCAGTATGAGCTCGATTCTTGTTAAACAATTATTCTTATTCCCGATTAAGTCCTTGGCAGGGATTTCTGTCGACCAAGTTGCCGTTGATCCCGCAGGCTTTGTGGGCGATCGCAGGTTTATGTTGGTAGACCCACAAGGGAAATTCATAACCCAACGAACGCGCCCGGAATTAACTCGATTCGAGTTGAGTTTAATGCCCGGTGGCTATCTAGTTCATGACCGAATTTCTGGCAATATAAAGGTATTAGTAGCGCGTCCAGCTTTGAAAGATTCACTCGCTGCGGAGCTTTGGGAGGATAATCTTCAAGTGATTGAGGCAGGCGAGGGCTGGTCGGAATGGTTTTCTGATCTATTGAAAGAGCCCGTTAGACTTGTCATGCAACAAGAAGATTCCCCACGGATTATCAAAGAAATTTACCAAACACAAGGTTCGAAACAAAGTTCCTTTGCTGACTCATTACCTATTTTATTAGCTTCTGAAGCATCCTATGCAAATGTGGAAGCCGTTTATGGGCAATCATTTGATCCACTACGTTTTCGAGCAAACATGATTGTATCAGGAAGTGGTCCTTTTGAGGAAGATACTTGGGAAGAAATTTCAATCCATTCGGTCCGTATGTTTGGGGCAAAACCCTGTGCTCGCTGCCAATTGGTGAATGTAGAGCCCAGTTCAGGTGCCGTGGATGCGGGAGGTGTGTTGAAAGCATTAGCGACATTCAGGCAAAAGGATCATAAGGTTTATTTCGGCCAACAAATGGTTCCGATTAGTTTAGGCATGATTAAAATTGGAGATGAACTCAAGGTCATAAAACGGAAAGATGCGCTTTTTTAGAGCCTTACATTTCTTGAGTTTAGATGTTGTATTGGGAGCGGTTTCGATGCACATGATGTTTTTTCATTATTTTCGAGGACATTGGCCCATGTGGGAAATGGATGTTCTATTGGGTATTTCTGTGTTTTTGGTTTATGGAATAGACAGACAAATCGATAATTTTTCTTCAGCTGTACTCGATGAATTACATGCTTTTCACCTTCGGTATCGGGGAGTTTTGCGGGTCCTTTTTGTGCTAATGGCGATGGTCAATTTGGTTTTGTTGTTTCGAGTTGAACTTCCCTTGATTGGCTTAGGCGTCGGTTTAATGATTGCTTTAATGGCTTATTGGTATTGCTGGGCCAATCGAATATTTGATGGAGTATGGGGTTTGAAAGAGGTTTTTACATCTTTGATTTATTCACTCGGAATTTTGTTGCCTACTTTCGTTTCCGGCGTATTTTCATGGATCGAATTTGAGACTAGCATCGTCTTGTTTTTGCTCGCCTTAATGAATTTGTGGCTTTTTACATCGATTGAAAAAGGAGTAAAACGAAGCTACGTTTTTGGGATAATTCTATTTTCAATATTTGGCCTCATTCACTTATGGATAGGAGGGATTAGTCTCATGTTGCTTGGGATATTGTCCATGACATGGGGAATTCATGTAGGTATTTATTATTTTAGGGCTCAAATGCACATGCGGCCATGGGCTGAATTAGCATTTTCAAGTCCATTGATTTACATACTATGCAATTTATAAAAACCAAAGATGCGTATCAGGCGCTTCGATATCCTGAATTTCGGGCCTATGTAACAGGTAATACCTTATTTACGATGGCTTTGCTTATTCAGGAAGTTATTTTGGCTTATGAATTATATCATTTGACTCATAATCCCTTGGCTTTGGGTTTAATTGGATTGGCTGAGGCGGTTCCTTATATTTCTTTGGTCTTGTTTGGAGGGCATTTTGCCGATAATCGGGATAAGAAAAAGATCATGCAGGGCTCCTTAACGGTGATTATTTTAGGTTCCGTCTTGCTATTGTATGCCGCGACTCAATTGAATACGGGGCTTGTAGATTTTCATATTTATTTAATCTATTTTGTGATTTTTTTGATTGGACTTGCCAAAGGATTTTTTAGCCCAGCTGCTTCCTCTTTAAACCCATTTTTAGTGCCAAAAGAGGTATTTGCAAATGCAGCTACTTGGAATAGTTCGTTTTGGCAATTGGGTTCAATTCTAGGTCCCGGAATGGCTGGGTTTCTATATGCCTATGCAGGCTTGTCGGGCTCATTAACTATCGTAATCGGTCTTTTATTAGCCGTTATGGTCTGTATGTTTTTCATTAAGAATCGGCCTGTACCACCTAAAAAGATCGTGCATGAATCAATATGGCATAGTTTGCGCGAGGGGATTGAATATGTATATAAGACAAAAATTATTTTATATGCAATTTCCTTAGACTTGTTTTCTGTATTGTTTGGAGGTGTCATAGCGATCTTACCCATCTTTGCTGAAGACATTTTGCAAGTGGGAGCAGAAGGGCTTGGAATCTTGCGCGCCGCACCTTCCGTAGGAGCTGTTGTCACAATGCTCACGATGATCTATTTTCCGCCACTGAAAAATGCCTGGAGAAATTTACTTTTAGCCATTGCGGGATTTGGCTTGGCGACCCTGGTTTTTGGACTATCCACCAATTTTTGGTTGTCGGTTACGGCTTTATTCTTTACGGGAGCTTTTGATTCCGTGAGCGTAATTATTCGTCAGACTGTCTTGCGAATATTCACACCCGATGAAATGCGTGGGCGTGTATCTTCTGTTAATGGAGTATTTGTCAGTACCTCTAATGAAATGGGGGCTTTTGAATCCGGCGTTGCGGCCAAATTTTTGGGTACTATTCCTTCGGTACTCGTTGGGGCAGGATTAACCTTGTTTTTAGTGACGATCGTCGCATTCAAATCCAAGGATTTGCTAGAACTAGATGTTGAAAAAGCGGTAAAGAATTAATTACTTATTTTCTTGAATGCTTTTATTCCAGGCTTGAAGGGTTTGCACAATCGTGTTTCTACTTTCTTGAGCCCATAAAATGTCGGATACAATATTCACTGGAGAGGTGTTTTCGCCTAATAATGCAGGCATCAAATTGAAGCGATGTGTTTGTAATTTCTTTTTTCCTTTGGCATTAACAGAGATACATTCGACGACCTCTATCGTTGAAATACTCACGAGACCATCCGAAGTTTTGGATGCCTGTATGTCGATGGATTCAATCAGGTTTTTAGGAATATCGCTCGTTCCAATCAAGTCCGAACCTTGATAATGTACAGATTTGATTTCATGCGCTCCTAATAATAGAAATGAAATACGTTGATTGCCCGACCTCGTTGCGAAAAAATCCCCAATCGATTGAAAGAAATTCCGCTTCGGCAATTGGATGACACCTAGGCCAATAAAATCAATAGGAGTTTGACTTGCTAAAAATGAAAAGGAGGTAGGCAAAATGGAGCTCATGCGAATATTTTTTACGAATTTATCTTAAAAAAGGCAAACCAACAATTACAGTCGGATTTTAGGTTTAGGGAATTCAAAGTGCTGGGCAAAGCCTTGAAACCACTGATGAATTGATTCAAATCCCTTTTTATTCAAACTGTAATGAATGAATTGACCCTTTTTTACGGCATCAATCAATTGTGCTTGTTTCAATAAATCCAAATGATGTGAAATGCTCGGCTTAGTCATTGCAAATTGTTTGGCAATTTGCCCCGCATTTTGAGGACCCTGAATAAGGAATTGGAGTATCTCTCTCCGTGTGGCATCATTAATCGCTTTGAAGGCTGCTTCCATGATTGTTTAAATAATTAGGCGAATGTCTAATTAATTTGTTGCATTTCCAAATTTATAGCCGATCTACTTTGCGATAGGCATCGATTAGTGCCTGTTCTCCAGCTTTACCAGGATGAAAATTGCCATGTTCCATGCCGAGAACGCCTGTATAATTTTTCTTTCGTAGGTGTTCGAAGATGTTTGCATAATTAACTTCCCCTGTGCCGGGTTCTTTTCTGCCTGGATTGTCGCCTATTTGCATGTAGGCGATTTCTGACCAGCATAAATCCATGTTCTTGATCATGTTGCCCTCATTGCGTTGCATGTGGTACATGTCGAAAAGGATTTTACAGGATGGGCTATTAACCCCTTTGCAGATCATATACGTTTGATCTGAATGACGTAAAAATAAATCGGGATTATCGCTTAAAGGTTCTAGCACCATGGTGAGTTTGTGTGGTTCTAGAATTTCAGCACCTCTTTTTAAAACTTCGATTACATTTCCTGTTTGTATTCCCATGGGTAAATTTCGGGTGAAATTACCGGGAACAACTGTTGCCCATTTAGCATTTACACGTTTGGAGGTTTCTACCGCCTCCCTACATGATTTCAAGAAGATATCCGACCATGATTTATCGCCGGAAGTCATGTGGGACTTATCAAAAAATCCTGGGAATTTGATGACAAAAACGCCCATTTCCATCCCGAGTCGGCTTAAGGCTGCCCCAATTTTTTCCTGAATTTCTACGGGTTTTTCCATCATTTCATTGTCTTCCAATGCACGAAATCCCATTTCATGCATGAAATTCAATTGGTCGATATAATCTTTCCCAGCATGTTGTTCAAACATCCCAAAATGGGGTGCATATTTTAAGCTAAACGTATTGCTCGCGGCTTGACTACCTTTTACTGTTTGACTACCCAAAACCCCTGCAGTCATTAATTGGCTAAATGATCGACGATTCATGCTTATTTTTTCTTTAAAGTGCTTAAATACTCCACTAAATCTGATAATTCACTTGTAGACATCCCATCAGCCAGTCCATCAGGCATCATGGAATTGTCGAGTTGCTTGACCGATTTTAAGTTAGCTGTTTTGAAGTTTTGAATACTTCCTCCCGGTAATTTCAAGATGATGTCGGTTTCGTTTTTTGAGGTAACAATACCTTGGTAAACATCACCTTTCTTCGTTGTTAGCTCAAAGCTTTCATACCCAAACCCAATCCCAGCATTTGGATGTAGAATAGACAGGTACATACCTTCCTTCGATAATTTTGATCCAATTTCGGACAATTTTGGTCCAAAATCGATCCCTTCTTGATTGATTTGATGACACATTGCACATTGCTCCACAAATACCTTGATTCCGTTTTGCGCAACGCCCTTCAAGTTGATTAAATCATTCAACGGAGGATGTTTCGTCTTACTGGCAATTGATGCGCCTGACAAATATCCATTCGCCTCAATTCGCACACCTTTCCGCCACGACTTACTCACAGATTCAACGACTGAAGGGATTAAATTCATTGGAATTTCTTTTTGTTTCAGTGCATTTAACACGAAATCTTCTCCGGCCGGATAAGAATTTCCGATTCCTTTGGCCGCATCTTTACGGACAATAAGGTCTAGTTTATTATTCTGCAAGGTTTGGCTCAGTAAGGCGATACTCTCTTTGTTACCTTGCCAACGAATCGCGTCGATAATGGAACGTTTTACCGCATTGTTCCCTTTCTCAAAACTTGCCTTCATGAATTCACTCCCATGAGGTAAAGCATAAAGTGCTTTGGCAGCTTGTCGGCCCCCTTTGTTACTCAAGATGACTTTCAATAAATCGGGCTTAAGTTCAGCTAAATTGTATTTCTCGATCAACTTCGTGTATTCGTCAATATTGTCTTTGGGCAAAAGTTTAATGATACTCTTGCGTGCTAATTCATTCTTTTGAATGAAAGCGGGTGATAAATGTCGGATTGCTACTAATGTCGAAGCTGGATCATTTTTCAGCTCTTTGTTGATTAAGTCAATCAATAACACGGATTTTTGTTCGCCAGGTAAAAAGTCCAATGCCCGGAAATAGCGTAATTTCTCCGAGAGGGGTTTATTTTCTTTCAGGAATTGAAAAATAAATGGATTTGCGAATTCGCTTCTTGACCGAAAAATAATATCCCGAAAAGCCGGTGAGTCTGCCGGTTTTATTGCTAAATAAGCCGATAAACGCGAATCCCATTGCATGTCGGCCCCGATGCCCAAGGCTTCTAAATACCAACGATCCGCTCCATTATGTTGCATTGCCAAGGCTGTCCAAATCGCATCAGCTTCTGCGCTTTTCACATGGTGCAAAGCGATCGCTAATTCACGCTTGACTTGGAAGTTGGCATCTTTCACAACGCGATGTGCCAATGCTTTCCAGGTATCAAAGGGTCTTGTTTTCATCGCACGGATAGCCATCATACGCCATTCTTCCGACGGGTCATTGAGGGCTTTGTCAATGTAAGATAATCCATCTGAACCTTGTGCTAATAACCAAAATAAGCGTGCTTTCAGGCGGGGATTACTTTCGTTTTGGAAAACTGCTGCAATATCTTTGTGTGCTTTCATTCCAAAACCCTTTAGGGCCTTATAGCCCAAATAGCGGGTCGCAAGATTCGGGTTGAATAAAGCAGTAATTGCTCCTATAGGAGAGTCAAGCCTCAATTTTTTAACTAAATAGGGTGTATTTTTAGGTGCGATTCGATAGATACGGCCCTTGTTTTGATCCCCCGCTTGGTGTCCGCCAACACCTGGATCATACCAGTCGGCAATAAAAATAGATCCATCGGGTGCTACTGTTACATCGGCTGGGCGGAACCATTGGTCATTTATTCCCTCCACTAAGTTCATGATGCTCGCGCTATAACCAGCACCTTGGGCTTTTATGGGATAGGCCCGAACAACATTGGGTCCTGCGTCCGCATGAATGATTTGATTTTGGAATTTTTCGGATAAAAGCTGTCCTTCATATACTAAAATACCTGTAGGAGAGCCTGAGCCAGTTTGTAATAGGTTAGGAACAACTCCCGGGTCGTTTAAATGCCAATGTTGTAAGGGGATTTCGGATTCTATGTTGGTGCGATTCACCGACCAGCCTTCGCCAGTCATCTCATCCGTATAACCATAATTGCCATGTTCAAAAACGGAATTGATGCGAACACCTTTGTTGCCATCATCATCATTATCCGATTGCCAAAGTGCTCCATAGGAATCCACGGCCACTTCGAAATTGTTACGAAAGTTTTGGCCTAGGCATTCGACTTGAGATCCGTCGACATTACAACGGAAGACCATGCCCTGCTTGTATTTTTTAGGTCCGATGATATCACCGTCTTGATCAAGAACTGGATTGCCTTTCGCATCCAATAATTGTTTTCCTTCGTTACCTAAATTGAAGTATAATTTCCCATCGGGGCCAAAGGTAAAGGCATGCGCACCATGGTCATGTTGTTCGCCTCCAATTCCCTGAAATAGGATTTCTTTGCGGTCGGCTTTATCATCATGATTGTCATCGAAAAGTCGCCAAATGTAAGGACTTTGCGCTACGATAACCATGCTATCAAGCACAGCAATGCCAAGTGGGGCATTCAACTCAGGCGATTGATAGAATACTTTTTGATTGTCGGCCTTCCCATCCCCATTCGTATCTTCTAAAATAATGATGCGATCACCAGCTGGATTCGTGGGATTCCCAGCAATGGCTGGTCGGTAATTAAATGCCTCCGTAATCCAAATTCGCCCTTTTGAATCAATATCCATGTTGGTCGGGTTCTTCAACATCGGTTCTGTTGCAAAAGTTGTTATTTCCAGATCTGGATCAATTTTCAAGCCAGCCAGCGCGTTCGCTGCTTCATGTTTTTGTGACTCGTTCAATGAATCTAATAGCGTTTGACCCCAACGCTGTTGTTCATTTTTTTGGAAGGATGAGATACCTAAGTAGGCCAAAAGGCATAGTGAACCGAGAATGGACAAGCGTCCACGGAAGGAATTTTTCATGTTGTATAAATAGGTTGAGCGAAACGCTTTGTTGTAAAGGTCTTTTAATTCAGCAAATAATGCAAATTTATCGTTTGATGAATTGATTCAATTTAGAACGAAAATTGAGGTAGGCTAAGAGGTTTTTGGGACTTAACAAATTCGTTTTTAAATAGCTTTTCCATTCTTTTGCGGTACGAGGAGGGTTTAATAATGTCGCCCGACTAAAATAAAAGGCTTTTTTTGTCCATTTTGACCTGTTTTCATGGCAATCCATGCGCATAAGGTAATATGCCTGCAAGATGGGTTTGATGAGGTGCTGGTATTTGTAGTTTGTATGGGCATTGATTTGCGCATACATAAAAATTCGATTTTGAATGAATGCTTCCGAATGGACGTGATCTGTCATGCTGATTCCCCCTTCGTTTTTCCGATAGATTGACATGACTTCGGGTAAGTAGCCGATAGGCCCCTTTTCCGCTAAAATTACGTACATGGGAATATCGCCACTTTTTGAGTGTAAAAACCATTCCGGAAGGGGATGTACAAATTTCTTGCGCATCATCACAGCGGCAGTCGCCATAAACCACGTTTCTTTTTCTACGAGGAAGTCGGCCGTTTCAATCCAAGGTTTTTGGTTTGGGGGATTAATTAGTATGGAAGGGCGATTGCTTCCATCTTCGAAAATCATTTGTGCGTTATGGAAACAGGCAGAGGCTTCCGGATGTTGATCTAAAAAGTCTACCTGTTTCTGTAATTTTAAGGGATCGGTCCAGTAATCATCGGCTTCGATAAAGACGATGTATTCCCCTTTACATTGAAGAAAACAATGGAGAAAGTTAGCCTTTGCCCCTACATTTTTTTCTCGAATAAAGGCCTTTAATAAGTGGGGGTATTTATCCGCATAACTTTTAATAATCGCGGCAGTTTGATCTTTTGATGAATCTTCCCCAAGAATGATTTCATAAGAAAAGGTTACCTT
This sequence comes from uncultured Aquirufa sp., assembly GCA_964358165.1. Classification (GTDB taxonomy): domain Bacteria; phylum Bacteroidota; class Bacteroidia; order Cytophagales; family Spirosomataceae; genus Aquirufa. Next base: position 36,062 of record CAYHOB010000015.1, read on the forward strand.
TTGTTCGAAAATGCTATCTAAACACTTTTCTACATAGTTCTCGTGGTTATAACTAATAACGCAAATACTGACTTTAGGTTGATCAGTAAGCACCGGTTGGCCGTAAATAGCTGTATCTAAGTGGCTGAAATTCATCTTAATGACTTAAAATAGCGTAGCCAAATCCCGTATCACCGAATCCATTCCCATTGTAGAACATATAAATTTGATCCTTGAATTCAAAAACATGGGGATATTCCACCATTTGATCCTCCCATGAGGGTGATTGATTAATGTCTAAACCTAGCAATTCTGTTTTTTCCCAGTGAATTAAATCGCTGCTCGTAGCACATTTAATGCGATAACTGTTTTGTGGATTTTCTCGGTAATCAGCCGATTTGCGGACAGCGTACCACATGAAGTATTGCCCATTTAATTGTAAGACCGAAGCTTTTGAAATTCCACCTTCGTCTTCTGCAAGGCCGATTGCCGTGACGTTTAAAGGTGTCCAATCAATCAAATTATCGGATGTCGCTATTTTTATGTCATAAATAGGCTCGATGCGATTGTCAATTTCCTCCCATTGTCGGCAGGATAAATAATAGCCATAATAGAGCTCATTTTCTTTGATAATTGAAATAGTACCTACGTAGCCAGGTTCCTTATAGGATGTAGCCAATACTGGCCCATCTGAGAATTTTTTCCAGGTGATTCCTCCATCTGTACTAATGGCTAAACCCAAATTGTTGTGGTAGGGGACATCATGCCGATTTGACCAGCCGATGTAAAAGAGGTATTTGGTTGATCCGATGGTAATAATTTCGGTAGGCATGACGCCAGCCCAATCGAAAGTGCCACGTGCTCCAGGCTGCAAAATAGGCTCGTTTGATGTAGCTAAAATGTTGCTTGGATTTCCGGCTTCGACATCAATGTAAAAGGGTAAACTAGGTCCCCGACTGATGCGTTTCGAAAAATATACGCGCCAAAACCCATCGTGTTGGGTATCTACAACGGGTACTTGGGCGTGACAATCGTTATAAATTTGGCCTTTTTTAATCCACTGCATATAATTGGACGTGGTGATTGAATAACCACGTCCAAAGATACGACCATTTATCGAATTGTTGAGAAACTCGTTGGGCTCATGTAAATAGATTCTACCTTCTCGACGATTTTACCATCCTTTTCGGAAGCATCTCTAGCTTGAATCCATTTATTGTCTATTCGGAATGCATCGAAACTTGCCTTTCCTGCCGCTTCACTCTTGTGTGCGAGGAAATACAATAATTTACTTTGTGATCCATCTTTTGGAATGGTGGTAAAGTAGGCAATATTGGTCATGCCGTGTTTTTTGAAAAGTTTAACGGTGTGGTCGCGGAAACGAGCAAGCACATTGGGTAATTTTCCAGGGTGAGCTGTGTAGGTACGCATTTCGAAGGTGCGATCTTCGTTCCCTTGGGATGCCTTAATTTTAGGGCTAAAATCGGTTGCGTTCATGAAAATGCTCGTCACTTTCGCGACAATTTTTCCACTCTCTTCTGACTTAGAGGCAACGGCCTTCCATGCAGGATCTTTTCCAAAGTGGCTCCAAGAAGTATCACGTGCGGCCTGACTTGGGTAAGATAAAATGTAATAAAGTGCATTTTCGGTGTTGTTGTTTGGGATCCAATAGCCCACATTCGTCATGCCGTGTTTTTCGAAAATCTTCGTCGTGTGATTGGAAAAACGATTCAATAATGCATCTAGTCGGCCCGGATGGCAATAATAAATGCGTAATTCATAATAACGGGTATCTGGTTTCTTCGCAAAACTCCCGAAGGAAATACAACATAAGGCAATTAAAATTAAATTTTTCATAGCTTGTAAAGGTTTTAAATTCAGGTTCTAAGGTAGGATTTCCTAAATAAATTCATATCCTGATTTTTGAATTAATGTTAAGCAGGGCCAAGTCGTTTGCTCATGACATGATGTAAATAAGCAAAAATCAATTCGGGTTTTAATGTTCGCCAATTTGGAATTTGAAGATTACCACCAAAATTGATGTAATAATCCACATGGTATTTAGCCCATTCTTGTTCAACAAATTCTGCGAAGTGCAATCCTACAATCCAACCGTCTTCTACTTCCTCAAACCATTCCGCATAATAGTCATCTTCATAGCTTCCATGGAAGTTGAAGACATTTTCGCCGAACAAAATAAAGTATTTGATTCCCGCAGCTAATAAATGGTCGATAACTTGCCGTTTCAATAACATGATGTCATTATGTAGCGTGTCATTCCACTCGCCGAAAAGTTCGATGATGCTGAATTGCTGTTGATAATCCGTGAAGAGAATTTTGCAATAAAGTGTTTCGGAATCGATCTCATCCCATAAGGGATGAATGTAATAGCCATAGATGTCGTTTTCGTATTCTGTTTGCGAATACGCCCTTCCATAAAATGGAGATTTTCGGTCGTGGGCCGCATTGTATAGGGATTCCCATTGAAAGGACGGTTCAATTTCTTGCATACTCGCTCAAAATAAACACAAAAGGCCTGCCGAAGCAAGCCTTTTATGTATCTAATTGGGAAATAATTATTTCAATTTGGCACCCAAGAATACCCCATTTCCATCAAATTCAACCTTATATGTATTTACCCCCAAGGTGATAAAAACTTCATATTCTTTGATAGCAGAATCGGCTGAAACGGTTTGAGCTTTTTTAAATGTCCAGCCCGAATAATTTGTATTTAAATAAGTAATTGCTGCTGCTGGAATTTGTGCCTGGGTAATTTCTGTAACCGTGAAGTTAGGCAAAGGCTGATGACCTGTATGGCTTTTCCCTGCATTTAAAACAAGGTTAAAGTCCTTATCAAACAAATATGTTTTAGTCGCACCAGCTACTACAACAACCACATGATAGTGGATGGTCACATTATCTGCTTCCACACTGACGGCATTTGTTAGGGTCCAACCAACCGCATTTGTATTTAAATAGGTGACGATGGCTGCTGGTAAAGTTGTTAAATCTGTTTTTGTAATGACCGGCATGGCCGCTAACTCTTTGCTTGAAACAATTTTGCCTGAAGCATCTATATCCAAATCATAATTTATGCCATCTTTGACAGCGTGTACATGATAAATGGTTACCCCCGCGGCATCGATTTTTGCCATCGCGCGTTGGAAAGTATAGCCTGTTAAAGCTGTTTGAACGGCGGCTGGAAGATCCGTTAAGGCTAAACCAGTTACTGCTGGGCCATGACTTCCTTTTCCCTTTCCGCCCTTAGGCCCTCCTGGCATCCCCGTTGTTTGAGATACAAATGCTCCCTTGTCGTCAAATAGTAAGGAATAAAATTCCTTGTTGAACTTTATTACAACACGATAGCCTGTTGGACTACCAGTTGTTTTTTGGGATGCATGTAATAAATCATAACCTGGGAAATTGGAAACTAAATACGTTAATACACTTGCAGGCAGCGCTGTCGAGTCTATTTTTGCGAATGCTTCGCGGATTGCGCCTTTGGAAGAAATCACAACTTGAGTTTCTGTCGTTGATGTCGTAACATCTGCTACATACAAGGCATTGGGTTGAATGACCGAATATGCCACTTGAGAAGATGGATAGGCTTGTTGGATCGTTGATTGAACGGCCTGAGGTACATTGGCCGTGTTAGTGGCAGTAAATCCCATAGGATTCATTGCCTCTTCTTTGCTGCAAGAGCTAAGCATAACGGAACTAACGAAGGCAAATAGCATGAGCTTTTTCATGATTGTTAAGTTTTAGGTGAACAACGAGTAAACGTGGCTTTTAATCAAATCGTGCTCAAATATGCAACATAAGCGCTAAGCTATGTGCAACCAATCGACGAATTGCCGCATCTAGTCTACCAACAAATTATTTTTTAAATGTTTATAGTACCTTGTATTGCATAGTACTATAATTTATTTATATTTGCCCTATGAAAAATCGCCTACGAATCTTTTTGCTTCTTTTCGTCTTCATGTTTTCCGCTCAAACGTTGCTTGCTTTGGGATTGCCTCAGCGATTATATCCAGCGAAGGTCATCAAGAAATCGATCCAAGTGCTAGTTCGAAAAGTATCGCGTTAATTCTTAAAAATTCTCTTAATTTTGGGTTTCATTCGATCAACCCATGTCTATAGCCTTTATTTCTTGGGATCCCAATCCCGTCATTGTTGAACTATTTGGTTTTCCGATTCGATGGTATGGCTTCTTTTTTGCCATGGCTTTTCTTGCGGGATTTCGCGTCGTGAATTACATGTTTAAACAGGAGGGACGTTCAACGGAACAAGCAGATCAACTCTTGATGTATACGATGGTTGCGACGATTGTAGGGGCACGCGCGGGGCATTATTTTTTCTATGAATTTCCCTTATTGCAAGCTGACCCGCTTCGTTTTTTTCTTCAAATGATCACGCCGCCTTTTTCTGGCTTAGCATCTCATGGGGCTGCTATCGGTCTCTTTGTTGCTTTTTATCTTTTTGCGCGGAAAAATGCGGGTATGTCTTACCTCTATATTACGGATCGGATAGTGCCAGTGGCAGCCTTAGCCGGGTTTTTTATTCGAATGGGGAATTTGATGAACTCGGAAATTATAGGAAAACCTACGGAATTACCTTGGGGCTTTAAATTCTTGCGAGATACAGAATTTAATCCATATGGGGATCCCAATTTAGTCTTGGCTCGACATCCATCTCAATTGTATGAGGCGCTTTCTTGCTTATTGATTTTCGCAGTTTTGATGTGGTTTTGGAAGAAAAAGAAACAACACACGCAGGAAGGATTGATGACTGGAGGATTCATGATTGTGCTCTTTACCCTGCGATTTTTCTATGAGTTTCTGAAAGAAAACCAGAGTGCATTCGAAAATAATTTGACCTTAAATATGGGCCAAATTCTTTCTATTCCTTCTGTCTTGTTTGGAGTTCTTGTGCTTCTTTTTTCGTACCGAAAGGCGAATAATTAATTGATTTGCTGCACCTCAGCTGTCAATGAATTTAGTCGTTTTGTGAATAAATAACGGTTCAAATTATACGCATCAAAATCTTTGGATTGTGGATCTACACTAGCTCTTCTTGTGCGGTCTGCCGCATGAATGAAAGCATAATGGCCTTCCCAAATGCCCACATGAACTACTTTATTTGTGCCATCAGGTCTTTTTTCACCAAAGAACAATAAATCGCCAGGTTTTAAATTCTCCCATTGACGAAGACTATCAATTAGTATGCCTTCTCGGGCTTGTTGGCTCGCATCCCGTGGAATGATCCAACCCGTTGATTGAAATACTAATTTCGTGAAACCACTGCAATCCAAGCCTTTAATAGATGTTCCTCCCCACAAATAGGGAATTCCTAGGAGTTGATGTGCCGCAAGCATCATCCGATTTTCCGTTGGTCCCGAATTTGTCCGCTTCCATTGCATAAAATTTTCCGCATCTTTCAACGGCACATATCCCCGGTTTCCATCTGCCATGCGAATCTCCCAAAAACCAATTTTCCTATGCGTTGCCATCAATCGATTATGTTGAACTAATTCGCTGATAACCTCTGATTTGCTGCTTGGAAACTGATAAACTTTACTAAACGGAGCACTAATGATCAGTTCTGTTCCCGACTTTCTATAAGTTTGATATTCCGCACTATCCATTCGGATAATCGTGCTGCCCTCAATCCAGCCTTGGTAATGGTCGGGTAATTCGATGCGATACCAGTTTTTTGTCGCTGCTTTTTCAAGCAATCGAACAGGGGTTCCGAGTAATGCTTGCGTACTCATTTCCGCCCCTTCACGTGCTTCGGTTCGAACATTTCCAACGGAGATATTGATAATACCGATGGTTTTTTGGGCCCAGCCTAGGTGGACCCACAAGCATAAAACTATGATTTTAATCCGCATAGTTGAATTTTAAATAGTCTAAATTGGGAAGATTTTTTTTCGGCCGATTTAATTCTTTTTGGTAAAAGACCTCTCCCAAATGTGTAAAGAACGGGAAGCCGATGTCTTCATAATCATATTGATCATCGTTGAAAATTTCATCTTCATTGCAATAAATGGTAGCAGTTAATATGAATTCAACCCCGTTTTTGAAATCAACGAAATAGGCATTATCTAGCAAGAAGCCATAGGCATCACCCACCTTGTTGAAGATGCGAACATTCGGATTCATGACCGCTTTTTTACCTCCTCCATAATATAAAAACTTACAATAGGCTGGCCCAATGGTTGAATCTGTGGAATAGTTGGGGTATTGGGATTCGGTCGGGTACTCCGACATATATCGGTATATAAATGAATAATCTTTTGGTGTAAGTTTAAATTGTTCACTTTTTTTGAAAGAACCCGGAAACATCAAGCGTTTTAAGAAATCATGTTGGGCTTGCAAAGGATAGGCATTCTTGAAACTAAAATTAACGGGATGCGGGATGATGCGGTCGGAGTCATTCATGATGCCTTTTCCTAAAATGATGGGGCTCTCAGCAATGATTTGTTTCTTGTTGAACTTTTCTTTTTGTTGCCATACAAGCTCGCCATGTTCATTCAAAAATTGAACAGGATTCGTGTATTGATTCTCAATCAAGGGAATACTTGTCTGTAAACGATGTGTAAATCGAACTCCTTCAAAGCCTTTGGAGGCCATCGTTTTATTGAAATCTTGTTGGCCTAAAAATTCATACAAACGATTATACGCTTCATTATCTGAAACCAACAAGATCTTCTTAATGTAATGTTCAATGCTCGGTTTGCCATTGGCAGCATTCGTATCCGTTAATATTTCGACCTGCGTTGGTCGGTTTTTTAAGGTTTGAAATGTCGTAGATTTGTCAATTTTCAAGCGATTTATCTTTTCCAGTGCCAAAACGCTTGCCGCTAATTTGACCGTACTTGCAGGGTAAAAATATTCTTGGGCATCTACCCGATAAGCATGCGTCGTGAAATGGGCATGATTGTCGGCATCCCGGTCAATCTGCGTATATAAAATTTGTAATTTGTATTTGGATGGATTATCCGTCAATTGCTTGAAGTACGTGGGTTGAGCTTTTAAAACTTGCTCGATGACATTTTCTTGTGCATGCAACAATGTCGTACTTAGTAGGCAAATGAGGAGCAAGATTTTAGTCGATTTCATAAGTATATAAGGCTTGAATTAGGTCCTCAATATCTTGTAATCTTAAACAGGTGGGTAAAATCGCCTTGCATATAGGTGCCGCATTCGGGTCTGGATAGGCGAATTGATTACATAAAAATCCATGGGATTTTAGATGCTCAAAAAGTTTCGGGTCTGCCGAACTAAATGCTGGATAATTTTCGACCTTTTGAACGTTTGTGGCATTTTTCGTAAATGCTGCTGCTATTGTTTGAGATTCGTTTATGCGTTCATCATAGGCTTCCTGGGCATGTAAACAGGCATGGACAAATGCCGGATTCGCTGGAGAACCACCTACCCAAAAGGGATCCTTTTTGATTGAATCTATATCCGCTTTTTTCCCTAATATGATTCCCGCAGGGATGCCAAAGGCCTTTGATAACGAACTCGTTTGAATCAATTGTGCCGAAGTTTTTATGTGCGTTGACACGATTCCCAGGCGATGTGATTCATCGACAATTAATGTTTGTGTAGGAGCTAATTTTTGTTCGAATCCCGTCAGAAATTCAGTTACCCAAGGCGCGCCAATTCCATCCATACAAAGAATTTCCGCATCTTTTTTCCATTCGGAAAAACTACCCAATGATGGTTTATGTGGATGACGCCACAAAGCTGGATGAGTTTGAGGAGCTAACGAGATACGCGCATCGGGTCTTTTCTGGCTGATGTATTGCAAGGCTGTTTGGCCCGCCACTAATCCTGAACTACACAAGGCTGCGGCTTCTACCTGAAATCGTTTAGCCATAACCGTTTCCAACGCTTCCCACACATCCATGCGGTAATTATTCAGTCGGGAACTGCCCCAATTTTGACTGAAAATTCGAATGCCTTCTTGTAATTTTTCTTGAAACAGGGGATGAGTACCAATATTCAAATAATTCGTCCCCCCCAGCCAGCGATATTCTTTCCCCTCAAAGGAAACGAGGCGTTCCGGAATATGGTTTAGATGAATTTGATAGGACATGTCTAACGAATTAATGCGGCACCTGTTCCTGGCGCTAATGCATAATTTACTTTTCCGAATTCAATTGTGATGCCTTTGGAGATTCGATCGTCAACTAATAAACAGCCGTCCATGTCGGCGTAATCTAATAATGGAAGCAATTGTGCAATCGCGGAACAGCCGATGGTCGATTCGGTCATGCAACCAACCATGACCTTTAATCCAAGACTTTTTGCTTGTTTGATCATGCGCAAGGCGGGTGTTATGCCTCCGCATTTCATGAGTTTTATATTGACTCCGTGGAAATATCCCGCACATTTGGCAACATCTTCTTCCAAAATGCAGGACTCATCTGCGATGATCGGTAAGGCAGATCCTGCAAATACTTTTTTCATGCCTTCCCAGTTGTCGGCCTTCAGCGGTTGTTCAATGAACTCGACACCCAATTTCTTCAATTCAGGCGCGAAATAAATCGTTTGTTCAGGTGTCCAAGCCGTATTGGCATCGACGCGAAAAACGGCATCCGTTTCTTTTCGTAATGCCTCGACAATCTCTAAATCACGGTCGGTGCCCAACTTGATTTTATACAAAGGAAATGGCATTTCACGCATCTTCGAAACCATGATTTCCACCGTATCAATTCCGATGGTATAATCTGTGATGGGATTTTTTGAGATGTCTAATTCCCAAATTTCATGTAAAGCCTTGTTATGCGTTTTTCCCCAAAGATCCCAATAGGCCACATCCAAGGCACACAATGCGAAGGGGTGATCGTCCAACAAAGTTTTGGATAACATCTTCCAAAAATCAGTTGGGTGAGGAAGTATATCGCTGGGCAATAAATGCCGAATACTTTCCACTTGTGCCACCATCTTTTCCATGGTGATGCCGTAATAGGGTGTTTCTGTTGCTTCTCCGAAGCCGCTTTTACCATGCCAACTCAACTCCACAATGAGGGTCGGTTGGACGTCACGCGATTCATGCGTGATTGTGAAGGTATGCTTAAGCTGTAGATCGAATTGATGAAGCTTCAGTTCCATACATGTTTATTTTAATGGGATAAAAGGCAATTTTGTGTCTTTTTGGCCAGCTTTTTGCCAAACCAATCCATCCGCTTTTGACCAATTGATCAAATCTCCAGAACCATTATGCGCCACCGTTTCCCCATTTTCAACAGGAATCCATTGGTCTAAATCTGCCGTAGGTTTCGGCAAGAATTTGATTTCTTTTTCTGAATATTCTGGGAAATTACCCGAAACCCAAGGTAAGAAATAAACCCAAAAACAGGTCAATGTTGAGATGGGATTGCCTGGAAATGCAAAGACTACTTTGCCGTCAGGGCGTGTAGCGACCAACATCGGTTTGCCTGGTTTTTGTGCAATCTTATGAAATATTGTCTCAAATCCTGCCTCAGCTAAAACCGAAGGAATCAAGTCTTTTTTTCCAGCAGAAACGCCGCCCGAAAGCAAGATGATGTCATTTGACTCCAGTACCTTATCGATGTTGGCCTTAATTTTTTCTGCCGAATCGGGTAAATGACTTGAATTAGCTTTGAATCCTTTTGACAACAAAACGGATTTCATCATCATGATATTTGAACTACGAATTTGATGAACAGCAGGTATTTCATGTAATCCCACAATTTCATCACCCGTTGAGAAAATGTGTACATGTGGTTTTGATTCAACTTCAATATGCGCTTTACCTACTGTTGCGGCTATGGCGATTTCCACTGGGCCGATTTTCGTACGTTTTTTGACTAAAATGGTACCTTCTTTGGCGTCCATGCCTTGGATATGGATAAACTGGCCTTTTGTTAATGGCGTTTTTCCTATGTAGGTGGCTATTTTTTTCTCGATGCTAAGATCTTCTATTTTAATAATGGCCTCTGTTCCTTTGGGTGCAGTTGCTCCCGTCATGATTTCCATAGCACCATCGATTTTTTTAATCGCTTTTACGGGTTCCCCGGCAAATAATATGCCTTCAATTTTCCAGGTGGGAGCTGTAATATCTTTTACTGCGATTCCATCCATCATCACGCGGTCAAAGGGAGGAAAATCACGGTCCGCAACAATTTTTTCAGCCAAATTCATGCCCAAGGTTTTTGCTAAGGGTAATTTTTCAGTCCGAAATGGAATGGTGATGTTTTTCAAAAGGGCAATAGCTTCAAGAGGACTGATCATGTTTGTTGTTTTACGTATTTGTTAAATTTCGCTATTTTTTGCTAATTCTCCCGTATTTTTGTCTTCTAAATTTCAAATCAGCTATGTCAATCGATTTTTCTCACTTGCAATCCGATGGTACTCCCGGCATGGTGGATGTCAGTTCAAAAAATGAAACGGTTCGCGAAGCAAAAGCGCAATCGATTGTATTTTTAGGTGCGGAAATTGTCCACCATTTCGAAGCGGCCGGTTGGCAAAATAAGAAAGGTAGCATACTCCAAACGGCTGTGATCGCCGGAACGATGGCGGCAAAAAAAACTTCTGATTTGATTCCACTTTGCCACCCCTTGGGTTTGGATTCCTGCAAGTTTGAGACGGAAGTATTAGCAGACCAAATTGTGATTACCTGCATTTGTCGGCTCGAAGCCAAAACAGGCGTCGAAATGGAAGCCTTGGTTGGCGCCTCTGTGGCCGCTTTAACTGTTTATGATATGTGTAAATCGGTCTCTAAGGGAATCGTCATTAAAGAGACCAAATTAATTTCAAAATCAGGCGGTAAATCGGATTTTAAAGCCTAATATGTCCTCACATCACATCATTCGAGACAAACAGGAGCCCGCGTTAATCATCGCGAACGGGGAGGCTTGTTCGATGGATATATTGGAGCAATTGTTAGAATGGTCACCTACTGTCATCGTTTTAGACGGCGCTTTGGAGCGTGTAATCTCCTTAGGAATCAAGGTCGATGTTTGGTTGGGAGATTTTGATCATACTCATATCACGGATTTCAGTGATTATCCTTTGAAAAAAGTACATACGCCGGATCAAAATTTGACGGATTTGGAGAAGGCATTTGAATACCTGCTGGAAGAAGGCTATCCTGCCGTGAATGTTATTTGGGCTTCCGGAAAACGCATGGATCATACCTTGAATAATTTTCATTCGTTGGTGCGTTATGGTCGGCAATTGAAGATTGTGTTTTTTGACGATTATTCAACTTCCTATTTGTTGCCACCCACATTTGAGAAATGGTATCCAGCGAAAACGCCTATTTCCTTGATGCCCTATGGGGAAGCTCATCAGGTCAAATCATCTGGGTTAATGTATGATTTGAATCATCCAGTGTTAGCATTAGGCCAACAAACCAGTTCGAGTAATGAGACCTTAGCGGATGGAATCGTTCAAATAAGTTATGAAAGCGGAGCGCTTATTTTGATGGAGTGCCACGATTAACTTTGTCTTGTTCAGTCGGCTTATAAAATACGGGACGCGTAGGTACTTCTGGGAAGTAATTTTGCTCCACCCAATGTCCCGGAAAATCATGCGGATATTTATAATCTTCCCCATAATTTAACTCTTTCATGAGGCGTGTAGGTGCATTACGTAAATGCAAGGGAACGGGTAAATTTCCTGTTTGTTCCACGTATGCCATTGCTTGGTTGATGGCATTGTAGGCTGAATTGCTTTTGGGCGAAGTGGCCAAATAAATCACCGTTTGCGACAGGATGATGCGCGATTCAGGATTGCCGATGACCCGGATGGAATCGAAACAGGATTGGGCTAATAATAAGGCGTTTGGATTCGCTAGGCCGATGTCTTCGGAGGCTAGAATCAACAATCGCCGACCGATGAATTCGAGGGATTCGCCACCGGCCAACATACGTGCCAACCAATAAACAGCTGCATCTGGATCAGAGCCACGAATCGATTTAATGAACGCGGAAATGATGTCGTAATGTTGTTCGCCGTCCTTGTCATATTGAGCAAGGTTTTTTTGCAGACGCTCGGTAACGAGCGCATTCGTCACTTCAATTTCATTGGAGCCTTCAGTGGTAATCAGTAATTCGAAAAGGTTTAATAACTTCCGACCATCGCCGCCCGAGAAATGAAAAAGGGCATCGGTTTCGGTCAGCGTGATCGTTTTATTGCTGAATAATTTATCTGTCGCAATGGCCTTATCGATCATTTGACGCAAATGAACGTCATTTAATGCTTCCAAAACATAAACCTGACAACGAGATAAAAGGGCTGAAATAACCTCGAAGGATGGGTTTTCGGTAGTTGCACCCACCAGCGTTACAATTCCTTTTTCTACTGCGTTCAACAAGGAATCTTGTTGGGACTTCGAAAAACGATGAATCTCATCGATGAACAAAATAGGTGATTGAGCCTCAAACATCCGATTTTTCCGCGCTAATTCAAGGGTTTCGCGCACCTCCTTCACTCCGGATTGAACAGCAGATAAGGTGTAGATGGTTCGTTTCAATGCCCCGGCCAGCAATGTTGCAAGTGTTGTTTTTCCTACCCCGGGAGGACCCCACAGGATACTAGAGGGGAGATGACCTGCCTCAATGGCTTTGCGTAACGGCGCATTTGCTCCAATGACCTTTTCTTGGCCAATGTAGTCATCCAATGAAGTGGGGCGCATGCGTTCTGCGAGTGGTTGCATCATTTTTCGAAGTTACGGGAATTTTGTAAAATAGAAATAGAATTAGTAGCTTGGAGAACTAAATAAACCTATCAATTATGAATTCATCAAGACGTACCTTTTTGCGTAATTCGGCCTTTGGGCTAGGCGCATTGGCCTTTGCATCACCTGCTTTGCAGAGTTTGGCGGCCGTTAAATACAAGAAATTAGTTGGTGTTCAATTGTATTCCGTTCGCGACGATATGCGCAAGGATCCACAAGGAACATTGAACGCTTTGGCAGAAATGGGCTATAAATATGTGGAACATGCCAACTACGTTAATCGCAAGTTTTACGGTTGGGAAGCCAAGGAATTCCGCAAACGCCTTGACGATTTGGGTATCAAAATGCCTTCTGGCCATACGGTTATGGGTAAGGCGCATTGGGATGATGCCAAAAACGATTTCACGGATTTATGGAAATACACTGTGGAAGATGCCGCTGTTTTAGGACAAGAATTGGTTATCAGTCCATCCATCGATATGGGTATCCGCAAAGACAAGAATTTGCTATTAAAATACATGGATATCTTTAATAAGTCGGGCGAATTATGCCAAAAATCCGGTATGCGTTTCGGTTATCACAACCATGATTTTGAGTTCTCTGAGAAATTAGATGGCGAATTATTATTTGATATTATGTTGAATAATACGGATCCTACACTCGTAGCCCAACAATTAGATATAGGTAATATGATTAATGGTGGTGGAATTCCATCAGAAGTCATGAAGAAATTCCCGGGTCGTTTTGTTTCGATGCACGTAAAGGATGAAGTTCCTGCACCAGCTGGCCATGAGAAATTTGAATCGACGATTTTAGGTAAGGGTTCAGGCCAAATCGATGTTCAGGCTTTAGTGAAATTGGGAGATAAAGAGGGAGGAACGAAGCATTTTATCATTGAACAAGAAGCCTATCAAGGCTTACAACCGCTGGCTTGTATGAAGGAAAATATCGCTGTCATGCGTGCTTGGGGGTATAAATAATTTATAGAGACGCGACACTTCGAGTCTAAAAAGTAGAGACGCAATACTTTGCGTCTAAAAAATAAGGAGACGCGAGGTATCGCGTCTCTACAAAAATTGTATATGAAAAAACTCACCTTCATCGCCCTACTCGCTGCACCGTTTTTCGCATCGGCGCAATCATCGTTGAAACCTATCATAACGCAAAAAGCGGATGCCTTGAAGGATAAGGTAATAGCTTGGCGCCGTGACTTTCATGAACATCCAGAATTGGGAAACCAAGAGATTCGTACTGCCGGCATTGTAGCTGCGCATTTACGTTCCCTGGGGATCGAAGTTCAAGAAAAAGTAGGCTACACGGGTGTAGTAGGTTTGCTGAAAGGCGGGAAACCCGGTCCGGTGGTTGCTTTACGTGCCGATATGGATGGTTTGCCGGTGACAGAACGCGGCGATTTGCCATTCAAGTCGAAGGTCATCACAGAGTTTAATGGCCAAAAAACAGGTGTAATGCATGCCTGTGGACATGATTCACACGTAGCTATTTTGATGGCCGTGGCAGAGATTTTGGCTTCTGAAAAGGCGAATTTAGCGGGAACGGTGAAGTTTATCTTCCAACCAGCCGAAGAGGGTGTTTATAATGACAAGGGGGAGACGATACTATCTGGAGCTGAATTGATGGTAAAAGAAGGCGTATTAGAAAACCCGAAAGTCGATGTTATTTTTGGTTTACACATTGCATCTGGATCAGATAATGGCGTGCTGGAATACAAACCCGGTGCAACAATGGCTGCGGTTGATCAATTGGATATCAAGGTCAAAGGGAAACAGGCTCACGGCGCGAGTCCTTGGACGGGAATCGACCCGATTGTGATTTCATCTCAAATCGTGTTGGGTTTGCAAACCATAGTTTCACGTTCTGTGAACATCACGGAAGACCCAGCGATTGTGACGGTGGGTGCGATTCACAGTGGAATTCGCCAAAACATCATTCCCGAATCTTCCCACATGATCGGTACGATCAGGACTTTTGGTGTGGAACAAAGAAAATTGGTTCACCAGCGGATCCAAGACATCGCCACAAACATTGCCGAAAGTGGCGGAGGAAAAGCCGAAGTGACGATTGGGACTGGGTATCCTGTGACCTATAATAATCCTGCTTTGGTTGAGAAGATGTTGCCAACTTTGCAGGGTGTGAATGGAAAAGATCGCGTTCGTGTCATCGCGGCGCATACGGGTGCGGAGGATTTTTCCTTCTTCCAACAAAAAGTTCCGGGTTTCTTCTTCTTTTTAGGTGCCCGACCGGATAACAAAAAAGCCGACGAGGTTTCAGGTCACCATACACCAGATTTTCACTTAGACGAAGGTCATTTCCAAGTGGGAGTGAAGGCATTGAGTAGTTTGGTGGTGGATTACATGGATATGGCACAGCCGAAGAAAAAAAAGTAATACTCTGTAGAGACGCGATACTTCGCGTCTGATTATTTTAGACGCGAAGTATCGCGTCTCTACGAATTCAGAATCGAGGTACTTCGTCCCTACAAATTCAGACACGAAGTATCGCGTCACTACAAATTTAGACGCGAAGTATTGCGTCTCTACATGCTATGAAAAAAATCATTCTATTCTTGCTCTTCACGTGCCCTTTGGCATTCGCCCAAAATCTCAAACCTGAACTTTGGAATAAACCCTGGAAAGCAAATTGGATTACCTATTCTGCTGATGGATCAGCGAGTATTTACAATCCCTCTTTGCTGAAAGACTATGGCGTTTACAAATTCCAACGAATTGTGACGCTGAAGGAGAAACCGTCCACCTGCCTCATTCACGTATCGGGAGATAATCGTTACAAATTGTATGTAAATGGCAGTTGGGTTTCCGCTGGACCAGCCCGCGGCGATTTGTATTTCTGGAATTTTGAAACACTCGATATTGGACCCTATTTAAAGGCGGGCGAAAATAAATTGGAAGCCTTGGTTTGGAATGAGGGAAGAGGAAAACCGGAGGCCCAAATTTCCTTTGGTACGGGTTTTATCATACAAGCAGATGACGTGAGTCAGGCAGTCTTCAATACGAATTCCGATTGGCAAGCCGCAAAAAATCTTGGGATTTCTCCTTTACAACCGCATGTTCCAGGTTATTATGTAGCTGGGCAGGGAGAATTTCAGGAATATGCCAAAGGATGGTCTGCCTTTACTTCAGCCAGATCCTTAGGGCCTGGTTATACCAAAGGCGCTGCGATGGATTCCAGGGGCTGGATGTTGTATCCTGCTGGAATTCCAGCCATGGAATTGACAGTCCAACGATTCTCAGCGATTCGAAAAGGGGATGGAGATTTGATTCATGGGCATTCCATAACAATTCCCGCGAATACTTCCGTGGATCTTTGGATTGATCAAGGTGTCCTGACAAATGCCTATCCACTTCTGGATTTTAGTGGGGGCAAGGATGCTAAAATCGGTTTGACTTATGCAGAGGGACTTTACGAAAAGAAGGCATTAAGTACTAGCACGAAAAATGGCAACCATAAGGGAAATAGAAACGAAATAGAGAATAAGTATTGGTTGGGCCGCAAGGACAGCTTAGTTGCAGATGGAGCTGCTCATAGTTTTGAGACGATGACCTATCGTACTTTCCGCTATGTGCGTTTAACTGTGAAAACGGAGGCGGAGGCTTTGACTTTACATGATTTCAAATCGGTCTTTACGGGTTTTCCATTCAAGGCTAAAGCCTCATTAAAATCAAATAATTCACTCATTCCGCAGGTATTGGATGTTGGTTTTCGTACCGCTCGCCTCTGTGCCATGGAAACCTATATGGATTGTCCCTATTACGAACAATTGCAATACATTGGCGATGCGCGAATTCAGGCGCTCGTGAGTTTGTATTATGCCGGAGATGAGCGTTTAGTTCGGCAGGCTTTGGATCACATGGACCATTCGCGGATTGCGGAGGGGATAACCTTGAGTCGCTACCCGACGGACTTGCACCAACAAATTCCTACGTTCTCTTTATGGTACATCGGTATGTTGCATGATTATTTACGCTATGGAAAAGATCCGGCTTTTTTGAAAAACAAATTGGCAGGCATGCGCGGCATCCTGGATTATTTTGCCCGTTTTGAGGGTTCGGATGGGACGTTGCAAAAGATTCCTTATTGGACTTTTTCCGACTGGGTAAATGTCTGGCCTCGAGGAATTGCGCCGGTAGGACCTACGGGTCGTTCGTCAGTAATCGACTTTCAGTGGCTCTGGGTCTTACAAAATGCAGCGGATTTGGAACGTTATTTTGGCTATCCGGAATTAGCCGCGCGTTATGAGGCCAAGGTTAAAGCCCTGAAACCTGTCTTACGCAAATTATATTGGGATGCCGGTCGGGGCTTATATGCCGACACCGAGGTGCACGACAAATACTCCCAGCACGCGAATTCCCTCGCGATTTTGGCGGGAATGGACGCTGGCGGGGTGTCTGATAAATTGTTGATTGATAAGGATTTAGCCCCTGCGTCCATCTACTTCAAATACTACCTTCATTTGGCATTAACTAAAACAGGGAAAGGAAATGATTACCTCAGTTGGCTTGGTAAATGGCAGGAAAACTTAGATATGGGATTAAGTACTTGGGCAGAAACTTCAGATATTTCTACCTCCCGATCGGATTGTCACGCTTGGGGTTCGAGTCCCAACATCGAATTTTTTCGAATCGTCTTGGGCGTAGATTCTGATGCCCCGGCTTTTGCGAAAGTTAAAATTGAACCGCATTTAGGAGAATTGAAAGAAGTTGAAGGAGTTGTTCCCCATCCACAAGGGGAGATTCGCGTGCATTATAAGCCCGGAAGCGCCTCAATCGAATTACCAGGAAATGTGCACGGAAGCTTTATTTGGCATAAAAAAATCTATGCATTGCATTCAGGGAAAAATAGTTTGACTATCCCTAGGTAGGATAGGACGGTTGCTCCCTTTTGTATGTGTAGTTTTGAGAAAAAAATAAAATAACCATGTACAAACACGTTTCATATCTCTGGGATGATGCCAAAGCAGCGGCAATGGCCGGAAATGAGGTTGACCTATTTATCTATCGTTCGAACATCCTAGGAGCGGATTTACGCATAACCAATTACGGCGGGGGAAATACCTCGGTGAAATTACAAGATAAAGATCCCCTAACGGGTTCTGAAACCGAAGTGATGTGGATCAAAGGATCTGGTGGCGATATAGGAACGTTAAAAAAATCAGGTTGTGCGGCCTTGTACGTGGATCGTTTACGTTCCTTAACGAATGTGTATCGTGGCTTGGAGCATGAAGATGAGATGGTTGAATTATTCAACCATTGTATTTTTGATTTGTCTTCCAAAGCGCCTTCGATCGATACGCCTTTGCATGGTTTCTTGCCCTTCAAACACATCGACCACTTGCATCCCGATGCAGCGATTGCGATTGCCGCGTCGAAAGATGGAGAACAAATCACGAGAGACTTGTTTGGTGGATTAATCGGTTGGGTCGGTTGGCAGCGTCCAGGCTTCGACTTAGGTTTGCAATTAAAAGCTTGTTTAGACGAAGCGGCTTCTCGCGGTGTTCAATTACGTGGCATCATGCTGGGCTCACATGGTTTATTTACCTGGGGTGACACGTCTTATGCGTGTTACCTAAATACCTTGGAGGTCATTGAAAAATGTGCGGCATATATTGAGTCGAAAACGGGTAGCGTTTTTGGAGGTGCTCGTATCACTTCTTTCTCGGCTGAAGCGCGTGCTACTAAGGCTGCGGAATTAGCACCGGTTTTACGAGGATTCTGTTCCTCACATGTGCAAATGGTGGGTCATTTTTCGGATGACGAACGCGTATTACAATTCATAAATTCGAATGATTTAGACCGTTTGGCTCCTTTGGGAACCTCTTGTCCGGATCACTTCTTGCGGACGAAAATTTCGCCATTGGTATTAGGAGCGGATGTTTCGGTGGAGGCATTGACACCTTTGTTTGAAGATTACCGCATCATGTATGGCTCGTATTACGATTCATGCAAACATGCGAATTCGCCAGCGATGCGTGATCCAAATCCAGTCGTGATTTTATATCCAGGTGTGGGGATGTTTACGTTTGCCAAAGACAAGCAGACCGCGCGTGTGGCTGCCGAGTTCTATACCAACGCTATCAACGTGATGCGTGGTGCGGAGGCGATTTCGTCTTATACTTCTTTACCACGTCAAGAGGCATTTGATATCGAATACTGGTTATTAGAAGAAGCAAAGCTTCAGCGCATGCCGAAGCCCAAAGCCTTATCGGGTCGCGTTGCTTTTGTGACCGGTTCAGGAGGAGGTATCGGAAAAGCGATTGCCAAGAAAATGGCCCAAGAAGGAGCCTGTGTGATCTTGAATGATGTGAATGCGGATCGTTTGGCTGAGGCAAAAGCAGAATTCATCGCCTTATTTGGAAAAGATATTGTGTCAACGGTGATTGCGGATGTGACCAATCAAGAATCCATCGAAGCGGCGATGAAGCAGGCAAGTTTGGATTTTGGTGGGGTAGATTTGATCGTCAACAATGCGGGTATCTCGATTTCGAAGGGAATCTTGGAGCATACACAAGGTGATTGGGACAAATTATATGATATTTTAGTGAAAGGCCAATACTTGGTTTCGCAAGCAGCCATCGCTGTCATGCGCAAGCAAGGTTTAGGAGGAGACATTGTAAACATTGTTTCTAAAAACGCCTTTGTCGCGGGACCTAACAACGTAGGTTATGGTTCAGCGAAAGCGGCGCAAGCGCACATGACACGTCTTTTAGCTGCTGAATTAGGCCCGGATCACATACGTGTGAATACGGTGAACCCGGATGCCGTGATTGCGGATTCCAATATTTGGGCCGGCGGATGGGCGGAAGGACGGGCGAAAGCCTATGGCATTACCGTAGCTGAATTGCCTGCTTATTACGCGAAACGTACGTTATTAAATGAATCTATTTTGCCGGATGATATTGCCAATGCCTGTTTTGCATTCGTTGGGGGCTTATTAAATAAGTCGACGGGAAATGCCTTGAACGTAGATGGTGGTGTAGCCGCAGGATTTTTAAGATAAGACCATGAATATTTCAAACCATAACGAAGCTTTGTTGGCGCAACATACTCGCCGACTGGATTTTTTGAAATCCGAGGTGAATTTGCCGGCGGGTATTTTACAGAAATTAAAAGATTTTCAAATTGCCATTCCTTCTTGGGCCTTGGGTACGGGAGGAACGCGTTTCGGTCGCTTTTCAGGCGGAGGCGAACCACGTAATTTGGAAGAAAAAATAGCGGATGTGGGTTTACTACATCAGTTGAACCAAACTTCTGGAGCCATTTCCTTGCACATTCCTTGGGACATCCCAAGCGACCCAGCGGCGATACGTACGCTGGCGGCGCAGCATGGATTGGCCTTTGATGCGGTTAACTCAAATACCTTTCAAGATCAGGCTGTTCAGGCCCTTTCCTATAAGTTCGGTTCCTTGCAACATGTTTCTGCGGCAACTCGGAAACAAGCGGTGGATCATAATATCGAGGTGATCAAACATGGTGTTGAATTAGGTTCGAAAGCTTTGACGGTTTGGTTATCCGATGGATCTTGTTTCCCGGGACAATTGAATTTCCGTCGGGCCTACGAGCGCACGGTTGAAAGTTTGCGTGAGATTTATGCCGCGCTACCTTCCGACTGGTCTTTGTATTTGGAATACAAGGCCTATGAGCCGAATTTCTATTCGACAACCGTAGGAGATTGGGGTGCTTCGTATTCGATGGTGAATAAATTGGGACCCAAGGCAAAGACATTGGTAGATTTGGGACATCATTTACCGAATGCCAACATAGAGCAAATCGTTTCGATTCTCTTGATGGAAGGTAAATTGGGCGGTTTCCACTTCAACGATTCAAAATACGGGGATGATGATTTAACTGCGGGTTCGATTAAGCCGTATCAATTGTTCTTGATATTCAATGAATTAGTGGATGGGATGGATGCCAAAGGAATGAATCATGCCAAAGATTTGGGTTGGATGATTGATGCCTCGCATAATGTAAAAGATCCTTTAGAAGATTTATTGCAATCCGTGGAAGCGATCCAAATCGCCTATGCCCAGGCCTTATTAGTTGATCGTGCCGCCTTAGAAGCTGCGCGTGAAGCGAATGATGTCGTGCGTTGCCAGGAGATTTTGCAAGCTGTATTCCGGACGGATGTTCGGGCATTGGTGGCTCAGGCACGCGTGGAATTGGGCGGGGCTTTAGATCCTATTGCTTTATTCCGTAAGGAAAAAATGCGCGATCAATTAATTAAGGCCCGTGGGGCAAAAACGGTAGCGACGGGATTGTAAGATGAGTTTGAGGACGCAAGTTATCGCGGTATTTGACATTGGGAAGACCAATAAAAAGGTCTTCCTTTGGTCAACAGCGTTTGACATCGTGTTCGAAAAGCAACAGACATTTGCCGAGATTTCGGATGAAGATGGCTTTGCTTGTGAAGACCTTTCCGCCTTGCAGCAATGGGTTGTGTCAACCTTTGCAGCGCTCTGCCAAATGCCCGAATTCGAAATCATTGGTTTGAATTTCTCCGCCTATGGCGCTTCGTTTGTCTATGTGAACATGGCTGGGGACCCCGTGGCTCCCCTGTATAATTACTTAAAGCCTATTTCTTCTCCATTTCCGTATGCGGAATATGGGGGAGAAGCCGAGTTTGCCCGCAAGACAGCATCACCTATTTTAGGGAATTTAAATTCGGGATTACAGGTGTATTCGTCCATGCGAAGAGACTTTTGGCCTGAGGTGTATAAGGCCCTGCATTTCCCCAATTATATTGCTTCGCTATTTACGGGAAAGCTTTTTTCTGAAATCACGTCCATTGGTTGTCATACGGCCTTATGGGATTTTGATTTAGGACAATATCATCCTTGGGTTGAAAAGATTCAGGAACAATTAGCTCCTATTTCTTCCGAACCATTTTTAACGATAGATGGGATTAATTATGGTTTAGGTCTGCATGATTCTTCAGCGGCTTTGGTACCCTATTTACGATCAATGTCGAACGAGTTTATATTGTTATCAACGGGAACCTGGTGCATTGCGATGCATCCGTTTAATGAATCCCCCTTGACAGCAGAGGAATTAACCAATGATGTCTTGTGTTATTTACAGCCCAATGGAAAACCCGTGAAGGCCTCTCGATTATTTGGAGGGCATTTTCATGAGGAGCAGGTGGCTCGGATGGAGGCACATTTTGGGGGTACATTCAAGGATTGTCGGTTTAATGAGCGTGTTTTTTCGTTAACTCCTGTGTATGCTTCCGTTTTTGAAAGTGCTTTTGCATCACGTGATTTGGCGGATTTCTCCGATTTAGCTTCGGCTTATGATCAATTCATGGTAGATTTGGTGGGCCAACAAATTTATAGTTTGAACTTGTTGCTGAAAGATGCGCCTGTCAAGCAATTGCTTGTTGATGGCGGTTTCAGTAAAAATGAATGGTATATGCGCTTGTTGGCTCATGCCTTTCCATCGATCGAGGTTTATGCCGCCGAGGTGGCACAGGCAAGTGCTTTGGGTGCGGCTCTGATGGTTTATAGGGGCGAATTGCCAAAGAATTTAATTCAATTGAAAAGATATTAAGATGCGTGTTGCGCTGTTTGTCCCTTGTTACATTGACCAATTCTATCCGCAGGTAGCTGTGGCGAGTTTGGAATTGTTGGAGAAACTGGGTTGCGAGGTCATCGTTCCCAAGGATCAAACCTGCTGCGGCCAGCCGATGGCCAATTCGGGTTTTGCATCCTCAACTGCGGGCTGCGACGCTAATTTTGCGGCGAATTTCGAGGGTTTTGATTACATCGTGGGACCCTCGGGTTCTTGTGTATTACACTTGAAGGAGCATCATCCTTGTTCAAAAATCCGCGCGTCAGTTTATGAGATTTGTGAATTTTTGACGGATGTGTTGAAGGTTTCTTTGCTGAATGCTTCATTCCCTCATCGGGTAGGATTGCACCAAAGTTGCCATGGGCAGCGAGGTCTGCGTTTAAGTTCGATGTCGGAGCGTAACGAAAAACCCTTTTCTAAACTACAGGATTTATTGGCTTTAGTGAAGGACATTGATGTGGCGATGCCAGCCCGCGAAGATGAGTGCTGTGGTTTTGGGGGAACATTTTGTGTGACGGAGGAGGCTGTGTCAGTGAAGATGGGGCAGGATCGAATTAGAGAACATGATGCGAATTCAGTCGAATTTATTGTGGGGGCTGATACTTCTTGCCTCATGCACATGGAGGGGATTTTGCGGCGTCAAGGATCAAAGGTACAAGTGAAACATATCGTAGAAATATTGAATCATGTCTAGTCACGCGGAAGCTTCGGAGAAATTTATTGCGGATGCTGAGCGGACCGATTGGCATGATGAAACCTTGTGGTTTGTGCGTGCCAAACGAGATAAGGCTTCCAAGGTTTTACCGGAATGGGAAGCTTTGCGCGAACATGCCTCGCAGATCAAAAATCATACCTTAGCGAATTTAGGAGCATATTTAGAGGCATTTGAGGCCAAGGCTCTTGCGAATGGGATCAAAGTGCATTGGGCGGCAGATGCGACGGAACATAATGCGATTGTGCATGGCATCATTGCGGCGCAGGGATCCAAGGTTTTGGTCAAGAGCAAATCGATGTTGACCGAGGAATGTCATTTAAATGATTATTTGGCATTACGTGGCATCGAAGTAGTGGATACCGATTTAGGTGAACGAATTGTTCAATTTCGAAAAGAAGTACCCAGTCATATCGTTTTGCCAGCTATTCACTTGAAGAAAGAGGATGTGGGGGAGACCTTTCACCAACATTTAGGTACACCCAAAGGAAATAAAGATCCCCAATTTTTGACTGAGGCGGCGCGCCAACATCTTCGTGGGCATTTTCTCGCTTCCGAAGTGGCAATTACGGGAGTGAATTTTGCCGTAGCGGAAACCGGCGAATTCGTTGTTTGTACGAATGAGGGAAATGCAGATATGGGTGCTCATTTGGCCAAAGTCCATATTGCCTGCATGGGAATCGAAAAGATTATCCCCAAACGAGTCGATTTAGCTGTGTTTTTGCGACTACTCGCTCGCAGCGCAACGGGTCAATTGATCACGACTTATTCATCACATTTTCATCAACCGCGCGAAGGACAGGAAATGCACATAGTGCTGTTGGATAACGGTCGGATCCGCCAACTCGCTAATCCGAAATACAAGAATTCCTTGAAATGCATCCGTTGTGCGGCTTGTTTTAATACTTGTCCCGTTTATCGCAGGAGTGGGGGACATAGTTACCACCAACCCGTTGCCGGGCCGATTGGCTCTATTTTATCGCCCAATATCGATAAAAAAGCGAATGCTGATTTGCCCTTTGCTTCGACTTTGTGTGGTTCTTGTTCGAATGTCTGTCCAGTGAAGATCAATATCCATGAACAATTGTGGTTTTGGCGACAGGATTTGATGGCCGAAGGATTAGCACCTGTTTCTAAGTTGGTGGGCATGAAAGTAATGGCATTTATATTAGCCCGACCGGCATTGTATCGATTCGGAGGAGCTTTTTTTCGTTGCTTTTCCACTTTGTTGAATAATCGATTTAACCCTTGGTATAAGCAACGCGAAATGCCTTTAGCGCCCAAGGAAAGTTTTCAAGATTGGTACAAAAAACGATGAGCACAAGAGCAGACATATTGAGCAAAATCAAGCATTCAGTGGATTTGAAACATCCTGGTGATTTCTTAGGTGCTTCAGAGGACTTTGATTTTCGGGCTTCTTTGGAAGTGGTGGGTGCGCGTGTTGTTTCTCCGGAGGAACTCGAGGTTTTGTTTCCAGTTAGGCGTCGGTATGAAAAGACTTTGGATGGCTTGAGTTTAGCGGACGTGGAGGTGTTGGAAATTGATGGAGAATTTGGGGTTGCGGAGAATGGGGCGATTTGGTTAACTGAAGAGGCTTTTCCTCATCGGGTGGCGCCATTTATATGCCAACATTTAGTTATCAACGTATCCGAAATTGTACCGAATATGCATGCGGCTTATGCACGATTGGGTGGAGTTAATTCTGGATTTGGTTTGTTTTTAGCAGGTCCATCGAAGACCGCAGATATTGAGCAATCGCTTGTGATTGGTGCGCATGGCGCGCGTAGTTTAACAGTCGTTATCAGAAGTTGATCGCTGCCGGGGTCGTAGACTCCCCGGCAGCGTCAACTTTTTCGTAACGAAAGATACCCGTTTATTCATTCAGGAACTTGATTTTCTTCAGGAAAAGCTGATAATTTATCCAGTTTTGTTGTACTTTGACCAGAGGGTGGGGGTGACGCTGCCGGGGTCAACGACCCCGGCAGCGTCTATCGAAAAAAATTTATATCTTGGGACATAAACCTATTCAATTATGTCAGTTTCAAGAAGAAAATTCCTGAGTCAATCCGCCCTTTCCTTAGCGGCATTTAGTATTGTGCCCCGCCACGTGCTTGGAAAGGGGTTTATTGCACCATCTGACCAACTGACCAAAGCGATCATCGGAACAGGCGGAATGGGTCGTGGACACATCCCATATGCAGGCACTAGAGTTGTTGCTTTGTGTGATGTTGACAAGAAAAACCTACAGCTCGGGTTAGACAAAGTAGAGAAAGGCGTCAAAGCATTCTCCGACTACCGTGAGATGATTCAACTCCCTGAAGTTGACATTGTTCATGTTGCCACACCACCCCATTGGCATGGCATTATGGCAGCTGATGCCGCACGTGCGGGAAAAGATGTTTGGTGTGAAAAACCGATGACCCGAACGATTGGAGAAGGCCAAAAATTAAAAGAGGCTATTCAGCAACACGGTCGAATTTTCCGACTGAATACTTGGTTTCGTTTCGAGGGAAATTTCTACGGATTAAATAGTCCGGTGAAACCCATGAAGAAATTAGTCGATTCGGGACTTCTCGGATGGCCTTTGAAGTTTACCGTTAGCAAACACACAGGATTCGATTGGAAATTCTATTGGATTGGTAAAACGGATTTGACTCCGCAGCCGGTTCCACCTGAGCTAGATTACGATGCTTGGCTCGGACCCGCTCCCTATAAACCATATAACGTACATCGGACCCATCAGACCTTCCGAGGATATTGGGATTATGATGGCGGTGCCTTGGGCGATATGGGTCAGCACTACATGGATCCGATTCAATATATGTTAGGTAAAGACAATGAGAGTCCCATTTATGTTGAAGTGGATGCCCCCGTTCAAGACAAAGACGCCGTAGGAATCTTTAATCGCATCACCTATACCTATGCGGATGGATGCCAAATCGTATTAGACGGGGAAGCCAAGGATGAGAAAGTGGCCTACATCGAAGGACCTAAAGGAAAATTGTACCGTAATTTCAAATCAGATATTCCGGATTTAGAACGTAAATTGGCCGAATTTCCAGAGCCTCCAGCCCAACAAATTGATTTTGTTGACTCAGTTAAAAACCGGACTCAATTTGCCTTGAATGAGGAAAATGGACATCGTTCGTGTACGCTCATCAACATGGGTTTAATCGCGATGCGATTGCACCGTAATTTGAAATTTGATCCCATCAAACAAGAATTTGTCGGCGATCCAGAAGCAAATAGTCTAATCCATCAGCCGATGCGTGCACCTTATATCCTCTAAACATCATGAAATACATACTTTTATTATTTGTTAGTTGGCAAGCACTCGCCCAATCCACGCGAGAGCAGCAATTGAATTACCGGTTGCACGGAGCCACAGCTGCATTGAAAGCTGCTGCATTAGCCAGTAAAGGGGTTTACGAGCCGACGCAGGCCACGGAAGCTTTCATTCTTGCGAATGCCAAAAATACAGCTGAATTGAGAGCCTTTTTAAATGCTGATCTTCCTGAAGCGACACAAATTCATCTTATCGGATTAATCGCCAAACAAGATGAACGCATTTTGCTTGAGCAATATGCCAAATCAAAACCTCAGGTAACAGCCTTTATTCTAAAACATTTATTGGCCAAACCGCGTCCAAACTTACCATTCAAAGGGTGGGATGCTACACATCAAAAAGCTTTTATAAAAGCAGTAGGAATCTATAAGTCTGCTTGGGCATTGCCTTTGATTCAAAATTCAGCATTCAAAACGGAACAACTCATTTCACAATTGCAAATTCAAGGCTTACCAGCTATTTGGGATAATTTACAGGGGAAAATTGATGCACAAAAAATTGCTGATTACAGCACAAGCTTAGCGGCAAATGCTTTTGTTAAAGCTAAATTAAGTAGCTACAATCAAGCGAATTTAGCTCAAAAAACAATCCTATTAACCTATGGCAGCGGCCGGCAATGGCCTGAAGTGAAGTCTCTGGTTTGGCTTGCTGTACAATCAAATAATCCAGAACGCGCCGCAGGATTTGAATCTCTAAACAAATGGATAGACCTGCGTGATTTTGATTTAATTGCCGAGAAATTATCCATTGCGCAATTGCCGAATGAAGTAAGGGCTTTGCAAACATGTATGGCTCAACTAGTCAAGCAAGATGCGACGCGAAATGCCAAAATTACAGCCTATGCACTTCAAGCGACGAATAAATCCAATTGGATTCCTTTCGTACAGGAAGTAGCCAATTTAGATTGGTTGTATGCAATCGCAAAATTGAATCAAAACGAAGAGGCATTATGGTCCTTTGTTCGGATTAACGGGAAGGCGTTTGCGAATGTAGACCAACAGGTTTTGCGCTATCGTAATGCCTTAGATTTAACCCAAAACCTTGATACGCGCGAGCAGATTTATAAGGGATTAGCTAAATGTAATTCCTTGGCAGCTATGCGCACGCTTTATTTAGGACTTAAAGAACCGAATGTGAAGCAAATCGCTGTAGATGCATTAGCCGCTCTTTATGTTGCTAATCCCGATTTTCAAGGTCAAATGACCAAAGAATGGGCGCTCGAAAATCTTTGGCAAATTGCGGATGCAACCGTTCGTGATCAAGTCATGAAAAGTAATCCGGGCCGCGGATTTTATTCGATGTACAACGGAACCGATTTACGCGGTTGGAAGGGATTAGTTGATAATCCTGTCAAACGAAGAAAAACCTCCGCTGATACTTTGGCGATGAAGCAAATTAAGGCTGATTCCATCATGCGTAAAGGCTGGTTAGCGCAAGGGGAGGAGCTCCACTTTACTGGTCATGGCGACAATTTATGTTCGGTCAAAGATTACCAAGATTTTGAATTAAGCATCGACTGGAAAATCGAAAAAGATGGCGATGCGGGACTTTATTTACGAGGTTCGCCTCAAGTACAGATTTGGGATATTGCTCGGAAGAATGTAGGAGCCCAGGTAGGTTCGGGTGGTTTGTATAACAACCAAATTAATCCGAAAAATCCGTTAATAGTAGCGGATAATCCCGTGGGGGAATGGAATTCGTTTCGTATCACGATGCGTGGAGAACGTGTTACGGTCTATTTGAATGGTGAATTAGTCGTTGATAATGTGATTTTAGAGAACTATTGGGATCGTAAAATCCCCATATTCATCAAGGATGCGATTGAATTGCAAGCCCATGGTAATCACATCGTTTATCGCAATATTTATGTAAAAGATTTGACCCCTCAGCCTACGTACAAGCCTGAAGAAGTCGGCTTTGAATCCTTATTTGATGGCTCCTCTCTATTTAATTGGACTGGAAATACGACAGATTATTTTCCTTTACATGGGGATTTGGTCGTGGATCCGAAACGTGGGGGTCATGGGAATTTATATACCAAAAAGGAATATGGTGATTTTCACATGAAATTTGACTTTCAATTAACACCAGGTGCAAATAACGGCCTTGGCATTCGTACGCCGCTGGAAGGTGACGCGGCTTATGTGGGGATGGAATTGCAGATTTTGGATAATACATCCCCGATCTATGCCAAATTACAACCCTATCAATACCACGGTTCCGTTTATGGAATCATTCCTGCCAAACAAGGATTCTTGAAACCCGTAGGAGAATGGAATGAGCAGGAAGTTATCGCCGAAGGTAATCACATCAAAGTTATTTTAAATGGCGAGGTGATTACAGATGGGGATATCGTTCAGGCGACAAAAGACGGTACTCCAGACCATAAAGAACATCCAGGTTTATTAAACAAATCGGGCCATATTGGGTTCTTAGGACACGGCTCCCCGTTGAAATTTAGAAATCTACGCATTAAAGAAATCATTAAAAAGAAGAAATAGTCATGGCAATTACATTGACGATTAATCGAAAAAAGGTCAGTTTGGATATTGATCCCAACACGCCGCTGCTTTGGGCACTACGCGATCACGTAGGACTTTTGGGTACTAAGTATGGATGTGGCATTGCGCAATGTGGTGCTTGTACCGTTTGGGTAAATGGGGAGGCGACACGTTCATGTGTATTACCGATTTCAGCTGTTGCAAATGCACAGATTACAACGATTGAGGGACTAGATCCCGTTGGTAAACATCCAATCCAAGAGGCTTGGGATGAATTAGATGTGGCCCAATGTGGCTATTGCCAAGCGGGTCAAATCATGACCGCTGCCGCTTTATTAAAGAAAAATCCCCATCCGTCTAAACAAGAAATTGTAGACGGCATGGCCGGAAATATTTGTCGGTGCGGCACCTATCACCGCATCCAAGAAGCCGTTCAATTAGCCTCTAAAAAAGCCAAGAAATGAAAACGACACGTCGGAATTTTATCCAACAAACAGCGCTTTTTACAAGCGTATTTACCTTGGGATTTGATTGGTTCGAATCCAAAGGAGCTGCGATGGCGATTGCGAATGAGCCGGGCCGATTTAATGCTTTTTTGAGCATTGATGCATTAGGAAAAATTCGTTTATATTCCCCCAATCCGGAAATTGGACAAGGCATTAAAACGGCGTTCCCGGTGGTCGTTGCGGAGGAATTGGATGTTGACTGGAAGCAAGTAGAGGTCTTGCAGGCAAATTTAGATACGCAAAATTTTGAACGTCAATTAACAGGAGGTTCCGGTGCGTTGAAACATTCTTGGGAGCGTTTGCGCAAGGCAGGGGCAAGTGTGCGCCAAATGATGGTTCAAGCAGCTGCGAATCAGTGGAAGGTGGATGCAAGCACATGCATGACCTCTAAAGGTTTTGTTCTGGGTCCAAAAGGTCAAAAGGCTTCTTATGGATCATTAGCAGCGGAAGCAGCGAAATTGCCTGTTCCTACAACAGTCTCTTTCAAAGACCGCAAGGATTATAAAATAATCGGTACGCGTGTTCGAGGGGTGGATAACCATTCCATTGTAACTGGGAAACCTGTTTTTGGCTTGGATATTCGTAAACCCGGAATGGTATTTGCTCAAATTGTTCGACCACCCTTTGGAGCAAGTTTAAAGTCATTTTCCGCGGAGGATGTTAAGAAAATGCCGGGAATCCTGGATGTCGTTTCCTTTAAAAATAAGGTAGCGATTGTTGGGACGAGTAATTATGAAATTATGCAGGCGCGCCAGCAATTAACCTGTTCTTATGGCTCAGATGCTCCATTGGAAAGCAATGATTCACATCAGGCCTGGTTCGATGCGGGCATGAAATCGGATAAGGCGACACTCCAACGGAAGGATGGAGATTTTGCAAAAGCCATTTCAGAAGCGGCCAAAGTAATTGAAGCAACCTATGAATGTCCTTTCATTTCGCATAGTCCGATGGAGCCGATGAACTTTTTTGCCGACGTAAAACCAGCTTCTGTGTTGTTGGCTGGACCTACCCAGGTTCCTCAATCAGCTCAAAAAGCGGTCGCAACATTACTCGGTATTCCAGAGAATTCGATTCAAGTAGAATTATCCAAAATGGGCGGAGGTTTCGGTCGGCGCCTTAGTAATGACTATGCTTTAGAAGCAGCGGAATTGTCTAATATCATCAAAAAGCCCGTTCTTGTCATGTGGACACGTGAGGATGACATGGGTGGGGGAACTTACCGACCAGCCGTGCGTTACCACTTTAAGGCGGGCATAGATGCCCAAGGAAATTTAACTGCATTTTATTTACGCGGAGTAGGTTTGAATGCGGGAAATTCGACCCGACAAGACAACTTCCCGGTGGGTGCGATTGACAATGTTTTAATCGAGTCGGTGGATCAAAAATCGGCCGTTACGACGGGTCCATGGCGCGCGCCAATAACCAATTTCTTAGGTTTTGCAGAGCAAGCCTTTTTGGATGAGGTAGCAGAAGCAGCGGGAAAAGATCCGATTCAAATGCGCCTGGATTTACTCGCTCGCGTGAAATCAAATCCTGTGGGTAAAATTACCTACGAACCTGATCGCTTTGCAGAGGTGATTCGTCAAGTCGCAGAAAAATCGCAATGGAAGAAGAAGCCGGGGGTGCATCAAGGTTTCAGTGTGTATTATTCGCATTTCTCCTATGTGGCACAAGTTGCCGAAGTACAAGTGAAAAATGGGAAACCGCAGGTGACGCAAGTGACGGCTGTGACGGATTGTGGAGAAGTAATTAACCTCAGTGGTGCGGAAAACCAAGTGAAGGGTGCGATCATCGACGGGATGGGGCACGCCATGTTTGCCAAACTAACTATTCAGGCGGGTGTCACGAGTCCTACAAATTTTAATGCCTACCGGATGATCCGAGGCAATGAAGTTCCGAAAATAGATGCTTACTTTGTAGATAATGGTATTAGCCCAACGGGATTGGGTGAGCCGGCACTGCCGCCTACCGGTGGTTCGATTGCGAATGCAATTTATGCCGCGACTAAGAAACGATTCTATAAACAACCTTTTTATTGATGGCCAAACCCAAAGTTCAATATTTAGATAATCTTCGCGTCACGGCGACGATTGCTGTGCTGCTGATTCATTCTGCGGCGAATGTATTGTTGAGCTTTGGGAAAACACCTGAAGATGCTTGGTGGTTTGCGAATCTATATAACGGCGGATTTCGCTATGCGGTGCCTATTTTTGTGATGTTGTCGGGAGCCTTGTTATTGCCTCGCGAAGAGGAAATGGGCTCGTTTTTTAAGAAGAGTTTCCTACGCATCATCGTTCCTTTTCTTTTTTATAATACGATTTTTGCCATTTTCAATTGGCAAGTCCGACTAGGCGGTCGGCCTGTGGGTCCCGCATGGATTTTTAAACAGTATTTTGTAGGCGCATCTTATCACTTTTGGTATATCTACATGATTGTGGGGGTCTATTTATTTATCCCAATCATTGGTTCCTGGGTCCGACAAGCGAAGGAAAGTCATATTCAATTCTTTCTAGCGATGTGGTTGGTCACCCTCTTGTTTGATAATCCACATTTTCCCGGTTTAAGTTTACCCGTTAAATTGCCCTATTTTACGGGTTATTTAGGCTATTTAGTTTTGGGTTACTATGTAGCCCAACATGCGTTTTCGTGCACTTTTGCTTGGATATTATTTATTGTGGGAACGCTCTGGACCATGGAAGGAACCTATTTGCAATCGATCGAAGACGGAAAATTTTACGGCTTGTTGTATGCGAATTTTTCGCCCAGCGTAGTGATGTCCACAGCGGGATTATTCATGTTGTTTAAGGCCTACGAGGTAACAATTCCGGGAACGGTTCGAATTCGAGATTGGATAAGTTCGCATAGTTATGGCATCTATTTGGTCCATATAATTGTATTATTTTATTTGGTCAAAATCAAGATTTATGGGGCTATGTGGCATCCGAGTGTCGGGATACCGTTAACTGCATTTATTTGTTTATTGATCTCCGGAGGGATTGTGTGGCTTTTGAGAAGAATACCCTTCGGGAAATACATCGCAGGTTAGAATAAATTTGTAACTTTAAGTCAAACTAGTTCGACATGATGAAATTTCATACCCTTGTGTTTGTGTTTTGTGCTTCAATTACGGTTGGCTTCGCGCAATCCATCAGTTCGTCCACCATCGCTTCAGGTGGAGGGACCCAACAAATTAATGGAAAATATTATTCGCATGTTATCGGGCAATCCAGCGTTGTCGCAGGAACGAGTGTTCAATCTGGCGTAACGATGCGTCAAGGTTTTAAGCAACCCAACTTACTTGCAAAAAGTATACAAAATTCGGGTTTGAAGATTCAAGTGGCCATCGAAAATCCCATAAGTTTTACTGTTTTTCCTAATCCCTTTAAGGACAAATTACGGATTT
This sequence comes from uncultured Aquirufa sp., assembly GCA_964358165.1. Classification (GTDB taxonomy): domain Bacteria; phylum Bacteroidota; class Bacteroidia; order Cytophagales; family Spirosomataceae; genus Aquirufa. The sequence continues at coordinate 68,828 of CAYHOB010000015.1, forward strand.
CATTCTCCGCAGAAAGCTCAATGCCTACTTACGTAGCAATTTATGATATTGTAGGTAGTACGATGTGGCAGGCAACATATCCTGCGAAAATTTCGGAAATTAACTTGACTGAATTTCAGAATTTCCGACAAGGCAAATACATATTACATGTACTGCAAAAGGGAAAACCTTTCGTGACGGCTATCGTTAAAGAATAACAGCTAGTTGATGATTTTGCCATCTTGCATCTCGATGATGCGGGAAGTTTTATTGGCAAATTCATTGTCATGTGTAACAATCAAAAGTGTTTGTTGGAATTCCTCTGCTAATTGCTGGAAGGTATGAAAGACAATTTCGCTATTCTTTTTATCCAAATTCCCGGTAGGTTCATCCCCCATAATAAGCAGCGGGTCATTAATTAATGCGCGGGCAATGGCTACGCGTTGTTTTTGCCCTCCGGATAATTGATTGGGCATTTTTAATGCTTCCTTTTCAATGCCTAAAACTTTAAGTTTTTCATAGGCCCGATGTTCAACTTCATTTTCACTGTATTTACCCAATTTAAGTCCAGGTAACATGACATTTTTGAGGACGTTGAATTCGTTGAGTAGATAGTGAAATTGGAATACAAATCCGATTTTTTCATTTCGTACGCGCGATAATTCCTTTTCCGTTTTGCCCACCATCGGAATGGAATCGATGAATAATTCCCCTTCATAATCCGTATCCATGGTGGAAAGAATATAAAGTAGGGTCGATTTACCACAACCAGACTTCCCGATGACCGAGACAAATTCACTTTGTGTGAGGCTGAAATTTATATCATCCAAAACTTTGACAGTCAAGGGATCATGAAAGTATTTCGTGATATGTTTTGCCTTTAAAACTTCTTTTTGAATGTGTGTCATGCTATTTTCCTCGGATGATGATGACAGGGTCTATGTTACTTGCTTTTCTCGATGGAAAATACCCCGCAAAATAGGTTGTAACGATCGAAAATGCGGAGGCAATGATATAATAAATGGGGTTGTAGTTGATCGGGAATGTTTTAATCGTCGGTAATGATTCCGTATTAAATGGGATTTGATCGATGATGTTAGATATTCCAAAACCTGCGAGTAAACCTACTGCTCCTCCAAAAATACCGATGCTTAATGCGATTAAGATGAAAATCAAATTGACATCATTGCCTGAAAAACCGATGGCCTTCATGATTGCGATGGAATCCATTTTTTCGTAAATCATCATGTTCAGTATGTTGTAGATTCCGAAGCCCGCAACAACGAGCAGGGTAATGCCTACGGCATAGG
>CAYHOB010000016.1:0-65224 GCA_964358165.1 uncultured Aquirufa sp.
TTTGCTTTCCCTTTTGATTCGAAAATCGATTCTTTTACTTCGGGTGACAAATACATCTTTTACCAGTTTATAAAGTTTGAAAAATTAATTCGCAAAATTACATAGAATTGTCGGAACGAGCAAATCCTTAGCTTGAATATTTCTGAGGTAGTATTTTCCAGTTTTTGGCACGTTCCCAAAGTACGCGGTAGAAGTCGGATTCAAACAAGCGAGAGTCGTTCAAGGCAATTTTGAGGAAGTACATTCCGATGAGTGTTAGCAGGCCATTTGAAATCCAGGCACCTATTTCCACGAGGACCTTCCCTTCTTTGGCCATTTTATCGCCTTGCTGGGTCAAGATGTACATTAATATAAAGAAGGAAACGGCTACGACCACAGGAACTCCGAAACCTCCTTTTTTAATAATGGCTCCTAATGGGGCGCCGATGAGGAACATGACTAGGATGGCCAGAGACGTTGTGAACTTCTTATGCCATTCCAACCGAGTCGTTTTGAGTTTGTCTTGCCGAGTTTCTAGGGATGTCAAATTTGTTTGTGCGAAGGTCTGCATGTTTTGAACCTGTTGGATCGCGATGTCCATTGGATCTCTGTTGGGCTTTTCAGTTAGCCCTTTTTTCAAGCGATTTGCCACCCATTTGGTGTTTTTGACAACCTTGATTGATTGATAGATTGGTTTATGAAAATACAAGAAGTTAGGCCCAATGGAGCGAATAAAGCCTGTTTTCATGATACGCATGACCTTTTGGAGTGAGTCTTCGTCCGCCTGTAATTGCAAATTATTTCGCATGATTTCATAATGTGCGAATTGACTTTCTTCTGTTTTATGTAGGTCAAATGCGTCCAATGACATCACAATTTTACTCTTTTTGAAATGGTGCAAGGCCAAATCAGATGCATCTAAATTGCTTCCCCTGTCGGCATCTTCGACATAATCTTTGCCATTGAACAATTCGAAAACGAGGTATTTCTTTCCATACATGGTGTACATCAAGCCGGAATCAGCCAAAGTTACATGTCGGTTCCCGTCATTATGGGTATGATCGTAAATTATGAGGGATTTCAGCGTTTTATTGTCGGGGTACTTCTTTGCCACCTTAATCGCATAACCGGGTAGGTCGGAATAAAATATTCCTTCCTTGATATTTAGTGTTGTTTTGGTGGTTTTAATATCATATAAGAGCCCCCAGCCTTTTAGATTAGCCCATGGCATTGCCACATTGTTAAACCAAAACATGAAGCCTGATAAGAGGATGGCTACGATCATGATGGGTCTAAAAACTCGAAAAATAGAGATTCCGGCACTCTTAAGGGCGGTTAATTCAAAGTTTTCTCCCAGTTTTCCAAAAGTCATTAAGGATGAAAGTAGAACAGAAAGAGGAAGAGCCAGCGGCAAGGTAATGAGGGAAAAATAGAAGAATAGTTCGATGTACACACCTACTCCGAGGTCCTTGCCGAATAGGTCGGCAAAGTAGAACAAGACCAAACGTAATAAAAAGATGAAGATTACGATCAGTGTCGTTAGGACAAAGGGTCCCCAGAAGGCATTTAGTACTAATTTATCTATTTTACGCATACTAACTCCCTACGATCTCTTTGAGTTTATCGGTTAAATAATCCCAAAGTTCTTGGGCGTCGTCGGCCGACTTGAATGTAGATGCTGAATCGGTAATGACCAAATAGGTCGTGTTACTGAGCTCGCTGACGTCTAATTTGAATTCGATGCAAGCGCTATGGGTAGCTTGGTCAGCCTGTGTAAAGTCTAATTTGAAGCTTTTGTTCGATTTATTATGAACAATTGTTGCGGGATGGTTTTCATTATCCCAGAAAAAATTGAAGCCTTGATTGGTCTGTACCGTAACCTTGTCGGCAAACCATTGCTGTAGCCCAGACGCGGTACTTAAATACGGATAAAGTACTTTGGGCGAGGCTTTTAGCTCATATTCAAATTCGTAGCTTGAAGCGGGCATAATGCGATAGGGTTTTCGTGGAAGGGTCAAAAATACTCCCTTTAAACAAAGGTAAACGAATTCGGAGAAATCGCAAATCAGATACAAATTTAATAAGTATTCATAAAATATTTGTGACTATTGCTCCTTTCGATTACCTTTGCACCATATTTCGGCGGGGTAGCTCAGATGGTTAGAGCGTTGGATTCATAACCCAAAGGTCGGCAGTTCGATTCTGCTCCCCGCTACGAAAAAAAAGACTCCGTGATTTTCGGAGTCTTTTTTTTGTCCCCAGGTTAAAACCTGGGGTTATAAGCTCAAACTTCAGTTTGGGGATTGCGAAGTCTTATTTTGTCCTCAGGTTAAAACTTGGGGTTATAAGCTTAGACTTCAGTTTGGGGATTGGGAAGTCTTATTTTGTCCCCAGGTTAAAACCTGGGGTTATAAGCTCAGACTTCAGTTTGGGGATTGCGAAGTCTTATTTTGTCCCCAGGTTAAAACCTGGGGTTATAAGCTTAGATTACAGTCTGAGGATTGCGAGGCGATCTTCTACTATAAATCCTGATAGGAAAGTACTTCTACTCCAAAAGTTCTTAAGAAATCTACTCCCTCATCTGAAGCTAGACCCTTGTAGGCGGCGTAACTGTTTAAATAAATGACGCGTTTGATTTTCATGCTGAAAATGATTCTGGCACATGAAATACAAGGAGAAAGCGTCACATAAATAGTCGATCCTTCGATGGAAGCCCCATTTTTAGAAGCATATAAGATTGCATTTTGTTCGGCATGCAAGGCCAAGGAACAAGATCCTTTGGAATCTCTTGGACAGCCTCCCTCTTCGTGAAAATCTTCGTCGCAGTTGTGTGTTCCTTGCGGCGGTCCATTGTATCCAATGGAGATGATGCGGGTGTCTTTGGTCAACACAGCTCCTACCTGCGCCCGCGTACAATGCGATCGAAGAGCTAAACTCTGTGCTAAATCCATGTAGATGGAGTCGAAGGAGGGTTTCATATCCAATTAAGAGTTAAGAGGTAAGAGGTAAGAGGTAAGAGTTAAGAGGTAAGAATTAAGAATTGATGGTAATCAAATATAAAGAGCACCACCCCTAAACTTTAAACTCTTACCTCTTAACTCTTAACTATCTAGTGGTGTATTCCACCCTCACCGTGCACGTGTCCGTGGGCGATTTCGTCGGTAGTTGCTTCTCTGATTTTGATTATTTTTCCAGTAAAAATAAGTTCTTTTTCTGCCAAAGGGTGATTGAAATCCATCATGACATGATCATCGCCAATGGAAACGACCATTCCCTGCATGCGATTTCCTTGGTCATCGGTCATGGGGATGTAATTGCCTACTTTCAAGATATCGTCGGCTTTTTGGCCTTCCACTTCGAAAATGGATTTAGGTAAAGAAATGATGGCATTGGGGTTAATATTCCCATAAGCATCTTCAGCAGCAATGTTGAAATTAAAGGTATCTCCTGCTTTCAAACCTAATAAATTAGCTTCAAAGCTTTCGGGTAAGCCGCTTAGGCCATGTATAAATACCATCGGCTCGTTTTCATCTACGATTTCAACGACATCCGGTTGGCCATTCTCATCAGGAAATGCTAATTCATACGAGATGAAAACAACGGAATTGGGTGCTATTTGCATGAAAGGGTGTTTTGATTTGAAGGGCAAAGATAGGGAAAAGAACTAATAGCTGAGAGATAAGAGTTAAGAATTAAGAGGTAAGAGGTAAGAGGTAAGAGTTTGTGGTGTTGCTCTGTAATTTTGATTACTCTTAATTCTTAACTTCTATTTATCTTTGTGCTTTATGACTAGTGACTAGTGACTAGTGACTAGCGACTGAATCCCATGCAAAAAACAATTCAAGAAGTACTCAAAGACATCAAAGCAAAGAAATTCGCTCCTATCTACGTATTACATGGGGATGAGCCGTTTTTTATTGACCAAATAGCTGATGCGTTTGAGGATCAAGTATTAACGGAGTCGGAGAAGAGTTTTAATCAATTTGTGTTGTTTGGCAAAGATCAGACGATGGGATCTGTGATTTCGTATGCCAGGCGTTATCCGATGATGGCGGAAAAACAGGTCATCATTGTCAAGGAAGCCAGTTTCTTAGAGGCTTTGGCCAAAGGAAAAGAGGCCAAAGGAAACGAAGACATGAAGGCATGGGAGGATTATTGTGCTAGGCCGACGGATTCCACCCTTCTGGTATTTACCATCAAGAGTTTGCTGAATGAGAAGGCCAAAATCCTGACTTTATTGGAAAAGACCGGTGTGGTTGTATGTTCTAAAAAAGTAAAGGATGGCCAAGTGGGATCTTGGTTGAAGGATTATTTGGCTCAGCACCAATTAGGGATTCAAACGGCGACATTGGAGTTGATGGTTTCTTATGTGGGCACCGACCTGCAGCGCATGGCGCATGAGGCTGACAAACTGATTGTTAATTGTCCTGCGGGTGCTGAGATTGGTCCTGAAGAAGTTGAGAAATATGTGGGGATCAGTCGGGAATATAATATTTTCGAATATCAAGCCGCATTGATGCAGCGTAATGTTGCCAAAGCGCAAAAAATAGCCTTTTATTTAGCGGATAATACGAAGCAAAATCCCTTGCCGATTATGTTGGCGACCTTATTTGGGACATTTTCCAAAGTTTTGATGGTGCATGATTCAGGTTCCTTATCTGATGGGGAATTGGCGAAGCAGATTGGTGTAAATCCTTATTTTGTGCGTGATTATGTGACTGCAAAGCGAAATTATCCCCTGGCGAAGGTTGTTCGGATGTTGGAGGCAATTAAAAATGCCGACTTGAAATTCAAGGGCATCTTAGGAGCAGCAGAAACAGACCGAGATATCTTGTTGGATTTGAGCTTCGAGCTCTTACATCTTTAGTTGATTGCCGAATAATCACTGGCCTTGATGTAGCCTATTTGGCCATTAACGATGCAGGTCACCCAAATATCTTGGGTATTCCAATAATTCACTCGATTTCCTTTCTTAAGTATCTGTTTTACCGGTGCTGCGGAAGACGCATAGGCACGTAGATAGGCTTTGTCTTTGGTAATTATTCCAAAACGCAATAATCCTGGCAAATTCGTGAATAAACCTAGAAATAGTAAGTAGGCACTAAGTAAGAGCAATTGCATCCGAGGAATGCGGCTATTACGTAGGAATTTGCGGAACAGCATGACGATAGCATAGAGGCCGAGCAGCAAGAGAATTCCGAGGAGGTAGGGGAAAATGGAGAAATAGATCCATTCGACTTGATCAATGAGTGACACGGAATACCCGTCTAAATGTTGCTTCTCTCCTATTTCGGCCAGCCGATTTGCGATAGCAGGTGTATTTTGTTTGGCGTGAATGCTGGATAATCGATATAATTCGGAAACCCAGTCATTTTTTACCTTCGCGATATAGGCTAATTTGAATTGAATATTTTCGAATTCGCTGGAATTTGGATTCAAGTTGTGTAGGTAAATACGTTCGGCCTCCAGCAAACGATTGGATTTAAATAAAGAATCTGCCAAATGAATTTGCTTTCTATCTATTTGGCTATGAACAAATTGACTTAAGCCCAGATAAAAAAAACAAAAAAATATAACTTTATTTAGAAGCCTTGCTTGCATAATTCGAAAAACACTACTACTTTTGCATCGCAATAAGGCAATAAAATGCTTTAAAAGCAAATGAAGGTCGGTCAGTGATCGAACTTCCCTTCGACTCCCGAGTGGGTCAATTAATATACAAGCTTAGGCTTGATGATTCCGTAGCTCAGTTGGTAGAGCAATACACTTTTAATGTATGGGTCCTGGGTTCGAATCCCAGCGGGATCACTTCTAAAAAAAATAACCTACTGATATCAGTAGGTTATTTTTTTTTGTACTTGGTTTTCCACCATAAAATACACTGAATTTTATTTGTTGTTTCTTCAAACTATTTTTCAAAATTTCTTTACGATTTCCAACTAGCTTTTTTTTATTTAAAAACTCAATAGTAATCAAATTTTTGAACGTTTAAAATAAGTTAAAACGTGATAATAAATTAATTTGATCAATTATGTTTAGTTAAAGGCAAGATGAAATTCAATGCTTTGGAAATACTAATGATTCCATTAGTTTTATTGCTGACGTAATATATATATCGGAATGAAATCGTACGATATTATCTTGTTTTAGTATTTAAATTCTGTGTTATTTTGAAAAGTATAGTATTAGTAACTGCGCTATTATTGCATTCAATTCTCTCGTTTGGGCAAATTTATTTTGAATGGTATAATAAGGACAAAAATGTTTCAGAGAGGATTAATTTTCAGTCTGGAAATTACGAGATCCTACGCGTAAACAAGGGAAAAACCTTTAAGAGTCAATTTAAATTATACTTTGAGGGTGTAGTCATTGGAGATATTCAACCCAATTATTCTGTTAATGTATTTCCTAAAGGGAAATTAAGCATAATCACAATTCCTGGAACAGGTCAGGTTTATGAATTTGATATTAGTAAAAAGTCGTTAAAACGCATAGATAAAACGTTTTACAGGGGATACAATTTTAAAGCCATTCAATTTATTGAAAATGATACGCTGTTTAGTTTAGGAGGAACGGGGTTTTGGCAATACCAAAACGTATTGACTTACTTCGATCCTTCTTTTTCTGAATGGGAAGTCATTTACACCAAAGGAGAAAAGCCTGAAGGAGTTTATTCAAATTCAGCAGGAATTAGTGACAATAAGGTTTTTGCAATCGAAAAATTAAGGGAGTTGGATGATAAGGATACAAAGAAGAAAACCCAACTATTTCAATTTGATATCAAGTCAAAGTCCTGGTCGCATGTTGGAGAATTGAATGCTCCTCTCCTCTCTGAAAATGAAGTAAACTCGCCAGATTTTCAGTGGTCAGAGAATCATTTATTCTTTTTACATTCTAAAGAACCCATTTACGCGGATGTTGCCGCTAATAAGGTGTACAAATACAATGAATCAAGGAATGGTTTTTTAAGTAGTAAGGGTAAAATTTACATTTCAAAGGGTTGGGTTTATACCTTTCGAAATGACCAAAATAAAGTTTCATTAGACTCTATTTCTTATTCAGAATTGCAGAGAAATTCCATTCTCTTAGGTCCACTTTATTTAACATCACATAAAGCCTTTGCAGATAAATGGTTTTATATCATAAGCTTTTTAATTATTGACGTAATAGGCTTATCATTCGTTTATCGATATAGATTATCCCGAAAAAGGAAAAGTCAAAAAGGCCCATCAAATTCTATTCCTAAGTATTTAGATAAACTATTAGAAGTTTATAAACTAAATGGATCAGACTATTTAATTACTACTGAAGAATTATCAAGAATTATTGAATGTGATTCGATGGCTTTTGATACGCAAAGGCAATATCGCTCAAAATTCATTAGTAGTGTAAATACTTATGCATCTGATACCTTCGGAATTTCAAATGCCATTTTTCGAATCAATCACGATAGTGATAAACGCTTTATTCAGTATGGAATAAAAAAGGAGCTTTTCGCTCTAATCGATGGTATCCTTGTCTAGGATATGTGAATTTATATATATTATTCTTTTTATTTGAATCAGTCAGGGTAAATAAAACAGTTAATTTGATGGTTGACTAAAAGTTGAGTTTCCAAAACTTAGTTGCAAACTCAGTTTTTTAATTAGGGACACTTACATTTTATCTTATCAAAACTTAATTTACTCAATCAATGAAAAATTTTATTTTCTCAATTTTAATATTAACTATTTTTGTATTTAATTTTAACTCATTTGGCCAAGAAACTAACAACACTGGTTCGCTTGAAACTGGGGTGAAAATTGGTAATTTATTTATTAACAAAGGTACTGGTGATTTGTACATTAAATTTAAAGATTGTTTAGATACCAATATTTACAAATTGGAGATTGATGATCAAAATTGGAAGGTTAAATTTCCCAAATGGGGAACAATGGATGACGCAGTTGCATTGAATCAATTTTCGCTGCCAAGGCATTATTACACTATGAGTTATTATTTAAAAAATTATTTTAAGAATAATTCAAAATCATTCTTTTCAATCTTAAAAAATCAAATTAAAAAAGGTAATGTTTATTATATAAGTAGATTGGGTATACCTTATCAAATTGATAGAAAAGAAGGTATTTATAAAATTGACGGCGAGGGAGAAATTCATATTATTAAACAAGATACTTCATATCTTTTTTCATTTAAATATATAGATGTAGAGAAACAATTTAAAAATATACAATCAGAGTTAATTCAAAAGAATATGTTCATCTTGAATTCTACAGATTTTGAAAGATTGAGTTGTTTTTCGGTGGATGAGCAGAAAGAAAAAGGGTCATTAAGTTTCGATACCGGTTCGGAATATAAAATTTCGGTAATTGATTTATCTAAAAATCAATCTTATCAAGATTTATATAGTTCAAATTCTGGCTATAATTTCATTGAAAAAAAGTTGATGTCCAAAAAGAGAGCTTTATACTATATTAATAGTATGTCGGAATCAGAAATTGGTTTGTATTATGAGAAGTCAAAATTAGAAATTGATTCATTAAAAAAAGTAACAACAAAAATATTTGGTCAAGTATCACCTACTTATTCTGAGACAGACATAAATAAATTGAAAGTTGATTTAGAATACAAATATAAATATTTAAAGGATAATGGTTCTTTGATGTATGTGACAGAAACAGCTAAAGTTGCAAGTGATAAATTGAAAAAAATTGAAACTTCGGAAGTTTATCCAGGAATAACATTTAGCCCTGGTGATTCTAAAGTATTTAATAATTATATTTTTAAAGGTGGTTTTGAAAATTTCAATGATTCATTAGTTCAAATTTTAAATTTAACGGAATATCAGCTGGATGGTTACGTAGACAAAAATAGGTTTGTGTTAACATCAAATTTTGTAGATCCATTAAAGAGATTTAACACTTACACAGCTGAAAAGCTTAATTATAAGGAATTAATTGAGTTTTGTCAAAATCAACCAAATACGATTTTAAAATTAGAGACATTAAACAATAAATTATCTGACATAGAAAATAAAATTAATTTGGCTCAAACTTCGATTTCAAGATATTCGTTTAATTTATCTGAACAGAAAGATGCAAGTGGTTCTATCATAACAGAGATTAAAGTATTAAAAGATTGTAAAAACTATGATTTAAATAATCAAACTGAACGTGAAGGTCTAAAGGCATTAGTAAAGGATCGTAATAATAAAATTTCGGAAGCTGTTTTAATTCTAGCTGGTGTTCTTAAAGATTATATTCTAATTAATACTGAAATAAAAGGTTGTCAATTAAAACAAGATTCACCTTCAGGATCTGCTTTAGTAGATGGATTGTCGAAATTTGCAGACAAAGCATCAAAGTTAGCTTTACAAGCCTCATTAGTCGCTACCACAACAAAAGCAACTAAATTATTAGATAATTCTAAAAAGGCTAATGATGAACTTAGTAATTACAGTAAAGTATTAGAGAGTTATAATAAATCTAATTAATAATGAAGTCGGTTAATTTAAGAGGAGTGAAATTTATTTTTATATTTTTTATTTTTACTCTCAAATTAAATGCACAGATAAAAAAAGATACAATAGGGATATCTGATTTTTCTACTCAAGTACCTGGTGCAGGGCAATTTTTGAATTTATTTACAGAAAAGACGGTTGATATAATCAACTCTACTGGAAGATTTTTGTTGGTTGATTTGACCTCCGCAAAATCTATTGATAAAGTAATTGAAAGATCTCAAGAAAACTATAAAGGCAATTGGTTAAATTCTAATGCTAAATTAAATCCGAAAGTTATAATTATCGGTCAAATCAATGTGTTGAAATTTATAAAAATAGCTAGTAATTCTACACCAGGTTATAAGTCAAATCTTCAATTTGTTTTAAAAATCGTAGAAACAGAATCAGCTAAAATATTAGATTCTTATGAATTCTCTGGAATTGGGGCATCAATCTCATTAACCCAAGATGGTTCAATACAAGAGGCAATTAATAATATGGGGCCTGATATAGTTTCATGGATAAATTCTAAATTCCCAATTCAAATTTCGTTAGTAAAAATCTTAAAACAGTCAAATAGATCAATTGAGGAAGTAGTCATAGCAGGTGGATCAGGTTATAAATTAAAATCTGGAGATTTATTAAATATTGTATTTCTTGATGATACTATTTACCCAGCAATTCCTCAAATTATAGGAGAAGTTTCAATTATTGATATTTTGAATGAGAATTATTCGAGTGTTAAAATTATACGTGGAGACCGAAATCAAATAAAGGATTTGTTTTTAAATCACAAGAATTTGATTGTATTCAAATCAAAATAGAATATGTTGAACAAAATATGCTTATTTTTTTTATGTAGTATTCTTTTGAATAATAAAGTTTACTCTCAAACCTCATTTAGGTCTGAAATAAAGGTAGTTAAAGAAGAAACCACAGTTAATAGGTTAACAGTACAAGTAGTTGGATATGGCTTTATACATCTTACAGCCGAAAAGGAAGCCATGAAAAACTTATTTAGTAGTATATTTTTTAGAGGGATTCCTGGATCATCTACTCCTAAGCCATTAATTGGAGTAAATGAAGAACTAATCTATTCATCCAATAAACAATATTTTGATGATTTTTTTGAAAAAAACAGATATATAACATTTGTAAATGAAAAGGAATGCACAAAATTGAAAGGGTTTGGAAGTAGAAGAAAACTTAAATGCATTCTAAGTGTTGATATTCAATCATTAAAAGAAGATTTACAATCAAATAAAATTATATTTAACTATGGTTTCTAAAATTTATATAATACTTCTTTTTTTTATTACGTTTGGTGTAAATGCTCAGAATCTTTCTATTGTTCAACCTTCAGTAGTGGTAGTTCCTTTTACAACTACAGGTCAAGATGCATTAAGTTTATATGAAACTAAATTTGAATATAGAGCAATTATAAATGAGATTAATCATTCGATTAATAATAGAGGCTCGTTTATGCCTCAAGATTTACAAGAAATAATCTCAAGAATAAAGGAAAACACGGTATTAAATGAAATTAATAATGTGGATATAGATCCAACTAAAAGAATTTTGGATAATGTCAGTGCAGATATCTTAATTAAAGCAGAGATTTATATTTTTAATGAAAATTCTCTCAATTCAGTTCAAATAACTTTAAAAGCAATAGATAAAGCAAGCGGAAAAACTATGTTTGCTTCACCCCTTCTTACTTCGCCAAGCTTTAAAACTAATGATTTCGCTTATCTCGCTAAGCGTGTACTTTCTGAAGGAGATGCTATTGGGGCATTTTGTAATGGCGTAACAAATGCTTTTCAAAACATAGCCTTGAATGGAAGATCTATTCAAGTAATTTTTGAGACAAATTCAACATCAGTTTATAAGCTAGATGATGAAGATAAGGAGATGAATACATTTGGGGATTTAATAATAGAATGGGTTAAAAATAATTCATTTAAAGGATATTATAAAATTAGAACTCAAAGCCCTAAGCAAATATATTTTGATGACATTAAAATACCTTTAAGTTCTTCAGATGGCCATAATTATGATGTTAATACTTATGCCAAAGAGCTTAGAAAAGCAATTTCAGATATTTGTTTAAAGGTTAAGGGTGGAGAAAGACCCAAAATTTCTACCCCTTTAATTTCAAATGGAACTATCAGATTTTATATTCCTTAATTATGTTAAAATACCTCATAATATTAATATTAACTATTTGTAATTTTTCTTTTGCTCAAAACAAAATTGTTAATAGTAATGATTTTAGCAGAATAACCTTGAATGCAATATTGCCTGTGGACACTAAAGTTCCAATTGATTCAAGGGTATTTTTAGAAAATAAATTAAATCAGATTATTACATATAATGGACTTGGAGGTACTAATCTTTCAAATTCCAGATTTATTATTTCTGCAAGTTTAAATGAAATTAATAATGAACAGTTATCTGAGTCATTACAATTCTATTACAACTTAGATGTTGTTTTATATATTGTTGATGTGTTTGAAAATAATATATTTAGCACAACATCGTTAAATATTAAAGGAGTTGGAAATACTCAAATTAAAGCTTATAATGATGCCATCAAAAGAATTGATCCCCAATCAAATGCCATTCAAATATTTTTAAATAATGGTAAGGCGAAAATTGTAGAACTTTATAATAAAGATTGTGATTTCATTCAATCTAGTGCGCACAGGCTTGCTAAACTCAATAAATTTGATGAAGCGTTATATAATTTAGAATTAGTTCCTAAGGTCTGTTCTAGTTGCTATAATGCTAGTTCTATAAGCATGATTGAAATTTATAAACAAAAAATCAACTTTGAATGCCAAACATTATTGGCAAAATCAAAAGGCTTGATTAGTGTTGATAATTATGATGAGGCAGGTAAAACTCTTTCTACAATCACACCCAATGCAGATTGCTTTAAAGAGGCACAAGCCATACTTAAAGAGGTAAAAGATCATAAATGTTCAATTAATCTTGGAAAAGCAAAAGGTGCTTTGGCATCTTATGATTTTGATGGAGTTAGTAAATATTTAAGTGAAATACCAGTTGATTCTAAATGCGGTGACGATGCGAATAAAATTATTGAAGAGGCTAAAAATGTGGCTTTAAAAAAAGATTCGCGCGAGTGGAAGTTTAAATTAAAAATTCAAAATGATGAAAATTTTAATAGAAATTCTGCGATAGACGCTGCAAGAGCAATTGGAGTTGCATTTGGTAAATCTCAGCCCAAAACTAATATTTATAATAACTTTAGGTCAATTTGGTAATAGTAATTAAATTAGGTTCGTCTTTTTTTTGATATAATTTAGATAAAATGTTATTTAAAAATCGATAAAAATTTCTTAGAATATACCAGTAAGAATATCTGATGTTCAGAATTGATATTGAAAGAGGACTATGTTTTTGGAATTGAGACGAGCAAGGTAATGATCAAAAAAAGAGTTTGAGGCACGACTTTGGGTTGAGGAATCTCAAATACTTTATAAGTGATTGTATATGTGCGAGTTAATATAAACTAAAAGGCCCCAGCGGGATCACTTCTAAAATTTAAACCCACGAATTTCGTGGGTTTTTTTGTTTCTGATATTCTATCAAATTGATTTTCTCAATATTGATTTACCATTAACCATTTTAGTGTGGGATAATGGATCATCTACATCAAAAAACCTCCCGCGAATAGCTTGGGAGGTTTAAAAGATTTAAAATTTAGGATCTACAAATTCCCATTCTCTCACATGTGATGGCCGATGCTGTTTTTTTGCAATCTCGTCCATCTTTTTGATGATTTCAGGATTTTCCTTGGCTATGTCATTTTGCTCACCTGGATCTTTCGATAAATCGAATAATTCCCAAGGAGCCATAAGGTTCATTTTCATATTGGACTTAATACCTTTATAATTTCCAATACGCACTGCTACTTGTCCCGATTTTTCAGGAAACTCAAAATAGATAAAAGCGTGCTTTGTTTGAGACTTTCCTAAAAGGGTTGGCAGGAAGGATATCCCATCTGTTTTGACCGGTATTTTTGCACCTGTCAGATCAGCTAAAGTTGCCATTACGTCAAATTGCGCGGATGGGTGATCTGTCGTTTGACCGGCTTTTATTTTGCCAGGCCAACGAGCTAACATCGGTTCGCGGATACCCCCTTCATAGAGGTCTTGTTTGCGACCACGTAATCCCGCCACTGAATTGAAAAATTGAGTATTCACACCTCCCACATCAAAGGTCGCCCCATTATCGCTCGAGAACATAATTAATGTATTTTCATCGATTTGATATTTTTTCAAGGTTTCGATGATGCGACCTACTTGCTTATCTAAATAGGTGATCATCGCGGCATAGGTCGCCAGCGGGTATTTTGTGGGCACATACCCCGATTTATATGAAGTATAAATTGTCTCAGGGAATTTACCTTGATATTGCTTTATTTCATCCTCAGGTGCTTGCAATGAAAGGTGTGGAAGTGGCAATGGAAGGTACAAAAAGAAGGGCTTTTTTTGATTCTTTTGGATAAATGCTAAAGCCTTTTCCATCATTTTGGTTGCCGCATAATCTTTCCCTTTAAATTTCTCAAAATCTATCGAGTCAATTCTTACTTTTTTATTTAGGTATTCATGAACAAATTGATAAGTATTTTGTAAAGTATCCCATTTTCCATTTTCCCACAGATGCGTTGGGTATAAATTATGGGCTTGTTTTTGGTCCAAGAAACCATAATAATAATCAAAACCATGCAAGTTCGGATCCCCTGTATTATTGTTCATACCCAAACCCCATTTCCCAACTAGTGCTGTTTGATAACCTACGGATTTCATTAATTTGGCTATGGTAAATGTATTTTCAGGCAATGGCATTTGGCCCCCTTCCCTATCATCTTTAAAACCACCTAATTCATAATTTCCCCTAATGTAAGCATGCCCGGCATGTTGGCCCGTCATCAACATACACCTTGCCGGTGCGCAAACTGGCGCACCCGTATAGTGGTTTGTGAATCGAATGCCTTCTTTTGCCATGGCATCTAAAAAAGGCGTTTTGATTTTTTGTTGGCCGTAGACACCCAACTCCCCATAACCTAAATCATCTGCATAAATGTAAATGACATTGGGTTTATTTTGAGCACATAATGTGATGGATAACATCATCAAATTCAAGGTAGCAAAAATTGACTTCTTCATGCTTCAATATTTTAAGGTATTTTCTTTGATTCACTTTCCAGCCTCTCTATTTTCCTTCCCTTTTCTGTTGGTCAAATCGTCCCCTAATTCTTCCCGTGCTTTTTCAGCTAATTCTTTTAAATCTGCGAAGACTTGTGGATAAAGGGATTGTACATCATAACGCTCACCTGGATCTCGTCTCAGATCATATAGTGCTTCGGTGAACGGAAAATCCTCTTGGAGGTTTCCTGGAAATCCATCCTGGCCTGGCATAAATCCTTCATGAGTTCTACCTGGATGAGCTAGAACTAATTTCCACTGACCTTTTCTGACAGCTTCCAAATTATTTTTTCGGTAGTAATATAAAAATTCTTTACGGGGTTCAGCCTGATCATCACCTTGCAAAAGGGATAAAACATTGACTCCATCAATTTTTTTCGTTGGTAATTTTGAATTGGTGATTGCACAAATCGTAGGTAAAAGGTCGATGTTGGAGGCCAATCCATTATTAACTTTTCCTCCTTGTATTTTCCCATCCCATTGGGCTATAAACGGAACTCTTTGGCCACCTTCGTATGAAGAACCTTTCGCTTCTCTTAAGCCTCCTGTTGAACCAGCATGGTTACCGAAATTCTGCCACGGGCCATTATCTGAAGTGAAAATCACTAACGTGTTATCATTTATTTTTAGTCGTTTGAGCGTTTTCAAAATCTCACCCACAGACCAGTCTATTTCCATCATCACATCCCCATAGAGTCCTTGCTTACTTTTTCCCTTAAATGCTGCTGAGGCATTGATCGGTACATGAGGCATTGGATGTGGCAAGTAAACAAAGAAGGGTTTTGACTTGTTTTTTTCAATGAATTCAATCGATTCTTGGGTCAGAATTTTAATTAATTGAGCTTGGTCATCTAAGGTTTTGATGTATTTTTCTGTCTTAGAACCTCGGATTAAAGGCAATTCAGGGAAGTTCTTTCTCTGATTTGTGGCATTTCTAGTTCCATCATAATGTACTGGCCACATATCGTTTGAATAAGGAATACCCAAATACTCATCAAATCCATGATTAGTAGGCAAAAATCTCTCCGAATCGCCTAAATGCCATTTGCCAAACATACCTGTGACATAGCCATTGTCTTTTAAGACCTCTGCGATGGTCTCTTCCTCTTTATTTAACCCAATGGGAGAATTTGGAAAAAGGGCACCTGAAATCCCTATACGATTCGGATAGCAACCTGTTAGTAAGCCTGCTCTTGAGGCACTGCAAACGGCTTGGGCAGAAAGGAAATTAGTTAGTCTGATTCCATTTTTAGCCATTTCGTCTAAATTGGGTGTTTGGTATTGACTAGCACCATAGCAACTTAAATCCCCATATCCTAAATCATCCATTAAAATGAGGATGACATTGGGTTTTTTTTGAGCGTAAATGTCCGTACAAACAAAGGCCAAAAAGCTGACCAGGACTAGGAATTTTTTCATAGGTTTATTGGATAATTGAAAATACGTTACCTGATTTTTATACATAATATCACTTCAAAATGCTTTTTAAAACATAAAGAAGTGATATTAATGACACCTTTTAACAAGGTTTTTATTTAAAATAATTGCTTACCATCCGGGATTTTGACCAAGATTAGGATTCAATAATTTTTCTTTTTGAGGAATCGGCCATAAATAATGTTTTGAGGCATCAAAAGCCCTGATTGCAATAGGTAATTCAACGGTAGTAAATGTTGAACCTGTTGGGTATGAAATTCCGTAGACTTTACTAACCATTACTTTTTCAGCTATTTTCCATCTGCGAATATCAAACAGTCTCAATCCCTCAAATGCTAATTCGATATTCCTCTCTTTCCGTACGGCCTCTCTTAATTCACTTTGAGAAAGTCCTGAATTGAGCGGTGGCAAACCGACATCCGATCTAGTTCTTACTAAATTAATCGCATCATAAACCGACTGGTCGATTTGATTAAGTTCTATTTTAGCTTCTGCATAGGTAAGTAAAACCTCAGCATAGCGCATTAAGATAATATTTAACCCACTAGCTCCTGGACTTCCATAATCTTCAGCTGAAACATATTTTTTTAATGAGAAACCTGTTGTGGTATTATATTGTGTTTTGCCAATTTCATCAGCTCCTCCACTCCCGGGAACCGGTTTAAAAGGTATTCCACTAGGTAATAAATCACCATCTACATACATCGTAAACCTCAATCGCGGATCTCTATTATTATAGGGTGATTTTTGATCAAACCCAGATGTTGGATCATTTATATCTTTTCCATTTTTCATTGGAAATGCATCTGCCAGAGCTTTGGTAGGTACAAATGAACTACCACTCGTTTTTTGACTGTAAGGTCCCATGAATGCAAAAGCATTATGGGTAGCTGAACCAGCTAAAAATTGTTTATCAAAAATAACTTCTTTACTATTTTCATTTGCATAGGTAAACAGCTTTCCATATTCAGGAATTAATCCATAAGCATTTAGATCCATTACTGATTTGGATGCTGCGGCAGCTGTAGCAAAATTTCCAGACCAAAGTGCGGCCCTTGCTTTTAGGGCCAATGCTGCCCCCTTAGTTATTCTGCCTTTTTCCGGACTTGAATAAGAAATAGGCAAAAAGTTACTTACCTCAGTCAATTCTTTATCAATAAAGGACCAAACATCTGAAGACTTATTCCTAGTAATTTTTAAACCATCAGCAGGAGATAAATTTTTTGAAATTAAAGGGATATCTCCATATAGTGCCACTAGCCTCATATAAAAATATGCTCTTAAAGTTCGTGCTTCTGATTTATATTGATCTATCAGAGCTGTATTCGATGAAGTTTTTACTTGGTCAATATTTTCTAACAGGTAATTTGCTAAGAAAATCCCTCGATAATGGTTTTGCCATTCTGATTGAATTCTAGAATGAGATGCATCATATGTACCATTTTCGATATTGTATTCAACGGTAAAGACGGTATTTGTATGTCCTATGTCAGTAACACCATCCAGCACAAACAAATTAGTGCCATCTAAGGATGAATATATAGCATTAACTGCATATTTCGCATCTAAATCCGTTTTCCAATAAACTTCAGTTGACACTCGATCATTTGGTATGGTGATCAAAATATCCTCTTTGCAAGAAGAAATTACAAAAGTTGAAATTCCTAAAATAATGAATGAATTTCTTATATATTTTTTCATGATTTACGAGCTTTTAAATTAAAAATTAAGCGATACACCAACCGTATAAATGGCTGTTTGAGGATAATAAGTTCCTCGCCCAGAATCAGCTTCTGGGTCTAAATTCCATTCGTTTAATTTAGAGAATGTTAATAAGTTGGTTGCAGAAACATAAACTTTCGCTGCACTAAGGCCAACTGTCTTAAGTCCTAAACTTGGGATTGCGTAGAGAAGTTGTAAATTTTTGATTCTCACATAAGACCCATCAATGATTAACCGATCTGAAGTATTTACATTTCTTTGATTATTTTTTCTAGGAAGTGGAAATCTTGCATTTGTATTTTGAGGTGTCCAATAATTATTCGTGACAATTTTGTGTGTAAAACCTTCAAAAATTCCCAATTCTGATAACGCTCCAGAAAGCCTTGTGTCAACTTCAGCTGCTCCTTGAATAAGCATATTTAAGGTGAAATTTTTATAAGAAATTTCTGATGTTAGTCCAAAAGTATATTTTGGAAACGGATTGCCAATCACTGTCCAGTCATCAGCATTAATTTTTCCATCGTTATTTAGGTCAACATACTTAACATCACCCGGTTTTGTGCCAGAGGCAATAGTTGGATAATTTGTAATTTCACTTTCTGATTGAAAATAGCCATTCGTCTTGTATCCCCAATGTGCATTAAAAGGAAGGCCGACTTTTACAATGTACCTAGGATCTAAATCATAGGAGCTATTAATAAAAGGCCCTGCGCCTTTTAAATCAACAACTTCATTTGTATTGATCGCGAGATTTCCGTTAAATGAATATTTTATCTGACGCGTATTTTCTCTAAATCCAAGCGAAAATTCCCAACCTTTATTGTCGATTACACCTGCATTTTGAGTTGACGATGAAAATCCTGTTACAACAGGTAAAGGAAGCGCTAGCAAAATTCCAGAGGTTCTCTTTAAATAATAATCAACTGTAAAATTTAATTTATTATTAAATAGTTGGCCATCGATACCTATATCTGTTTGAGTATTTGTCTCCCAGGTAATTGTTGGATCGGCAAGATTTGTTTGAGAAAATGTAGGAACTGATGCCCCACCAAAAACATATGAGCCTTGAGATAAAGAGGCAAAATAACTATATAAAGGAACAGTTTGATTACCGGTTTGTCCCCATGATCCTCTAATTTTTAGGTCATTAATGGATGGTAAGCCCTCAAAAAATTTCTCTTCTGTAATTCTCCAAGCAGCAGAAAATGATGGGAAGAAGCTATATTGATTTTCACCTGTAAATCTCGATGATCCATCATATCGTCCATTTACCTCAAATAAATATTTATTATCAAAGGCATAATTAATTCTGGCAAAAGTTGATCTTAATCCAAATTTATATTCACCACCCCCATTGGTTTTCGTTGCATCATTCGCCCCTTGGTTAATGGATTGAATACTATTATTGTAAAAACGTTCTCTATATGCATTTAGAGTTGATGCAGTTGAAAATATTTCAGAAAATCCCAATAAGCCTGATATTTCATGTTTTTGAATACTTTTTGAATAATTTAATAGATAATTTGTTGTTATATCTGTCGTTCTATCCCTAGATTCAGTGAGATTATTGTTTGCTACAGAAAATGTTCTCGCATTTATCGCATCGTAGTTTGTAAATGAATTTTGAAATGCTTTCGTTTCAGTATAATTCATAACTCCTGATACTTGACCCGTAAATTTTAAATTCTTTAAAATTTGGTAATCCAATTTAATATTTCCAAAAAGGTAATGTGTTTCAGCATTATTCGAACCCGATTTTTCAGCTAACATTAATGGATTAAAACCCTGTTGACTTAGCCCATAAGTTCCATCGGAATATTTAGGTGCCGCAAATAACGTACCATGAAAAAATCGATTAAACACATCCGTTGAATAAGGCCGATAAGATTGATTAAATCGATAATTAATGTCCGTGCTAAATACAATTTTTTTGCTCAAAGTAAGGTCATTATTAATTCTTACCTCTCTGATTTTAGCCCCATAATTAGCTACAATTCCATCTTGGTCGAGATATCTTAAACTAACTCTTGTTTTTGATAGATCACTTCCTCCGCTTATCGAAAAATTATGACTTTGTTGGGGTGCTGATTTCAAAACCGTTTGAAACCAAGTATTTGGCAAGGGATATTTATCTCGATCAGTTGATGAAACCCAAGTATTTATACTTTCATCTGTATAGCGTGCAGGAATTGCTATTCCCGAATTTTTATAAGCCAATTGTTGATAACGCATATAATCCTCAAGCCCCATATTTTCTGGATTATTAATTGATTGCTGTGATGCATAATATCCATTATAAGAAACCTGAATTTTACCTGATTTACCTCTTTTGGTGGTTACCAAAACGACACCATTCGCTGCTCTTGATCCGTAAATTGATGTTGAAGATGCATCCTTTAAAATGGATATATTTTCAACGTCTTCTGGATTTAAGTTGAATAATGTTTGCTCTACCCCATCCACAATAATTAAGGGTGAGCTATTTTCAGAACTATTTCCTGAGAAAGTCGTAATGCCTCTAACTCTTAATGTTGCTGATGACCTTCCAGGTTCTCCACCTCGATCTAATACAGTTAATCCAGGCGCTTGTCCCTGTAGGGCCTGTTGTAAATTTGATACGGGTCTTCTTACCAATTCGGCACCTTTCAGCTGAGTAACAGCACTTGTAATGGATAATTTTTTTTGTGACCCATAACCTATGATAATGACTTCATCTAAGGATTTTACATCAGGCTTTAAGGAGATGTCTAAAAAAGTTTGATTTCCAACGACGATTTGTTGGGTTTCATATCCTACAAAACTAAAAATCAAAATTCCTTTTTCACTTACTTCTGTTATCAAAAACTCACCATCTTTATTGGAATTTGTTCCGCGAGTTGTTCCTTTAATTGTTATGCTAACTCCAGCTAGACCTTCACCTTTTTCATCAGTAACTTTACCTTTGATAGAAAATCCAGCTAGCGTGCTATTATCGGATTTCAATTCTGATTCAGATTCTGAATTAAAGCTAATGGGATGTTCATCAATTTTACGCAATACAATCCTGTTGCTAACTTGAAAATATTGAATATTTAAAGGTTTTAATAACTTGTCTAAAACACTTGATAACGCTTCCTTATTAGCGAAAACGTTAACTTTTTGTCCAAGTTTTAATGCACGTGAGTTATAAGAAAACTTTATTTGAGCAGATTTTTCAAGCTCTATTAATGAATTTTCTAAACTTACATTGCTTAACGAAATAGACACCTTTGTATCTAGTATTTCTTGAGCCTTTACAGGCATTGCAAAAGTGATGCCTGAAAACAACAAAACAATAGCTAATTGGGATAAGGATATTTTCACGATCTTAGATAGTAACCGTCGTTTAATAAAACTTTTTTTCATAATTTTAGTCGTTAATGTTGATACTTTTTGTGAGTTTCAGCTGATTTCCAAACCTTTGCAGAGGAAATTGGAAATTCATTAGGGCGTCTGAAATGTTACCGCATTTCGACGCTTTTTTTATTGTTTTTCATTTTCTCATACGCCTTTATTTACATCCATTAGAAATTATAATAATTGAATTCCCATTCATTTCATATCGGCTATTATTGCCCAAGCTTTCACAGATAATCTTCAATTTTTCAGGTAAGGGAACATCAATAAGTGATGTTGTCAAATAGCAATCATTCAATTTTTCTTCAGGGAATTCTATCGATATTAAATAAGCCTGTTCTAAAGTTTTAAATATTTGATGAACAGGTATATCCTTGAAATCAAAACTTAACTGCTCCATGGAATTGGTCGTAGCCATCAATGGTTTGTCTTGAGTGATATCTAATATTTTTTCAAAAAGTTGCTGTTTACGTACAAATCTTGCCGCTTGATTCGGCAAAAGCATTAATTCTTCTTTTGAAGCATTAGCTACCGTTTGATTTGAGCTAACTTTAACTTTACCTGTACGTACCAAAACTTCTACGTTCGGTTGATTTGCATAAGCGATCACCCTGAAACTAGTTCCATAAACTTTGGTAACTGTTTCATTAGCAAATACATAAAATGGTTTCTTGGGATTTTTACTAATTTCAAAAAAACCAGCACCCGAAAGGTAAACTTTGCGTTCGTTGCCTGTGAATATTTTAGGGTAGCTTAGTTTACTCTTTGGTTGGAGTAAAACGGAACTTGCATCTGACAAGGTAATTAATTGAGGTTTGTCAGAATTATTCGTTTGTTCAATTAATCCACTGGAATCATTTTTTACTAAATCCTGATAGGTGATGGATGACTGTTTAGTGGATATAGATAATTCAGTCCAATAAAAAAGGCTAGTTAAGCCGATGATCAAAACGGCAGCCGCGGCTCTAAACCAAGTTAGTTCCCAAATTTTACTGAATGATTGGTTATTAGCAGACTCTATTACTCGAATATTTTTCCAAGTTTTTTGTAGTGCCAATTGAGTTTCCTGAACTGAAATCTGATTTTCTTCAACTTTAGTAGCTAATATCCATAAACGTGCTTCCTCAACTAATCTGGCACGATATGGGTTTTCTAATGTCCATTCCATCCAATTGGCTTGGTCATTGTTATGCCTGATCCATTGTTGGAATGACTCATCAGATAAAAAATCTTCTATCTTTTCGTACGAATCTCTTTTTCGCATCTATTTTAGGGTTTCAAAAATAGAGAGGACATGAAATAAAAATGGTACTCACTTGAAAAGAACTTTTTTCCAATTAATTAATCGAAAAGTTCAAAAATAGAAATAATACAGAAATTGGTAAGTCTTTGCGAAGTTGGAGTATCGCTCGATGTATCAGGTTCTTTGTGGATTGATAATTCAAATTTAATACCTCAGATACTTGTTCAACTGACAGTCCTTGATGGTATCTTAAATAAAGTGCTTCTTTTTGTCGATCCGAAAGTTTATTAATGCTCGCATTCAATTGTTCTACTTTTATAGCATTCGTTTCATCAATGATTAATTGATCTTCAATTGAGAAATCTAATAAGAATTCAAGTGAGTCGACACGTTTAATATTTGAAAAGATGTGATCACGACTATGTAATCTAGCTATCCGTTTTCGAACGCTCGATAGTAAATAAGCCTTTACGGCATTGGCCTCATTTAATTTATAGCGATAGGTCCAAAGGTCGACAAATACATCTTGGACACAATCTTTAACGATATCCTCCCCTTTTACTAATGTTTTACCATAATTAACCAGTGGACTGTAATATCGTTCAAATAAATTAGAGAATGCTTCTTCATCCCCATTACGTAACTGGTTCCAAAGAGAACTGTCACTTACTTTGTCAGCATATACTTTTAATTCGTCCAATTCTTGTCGTTTTCAGTGAAATTTCGGGTGTTTTTAACAATTACTAAATCAACATGGGAGCAATTGTCAGCCGAAAATTATAAAATTGTTTTTATAAAATGGGTTATTTTACAAAAATCTATCTATTGAATATTACAAATATTTAGTTATAAAATCCTATAATAGCCTTGTGTACTTTTAAATTCACCGAACAAGATGTATTGGCTTAAAAAGAGATTATTTGAATACAATCCAACAGAGCTGGCTTTTAAGATTGTACAGAATATAGGTTTTTCATGATAAAGATAAATTTTAAATATTCTAAAAGTGAATAACTCTTTTTTGCTCATGTTGCTAATATTGGTAATGAAAAAAAAGACCAATATTATGCGAATATTTACCAGTTTTTTAATATTCCATTCAGCTTGGGGATTAATTGATTGTCAAAATAGAGCTCAAAGGAATTTTGATTATTGCTTAGGAAATATCCAAATCAAATTAGTATGAATAATTCAACTATGTTATCTCTTCGCAAATACAGCATCACTATTTGTATCATACTTGATCAAATCATTTGTTTTATGCTACCACGTAGGCACGTATTTGAAGCTCCGAAATTGTACGTACATGCTATAGCATTGATCGCCATTGCTTTCCTCGCTTATGTTAATCGAGCCTATGTTAACCTAGATGGGAAAGCGGCTATTATATTACTCGCCCTTTTAACTTTATTTTTTCTGCTTGTTAAAGTTTAATTCAGACCTCCTATTGAAAGGAACATCAGTGATAAATATTTTATCGGGGATTTTTCGAAAGTGGATTAATTAAATCAAAATTGGACAGAATAAAATATCATACATTTAGTTTAAAAATTTGTTTAATGACCATATAAGTCTATTATAACTACCCAAGTCTATTGCTCTTTGGCCAGTCAACATGGATGTATAGTAAACAGCCATCCCATGTTTATTTATCGGAGTTCCAACCTCATTGAATTTAAAACTTTTGAATTCAAATCTTGGAAAATAATTCCGAATCTCAGGATGACTTGAATTTATCAATACATCTCGAATGAAAGAATTTTCGATTATTATCGCCTTAGGAGAGATTTGATTCAATGTTGAAAGAAAAATATCAAAACAAGCATCAGTAAAATCTTGATTTTGACCAATTAGTTTAGTTACCAATTTCTGAGATGTCTCTCGAACGGGGAAAAGATCAAGGTGCTCAAAGCTGACATTAACTTGTGTAGCAATTTCATTGAATTTTTTAAAGTAGGGATAATGCTGTTTAAACACTTTATGGATATCTCCTAATTGTTTACTATTTGATTTAACAGAACCTAAATCGTAAAAAAGTGCTTCAAAACTCACTTTATCTAAATTAGACAAATAGGCTGTTGCATTGTTTTTTGTACAATTGTCTTTAATGAATTGATGTGATTTTTCAATTTCAATAAACGAAGGATTGACTCCTACAAACAAGATATCGCTTTGATTTAATTCGTCATAGATCATAGGTGCTCGACCAAAGAAACTATCAGAAGGGCTTTTTGAAAATAGGTTAATGGTTTGATGATTGTGTTGTGTAGAAATCATAAATACTTAATTTTAAAACAGTTAAAAGAATAACAAATTGGACCCAAGGGCCCAATTTGTTAATTCAAAATCTCCTTTAGAATATACTTCAGTATTTCATCATAGATCTTTCAATTCGGAACAATGACATTAATAGATTAATTAAATGATATTAAAATACATTAATATTAGGCTAAAGACATAAAAAGCAACAGTTCCAGCCATCCCTATTTTTGTACTAAAAATTGCAAATCCACTTTTTGTCCAAAAATCTCTTGGTGCCATAAAAAATGATGATACAGACCAGGTAAAAATAAATGATGTCAAAGAGGTGATTATCGCCAAGAGATAAATTAATATTTCCATCTTGTACTAATTATTTTGGCAGCCTTACAGCATCTCCCAAACTGATTTTATTATCTATTAATTTGGAAGCTAATTTGTCTTTAATTTGAACGGTAACCCCAAAAGTGTCCATAAACAATTGCTCTACAGCTCCCACTTTCATACTCGCTTTAATTTTAAGCTCTTCTGTGCTTTTTGTAATTATTGTTTTTGATATTTTGTTATTTAGAGCTGCTAATGTCAAAGTTTCTTCAGCAATAATATTTCCCTTATAGAATACGAGTGACAAGCCAAAAGCCTCTTTAAATTCCTTAGAAAGGGTCTTTAGTTTCTTGTTTGGCGAAATTGAAAATTCTGCATTCGTAAAGTGATCCTTGATTTTATCTAATATTCCCATCTTATTTTTTCTTTTTCTTTGCGTCTTTTATTTTTTTAAGTGACTCTCGCTTTTTTTCCCTTTCTTTTCGAAGGGCTAATTGAATTTGCGCTTTTCTTGCTTTTTGATCTTGAGCTTCTTTCTTTTTTAATTCTGCTATTTTCAATCTCGCCTCCCGACTTCTTTGCGCCTCCTTCTTTTTCAGTTCAATCAGCTTTTTCTTTTCTTCTCGCTGTTTTTCCGTGGTATGCTTTTTTTGCTCAGCCAATCGTTTGCGCTCCTTAATAAGTTTTTCCCGCTCAAGCTTTTTGCGTTCTGCGTCTTTTTTTCTTGAATCATTCATAACATGTTGGAATTAGGCCTTACCCGCTTGATTGAGTGTAGCATCATTGGGAGCTAATTTGCTGTCGTCTTGGTTTGAGATTTGAACTTTAATTCCGAAGCTTTCTTGAAAGTATTTTTCAACATTACCAACTTTGCTTTTTGGTCCAATCTCTAATTCTCCACCTGCAGCATCTTTTTTTGATAAGTCAGCAATTTTCATTGATTCTTCAGCTAACTTTTGTCCATTGTAAATTCGAATGTTACAATTAAATTCCTTTGAAAATTGTGCTTTGATACTCTTTACCGAGCTTGATTTGATTACTTTGATCGTTGACATGATTTTTTATGTTTTGTTTCTGCCAAATTCTCATAATCCCAAGACATTTCCTTTGTCCATTTGAGTCCATGCTTGTCCAAATGAGTTCACGTAATATTTTAATGGTTTGATTAATAAGCACTTAGCTGATAATCCAACAAATTAGCCTTCCAATCTCGATCTTTTTCGTATATTGAATAATCAATTTGTGTTCTATATGCCTGCATCTATACCTATTTCAGCCAATGAAAAAAAGTGGTTTCTGAAATTGATTCACGAAGTCTATGAAATTCACATCGTTGATGCCTATTCCTGTCAGCGATTAAGTGATGAACTTGTATCTCGAGCACGAATATCCATTTCGTATAACACCCTTCGCCGACTATTTGGCATCATTAAGGGGTCCCAACAAGCTTCTCGATTTACGCTGGATTCGCTGAGTAAGAGTTTGGGATATTCTGATTTTGATAATTTCCAAGTAGCGGTTAATCAATTTGAAGTTGATTATTTCAACCAATTATTGATTTTAAACCGTTTGAAAAAGCGAAAAGACGATGAAATTATCTTACGAATTGTACATGATTTTCAATTTGCGAGCTGGGATGAGGTTTACCAACTAAAATCGATTGTTGATCTATGTTTGGAGGTCGAAAATTATAGTTTGTTGGCGAACATCTTTCAACTCGAAAGCTTCAATTTACGCAGTGATGAGGTGATTTGGAAATTGTATGTTTCATTTCAATCGATCTTTATTCAATGTAAACTGGGGAACCTACAGGTTATTGATTTCATTGCACAATTGATGCCCACCAATGAAATGGCCCAAAGAACCTTGCTGCAATTATATGTAGATGAGGATGAATTAGACGGTTATTATGGACAATGGTTAGCACTTGTCTCGATTGATTTGGTGGAGGATATGGAAATGTTTCGAAATCTGATGCTTATGCATCAAGCGGTACAGCATCAACAATTTCCGGTTGCCATGAAGTATTTGGATCGTTGTAACCAAATATATTCAGAGCTAAACAAATACCTACATCCAATCTTGTTGGGGCGTCTAGCCGCCTGGAATTTAATGCTGAAGAACGATCAAATGTTAAGCTTTTCTATATTTAAAGACTTGAGTAACGTGAAGGATCATTTGTTTTTTCTGGTCTTCTTTTATCGATTACAAGTAATTTTTGATCGGGATATAACAGTGGTTGATCTAATGGAGAAGTTTAAATTTGACGATTTGAGTATTTCTTTTAGTTTTTACGAAAAGGAAAATTTAAATGTATATTATTTGTTAAAGGCAAGGTATTTTCTTCAGAAAAAGCGTTTGGCGGAAAAAGCCAAAGCCTTAAGCAAATTCAATCCTTTGTATAAATATTCCTGTTTGAATGATTGGGTGGACCAACAATTATTAATTTTAAATTAAGCGAAATCCAATATGCTAGGAATCTTTCTTGTTTTCTTAAGTGCTTGTTTTTTCGGATTTAGCAATGCCTACTGGAAGAAAGCAGTTGCTGCTCGTCCTTTTTTGCAGATCATATTCATTCGAGGGATGTATTCGACCCTCTTTTTCTTTCTCTGTTGTTTAGTAGATTACTATTCAGCATTTTTTCAAACATGGATAGGCGTTCCGCCTATTTTCAATGGAAAGGAATTGGGGTTGAGTTTCGCCCTCTGCTTATTCAGTAGTTTTGGTTTGTATTTTTTTGTTAAATCGGTCAAAGAATCTCCCGTTTCTATTGTTATTCCACTCTCATCGATTAACCTATTTGGATTGTTGACGGCCGTTTTTGTATTGGGGGAAGATTGGAGAAATTCCTATTCTTGGGCATTTTTATTTGTGCTTATGGGGATCTATTTTATTTATAAAAATGAACTTCAATTCAATTCGACATCCCAATTTTTTCGGGCCTTGGTTGGTGGGCTGTTAGCGTCCTTTTTTTGGGGAGTATCCTATGCCTTGTTTAAGTACCCTATCGCATGGCTGGGAGTATTGCGTTTCACTTTTTTGTTGGAATTCAGCGTGACATCCATGGTAGGAATCATGATCCTCGCCCAAAAACAATCGCTACAGGCAATTTCGCATCAACCTATCCGAATATTAGCTCTTTGCTTGATTTTAGGGTCTATCTTTTTGCATATAGCCTATCAATTGACCGATATAACCAAAATCGTTTTTGCAGGGAAATTCCAACTCATTATTTCCATCCTTGTTGGCAAATGGCTTTATCGTGAGCCGATTGGACTATATCGTTGGACCGGGATTGGATTTCTACTCTTATCTATTTACTTCGTATTTTAATTGACCAATTTATATTTAATGAAACGACTTGTAATTCTTATTCCCCTCCTATTCATTTCCCTGTTTTCACAAGCTCAAAGCAATGCCGATAGCCTGTTCATCAAGAAAATTTCGGATGAAATCATGCGCAATGGCAAGGCTTATGACTTGTTGTATGAATTAACCAAGAAGATTGGGGGGCGTTTGGCGGGATCGGCCCAGCAGCAGAATGCAGCTATATGGGGGAAGCGTAATTTGGAAGCATTGGGCGCTGATAAGGTGTTTATGCAGCCCTGTAAAACGCCAAACTGGAAACGAGGGGGCAATGATTTTGCTGCGATTGTTGGAGTTCATGGGGAATCGCATATTCAACCCTTGGCCGCTTTGGCCTTAGGAAATTCAATGGGTTCGAATGGATTGCTGGAAGCGGAGCTAGTGGCAGTTGCTAGTATGGAGGAACTGGAGAGGCGCCAACAGGAAGTCAAAGGCAAAATCGTTTATTTTCATAGCGTTTTTGATCCCACTAAAATTCAAACCTTTCGTGCCTACGGGGAAAGCGGTATTTTCCGACGATCCGGTGCAAGTAGAGCCGCGAAATACGGTGCCATTGGCGTCATGATTCACTCGTTAAGTACGGCTCCGGATAATGCGCCACATACTGGATCAATGACCTATGATGAGGCTTATCCCAAAATTCCTGCGGTAGCTTTGGGACCGAACGATGCAAAAATGCTTTATGAGCTGGCTAAAAAAGGCTCCGTTCGGGTTCAAATGCAAACTCATGGTTATTTCTTACCAGATGCGGATGAGAACAATGTCGTGGCTGAATTACGAGGAAGCGAATTTCCAGATGAGTACATCACCCTGGGTGGACATTTGGACAGTTGGGACGTCAACGAAGGTGCTCACGACGATGGTGCGGGCATCGTGCAAACCATGGAAGTTTTGCGCGTAATGAAAGCGTTAAATTATAAACCCAAACGGACCATTCGTTTTGTCTTGTTTGCCAATGAAGAGAATGGCATGCGCGGAGGCAATGAATATGCGAATCAAGCCAAGATCAAGCATGAGAACCATATTTTTGCCATTGAGAGTGATGAAGGAGGTTTTACTCCCCGGGCGATCGGTATCTCGGCAAACAAAGCGGCTTTTGCCAAATTTCAATCTTGGACTCCCCTATTAAAGCCCTACGGTACCGAGGTTACTCTGGGTGGCGGAGGCGCGGATGTAAATCCATTGGCCGCTGTAAATCCGGCAACGGTTTTAGCGGGATTGGTGCCTGATAGTCAACGCTATTTTGACCTGCATCATGCCCCAACCGACGTATTCGAGAACGTGAATAAGCGCGAATTGCATTTAGGAGCGGTTAATATGGCCGCAATTGTATATTTAATTGATCAACACGGTGTAAATCCATCATTATGAGAAAGTTAATTTTAGTTTTATGCGTTTTAGGTGTTTTCGCTGTGAATGCACAGAAATCCCAATTAACGAACGCGAAGGTGTTGGTCTATACCAAAAATGGACCCGGGTTTATCCATGACAATATTCCCTTTGCGGTGGCTAGTATTCAGAAATTAGGCCACGAAAAGCATTTTACAGTGGAAGTGAGCGATAACCCAAGTGTTTTTAGCCCTGAGAATTTAAAACAATACCGATTACTTATTTTCACCAGTACGAATAATGACGTATTCGATACGGACGCCCAACGATTGGCATTTAGACGCTATATGGAATCTGGCGGAGGATTTGTGGGCATACATTCCGTAACGGGTACGGAAAGGAATTGGTCTTGGTTTAAGATGATGGTGGGTGAAACCTTTACCTGGCATGCGAAATTCCAGCCTTTTCGTATTATATCGATTGATCCTGCGCATCCGTCTTTAAAAGGGGTGCCTACCAAATGGGAAAAGGAGGATGAATGTTATTTTGGCAAGGAATTATATCCGGGAATTAAGACCTTGATGATGCACGATGTGCGGAGTTTGGATGTAGCCCAACAAGAATTAATAACAAAGCATTCGGGTGTATTTGGGCCTTATTTCCCAGCCGTTTGGACTCAAAAATTTCAAGGTGGGCACGTTTGGGTTACTACACTGGGTCATGCCAAAGATAATTATTCCGAAGCCACCTTTGTGAACCACATCTATCAGGGAATTGATTTTATAGCTAATCAGGTTCATGGACTTGATGAATCCAAGGCTTTTGCAGCTTCAAGGGATGATGCCTTGCGCTTTCCCTAATTTGAATAATCATATTGTGGTAGTACCTGGAGATTCGACACGATGTTATTTTCGTGTTTGATGTTTCTTGTATATAGATTTTTATCCTTCTCGAATCTTATTGACCTATTTTGATACAATAAGCCCCCAAATACTTTTAAACTTGAATAAGGATGTGTATTTTTGAATTATTACTCAAATTAATCCTTTTTTAACATGAAAATGAACAAATCTTTTGCCTTTGCGTTAAGCCTATGTGCGGTGATGACATTGGCATTGGTGGCATTCAAGCCATCAGAAAAAATCAAAAAAGCTGATAAGCCTTTTGGAGGTTTAGCCTTATATACCGTTCGCACGGAGATGGGTAAAGATGCGCGCACGACCTTGAAAGCGGTTGCTGATGCGGGTTATATGAACATCGAGTCGGCGGGTTACAACAACGGAAAGTTTTACAACCTCTCTCCTGCTGATTTCAAGGCTTTGTTGGATGAAATGCATTTGAATCCGATTTCAGCTCACCAGGGAACGGTGAATTTCGAAAATGTGGACCAACAAATCGCTGATTTGAAGACTGCTGGATTTAAGTATTTTGTTATTCCAGTTCCGCCAATGGGCTTATTTGCTTTTGATGC
Organism: uncultured Aquirufa sp.; assembly: GCA_964358165.1. GTDB lineage: Bacteria > Bacteroidota > Bacteroidia > Cytophagales > Spirosomataceae > Aquirufa. The sequence goes on from CAYHOB010000016.1 coordinate 31,242, forward strand.
GGTGAATAAGAAAATGGCAATGAAAGGTGGTGCGAAGAATTTGGCAGAAATTTTGGACAAATTAGGCGAAAAATGTCATGCGGCAGGTTTGGAGCTCTTGTACCACAATCATAATTTTGAATTTGAAAAAGACGCAGAAGGTATTGTGCCAATTGATTATTTATTGGAGCATTGCAATCCTAAATATGTCAACTTTCAAATGGACTTGTATTGGGTAACCAAAGCGGGTGCAGATCCAGTGGCTTATTTCAAGCGCTATCCAGGCCGTTTTAAATTATGGCATGTGAAAGACATGGATGATCAAGGTCGTTTTGCACCGGTAGGCAAAGGACACATTGATTTCAAGCGTATTTTAGCCAATGCGGAATTAGCAGGTATGAAATACTACTACGTTGAACAAGATGCTTGTGTAAACGAAACGCCGATGGAGGCGATTGTGATTTCGCACAAAGGATTGGGTGAGATTGGATTCAAATAAGATTTGAAGTTTTATATATGAAACGCCCCACGAGTTTACTCGTGGGGCGTTTTTGTTTTATTTTCTCATAAGGAAAATGTTATTATGTTAAAGTATCATTTTTCGAGTGTTTCTTGTATTTGTTTTTGGATCGAATCTTTGAGTTTTTGGGGTGCCAATATCGTCATCTCTGCCGCATAACGAATCAAATAGTTCTCTAATTCTTGTTCGATTTCCAAGGTGAATTGGAAAACAAATGCTTCGCTGTTTTCCTCAAAGATCTGTTGGGACGCATGAATCGGGTATTTGAGTAAATAGTTGAAGAGCCAACTGCTTTTCTTGACTGCAATACGAATGGTTTCGGCCTTTTGGCTTTCACTCCGAAATATTCCCAAAGTATGCTTGAAGTAATCGGACGGTTGGAAATTTTCCGCGCTCCGTATGTTCGTTTCTGTTTTTACGATGCGAATCGTTGAAATTCGATCGAGGGCAAATATGCGTAATTGGGATAAATCCAATCGGACGATCGAATCGAATGCGGAGGCTGGTTGGAATAAGATATACCAACCGGTATACCAACCGTTATTGTATTCTTTGAGAAGCAAGGGAATTCCAGTCGTCTTTTTGACCTGAGATTTTATACTTAAACCTTGATGGGTAAATTCGACTATATGTTGGGCATAAATGCTCTTTAATAACGCTTGGAACAAATTTTCACCCGAACGGGCCCCATCCTTGACAAGCTGAATCGCCGACCAGGGTAGCATTTGATGTTGGTGCGCTAATTCATTTTCCAAGGCAATGGCACGTAATTTATTGACAAGCCCCTCACCTGCCCCCCCGCTGAAAAGATGCTTATTTTGCTCGATGGTCGATGCGATTTGAGTCAATTCTTTATCCGAAATACGTGGAAATGCTGAAATGTCATCACGCACCAAATAAAATCGATTTTGGGCTCTAGAGAATTTAATCAAATCCCCTTTGGCATCATGCAATTGTGGATATCGGATTTGAAGGAGTGTTTTTAGTTCGTTCATGTCCCGACTAAACGTCCGATCGGCATAATTGGGGATATCAAATTGTTCCAAAAAATAGGCCGAAACCGTGCTGTAGTTTACCTGGAAGGACTTTTGCAAAAGTAGTCCATTGATTTCTTGGAGACGTTCGGATGGGTGCATCTTTTTTTTACAATATCTGAAATTTCTTGTAAGTCGCCAAATTTTGGCGGCGAATGAATCTACTTTTGCTTCAAGAAAAACAAACAATTATGAATATGAACAGCATCAAAACCCTTGCCTACAGTCTCTTGATTATTTTCCTTTTCAGTTATGTGAGTGAAGGAATTTTATTGGCCTTCGAATTAAAAAAAACGCGTCGGAACAATTGGATAAAAATTTCGCTCATTGCTCTGTTGTTTTTAAGTACACTTGCCCTGCTTTGGGCTCCTTACCAGGTCTTTGGTCAAAGTGCTGCAGATGGTTTGTTCACTTTAGCTTTTACGTTTTATGCGGCCGTGATGGTGATTGGTGGTGGATTAAGGGCCTTGGCTCGGTAGAGTAGAGACGTGTACACCCCAGGTTAAAACCTGAGGTTATAACCCTAGGCTTCAGCCTAGGGAATTGGCGTGAAAAACGCCTCAAACTTTGGCAATCCTTAAAGGTTTGCCAAAGAATTACATAATGGCTTTCAACGCAAAATACAACACCGAAGGGCATAATAAACAACCCAATCCCGTGTAAAAAGTAGCCGTCATCGCACCATAAGGCACTAATTTGGGATCCGTTGCTGCTAATCCAGCCGCTGTTCCGCTCGTTGTTCCCATCAATCCTCCGAAGATCATGGCAGCTTTAGGATTATTCAAACCGATGTAAGGTGCAATAAATGGAGTGCCAATCGTCACTAATATGGATTTCACTACGCCCGCTGCAATGCTGATGGCAATAATATCTGAACTGGCGCCTACAGCTGTTCCTGTCACCGGTCCTGCCACAAAGGTACAGGAACCCGCACCTATGGTTGCTAAACTTGCTGCATCCGTCATGCCAAAAGCATAAGCAATCCCCACACCAGCGATAAATGAGAAAATAACCCCCAGAAAGAGCGAAAGAATTCCTACAACCCCCGTTTTTTTAATGACAGCAAAACTAGCTCCCATGGCCGTAGAGACAATCGCAAAATCCCGAAACATGGGACCTCCCATGACTTTAAACCCACTCAAACCAGGTATATCCGCTATTCCACTCTTTCCATCCGTCAAAACTCCCCCCACATACGCGATCACTAATCCTAAAAAGATAGCTATGGCTGATCCAGGTAGTTTTTTATTGGTCAGTCGGACAGAAATTCCTTCCGAAAAATAAACCAATATCCCTGTGACCAAAAACGCCACAATCAACCCATTTTTATCCAATAATTCGATGATGTATTCCATGATGTTATTCGGTTTTTGATTTGGATAAAATAGGCATAAAAAGTAGGCAAAGCGCCACGGGTAAAATTCCAGCTAATAAAGCTAAAATCCCTTGATTGAAAGCCACACGTACATTTTGAATGGCAGACATCGCTACAATCACAGGAATATACATCTTGCTCCAAAACATGACACCCTCTCCCATTTCAACATGAAATAGATCCCGCTTTTCCAATTCGTTTTGAGCTAGAATTAACAATAGCATAGCAAAACCTACTCCGCCTACATTGTTATTGATTCCGAGGTATTGTCCAAGACTTTCTCCAATGATTTGGCCCAGGATGTAACAGCCGGCCAACAAGGCTACTCCGCGTAATAACATATTATTGAATTAATTTAACAACATCTTTTTTCGTCACTTTACCCATCGCATTTCGAGGTAATTCTTGAATTACAACGTATTTTCGAGGGGTTTTGTAAGCAGGCATTTGTTCGCGCATCCAAGAACTCAAGGCTTTTTCATCGATGTTTCCTTTGCATACGATGGCTGCGGCGACTAATTCACCCCATTCATCATTAGGAAGGCCAACGACCGAACAATCTGCGATTCCGGGATATTGGCGAAGTACTTCCTCAATTTCAAGGGCTGAAATCTTGTATCCGCCCGATTTAATAATATCGACAGAATTTCTTCCTAAAATGCGATAACCTCCTATTTCATCTATAACGGCAATATCTCCCGTTTTAAACCAGCCATCTGTAGTGAAAGATTCTGCGGTTGAATCCGGTTTGTTCCAGTATTCCTTAAAAACTGTTGGTCCTTTCACTTGAATCTCACCTTCCTCAGATAATCGGACAGAAACGCCAGGTAATGGATAACCCACATGACCTGCTACACGTGGTCCATCGTAAGGATTGCTTAAGGCCATGCCTATTTCAGTCATTCCATAGCGCTCTAATAATAAGTGGGTCGATATTTGTTTCCAGCGTTCCATGACAGAAACGGGCAATGCCGCTGAACCGGATATCATGAGTCTGAGTTTTGCCAATGCGTTTGTTAAGGCTACCTGTTGGTCATTTCCCAAAGCTTCCCAATACGTAATCAATTTGAAATAGATCGTTGGCACGGCCATAAAGACATTGATCTTTTGGGATTCAATAAGCCCCAAAATGGCTTTTTCGCTGAAATTTGGCATAAATTCACAGCTAGCTCCTACCCATAAGGAACAGGAAACCACATTCACCACGCCATGCACATGGTGTAAAGGCAATACGCAAACCGTTGAATCTTCGGATGTCCATTTCCAAGCCTCAATTAACGAGCTGATTTGAGCATTCAAATTGCCGTGTGTACTGACCACACCTTTGGGTAAATTGGTCGTTCCGCTCGTATAAAGGATCATGGCTCCTCTTTCATCCTGTATCTCAGGGAGTTGTATAGCTTTTTTAGCCGTATCGTTTTTTCCCAAAACGATGAATCGACATTTGAGCTCTATCGCCAATTCCGAGAGCATCCACTCAAATTCGGGTGATACAATGATGACCGATGCCCCCGAATTCTCAATCGTATAACGCAAAGAGGGCAATGGATAGCTTAAACAAAGGGGAACCACAATTCCTCCCGCTTGCCAAATGCCCCATTGTACACGGACATAATCAAACCCAGGATTCACCATAAAAGCAACTCGAGCCTCTGCTAGATCAACTTGCTCCTCCAATAATAAGTGAGCAATGTTTTCGGATGCCTGATGCAGTTCTGTATATGTAAATTCTTTACCGTCCGAAATAATCGCCGTTTTATGGGCAAATGGAAGTGATTTTTGAAAAATTTGAATCATATAATAGTCTCTAGTCGATAATCCGAAGTCGGTAGTCCGAAGTCGAAATTTTTACACTTAATTTTAAATTCTTAACTCTTAATTCTTAACTCTCTAAAGTCGATTTCCTGCCACTTTTCCACCCTTGGCAACCAAACCTCCTGAACAAATTGATTATGTTGAGGATGATTTGAATAAATGTCGTAAGCCGCTTGATCCTCAAAATCCATACCTAATCCATGGGTATAGGGATTCGTTGCATTGAACTCTTCCAAAACTTTCAGATTCATTACTCCCGGAATTTCGGCAAGTTTTCGCGATTCTGCAATGAAAAAGGCTTTTTCAGCCTCACTAATCTCTGATTTGAATGCTAAAAATACACTGTGATGTAACATATAATTCTTGTTTATTGCTATAAAATTTTAGTCGGTAGTCCTAAGTCCTAAGTCCGAAGGCGAAATATATAAGTCTCTAGTCTTTTTATAATTCCAGACTTTAGTCTGGGGATCCCTAGGCTAAAGCCTAGGGTTATAAATATAGAGATACACGGAGTTTCACTCCTAAGTCCGAAGGCGAAATATATAAGTCTCTAGTCTTTTTATAATTCCAGACTTTAGTCTGGGGATCCCTAGGCTAAAGCCTAGGGTTATAAATATAGAGATACACCTATCGTCCGCCATCCAACACATTCGCCATCAACCTCCACGCCCCTGGCACTCCCGCAGGAAGTTCTCTGAAAAATACCAAGCCCGTATAGATAAATTGGCCTTTTCCGTATCTACAAACAGCGATGTTTCCCTTTTGTTCGGCTTCACCTGGATCCGAAAATGCAAGTGGAAATTGGTAATGAGCATCCGCTGATTCCGCTAAATAAATACTCCGTTCCTGTATCCAATCATCAAAATCCCGTTCCGTTATTTCATTTGGAGAATGTAAGATGGGAAGATCGATTAAAAATTTAGGTTGGGCTTCTTCTTTCGTTATTCGATTGCGTGTGATGCTGATGGGATAAGGGCCCATTGCACTTTTTAAAGGCCCCACAAAACTTGCTGTATTGTATTGAACGACATAATTTCCTCCCTGTTCTACATACTTCATTAATTCCGCATGTGCATTGCCCAAATAATCCAAGGTATTATGTGCTCGAACACCTGTTAAAACGACATCATATTGGGCCAAATGGCTTGCTTTCAAGTCGGCCTCTTGCAAGAAATCCACCTGATAGCCCATTTGCTCCAAACTTTCGGGTACTTTATCCCCCGCGCCTTTGATGTAGCCGATGCGTCTCCCCGTTTTCTTGAAATCAATATGCAATAGATTCACAGAAACGGGTGAAAAATAACGTTGAACCGGAATATGAGCATAATTGATGCTTTCCATTTGCAAGGAATCCACCCAATTGCCTTGTGTGGTTTCATAGGATAATCGCAATTTCCATGTTTCTTTTCCCATGCCTTGTTGATCTTTCTCCCGTATGGAAATGGATATATTTTGGCTTGTTCCTGCCTTGATTCCTGCTGGTATCTCCAAAGTTCCTAAGCTAGTCCCAGTTTGGTTTATTACTTGAATGCGACCAGATGCAATGTCTCCCATAGCTTTGATGCTTACTTCCAGCCTTTTGGTATCCCCAGAACCTTTGGGCAATAAAATGTTGGGGTGATTGATTTGGAAAACACTCCGAGGAGTAATCGTAATCGGTTGGAAAAATTCTCCCTTGACCGGATCAACAACTAATTCTTGAACAGGTTTATTTACCTGTATCGTTTCTCCCTCAATCGTAAATTGAGCTTGAACAAATAAAGCTGGATCTGGGGCTGCTTGGCCAATTTTACCTAAATCCTTCACCACAAAATGACCGGTTTCTTTGGGATTGACCAACCAATAGGGTTGTGTAATCGCTTGGCGAATCACTTGATTCGTGTTCCAAGTCATGCGTTGATAGGGAACTAAAGTTTCTTTCAGCAAGGTGTCTTTTTCTCCTGCTGAAATGCGTAAGGATGCCACATGAATAGGACTGCGCACAATGAATTCCGTTTTGATAGGTAATGGATCGCCTTGAGCGACGGTTCCCCGACTGGTATTTCCTGCAAAATGTATGCCTGCCGCCTGTACAATCCACTCGTCAATTTGCTTAATTTTCTTCGATTGTAGATAATGATCCCCCAATTTATTGATGGCCCGACGAACCTGAATCATATCCGGAATGCTCAAATAGGGTTTCTCTGGTTGATAGTTTCGGATAATCAAATGAATCATGCGTTCAATTTCTGCCCCAGCAGCACTGCTTTGCCAATGATCCACTACCCCTTCATCAATCGATTTTTGAGGAGCTTTTCCTGCCAAAGTTTGAAAATATTCTGTTGATTTCCCATGATCTACGGCAAATCCAAAGCCTTGAGATTTATGCTGGCTCCTACTCAAAGCCGCTAATTCGCCAGTACTTTGACCGATGCTCGGCAAGAAATTCCCAATTTGCACCTTGAATTGTTCCTCAGAAACTGTCGATGTTCCAGCAAATCGGAAGGTATTCCAAAGCAAGCGCGTCGCTTTCCATGGTATTATATCTCCCTTCAGTTGTTCTGGGAAACGTTTCGGATCTGCAGCTGCCTGATATGCCTCAATCGCTAAGGCTGCCGATGCCGAATGGTGCCCATGACCAGCGCGCGCATCTGGAGGGAAACGCGTAAAAATGATGTCTGGCCGCAATTTTCGAATGACATAGACCAAATTTGACAGAACCAATTCCTTGTTCCAAAAACTTAAAGCTTCATCCGTCGATTTCGAAAAACCAAAATCAAATGCCTGAGAAAAATATTGATTTGCCCCATCGATCTTGCGCGCGGCCAATAGTTCTTGGGTACGAATTAGTCCCAATGGTATGCCCTGTTCATCGCCGATAAGGTTTTGGCCTCCATCTCCACGTGTGAAAGCAAAGTAATTGGTTTCCCAGTGTTGCTCTTGGGCGAACCAGGCCAACATGTGTGTGCTTTCATCATCTGGATGTGCAGCCACATGCAAAACCGTACCCGTCGATTCAATCTGCTTTAGCTTCTCCAGCAATTGGAGGCCATTTTGTGCCCAAATTAAACAAGGAGATAATAATAGAAGAAAGATTAGTTTTTTCATGCATTTAATCCGTTTCGTGACCAGGGTTGGCGATAAGTCCTCGCTAATAATGAGGTTGCTTCTGGGTCGTTCATGACTGTTTTTGTAATGGGATCGTAAGAAAGCGGTCGGCCTAATTTCATGGCAACATTTGCCAAAATACAAGATGCCGTTGATATATGTCCCTCCTGAATATCGGCAATAGGCTTTGTCCCTTTATCGATTGCTGCCAAGAAATCCAGCATGTGTAATCGGGTTGCTGGTGCAGCATTCAGTTCGATACGATCTTCCGTTAAATCCTCGGGGTATTTTTCTCTTTCAAAGAGACAAGTCCCATGGATTTTTTGGCCTTTGGGATCAACAGGTGTAAAATCGTATTGCATGGTACTTAACCGGAGGGTACCTTTTTCACCATAAATTGTTAAGCCCCATGGGTATTCGGGATCTGGTGGGGTTCCCCAGGTGCGATGCTGCCAAACGCAGTTTAATCCATCGTATTCAAAAACAGCCGTTTGTGTATCTGCAATATTTGATTTCCCCTCTTTTTGAACATAGATTCCACCTTCAGATGAGATGCGTTTGGGCCATCCTAAACCCAGCAACCAGCGAGTTGTATCAAACATGTGCACACACATATCGCCCATGATGCCATTGCCGTATTCGTTGAACGTTCTCCACCAGCGGGTATGCGGTAATCCATCATAAGGGCGTAAGGGTGCTGGACCGGTCCAAGTTTCATAATCAAAGAAGTCGGGTACTGCTTGAACTGGCGGATTCCCATTGTTGCGCATGTGGTAATAGCAATACATTTCCACATGGGCAATTTTTCCTAGTAAGCCCGCATCGACAATTTTATTTTTTGCCTCTATGATATGAGGCGTTGATTTACGTTGCGTGCCTACTTGCACCGTTTTACCATATTTTCGAGCAGCAGCTACCATGGCCTCACCTTCCAATACATCGACCGAAATGGGCTTTTGTACATATACGTTTGCACCCGCTTTCACGGCATCAATCATCTGTAAAGGATGCCAATGATCAGGACTTCCAATTAAAACGATATCCAATGCATTTTCTGCCAATAATTTTTGGTAATCACCATACAATCGGGGTGTTTTTCTGGACTTTTGGCGCGCCGCAACGAGTTTTCCTGCCGCAGTTAACATATTCCGATCCGGATCGCAAAGTGCTACAACCTCCACTGGTGCCACCTGCATCAGTCGGAACAAATCACTTTTCCCGTACCATCCTGAGCCAATTAAGCCAACTCGTAAGGGTTTATCGGGGTTTACCAAATCAAGCCCATAGGCTCCAAATGATGATAATGCCAAACTTGCGGATGCCCCTTTCAAGAAATGGCGACGATTGATGTTAAATGTTTTCATAGGTTTATTTAAATAGTCGCTAGTCACTAGTCGCTAGCAGGTTTTTATTAATAAGTCCGAATTCCGGAATGTAGAGACGCGATACTTCGCGTCTAAGCTGTCACTTATATAGTCCGTATTCCCTTGTCCGTAGTCCGGAATGTAGAGACGCGATACTTCGCGTCTAATTCATCATTTATTTAGTCCGTAGTCCGGAGGCTTCTATAGCCTAAATTTTTACCTCTCACCTCTCACCTCTTACCTCTTACCTCTTACCTCTTACCTCTTAATTCATAAGACGCGAGGTATCGCGTCTCTACAGTATCACCGTAATAACTCCTTCCTTCGGTACTTCAATATCCCAATGATTTATACCCAGGCCTATCGAGGTATTTATCGTTTGGGTTGTTTCATTTTGCAATAAAACAGCCATTTTCTTGTCAGGACGCATTGCGGCTACACCATTGAGACCTCTAGGAAGATTCGTCAAAGCAATCCTAATAGAACCTGTTGGGATAAATTTTGATGCTTGCGCGATGATGTAATAGGCTTGATTTCGAATGAGAGAACCATCTGATTGAATGGTAATTGCGCCTTTGCACTCGGTACATCCGCCGGGAGTATGTGGCCCCCATTGAGGGTCATTCGCCAAATTCCATTCCAATGCCGTTTTTGCATCATTAAGTAAGGATCCAATGATGACATTTTTGATATGCCAATTAAAATCACCGGCAAATTCTCCTTTCGCACCAGTCCATTGTTCCGTAAAATAGACCTCTTTGTCGGGATGCGCCTTACGTACCATACTCAAAGCAGAAATATCCCCATTGTATAAATGAAATGCCGATCCAGCCACAAATTTGCGCGTAATGGGGTCATTTAATATTTCGATCGGATACTCGGGTTTATCACAATTGTGGTCGTAGGCTAGGATTTTGGTATGCAATTTAGCTTTCTGTAGAGCCGGTCCTAAGTGATTTTTGATAAATTCATTTTGTTGAGATGCGAGCATCAACAAACTCGGATTATTGCCTGGATGCAGAGGTTCATTTTGGGGTGTCAAATAATCTATGCCAAGACCAATGGATTCCATCGATTTTAAGTATTTGACTAAATATTGTGCGTAAACAGCATAATATTGAGCTAATAAGGACCCTCCTTTTGATGCTTGATTATCCTTCATCCAGGCTGGAGGTGACCATGGAGTCGCCATGAATTTGATGCTTGGATTTATCTTTTTGATCGCTTGCATCACAGGAATCAAATCTTTTTCAGAAGCTTTTAGGGAAAAATAATTCAGGTTTTCGTCTTTTTGGCCTGTGGGAACATCGTCGTAGGAGAACACATTTGCATCTAAGTCACTTGCTCCCACCGCTATGCGTAAAACCGAAATACCTATGCTGTTTTTTGTGGTTCCAAAAAGTTCAACTAATAAGGCTTGCTGCTGTTTGGGAGCCATTTTTAATATTAATTGGGCACTTCCTCCTGTAAGTGTATAACCAAAACCATCAATGAGTTGAAATTGGTGTTTAGGATTGATTTGAATCCCATTATTCCCTGTTTCAGCTGCAGGTAATGCCTTTTCAATTAACATTTTTTGGATTGCACCTTGGGAAATCCAAATCTGTCCAATGCTCGAAAATGTACTACAACAGATAGCTATGGTAAAAGACCAAATTAAAGGTTTCATGAAATAGGTTTAAATCGTCTTCAATATATCTAAAAAAAATTAAATAATTGTCATGAAGTCACTAGTCCGGAGTCCGAAGGCATTAGTAATCAGTCACTAGTTGCTAGTCCGGAGTATCAAATTAATAGCATGATAAACAAACTAATACCTCCGGACTTCGGACTCAGGACTTCTCTCCTCTTACCTCTAAACTCTTACCTCTACTACAAAAAAAAGTACGCCTAAAATAGACGCACTTTCCACATTCATTAAACTCAATATTTTGAATAGGTTATTTGATTTTCTTGCGTGCTGCCGATTTATGATTTGAAACTGGTTTATGTGCATCTAATCCAATGATTGTAACACTTCCTCCCTCTCGTTCATAATCATGCTTAAAATGTTCCAAATTTTCCATCACGGAGTGATCAACCAAATGTGTTTTGGAAAGGTCAATCGTTACTTGGAAATCCGATGGAATGGCTTCCAACTTACGTTTAATGCCTAAAAAGTTTGTAAATACGGCCGCGTCTGAGATTTCAACCAAATAGGAATCATCTGTAAATGAAACCTCGGTAGGAGCTTTAAATATTGCGCTTAATGGCTTTCCATTAAATATATTTACCAAAATTTCCGTTAAAATTCCAGCACCAATACCCACCAATAAATCCTCCCCCAATGTGAATAAGATCGTAACAATGAAGATCAACAATTGCTCTTTCCCAATTTCCAATGTATGAATGAATTCCTTGGGATGTGTTAATTTAATGCCGACAGTTATCAACATGGCTGCTAAAGCAGTATTTGGAATGAGCTCAATTAAATGTGATGCTAATAATACGAATATCAAGATGAAAAAACCATGAAAGAAATTAGCCCAACGGGTTTTAGCACCATTGGCAATATTGGCCGATGAACGAGCCACCTCAGAAATCATAGGTAATCCACCCAAAAAAGCAGCCAATGTATTCCCAATTCCTGTTGCAATCAAGTCCTTATTTGCATTGGATTTGCGTTTGAATGAATCTAACATGTCCATCGCTTTAACAGTTAAAAGGGATTCCAATGAACCGACTAAAGCGAACATGATGACAAATTTTACAAAAGTTCCGGTTTGCGCAAATCCAGCAAAACTCGCATTGAAGTTGATATTATCCATTAAATTCCCAATGTGAACTAAGGCATATTTGGGTTCAGTCGTTTGAAAATCCATGTATAACTCTGCTGGAATTGCTATTGCTAAGACCACTAATGGCGCAGGAATTTTCTTGATGATTTTATTCTTAATAAAAGGCCATCCCATCATAATCGCTAAACTTATCACTCCAATTAATGTTGCCTTTGGGTCCCAATTTGCAATAAATTCAGGAATAGAAGCAAATAATTCCAAAGGTTCTTTTCCTTTGGTCAACGCTGGATTTACATCTAATAGTACTGGAATTTGCTTACCAATGATGATCAAACCAATGGCCGCCAACATACCATGTACAGCGGATAATGGAAAGAAATCCATTAACTTTCCAAGCTTAAATACTCCAAATAGGATTTGAACAATCCCTGCAATAACCATTGCTCCAAGTGCCAAGTGCCAGCCCGTTTCTCCTCCACCAAATTCGCTAACAGCACCAGCTACAATAACAATTAAACCTGCTGCTGGTCCTTTGATTGTTAAACGAGATCCAGCAAAGAAACTCACAATCATACCACCAATAATGGCCGTAATTAATCCCATAATTGGAGGGAAATCGGATGCTTTAGCTATGCCCAAACTCAATGGCAATGCTAATAAAAATACGATGAACCCAGAGGTCGCATCACTCGCGAAATTTTCTTTTAGGCCCGCGAAGCCATCTTGAGGTACTGAATTTTGATTTTTCATGGGTAAGGTATTTTAAAAATAGCGATTTGAAAATTCGGCATGTGTTTTGGAATTTGGTCCCATAAATACACGTGCATAAATGCGGATAACAGCTAAGCCATCCAAGATGAAACTCAATGATACAATGGCTGCCAGTGCAAACTGATCTTCACGGATGTGCGAGAAAATTAAGTCTTCACCGATAAACGTAGGGCTTATTGGAAATCCTGTCATGCCTAAACAAGCCAACAAAAAAACGAGGGCAATTTTGGGATGCGTTTCGGAAAGTCCATGAAATCGGCTTAAGGAGATTTTTCCCTCAATTCGGAATAATCGTTGGAGTGTTAAGTAGCCTATCATCCCCGCAACTAATATCCCACTGAGGTATAGAACATTCTCCATTTGGTCAAATTTTTCATTGAAGGATATAGCCAATGCAATCCAACAGTGGTTCATAATGACTAAAATCCAAGCTAAACGGACCGAATGTCTTTGTGTGAAGGATTTAAAGACCAGGAGTAATCCTAAACTTGCAAAAATGACAGGTGTTGCTTCTTGCAGATTTTCTGACAATAGTTGCGTTTGTTTCATGGCATAAAAACCGAGGGCAAATGCCGGAATGAAAAACAACATTAATCGGTGGCCATTAATGAAATTCAATTTGTTTCCAGCCCATTTGAGCGGATTCCAAAAGTATTCATACATCATCGTATCCAAATTCCATTCCTTCAAACACAAGACATATACACTAAGTTGTAAGCGTTTTGGAAACGAATCTTCGATCGTCTTTGCCCGTGGCTCAAATGAATAAAATTGTTCACGAATCAAATAACTCACCACGGATGGTGAAACCAATAGTTGGTACGTACGTAAAAATGCATTTCCAGCAAAATGAAATAGTGCTAGCGTCTCAAAACCCAACGCGATTTCAATGAAAATTAGTCCAATTTGAGCAATTGATGCATAAGCAATTTGGCTTTTTACGGATGATTGTACCCGAGCAATGCCGGTTGTTATGAACGTTGTCAATAACCCCAAAGCTATAATTAGGATTCTGATTGAACTTTGGTATTCCCAAAAAGGAAATGTTCGTAACAACAAGAATGCGCCTATATGTACCGATAAACTGCCGTAAAATATGGCACTCGATGGCGTAGGACCCTCCATCGCACGTGGTAACCAAGATGAAAAAGGTAATTGCGCTGATTTCGCTGCGGCAGATAACAAGATCATCGATGAAATAAATACACCGATAAAACTATGTTGCAGCAATTGATCATGCACTAATTCCGCATTATTAAGTTGGTAAAATGTAATGTTTTGTCCCCATAAATGGTGACTAGCCCACATTGCCAAAATCAAGCCTACATCCCCTATTCGATAAATGGAGAATACTTTTACTGCATTTTTAACAGGTAAATAGCGTTCCCGGTAAAACGAAATCAAGAGAAAGGATGAAATTCCTAGAATCTCCCACCCAACAAACAAGGTTTCAAGGTTACCTGATAAGGTCGTAAAGCTATACCCTAAGTAAAAAAAGAGTGTCGTGTTAAAAAAGCGCTTATATCCTGCCTCACGGTGTAAATAGGTACGTGAATACAGGGTCACCATAAAGGTTAATAATGCACCCACAAGCAAATAAACGGCCGTAATTTTATCAAATAAGAAATCGATTTGAAAAACATATTCCTCATTTTGAAACAGGATGATTTCCTTTACTTGAAAGGTTTTCGCTCCAGTAAAGATCCAATCTGCCACATAAATCGTTGCAGCAAACATTTGAATCGCCATCGTTAGGAAGGCAGCACCCGAGATGAGCCTTTCATTCATTTTAGGTAAGATAAGACTTACCAAAAAACCTACAATCGGAACCCAAATGAAAATGGGTAATAGCGTGTTTATGGTCATATTTAGTCTTGATTTATTAAGTAAACGGGAAAGTTCTCCTGATGGCGCTCGATGACAGATTCAACATCCTTAATCACCTCCAAGGATTTAATAAGTGGAACATAAGGTGTAAACGCTCCTGCCTCAAACACAAATAATGCCTGTGTCTCTGGGTGAACAGCCACCAATTTGACCCAATCATTGATAAACCATTCATAAGTATCAGAAGCTTTCTGGATGGTTTTCAAGATCACCTCAGGAAAGTGTTCTACGATAAGCAGCAAACGAACCGGATCATGAACTTCTGTCATTTGTGCAGGTAAACCAGGACGTAAATCCCCATCGATACCATTTGCCACACCAAATAGGCCCATCACATTGTGTGGAAGTTTAGTACCCGCTCCTAATTTTTCCCCATCGACTCGTGAAAAATAATATTCCAAATTAATTCCTCCACAGACTGGTGCTGCTGCCTTGAGAATACCAAATAAGTATTCGCCTGTAGGGTCAACTCGGTAATCAAACGAATTCAAAAATGACCTTCGATCTAAGAAAAGACCTTTCGACAATTCTCGTCTTCCTACGATTGCCAATGCATTTGTCGCGTGGTTTAGTTCTGGTCTCGGTTCAAAGATTGAAACAGAACGTATCCGTATTTTTTCGTGAATAGATTCCGCTGTTTCCTTCGAATTAATCGATTCAAATCGTCTTGAACGTTCTTTCGCATTTAAATCCAATGCTTTATGGAACACTTGCTCATGTTGCGCATGCAGAGATTTGTAGTCGGCCGAATTGATTTGATCATCGTAAAAAACAATCTCATCACGGGTCGTGTCATGCAATGCACCTACAAAGATGCTCGTCTCAGGTATGTGAATACCACGTTCTGCTAAAATGGCTCGTACTGCAGGCTTATTTGCCATTTGACTAATCACCCGTGCATTGACAGAACCAGCTCGACCCGAACATGCCCCACAATCATACGCTGCATAATGCGGATTATTGACTGAACTAGCACCGTGTCCTACAACATAAATAATTGGAGCAAAATTTTCAACCAAACCAATGCTGCGTAATTGTGCTTCAACTCGATTTGCCATCTCCTCCATCTTAAATCCTATTTGAAGCCCATTTTCTTCAGCATGTAAGGCATCAAAATCAACTTGTAAACCCGAAAACTTATCCATGTGACGCAATGATGATGCTGTCGCAGGACTCATACTTGGTTTAAATAAATTGATAAATAATTTAGCGGCCGACCAAAATCCAAGCGTTTGAGAAAAGAACCAACCGCTGTAAAAATTGTGGTTGTGTTTTGAAAAATGTAAATCCTTCTCACGCTTCTTATTTTCTCCTGTTTCCTTAATAAGGTATTTAGGAGTTACGGGCGCTGGACATAATTTGGTATAAAACTTTCCTCCAATCGGTTGGTAGAAAAATTCAACATTAAAGAATCCAGGTGTACCAAAAGTCGCACAGGCAGCGTCAATGTTCTCCAAATAACGCCTAAAAGAACATTCGCGGTCATCAATACAAAATAAAGCTTGGAATGATTTTTGATGAGGAGCTAAATATTCAATTCGTTCAGCTTGTAACCCTTTCAATACTTGATCGTAATAGGTCCATTCAAAGGCTTCTTGCCAAAGTGACAAAACCTCTAAAAGTTCAGATTTTACGATCGGATCATGTAATCCAGGAATCTCCTGGGTTAAGTGTTCGTCCAATGGCTTCCAATGGCTTCCGATTTTATGGTTAAGCGCATCAAATTCCAGGATTAACTCCAAAAGAATAAATTCCTCTAGTTTTATTTGACGCTTATCTAATAAAGTTTGAGGTAAATCTTCAACGGTTGAAACCATTCCCGACCAGCCTTGATGTGCAAATTGTTGATCGTATATATATTGTTCGTAATTCTTTTCGTTTTTACCGACCAATAATTTTAAAATATCTTGAATAGATATATTTTCATCCAATAGCAAAGCTTGGCTCGTTTTCTTATTAAAAATGCTGACCCAACTATTCGTTTCCATTTTGCGAATTGCCGCTAAAAAGGACAAATCATCAATGGGAAAATTCCATATCGAGATACCCTGATCTAAATAACTTCCGAGCAAACGAAATAAAGTAGGGTGCACCAATGCGTCCAAATCAATGTTGTATTGTTTCTTCCATTGTCCTCGCATGGCTCCTACTCGCGCTGATTTCATGGCATTATATTGCCCATGGAGCAATTTTCCTTTCCAAATTTCTTGATCCTTACCCTTTTTTTGAGCTAAAGTACGATCTATGATTTCATCCGAAATACGTCCTGCTTGATGTAAGGTTCGAAACGTTTCTAAAGAGAAATATACTTGATAACCTAATTTCACGTGGGCTGTTTCTAAGGCCTCATGAAAAGGTAAACTTTGGAAAGCATGTAATGTGTTGTGATGCACAAAGTCCATTAACGGTGCTTGTGCAGGCAAAAAGTGCTTCAATTCATGAATCACTTGATGCAAATTAAATTTGTGTTGCATAAGAATATAAGGGACAAAAATCCACTAGTTTAGGCGAATGAATAAAGAATTCCTCGGTGGGATATTCCTACAGCCTAATATTCCTAAATTGAATAAATAAGGGAGTTGAATTGTGGCTTACTTTAGTGAAAGTAAGATGGGCATTTGCAGCAGCAATCGCCCCCACATGTGGGTAGGTAAATTCGCTTGAAAGAGATAAATGAAAGAAACTTTGCTCATGCGTATCATCCTCATCTTCGCTATTGTCTGTTTCTTCAATTAACAAATTGATGAACGAAAGCGTTTTTGGCTCCGTTTTTTTAATTTGTTCATGCTTTGCTGTTGTTGTAGCCTCTTGTAAACCGAATACCTGCTTCGCGGACGCAACGGTCGTGAAGCAGCATACAGAAACAAATAAAATGAAGAGTTTTAACAAACGCATGGTGCAAATATAAACAAAATATTGCGACTTAAGTCCTAAGTCCAAAGTCCGAAGGAAAAAGTCGACAGTCGCTTGTCGTTAGTCCTAAGTCCGGAGTAATAAGTCAATCGTCTAAGGTCGAATGTCTAACTTTAGCAGAAATATGAACCCCAGGTTAAAACCTGGGGCTATAAATCACTTCTTACTTCTAACGTCCAACGTCTAAAGTCCAACGTCCAACGTCCAACGTCTTACTTCAGCGAAGATAAAAACTCAACCACATCACGAATCTCACGCTTATTCATTAATGAACCCATCGGTGGCATACTTGATGGATAATTTTCGCGTGATTTAATCCGACCAATTGCAATACGCAAAGGTTCCGCCTCACTCGTTTTCAACTGAATTTCGCTTTCAGTTTCTTGAATAAGAGTTCCCGTCACCTCCTGTCCATCCGTTAATACCAACGAAATCATTCCGTAGCCCGGTGCGATGCGCGCACTTGGCTCAATAAGCGCTTGAAGGATTTGTTCGCGTGAAAGCCGACTAGCAATTCCCTTTAATGAGGGTCCTACTATGCCTCCTTCTCCGCCTACATTGTGACAACGCACACATTCAACTGATTGATTGCGGAAGAAAATGGCATTACCTACCTGTATATTTCCTCCAAATAATGCGTCTTTAAATTCATCCGTTAATGTTCCCTTTGTTTTTAAGGCATCCAATTTGGCAATTAATTGCTCCGATTGAGTCGCCTCGACCGCTTCCATCAAATCCAATTTAATGCCCGCGGGTAATTTATTGTCCACCATGCGAGCGATCAAATCGGCTAATACCTCTTGTGTATTCGCAGCTGGCATCTTCGCAATACTTTGTATCAATTGTTGCTGTTCTACGACACTCCCTTTTTCCAGAATCGGATTAACAATCCCTTGTAATTGATTTTTAGGGATCGTGATTTTATCCAATGAGCCCATCGCCATGGCCCGAACATTTCGATCCACATCTTCTATTCCTTTTTGAAGAAGGTATGGAAGATTGCTATCTTTTATGGCAATTAAAGAGTTTAATTGACTTGTACGAACCTTTGGACTTGGATGATTTAAGAACAATTGTGTTTGCTCCGATTTGGCGTCTTGAATACCCAATTCTGCAATTAATTGACCCGTCGCAATCAATACTTCTAAATTTTTACTTCTTAAAAATCCCGGGATTATTCCCGCTACCTTATCAACAACATCGGAAGATTTTCGATCTAAATGGCCTCTGTAACGCCCATCTACACGATCCAAAACCGATGGATTTCCCCAGGTTCCCAGCGTCGCGATGCCCTCTGCAAGTAATGCATCTGGTATATCTTGTCGCTGGATGTAAGCAACTAATAAATCGATTTCTTTCGGAGTACCTACACGCAAGCAAGCATTGATCGCCCGACGAATCAAGGCCTCCGATTTCCATTTGGAAACGGCTAATGTTTGAGCTAAGGCTGGTAAAGCTTCTGGGATTGATTCATCATCGTGAATGGCACGAGCCGCTTCAGTGACGATGTATTCATCTGAATCTTGTAAGAAATTAGCTACTGCTGGATTTTTCATCCGACGTAATACCAAAACAGCCGCAATGCGTAATGATCGATTTGAGGAAGTAGATAAAGCGGCTATTGGGGCTACTTGACCAATCCGGCTTAGTGCTAAAACGGCAGCGTGGCGTAAATACACATCTTGATCCCGATTTTGCTCGATTAATGTTAACAAAGGATTTACTGCTTGCTCCGCTCCCATTCGTCCTAATGCCTGAGCCGAGAAGAATTGAACTCGGGCCGAGCTTGAAGTTAAACCCGGAATAATGGCATTTGAAGCCGTTTGAAACTTGTTATCGCCCAAAACTTTAATCGCTTGTGCTTGAATTTCAAGATCAGCATCTTGTAATAAGGGTAATAATTGTTCGTTTAAGGCAGGTTTATTTCTGGCCAACTGTCCTATACCCCATATTCCATGTACGCGTGCCAACTGATTTTCCCTTTGATTAATCGCTTGCAAGAATGTAGAATACTCACCGCGTTCTACTAATTCAAATTGTGCTTTTTGTCTCACACGCATATCGCCGTATGATAACAATTCGCTTAATTGATTAATAGACGCCTTCGAATAATCCATTTGAATCAATTCTTTGGTTTTTTGACGTTCCGCTGCCAAATCATTGGTTTCCGGTGTAACATCCAATTTCCAGACCCGACCATAGTTTTTGGCATCCCATCCATTCACCCAATCGGCGGCATATAAAGCCCCCTCTGGACCAAAACGAATCCCGGTGGGTAAAATTCCACTCACGACATCCACTTCTGAATTAAAATCGAAACTTGCCCCTTTGGGCTTTAAATCAAATGACCAAATATGTGATCTATTTGCATTACCCACGAATTCCACTAAGAAAAATTTGTTCTGCCATTTCTTTCCCAAGGCCGTTCCTGGGTTAAATACCATACCAGTAGGTCCGTTGTGGTAATTGCGTATAGGAGGAATTATATATGCCGCCTGGCCTTCCCAGCGTGGTAAATACAACTTTTCATCCATCCAAACTTTATATAAATTGTTCTTTGGATCCGTGTATTTTCCATATTGCCAGTTGGAGCGCCATCCAATATCCGCCCCCTCAACAATATGCACTAAACGTTCGCTCTCCCCGGGATGATCCCCATCGTTATCCGAGCTGATGATGTTGCCATAATGATCAAAGGCAAACTCATGTGTATTTCGAATGCCATAAGCCACTATTTCAAAATCGGTACCATCCGGATTTGAACGGACTAAAACACCCGAATTCGGATTAGGTAGGTTGCGTCCATCTACTGTCGTAATATTAGCCCCAATGTCCCCAATTTGCCAATATATTTTTCCATCGGGTCCTTCAATGACACTCGACATGCCATGTCCACCAAAACCAATATGTACAGCAAATCCAGTTGCGATTGATTTGGCATTAGTCCATAAACCTTTCTTATTCGTATGATCTAAACGCCACAAATCAGGTCCTACGGCAACGAATGCATCTTTTTTACGTACTAATAGTCCACCTGCTACGTCGGTAACTTCCTGGTTGAATTGATTTAAAACGCGCGTTCCTTGATCCGCATAACCATCCCCATTCTTATCTTCTAATTTCCAAATCTCTTCTTTTTCGATTGTTAAATCATGCCAATCGTGAATTCCATCCCCATTCAGATCCGGAAGCCAAGCATTTTTATCAGAGTTTTCGGGGGCAAATGTTTTATGTAAAAACGCTTTGCGATCCTCCACCGATTTAAAGCCAATGGATTCTGTCATCCAATCCCGATGTCCTCGAATATCAAATTCAGAAGCTTTGCCTCGATTCGTACTATTTAAGTAAATAGCACCTTGATCATCAATATCTATCGCTACTGGGTCAGGAGCTAAACTATCCGAGGCCCAGCGTGTGATAGCCATGCCGGAAGCAATTTTTATGGGTAATTTATCTTTGGCCGCTTTCGCACGTTCGGCAATTTGATCTTGATCCTCAAAGATAACCTGATACGTTGCTTTTTCTTGGGAACTAGTACATGCAATAGCAAATAGCTGCATGAAACCTGCAGCCAATAAAATCTTTTGTTTCATAGGTTTATATCTTAATTTTCTTCATCCATCATGCTCCGACGCTGTTTTGCGGCTTGCTTGGTCGTATTAAATCGGTAGTTAAAAGTAATATTTATTTGTCTTAATCTTCCCTGCATTTCTCTGTTTGTATAAAATGTTGCTCCATTTGTTTCGGTTCGCATAATTCGCGATTGGAATACATCGAGTACGTTTAAACTCAAGGTTCCTTTTCCTTGCATGACATCCTTGGTCGCCGATAGGTCCATCCAAGCGATGTTACCACGTGTTCCTTGTGCCGTTTTTTGAGCTGCCTCATAATTTGCCCGTACTTGGGCGTCGATTCCGCCTCCTAATTTGATCCGAGAGGTATGACGGACAAACCAGGAATACATATCTACTAAATATGTTGAGTTAATATTGCTTGCATCGATAATTGACCGAAATCCATTGAAACTTAAATCAGCTTTGTAGGCTTTCGACACATTGAAAGAGCTCGTCAATTCGACCCCCATGGATTGTTGGTCCGCAAAATTTTGTGGCAAACTTTTCGAAAACCCTTGCGCATCCACCGTTCTTATCTGATCGATTTTACCGGTCGTATAGCGATAGTAGATGGAAGAACTTAAACTTCCCGCATCAAAATAGTTCAAATGCCCTAAATCAAATGAATTTGTAAATTCTGGATTCAAATTGGGATTTCCCGAAAAGAAATTACGATTATCTGATAAGGTCACAAAAGGACTTAATTCGTTGTATGTAGGTCTACGAACCCGACGAGAATAGCCTAATTGGAAAGAACTATTCGGATTTATCGCATATGTAAAATGGGCGCTTGGGAATAAATTCGCATAATTGCGTGGATTCTTTTCTTGTGTTTGCTTCAACTCGGTTTGGATATCCGTTAATTCGCCACGAAGACCAAATTGATAGGAAAATTTCTTCTTTTTGTTGCCCAATATTAAATATGCCGCTGAAATGTTTTCGTTATACACAAACAAATTTTGTAAGCCAGGCATGACAGTAAAGCTCCCATCCGCTTGTTGCTGAGTCACCGTATAATCATTTGTCATATCGCGAAAACTGGTACGCAATCCTGTTTCTAATTTGCCATCTTTCCCCAAAGGATTCGTATAATCAGCCTGGAGAATCCACTGGTGTTCATATTCATCATTTAGCGCTTTTTGAACCAATGAATTGGCTGGATATGGTGTTCCATCACCAAATTTGCTTGTTTGGGTATATAATTGGTCCGACTGCTCCCAATAATCCAAGTATCGCAAGTCGGCCGAAAACTCTTTTCCTTTTTTCGAAAAAGACTTTTTAAAAGTCAAGGCATATTCCGCATTCGGCTCTGTCTCCTTTTCGTCTTGTTGGCGATCTGTATTCGAATATAGACCGCTTAAGGATTTCCGATAGTCCAAATAGTTGAAGTCCGTAATCCGTCGGACATGTGTACTTCTGAAAATATAGGAACCCGTTAAAATAGTTTTGTCATTGAAAAAGTAATCGGCTCCCCCACGAATATTATTCACTAAACCAGTCACATTGTTTTGGCTTGTTTGTTGAAGGTAGTTGGTTTGTTCTTCAGTATATACTTCCTGATATAAATTACCTTTCCCTGGGGATCTGCGATAGAAAAGCCCATAATTTAGAAAGAAATTCAATTTGTTTTTTCGGTAATTGATGATGGCGGTTCCTCCAAAATTCTCTGGATAGCCCAAAGTCGTTTCTATCGCGCCGTTAAATCCTTGGTTTTGGTTCTTCTTCAAAACGATGTTAATGATTCCAGCCATACCTTCAGCTTCATAGCGCGCAGATGGATTCGTAATGATTTCAATCTTATCAATTAAATTTCCCTGTAATGAATTTAGGCCGGAAGAACCATTGATTCCTACGAGCGTAGAAGGCTTTCCATCGACCAAAATGCGGACGTTTTCACTTCCACGTAAACTAACACCTCCCTCCCCAGATACTTGAACGGAGGGCAGATTACCCAAAATTTCAGCTGCCGTTGCTCCTTTGTTTGCCGCATCCGTTCCTACATTGAAAATTCGTTTATCTAATGCGAGTTCCATGCTCGATTTTTGGCCTTTAACAGTTACCTCGGCTAAGGTTTGTGTACTCGCCTTTATCTGAATTTGCCCCAAGGCGGTTGATTTACCGACTTGAATTTGCTTCAAGGATAGCGCCTCGAAACCTACACTCTCGATTATCACATCATAGACTCCTTGATTGACATCGATGCTGAATTCTCCCTTTTCATTCGAAATGGTTCCCGTAATTAATTTAATTGGGTTCGAAGTTTGTATGCGTATGGACGAAAAAGGAATAGGATTGCTCGTGTTGGCCTCAATTGTTTGGCCACTTAATTTTCCTCTGGAGGCGTTTTGGCCTAGGACCATGAATGAAACTCCTAGGAATAAAAAGATGTATAAATTTTTCAAAAGTATAGGTTTATATAGACTTGCAAGTTAAAAAGACATCTGCCGATTATTTATACCTATTTATCGGTTTATGTTGGAGAATTTCGGCCTTTTGTCGAATTTGTTCCTTAAAATTTGAAAACTGTTACCAATTTTGAAAAAAAATAAACCCATGAAAAACAAAAACCTCATTAGCTTAACCGTAGCAATTGCCTTTGTACTCCTATCATTAACTGGAATTTTACTCTTTGTCAAACAAAAGGCACACTTTATCGAAATGACGCATACCATTTTTGGTTTGCTATTTATAGGCTTCGCAATTTTTCATATTATTAATAACTGGGATTCTATTAAAGGATATTCAAAGGATCGCAAAAGTGGATCGATCAAGAAAGAATTAGTGGTAGCGTCCTTGATTACAGGTATTATCTTAGTATTATCAGTAACAGAGGTTTTAGAACCCATAGCTGAATTTGGTCGTATTTTTGCAAGTGGAGCTAAGCGCCCAAGCACAGTGAATTTTGCTGAGAAGAAAACATTAGACTCGACAAATGGACATGCAGTTGTATTATTGGTTCAAAAAGGCAAAGAAGTGACATTTTCAGGTGTTTCCGTTGAAGTGGCAGATACAACGGGAAAAGTTTTAGAAACTTTACTCGCACCCGAAAAAGAAATGAAGGGTCCTCCGGCAAACTTATTATTGCAAACAAAAATCGCTTCAGCGGCTCCTTTTGATTTAATCTTTACGTTTACGCAAGAGGGGAAAACGAAAAAAGTGACGCGGCGCATTGCCAACTTAGATTCAGGCGTTCAAGGGTTAGGAAAAGAAGCTGGATTAGTAGAAAGAGCCTATTTAGAAGTACAATAACATATAGCTTTTAAATTTAAAAGCACGCGAAAGCGTGCTTTTTTGATTTAAGGATATTTGTATTTCATCAAATTTTCTATTTTTGTTTTGACCTCATCAACTATGAAACAATTAATCGTCTTTTTACTAATTTCTTCAAGTGTTTTTGCAACATCGCCACACGATCGCTGGATAGCACAAGCCAAACGGGTGACTATTTATCGGGATTCCTTTGGTGTTCCACATATTTATGGAAAATCAGATGCGGATGCCGTTTTTGGTATGTTATATGCACAATGTGAGGATGACTTTGCCAGAGTTGAGCGTAATTACATTGAGAAATTAGGTCGTTTAGCAGAAGTAGATGGAGAAAAGCAATTAGCGAATGATTTATATCTGAGGTTAATCATAGATTCAGAAGAAGCTAAAGCTGATTTTCAAAAAAGTCCTATTTGGTTAAAGCGATTGCTGATTGCTTTTGCAGATGGAATCAATTACTATTTGTACAAACATCCTGAGGTTAAACCAGCGCTATTAACTCATTTTGAACCTTGGTATCCCTTGCTTTGGACAGATGGGTCAATTGGAGCTATTTCTACGGGGGATATCACAGAAAAAGAAGTGGCTGCGTTTTATGGTCTCAATATTCAGCTTGCACACCAAAGAGAAACGGTGCCTGATGAAGATTTAACGGGCTCTAATGGGTTTGCAGTGGGAAAACCATTGTCTAAATCGGGAAACTCCTTGCTGTACATCAATCCGCACGTTACCTTCTATTTTAGGCCGGAAATTCATGTGAATAGTAAAACTGGCATGAATGTATATGGTGCCGTTACTTGGGGCCAATTTTTTGTTTACCAAGGATTCAATCAATACGGTGGATGGATGCATACGTCAAGCCAAGTGGATGTTTCCGATATGTATCGCGAAAAGGTTGAAATGCGAAAGGGTATCCCCTATTATTTGTTGGACGGTCAATGGCGCCCCATGCGCATTAAGAAAATCAGGTTGCAAGTCAAGGGTGAATTGAATCCTCGTTCGATTAATTCGTTTTATACACATCGTGGTGCCGTGATGGCACAACGTGATGGACAATGGATCTCGGTTCGTTCTTATAATCGATCTTTAAGGAGTTTGGAGCAGAGTTGGCTCCGTACCAAAACCACAGGACTTGCCTCATATAAACGCATCATGGATATGCGGGCTAACACCTCGAATAATACGGTATATGCCGACAATAAAGGCAACATTGCCTACTGGCACGGTAATTTTGTGCCTAAAAGGGATTCCCTGAAGGATTGGTCATTGGTACAGGATGGGACGAGTTCCCTGAATGACTGGAAGGGCTTACATCCTGTAGAAGAAATAGTTCATGTTTTGAACCCCGTTACAGGCTGGATACAAAATTGCAATTCAACTCCATTTACGGTTTCGGGTAGCGCGAGTCCATTGCGATCTGATTATCCCGTGTATATGGCGCCAGATGGAGAAAATTTTAGAGATAAGAATGCGGTTCGAATGTTTACCAAAGCGAAGGACATGGACTTGAATGATTTGATTCAATTAGGATATGATCGAAAATTGAGTGCCTTTGATGTGTTAATACCAGCTTTAATGAGTGCTTTCAAGAGCGAGCCGAAGAATGAATTAAAAGAAATGGTTGATAGTCTTTCGGCTTGGGACTATCACGCGAATATTAATTCTATAGCACAGCATATCGCTATTCGATTCGCCAATAAACTTTTGCCTCAAATTCCGAAGATTCGACAATTTGGAGGAGAAACGGATCCTGTGATAAATTTTACAAGCTACGCTGCGCATGTTGCAGGCAGTCAATTACTACAAGCATTGAGTCAAGTAAAAGCTGAACTTGACTTGCAATTCGGGACATGGAAAATTACTTGGGGAGAGGTGAATCGATTCCAACGTATTTCCAATACGATGATGTTTGATGATAACAAGCCGAGTTTACCTGTGGCGTTTACATCATCTGCTTGGGGGCAATTACCCTCCTACACAAGTAAAGCATATATGGGTTCTAAAAAATGGTATGGAGTGAATGGAAATAGTTTTGTTGCAGCCATAGAATTTGGTCCTATAATCAAAGCTTATAGCTTGTTAGCGGGTGGTCAAAGCGGGAATCAGAACTCACTGCATTTCTTTGACCAATCTGAGATGTATGTGAATGGGAAATTTAAGGAGGTGCTGTTTTATGAGAAGGAAGTCAAAAATAAATATGTTTTTAAATACAATCCTGGAGAGCGAAATTTTAATTAGACTACCGTTTAATAAGTAATTGTAGAGAATGGTTAACTTTATGTAGTAGTTTTGAGTTATTACTTCATCATCGAATTATTAATAATTATTACTGCCTAGTGGCCCATTTAATTTGATCTTTTTTGTTACATTTATTGGTTTAGTTCTCTCCATTTTGATTTTCGTCAACCGAGATGAACGGTTTGGCCCAAACTTTTACTTCGCCTTATTTTTTCTCTGCCATACCATTTTTTCGATGTCAACCTTCTCGTATGTTTCCTATAATTTTAGGTGGATGATGGCACGAATTTATCCCTTTTCGAATCTTTTTAATTTTGCAGAAGGGCCCATTCTATTATTGTATTTTCAATCGGTATTTCAAAAGGATTTTAAGTTTAAGAAGAGATATTTGATCCATTTTATTCCTTCACTCATTTTTTTTATCAATAGCACTCCCTATTTATTTTTAGATGATCTTCTAAAAGAAAGTTTTATTATAAATTATTTACAAGACAGTCGCGTTGTTTTTAGTGTTCCCACATTATCTTTTCCTTATTTCACTCATATTGTTTTTCGAAAACTTCAGGCTTTCCTATATATGGTTGCTGCTGCAATTTTGGTTTATAAAAATTTCAAAAAACACAGATTTAGTGCGAATAATGCCCAAGGATATCATTTTGAATATTATTGCTACTGTTTCATTTTTGGTTTAGGTTTCTACCTAATGGAATTACTAGTAAGTGTAAATATTAATCCAGAAAAAAGTGGAAATATGCTATTTGGGAGTAATGTGAACGATCAAATTAGCTATGCAGGTTATTTGAATTCACTTTTTATTGTTAGTGCCTTATTTTATCCTAAATTGGTTTTTGAGAAATATTTTACCAAAAAACCGTTGCATGAGGCACGTTTGAATAGAAAAAATAATTCGCTAACTGAATCAGATTCAATGAAGTATGACTTGCATGAAATCGATCGATTGTTTGGTGAGTATATAGAATCAATGCCCTACTTAAAAGATGGATTTTCATTGAATATGATCTCAGATGGCACAAAATTACCCGTTCATCAGATTTCTTACTAAATTAAAAATCGCTTTGATTTAACATTTAATGAATGGAAAAATGAGCAAAGGATTAAGTATGCTGTAGGGATGATTAATGCAGGAATGGCAAATAATTTAACCCTTGAATCCATTTCTCAAAAATGTGGGTATCGTTCTCGGGCCAACTTTGTTCTAGCCTTTAAAAAGGTAATGGGAATTACACCATCCGAATACCTGGCTTCTTACAATAAAAAGTAGATTTCAACCTGAAATCTTTCATGAATTCTTAAGCCATTGACTTAATTTTGGAACTTTTGATTGTATCAGAATTATATTGCCTATTTGTCAAAAGTTCCAATATGTCCAATTAAGACTCTTTTTTAATTGAAAATGTTTCCAAATTTAATTTTAGTACTTTGAGCTTGACTCGAATTCTAAATTTGATACAATTTTAAGAACGTCATCGCATCGTTTATATCTTTTTAATGTGGAGGTTTGAATAGAATTTCAAGTTCTATTTACTCCTTGTTCTATTTAAATATAAATATATGTTTGTAATTGTTTCATTATTAGGTTTGATGGTGTCTTTTATAATCATTGTCAATTCAAGTTTAACAAATAAGTTGAGCATTTACTTAAGCCTATTGTTTCTTACAATCAGTATTTTTACACTTACCCGAAATTTCATCTTCTACACAAACTATCCTTACATTTTATATTATTTTGTTCCTGGGGCAGTTCCTTTCTTTTATTTATCTGCCCCCATTCTCTATTTATATGTTAAGAAGTCGCTTATTAATTCAGAGCCAGAACATCTGAAACGAATTGAATATTGGCATTTTTTACCCTTTTTTATATCATTCATCAATATATTGCCTCATTTATTGCTAAGTATGGAATTGAAATTAGCATTTATAAAAACATTGATTCAAAATCCATTTAGCCTCATTCATGTTAATACATTATTTTACCCGATTGAATTGAATTTATTGTTGAGACCTCTTTTGGGTGTCATCTACAGTATCATGGCTTTAAATATATATCTAGGTCAGCGCCAGCATTTTATCAGTCAAGATAAGTATCGTTCACTTGCTCGATTAAATTGGTTTCTATTCTTGATCATTTGTATTGGAATGAATTTTCTTACTTCTTTATTGATTGGTTTCTTTGCAAAATATAGTGCCTATCAAGTTCAAAATGTTGATGAAGTAAAGTTATTCATGTTGGTACCGACGCTCTTTTTATTAGTCCTAAACATTTCAATATTCTTTTTTCCTCGAATGGTATATGGTGGATACCGAAGAAAAACAGTCAAAAGAGAATACGATCCTACGAACTTTGTCATTCAAGATCATATGTTAGCATCAATTACAAACTTTCCCACTGAACCGACTGATATTGAAAGTACGTTTAATCAAATTTCAAGAAAACTCGCATTATATTTTCAAGACAAACCCTACCTTCAGTCTGGATTTACGCTTTCGACTATTTCTCAGGATACCAATATTCCCTATCATCAATTGACAGCGTATTATAACAATTATTTGGGTATCAACTTTAATGATTGGAAAAACAATGCTCGCATTGATCATGCCATTGAATTAATTAATGATGGGCGAGCAAAGAATTTAACGCTAGAGTCGATCGCCATCTCTTGTGGCTTTTTGTCAAGATCAAATTTTGTTAATTCATTTCGAAAGAAAACAGGATTAACTCCTTCGGAATATTTAAAAAGTGTTCAATAGTTCCTTTTTAGTGCAAATAAAGGACAACTTATTCCTTCTGCAAGCTTGATGGTTTTTTAGGAACCATTTGCTTACCTCAATTATAATTTCTGAGATATCTTTGAGCTTCATATCCAGCTTATTCGTTGTGTATTGCTGAGTTATATATCTATGCTTTCAGGCATGTCAACGGAAAATGATTTTAGCCGCTTAGGTATAACTTATTCATTTCCTTTTCACTTCGAATTGCCAGAGTACTTAACTTAAAATTATTCGAGCATTCAACCGGCATGATGCTTGATTTGATCCGTAATATTTCTTTTCTGTTCGTATTCGCATTACAGCAATTAATGCATTCATTATTATATCGCTTTAGTCTACAATATGGATCTATTGATAACTTGACGAAGCTATAATTAAGTGGATTAATACAATTCTTCTTCTATGATAGAACTATGTGTTATCCCGAATAAATAACGTCTTGATCAAACAGAAGATGCGTGATATCGCGTTTGAACACTTATTGATTTGTACTCCTATTGGAAAAATGCAGGTACAAAACCTGCTTTTAAGCCAATTGAAGCCATATAGAAGTACTAGAATTTTGAATTAGTCCAAATCCGATATTTTAACCTCTTTTTGCCCATTTTTTAATGCTGTAGGTTTGTCATCGAGATTTAAAACGACATATAGGTTGTTTCGGCTCTTCACCTAATTCTTCCTTGTTGTAAGAATTACAAATTCTTAACACCATGAAAATTTCACTACTTTTTATTAAAGCAATTGTTTTGGTACTAATTTTACTAGTCCTCATTTGTGGAGTATTAAATGATCTACGAGCCCAAACTTACCAGTTGGAGATGGGTACGAATGTTACCTCCTTTCAATTTAGGAATTCAGAAGGTACAGATATTGACTTTCTGAAAAATGGATCTGGTTCTTCTTTTAAGTTAGGCGTTGAATATAAACTAATAGATACCACGAAGGACATTAGTTCTTCCAGTAGAAAATTTATCTATTTCTCTCAGAAACCTCGAATCGCTAGTTTGTTGTCCATGTTTCACATAGATTTTCAAGTGGAAGCAAATCAATTGAACGCTGTTGGGGATAACCAAAGCATTCCTTTTTCCTACCAAACTAATTTTGTTGGCCTATCAGGTGGTCTCGGTTTCAATTCGCCTCAGATTAAACAATGGTCACTAAATCTTCAAAGTAAGATTTCTGGCCATAAAATTATTCAAGGAAATCAAGAAGTAGGTAATCAATTTATTGACTTAACGCATGACAGTCAATTTTCACCTATTCAACTTTTTGCTGGATTGGGTATTCAGTTACAAAAAAAAGTGAATGAAAATTTAGTGCTTTTTTTGAATTTTCAACGGATGCAAACTTTTCATCGGGAAGCATTAGGTAAACCTACACTCAACTTTCTAAATAATACGATCAGTATCGGGATTAAATTATTATAAATACACTTCTTCGCAGCCTAAAATTATGAAACAATTCGTACGAATATTGGGACTATTAGTTCTTCCGATTTTGGCCTTAGGTCAGTCGAAAAGCCTTAATTATCAAGCCGTTATTATGGATCCCAAACCGATCGAGATACCAGGTACTTCGATAACCGGCCAACCCTTAAAGAAAGGAAAAGTAGATGTTCGTTTTGTCTTATTGTCTCAATCGGGCTCAGTAGATTATGAAGAATTTCACCAAGCAACTACGGACGAATATGGATTAATTAATCTTACGATAGGGAAAGGATTAATTGGTTCAGCTTCAGGTTTATCTACGCAAGCAACAACAGCAACTTACCGGTCTTTTGATGCAGTTAAATGGGATTCAAATGTGAAGCAATTACGTGTTGATTTGAGTTTTGACTCAGGGAAAAGTTATCATACGGCTAGTGTACAACCATTTAATTATATGGCTTATGCGCTTTATGCGGAGTCTGTAGAATATAAAAATGTAAGAGAATCACCTAAGACACTTTCATATTTTCAAAATGATATGGGGTTTATTGTTAATAAAGATTTAGATCCGCTTAAGTTAAAAATTGATCAAAATGAACAAGATGCGATTTCAAAGTTTTTAATCATTCATCAGTCAATTTCTGAAAATGAAAAAATAATCGCTCAAAATGCTCAAAAACTTGGAGAAATTAATTTGGCAGTCTTAAATCAAGAGAACAAATTAACCAATCAGGAAACGCTTTTTGAAAACAATAAAGTCCGCGTTCAAAATCAAATTACATCGATAAGCGATGAATTGAGTGTCACTCGAAATAAGGTGGATGCTGCTTTGAATAATTATGAGCAATTAGCAAACAAATCATTGAGTATTCAAGATGATCGCTTAAGCAATAATAAGTATCCTTCTGTCAAAGCAGTAAAAGAATATGTTGATCAAGCAACCATGGGTATCGCATTACAAGCGAGTGTTGATTCAAAAGAGGATAAACAGAATAAATCAGGAAATATCAAAACAGATCCTAATCCCAATGTTAATTATCCATCAGTTTCTGCTGTAAAACAATATGTACTCGAATCGTCCTTAGGAATCGATACCCAATTGATCATTGATGGGAAAGAAAATGTTTCAAATAAATCTTCGAATGTATTGACTGATGCAGGATCCGACAATAAATACCCTTCCGTTAAGGCGGTAAAAGCCTACGTGGATATTGCTACGATTCATTCATTGACGGTAGAACGACAAGCAATTAGTCTAAATGATGCGAAGAACGTCATCTCGCTGACTGGCGGAGAAAGTTCAAGTTCAATAACATTGCCGAATGCCACATCCTCAATCGCTGGATTAATTCAATTGCGCGGTGATTTAGGTGGTTCGTCAGAATCTCCAACCGTACCTGATTTGGCCTTAAAGGAAAATACAATAAATAAAGTGGATGTCATTGAAAATGCTTCCAATGCTGCCTATCCAACAACGAATGCGGTGATGAATTTTGTTAGCAATACGATTAATTCATCGAAAACAGGTAATGCGACGACTGTTGTTAATGGTATTATTCGATTAGCAGGTGATTTAACAGGAACAGCCGATGAACCTTTGGTTAAAGCAGATGCCATAACGACAGTCAAAATATTAGATGAAAATGTAACAGATCCAAAGATTAAATCGATGTCGGCTACAAAATTGACAGGTTTACTAGGCCTTACCAATGGAGGCACCGGGGCTTCATCTAAAACTGGGGCACGAGAAAATTTAGATATCAATCTTGTGGACAATACGTCAGATTTGAATAAACCAATATCAATTGCTGCCCAAAGTGAAATTGATCGGCAGGATCTACTAATTACAACAAACAAAACAACACAAGAGGCTAAAAATCAGGCAGTTGATTTATCCATAGCATCTCAAGCCTCACAAATCTTAGCTCATCAGACTTCCATTACGGCAAATGCAACAGCTATTACATTGGAAACAAATACGAGAAAAGCAGAAATTACAAGAGATTCAACAGCAATCGTTGAATTGACTAATCGGCTGAATTCAAGTATTTCGACTATACAAACAACACTTAATTCCGGTGTTTCTGCCGTGGGATCAAGCTTAGCCATGGGTAAAATTATTGTCGGAAATGCTTCAGACATCGCCGCTGCTGTTAGCATGTCAGGAGATGTTACGATTAATCAACTAGGATCAACGAGCATAAATTCAAATGCTATCGGTTCCTCGGAAATTAGTAATGGAAGCATAGCAAATGAGGATTTATTGAACAATTCCTTTACAATTGGTACAAGTCAATTGGAATTAGGGGGGACTTATTCAATATTATCGGGCCTAGCCGAAATGACTGCCACAACTTTCAACGGTAGCTTAAATGGCAATGCTAATTCCGCATCAAAATTGACCTCTGCGAAAACTATTGGTATGACTGGCGATGTAACCTGGACGAGTGCAGGCTTTGACGGTACTGCCAATGTTAGCGGGATTTCTACGATTGGTGCTGGAAAAGTCACCAATGAAATGTTGGCCGGAGACATTGACTTATCAACAAAAGTGATAGGGGTCCTTCCGATTGAAAACCTTTCATCAGATTTAACCGCATTAATAGACACAGCAAGCGCAAATTCAACGGGTTTATTGACCAAAACAGATTGGAACATTTTTAATGCCAAACAAAATGCAATTTCACTAACTTCTAATGGGACTTCAGGAGCTGCCACCTTTTTGAATGGTCAATTAAATATTCCCAATTATAGCGTTGGGAATTCCGCAGGATTTACGGGTAATTTATCAGGAGATGTTAGTGGACCACAGGATGCTACAGTTGTGGGTAGAATCAACGGAATTACATTGGCATCTTTGGCAACGGGGATTTTAAAAAATACGACTATTACGGGAGAACCTTCCATTGCCGTAGCTGCCGACTTCCCTATTTTGAATCAAAATACAACGGGATCCGCAGCAACTGCCGTTTCATCCACGACACAAGCTTTAGGAGATTCAACAACTAAAATTGCAACAACTGAATTTGTTGCCAAAGGGTTGATCCTAAAAGCAAATAAGAGCTATGTGGACAATAGTCTCTTGGCTAAAGCACCTTTGGTATCACCTATTTTTAGTGGAACTC
>CAYHOB010000017.1:0-37799 GCA_964358165.1 uncultured Aquirufa sp.
TTGGCATAACAATTATTTTTTTGAACAGTGAATAAAATTGAATGAAAGGGCAAAGCCCCTAAATCAGTTCAAATATTAATTGTGATGCGTAGCGTAGTTTTGGTTAACGCTTAAGCCGATCTCATCAATGCTGTAAGTTAACTCATCAATTTTCGCTGTAAATACGTTGTATGCAATGATACAGATCGCTGAAGTACCGATACCTAAGGCAGTATTGATTAGGGCCTCAGAGATACCATTCGCTAACGCTGATGAATCAGTAGATCCACCTGAATTACCTAATGAAGCAAAGGCCTTGATCATACCAACTACCGTTCCTAATAGACCGATCAAAGTAGATACTGATGCCAATGTTGCAATGATTGTCAAGTTTTTCTCCAACATTGGTAATTCCAATGAAGTAGCTTCTTCAACTTCTTTGCTTAATGCTGCTAATTTTTGCTCCTTATCTAAAGAAGTCTCAGAAATTAACGCTTTGTATTTTTTAATCGCAGATAAAGTAACGTTACCTACAGAACCCTTTTGCTTATCACAAGCTTTCAAAGCTCCTTCAACATCGTCTTTGTCTAAAGCCGTTTGTACTGTACGTACGAAAGCATTTACATCACCAGTACCTTTAGCTTTACCGATTGTGAATAAACGCTCAATTGAAAATGTTAATGCAGTTAAGAAACAAGTCATCAAAACTGGCACAATTACTCCACCTTTGTAAACGACACCAAAGTAATCGCCTGGTAGTGGGTGTCCTTCTGTCGTTCCACCTTCAAAGTGAGAAGGATCTCCCATCACAAAGTTGTAAATAGCTAATGCAATGGCAAAAAGAACAATTAGAATTAAACCGGCAGAAATTCCACCTGATTTTTTTTCAGTTGCAGCTGGCTTAGCAGCTGGCTTTGGTTGTTGTGTACTCATTAGTTTGGTAATTTGGGGTTAAAGAATTATTTTTTTGTTAATAAAACTTGTTGAAAAATGAGGGAGTAGTTTTCATAGGTTTTGGCCCCCACAAATTTTTCGGTAGAAGCAAAAGTAATAGAATTCTCATTTATTTTACACAAGTCCTTTTGGACCTAGTCCTCAAAATACATTCAACCTTTGCATCGCTATTGTATTATCTTGATATTTTATCCTAAAATCCCCACTTTATTAGGTACTTTTTTGAGAATTATTTTTTTAAAAAATTTTGAAAAAAAATTAAATTAAACCTATTTACAAGCCTTAAAGTACCAAAATACCGTACATTTGTTGGCATAATTGATATTTCATGAATTCCCCATTTGGTCCCAAAGGTGTCCGCGCAGCTACACGAAAAAACGAAAGCCAACCGCTAAAAGAAGCGATTGATGCCCTCTTGCGTGTCTATAAATTGCAAAACCAATTCGACGAAACGTCTATTGCTGCCAATTGGGAAGAAATCATGGGTAAACCCATCGCCGCGCGCACTCAAAAGGTCTATGCCAAAAATCTAAAATTATACCTGCAAATTGACTCCGCTCCCCTGAAAAAGGAACTGCTGATGGCTAAACAAAAAATGATCGAATTAATCAATAAACACGCCGGAAAAACAGTTATACAAGAGGTTATCTTCCTCTAACTCGCAGGCAACGGCTTTCTTAAATCCCACAATAAGCTAACCCACACGCCCAATAAAGGCAAAATCATGAGCGCATAGCGATTCACATAGGCCTCTCGAATGAACTTAGGAAATAAGTCTGTTGGAGAAAAACTCGATATCAACAGCGTCAAGACAAATAAAACCCATTGCCCCCGCGATTTATCCCCTAACACAAACCAAATCCCAACGCCCGGAAATGCCATGATTAAAGTTGGGGATTCCGTACCGGTGCTTGCCAACATCAAATAGATCAATACGAAGGCCAATAAACGTAATTGAAACGTTGTATTCCCCCATTTCTTGGGCTGAAAATATACCCACATCGAAACGAACAGGGATGGAATCAAAAACCATAGATTTGAAAGTCCACTATCCCCCGTAATTCGCCGGAACATCCCCATCACACAAACGTCCGTTCGCAAATTATGAATATCCACATTTAAGGAATTTTTATGCGATAAAACGGCCAACCATTCCTGGTAACATAGCCAGGTATAATCCATGCCTCCGATGAAAAAAGGAAATAGGAAAACGATGATTAGCCAAAATGCCAAATATCCCGCATTGCGCAGCTTCTCCTTACTAAAAAAGAAGAAGGCCAAGCCCACAATCCCATAGAATTTAATCAAAATACCCAAGGCAATCAATAAGGCCGACCAGCCTAATTTGCCCCGATGCAGGTATATGTAACTCCACAAGATCATTGCGACACATAAGGCATGAAATTGTGTGTTTAATAGAGCGGTTATTGTTGAATTTAATATAATCCATAAAATAGCAACTCGTTGCATGCGCCCTAAAGGCAGATTCCAAACCGCCCAAAATAACATGCCCGCATTCAAGCCATTCCACAATACCACACTAATCCCGAGAGGTAAATAGGCAAAGGGAGCCATCAAAATGGCAAAAACGGGCCCATATAAATACAGATCAAAATACTCTTTGGGATATAAAGGATACAGGGGCATCTCGCGTAGAAAATGTCCAAAACTCGAACGGAAAATCTGAAAATTATTGATATGTGAATTTACTTCTGAAAGCGAATATTGCTTCCAGCCAGTAAATAAGCCTGCGCCTACCCAAATAAAAAGCAGCACATAAAATCGCGCATACCAGGGCTTACGATTTTCCGATTTGTCTGACATAAGCATCCATTGTTGTAAATTCACCTAATTCCTCCGACTTCAACCATTGTAAATAGCGCTCCATTTTTAGCATTAATTCCCCTCCATGCCCCCGCTTCACATGCCCAGGCAATGGATAAGCATCCAAATTCGTAAACTCCCAAGGATGGAAATACAAATTCAAAAAACCATTACGTAAGGACGCCCGGGTAAACAACTTATAGAGAAACAAAGGGAAATTCTTAAAGGCTAACCAAAACAACGGAATTCTGAATCGCGGTGTCACCGATGCCGGAACCTGCCATAGCCCTTTTTCGAAATAGGGCCTCATCGGCTTATCCCGGTGATCATATCGCCCCGGAATCCAAGTCGGATTTAAAGATGAATGGTAGGTATATCCTGCTTTCACAATTTCTTCTTCAGACACATACTGCATACGCGCCATTCGAAAACCGAAAATGGGCTTTCCGCTGAGTTTTTCCAAAAGGTCTTTGGACGATTTCAAATCCGTTTTCGGATCAAAATGCCCATGAAAATATCCATGGGATGCTAAGGCATGTCGGGCATGCAATTGCTTAATCCAGTCTTGATTCGCCTCCGCATAAACACCCGTACAGAAAATAGTCACCGGAATCTCATAGCGATCCATCAAATCCATGAATGCTTTTACACCTTTGCGGGAAACTTCCAATTGCTCAGCTAAGGGCAAATCATGGCCATATTCCGTTGGAATATCGCACTCCTCTACATCCAAGGTAATCATGATTTGAGGTCGCATATTGATTAGATTAATCGGCGAATTAAGATCGACGTAAAATTGAATAACTCCGTCAAAATCGTCTTGAACTTCATACTTGAAAATTGAATCCCCTCGCGCAACTGCACGTAAATCCACTCAAAACGAATGTCTTTTGCCCGACTCACCAACACCAAGAATTCCATATCAAACAAAAAGGCAGAAATTTCGGTCTTTAAAAACAATTCCTTACCCCGTAGATTAAATCCCTTTAATCCCGATTGTGTATCTTTAACTTTCAAGCGAGGAAAAAACAAATAATTCATCACCTTCAAACTCAAGGAAAAAATCTTCCGACGAAGTGGCAGTGAATCGTAATATTGCTCATCGCGCACCCCTACAACAACATCCACATTTCCTGTGGCTAAGCGGCGATACATCTCCAATGCGTTTTCTAATTGGTATGGATAATCCGCATCCGTATAGATGATTAAATCCCCGGTTGTTTGTCGGACGGCCTCTCGCAAAGCAGCCCCCTTTCCAACATTTTTGGGTAAGTCGATGTAATGAAAAGCACCTATTCCTGCTTGCAATAAGGATAAATCGTCCGCCGAAATCCCATGCGAACTGCCATCATTTACCAGATATACGACTACCTTCAAATCCGCAGGTAATTGCTCCCGAAATTGCTGAAAATAAAATAGCAAATCCTCCGCCCAACCCGAATGCGGGTTGTAACAAGGATGTACCAAATTTAAAGTCAGGGTGGAGGCCAAGCCGTTATTTTTTTGCAATAATACAAAATTTCAGGCTTTCCATTGCCGAAAAAAAAGGACATATTTGTGGCTCAACCCAATTCCACTTGCATGCAAATTCCCGCACTATTAAAAAAAGGTGATCGTGTTGCCATTGTTTCTCCCGCTTCTCCTCCGAGTTCGAATGAATGGAAAAAGGGCGTCGAAACACTAGAAGCATGGGGACTTGAAATTGTATTTGCTGAAAATTTCCTCGCCAAACATTTTGGCTTAGCCGGTACAGATGAACAACGTCGGACGGATTTGCAAACCATACTGGACGACCCCAGCATCAAAGCGATCTTCCCTTTGCGGGGCGGTTATGGAAGCAGTCGGTTTTTGGATGATTTAGACTTTTCTCGATTTCTTAAATCACCTAAATGGCTCGTGGGATTTTCAGACATCACAGCGCTCTTATGCCACTTTGATTATTTACAGATTGCTAGCATTCATGGCCCTATGCCAAATAATTTCTGCCAAAAAGGAGGCGAAAAGGCATTAGAATCCTTGCGAGAGCTCCTTTTCAAAGGAAAAACAAAAATACAAGTACCTTCACATCATGCAAATCGAACGGGGGAATCAGCAAGCACACTGATTGGCGGAAATTTATCTTTATTAGCACACCTCATCGGTTCTGAAAGCTTTCCTAATCCAGCAGGAAAAATTTTGTTCATAGAAGAAATTGGCGAACGATTATACCACGTGGATCGCATGTTGGTCCAACTCAAACGTGCCGGTTATTTGTCCCAATTAGCAGGCTTAATCATCGGCGGGTTTACAGATTGTGATGAGGCCAAATTGGAAATCGGAAAAACCGTGGAGGAACTCATTCTGGAACATTGTTTAGGGAGTTCGTTCCCCATTGCCTTTAACTTCCCGGCAGGTCATATCCCCAATAATTATGCCCTTCCTTTTGGAACAAAAATCAAGTTCTTGGTAAATAATGAAAATGTCCAAGTACTTGGACAGATTTAAACCTTAATCCACTTCTAAAAAGCTAGTTTTGATCAAAAAGTCATGCTAGCAAAAACCTTTGGATGCTCCGTTTTTGGGGTAAATGCGTCGATTGTCACCATAGAAACCCATGTCGGGCAAGGAAGCAAATGCCATTTAGTTGGCCTCCCTGATTCCACTATCAAAGAAGCGATTCTACGCGTTGAATCTTCGATGAAACAAATGGGATGTTTTTTCCCCCGACGGAAAGTTGTCATAAACCTCGCTCCGGCAAATGTTAGGAAAGAAGGTTCCGCCTACGACTTAGCCATCGCGTTATCAGTCATTCAAGCATCCGAGCAAATTGAATTGCCCAACTTGGACCAATTCGTCATCATGGGAGAACTGGCTTTGGATGGCATCATTCGGCCCATCAAAGGAGCATTACCAATAGCCTTGGAAGCTCGAAAAAATGGCATTCGCAAAATCATATTGCCTCTAGAAAATGCACACGAGGCCGCCTATGTACAAGAAATGGATGTTTATGGCATGGAAAATTTACAAGAAACCGTTCAGTTTCTGCGGGGGAAAACCTATCACAAACCTATTCAAGCCAAAGAACAAATTCGAGAAAAAACGTTGAGGACGAATGATTTCGCACAGGTGCATGGCCAAGAAATGGCAAAAAGAGCCCTCGAAATCGCCGCTGCAGGGGGACATAACCTAATCTTGATTGGGCCACCCGGAGCAGGAAAAACGATGCTGGCTAAGCGAATGCCAAGCATTTTGCCTCCATTAAGTCTTCAGGAAGCCATGGAAACCACGATTATTCATTCCATCGCGGGGAAATTAGGTGTTCAACAATCCCTTTTAACCCAGCGACCCTTTCGATCACCACATCACACGATATCCAGCACTGCTTTAATAGGGGGTGGATCGAATCCACAGCCCGGCGAAATAACCTTAGCACATCATGGCGTCTTATTCCTAGATGAACTCCCCGAATTTTCAAAACATGCCCTGGAGGTGATGCGCCAACCCCTCGAAGATCGCATCGTCAACATCTCACGGGCTCGATATGCTGTCGAATTTCCAGCTAATTTCATGCTCATCGCAAGCATGAATCCATGCCCTTGTGGCTATTACAATCACCCGACGAAGGATTGTACTTGCGGTCCTGAGGTGGTCCAACGCTATTTGAATAAAATTTCAGGCCCTCTATTAGACCGCATCGACTTACACATTGAAATTTTACCCATTCAATTTGAAGAAATGCGAAGACAATCCCAACATGAGTCAAGCCAACATATCTATGAACGCGTCATTCGTGCACGTAAAATACAAGAAATCCGATTCCAAAAATCCCCCCAAACTAGGACGAATGCCATGATGGATGGTAGTCAGATTAGGGAAATGTGCGCGCTCGATACTGATTCAGAACTTCGTCTTAAGACCGCAATGAACCATTTATCTCTTTCCGCGAGGGCCTATGATCGCATCATCAAAGTCGCGCGGACCATTGCAGATTTAGCCGAATGCGAAAACATCCGGTCAGAACATTTGTCAGAAGCCATCGCCTATCGAAGTTTGGATAGGGAAAATTGGGGAGGATAATGTATTTTTGAAAAAATTATCCGCATGAGAATCCTATTCGCCTTTGTACTCATTACGTGCATGACCTGCTTGGGTCATGCTCAAAACCCCTCCTTTAAAACGCTTGATAGTTTTGATGCCATTTTTGCCCGTGCAAAAAAGGAAAACAAACCCATTTTCTTCGAAGCCTACTTGCCCAATTGTACGCATTGCATGGCCTATGAAGTGACACTCAAAAATCCAAAAATTAAGCAGTTCTTGGATAAAAATGTTTTGGCCTATCAGCTCGATGTTAGCAAGCGCGAAAATGGAATCTTCTTACGTAAACAGAAAATTTATGTTCCTTCGACACCGAGCTTCCTCGTGCTGGGACCAGACGGAAAACCCTGGGACGTCAAGACCATGGGCGATGAAACAAATACCGTCGAAGGGATCATCGCAACTTTGCAAAAAGCGATTGATCCTCAAAGGAGAGATGAGGCAACATTAAAAAAATACCAACAAGGTGCAAGGGACTTTAATGAGATGATAGGCTTAGCTGATTTCACTCGAATGACCTTGGATACGGTTCAAAATATTGAGATTGTCCAACAACTTGCTGAGGCATTGCCGAAAGACAAATACGAATCCGAATTAGGATTTTTATTGATTCGAAAAGTAATGATTGATAATAACAATCCTTTATTTGAACATTTTATCAAGAACCTTCCTATATACCGTAAATCATCTGACTCGGTGACTGTCAGACAAGTTGCAGAAAATACGCTCATGTCAACCTTGTTTTCGAGTCGGGCCCGTAAATTCAGCCCAGAGCGCATTGCAGGAATCAAATATGGCTTAAAGCAAATCGGATTATCTGATGCACAAATTGCGAATCGGTGCATCGTCCTCGAAGTCCTCATCGACTTAGATAAAGACCAGTTGGCCACTGCCACCGATCGAATCAAATCCTATTATCAAGGAAAAGAAATCCCGGCGAAGGAAAAGGAATTTTGGTGTAAATGGTTGACCCGGAAAGCAGACCCTAAAAATCCTTGTCCGCTTCCGTAATACTTCTTGTTTAATTCTGCAAAATCGAGTAATTTTCAGGGTAATATAAGTTGTTCAACCCATCAACTATGAAAAAAACCTTACTATTCTGTTTAACCGCTCTAACACTTATCGGATTTACGAATGCCATTCCATTAGTGGGGGAAGAATCACTCGAATCCGTTTTCAAACGCATCAAAGAGGAAGTCGACACCCATTCACAGGCTTATTCAAATCTCGGCACAGCATGTGCGACAATAGGTCATCGATTAACGGGTAGCGAAAATGGGAAAAAAGCAGAAGAGTTCGCGTTTCAATTATTTAAAAAATACGGATTTAGGGATACAAAATACCAAGGTTTTCAAGTTGAGGCTTGGGCGCGCGACACGGTAACCTTATCCGTTGCACCTCCCAAATCGGATGATTTCCGCGACATCCCTGTCGTATCTTTAGCTTTAACGCCCGTTGAATCCAAAATTCAAGGACAAATTATCGATTGTGGCAACGGCTTGGATGCCGATTTCGCTGCGAAAAAAGATTTGGTAAAAGGAAAAATTGCCTTAGCCAATATTGGATTAATTGAGGCACCAGCAGGTAGCAAAAACCTACATCGCTCAGAAAAAACCGCTTTAGCCATCAAATATGGTGCTGCAGGAGTCATTTTTGTTAATACGGTCAAAGGACAAGTATTATTGACAGGAACCGCCTCAGTTACTGGGAATTTAATTTCCATTCCTGCTGTCTGTATCTCACTAGAAAGTGGAACCGAAATTAGAAAATGGTTAGTTGACCAACCCGGCTTATTGAGCATGATCGAAATGCATAATGTGAGTCAGCCCATCAAAGCCCGCAATGTTGTTGCAACCTTAAAAGGAGAAAGTAGGCACCTACGCCATGAGAAAATCATCATAGGAGGACACTTAGATTCATGGGATTTAGCAACAGGAGCCATTGATAATGGGATAGGTTCATTCTCAGTCATTGATATCGCACGCACATTCAAAGCTTTAGGGTTGAAGAGTAAGCGAACTATCGAATTTGTCGCCTTCATGGGTGAAGAGGAGGGCTTACTCGGATCCAAAGCCTACATTGAACGCGCCAAGAAAACGGGGGAAATTGATGAGATTGTTTACATGATTAATTTAGACATGGCAAACAACGTCCATGGATTCAATGGTGGTGGACGCGATGAAATGATGCCCTTACTGAAAGAAATTGGAGACAAAATCAAATCCATAGACCCCAGTTTTGCGAATGACTTACACAATGCGGCTGGGCTACACTCAGACAATCAAGTCTTTTTACTGGAAGGTATTCCAGCGGCAGATCCGATGGGAAAATTGAGCCGTTCGGTATTGGATTGTTACCATGCCAACTGTGATGTATTCAGTTTGGTGAATAAAAAAGAGATGGAAAATAATGTGAAATACACATCGATGCTCTTGTATGCCATGGGGAATGCGAGTACGATACCTGCTAAGAAATTAGACTTTTATTCAACACGTGATTTCTTCATTAAACAAAACCTTCGCCACGAATTAGAATTAGGTAACGAATGGCGCTGGGGCAATAACTAAGTTCTCCCCTTTTTGATTATTTTTGCAACAAATTGATTTTTTTGACACCTATATGAATACGACTAATCCTTCTTTCTACGAACACGACATGGAAATGATCCCAGAAAATACCTTCAAATCAATTATTAAAGTTGTTGGTATCGGTGGTGGTGGATCCAATGCAGTAAAGCACATGCAGGAGATGGATATTAAAGGTGCAGACCTGGTTATTTGCAATACGGATTCTCAGGCTTTGGCTTCAAATCCCGTGCTGACGAAGATTAAATTAGGCCAACAAGGTTTAGGTGCTGGAACGGATCCAGAAGTGGGTCGTTTGGCTGCAATGGAAAGTCGGGAAAAAATCCAACACATGTTATCGAATGAAACCCAAATGGTTTTCATTACAGCTGGAATGGGTGGTGGAACAGGAACGGGAGCCGCTCCAGTCATTGCTGAAATCGCAAGAG
Organism: uncultured Aquirufa sp.; assembly: GCA_964358165.1. Classification (GTDB taxonomy): domain Bacteria; phylum Bacteroidota; class Bacteroidia; order Cytophagales; family Spirosomataceae; genus Aquirufa. The sequence continues at coordinate 9,845 of CAYHOB010000017.1, forward strand.
AAAGAAATTTATTAACTGTTGCGGTCGTAACCGCCCCTTACAACTGGGAAGGCCGTGATAAAATCCAATATGCCCTAAACGGCGTTGAAGCATTAAAAAAATATTGTGACACGGTCATCGTAGTCATGAATGATAAACTAGCGGAACATTACGAAAATCTACCGATGTCGGAAGCTTTCTCGAAAGCAGATGATGTTCTAGCCAAAGCTGTAAAATCTGTTGTTGATGTCATTGCCAAGCCTGGCGATATCAATACCGACTTCATGGATGTGAAGAAAGTCTTAACTAATGCTGGCAAGGCCATGATGAGCTCCGCCTACGGAAGTGGGGAAAACCGGGCTTTCGATGCGATTGCAGAAGCATTGACTTCCCCATTATTAAATTCGCAACAAATCAAAGGCGCAAAGCGCATCTTGGTTACGGTGTCAACTGGAAGTGGCAATCCATTGAAGATGAAAGAACAGAATATCATCATCAACTATCTGAATGAGCGCATTTATTTGCAAGCGGACATGGTGAAATTTGGATTCTCAACCGATGAAGAATTAGGCGACAGTTTATATTTAACCGTTATCGCAGCTGGTTTCGAACACGAAGGAGATGAATTTGGTGGTTATTTCGAAACCTCAGATACGACGTATGATGCTACCGATGAATTAGGCCAAAGAGAATTTACCTCTGGAAGCACCATCACTTTGGATACCGAATCAGCTAATAATCCCATGAATGAGGAAGACCGTTTCAACTACATGGTAGAAATCTATGCAAATGGTGGCTTGAGCGAAACGGAATTTGATGTACCTACTTACCGACGAAATTCTGTCAAGCTGTATGCCTTAAACAGACTTCCAGAAGAGGAGTGGGTCACGACAGACCTTTATTAATCCATATGAATCTGCTGAATCGTATCACGAATTAATTCTTCACTCGCATAAGCTATTTCAAATTCGGAAACTTCTGTCAAACCGCCCATGGAAATACCTGGTCGGCGATATTCCATGTCTGAATCTCGAACAGTTCTAGCACTCGTATGTACGGCATCTACACCAATATCCAAAAATTGACGACAATTTCGAGGATTTATACCGCTCCCAGCCATAATTTCAATTCGGCCATCTGCCTGTGCCACTAATTGAGCAATATTTTCTATCCCCTCCAAGGCTTTATTTTTCTGACCAGAAGTTAAAATTCGGCAAAACCCTAATTCAATTAATTGTTCCAAAACGATTGCGGGTTCCCGGCTCACATCGATGGCCCGATGACATGTCAAAGGAACATCCCCTACGCATGTTCGTAATTCAGCAAGAAATTCAACATCTAGGTCTCCATTGGGCAATAATGCCCCGACAACCAAGCCATGAACGCCCATCTCAACGAGTTCTTTGGCATCTGCTAGCATTGTTTGTTTCTCGAAGTGATCATAACAAAAATCGCCCCCACGTGGTCGGAGCATTACGTGAATTTCCAAAGTTGTTCGCTGCAAAGCCGCTTTCACCAAACCGCTCGATGGAGTACATCCCCCATCGTGTGGAGAAGCGCAGAGTTCAACGCGATTAGCTCCCGCCCGATCGGCCGCTAAACAAGATTCAAGCGAATAGGCACAAACTTCAACAGCAACACTCGTTTTTCTTTCCATAAAAATAGGCCTAAATGGGCCATTAAATAGCTTTTTTGATAATTAACGAAAATTTAAGAAATAAATCTTTTATAAATATTTTTTTATTTTACTTTTGCACACAGATCAAAATGAAATAATAAAATTACTTAAAATATGTATTGGACATTAGAACTTGCCTCCTACCTTGAAGATGCGCCTTGGCCAGCTTCAAAAGATGAATTAATCGACTTCGCGATCCGTACCGGATCCCCTTTAGAGGTCGTTGAAAACTTACAAGAATTAGAAGATGATGGTCAACCCTTCGAAAGCATCGAAGAAATTTGGCCCGATTATCCGACCAAGGATGACTTCTTCTTCAACGAAGACGAATATTAATTAAGAGGCGAAAGCCTCTTTTTTTATGGCCTTCAATTCCTCACTTAGGCGTTCATTTCGCAAACCAATTCCCCAGCGCCGCATCAACACATCATCCCAGCAGGTCGCCATTTCATGTTGTTTTAAATAATTAATCTCCGACTGCATATAGGGTAAGGCTGGATGCAAAAGCTTCAAATCCCCTTGCAACAAAACAAAGCTATTCGACCCATAGGTTTCCCACAAATGCTTACAGGTACTTACCGACAAACCTAGTGTTTGTGCATCCCGCATAAACTGATCGCGCAAGGCTTCTTCTCCCCCCGATAATCTATAGTTGGCCGTTGAACAAGCCTGAGGAGCTCGATTTAAAACCTCACGCTCCAACACGTCCATGGTATCCGATGCCATAACCCGGTAAGTGGTCCACTTCCCTCCCATAATACTCACTAATTTACTTCGGCCATCCACTTCCACTTCGTGATCACGCACCAAGGATTTGGTATCATTCGATGCCATCGCGGCGTCTAAGGCTGCTTGTAGCAAAGGACGCTGACCCACGAATGTGGCAGAGACATCCCCCCGTACGGCTTTGACCCTTGCATATCGATTAAAATAATCGAGTAAATAATCGATTTCTTCAGACAAAATAGGAGGGTTCTCACGCAAGGCGTCCGGTTCATCGGTCGTTCCGACCAATACATAATCTCGCCATGGAATGACGAAAATCACGCGTCCATCATCTGTTTTGGGGATCAACAAGGCTGTTTTTCCTGGCCAAAAATTGGATGGTAAGACTATATGCGCTCCCCGACTCACCTTCATTCGGGGCTTTAACTTTGGATTCGCCATGACACGGATAGCATCCGTGAAAGGCCCTGTTGCATTGACCACAGCTTTCACCGCGATTTGATAAGTATCACTCGAAATCAAATCACGGAAACAAACTTCTTTGACTTTCAAACTCTTGGGGGAATGCACAAAATGTGTCAATTCCGCATAATTCATAATACAAGCCCCTGCCGCCTCCGCAGATTGCAAAATAGCCAGTGCGTAACGCGCGTCGTTCAGTTGGCCATCATAATACAAAACCCCTCCCCGCACATGCTTCAAAGAAAGTGCTGGGCTTAATTCACGCATTTGCTTGGGACCCAAACCCCGACTAGGTTCCAAATTCGTATGGCCGGCAATGCGATCATACATCCACATGCCGATGCGGTAATAAACCCGATCAAACCAAGTATAACAAGGGGTTAGTAAGGCGAGTGGATGTGCCAAATAGGGCGCATTTTTCAAGAGAATTTTACGTTCATGTAAAGCTTTGTAGACCATCTTGAATTGTTGCCAATCCAATTTCTTAACTGCCTGCTCCAGATACCGAACACCACCATGCACGAGTTTCGTTGATTTAGAAGAGGTCTGGGATGCAAAATCACCTTTCTCGATGAGCAAAACACGGTAACCTCGTAAAGTAGCATCCAATGCCACTCCTGCACCACTTGCGCCACCACCAATGACACACAAATCAAAAGGCTCACTCAGTTTCTTTAGTTGGTCCGTGCGGTTAAAGGCCATCAGATTAATAGGTTTACAAACAATAAAGTACGATTTATATCAATTTACTCAACTAATTCTAAAATAAAACGCAAAAGATTCATTTAAAATTGATAAAAATAGCAGAGATTTTATAATTTTGCAGTCCTTTGGCTAGCAACATAAACTAGCTCGAGCATCAAAGCATTATAATTTTATGGCAAAGAAGAAAGACGTTAACGAATCCATTGAAATCATTGAAAGCCCAGAGGCGCTTCAACATGAATTAGAAAAAGTCACTGGATTTTTCGACCAAAATAAATCGGCAATCTTAGGCACTGCAGTCGTAGCAGTAGCAATCGTTGTAGGTTACTTTGGTTTCCAATGGTACCAAAACACACAGGATGCGGAAGGCGAAAAGAAATTATACAAAGCGGTATACGCTTTTGAGTCTGATTCCTTAGCTAGTGCATCGAAAGATTTAGCAAAAGTTTCTGATGAATTTGGTGGGAATACACAAAATTTAGCCGACTTATATTTAGGTATTACGTTGTTAAAACAAGGTAAGTACGATAACGCAATTGAGAAATTGAAAAATTTCAGCAGCGGCGATTTGTTAGTTCAAGCGCGTGCTTACTCACTGATCGGGGATGCATATTCAGAGAAGAAATCTTATTCAGAAGCAATTGAATATTACACAAAAGCAGCTGATTACAAATCAAACAAATTCTTCTCGCCTGGTTATTTATTAAAACTTGCTACGGCTTACGAAGCAAATAAACAATCAAAAGAGGCTTTGGATACCTATTCCATGATTACGGAAAAGTATCCAGAAGCTGCAGAAGCAATTCCTGCAAAAAAATATAAAGCGCTTTTAGAAAGCTCTATCTCTGAATAATAAAGTTTACGAAATTGTCAAGAGGGGATAAGAGCATCAGCTTTTATCCCCTCTTGTTTTAGCCCAATCACCATGTCATCTGCTTTAAAGAACTTAAGCGATTTTAGTACGGCCCATTTACCAGATGTTTCCAACAAGCGTTTCGCGATTGTGGTGGCAGAATGGAACACCGAAGTCACTGGAGCCTTGTACACGGGCGCATTCGATACGCTATTGAAGTATGGTGCAACTGAATCTAACATCGTGAGCATTCAAGTGCCAGGAAGCTTTGAATTAAGTTTGGGCGCACAAAAAATGGCCGAAAAAACCGAAATTGACGCCGTGATCTGTTTAGGCTGTGTCATTCAAGGAGAGACAAGGCATTTCGACTTCATTTGTCAAGCAGTAGCTGATGGCATCACAAATGTTAGTTTAAAATACAATAAACCGGTAATTTTTGGCGTATTAACTCCAAACAACCAAGAACAAGCCATGGATCGCGCAGGTGGAAAGCATGGTAATAAAGGAGATGAGGCGGCCATTACTGCCATTAAAATGTTAGCAATTAATTAAGATATACCATTATGCAAGTTTGGAAATTTGGCGGCACATCCGTAGGAAAGCCAGAAAGAATGCAATCAATTCGTCAACTGATTACTGAGGACGGGAAACCTAAAATCGTTGTTTTATCAGCATTATCTGGAAGCACGAATGCATTATTATCCATTTCAGAATCATTAATCGCACAAAATCAAACGGAGGCTAAAACCAAAGCGGCCGATTTGCGTGCCCATTACGATGCCTTTTTATCGGAGCTTTATAAAACGCCCGTGGGCCTAGCTAAAGGACAAGCAATCGTTACGAAAGAGTTTGCATTCATTGATAGCTTAATCGCTACAGTTCCCTATACCGTGAAACAAGAAAAGGAAATGGTCGCTTTGGGTGAACTATTGTCAACCCAAATTTTCGAAGCCTATTTACAGGAGGAGGGTGTAAATTCAGCCTTATTGCCGGCTTTGGACTTCATGGTCATCGATGAAGACAATGAACCGATCATGGCTGAAATCTCAACGAAATTAGCTGCAACAATTGCTCCCGTTAAAGACAAGCAAATCTTCATCACGCAAGGATTCATTTGCCGCAACCCGGCTGGGGAAGTGGATAATTTAAAGCGTGGGGGATCAGATTATACAGCCTCATTAATTGGTGGAGCTGTTCAGGCAGACGAAATTCAGATCTGGACGGACATCGACGGGATGCATAACAATGATCCACGCATCGTGAAGAACACCTTCCCGATACGCGAATTATCCTTTGCGGAAGCAGCGGAATTAGCCTATTTCGGAGCGAAAATTTTGCACCCCAGTACAATCACACCGGCGAAAATCAAGGGTGTCCCCGTACGTTTGAAAAACACCATGGAGCCGAGTGCCTTTGGAACATTGATTTCAGAAAAGTCGACGGACGTAGAAATCAAAGCCATCGCGGCCAAAGACAATATCACGGCCATCTACATTCACTCAACTCGGATGTTGAATGCCTATGGTTTCTTAAAGCGCGTTTTTGAAGTGTTTGAAAAATACAAAACGCCGGTGGACATGATCACCACTTCCGAAGTTTCGGTTTCGGTTACGATTGATCAAACGGCTAACCTCGATGCGATCATGCGCGAATTGCGTGAGTTTGCTGAATTAGAGGATCCCGATAAAGACCAGGTAATTATCTGTATCGTGGGAAATTTCTGGGCAGACAAAGAGGGAATTGCCATCAAGGTATTGGATTCCATCAAAAACATTCCAATTCGCATGATTTCCTACGGAGCATCCGAACATAACATCTCCCTTTTGGTCGATGGCAAACATAAAAACGATGCGTTAAACGCATTGAATGAAGGACTTTTTTAACCAAACACCATGTTAACGATTCCATTTATCCGTACAAACACGGAACTTACGATTGCCGGCTTAACGAAAAAACATGTGGCGAATGCCGCTGAAATCGTGGGCCAACTCATTTCGATGGATGACAAGCGGAAGTCCTTACTCCAACAAGCTGAACAGGCTTTGGAAAAATCCAATGCCGCTGCCAAGGAAATTGGTGCGTTAATGCAATCAGGCCAAAAAGATTTAGCTGAAGGCAAGCGGGCGGAAACGGCCGCGCTTAAAGGTGATATCAAAGTCATGGAAGAAGCCGCACGTGTCGCGGAGAAAGAATTAACCGACTTATTAGTTACACTTCCAAACCTCCCACATAGCTCCGTTCCAGTAGGAAAAACGGCTGAAGACAATGAGGTGGTTTTATCTTGGGGAACAATCCCAACATTACCCGAAAACGCAAAACCCCATTGGGACCTTATCAAAGACTATGACATTATCGACTTTGATTTAGGCAATAAAATTACCGGCGCCGGATTTCCCGTGTACAAAGGAAAAGGAGCCCGTTTACAACGCGCATTGATCAACTTCTTCTTGGATGAAGCCATCAAAGCCGGCTATTATGAAATTCAGCCGCCCATTTTGATCAATGAAGATTCAGGATTCGGTACGGGACAATTACCCGATAAAGAAGGCCAAATGTATGTAACTCAGGCTGAAGGATTGTATTTAATCCCAACGGCTGAGGTACCGATCACCAACTTATACCGTGACGTGATTGTTAATGAGAAAGATCTGCCCATCAAAAACGTGGGACATACCCCATGTTTTCGTCGGGAAGCTGGTTCATGGGGCGCACATGTTCGGGGTTTAAACCGTTTACATCAATTCGATAAGATCGAAATTGTTCAGATTCAAAAGCCTGAAAATTCGTATACCGCTTTAGAGGAAATGTCTTTGCATGTGCAACGTATTTTACAAAAATTAGAATTACCATACCGCGTATTGCGTCTTTGTGGAGGCGATATGGGCTTCACATCATCACTAACGTATGACATGGAAGTTTGGTCGGCAGCACAAGGCCGTTGGTTGGAAGTAAGTTCTGTTTCCAACTTTGAAACGTACCAAGCAAATCGTTTGAAATTGCGCACCAAAATGGATGGAAAAACAATCTTGTGCCATACGTTAAACGGATCTGCATTAGCATTACCCCGTATTGTTGCGGCTCTTTTAGAAAACAATCAAGGACCCGATGGAATTAAGATTCCAGCTGTTTTGGTTCCTTATACAGGCTATACGCATATCAACTAGTCCACACTCAATCGAAAACCCTCGCCGTGCAAATTCAATAATTGTACGCGAGGGTCTTCTTTTAACAACTTGCGCAACTTCGTCATGTACACATCCATGCTGCGTGCATTGAAATAGGTATCATCTCCCCAAATTAATTTCAATGCATAGGAACGGCTAACCGGTCGGCCTAAATTCTCACACAGCAATTTCATGAGATCATTTTCTTTGGGTGTAAACTTCTGTTCCTTCCCTTGAAAAACCAGTCGCATCTTCGCAGGATAATATAAGAATTCTCCCAAGGCAATCTCATCCGCCAAAGCAGGCAAGGATTTATCCGAATGTGCACGCCGCAAAATAGCCTCCATGCGTGCCACGAGTACGTCCATCGAAAAGGGCTTCGTGAGGTAATCATCGGCCCCTACCTTAAACCCTTGCAGCGTGTCTTCTTCCATGGACTTAGCTGTCAAAAAGATAATGGGTACATCGAGGTGAGTCGCACGAATATCTTTGGCCAAAGAAAATCCATCCTTCTTGGGCATCATCACATCGAACACGCAGAGATCATAATGGTCTTTGACAAAAAGGTCCAATGCCTGATCCCCGTCTTGCGCCCAAGAAACTTCATAGCCCTTTTTCTTTAAAAATTCAGCCAGCAAAAGTCCTAAATTAGGGTCATCCTCGGCCAATAAAATAGTTGGATTAGTTGCCATAAGGTATCGTTATTTCAAATATACTTCCTTTGCCTAATTGGCTTTTTACCTGCACATTCCCACCATGTGCCTCCACAATTTTCTTCACATAACTCAATCCCAGGCCAAAGCCCTTTACATTATGTACATTCCCCGTAGGAACGCGGTAAAAGGGTTCGAAAACCTGTGTCAAGACCTCTTTTGGCATCCCAATTCCCTGATCAGAAATTTGAATATGAAAACCTGCTTCATTGGAAAAGGTAGAAATATCAATCACTGGAGCCTGCGAACTATATTTAACCGCGTTGTCAATCAAATTATTTATCACATTGCTCATGTGTACCTCGTCAATCAATAATTCGGATGAATTGGCAGAAAATGCGGTATGTATCACCCCATTTTTAGCCATCAACATCGGTTGGTTCATCTCAATAACCTGCTGAATCAAGGCATGAATTTGTATTTGCTTCTTCTTTAACACAATCTCCTCTCGTTCCATTTGGGCTGTTTGAAGTACCCGTTCAACTTGTTGGCCCAAACGCACATTTTCATCCTTTATAATCCCCAAATAGCGTTGAATACTCCCATTTTCAATCACACTTGCATCTTCCTGAATTAGTTGCGTTGCCAATGAAATCGTGGAAATAGGCGTCTTGAACTCATGAGTCATGTTATTGATGAAATCATTTTTGATTTCAGCCAATTTCTTTTGTTTGATAATGGTCATCATGGCGATGTAGAAACAGGCAATCATGATTAAGAGCAAGATGCCGGAGCCCAATAAATTCAGTCCCATCGTCTGCCAAATAAAATCCAGGGAATCAGGAAAATAGACATGTAAATACTGCTCCGAAGCATGCAAGTCATTCGGGAAAAGCGCCGCCATAAATTGGGGCGATTGTTTTTTTATCGATGCATTTGATGCAAAAATCCAATCTTTCCCTTGTTTAGGCGAAGCAGGTGCAATTCCAAAAGCATAAGGCAATTGTATGTGTTTTGATACCAATTCTTTTCGCAATAGGCTATCGATAAAATGAGGCTCTACACGCTGTGAAATGGGGCGATCTTTAAATAAGTAGTCTGAAAAAACCTCCTTAGCAAGTGCTGTCTTTTCAATCACTTTATCTACCTCAGCTTTAGCCACTTGATTGATTGCTTTTCCAATGGCAAGCCTTTCCTTTTGGGACAGTTCTTTGTTTCTCCGAACGAGATTACGCATACGATTAGCCCGTTTCTTCCGAATATTGATGTGTTTGTTGGGATGAACTCCGTTCAACAAATCAGCTACCTGTTGATCCTCTTGCATCCGCCGCTGAATCTCCAGTTCAGGATTTACATTCACCTGATATTCTTCCGTAATTTCTGCAATCTGACCATTAGGCAGCATAAAAGATTTCCGAACGTACATAATATCCGAACGAACTTCGTTATGAATTGCTCCCAACCCATTTCGAGGGGATGCTTCCGGCCCAATAAACGATTCGGCGATTTTATTTTCGACAGGCGCTGGAGGTATAAATTCACGATGCTTTTCCGAGGCTAATTTGGCAGATAAGGCTTTTAATTTTTTCTGTTGGGTTTCATAAGTTTGTTGCCTTTGAGCTAACATCACCAACTCCTGCTTTTCTAGTTTACGGACAACCTGAGCTAATCCATCCTGTACATCCGAAGCGAATTGCTCCTTCTTAGTTTCCAGCATGAACCTCAGCCAATAAGCCTGAAATGCAATGAGCCCCACTAATGCGAGGGTCATAAAGCCAATAATCAATCTAATTTTCTTTTGGGTCATGCCGTATTACGAACGAGAGAACAAATTTATCAAAATGCGTGGAGGATAAAAGAGGTCTTAACACTTCTTAACAAACAAGATTAAATGGCTTTTCGTAAGTTTGCTCCGCATTAAAAAACAAACATATGAAATATTTCATGTTAACAGCCGCTTTGGCATTCGCGAGTACAACAGCTTGGGCTCAAGAAAAACAAGACGCAACGATCAAAATTGTCGTAGAAGAAAATGGCAAACAAAAAGTCATTGAACGCCACTTTTCAGACTTCAGCAAAGCTGACGGAGAACTTAAAAAGTTTACAGATTCGCTTGATTTAGACATTAAAGTTTCTGGTGATAAGAAAAAAATCATTCGGATGGATGTCAATAAGCGAGAGGGAAAAGGGATGATGATGCCTCATGGCAATATGCATTTACAGCATTCAGAAGGCGAACAAAAGCCAGGACAAGAAAGACGCATGATGATCATCCGAGATAAAGATGGGAATGTTGTCACTGAAAATTTCCAAGGACCACATGAACTCAATTTCGAATTTAATGGCCCAAGACAACAAATGAAGGCTTTTCGCAAAATGCATAAGAACTTCATGGCAGAAGGCTCCAAAACCATTCACGGCCTACATGCCACGCCAAACAAGCCATTCAATGGTAAAATAAGCGTAAAATACCACGCGCCAGAAAAGGGAAATGTGACCATTTCAATCCTAGATGTCAATGGCAAAGAATTAGCCAATGAGCAAATCAAAGATTTCCAAGGAGATTACTTGGGTCAAGTAGATATCAAAAAAGCTGGTGCTGGTGTATATTTCATCCGCGTTAGCCAAGGTGCCGACGGTGCCGTACGAAGAATTAAGGTTGATTAGTTTTCCATTCCCTCGGACTTATCCGAGGGAATATTGAAATATCCCAGGCTCATGCCTAGGGTTTTATTCATTTCGCCTAAGTCAAAACCCTGAGCGTAAGCTTGGGGTTTTTTATTTGCCCATATTCGCCCAGGCAAAGGCATACATGTCGGCAGTCAATTCAATCAACTTTGCCGTATTACTTGACCCATGTCCACTATTCGTATCGATTCGAATAATCACGGGATTTTTACTTGTATTCTTTGCTTGTAAGGTTGCCGCATATTTAAACGAATGTGCAGGAACCACACGATCATCATGGTCAGCCGTCGTAATCAAAGTCGCTGGGTAGGCTTTTGCCTCGATATTATGCAAAGGAGAATAAGCATATAATACCTTAAATTCTTCCGCATGATCGCTCGAACCATAATCGGCAATCCAGTTCCAACCAATCGTAAATTTCTGGAAACGTAACATATCCATCACTCCTACGCCAGGCAATGCCACTCCAAATAATTCCGGATGCTGATTGATGACCGCCCCCACAAGTAATCCCCCATTTGAGCGGCCAGAAGCGGCTAAATATGGTGCGGAAGTATATTTTTGTTTAATCAAATACTTGGCCGCAAAAATGAAATCATCAAATACATTTTGCTTGTTAAGTTTCATCCCTGCCTGATGCCATTTCTCTCCATATTCACTCCCTCCACGTAAATTTGCTAAGACATAGACTCCTCCTTTTTCCAACCAAGCCATCAAACTTGCCGTAAAACTAGGTGTTGAGCTAATGTTAAATCCTCCATATCCATGCAAGATCGTTGGATTTTTACCATTCAATACCAAGCCTTTTTTACTCACAATAAACATCGGCACGCGCGTTCCATCCTTACTCAAATAGAATTTTTGAATGACCTGGAAATCCTCGGGCTTAAAGGCCAATTTAGGCTTTTGGAATACCTTACTCGTATTTTGGGCAATTTCATACTTATAGACTGTCGGCGGAAAGTTGAAGGATGAATAGGTAAAGAAGGTGAATTTATCCTCCTTTTCGCCATGAAAACCACTAACATTACCAAGGCCTGGCAATTTCACCGTGCCAATGCCCACTCCATTGTAATTGTAAATCAAAGTACGCGATGTAACATCTTTTAAATAGGTCAAATATAGGCGATGTCCTGCGCTGGTTACCGACTGCAAGGGTTCCGGACGTTCGGAAACTAATGATTTCCAAAATGCTTTTTCAGGTTTCGTTAAATTCAGTTTAATCAATTTTCCGTTGGGTGCCCCATCGTTAGTTTCCAATATCAAACTTTCACCCTCATTATCCACAACAGAATAATGAAATGCCCCTATTTTTCGAACGATGGGTCTAAAAACATCACCAATCACATCCGGACGAATGAACCAAAGGGAATTACCTTCTAAGCCCTTTCCTCGGTCACTAATAGTCAGATAAGCCAAGGTTTCATCTTCAGAGGTACTCATCGTATGAAAACGTTGCGGGTTTTTCTTGTCTTCATATACTAGACGGTCTTGACTCTGCGGAGTTCCTATTTGGTGAAACCAAACTTGATGAAATTCGTTTTTCGTACTTAATTCCTTCCCTTCAGCGGGTGCCGGATAACGCGAATAATAAAATCCATCCCCTTTCCAAGCCACGCCGCTGACTTTTACCCAATTCAATTGATCTGGCAAATCTTGACCGGTTTCCATATCTCGCACACCAAATACCTGCCAATCACTCCCGCCTTTACTCAACCCTATACAAGCATAACGTCCATTTTTACTCAAACTAAAAACCGTCAATCGTGTCGTTGCATCTGAGGATAACTTATTGGGATCCAAAACTTCTTCCGGAATTCCCTTTAGACCCTGTTGGCGATAAAGCACCGACTGGTTTTGCAAACCCGAATTCTTATAGAAATAGAACCAATCTCCACGCTTAAAAGGCGCTGAAATTTTCTCATAATCACTTAATTGCTCAATGCGCTTTTTGAAAGTTTCACGCAAAGGCAAGGTCTCCAAATAACCAAAACTTACATTATTTTGGGCTTTCACCCAATCTTTGGTTTCCGCACTATTGTCATCCTCCAACCAGCGGTATGGATCTGCAACGCTAACGCCATGATAGACATCCGTTTGCTCCATCTGTCTCGTTTTCGGATAAATTAATTGTGACCAAGCGGTCGAATTCACTAACATTCCCATGAGTAAAATCAAATACTTTTTCATACTTATTTATTTTTGGGTAACCACAATACGGCATCAGCAGCCAGCAGGCCATTCGCCCCTCGCTGTGACACCAATACGTCACCTGTTGTATTGTCTTCAAAATGATAGTTCCCGACGGACACCCACGTCCCCAAAGCTTCAGGAGCAATACGCAAGGATGCGACGTGGCGCACCTTGGAAACATAAACCTCTAAATTTATCGCTGAAGTACCTCCGCGTAAATTCGGAATATGATATAAGAGTTGGTAATCTCCCTTCATCGGCGTCTTGGATGTAAATCGAATGCGTGAACCTAAATCATCTAAGGGATTCGTCTGTAAATAGGTATTCCCATACGTCCCCGCTTGATTTTTTATTTTATTCCAATGACCAATAATCTCCATATTTGTGGCCTCCGCATCATCGACAATTAAATCAGGTCGAGAACCATCCATCCAAGGATTGTATTTATAATAGCGATCGACCTCTTCTTGGGAAACTTTAGCCACAGGCACATCACGTGACATAGATTCCAAAGCCTTGATAGCTGCCGTTTGTCCCAGCTGCATGTTGGGAACATCAGCACCTTTCCCCGAAATTAGCACAGGGGCCTGCATGTTAATCCAAATAGGTTCACTATAAATTAAGCGAATGCTTGTCCCTCCCATGCCATCTTCCTCTAATTCTTTCGTCGCCTGGTAGCCGGTTTTCAAAAGCATGTCACCGGAATAGGAACAATCGATGTACGATTTTGCCTTGACTAATTTCACGCCTTCCTCCCCTTGCAGCGTCAATTGTTTTACCTCATTGCCTTCAACTTGACTAGCAATCACCTGATGTGCAGGCCAAACAATTACCTTTGCAGACTCCAAATAGGCTTGCAAAACCTCATTGCCTACTAATGGTTCAAATTCAAAAGATTCGAATTTCCCCGTTTTTTTCCCCACTTGTCGGAAGAAATCGCGCGCTAAACCTTGAACCTGTGCGGGGTTCTGTTCGAATTTCATCCCCAATCCTTGTTGGGCATACGGAACTTGGCCCGCTGCGTCAATCAGCAAAGCCTTTTTACCTGCTGCTTTCGCTGCATACGCAGCCATCACGCCAGCCGGATTTGCACCATATACGATGACGTCAAACGATTGCACCTTTTGGCCATAACAGGTGGAGGCCAACAATAAAAAACAGATAAAATAACGCATTAAAATAAGGTACCGGTTTGAGCTTTGGGTTCGATGCCCACGTGGCGATAGGCCTTCTCCGTTGCCTCCCGACCGCGCGAAGTTCGTTTCAAAAATCCTTCCTGAATCAAGAAAGGTTCGTAAACCTCCTCGATCGTTTCAGCTTCTTCCCCACAGGCCGTTGCAATGGTCGTCAGTCCTACAGGGCCGCCCTTGAATTTTTCGATGATGGTCATCAAAATCCGATTATCCATTTCATCCAACCCATTTTGATCAACATCAAGTGCATCAAGAGCAATTTGCGCGATACGCACATCGATCTCCCCATTGCCTTTTACTTGGGCAAAGTCTCTCGTTCTACGCAACAGATTATTGGCAATACGCGGTGTTCCTCGGCTCCGACGAGCAATCTCAAATGCCCCCGATTCTTCGATAGGCATTTTTAAAATTTGCGCTGATCGCTTCACGATGCCTGTCAGTAATTTGGCATCATAATATTCCAAACGTGCATTAATCCCAAAACGAGCACGCAAGGGCGAAGTCAAAAGACCTGCACGCGTAGTTGCCCCGATTAAGGTAAAGGGATTCAAACTGATTTGAATACTCCGGGCATTCGGGCCGGAATCCAACATAATATCAATCTTATAATCCTCCATGGCTGAATATAAATACTCTTCCACAATCGGATTTAAGCGATGAATTTCATCAATAAATAAAACATCAAAGGGTTGCAAATTAGTCAATAATCCCGCCAAATCAGACGGTTTATCTAAGACTGGCCCCGAAGTGATTTTCAATGTAGAGCCCAATTCATTCGCGATAATATGCGAAAGTGTCGTTTTGCCTAATCCCGGAGGGCCGTGCAACAAGACATGGTCCAAAGCTTCTTCACGCGCTTTAGCAGCACCTACGAAAATTTTGAGATTATCCACGATTTTCCCTTGACCGGTAAAATCGAAAAAACTCAACGGACGTAAGGCTTTATCAATCTCACGTTCCTGAGGATTTAATGCTTCCCCATCCCCTGTTAAATAATCTTCCCGCATAGGACTCTGTTGATTCAAAATTGAACTCAAAGATAATTTTTTTATTGCGAAGATTTTATAGTTTTGATAAACCAACAAGAATATCTAAACCTATGAGCTCCATTTTTATCGGCGAGTTAGCCGGAACAGCCACGCTATTATACCTCGGCAATGGTGTCGTCGCCAATGTTCTCTTAAAAAATACGAAAGGAAACGGAACCGGATTATTAGCCATCGCAGCTGCATGGGCATTTGCCGTGACCGTTGCCATCTTTGTTTCTACATATTTCGGAAGCTCGGGAGCACATTTAAATCCGATTGTTACCATCGCTTCGTGCGTAAAGTCGGGGGATTGGAGTTTATTTCCTACGTTCCTTGGAGCACAATTGTTGGGAGCTATGTTGGGACAATTACTTGTTTGGCTTCACTACAAACCTCATTACGATATTACAGAGGATGCTGGGGCAATTAAAGCGACATTTTCCACAGATCCAGCCATCCGAAATACCCCTTTTAACTTTATTTCCGAGGCCTTTGCATCAGCTGTGGCTGTCCTTGCCTTAGGAACTTTTGCTACGATAGAAACAGGATTAGGGCCCTTTATGGTCGGCATATTGGTTTGGGTTATCGGTTTAGCCCTAGGGGGGACAACCGGTTATGCTATCAATCCTGCACGTGATTTAGGACCGCGCATCATGCATGCCATTTTACCTATTCCAAACAAAGGTAGTTCCGACTGGGGATATGCTTGGATTCCTGTACTAGGTCCTGCTGCTGGCGCTGTATTGGGTGCTTATTTGTTGACCTTAAATTAATAGGAACATGTACATCGGATCAATTGACCAAGGAACCACCAGTTCGCGTTTTATCATTTTCAATAAAGGTGGAGAAATTATTTCCATCGGCCAAAAAGAACATAAGCAGATATATCCTCAAGCTGGTTGGGTCGAACATGATCCCGCTGAAATCTGGAAAAATACCCAAGAGGTCATTGGATTAGCCTTAGGCAAAGCAAATTTATCCGCGAAGGACATTGCTGCGGTAGGTATTACGAATCAACGGGAAACCACTGTGGCTTGGAATAAACATACGGGCAAAGCCTATTACAATGCCTTGGTTTGGCAAGATACACGGGTAGGAAATGAATTAGCTGAGCTTGCTAAGGATGGCGGTATGGATCGTTTTCGTGCCAAAACAGGATTACCGCTGGCGACTTATTTCAGTGGGTTGAAATTACGATGGTTGCTAAATAACATCGAAGGCCTGCGGGAAGATGCGGAAAAAGGGGATGCTCTTTTTGGCAACATGGACACCTTTATCGCATGGCACTTAACAGGAGGCAAACAAGGAGGGATTCACATTACCGATGTAACAAATGCCAGTAGAACGCAGTTGATGGATTTAGTGACATGCCAATGGGACGATGAGATCCTGCAGGTTTTGACAATTCCGAAAAAAATGCTGCCCGAAATCAAATCGAGTTCCATGGTTTATGGCCATGCGAAAGGGGTTCTGGGCGGTGTGCCTTTGGCAGGAATTTTGGGGGACCAACAAGCTGCCTTGGTTGGGCAAACCTGCTTCAACCCCGGACAAGGGAAGAACACATATGGAACAGGTTGTTTTTTGTTGATGAATACTGGCCTGAAACCCGTGCCATCTCAACATGGATTATTGACAACCGTTGCTTATCAATTAGGGAATGAGCCTGTACATTACGCATTGGAGGGATCCGTGGCCATTACTGGCGCACTCGTTCAATGGCTACGCGATAATTTGGGTATCATAAAACACAGTCCCGATATTGAGAAATTAGCAAAGCTTGTTGATGACAATGGTGGCTGCTATTTCGTCCCAGCATTTTCGGGGCTCTATGCACCTTACTGGAAATCAGATGCTCGCGGCGTACTCGTAGGCTTAACACGCTACATCAATAAATCGCATATAGCACGTGCAGCATTAGAGGCTACGGCTTTTCAAACCTGGGAAGTATTAGAAGCCATGGAAAAAGATGCCGGCATTTCCATCAACTCCTTACGTGTCGATGGTGGAATGGTTGTTAACCAACTATTGATGCAATTTCAATCGGATATTTTAGGCGAGGAAGTGATCTGTCCTAAAATCATTGAGACGACGGCTCTCGGAGCAGCGTATGCGGCCGGCCTTGCCGTTGGATATTGGGAAAATTTAGATGACTTAAAGAAGAATTGGGCAATTGCCCATACCTGGAAGCCAAACATGCCTGCCGTAAGCAGAGATCAGCTACGGAAGCAATGGAAAAAAGCCGTTACAAAAAGCTTCGACTGGGCGGAAGATTAAGCTCTTTTTACCTTGGGAGCTTCTGCACGCGTTGTCCCATAAGCAGGGCAGTTGGCCTGCTGTGCACAAGAACTTAAAATCATTCCTGCTAAAAGACTCATTGCGATAATTTTTTTCATGTTTTATTTAGTTAAACGGAAGCTAATTTCTTTGCAATTGCTGATGACTCATCCGTAAGGGCACCCACAACAACATTGTTATCTTCGGGATTGCTGTATCCCAAAATATTCAACATCGTACCGCTGCCTTGTTCCTCCTGGAATAAGCGCGTGGTGATTGTGCCATCTTCTAGTCGATCTACAATCACATGTTTCGGTGCAGGAATTAAACAATGTTGAATTCCGCCGTAACCTCCCAAGGATTCTTGATATGCCCCTGTGTGGAAAAAGCCAACAAATTGACGGGCTTTGTCTTCCTCAAAAATAGGCAAATACAAATCGGAGCTATGCGCTTCCGTATTATAAAAATCCATTGAATCACATGTCAAACCTCCCAAATTCACCTTTTGGTAAGGCGAGCTCCAATTGTTGACAGGCAACATGATGTATTTCTGATTCATACCCCATGAATCGGGCAATTGGGTAATGAATGAACCATCAATCATGTACCACAACTCCTTATCATTTTGCAATTTTTGATCGATAATCTCGTACAATACGGCACCACTTTCCCCTACGGTATAGGAACCAAATTCAGTGAAGATGTTTGGAACGGGTACATTGTTTTTATTGCAAATCCACGAGATAGATTCTACAATCTCATCAATCATGGCTTGGTAATCGTAATTAAACTGAAGTGAAGTTTGAATAGGTAAACCACCACCCAAATCGATTGAATCCAATTCTGGACACACTTTCTTCAATTCACAATATTTGTAAATAAAACGGCTCAATTCCGACCAATAATAAGCTGAATCTTTGATCCCTGTATTGATGAAGAAATGCAACATCTTCAAATTAAATTTCGGATTCGGCTTGATTTTGTCCTCATATAAGGAAATTACATCTGAATAACGAACACCTAAACGAGACGTATAAAAAGCAAAATCAGGTTCTTCATCTGTGGCAATACGGATGGCTAGATTTGCCTTTTCGGCAGTTACCGACTTCTCGTAAAAATCGATTTCTTTCAAATTATCCAAGACAGGTATGCAATTAAAGCCGTCATTGATTAATTCGGAAATGTATTGCGTGTACAAAGGTTGTTTGTACCCATTGCAAAGAATATAGGTCGATTTAGTGATTTTTCCTTGGTTATACATATCCCGAATAATCGAAATATCAAATGCGCTAGAAGTCTCCAAGTGCACATGTTGCTTCAAAACCTCCTCTAAAATGAAGGAAAAATGCGAGGATTTTGTGCAGTAACAATAGGTATAATTCCCTTTGTAATTGTATTTCTTGATGGCATTACGAAATAATAATTTGGCATTTTCGATATGCTCCGAGATTTTAGGCAGATAGGATACTTTCAACGGCGTACCGTATTGTTTGATGATTTCCATCAAGGGCACGTTGTTAAACAACAACTCATTATTCTCATTGATATTGAATTCTCTGGTGGGAAATTCAATGGTTTGATCAATTAGATCGACGTAATTTTTCATTCAGTCAGATGAATTGTACTCAAGCGTACTTGAGTTTGTGGAAAAACGTGCAAAACTGCAATAAAAGTATGTACTTTGCAAACTAAATACAGATTAAGTTATATGTCAAAAATTCATTTTATCGCAATCGGCGGCGCTGCCATGCACAATTTAGCGTTAGCATTGAAATCAAAAGGCTATGAAATCAGTGGCTCCGACGATGAGATTTATGAACCTTCCAAAAGTTTATTAGCCCAACACGGCATTCTACCTGAAGAATTTGGTTGGTTTCCCGAAAAAATAACAACAGATTTAGAAGCGGTCATTGTGGGCATGCATGCCCGACCTGATAATCCAGAATTATTGAAAGCCCAGGAATTAGGAATACCTGTGGAATCCTATCCTTCCTTTTTATATAAACAAAGTATCAACAAACAGCGCATTGTCATTGCGGGAAGTCATGGAAAAACGAGCATTACCTCCATGGTCTTGCATGTATTAAAGACGCTCGGGCGTTCATTTGATTATTTGGTCGGTGCGCGCATAGAAGGCTTTGACTTGATGGCTTCCCTTTCGGATGCACCGATCATCATCATTGAAGGAGATGAGTATTTAGCATCGCCCATAGACAGACGGGCAAAGTTTTTGTTATACCAACCACATATTTGTTTGATTTCAGGAATTGCTTGGGATCACATCAATGTCTATCCAACCTTTGAATCCTACACAGATTCCTTCAAATCTTTGATTCAAGGTTTACCCAAAGCGGGCAGTTTATTCTTTGACCAGACCGATTCGGTATTAAAAGATTTAGCAGCTCAATGTCCAGATCATTGCGAAAAAACGGGTTATGAAGCACATCCAGCAAAAATCGAAAATGGCCAAACCATTCTGAAAGGGGAAGATGGGAAGACTTACCCCTTGCAGGTTTTTGGCGAACATACCTTGAAAAATTTAAATGGAGCCCGCTACATCTGCGAGCAAATTGGGGTTACGATGAGTGAATTTTACGAAGCGATTACAACATTTAAAGGGGCTGCGAAGCGTTTGGAATTAGTTGCATCCTCGGAATCAAGTTTATTATACAAGGATTTTGCCCATGCTCCGTCCAAAGTAAATGCGACGACACAGGCGGTGAAAAAGCAATTCCCAAAGCGTAAACTTGTTGCTTGTTTAGAGCTTCATACATTTAGTAGCTTGAACCCAGCTTTTTTACCTGAATATGAGGATACCCTAAATTTAGCTGATGAGGCAATCGTCTATTTAAGTGAACATGCCCGCGAAATCAAGCGCATGGATCGCATCGAAGAATCCATCGTTCAAACTTATTTCAAGCACCCCAACTTAAAAGTCATCCGGGATGCTGAAACATTAAAACAGACACTTTTATCACAGACGTGGGCCAATGCAAACCTATTGATGATGTCATCAGGCACCTTTGACGGCTTAGACCTTAGCGGCTTGGGTCAAGAAATGGGCTTATTAAGCGTTTAAAAGGGCATCAAGTTCGGCTTTAAAGCCAGTCAAAAGCAATTCCTTCATGCTAATCTTGCGTTTTTGGGTATTGATTTTACTAATGATTGGCTTTTCCTCCATTTGACGGTCTCGCTCTGCTTGCGCGATGAAATCATCCAACTCACCTCGCTCCTTTTTAGTCATGTAATCCATTTGATTAATCATGATTTTCAACTGCTCGATACGTGGTTTTTCATTCAAAGCAGGATGACGATAGGAAATTACACGCAATAAATAATTCATTTCAAAGATCTTATCGCATACATTCCGGAAGCGTTCGGCCATTTGGCGATCGACCGATTTTATTTGAGCGGTAATTTCTTTCCATTTAACGAGGTAAGCTTTCGCTAAATCTGCTGTCGCAACCATATTGGGTTGGTCATGTAATTTCAGCTCCAACTCGCCTGTCATGGTGGTCAACTCTTGAATACGAGGATCCACGCGCGGCTTGTATTCGATCCCTTTGACACGGTTATATTTCTCGAAGAACATATCGTTTGCCTTCTTGAAATTCTTCCATAACATGGATTGTTTTTTTGGAGGTAAACCGATAACATTCTTCCAATCTTTTTGTAATTCCTTTACTTTGATGATGGAATCATCCAAATCTTCTGCTTTGCGTAATTGGTGAACGGAATCGATGTAGCCTTGCAACAAAGCAATCTTCTCATCAATCTGTCTATTTTTTGCTTCAAAATAGGCACGACGGCGAAGGAAGAAATGGTCCACAACCTCTTGAAAACTTTCCGTTAGGCTATCTTGGTATTTTTTATCAACAGGTCCCGTTTTGACCCATTTAGCTTTTAGTTCTGTTAAATCCTCCGTAGCCTGCAATATATCCTCCTGACCGGCAATGACTTTTGCATCTTCAATGAGCGCCCGCTTGATTTCCAGGTTTTTAATCTGATTGTTCTGAATCAGATCACGCAAAAAGACCTCTAAGGAATCCAATTGGTTGAAAAGCGGCTCAAAATCCCCAAGACCATCAAATTCTGCCAAATAGGCTTTCATCTGAACAACTTTGGTCAAATAAGATCCTTTATTTTGAACGTCGTTGATTTCGGACGCTAA
Source organism: uncultured Aquirufa sp. (assembly GCA_964358165.1). Taxonomy (GTDB): domain Bacteria; phylum Bacteroidota; class Bacteroidia; order Cytophagales; family Spirosomataceae; genus Aquirufa. Next base: position 31,612 of record CAYHOB010000017.1, read on the forward strand.
TTGAATCACCTTCGTTTTCGCTAATTCAAATCGGTTGACGAAATAATCAAGGGCTTCCTGTTCTGTATTTCGAACAAATCCAATTTCACGTTGGGGAAAGTTTAAATAGGCATTGATGTACACTTTACCGTCTTGGCAAAATCCGTACTCATTTTTTACGAGGTGGTTCATATGATCGTTAAAATAAAGAGCTTCGAGCAAATGCGCTAACTCAAGAATAAAAATTGGATTTATTCAAATAAAATCCTGACACAATTTATCTATTTTTTTATGAATAAATAAAGAATTCCCCACGCGAAATTCATTTTTTTACACAAATTTCACATTCTTTGCAGGTTCTTTTCAAAATTTAAGCAAATAACATGAGTAACGAGACGATTATCTTTTCGATGGAACGGGTTTCCAAAGTCATCCCACCACAGAAAACGATCATTAAAAACATATATCTTTCCTTCTTTTACGGGGCTAAAATTGGTGTCCTAGGATTAAATGGTTCGGGAAAATCAACTTTATTACGCATTATCGCTGGTTTGGATAAATCATATACGGGCGATGTAGTTTGGTCACCGGGGTATAGCGTGGGTTTGCTTGAACAAGAACCTCAATTAGATCCGAATAAAACTGTTTTGGAGGTCGTCGAAGAAGCTGTCGTGGATATCAAAAACCTGTTAAAGGAATTTGATGAAATCAATGAGGCTTTCGCGGATCCCGATGCGGATTTTGATAAATTATTAGCTCGTCAGGGTGAGGTACAAGAGAAATTAGACCATAGCAATGCCTGGGAATTGGATACGCGTTTGGAAAAAGCCATGGATGCTTTACGTTGTCCGGACTCAGATGCATTAGTCAGCACACTTTCTGGAGGAGAGAAACGTCGTGTGGCACTTTGCCGATTGTTATTACAAGAACCGGATGTGTTGTTGTTGGATGAGCCAACTAACCACTTAGATGCAGAATCAGTGGATTGGCTAGAGCAACATTTACGCCAATACAAAGGTACGGTCATTGCCGTAACCCACGACCGTTATTTCTTGGATAACGTGGCTGGATGGATTTTAGAATTAGACCGTGGCGAAGGGATTCCTTGGAAAGGAAATTATTCCTCTTGGTTGGAGCAAAAACAAAATCGTTTAGCTCAAGAAGAGAAGACAGAATCCCGTCGGCAAAAGACTTTGCAACGCGAGTTGGAATGGGTTAGAATGGCCCCTAAGGCCCGCCAAGCCAAATCGAAAGCGCGTATCGGAGCTTATGAAAAATTATTATCAGAAGAGAATCGCCAGAAGGAAGACAAATTGGAATTATTCATTCCAGCAGGTCCTCGTTTAGGAAATAAAGTCATCGAAGTACAAGGAGTTTCTAAGTCCTTTGGAGACAAATTATTGTATGAAGACGTAAGTTTCTCCTTGCCGCCAGCTGGTATTGTAGGAATTATTGGACCCAATGGTGCGGGTAAAACGACCATGTTTAAATTAATCACGGGCCAATTAGAACCCGATTCTGGAAGCTTTGAGGTAGGAGAAACGGTAAAATTGGCCTATGTCGATCAGGAACACAATCAATTGATGGCCGATAAATCGGTGTATGAAACGATTGCCGAAGGGAATGATTGGATCATGTTAGGCGGCAAGCAGTCGAATGCACGCGCCTATGTGAGCAAATTCAACTTCAATGGGGCTGATCAAGAGAAGAAAATTGCCAACTTATCCGGCGGGGAACGTAATCGCGTTCACTTAGCCATGATGTTGAAGGAAGGTGCAAATGTGTTGTTACTGGATGAGCCTACGAATGATTTGGATGTCAATACACTTCGTGCATTAGAGGAAGGTCTGGAAAATTTTGCAGGTTGTGCGGTTGTCATTTCCCACGACAGATGGTTCTTGGATCGCATTGCAACGCATATTTTGGCATTTGAAGGAGATTCGCAGGTTACCTATTTTGAAGGCAATTATTCTGAATATGAAGAAGCCCGCAAAAAACGCTTAGGCGATTCAGCACCCAAACGGATTCGTTACAAGAAATTGCAATAGATGAGAGGGTTGATAACCATCATTTTATTGGCACTTTCGAATCTGTTTATGACCATCGCCTGGTATGGGCATTTACAATGGAAAGAAACGTCCTGGCTAAAGCATGCAGGGATTTGGAGCGTCATTTTTTTCAGTTGGGGACTTGCATTCTTTGAATATGTCTTGCAAGTCCCGGCCAATAAATTAGGATTTAAGGCGAACGGGGGACCGTTCTCTTTCTTCGAACTTAAAACGATCCAAGAGGCGTTATCGCTGATAGTGTTCACACTTTTTCTTATTTTCGTAGTCAAGTCCGAAAAATTAGCTTGGAATCACTTCGTCGGCTTTGGATTAATCATCCTCGCGGTCATCGTGATTTTTAAAAAATGGTAATATGAATTCGAGAGAAAAGATTCAAGCAGTCATTGACGAAATGGGTAAGGTTGTTATCGGGCAAGAACGCCTAATCAACCGACTGTTAGTGGGCCTATTTACTGGTGGACACGTTTTATTAGAAGGTGTTCCTGGTTTAGCCAAAACATTGACGATCAATACAATTGCCAAAATCTTGGATTTGCATTTCCAACGCATCCAGTTTACCCCGGATTTATTGCCTTCCGACCTGGTAGGAACGATGATTTACAATCCGTTGAAAAACGAATTTGAAGTCAAGAAAGGACCTATTTTTGCGCAAATAATTTTGGCCGATGAGATAAACCGGGCTCCGGCGAAGGTACAGTCCGCTTTATTGGAGGCTATGGCAGAAAGGCAAGTGACAATAGGTGAGACTACCTACCCGTTGGATAAGCCTTTTTTGGTATTAGCAACCCAAAATCCGGTGGAGCAAGAAGGGACATTCCCATTGCCAGAGGCGCAGGTGGACCGATTTATGTTGAAGGTTTTCTTGAATTATTTGGATAAGGAGCAAGAGTTAGAGGTCATGCGCAAGATGTCTAACATGGACTTCAAATATGAGCCCAAATCGATTTTAAGTTTAAAAGACATTCAGGATATCCGCAAGGAAATCAATGAAATCACGATCTCGGAGACTTTGGAACGCTACATCATCGAATTGATTTTTGCAACGCGTAATCCTGCGGATTATGGACTCACGAAGGAGGCAGACTACATTCAATTTGGCGCATCGCCACGTGCGAGTATTCACTTGAATTTGGCTTCAAAAGTGATGGCCTACCTAGCTGGCCGTGATTATGTATTGCCAGAAGACATTAAGGAAATGACGCCCGATGTGTTAAATCACCGGATCATTTTGACATATGAAGCTGAGGCGGACAATATCACGAGCTTGCAAATCATTCAAACGATATTAAGTTCTGTGGCGATTAATCGCTAATCAATCAGTATATCTAGGCCAACAAATACTTTTAAGGTCAAATATGACCTTATGAAACTTCGTTTTGCGCTGATCATCAGCACTTTTTTTATTTTTAGTTTCTCCGCCACTGAACCTCTTCGCGTATTTTTGATAGGCGACTCCACCATGGCGGATAAAATACCAGCAGATTTTCCTGAAACCGGTTGGGGCATGCCCTTTGCTAAGCTTTTCAATGAGGCTGTCGAAGTCCAAAACCACGCATACAACGGTCGGAGCACCAAAAGTTTCCGTCGAGAAGGCCGCTGGGCGAAGGTGCAAGTACAACTAAAAAAAGGCGATTATGTGATTATCCAGTTTGGCCACAACGATGCCAAAGCGAGTGATACATCCCGCTTCGCTCCTGCCCAAACGGAGTTCCGTGCAAACCTCATTCGTTATGTCAAAGAGACACGTGCGGCCGGTGCAACACCGATTTTATTGACCCCAACCCAACGCCGAAAATTCGATTCTACAGGGGTGTTTGTCGACCAACATGCGGATTATCCCTCGGTAGTTCGTGAGGTAGCCGCTCAGGAAAAAGTCTTGTTGGTCGATGTAGAAAAGTCCAGCAAGGACATGATCCAACAGGAAGGCCCAGAAGGAGCCAAAAAACTATTCCTACATTACCCGGTTGGCATTTTCAAAAAATTCATGAAGGGCGTCTCTGACGACACACATTTTTCTCCGTATGGAGCAACACGTATCGCAAACATCGTGGCTGAAGCCATTAACAATTCCTCAGAGCATTTAAAAAGCTTCTTGAAAAAATCCGCATTTGCACAAAAATACTTATTCGAACTGCCCAATGTCGCCGTGACCGCTTTCAAAAAAGACACGTTAAATATTGTTCAATATGGAGCAAAAAATTCCGTAAGTTTTTTGAATACGGGATCGATACAACAGGCCATCCAACAAGCGAACAAACAAGGCGGCGGGGTCGTTCTGATTCCGGCAGGATTCTGGATCAGCGGGCCGATTACACTATTGTCGAATGTGAATTTACATTTGGCCCAAGGAGCTGTTTTGCAGTTTAGTAGCAATCCGAAAGACTATTCATTAATTCGCACGAACTGGGAAGGAGTGGATGCCATCCGCGCGCAATCACCCATTTCGGCTCTAGGAGCACGGAATATCGCAATCACCGGACAAGGAATCATTGATGGCGCAGGGGAAGCGTGGCGACCAGTAAAGAAAGGCAAATTAACAAGTGGAGAATGGGATAAGTGGGTCCGTTCTGGAGGGGTTTTAGATCCGAAAAAAGAAACTTGGTATCCATCAGCAGGGGCTTTGAAAGCTTCGACGATGGATCGTCCGGGTGTCGTTTCCGCTGGATATTCAGAAGCAAACACGGAGGAAATCAAGGAATTTGTAAGACCCAATATGATTAGTTTGCGGGAATGCGAGCAGGTATTATTGGAGGGCGTCACTTTTCAAAACTCCCCTGCATGGAATATACATCCCTTACTTTGCAAGCATTTAACGGTAGAAAATATCACCGTTAAAAATCCATGGTATGCCCAAAACGGCGATGGAATTGACATTGAATCTTGCGAATATGTTTCGGTCCGAAATTCGACTTTTGATGTGGGTGATGATGGGATTTGCTTAAAATCAGGGAAAGATGCGGAAGGCCGTAAAAGAGGTAGACCTAGCGCACACATTCTGATTGAAAATTGTGTGGTATTTCACGGCCATGGCGGAGTTGTTGTGGGAAGTGAGATGTCGGGCGGCGTACATGATTTATTCGTAAGTAATTGCCAATTTTTAGGAACGGATGTGGGTCTTCGATTTAAAACGGCTCGAGGACGAGGCGGTATCGTAGAAAATGTATTCATTCGTGACATTTCCATGAAAAATATTGCGGGGGAGGCGATCTTATTTGATATGTATTACCAAGGAAAGGATCCTGTGGCGACTTACGGAAACGGAGGTGAAACCCCTAAAATTGAATTATTTCCTATAGGCGAAGGAACACCACAGTTCAAAAACATCTTCGTGGAAAATGTAGTAGCAAAGGGGGCTGAAACAGGATTACTCATCCGTGGTTTACCAGAAATGCCTATTCATCACATTCAATTAAGTAATTTGGATATCGAGAGTGTGCAAGGATATCGGGTGATTGAGGCAAAGGATATCACAATGACAAATGCAAAATTCACGGAGACAGGAACGAAGAAATCGGAATTGTATCATGTGAAAAATTGGAAACTAAATTAATCCCCCCTTACCTTTGCCAATCCTCCAAGGTTTGGCAAAGGTAGTAGGAAAAAAGTTCAATAAATTGATAATCTTATGGCATATCCATCTATTTATGAAGCATCAACAACGCAAGCAATTCATGCACGCATAGACAAACTGAATGAACATACACCTGGACTTTGGGGAAAAATGACCGTAGGCCAAATGCTCTCGCATTGTGCTGTGCCATATGAGCAGATATTGGGGTTAAACACACAACAACCGCCATTGATCATGCGAATCATTTTAAATTTGTTTTTGAAGAAGTCAATGGTAAATGACGTTCCCTATAAACAAAATCTTCCTACGGCCCCTAGTTTCATTCGAACAGGGGACTATGATGTTAAAAATGAAAAGGAAAGATTGAAGAATTTAGTGAAAACCATTCAAGAAATGGGGGCTGAAAAACTCGAGAATACACCCTCACTTAGTTTAGGAAAGCTTCGTGCAAACGAATGGAATAATCTGCTATACAAGCACATAGACCATCATTTAAAACAATTTAACGTATAGTCCCCCTTACCTTTGCCAATCCTCCAAGGTTTGGCAAAGGTAGTAGGAAAAAAGTT
>CAYHOB010000017.1:37899-55873 GCA_964358165.1 uncultured Aquirufa sp.
CAAGAAATTGATAATTTACTTTCGTAAAATCAAGATACTCGGATCCGTAACATAGCGGCCAGATTGATCCCCATACAAGGCTAAACCCCCACGTGTAGATTCAAAACGAATCACCAATTTCCCCGCTTTTACGGCAGCTTGCCAGGCGGCTGGTGGAATCACACCCTGAACTAAATACCCATAGGTTCCCGCCTCATCCAGTTTATTATTTCGAGCTTGGTAATGCCACGAAAGAATTCCTTGGTGATCAGCAGGATCATCCGCTAAAATCGACTCAGCAACAGGCATTCCATTCACCGAAACACGTAGATTAGCCGGAGATGCATAAACATCCGTCTGAGGATAGGCATTTGGATTTACGCCAGGATCGAAGGTTCCCTTCCCAAGCATATAATCCCCATCCATTTTGCCTGCATCGGAACGATCTTTCCCCAAAATAGGTTTGGAAGACGCCTCCACCATGAAACGTACCTCGGCGATATCAGATCCGGCAATAGGGAATTCATATTCAAAATAACCAGCTCCTGCCCCATTGACCTTATGACCCAAAACGCCTGACCATTGTTTCTCCGTGAATTGAGCAGTGCTAAAACGCTCTACAGGAACTGAAATTAATTGAAGCTGCATATTAGAAGGCTGTGTATTTCCTTCCTCCACAATGATATGACCAAAATTCCGATGAACCACGTTGCCTTTGGCGTCCGTAAGGGTGAAAGTCAACGTATTCACCGACTTATCTTTGGGCAAAACAACATTTAAGGAATCCAAGGCTTTTACATCCCAAGGCTTAAACTGCAAGGGCAATTCTTTTGTCCAATGCGTTTGTTTTTCACCCCAAGCCGTGATGCCAGCAAATGTAATTTTCAAGCGTAAGGACCCTGACAAATCTGTCATCGTTGATACATGCAAAGGAATTTTCACGGTTTGGCCAGCTTTCCCAGCCCATGTAATTTCCTGACCTGTCGATAGATAAAAGGGGCCATGTAAATCCTTCAGTGTCATGCCCGGAACAATTGCCCCTAAACCTGTTTCCTTCTCCGTGCGGTCAAATTTATAATAGCCATTCCACTCATTAATCACATCGTGGTGCTCCGTGTACAACCAACCAGCCATTTTAGGGTGATTACGAAATGAGTTCATTGCCTTGTGATAATCAAAGGTATAATCCACATCTCCCGTACTTCCTTGATAACCCCACACATTGCCAAATTCCGAATTAATCATCGGTTGAGAACCCTGCACATAGCCTTTTTCAAAATTCCATTGACTACCGGGGAACAAGTTTTTGGACTGATCATCCATCAATTTATCCCACTCATAACCCGCCTGATAAGCATGCCAAGAATGAATGTCGGTTTCCGTATGTCCCCGACCGCAGCAGACAGAATTATCCTCAACGAGCCTTGTTGGATCCAAAGATTTGGCCAAACGATACACAGAGGCAACCCATTTTTGAGTTTCAGGTGTATAAATAGCCTTCTTATCTACATGTGTAAATAATCCCCATGTCTCATTAAACGTAATCCAAGAGAAAATCGCTGGATGATTAAAATCGCGTTTCAACATCTCCCTCAGCGTATATTCAGTTTCTTGTTGCATATCAGCATCTGGCTCCCCCCAAGAATTTGGCACATCTGACATGACCAATAAGCCCAATTTGTCAGCCCAATACAATTTACGTGGGATATCGACTTTGATATGCGTACGAATTCCATTTAAACCAATGCGCTTACTTCGTATAATTTCATCCTTCATGAAGGCATCCGAAGGAAACGTGTAGAAACCATCCGGATGATAACTTTGGTCTAAAGCTAATTGAACATACACCGGTTTATTATTCAATGCGATGTATGGAATCTTGGATCCAGGCAGTTGGGTAACGGAAATCTTGCGCATGCCAAAATACCCATGCACCTCATCAGCACCCAACCGTAAACTCAAATCATATAGAAAAGGATCCTCTAAAGACCATAAATGCGGCTTATTCAATGCCAAATTAAGCTCAGCGGCAGAGCTACCTTTCTGGACTGAAATAGAGGCTAATTGCCCGTTCGAAAGCTTAAGATGCAATTTGCCATCTTGAGAGGCTGGTCCTCCCAAAAACGCTTTAATCAAAACGCTTCCCTTATCAATGTCAGGATAGACTGCATAATGATCAATAAAATCGGAACCTCGTGCATCCAAATAAACCGTCTGCCATAGGCCACGTGCATTTCCATAGCCTTGTTTCCCGTATAAGGTAAACATACGACGCTTGTCATCCACACGAATATCCACGCGCTGTGCCTGTCCAGGTTTTAAAAAAGAGGTAACATCAAAATCAAAAGGAGTATACCCCCCTTTGTGCTCTCCTACTTTTTGGCCATTCACATAAACGGAGGTATGCCAATCTGAAGCCCCAATATTCAAGAATATTCGCTTTGCACCCCAGTTGGCAGGCACCTGGAAAGTTCTATGATACCAGGCAACATCCGCATCGTCTTTCACACCGGAAAGTTTGGAACCCCAAGGAAAAGGGACCTGTATTTTATGTGCAAATTGTGTAGGAATAGCAAAAGTAGAATCGAAAGTAAAATCCCAGGATCCATTCAAATTCAACCATTGACTTCGCATTAAATCGGGGCGAGGATGCTCCGGAAGCGCTTGATTGTTTTTTTGAGCAAAGCCAAAAAAGCTAGCTCCTAGTAATAGGATAACAAATAGTTTTTTCATAGGTTTAAATTTGTGCAGGAGATTATCACTTGCAAAAACAAATTTGGCAAAATTTCTGATTGTTTCCGCTAATTTTTAATTTAATAGGTAATTTTACGCTATGAGTCAATTAGAAGAATTAAAAAAGAAGATTCCAACACAGGTTGCGGTGATTGGCGGAGGAAGTTGGGCGACAGCACTCGTTAAAATTTTATCGGAAAATCAGGTAAAAATCAAATGGTGGATTCGTAGAAAATCAGACGTTGACTTTATTCGCAAATACAACCACAATCCGAGTTACCTGACGGATGTGGCCATCAATCCTCGGAAAGTTAAGACGTATAGTAAGATGTCAGAGGCCCTTTCAGGCGTTGAATACATTATTCTTGCAGTTCCCGCGGCGTTTATTCCCGAGACATTAAAAGATTTGAATCGAAAGCATTTCGAGGGGAAGAAAATCGTTTCTGCGATCAAAGGAATGATTCCTGAGGAAAATTTGTTAGTCACCGACTGGATGGAGAAGGCATTCAATGTCTCGATCAGCCAGACATGCGTCATTGCGGGGCCTTGTCATGCGGAAGAAGTGGCATTAGAAAAACAATCCTATTTGACCATTGCTTCGCCATCTTTAGAAGTCGCGCAATCGTTCTCCAACTTACTTAATAGCCGCTTCTTACAAGCTCATTCCATTGAAGACTTATATGGTGTGGAGTATTGTGCCGTTATCAAAAATATCATTGCAATTGCCTGTGGAATTACGCGGGGATTGGGATTTGGGGACAACTTCCAGGCGGTATTGGTCAGCAATGCAATGCAGGAAATTAAAATATTCCTAGATGCAGTCTATCCCGAGACGAATCGCGATTTAAATAGTTCCGGGTACCTAGGCGATTTGCTTGTGACGGCCTACTCTCAATTCTCTCGAAATCGAACCTTTGGAAATATGATTGGTCGGGGATATTCCGTAAAATCTGCTCAAATCGAAATGAACATGATCGCTGAGGGTTATTATGCTGTTCGCAGTATTTATTCGATTTCCCGTCAACATGATATTCACCTTCCAATCATCGAAGCTGTTTACAACATCGTCTATCAGAAGGCGAATCCACAAGCGGAAATGAATAAACTCAAGGGCTTCTTAAAGTAAAAAAGCCCGAATTTCTGCTGCAGTTGCTGCCAAAGATTCTGGTGAGGGTTTTAATTTTTCTTGTGAAAAATTAATGTCCAACATTCGATTCATTGGCACTAAATGCACATGCGCATGTGGAACTTCCAATCCAATGACCGCAATACCCACACGCTTACATGGTATAGCTTTTTTGATTGCTGGGGCAATTTTTTGGGCAAACTTCATCAAATCACCCAATAATTCCGGTTCCAAATCAAAAATATAATCGACTTCCAGTTTCGGAATCACTAATACATGGCCTTCCACAAGTGGCATGACATCCAAGAATGCCATAAACCGATCGTCTTCAGCGATTAAGTGACACGGAATCTCACGATTCACTATTTTGGTAAATATCGTAGCCATATTAGTCGATTCGTTTCAGATTACACTTCGTAATCGGTTTGATAATTAAAGGTACTTTTTCCAATTTCACCGCATCACTATCAAGGCCAAAATACTTGTCTTCCGAATGTGTAAATTGTTTCACAAAGAAATATGCCTTCATAACCAATCGGTCCAACAAGGGCATTTCATTGTCAAAAGACAAGAATTTCTCCAAGACTACGAAACGGAAATCACCAATCACATTTTGCTCATTCAACGATTTATAACGCGAGGTGATATCTACTTCGCCACGTGCGACCATTTCTTCCACTACCTTGCGAAAATATAAGTTGATTCGTTGCTCCACGCGGAAACCCAACTTGAAATTCACTTTGATAATATCATCCGGTTCAATCACGGTAACCTTATAATCCATTGTATAGGGATCATCCATGGTATCTACGTGTACAAACCAATAGATATCGGCCTTCTTTGGACGGCGTTGAAAAATGGAATAAATGATTTTCGATTCAATATCCGTCACACGCGCAGCATTTGACATAAAGACCAAATGGGTTGCGTATTTCGGAATGGTTTCATCCTTACTCAATTCCTTCAATGGCTCGATGTAATCTGATAATTTCTCGTACTCGGTTAATTTCTTTTTGATACGTGTCGAGCGGAACCACACCCACATAATGAATATAATGACGCCCGCAATAAATAAAGAAACATAACCTCCATGCCAGAATTTCTGCAAGTTGGCCACTAAAAACGCACCTTCCAACGAGACATAAACGACTAAGAACAACAAGATCCACCACATATCAATTTTCTTGATGTGCAGGTAATAGGCCATGAGCGAAGTCGTCATCAACATAGTCATCGTAATGGCTAAGCCATAAGCGGCTTCCATATTAGCAGATTCGCGGAACCACAAAACGACACCAACACAACCCATCCAAAGTAATAAATTGATCGAAGGAACGTATAATTGCCCTTTTTGATCGGACGGATAAATCAAACGAACGCGTGGCCAAAAGTTCAAACGGATAGCTTCTGAAATCAAGGTAAACGAACCTGAAATCAAGGCCTGCGAGGCGATGACTGCCGCTAAAGTTGCGAGCACAATCCCAGAAAACAGGAATTGAACGCCTAATTCCGATTTCAATAATTCGAAAATGGGTTTTTGAACGCCTAATAAAGTACCATTTTGAGAAAGTAACCAGGCTCCTTGACCAAAATATTGAAGCAACAAAGCAACTTTTACAAACATCCAAGAAACTCGAATATTTTCCCGGCCACAATGTCCTAAATCTGAATACAAAGCTTCAGCACCCGTCGTACAAAGGAATACGGCTCCTAAACTCCAAAATCCCGCTGTTCCTGCCTGATGTGTTGTTAACAAATCCCATGCATACGTTGGGTTTAAAGCCCGTAAAATAGTCCAATCGTTTTCGATTCCCAATATTCCCGTCAATGCAAGCATGGAAAACCAGGCCAACATAATAGGCCCAAATAACTTACCTACAACCTTAGTTCCCATGATTTGGAATAAGAACAGGCCTGTCAAAATCATTATGACCAATGGCACCGTATCCGTAACAAACGGTCGGCCATCCGCATGATGTAACATCTTTAAACCTTCCACAGCAGAGGAAACTGAAATAGGAGGCGTAATGATTCCATCGGCTAATAAGGTCGCTCCCCCGATAATTGCAGGAAGAGTTAGCCATTTGGCATGCCGACGAACTAATGCAAAAAGGGCAAAGATTCCTCCTTCACCCTTATTATCAGCTCGTAAAATTAAAATAACGTACTTCAGTGTTGTTTGAAGCGTCAACGTCCAGAAAATACAGGACAGCCCTCCTAAAACGGTTAATTCATTTATGGGATTATCGCCAATGATAGCCTGCATTACGTAAAGCGGAGAAGTTCCGATATCCCCGTAGATAATACCCATAGCTACCAAAAGACCGGCAGCTGTCATTTTATTCTTGTGTTTGTGTTCCATTATAACCTAGGGGAGTAAAATCTATCCAAGCAGAATCGTTTATAGTTAGAGTGCAAAATTTGCAGAATTTTGTACTATTTTGGTGTGATTTCTTGAAATATTTCAAGAAGTGGAGGCAAATATAATTCAATGTTTTATATATCAAATAGCTTTCAAGAACTTTTCAACAAAAGCCTGAATCCTTGCGTATTAACGATCAAAATAATAGCCAAATATGATATCCATTTCGTCTTCAGAAGTAAGCCCAAAACCTATCTCTTTTGTCGTATCGTTTATATAGGTGGCAACTGAGGTTAAGCCTTCACCTGCCGACAGCAAAATCGGGGAGTCATAATTAATTACCTTAGGATGTGCCCAATCCGCATTTTCGTAGACGATCTCTCCATCACGTGCACCCCCTTTAATTTTTATTTGAAACAATTTGCCTCGGGCATGAAAATGAGATGTCAATGAAACAATTGCAACGGCCTTATCAAATTTAAAATCCCGTGTGATAATCGTTTTTTGATTCGCTGGCAAACTAAAACTTGTTACATTAAAGTCTATCATTTTGACGATCTTCTTAACTTGATCAGCCGGGACAGTGTATAAATTCACATAATTCTCCCCATATAAATTGTCCGCATTCTTATTAAAGTAATGCGGATTCAAATCGATCGAGGCATTAATGGGCAACTGCAATGCCATCCCCGCCGGAAAACTGTAATCCGAATTAGGATCCGTTCCTCCACCCAAAAAAACGTGATTGGACATCTGAATGACAGTAGCAATATTTAAAGAGTTGTCTAAATTTCTTAAATCTCGAATTTCGTCGATGTTAGGCAATACGGTTTTGGACCTAAAATCATACAAGACCATGTGGTGACTATTGGTCCTTGATTTTAATTTTATTCGAGAAATATAGATGGGGGCTTCGTTATTCAATGACCGACGAACAAATAACTCTCGTTCAAAATTGGGCGGAATGACAAAACGATCAACTTTTAATTGTATCCCAGCTAGTCCTTCCTCTGCCGGGTTTGCTAATGGAGCAAAATTAGTCTCCTCAACAAAACTCGGACTCGTATCGTCGAGCACTTGGGCATCCACAACTTCTCCCGTCGCTGGAGCACCAGCATCAATCCATTTCTGTACAAGGGCTAATTGCCCTTTCGTAATGGGTTTACCTCCTAAAGGCATCGGTGCGCCATAACTGACTAATCCATGATGACTTAAATCCCAATTCAGTTTATGAAAGAACAAACTTTCCCCTGAGGCAAATTTTCGTACCCGAATGACCGAATTCTTCAACGCAACAGGATTTAAGGATGCAACACCTACTAGGTTGGCATAAGAACTCCCCTTCGTTAGCACCAAGCCATGTTGCGCAAAACTCGCATCCTTTGTTGAAAAATGACATCCTGAACTGGCACAACTTGGCGTCAAGAGTTTATCTTGTATAAGATCGAATGAGGAAGGCGTCGTCGATTGAGGGGCAAGGCTAATTCCTGGATCGTTCGCCACTTTAGAGCAGGCGAATGGAATGATGGCGAGTAAAAAAATCCATTTTTTCATCGAAATGAATAATAATCTTGATTTTCTCCAGGTTCTATTTTTAAGACCCTACTTAACACAAGTAACACCAATTTACGAGATGCCAACCATGTTGGCAATTGACCTTGCAAAGCAAATTCAGATAAGCTAATCCGCTCATGAGAACGCAAATATTCCATTAACCAACGTTCAGCATCGCCATAAGCAAAAGATAAGCCTTCCTCATTTTCCCTTCGTAGAATTTGTTTCAGCTCCTTACTCGCTTTGATCGTTCGATCCTTCACGCGGACATAACAAACAGGATTAGGATCTGTCTCCAATTGAACAAAATGGGGTTTATCGATACTCTCAAAAACATGATACACAAGAACTGCCCGACCGTTTTCAAGCGGAATGCGGTAAACATGGTAGGTAAAAGCAGGGTAACAGTAATTTGAAATTGCTTTTTCCAACAGAAATTGATCTTCATCTACAAATTTGGATCCCTCAATTTGCCCATCATCTGCGACTCCAACAAATAAATGTCCCCCCTCTGAATTTGCAAAGGCAACCAATTCTTTGATAATTTTCTCAGGAAATTTGACCTTCATCTTAAACTCCAGCCGCTGGCCTTCCCCATGTCGCACCAAATTTTTTAGATTTCTTAAATCCAAATACATTTCTGCTTCATTTTCAGCAGCCTGATCCAATATGATTTCGTTCCCTGTACGCATACTTTCTAAACTCAATTCAATTTATAAAAGTTTTCAAACAATTGCGTTTATTTTTTCGCTTAGTATAGCAATTCAATAGACTTTGTATATCTTTGTGAAAATTTCAGTCAAATGATTCCAGAAAATCTCGAAAAATCCCTTGAAAAACTAGCTTTACCTGAGCGCATGCAACAGATTGCATCGCATTTTGCGGGTAAAAAAATCGTCTTTTCTACTTCATTTGGGCAAGAAGATCAAGCGATCACGCATGCGATTGCCACTCAAAAATTGAATATCGAAATCTTTACTTTGGATACAGGCCGGCAATTTCAGGAGTCTTATGAATTGATTGATTTGACGGTAAAGAAATTAGGCTTCAATTTAAAAACCTATTTCCCTCAAACATCTACCGTAGAAGCGCTGGTTGAGACAAAGGGTTTCAATTCCTTTTATACGTCTGTGGAAAACAGAAAAGAATGTTGTTTTATCCGAAAAATCGAACCCCTGAATCGTGCTTTGCAAGGAGCTGATGTTTGGATCACTGGACTTCGGGCAGAGCAATCGGAAAACCGTGCCGACATGCCTATGATTGAATGGGATGCACAAAAGAATTTATACAAGATCAATCCCTTGATTGACTGGTCTTTTGAAAAATTAGAAAAATACCTAGCTGAATATAAGATTCCACAAAACCCGCTTCACAAGAAAGGTTTTATTTCCATCGGTTGCGCACCGTGTACACGCGCTATTGCAGAAGGGGAACATCCACGAGCAGGAAGATGGTGGTGGGAAAATTCACAAAAAGAATGCGGTTTACACGCCTAATTGTTAAATATGAATAAGTTAAACGATAAAATCGGACAGTTTCCTCGCCAGTTGGAGGATGAATCCATTTACATCATGCGCGAGGTGGCAGCACAATTTGAGCGCCCCGCCTTGTTATTTTCTGGTGGAAAAGATTCCATTACCTTGGTCCGTTTGGCTCAAAAAGCCTTCTTTCCGGGAAAAATCCCTTTTCCTCTCGTGCATATCGATACGGGGCATAACTTCCCCGAAACCATTGAATTTAGGGATTGGTTAGCCAAAGAAACAGGTGCTGAACTGATTGTTCGTTATGTACAAGATTCAATTGATCAAGGAAAAGCGAAGGAGGAATCGGGTAAATATGCATCACGAAATGTGTTGCAAACGGTCACATTATTAGATACGATTGAAGAATTTAAATTCGATGCTTGTATTGGTGGCGCTCGAAGAGACGAAGAAAAAGCCCGTGCCAAAGAACGTATCTTCTCCGTTCGGGACGACTTCGGTCAATGGGATGCCAAACGCCAACGCCCCGAGTTATTTGACATGTTGAACGGCCGCATTGCGGTCGGTGAAAATGTCCGTGTATTCCCTATCTCCAATTGGACTGAATTGGACGTTTGGAATTACATCAAGGAAGAAAACATGGAAATACCATCGATCTATTTCTCCCATAAACGCCAAGTGATTGAACGCGATGGCATGCTTTGGGCAGATTCAGAACACTTGAACAAAGAAGCTGATGAGATTCCATTTGAAGCAACAGTGAGATTCAGGACAGTCGGAGACATGACTTGTACCGCAGCTGTCGCTTCTGATGCGGTAGAAATAGATGTCATCATCGAAGAAATTCTTTCGGCAGAAATTTCAGAACGAGGTGCTCGAATCGACGATAAACGTTCCGAGGCAGCCATGGAAAAACGGAAACAACAAGGGTATTTTTAATCAAGCGAAAAAAGACAATGGATATATTACGCATAGCAACCGCCGGATCCGTAGATGACGGAAAAAGCACCTTGATCGGTCGCTTATTATACGAAACAAATTCAATTACAAAAGATAAAATCGAAGCACTTGAAACCGCTTCGAAACGAAAAGGATTAGATTTCTTGGATCTATCCTTGTTGACAGATGGCCTCATCGCTGAACGCGAACAAGGAATCACCATCGATGTCGCACACATTTATTTCTCTACGCCAAGCCGTAAATACATCATTGCGGACACGCCGGGACACGTGGAGTATACACGAAACATGGTAACGGGAGCATCGAATGCCAAGGTCTCTTTGATTTTGGTGGATGCCCGACAAGGAATTGTGGAACAAACCGCACGACACTTGTCCATTGCCGCCATGCTTCGCATTCCAAAGGTGATTATATGTGTCAACAAGATGGACTTGGTTCAATACCAAGAATCGACGTTTGAAGCCATTAAATCGAGCTTAGCGGAACTCGTTTCCCAAACAACTTTTAAAGGACAAGCGGTTAGTTTCTTACCAATCTCATCCTTGTACGGACAAAATATCACCTCAAAAGCGGACCAAATGCCTTGGTTTGCTGGAAACACTTTACTAGGCGAGCTCGAAGCATTTGAATATGCGGAGACTTTGGCACATGCACCTGCACGTTTCCCCGTACAATTTGTCGTTCGACCAATGACGGAAGCTTACCATGATTTCCGTGGCTATGCTGGTAAAATTAGTTCAGGTACGTTTAAGATTGGGGATTCGATTCGTGTCTTGCCAACTGGACAAGAAAGCCGCATCGCAACGATTGAAAAATTCGAAACGAAATTAACTGAGGCCAAAGCTGGAGATTCCGTGGTGATTACTTTGTCGACCGACATCGACATCTCACGAGGAAATACAATTGTTTTAGCAAATGAAGCATCGGCTCCCCAGCTAAAAGATTTCTCGGCACAGGTTTGCTGGCTCGATCACCAAGCCCTTACACCTGGAAAAACTTATTTACTGCAACATGGCATCAACATCACAAAGGCCAAGATATCTCAAATCACCGAACGCCTAGATGTCGTTGCTCAAACTTCTACGGAAGGAGTAGATTCCTTGAAACTGAATGAAATCGGTCGGATAGCTTTGCGCACCGCACAACCCATTAGCGCGGATGTTTATGCAAACAATCCAGCGAATGGAGCTTTTATTTTAATCGATGAATTCTCTAACTCGACTGTTGGCGTAGGATTTGTTCAATAGATCTATTGATATTTTTTAGGGGCGTAGAGGAAACCAAAAGCCTCTGCGCCTTTTTTTGTATGTACCTCATGGTGAACATAATGTGCTTTCATAATGCGCTTCATGTATGAGGAACCTGCCTTGTATTTGATTTTTATCCGACGGTGCACGATAACATCGTGAAACACGAAATAAAATAGTCCATAGGTCGTAATTCCTAAACCCATATAGAACAAGGGCCAATATTCGGGCATTTCGGCTCCTATGACAATCGTTGCCGTAGATGAAACACCGAAAATAACTGAAAAAAGATCGTTTTTTTCAAACACATTTTTATGATGCACATGGTGGGATTCGTGCCAGCTCCACATGAATCCATGCATAATGTATTTGTGCGTAAACCATGCTACCGCTTCCATCCCCAAAAACGTCCCTAGCCAAAGTAAAATTCCCATCCTTTTCAATTTGCATTTTAACCAAAATTACATGGAATTGTTTTAAAAATCCTCCCCCTCCTTTAGTTGAAATCAATTATCTTTGTAGGCTATAAATACTCATACGCTTTTATGATTGATAAGAATTACGCCCCGCAGGAAATTGAACAAAAATGGTACGCCTATTGGTTAGAGCAAAAAGTCTTTGCATCAAAACCAAACCCAAACAAGGAGGCCTATTCAATTGTCATTCCTCCACCCAATGTAACGGGCGTATTGCACATGGGTCACATGCTCAACAACACGATTCAAGATGTGTTGATTCGCAAGGCGCGTATGGAAGGCAAAGAGGCTTGTTGGGTCCCAGGAACCGACCATGCTTCCATTGCCACCGAAGCGAAAGTCGTAGCGATGTTGAAAGAAAAAGGCATTGAGAAAAAAGACATTACTCGTGAAGAATTCCTAAAACATGCCTTCGAATGGAAGGACAAATATGGCGGAATTATTCTAGACCAATTAAAGAAACTCGGCGCATCATGTGATTGGGATCGTACTCGATTCACGATGGAGCCATCCTTGTATCAAGCGGTGATTGATACCTTTGTTCGTTTATACAACAAGGGTTTGATCTATCGGGGGGTAAGAATGGTCAACTGGGATCCTCAAGGCAAAACTGCTCTTTCAGACGAAGAGGTTATCTACAAAGACGTTCAGGCCAAATTATATCATATCCAATATCCGCTCGTAGATGGTTCAGGATTTGTAACGATTGCAACCACCCGACCAGAAACGATTATGGCGGATGCTGCTATCTGCGTTAATCCTGCGGATGAGCGCTATGTTCATTTACATGGCAAAAAGGTGCGCATACCGTTAATTGATCGTGAAATCAGCATCATTCCGGATGAATATGTAACCCTGGATTTCGGTACGGGCTGCTTGAAAGTTACTCCAGCGCATGATTTAAATGACTACGAATTAGGATTAAAACACAAATTACCGGTGATTGACATCTTAAATGATGACGGAACCTTAAATGAAAAGGCGGTGCTTTTCGTGGGTGTAGATCGTTTCGAAGCACGTAAACGCATCGTGAAGCAATTAACCGAGGAAGGGTTTTTAGTTAAAACAGACGAATATAAATCAACGGTTGGTACCTCCGAAAGAACGGGGGCGGTGATCGAACCCAAATTATCCCTACAGTGGTTCATGAAAATGGAGGAGTTGGCAAAGCCCGCTTTAGACAATGTCATGAACGACACGATTCAATTACATCCAGCGAAGTTTAAGAACACCTATCGTTCTTGGATGGAGAATGTTCGCGATTGGTGTATTTCCCGTCAACTGTGGTGGGGGCAACAAATCCCTGCCTTCTATATGGAAGATGGTACGGTTATTGTAGCAAAAGACAAGCAAGAAGCCTTACGTATTGCGCGTGATAAATACCATTTATTTGCTTTGGTGGAAGATGACTTAACCCAGGACCCAGATGTTTTGGATACCTGGTTCTCTTCTTGGTTATGGCCCATTTCAGTTTTTGACGGCATTGAAAATCCAGATAATGAAGAAATTAATTACTACTATCCTACGAACGATTTAGTCACAGGACCTGATATTCTGTTCTTTTGGGTGGCACGAATGATCATGGCGGGCTATGAATGGCGAGATGAATTGCCATTTAAGAATGTATATTTAACGGGAATTGTGCGCGATAAACAAGGGCGTAAAATGTCCAAATCCCTAGGAAACTCACCAGATCCTTTGGAATTGATTGAACGTTTCGGTGCAGATGGTGTACGGTCGGGACTATTGTTTTCTGCACCAGCAGGAAATGACTTATTGTTCGATGATAAATTATGCGAACAAGGGCGTAATTTCTCCAATAAGATTTGGAATGCATTCCGTTTATTAAGAGGACTTGAAGTCGTTCCTGGTGCTTCATTGCCCGAGCATGTATTGGCGACCGCATGGTTTGAATCCAAATTAAATCAAACCATTGCGGATGTTCAAGATCATTTCGCCAAATTCCGAATTTCGGATGCCCTATTAAGTATTTATAATTTAGTTTGGGATGATTTCTGCGGAAAGTACCTAGAAATCATTAAACCAGCTTATCAAAGCCCAATTCATGCGGATACCTTGGATGCGGCATTGGGATTATTCGATTCCTTGATGCGATTAATGCACCCGTATATGCCATTTATTACAGAAGAAATTTGGCAGGCGATTGATACACGTGCGGCGAATGCAACGATCTGTAAGGCAGACTTTCCAAAAGCTGGGCCAGTGAACGAAGCGGTGATTGCTCAGTTTGATGCGATGTTTGAAGTAGTCACGAAGGTGCGCGAGATTCGTAATTCGAAGCAATTGTCACCCAAGTTAGCTTTGCCACTTTGCATTAAATCCGATGATCCGGGAGCCTATGCATCCGTAGAAGCGATCATGCAAAAACTAGCCAATTTAGAATCCATAAGCTTTATTTCTGAACCGATAGTGGATGCACAAACCTTTGTTGTAAAGTCGGATCAATTCTTTGTACCGATGGCAAATGACGAAGATCCGGCGGTTTTGAAAGCTGAATCTGAAAAAGAATTATCCTACCTTTTAGGCTTTAAAAAATCAGTCGAAGCAAAATTAGCGAATGAAAAATTCGTTCAAAATGCAAAGGCAGATTTGGTAGAACGTGAACGTCAAAAACTTTCAGATGCGGAGAATAAGATCAAATCATTGCAAGAATTACTAGCTCGTTTAGGATAATGAAACATTTATTGATTGCCTTTTTGGCCTTGTTTTTTTGGCAGTGTGGGAAATCCAACAAAGAGCAAAGTACGCCTATAATCAAATGGGACATGCAGCGTTTGGACCGAGCATTTGCTGAGGCTCAATCAGCAGAAGCCATTGATTCCCTATTAAAAAAATATCCGGAGATTGGTATTGGATACTTCAGTTGTCCTCCAGAAAAGACCCCATTTTTAGCGCGTGATTTATTTCAATTATTCCAAAACCCATCGCTTCAAAAATTTTACAAGCAGAGTCAAGATTCCACATATTTCGGCGGAGATCGTTTGGAAAAGGAATTGAAATCAGCCTTCGAGCGTGTTCAGAAAGAATTCCCGGGCTTGAAAACACCTAAAATCAGGACAGTATTCTCTGGTTTTGGTGGCGTTGGTGGGGAATTCACAGCTCAGCATTTACAAGTTTCAGACACCTTGATTGTGATAGGTTTAGATTTCTTCATGGGTAAAAAAGGTTTGTATCTGCCACCTAATGTATATGATTATCAATTGCGCCGGTTAGAGCCACAGGCACTCGTTGGACAGGTAATTTTACAATATTCTGCTTTTGTGAATCGACAAAATGAGGCAGACCATTCACTTTTAAGTGATATGATTTGGTATGGAAAAGGATTTGTTTTCACGAAAAAGATCTTACCTGAGTTGGCGGATTCATTACTCTTTGGATATACATCACAAGAATTAGTTGAAACTAATGCTTTCCAAAAGCAAATCTGGGAACATTTTATAGACAAAAAACTGTTGTTCAATCAAGAAGAACAAACAAAGAATAAATATTTGGGAGAGCGCCCGAAAACACCTGAAATTGGTCCGGCTTGTCCGGGGTCGATAGGTCGGTGGTTAGGCTGGCGGATTGTTGACCAATATTGGAAACAATATCCCAAAATGACGCTCGCGAAGGTAATGACAGATGCCGACTACAATCAGTTATTTCTGAAGTCGGGCTACCGCGGAGAGCCGGAAAAAGAATAAATTCCAATGGCAAAAAGACATGAGAAATTTGGTTCAGGACCTGAACCTAAGGATAAAATTAAAGTAGATAAACAGGGATTAAAAAAGGCCTTAAAAATCTTCCAATTCGTTATTCCATATAAATGGACATTTGGGTTGGGGATGGCGTTTCTATTTTTGTCCAATTTAACGACAATGAGTTTCCCGTTGTTAATTGGGGAAATGACGAAAGTAATTGAAGGAAAATCGAAGTACCAGATCAACGAGGTGACGATTTTCTTCTTTTTGGTATTAATCATACAGGCAATTCTTTCCTTCTTTAGAATCTACACTTTCGCACAAGTTTCCGAAAAGGCGATGCGAGATGTTCGTCAGACCTTGTATTCGAAAATCATAACCATGCCTATTTTTCATTTTGAAAAGAGGCGGGTGGGAGAATTAATGAGTCGAATTACTTCGGATATTACACAATTACAGGATGTGTTGTCGATTACGTTGGCGGAGTTTTTCCGACAAGTATTCACCTTGGTGGGAGGAATCGCCTTAATTACTTATTTATCTTGGAAGTTGACGCTATTCATGTTGGCAACATTCCCAGTTCTTGTCATAGCTGCGATTATTTTCGGTAAATTCATCCGGAAGATTTCAAAAAAATCGCAAGATGAATTAGCGGCAACCAACATCATTGTCGAGGAAACTTTTCAATCCATTCAAGCGGTTAAATCCTTCACAAATGAATTCTATGAGGTTAATCGATACACAAGTTCCTTAAATCGTGTAATTGAGGCGGCTTTGAAGGCGGCGACGATGCGAGGCGCCTTTGTGAGCTTTGTGATATTTGCCTTATTTGGGGGAATTGTGGGAGTGGTTTGGTATGGAGCTTCCTTGGTAGCAGAAGGAGACATGATTTTGGCAGATTTATTAACTTTTATTTTCTATACGGCCTTTATAGGAGGGTCAGTAGGAGGATTGGGAGATATTTATGCGCAGCTACAGAAAACGATTGGGTCATCAGATCGTATTTTAGAAATATTGCAGGATCCATCAGAAATTGATTTGAAAAAGGAGGAGAATCCAAACCCGATTGAATTTGGAAAAATTAGCATAGAGGACCTTCATTTCACTTATCCAAGCAGGCCAACAGTTGAAGTATTGAAAGGGATTTCGATCACGATAGAACCTGGACAAAAGATTGCCATTGTGGGGACATCGGGAACGGGGAAATCGACTTTGGCACAATTGATGATGCGTTTTTATGAACCCAATGCGGGACAGATCAAATTAAACGGTCGGGATATTCAAGAATACACGATAAGTACGTGGAGAAGAATGCTGGCGCTTGTTCCACAGGAAGTATTGTTATTTGGTGGCACAATCAAGGAGAACATTGCTTATGGAAAGCCTGGAGCAAGTAACGAAGAAATTGAGCATGCCGCGGAGCAGGCATATGCCAAAGAATTTATTGAATCGTTTCCGGAGAAATGGGATACGATGGTGGGAGAGCGTGGGGTGAAATTATCTGGTGGTCAGCGTCAACGGATTGCGATTGCACGAGCGATATTGCGTAATCCCAAATTTTTGATTTTAGATGAGGCGACAAGCGCCTTGGATTCAGAATCCGAAAAGTCGGTACAATCTGCTTTAGAAGAGTTGATGAAGAATAGAACCAGTTTGATCATTGCCCATCGATTATCGACGATACGTTCTGCGGATCAAATCATTGTGATGGAGGAAGGGCGAATAATGGAGCAAGGAAATCATGATGCCTTAATGAAGATTAAAAATGGGGTATACCGAAATATGGTTACCTTGCAGACAGAACATTTGCAGGCATAAGTATGGCATCAAATCGTCATTTACATTTGGATAATTTTGGATTGCGGTCGACAGCCTGTAGGCAAGCAGTACTTGGTACATTCAATGAGGCGGGTTATGCATTGAGTCAGGGTGATATTGAACAAAGCTTAGCTAGTCAATTTGATCGTGTAACCATCTATCGAACATTAAAATCATTTTTAGCGAGTGGCCTTTTGCATAAAGTTTTGGATGACTTAGGGAGCATAAAATATGCATTATGTCAAGACATGTGCCATCAGGAAGCACATCACCATCAGCACGATCATGTGCATTTTAAGTGTATCCAATGTGGGCAGACTACCTGTTTAGAAACGGTACATATTCCGCAAATCATCTTGCCAGAAAATTTCATTAAACAAGAGAGTAATTTATTGATTCAGGGGATTTGCAAGGGGTGTAATGGGTAGACTTTGGACGTTAGAGTTAAGAATTAAGAGTTAAGAGTGAAGAGTGAAGAATTTTTGGATCCCTCCAGACTAGCGACTAGCGACTAGCGACTGATTACTGACATCTGCT
>CAYHOB010000018.1:0-52296 GCA_964358165.1 uncultured Aquirufa sp.
ACGCTAGACGCTGGACGTTGGACGCTAGACGCTGGACGCTAGACGTTGGACGTTGGACGCTAGACGTTGGACGTTGGACGCTAGACGTTGGACGTTGGAAGATTTTATAACCCTAGGCTTCAGCCTAGGGGCTCCCATGTCATGGCTCCTTGTGCCAAAGATCGAAATCATTTCGCACCAATACCACAGGTTGAAACCTGGGGATATAAATATAATAAACAAAAATGCCCGAGCTGTTGCTCGGGCATTTTTGTTTATTCCCACTCAATCGTTGCTGGTGGTTTCGACGAAATGTCATAAACAACCCGATTGACTCCTTTCACTTGATTAATAATATCATTCGAAATGCGACCTAAAAACGCATAAGGCAAATGACACCAGTCGGCCGTCATGCCATCCACACTGGAAACAGCGCGCAAAGCAACTACTTGCTCATAGGTCCGCTCATCCCCCATAACGCCCACAGATTGCACGGGCAATAAAATCGCCCCTGCCTGCCAAACTTGGTCATACAAACCTTCCGATTTCAGTCCATTGATGAAAATGGCATCCACTTTTTGTAAAATATCCACTTTCTCGGGTGTAATATCTCCCAATATACGAATCCCTAATCCCGGACCCGGGAACGGGTGCCGACCTAAAATATCCTGTGGAATCCCTAAGGTTTTCCCCACCAAACGAACTTCATCTTTAAATAATGCATCTAATGGCTCTACGATTTTCAACTTCATAAAATCTGGCAAACCACCCACATTATGATGGGATTTAATGGTAGCACTCGGCCCTTTTAGGGAAACCGACTCAATCTTATCTGGGTAAATCGTTCCTTGTCCTAACCATGAAACACCCTCAATTAAATGCGCCTCCTCATCAAAGACCTCAATAAAAGTCTTTCCTATCGCCTTCCGCTTTAATTCCGGATCAGACAAGCCTTTCAAGGCATCGTAGAAACGTTGTTTGGAATTTACACCTTTGACATTTAATCCCAAGGTATGGTAAGACTCCAAGACTTGCTCAAATTCGTCCTTGCGCAAGAGGCCATTATCTACGAAAATACAGTATAAATTCTTGCCAATCGCATGGTGTAATAAGACCGCAGCCACTGAACTATCTACACCTCCCGACAATCCCAACACAACTTTATCTGAACCGATTTTCGCCTTCAATTCCGCCACCGTACGATCAACGAATGAATCCGAAGTCCACGTAGGTGCACAGCCACAAATGCCCAAAACAAAGTTTTGAATCAATATACTTCCCTCCGTCGAGTGCGTTACTTCCGGATGAAATTGAATTCCATATATGGGTTTGGATACATGCGCAAATGCCGCCACACGAACTGTCTCCGTTGAGCCAATTAATTCATATTCAGCTGGCAATTCCATAATCGTGTCGCCATGCGACATCCAGACTTGCCCGGTTGCCGATAATCCCTTCAATAAAGGACTCTCCTTCACACTGGTCATGTGGGCCCGACCGTATTCACGATGACCCGAATTCTGAACGGAGCCTCCGCCTTGGTGAGCCAATAATTGTGCACCATAGCAAATACCCAAAATAGGCAAGTTGGCAAACAGACTCAAATCAACGCGTGGAGAATCCTCTTCACGAACGGAACAAGGACTTCCCGACAAAATAATACCCTTCACCGAATCATCGATTTCAGGGATATGATTAAATGGATGGATTTCACAATAAACTTGTGCCTCACGAATACGACGCGCAATTAACTGCGTCACTTGAGAACCAAAGTCGAGGATAATAATTTTTTCCGCCATAAAGCCTTTTGCTTAAAAATAAACGGCAAAGGTCGCAATTTCTAGGCAAAACCGAAAACTAATCCTGATAAATTAAATAGCGCTTCCGCATTTCTTTATACTGATTCAAAGCAGGCTGCCAAGATGCTCGGATTTCTTGTTCTGATTTCCCTGCTATCATCGCTAAACGAAGGCTATCAGTCCCGGCCAATTTGTCAAAGAATGCTGGCGATGTGAAGAATGATTCTTGCCGACCGGTTTTTTCAAACATATCGAGTAGATATACCAAACTAAAACCGAGATGACGCGTAGCAACATGTCGTAAATCTATCCCATAACACAATTGTCCCTTCAAAGGAGGATCCATAGCTCCAGGGGTAGGTATTGGTGTGAAGGTATATTTTCCCGCCGCTGGATTCGGAGTCCCAATCACCTGAAATTGCTTATCCGTGCCCCTACCTACGCTCACAATAGTGGGCTCGAATAAACACAAGGACGGATACAGCGCAATTGCCTGATCATTGGGTAAATTCGGTGAGGGTGCGATAGGCAAATGATATGGGGTTTGATGCGTGTAATTAGAAACCGGAATAACCCGTAAATCACAAACGACGTGCTTTGCCAACCATCCTTCCCCGTTCAACATACGCGCATATTCACCCATCGTTAATCCATGAACTATGGGAATAGCTGTTAAACCAACAAATGAGGCAAATTTAATGGGGTCCAATACGGGCCCATCCACATAATGCCCATTGGGATTAGGGCGGTCTAAGACGATTAATTTGACTTTATTTTCCGCACAGGCCTCTTGCACATACAGTAAGGTCGAACTATAGGTATAAAAACGAGTCCCTACATCTTGTATATCAAAAATCACGACATCAATACCTTGCAAATCTTCTGGTGAAGGTTTCTTGTGCTTGCCATACAGCGAGACTAAAGCCAAACCCGTTTTCGAATCTACTTCATTATCAATATGTGCCCCCGCATCAGCTGTGCCCCGAAAACCATGTTCAGGCGCAAATATTCGTTTAACTTGAATACCTAGGGCCAATAAACTATCTGCCAAATGTGTGCGCTCGATCATCGAGGTATGATTCACAACCAAGGCAACACTTTTTCCTTTTAATTCAGGTAGGTAGGTTTCCGTTTGATATGCACCAGGAATTGCTTGACTATAAACGATTTGGCACACGCCAAAAAACAATACGAAGATAAGTTTGTAGTTTCGAAGCAATCCCATTTTCTTTGCGCGTTGGTTTAGACTGACCAAATATCCGATAAAATTTAGAAATAAGAAACCGGTGAATTTCCCATTATTTATTGCTAGACGAATTCGAAGCACGCAAGACACCTCTTTTTCCAAGACGGTGACCTATGTGGGTATCGGAACAATTGCCTTGGGAGCCGGGATTATTCTCATCGCATTTTCCATCCTTTTTGGCTTTAAAAAAGCGATTCTTAACAAGATGATTA
This sequence comes from uncultured Aquirufa sp., assembly GCA_964358165.1. GTDB lineage: Bacteria > Bacteroidota > Bacteroidia > Cytophagales > Spirosomataceae > Aquirufa. The sequence continues at coordinate 3,237 of CAYHOB010000018.1, forward strand.
GCTTTTCCGGCAATATACGCATCAGCCAAATATCGGAAAATCATTCGCTTTCAGAATCCCCCATGACACGTAATCTTGTCTGGGAAAAACAAATAAGATCCCTCGCTGGCGTTGACCACCTACAAGCCCATGTACAAAAACCGGGAATCATTGTAGGAAAAGAAAACATGTCGGGCGTCGTCATTAAGGGTATTGGCTCCGACATGCCCGAAGAGCAAATTCGGGAAAACATGCGGGAAGGAAGTCCACAAATAAAAAATCCACAAGACATCATACTCAGCCATAGCCTTGCCAAACAACTAAAAGTAAAACTCAATCAATCCTTAATCCTCTATTTTTTAAGCCAACCCGAAAGACCTCGCAAAGTTCATATCAGCGGAATTTACGAAACAGGACTAGAGGAAATGGATAAATTGATGGTCCTTGCGGATCGTGGCTGGGTCCAAAAAATGAATCAATGGACCGCGGATTCCATTGGAACCTACGAAATTCACCTCGCAAAACCGATCAATCCTCAAACGATTTTAAGGACTTTGCCGCATGATTGGAAATTAGAAACGAGCGAAGACTTATATCCAGCACTCTATGATTGGATGAATATGCTCGACAGAAACATCATTATTTTTATCAGTTTATTGATGCTTGTTGCCTGCTTTAATCTCATCGCCACGCTTTGGGTACTTATCATGGAACGGGTTCCCATGATTGGTTTGGCAAGTGCTTTGGGCGCAAGCCAACAACAAATACGACGCATATTTTGGTGGAATGGAATCTTTATTTTGCTTCGCGGTTTAACCTTTGCCAATGTATTTGCTGCTGGATTTTGTTACTTACAAGCGACCTACCAGCTCATCCCATTAGATCCTGAGAATTACTATATGTCGGCCGTCCCGATCGAATGGGATGCCCCTACATGGCTATGGGTAAATCTCGGAACCATGTTATTAGTCAGTTTGATGATTTACATTCCGACCCAATTGATCAAAAAAATAGAACTAAAAGATGCGATTAATTATAAAAATTAGCCTGTTATGTTTGGTCTTTACGGCGAGTTGGGGTCAAAAAATTCGTTACCAAGTTGACTTAAAACACATTCAAAACGATCGTGTGCAGGTGCAAGTCTTCCTCCCTAAACAAAAGGATACCAGCCTTGTCTTTTCGTTCCCCAAACAGGTACCTGGAACTTATTCGAATTACGATTTTGGCCGTTACATTCAAAACTTCCAAGCCATCAGCAAAGACGGAAAAAGTCTTCATGTTAAACAAAAAAACACGAATCAGTACCAGATCGAACATGCAAATCGCATAGACCATATAGCGTATGAAGTCAATGATACTTGGGATAGTCCCGACATCAAGGGTGAATATATTTTTGAGCCAGCAGGAACAAATATCCAAGTGGATTCGATGCTTGCCTTTAATGTCCATGGATTCTTGGGTTTCGTGGAAGGACAAGAAAAATTACCCGTACAAGTGGTCATTGATAAACCGAGTCATCTATATGGATCGACATCCCTATTGAATATGGGTAAAGGAACACAAGATGTTTTCAATAGTTCTACTTACCAAAGTTTAGTTGACTCCCCTATTTTGTATAGTGAAGCGGATACGACAACCATGCAATTTGGTGAGACACAAATCTTAGTGTCAGTATATTCCCCAAATCACACAATTAGCTCGAAACAAATTGCTGACAACATCCGACCCTTATTAATCGCTCAACGCAATTATTTGGGAGGAAAATTACCTGTGAAGCGCTACGCATTTATCATTGTGCTTTCTGACAATTTGAAAGGCGGAAGTTATGGGGCCTTAGAACATAGTCATTCCTCCTTTTATTATTTACCCGAAGGAACGATCGAACAATTAGGCCAAACCATTCGAGATGTGTGCGCGCATGAATTTTTCCACATCATCACGCCCCTTTCCATTCACTCAGAGGAAATAGGAAATTTCGATTTCATGAATCCCAAAATGTCGGAACACCTTTGGTTATATGAAGGCCTAACCGAATATGCTGCCCACCACATGCAATTACAAGGCAAGCTAATTGATGCCGATGCATTTTTCCGCACCATCCAAGAAAAGAAAGAAACCATGGAAATGCAATTCAAACAGGATGTTGCATTTACGAGCATGAGCAAGCAGGTACTTGGCAAATACAAAGATCAATATGCAAATGTGTATCAAAAAGGGGCTCTGATTGGCTTCGGATTGGATTTAACCTTGCGGCAATTAAGTCAGGGTAAATGGAACAATCAATTGTTGTTGCAAGCATTATCCAAAGAATTCGGGCCCATTAAATCGTTCAAAGATGAGCAGCTATTTGACAAAATCATCCAAATCACTAAACTCCCGGCATTAAAGGAGTTTTTCGATTCCTATGTTGCTGGGACACAAAAACTACCATTAGAGGCTTGGTTGCAACAACTCGGTTATGTTTGGGATGCAAACCAACAAATTGAAACGAAAACGCTTGGATTTGATCCACAGGGCTTGTCTATTAATACGGAAACTAAACGGGCCATCATCCAATCGAGCTCAGCCATCAATTCCTTAGGAAAATTGATGGGGATTCAAGCCAAAGATGAATTAGTCACTTTGAATGGATTACCCACTGACATTGAAAACTTCGTAAATAACACACAGAAGATCTTACAAATCATTCAACCAGGAGACACTTTGGCATGGGATGTTGCCCGTAAATCAGCAGATGGAAATTATCAAACCGTTCATTTAAAGGCGCCTTATTTTGTGATTCAACAGACAAGCCGACAAGCCATTCGGCCGATTCCAAACCCAACAAACGCCCAATTAGACTTGCGCGCCAATTGGATGAAATAAAAGATCCTCGACGTATGTGCCGAGGATCTTAGAAATTATTGAGGTGATTGAGCCTCGACGACCGCGATGGCGACCATGTTGACAATTTCCCGGACGGATGCACCTAATTGTAGAATATGCGTTGGTTTCCCTAAACCCAATAAAATAGGTCCCACATATTCAATATCAGCCGCTTCTTTCAATAAGTTATAAGCAATATTTGCAGCAGACAGGTTTGGGAAAATTAAGGTATTCGCCGTTTCGTTTCCTAATGCTGCAAATGGATAATTTTGTTGGCGCAATTCCTTATCAAAAGCTAAATGCGCTTGCATCTCCCCTTCAATAATCCAATCAGGATGTTTCTCTTGCAATATTTGTGTGGCTTGGCGCATTTTGATGGCATCTTCCCCATCAGCAGAACCGAAATTTGAATAACTCAATAAAGCAATCCGAGGAACGATGTTAAAACGATTCACAGCTTTTGCTGTCAATTCGGTAATCTCCACAATATCTTCCACACTCGGTTCGAAATTTACCGTTGTATCTGAGAAGAACAAAGGCCCCTTATTCGATAGCAACAAGTACATACCCGATACCTTTTTCACACCTTTCTGCTTGCCAATAATCTGCAGGGCTGGTCGGATTGATTCGGGGTAGTTCTTTGTTAGGCCTGAAATCACCCCATCCGCCCGATTGGTTTCCAGCATCATCGCTGCGAAATAATTACTCTTACGAACTTGTTTGTTGGCCTCCCAGCGCGTCACTCCTCTGCGTTTCCGTTTTTCATAGAATAACTCGGCAAATTCTGCAACCAGATTCGCATGTTCTGCATGTTTAAAATCAAGAATTTCGGTCTCCCCTAAATCCAAATGATTTTCCTCGCAAATTGCTTGAATCTTTTCGCGAGAACCTAATAAAATTGGAATTGCTATCCCTTCATCCAGCACCTCGCGTACCGCCTTCAATACCTTCAAATTCTCTGCATCGGCAAAAAGAATTCGTTTAGGCTTACTTTTGGCACGTTTAAAGATAAATTTCATCACTTGATTATCCAATCCTAAACGTTTGGCCAATTGCAATTCATAAGCCTCCCAATTCGTAATTTGTTTGGTGGCAACGCCTGATTCCATCGCTGCTTTCGCAACCGCCATCGAAACGGTCGTAATTAAACGAGGATCAACGGGTTTTGGAATGATATAATCAGGACCAAAACTCAAACTTTTCTCATTATAGGCCAAATTTACAATATCGGGCACCGGCTTTTTCGCCAAACAAGCCAGCGCTTTAGCGGCGGCTAATTTCATGGCATCATTAATTTCGGTCGCTCGAACATCAAGCGCTCCGCGGAAAATAAATGGAAAACCTAAGACATTATTCACCTGATTCGGAAAATCCGAACGGCCTGTGGCCATGATGAGGTCATCGCGAACGGCTTTCGCTTCCTCATAGCCGATCTCAGGAGTCGGATTAGCCATGGCAAATACGATAGGCTGAGCCGCCATGGTTGCAACCATTTCGGGTTTTAAAATATTCCCTACCGACAAACCCAGAAACACATCCGCACCCTTCATTGCTTCGGCTAAGGAGATCTCTTTTCCAGCGGGACCTGCCAAGGGGGCCACATATGGATTTAAGTCTGTTCGGTCCTTAGAAACCAAACCATCTTTATCAAAAATGTAGAAATTCTCAATGCGAGCTCCCAATTTCAGGTAAAGTTTCACGCAGGATATAGCCGCTGCACCTGCACCTGAAATCACGAAACGCGCCTCTTCAATTTTCTTTCCTACGATTTCCAACGCATTAATCAAGGCGGCCGAAGATATAATCGCCGTTCCATGTTGATCATCATGCATGATCGGAATTTTGAGACGCTTCTTCAACTTATCCTCTATTTCAAAGCATTCTGGGCTTTTAATATCTTCTAAATTAATTCCGCCAAAGGTTGGTTCTAAATGTACAACCGTTTCTACAAACTGGTCGGGATCCGTACAGGCAAGCTCTAAATCGAATACATCGATATCGGAGAATACCTTAAAAAGTACCCCCTTCCCTTCCATCACGGGCTTACTCGCCTCGGGACCGATGTTGCCAAGCCCTAGCACCGCTGTGCCGTTTGAAATCACTCCGACCAAATTACCTTTGGCCGTATAGTCATATACTTTTTCAATGTTCGCTGCAATTTCGAGACATGGCTCGGCAACACCAGGTGAATATGCGAGGGATAAATCCCGCTGTGTCGCAGTTGATTTAGTTGGTTTTACTTCGATTTTCCCAGGTTTCCCACCTGCGTGGTATTCAAGGGCGTCTTGTTTTAAAATGGATGAAGTTGACATAAATATTGATTAATTAAACTACTTGTTCTTGAAATTCCCCTTCGTGTTTGGCTAACCAAATCGTGGCAACTCCATTTCCAATAAAATTCGTAAGAGCGCGTGCTTCCGACATAAATCGGTCCACGCCCAATAATAAAGCAAGTCCTTCCAAAGGGATCACTTGCAATGCACTGAGTGTAGATGCCAATACGACAAAACCACTACCTGTTACGCCGGCAGCGCCTTTGGAAGTAACCATCAAAACACCGATGATCGTTAATAATTGTTCAAAACTCAATTGAATCCCATAGACTTGTGCCAGAAAAAGCGTGGCCATGGACAGGTAAATACTCGTGCCATCCAAATTAAATGAATAACCCGCTGGAACGACTAGGCCGACCACCGATTTGGAACAACCCATGCGTTCCAATTTTTTCATTAAGGAAGGAAGAGCTGCCTCAGAAGATGAAGTACCCAAAACAATTAATAATTCTTCTTTGATGTAATTTAAAAACGTTGTAATGCGTTCCCCGCAACTGCGCATGATGATGGCTAAAACGACAAAGATGAATATTCCCATCGTTGCATAGACAGACAACATCAGCTTGGCAAGCGGCAATAAAGAATGAATCCCAAATTTTCCGATGGTATAGGCCATACCCCCTAATGCACCTAAAGGAGCTAAATACATGACCTTTTTCAATCCCCAGAAAACCCAATGCTCCGCTTGATGCATACCGGCAATCATCCGTGCCTTTCCTCGAACAAAATTCAAGAATGATCCGAAAAACAAGGAAAACCCGAGGACTTGAATGGTGAAATTTTCCTTTAAAAAGATCATCCAACTGAACGAAGCAGCCTTTTGGGTGAATTTCGAAATATCACCACCGGCAATTTCAGAACGAATAACGCCATCACCGGGTGTCAAAAGATGTGAAACACCCAAACCAATGATGAGAGCTAAAGTCGTCACAACTTCAAAATACAACAAGGCCTTTCCACCAACTCGACCGACCTTTTTCAAATTCCCCATATTGACAATTCCCAAACTAATCGTCAGGAAAATAATGGGATGGATAAATAATTTTACTAAGCTGATAAAGACACCCGAAAAGACTTCACTCAATGTCGGGCCCACAGCAATTTCAGCCCCTAAAAATTGGTAGGTGAATTTCTTTTCAAAAAGAGGATAGAGCGCTAATTCTGAATTAAAATGGCCAATGAGCACACCGATGAGAATAGACAACAGAACCCAAAATGTAAGATTATGTGTAATATTTTTACCAATCATACGTTAAACCGAGGTTATCTAACAAATGTAAGGAACAAAAAGGAGAAATTCGAGGTTTGCGATTGTAAGCTTATTTAGCGAAATTTACAGACTCATTTTATTCCAATTTTTACCTATGTCGAATTCCATTAAATGCCTTATTATAGGTTCTGGTCCAGCGGGATATACCGCAGCAATTTATGCTTCTCGTGCAGGTTTGCAGCCTGTCATGTACCAAGGAAGCCAACCGGGCGGTCAATTAACTACCACCACAGAAGTTGACAATTTCCCTGGATACCCAAAAGGAATTGACGGTCCAGCCATGATGGTTGATTTAGAGAATCAAGCGAAGCGTTTTGGAACTGATGTACGTTATGGAATGGCGACAAAGGTCGATTTCACAAGCCAACCGAAGAAAGTTTGGATCGATGATACCACGGAAATTTTGGCTGACGCTGTGATTATAGCTACGGGAGCTTCTGCCAAATGGTTGGGCTTGGAAGGCGAAAAGACTTACAATGGTTTAGGCGTTTCAGCTTGTGCCGTTTGTGATGGATTCTTCTACCGCAATCAAACCGTTGCCGTGGTGGGTGCTGGTGATACAGCAGCAGAAGAGGCAAGTTATTTGGCCAATTTATGTACAGAAGTACATTTAATCGTTCGCCGGGACCAAATGCGTGCTTCCACAATCATGCAAGAACGTGTAAAAAATAATCCAAAAATCAAGATTCATTGGAATTCAGAAACAGAAGAAATTTTGGGTGATGCGAATGGCGTAACCGGAATCCGTTTGAAAAATAATGTGACTCAATCAACAGAAGAAATTGCCTTAACGGGTTTCTTTGTGGCGATCGGTCACCAACCGAATACCAGCATCTTTAAAGGCCAATTGGACATGGATGCGCAGGAATACCTAATCACAGAAAAAGGAAGTTCGCGGACGAATATCCCAGGCGTTTTTGCTTGTGGAGATGTGCAGGACACGACTTACCGACAAGCCGTAACGGCTGCAGGAAGTGGCTGTATGGCTGCTTTGGACGCCGAAAGATGGTTGGCGGCCAATCAATTACACTAAAAAAAACGTATGAATTTTAGCAAAATCATTCTTGTCCTTTGCCTTGTCTTATCGACCATAACTGGCTTTGCCCAAGAAAAAAAGCTTTTCAAGAAGAATACCAAAATTGAATCCAAGCCAAGTTCTGCCTTGTATCAGGATAAAGCGGCGAAAAAGGACGATTTAGATGATTTACCTCCACTGACCTTTCGGACAGAGAGCGAAAGTACGGCCACAGCTATTCAAGGTTCAGAATTGCAGGAGCGGAAGTATGAGCCTTTGAAAATAATCAACCCTAGTATCAGCAATTTTGATACAACTTCTATTGATGAAGGAGAAGCCTTGGTGGTGGAAATAGAAGAGGAAAATGCCCCGGTAGGTTCAGAGGATTTTGTTTCGGTAGCTTCTTATTATTCGATTTGGGATACCAAAAGCATTGACCCATATGACATCAATGCCAAAGAATTTGATGAGCCTGTCGATTTGGAATTGTACAATTTACCTGCCGGACGTAATTGGTCCCCTCCTTTAGCCGTTGTGAAGCAAACAAGTCCATTTGGACCTCGTTGGGGTCGTTTGCATGCGGGCGTCGACTTAGATTTAGAAACGGGCTATCCCATCTTTGCGCCCTTCGATGGCATTGTACGGGTTGTGAATTACGATGGAGGTGGCTATGGAAAATACATGGTTTTACGCCATTACAATGGATTGGAAACCCTATATGGGCATATGTCCAAACAAGGTTTAGAGCCGGGCACTTTTGTAAAAGCAGGAGACGAAATCGGACTTGGCGGAAATACCGGTCGGAGCACAGGTTCCCACTTACACTTTGAAACTCGCTATGAAGGAAATCCCTTCAATCCGAATCAAGTATATAATTTTGGAACGGGCGAACCTTTGTCGGACCATTTATTAATCACCGCCCAAACCTTCAACATCCGCGCTTTATCCCTTCGAAATGAATATGGAAGTGCTGGGGAAAAGATTCGCAGCAGACGAAAAGTTTGGACCAAAGTTCGTTCGGGGGATTCATTGTATTCCATAGCCCAACGGGCTGGAGTTTCCGCAAGTAAATTAGCGCGTTTAAATGGATTAAAAATGTCTTCAACAATCCGCGCAGGAAGACGCCTACGCATTCACTAAGCTCATGAAACTAGATATTCTCGTAATGGCCGCACATCCGGATGATGCGGAACTTGCCGTAGCAGGAACGATTGTAAATGCGATAGCACAAGGCAAAAAAGTGGGTATAGTTGATTTTACTCGCGGGGAATTAGGTACGCGAGGAACAGCTGAAATCCGCTTAGCCGAATCAGCGGCGGCTACACAGATTTTAGGCATCCATGCCCGTGAAAATCTGGAATTAGCTGATGGCTTTTTTAAGAATGATCGCGAAAGCCAATTGAAATTGATTGAGGTGATACGCAAGTACCAACCGGATATTGTCTTAGCTAATGCACTGGAAGATCGTCATCCAGATCATGGAAAGGGGGCCAAATTAGCCATAGATGCTTGTTTTTTAAGTGGATTACGTAAGATTGAAACGGGATTAGCTCCCTGGAGACCGAAACACCTATATCATTACATCCAAGATCGTTATTTGAAACCGGATTTTGTGGTCGATATTTCGGAACATTGGGAAACGAAAGAAGCCGCGATTCGCGCATTCAAGAGTCAATTTTTTGACCCCAATTCCTCCGAACCTGCTTCGTATATTTCTAGTGAGGATTACTTCAACTTCATCAAAGCTCGTGCCCAAGAAATGGGGCATAAGATTGGCGTGAAATACGGGGAGGGGTTTCAGAGCCAATCGCCCATCCAATTGAGTCTATAGTTTATTACGGCTAAATAACTTTTTCAAATACAGTTACCCAAGCTCGCTCACCACCCCATAAGTTTGATTTGGCTTTTGAACGAACGGATATAGACTTACCGTCATGGCTCAAATGCCAAACCTCAGTCACGTTGCTAATGGCTCTCATCTGTACGTTTGCGTGATAAGGAGTGGCAACCATTTGGATAATGGTTGTGTGGATGGTCATTGTTTTTCGATCTGCCGACAATTTAACCGTGTATTTTTTATCGATACCCTCGCGAGAATTTGATTGGTTATCTTGCCCATTGAAAGTTAACTTTTCCTGGAATTGAGCTGATTTAGCTTTTGAAGGATCGTTTTTCGTTTCTATGGTCAAAAAATTAGCCTTTTCCGCAATTTTCAGCACATTCGCATTTATTCGATCGTCAGCTACAAAGGAACAAACAATATTCCCACCCAAACCAATCGACTCCTTAGCTTTCCATTCACCAGAAAAATTGGTCACATCAGAGCCATCTTTTTGCCAAGCCTGCACTGTGAAATACCCTAAAGCCGTGAGCAGAAAACACAGGCTAAGCAAAACGATTTTATTATTTTTCATATGGTTGATTAATTAACAATGTGAAGAAGATGCAACACTAATAAAAAGGTTGAACGCCCTGTTATTTTATTTGTGATAAGTTCTCCATTTTCGACACGAAAACATGAATTCTTGGGATTCAATGATTTACTAGTCAAGATATCTTTGGGTAATTCCCTCAAAAGAATCGATCCTTCTATCCCGCATAAACGGCCAAATACGGCGATATTGCTCCTGGGCATCCAAATCAATTTCAACCACAGCAACTTCTTCCGTGTTGTGAGGAGCCTGGTAAAGTACTCGGCCGAAAGCATTGCTCACGAAGGAACCACCCCAAAAGGTTTGGCCATTCTCCTCTCCTACCCGATTCACGGAAATCACGGGAACTTCATTCGCTACCGCATGGCCCCGTTGGACAGTCTGCCAGGCTTGATATTGCTCCCGGTTGATTTCACTGCTGGATTCCAGATTGTCCCAACCAATCGCCGTGGGGTAAATCAACACCTCTGCACCTTTTAAAGCCGTTAGTCGAGCTGCTTCGGGGAACCATTGGTCCCAACAAATTAAAATGCCCAATTTACCATAACTCGAATCGAAGACTTGATAGCCCAAATCACCCGGCGTGAAATAGTATTTCTCCTCATAACCCGCGTCTTGAGGAATGTGCATCTTACGGTATTTACCAAGGTATCCTTTGGCATGATCCAGTACAGCACAAGTATTATGATATACCCCTTTACTGCGTTTTTCAAACAGAGAAGCCACAATCACAAGCTTTAATTCCTGGGCAAGGGCTAGTAAATTGTCGGTACCAGGTCCTGGAATGACTTCAGCTAAATCAAAATAAGCGGCATCCTGTTTGTGGCAGAAATACACGGATTGGTATAACTCTTGTAAACAAATAACTTGCGCCCCTTGAGCCGCCGCTTCCCGGATTTTCGCCTCCGTTTTTTGTTGGTTTACTTGCACATTCTCCGAACAAGTCAATTGCAATAAGGCAAATTTGATATTTTTCATAATGCTTGGGCAGCCGTTTTAATGGCCGAAAGATCCAATGAATTCATACAATTAAAGTGTCCCAAAGGACAAACGTTCGAACCCTGAGTCGAACATGGCCGACAAGCCAAGGCCGTATTTTCAATCGCCGTAAAGGGCGTGTGATAAGGTGTAAAACCTAATCCAGGGTGTGTACTTCCCCAAATGGTGAATAATTTGGGATGCTTTAAGGCCGCCGCCACATGCATCATCGATGAATCATGTGTGATCACCATCGATGCTTGTTGGATGAATGACGCACTCTGCGCAATACTTGTTTTTTGGCATAGATTCACCACCTTCTCCGGAAATAATGTCGCGAGTCGGTAGCCGATTTTCTCATCCCAATCATCCCCGACGAGCACAACCTGATGCGGAATGGCATCAATGAGTTCGATCATTTTGGGATAAGACAAGACCTTCGTTTGATGTGCAGCTCCGATCGCGAAAAGAACAAAAGGTGATTTAATGCCACGTTCGTCAAGATCGACTTGCGAAGAGGCAGGAATAAAATAATCAAGTCCTTGGTCATCAGGCTGCAAACCCAGGGATTGCAAATTCCGATCCACGAGATGACCAGGCAACGCATTGATTTTCGTTTGGACGAATGCTTTTCGTTCCGACGTGTATTTATTAATCTGCTTCGGAAATTTCCCTAAAAGCAAACATAAAAAATGCGAACGGAGGTTTTTATGTAAGTCATAAACCCTATCAAAACCTTGATTCCGAAGCTCGGAGGCAAATTTCCAAAGATTCCCGTGATATCCATGCACCTGAGAAACATTCGGATTTCCTTCCCATAAATGCGCATAAGAAGCCTTGGTAGCGATGTGAATTTCGGCATGCGGGAATTGCGCTTTGAGCACACGCACAATGGGTGTTGTCAAAAGAATGTCCCCGATGGACGAAAAACGAATACAAAGGATTTTCTGCATAGAAAAAAAATACCTCGCAAAATTAAGAAAAATCTATTCTCTTTCATTCTTTTCGGTAAATTGCATGCTTAATTGAATGATTACATGGAGCAGAAAAAACAAGATACCGCCTCAGCACTTAAGGATATAATTTCACATGCCAAAGAATACGGCTTCGTATTCCCCTCCTCTGAAATTTACGATGGATTGCAAGCCGTTTATGATTATGGACAAAATGGAGTTGAATTAAAGAATAATTTAAAAAACGTTTGGTATAAAGCCATGACCATGTTGAATGACAATGTGGTGGGCTTGGATGCATCTATTTTCATGCATCCTTTGACTTGGAAAGCTTCTGGACACGTGGATTCGTTCAACGATCCCATGATTGACAACAAGGATTCCAAGAAACGTTACCGGGCAGATACCTTACTTGAAGAGCGCGCAGCGGCCTTAGAGGATGAAGGAAAAGCGGATGAGGCAAAAGCCTTGATGCAAGCCATGGCGAAGGGATTGGATGCGGGAGATTTGGAGGCAGTTCGCCAATTAATCATTGATCAAAACATAAAATGCCCCGTTTCTGGGTCGGCCAACTGGACCGAAGTGCGTCAGTTTAACTTGATGTTTTCTACGCAGGTAGGTGCGGTTTCCGAAGATGCTTCCTTGATTTATTTACGTCCGGAAACAGCCCAAGGTATTTTTGTGAATTTCTTAAATGTGCAGAAAACAGGTCGCATGAAGGTTCCTTTTGGTATCGCACAAATAGGAAAAGCCTTCCGTAATGAGATTGTAGCCCGTAATTTCATTTTCCGCATGCGGGAATTCGAACAAATGGAAATGCAATTCTTTGTACGTCCTGGCACGGAAATGGAATGGTATAATACGTGGAAAGAAACACGGATGAAGTTTCATCAGGCGATAGGCTTACCCGCTGATTCCTTGAAATTTCATGACCATGATAAATTAGCCCACTATGCGAATGCGGCGGTGGATATTGAGTATAAGTTCCCATTTGGCTTTAAAGAAATGGAAGGAATTCATTCTCGGACCGACTTTGATTTAAAGGCGCATCAAGAATTATCCAAGAAGAAACAACAGTATTTTGACCCAGAGATAAACCAAAACTACATTCCGTATGTCGTTGAGACATCGGTAGGTGCGGATCGTTTATTTTTAGCGATCTTATGCAATGCCTACACAGAAGAAACGACTGGTGAGGGCGAAAGCTTAAAACAACGGGTTTACCTAAACATTCACCCGGCTTTAGCACCTACGAAAGTTGCGGTATTGCCTTTGGTGAAAAAAGATGGCTTGGCAGAAAAAGCACAAGAAATTTCAAAGCAATTAAAATTTGCCTTTAATACAACCTATGACGATGGAGGAGCGATAGGCAAGCGCTATACCCGTCAAGATTTAATTGGAACGCCGTATTGCGTGGTGGTAGATTACCAAACCATGGAAGATCAAACCGTAACGGTGCGTGATCGCAATACGATGAGCCAAGAGCGCATTTCTATCGCAGACTTAAAAGAAAAATTAGGCTATGCGGTATCGATGGAGCGTATTTTTGAAAAATTAGTTTAAAAACGCAAACAACGACGACATGACAACGGATCAGAATCCAGTGGAAAACGAAGCAATCGAGCCTACAAAGGTGGAAGAAACTACACCGGTAGCGGCAGAGACAAGTGAAATGCTTGCCAAAGAAGTGGTGGCACCTACTCCTGAAAAGGAGGTAAGCTATCCCCTATTCGACTTTGCGGTCGCTTCGAAAGATAATTTCTTGACGTATTTTGGGAAAATCAAGGAAATCGTGTCGGAACATGCCCACCCAGGCACCTACAAAAAAGTAGATGAAATAACCAAAGAAGTGAAAGAGGCGTGGAGCCAATTGAAGCATGCGGAAAAGCAAGCGGCCTTGGAAGCATTTAAAACAGCCAACGAAGGCACTGATGAGGGATTTGATTTCAAAGATGAAGCCGTTCATGCGGTGGATCAATTGATCTCTTATATTCGCACGGAGAAGCAAGCTTTTTTCCAAAATTTAGAAAAGGCACGTGAGAAGGCATTGGAAGGCAAAACGCGTTTAATCAATGAATTGCGTGATTTAGTTGACAAAGATGACAACGGAGATCCGGCTCATGTGAATGCAAGTTTTAAGGCATTCAAGAAAATCCAGGAAGAATGGAAAGGTTTAGGCGCTGTTCAGGGTCCAATGAACCAAACATTATGGCAATCCTATCATGCCTTAGTGGATCGTTTTTATTCGAACCGTTCCATCTTCTTTGAATTGCTAGAGCTCGATCGTAAGAAGAATTTACAGGCCAAAGAAATCATTGCGGCCAAATTAGAAAAATTAGCCGAAGCAGTAGCGAAGGCGACCAATTTGCCTGTCTTGTTAAAGGAGGCAGAGGACTTATTTAACGAATACAAGCACATTGGACCCGCGCATCGTGAGGAGAATGAAGCGATGTGGCAGCGCGTAAAGAAGTCTTTGGATGTGTTGTTTGAGCAGAAGCGTCAGATTCAGGATGCCAATAAAGCTGTATTTGAGGAGAATTTAAAGATCAAGAAAGAATTGGCGGGATTGATGCATGGTTATGCAACCTTCCAATCTACTTCGATTTCCGAATGGAACCAGGCATCCAAGGCGGTTTTAGGCTTGCAGGAACAATGGGGAAAACTGAAGGGCGGCTTGCCACGTGAGGGGGGAAAAGAAGTAAGTCACCAGTTTTGGGCAGATTTAAAAACTTTCTTCAAGCATAAAAGCGAGTTCTTTGGTAAGATTGATGCGGAACGCAAGGCAAACTTAGCGGCGAAGCAACAATTAATCGACCAAGTAGAAGGAATCGTCGCTGTAGGAACAGAAACACCTGAGATTACACAAACGGTGATCGACCTTCAGAAGAAATGGAAAGAAATAGGCCATGTACCAGAGAAGCAAAAAGATAGCATCTATGCGAAGTTTAAAGCAGCATGCGATGATTATTTCAACTTAAAGCGTTCCGCTTCGAAGGGAGCCAAAGATGCTGAAATGGATGCGAATTTAGTTGCCAAGCAGGCGATTTTGGCTGAAATGGGAGCAATGTTGAAGGATGCGAGTTTATTAGCACGTTTGGGAGAAGTCAAGGCGGCATGGGATGCCATCGGATTTGTACCAAAGAAGAATGTGAAAGACATACAAGAGTCATTCCGTAAGACTTGGAATGCCCTGATTGATTTGGCTAGAACCCAACCCAAGGAGCAATTGGCTGCATGGGGCTTTGAATTGAAGTCCTTGAAAACGGAATCAGAGCATACGGATGCTGCCCCGTCGATGGATGCTCGTAAAAAAATACAAGCGCTGGAACATGATATTGCGGTGTTAACCAACAACTTAGAGTTCTTTGCCAAGTCGAAAAACAGCGATAAACTGCGCGAGGAGGTTGAAAAGAAAATTGCGGCGGCAGAAAAGGAATTAGAAAAATTGAAAAAAAGTTAATTTTTTTTAGCCTTCGGTTTTGCGATTTAGGAGAATAATACTACTTTTGTAAACCGAAATGCGCCTCCTTAGCTCAGCTGGTAGAGCAACTGATTTGTAATCAGTAGGTCGTTGGTTCGATCCCGACAGGAGGCTCTGATAAGCTCGACAGAATTGTCGGGCTTTTTTGTTTTACGATCATAGGTCGTTGGAATTGCATTCCGCAACTAGGCGTCCCCGTTGATCCCGACAGGAGGCTCTGATAAGCTCGACAGAAATGTCGGGCTTTTTTGTTGCTTGACCTCGCGGACTTTGGACTTCGGACTTCAGACTTTGGACTTCGAACTTAAGACTTAAACAAATCTGCTAGCCCACTTTCCACATGCTCCTTGTGGAATTGCTTCCAAGCCCCCAAAAATTCTTCCGAATGTTCAAATCGAATATGATTCAATAATACACTCAGCACTCCGATGATCGGTTCCACGCGAACGATGTCCAAAAGCAATCGAAACGGTTTGTCTGTTTCATCCTCCAAATACTGAAAATGATCCGTTAAATAGGGAAAGTGCAGCAAAAAGATCGTCATGGCCTTTAAATTAAAATACGCCTCCACATGCAATAAAGGCTGATCGTAAATTAAATAGCCAAAGGGGTCTCGAACTAATTGGTGGGTCTTGGCATACAAGGTTTTGGGAGCCAAATCCTTTAATTTCACAATACCCTCACAACGGTCTAATTTAAAGACCTTTGGCCTAGCTTCCTGCTCCAAATCTTCTAAATCTATGGCATAGATTTCTAAATTTTCTAAACTAAAATGAACTGGCACAACCAATCGGTCTCGCTTCGTTCCCTGATTCGCACTGGCATAATTCAAGAGACGCATCTGGTATTTTCGCTTGCTTTGATTAATCTGTTTATCACAAAATTCGACCAGATCAATCGTTCCTTTCGACAAAAGGTTCTGCCTTTTCTTATTCGAATGAAAGATTTGAATTAATTTATCCTGAATGGATTTACGCATTTCCACATCCGAAATCGACTCCTGTGCAGCAAAATACAAGGCCTGACTTTCCTGAAGACTGAAGGACGTCCGCGAATATTCTGCCTTCTTTTTAATCCCATATTTATCCCCCCGAATAATTTCCAAACCATAGCCTGCCAGAATATCCAAATGACGAAAAATGGTCCGACGCTTATCTTCTCCTGAATCTTCCCCTCCTCCGTACAAGGCCTCTAATTTTCGCATCGGGACGGGCTTTTCAGCCTCCAATAAATACAGCAACAAATTCATCACACGCTCCTGTGTGCTTGAACTTTTAATGACCTTTGACTTCAATTCCTTTACGGGGGCTTTTTTTGCTTTTTTCAATGGACAGGACTTTAAACTTTGACAGATTAATTTAAGCATTTTTGACTTCGAATTTTGTCACACTTATAATTATTGCGCGCCAAACACAACAAACGAATGACAAAATATACCGCTCAAAAAGACCATTATACCGTATAATAAGCAATAAAATGAACGAAAAGCGATTTGAATCGAATGACAAAATATATACTAAATAATCCCATTTTTTGACACTAATCATGCCCTGAAACAACATTTTCGTCCTAAAAAATAATTCAGTAAATTGCTTCAAACAACCTATTACATGATTCAACGTCGCGACTTCATCAAAAGCTCCATTGGCCTGAGTACTTTGCTTAGCTCCACATCTCTGTTCTCAAATTCAATCAGGGATGCTGCTCCCATCAGCCTGGAGGAACGCAAAATGCGTATTCATAAAGCCCAAGAATTACTCCAACAGCATCAGATGGTTGCCTTAATCCTTGACGCTGGCACTTCCATGCAATATTTCACAGGCCTTTCTTGGTACCCAAGCGAAAGATCAATGTTGGTGATTATTCCTGCCAAAGGTGAATTAACCTATATTTGCCCCTATTTCGAAGAAGATCGCTTACTCGAATTAATCAAAATTGGAAAGCAAATTCGCACATGGCACGAAGACGAGAATCCCTTTGAACTATGCATCAAATCCTTGACGGATTTAGGTGTTAATTCAGGCCAAATAGGCATCGAAGAACAGACGCGTTTTTTCATTTCAAACGGATTACAAAAGGCTGGAAAACATTTTCAATTGGTGAGTGGGGATCCGGTTTCTGTAAGCTGCCGACTCATCAAATCTCCGACCGAAATTGCTTTGATGCAACGCGCCAATGACATCACAACGCTTGCCATTCAGGCTGGAATTGCAGGATTGTCGGCCGGCTGTACACCCCAACAAATATCTCAAAAAATTTCTCAAAAACACATCGAATTGGGGGCTAGACATGGATTTGCAGCCGTGACTTTTGGCGTTGCTACCTCCTTTCCCCATGGCAGTTCCCGTAAACAAATCCTTCAAAAAGGCGATACAGTCATGTTGGACTGTGGTTGTCAGGTGGACGGATATGAATCCGACATCACTCGTACGGTTGTTTTTGGTGAACCTTCGCAGAAACAAATCGACATTTGGAACTTGGAGAAGCGAGCCCAACAGGCTGGATTTGAGGCGGCAAAACTAGGAGCTCCCTGCGAAAACGTTGATATCGCAGCAAGATCGGTCTTGACTCAGGCAGGTTTTGGCCCGGAATATAAACTCCCTGGCCTACCCCACCGAACCGGTCATGGAATCGGAATGGATGGACATGAATGGGGTAATATGGTCAAAGGGAACAAATTACCCTTACAAGTGGGCATGTGTTTCAGCATAGAACCCACCATCGCCATTCCAGGGGAATTTGGAGTGCGACTCGAGGATTGTGTATATATGACAGAAAATGGCCCGAAATGGTTTAGCCAACCGAGTCCTTCGATTTTACAAGCCTTTGAGTAGAGAAGCAAAGCGTCGATTCCCCAGGCTAAAGCCTGGGGTTATAACCTAGCGAAGGATCAAAACGCTAAAATATCAAAGCCCCAATGGGGTTATAACCTCAGGCTTTAGCCTGAGGATTAATAGCGAAGAATCAAAACGCTAACGTCCAAAGTCCAACGTCTAAAGTCTAAAGTCTAATAATCTACAATTCCATCGTCTTCCCCACACATTCCGGCACATCCTCTGCATAATGTGACACAAAGATCAAAGTCATGTCCGTTTCCTGAGCCATTAAATTAAGTACATCTTTTAATCGCTGGACTTGTTCCTGATCCAAACCCTGACAGGGTTCATCCAAAATCAAGAGCGGCGGATTTTTCACAAAGGCCCTCGCGATCAATATCATCTTTTGCTCGCCGGTGGATAAGGTATGAAAGTGACGATCTGCCAAATAGGTCAACCCAAATAATCCCAACGTATGATTAACCTGCTCACATTGTAATGCATTCACCTTGCGCGTCACACCCAATATATCAAATAACCCCGATGCCACAACGGCAAAACAAGTTCCGGTCTCTTTGAAATACAAATGCATTTCAGGACTCACATACCCAATATTTCGTTTGATATCCCAAATGCTTTCCCCCGTGCCGCGTTTCCGACCAAACAAGGTAATATCCTGCGAATAAGATTGTGGATTATCCGCCGTAATTAAACTCAATAAAGTTGACTTCCCTGCCCCATTGGGACCTTTCAGCACCCAACGATCTCCTCGATGAATTGTCCACGTAAAATGGTCCAATATCGTTTTTGAACCATATCGGATCGTCACATCTCGCAAAGAAACGATGGGCGCGTCGTCCTTTAAATCCCCAGGCTGAAGCCCGGGGTTTTGAATTAAAGCTCCAGACTTCAGTCTGGGGATTGACGAATTCATAGGACCCCGTTTAGGTAAATGATACACCAAGTTCACAAATCCCGGCAAATCCCCACCAGATACAAATAAAATAAAGCGAATTCCTTTGGTGTTCAAGTGGCTCAATCCCTCCGATAATATCGCTCGGCCTGCCACATCCAAACCCAAATACGGATTATCTAATAACAACCAATCCGGCTTTTGGCCTAGAGCTTTTACAATTTGCAAACGCTTATTTTCCCCATTTGACAATTGCAATAAGGGCTTGTCCATCAATTGTTCAATGCCAAACACTTGAATCCAATCCTTCACATCCAATTCGCCTAATTCCTCTCGAACCGTATAGGAATCCTCCGAATCAGATGAATTAAATCGCTGCTGCAAATAAAACTCGGAGATATTCGATCGATTCTTGAAATGATGTTGCTGCTCCACATAAAGTACAAAAGAGCCTTTAAACCAGACTTCCCCCTTCCGAAACAATCGTCCCGAAAGTGCTTTGGCCAAGGTCGTTTTGCCCGAACCCATCGGACCGACCACTCCTAAACTTTGGGATGAACTTATCTCAAAGGAAATATTCTTAAGGACGTCTTGGGCGCCATAAGCGGCCGACAAAGATTGAACACGAGCAACGATTTCTTTCGACATAGGGCAAATAAACAGCCAACAATTTACCGCATTTTTTATACATTGTACCTGCTTTAAACCGACAATCCATGAAAAAACTATTCCTAATAGGCCTAATCAGTTTATTCGCCTATACAGCATTTACTCAATCCTTACCTAGAAGTACTCCTGAAGCGGAAGGAATTTCATCGGAAGCCATCCAACAATACATCGAAAAGATTGATCCCAAACGACATGAATTGCATTCCTATATGCTCATTCGGCATGGAAAAGTAATTTCTGAAGCCTGGTGGAAACCCTATGCGGCAGATAAAGTGCACTCCATGTATAGCGTTTCAAAAAGTTGGACTTCTACCGCCATCGGTTTCGCAGTGGCGGAAAAGCGCTTAACAGTTCAAGACAAAGTCATTTCTTTCTTTCCCGAATATGCAGATTTGAAGGATAAGCCATTTATCCAAGATTTACGCGTTCAAGATCTATTGACCATGTCGGTGGGTCACGACAAAGAACCCCTCCGCAGTGTCATAGTCATGCAACCCGATTGGATTCGGGGATTCTTAAATCATCCCATTGTTGCCAAACCTGGGACCAAATTCCTTTATAATACATTAGCCACCTATATGCTTTCTGCGATTATTCAGAAAGTGACAGGAGAAACAACTTTGGCTTATTTAAAACCACGCTTATTGGACCCCTTGCATATCACAGGCATCGACTGGGAATCCAACCAAAAGGGAATCAACGTGGGCGGTTGGGGTATTCGAGTGAAAACAGAAGATATGGCGAAACTCGGCCTGCTTTACCTCAATAAGGGCAAATTTGAAGGCAAGCAAATTCTCCCGGCTGCCTGGGTGGAAGAAGCCACCAGCAAACACATCGATCAAGAACCAGAGGCAGCAGCGGAAAAACGGACATCGGGTCAATATGCGGATTGGATTCAGGGCTATGGCTACCAGTTTTGGCGGAGTCGGCACGGATCATTCCGGGGTGATGGGGCCTTTGGACAATATATTTTAATGATGCCTGAGCAAGACGCCGTATTAATTATTACATCGGAATCGCAAGATTTACCGGATGATTTAAACCAGGTTTGGGAAAATTTATTGCCTGCTTTTCAGACCAAATCTTTAGCACCTAATCCCAAAGCCTTGGCTAAATTAACGCAATTCAACGCCTCCAGGAATATTGAAGTCCCAGTTTCAGCGGTTCCCAATCAAGCCATCTACCACACCGTCGTGCTCGAAAAAAATGCATTTGATTTTACCAAAATGGATATAAAATCCAAAGGTGATGCGGCAGAATTGATGATCACCACCAAGGACTCAACCCAACATACATTCCAATTAGGATACAAGACTTGGGGAATCGGGAAATCGAATCTAGTAGGCCCCTACATGTTACGTGCGGCCCATGTGGATTTAGCCCAAAAAGCCCCATTCGATTATGCTGGAAGCTATCGATGGATCGATGAAAAAACACTTGAAATAACACTTCGCTATTTCGAAAGTCCACATCATTGGACCCTGATTTGGAAACCTGAATCATTGGAAGTGATTAATTCTTTTGAGCCGAAAGTGAAAATCGCTTTAAAGCGATTAAACAGTGGACTCTAGACGTTGGACATTGGATGTTTTGAATTAATCTTTTTATGAGATGCGAAGCATCGATTTCCCCAGGCTAAAGCCTGGGGCTATAAGCTCTGACTTTAGCCTGAGGGGCTTCAACAAAAGAAATCTGCCATTTCGTCGCAAAATTCCACCCAAAGGATACGATTATCAAAAAGGATTCCTATACTTGAGTTTTTAAACCTGATACCTATGAAGAATAATTACAACAACTCCCGTCGGCAGTTTTTAGCTGCCGGTTCTCTTGCCTCATTGGGCCTTTTATTTGCTAAACCAACCGCTTTTGCTTTTGGCACTGCTAAACCAGATTCCAAATTTGGTGGCGTCCAAATCGGTTGCATCACCTATTCTTTCCGAAGCATGCCAGGTTCCATCGATGAAATCATTGGATACTTGACACAATGCGGCATTTCTGCCACAGAATTAATGGGAGATGCTGTAGAAGAGTATGCAGGAAAACCTGTGAATCCTGTTCAGATGAAGTGGGTTCCTGGCCAACCGCGTCCAACGTTCACTGATGAGCAGCGTGCCGCAATGAAAAAATACCAAGAAGATGTGAAAGCATGGCGTGAAACCGTTTCCATGGACAAATTCAAGGAAGTTCGCGCAAAATTAGATAAGGCTGGAATTAGTGTTTATGCCTATAAACCAAATGCATTTAGCCCCAACAACTCGGATGCGGAGGTAGAATATGCATTACGCTCTGCAAAAGTGTTAGGTGCTAAATCGGTGACGGTGGAATTGCCAACGGATCCAAAACAAACTCAGCGATTAGGTGATTTGGGTGCTAAACACGGTGTTTATTTTGGCTACCACACACATACACAAGTAAAAGATACGGTGTATGATGAGGCCTTGGCACAATCCCCTTATAATTCAATCAACTTAGATGCCGGTCACTACATTGCCGTAGGTGCACCACATACAACTGCAACTTTATTGGCCTTAATCGAAGCAAAAAAGGATCGAATTACTTCGATGCACATCAAAGATCGTACTTCAAAAGAAAACGGTGCGAAGAATTTGGTTTGGGGAACAGGTGAAACTCCCTTAAAAGAGTTATTAAGCGCCATGAAGAAAAACAAATACAAATTCCCTGCAACAATTGAATTGGAATATGATATTCCTGCCGGTTCAGATGCCGTTACTGAAGTAAAAAAATGCGTTGAATATGCGAAAGCGATCTTAATCTAAGAGGCGAATTTCACTCAAATGTTCAATCAAGTCGGAGGCCACTAAACTGGCCTTCGATTTTTTTTGTATAGCCAAATCCCCTGATAAACCATGTATATAGGCGCCTAGTCGGACAGCAACATCGGGTGAATATTCTTGGGCACATAATGCAGCAATAATACCGGTTAATACATCTCCCGAACCCGCCGTAGCCATGCCATCATTTCCAGTAGTATTTGCAAATAAGTCACCAGAGGAAGTCGCAACGATCGTTGGCGCCCCCTTCAATAATAATTGGCATGAATAGCTTACTACAAAATCGACTGCTTGTTTTTCCTTATTCAAAGAATCAAATTCCAATCCACTTAATCGGGAAAATTCACCCGGATGTGGCGTCAAAATGTGCTGTGCTTTTACTTGTGAAATTAAAGACTCATAGGAACCTAATAAAGTCAATGCATCCGCATCAAAGACGATCGGACCATTGTAATTCTGTAATAAAAACTCGAGGTTACGACGCACCTGAATGGAAAAACCCAAACCTGGCCCAAAGGCGATGGCATCGTAGGGTTCTAAGTTGATGCTTGATAAATCAGATTCCGTGCGATACATGATTTCGGGGCTGTGGGCCAACAAAGGTCCGATGCCCTCTTCGGGAATCATTGCGGTAACCATGCCACAACCCGCATGCAAGGCAGCTCGAGCACATAATAAAGAAGCCCCCACCTTGCCTGGACTTCCGGCAATAATCAGGACATGCCCGAAAGATTTTTTATGTCCATCGGGCTGTCTGTTGTGTTTAACTTGATTAATCCAGGAAAGGTCTATTTGATTCATTGATTTAAATATAAGGAATTAATTAATAGGCCGTTATAGTTTCAATCGAACCATCAGGACGATATTTTAATTCCGTCACTTTGATGTTGCGCAAATGCGTTTTGCCTGATAATTGCACATCATGGAAATACAAATACCATTTTCCATTTTGTTCAACAATGGAATGATGATTAGTCCAGCCATTCACAGGCTTTAAAATGACTCCTTGATAAGTAAAAGGGCCGTAAGGACTAGCGCCCGTGGCATAAGCGATGTTATGGGTATCCCCTGTTGAATATGAAAAGTAATATTTCCCTTGATATTGATGAACGAAGGCCGCTTCAAAGAACCGACGATCATGATCAGAAGATAATAAGACTTTTCCTGAAGCATCTAAAATTTGCACATTGCGCGGTTTTTCTGCCAAAACCTTCATATTCTTATCTAATTTAGCCACTTTGGCCATCAACGCCGGTTGCGAGTCCGCTGGTTGGCTATCGTCATTTTCCATGTAATGCCCCATTTTCCAGCGTTGCAGTTGGCCTCCCCAAATACCCCCAAAATACAAATAATGGGAACCATCCGAATCTTTAAATACGCATGGATCAATGCTATAAGTTCCTGCTAGGTAATTCGATTCGGCCTTAAATGGTCCTTCCGGTTTGTCGGAAATTGCCACTCCAATCCGGAATATGCCGTCTTTATCTTTGGCGGGGAAATATAAATAATAGTTCCCATTTGACTCTGCGGCATCGGGTGCCCAAAGCATTTTTCCAGCCCAAGGGACATCAGCTAATTTCAATGCCACGCCATGATCTGTCACGGGACTTGACGGTGTATTTTGGGACAAGATATGATAATCATTCATGGCAAAATGACTACCCATATCATCTTCCTTCACACCTGCATCGATGTCATGCGAAGGATAAATGTAGATTTTCCCCTGAAAAAGGTGGGCAGATGGGTCAGCGGTATAGATATGAGAAACCAAGGGTTGCTGGGCATGGGCGCCAAAACTAAGTAAGGCTAAAACGAGTATTTTTTTCATCATCATAGGTTTGTTATTCAAAGCACTAAATTTCTTATTTTTACTTCATGAAAGCAATTCAAACAGCATTATTATCTTTTGGGATGTCGGGCCGTATCTTTCACGCCCCATTCCTCGAAATTCATCCTGGATTCGAGCTTGTGGGTTCTTTTGAGCGTAGCCAAAAAAACATTCAGAAAACCTATTCTGGCACACACTCGTATGATTCCTTGGACGAAGTCATTCAGGATTCTGATATTGAATTAATCATTGTGAATACACCGATTCCAACGCATTTCGAATATGCGTCAAAGGCCTTAAAGGCAGGTAAACATGTTGTTGTGGAGAAGGCTTTCACCAATTCCACGGAAGAGGCATTCGAATTGCAAAAAATAGCCCATAAAGTCGGCAAACATATTTTTGTCTACCAAAATCGCCGCTGGGATTCCGATTTTTTAACCCTAAAGAAGGTATATGAATCGGGTCAGCTTGGTGAGATTGTGGAAGCTGAATTTCACTTTGATCGCTATAATGGAGCCAAATCTCCCAAGATGCACAAGGAAGTTCCGGGGCCTGGAGCAGGAATCATTTTTGATTTGGGACCACACATTATTGACCAGGCATTGCATTTATTTGGTAAGCCTACTCATGTATTTGCCGATTTACGTAAAACAAGACCTGGGACTGAAGTTGAGGATTTATTTGAAATTTTACTGTATTATCCTGAAATGCGTGTGCGCTTAAAAGCGGGATATTATTTCAAGGTACCCATTCCCGCATTCCAACTGCATGGTAAATTGGGCAGCTTCATCAAAACACGTTCGGATCGTCAGGAGGCCGACTTAGATGCGGGCAGAAAACCGCAAGGAGATACTTGGGGGCAAGAAAGCCCACAAGATTATGGTGTATTGCAAGTTGATGGAGGAATTCCGGAACGCATTCCTTCTGAAAAAGGGAATTTCATGGCCTTTTATGAAAATGTTTTTCAATCTTTGCGCGGCGATGCAAACCCGGCAGTATCGGTTCAAGATGGAATCAATAGCATGCGGGTCATCGATGCGGCGATGGAAAGTAGTCGGGAGAAAAAAGTTATCACCTATTAATACCCCCCAGACTTAAGCCTGAGGAATGACGAATTTATAAGCTCAGACTTTAGTATGAGGACTAGACACGAGGTATCGCGTCTCTACAAGCAGCACATGGAAGCAAACTTATTATCCAATTTCGAACCGGAATTACAAAAGAAAATCAAACAAGTGGGCGTGATACGCAAGTTTCAAGCAGACGATTTTCTCATGAAAACAGGACAAAGCATTCGTTCGGCAGTCATTGTAACCAAAGGCATCGTCAAAGTCTTTCGTGAGGATGATGAGGGCAATGAGGTATTCATGTATAATCTACACCCAGGTGAAGCCTGTGCTATTTCCATGACTTGCGCCGTACGTCAATTAAACAGCCAGATTATGGCCAAAGCCTTGGTGGACACAGAAGTGATGACCATACCCGTGGAACTGATGGATGAATGGGCATCCAAATACAAATCTTGGTACCAATATGTCTTAGAGACCTACCGATCTCGATTCGAGGAATTATTGGACACCTTAGATCACATTGCCTTTCGGAATTTGGATGAACGCCTATTGTGGTACTTGAAACAACACCAAAAGAGTTTAAAAAGTAGTACCATCAAAGTTTCATTCACAGATATCGCCACGGAATTAAACTCCTCTCGCGAAGTAATTTCGCGTCTTATGAAGAAATTGGCTGAAAAGGGTCGCATTCGCATCAACAAAAATCAAATTGAGATTATTGATTTATAGTTTTTGTGATACATATCACGCCAAAAAAAACTTAGAAGGTTAATTTTTGCATCTTAATTTTCACTTAATATGCATAAATTTCAACTAGGAATTTTCTTCATTTCTACAATATTAGCCTTAAGTCTGCACGCCCAACACCAAGAAATCCATACGGTTCCCCACCTTTGGAAAGGGAAAAGAAGTGTCGCAGAAGACTCAACATCCCTCCTATTTGCTTTCAAACACGGTAAGGTTCACGGCAACTTACGCTACTTTTTCATGGCAACAGAGAACCAGGATCAATTAACAGACGCCTATGCCCATGCTGCAGGAGGTGGATTATTTTATGAAACAGCATCCTACAAGGGTTTTCAGATGGGTGTGGGAGGATATTTTATTTACAATGTAGGCTCTTCCGACATGACACATATTGACCCCTACACCCAAACGGTTGGTCGGTATGAAACTTCGCTTTTTGATTTAGAAAATTTAGAAAATAAACACGATTTAGACCGATTGGAGGAATTATACTTAAAATATAATTGGGGGCAATCGCATATATTGATTGGGAAGCAATTAATCAATACGCCTTTCATCAACTTACAAGATGGACGCATGCGCCCTACAGAGGTTGGGGGACTTTATGGCGAAATTTTCCTCGGGAAAAGCAACAAATTGGAAGGAGGATATTTATACGAAATTTCACCCCGTGGAACAGTCGATTGGTATGGAATTGGTGAATCAATGGGCATATATCCCAATGGAGTCAATGTGACTGGAGGCAAAGGAAATTATGCACATCACATCGAATCAAAGGGAATTGCGCTTTTGGGATATACCCAAACGATCACAAAAGGACACACCATGAAATTCTGGGATGTCTATGTGGATAATGTCTTCAACACCATGCAAGTTCAATATGATGCTAAACATGGCAATTGGACAGCGGGAATTCAATATACGGAACAACATGCGCTAAATGACGGTGGAAACAAAGACCCCAATTTGACCTATTTTGATCCTAATCAAATGGCTCGAGTATTTAGTACTAAAATTGGCTGGGGAAATAGTCAATGGAATACAACCCTCAATTATACGCGTATAACGGGCGAAGGACGCTATTTAATGCCTCGCGAATGGGGCCGTGATCCATTCTATACATTTATGCCTCGCGAACGCAATGAGGGTTTTGGGGACTTGAATGCCTTGGTGGGAAAAATTAGTTATTTGTCAAAATCATTTCCTTTAAAGACCTCCTTGAGCTATGGATTTTTTAAATTGCCTAATGTAAAAAATGTCGCCTTGAATAAATATGGCGTCCCAAGTTACAATCAATTAAATCTTGAAATGATTTATGAATTTGAAGGATTTCTGGAGGGCTTGGAGATTCAGGCCTTGTATGTGCATAAATCCAATCAAGGGGAAACCTATGCGAATGAAAAATACATCATCAACAAGGTTAATATGAGTAATTACAACTTCGTCATGAACTTTCATTTTTAATTTCAGGATTTTTTGAAGCAAGTGATAAAAATCACGAAATAGCTAAGTAAATCCTCTGACATTTGTAACATCAAAAACAATAAAATATACGCATGGAAATTATTGGCTACTTTGCCTCTTTATTGATTGGAATCTCACTGGGCCTCATCGGTGGGGGCGGCTCCATCCTAACAGTTCCCGTATTAGTTTATTTGTTCGGGGTTGATCCTATTTTGGCAACGGCCTATTCCCTTTTTGTTGTTGGCGCAAGTTCCTTAGTAGGTGCTTTCCCAAAATACAAACAAGGGTTAATCAGCCTTAAAACAGCGATCATATTTGGTATCCCATCCATCGCCGCAGTCTACGCAACAAGAAAATTCATTGTCCCGTTAATTCCTACAGAAGTATTTACCTTGGGCGATATTATCGTCACAAAATCCATTCTCATGATGGTTTTGTTTGCCATCTTGATGGTCGCGGCATCCATCTCCATGATTCGTGGGAAGTGCGAACAATGTGAAAAAGAAAAATTAGGCACCTACATAGAAGAAAAACAGGTTTTCAACTACCCAATGATTTTACTTGAAGGAACCGTTGTAGGCGTTTTGACGGGTTTAGTTGGCGCTGGCGGTGGCTTCTTAATTATCCCAGCCCTGGTAATGCTATCAAAATTATCGATGAAACAAGCCGTGGGAACATCCTTGTTAATCATCGCGGCCAAATCATTGATTGGCTTTACGGGAGACCTAGGTCATACTGAGATTGATTGGTCACTGCTTCTGACAGTAACAGGTTTAGCTATTGTAGGTATTTTCTTGGGCGACATTATTAGTAAAAAAGTTGATGGCAATAAATTAAAAGTGGGTTTTGGTTGGTTTGTTCTCTTAATGGGAATTTACATCTTAGTCCAACAACTCGCTTTCCCTTTAAAATAAAAAACACATTCACAGCATAATAATTACACAAATGAAAGTAGAACAAATTTACACCGGTTGTTTGGCACAAGGTGCCTATTACATCGAAAGCAATGGCGAGGCAGCGATCATTGATCCACTTCGCGAGGTACAACCTTATATTGAAAAAGCAGAACGCAATGGTGCAAAAATTAAGTATGTTTTTGAGACACACTTCCATGCCGACTTCGTTTCGGGACATATTGATTTATCTGCCAAAACAGGTGCTCCCATCATTTATGGCCCTACTGCTTCTTGTGGATTTGATTGTATAGCAGCCACAGATGGACAGGAATTTCCTTTAGGGAACGTAACGATTCGTGTCATTCATACGCCAGGCCACACGATGGAATCGGCTTGTTTTTTACTAATCGACGAAAATGGTAAGGAAACCAGTTTATTCTCGGGAGATACCTTATTCATTGGGGATGTAGGCCGACCAGATTTGGCGCAAAAAGTAATTGCGGAATTAACACAGGACATGTTAGCGGGTCATTTATATGATTCACTTCGCAATAAAATTATACCATTAGCGGACGATATCATTGTTTATCCAGGTCATGGTGCAGGTTCTGCTTGCGGTAAAAACATGAGCAAGGAAACAACCGATACCTTAGGCAACCAAAAGAAAGTAAACTATGCGTTAAACCCTGCACTAACGAAGGATGAATTCAAGAAAGAGGTATTAACGGGTTTGGTAGCTCCTCCTGCTTACTTCCCTTTGAACGTATTAATGAATATTAAAGGATATGATTCAATTGACAAGGTAATCGAAAGAGGTCAGCACGCTTTATCTCCAGAAGGATTTGAAGTTGCAGCCAATGAAACAAGTGCATTGATTTTAGATACCCGTGATCCACAAGTATTTGCGGAAGGATTCGTCCCAAATTCGATCAACATTGGAATCGATGGTTCTTTTGCTCCATGGGTAGGGACCTTAATTCCGGATATTAAGCAAGAAATCCTATTAGTCACTGAGGAAGGTCGCGAAGAAGAAGTAATCACACGCCTAGCTCGGGTGGGTTATGACTATACGATAGGCTATTTAAAGGGAGGCTTTGCTTCTTGGAAAGCATCAGGTAAAGAAGTGGATCGCATTGAATCCATTGAAGCTGCTGAATTATTAAAGCGTGTTAAGGCAGGTAAAGGAGAAATATTGGACGTACGCAAGAATTCAGAATATTTATCGGAGCATGTGATGAACGTTGAAAATGCACCCTTGGATTTCATCAATGAAAGTATGTTGAAAATCAACAAGGACAAAACCTATTTCGTACACTGTGCGAGTGGTTACCGTTCTATGATCTTTATCTCGACTTTGAGAGCGCGCGGATACAATAATTTAATTGACGTAAAAGGCGGTTTCAAAGGGATCAAAGAGTCGGAAAAATTCCAATTAACAGAATA
Source organism: uncultured Aquirufa sp. (assembly GCA_964358165.1). Lineage (GTDB taxonomy): Bacteria > Bacteroidota > Bacteroidia > Cytophagales > Spirosomataceae > Aquirufa. The sequence goes on from CAYHOB010000018.1 coordinate 33,181, forward strand.
CGTTTGTCCATCAACCTTATTGTAATCATGGAAGATTTGTTAAAAGACCCGTCAACAAAAGTTGTCGATGTACGTGAGACCAGTGAATTCGCCATGGGGCATTTCGATGGTGCGATTAATATTCCTTTGGGAATCATCCCCTTGCGATTGGATGAATTTAAGGCGATGCAAGGACCGATTGTCGTATATTGCCGAAGTGGAAATCGTTCTGGAATGGCTATGAATCTATTGAAACAAGCAGGATTAGCTGAAGTGTATAATGGAGGAGGCTTGCATGACATGCTTGTTTATCAAGACTAAATCAATCAACCCCAGGCCCTTGCTTGGGGTTTTAACCTTGCAACAATGTTAACTAATTTAACTCAAAATTGGGGGATTATGCGTATCATTCGCCTCGTCATCGGGGGATATGCACTGATTGAAGCCTACCGTGGAAACGATATGCTCATGGGCATGCTTGGACTTGTATTAGTCGGCATGGCTATCTTAAATGCAGGCTGCGGCTCGCAAGGCTGTGGTGTACCCAGAAACAAAACAAACTCAAAAGAACCTGAAGAACTCAGCTATGAAGAAGTTCATTCTACGTAATTTTTGGTCCTTGTTAGGGGGAATCCTAGGTGGACTCATTGGGTATTTCTATTGGAGAGATATCGGTTGTGCCACAGGAACCTGCCCGATCACCAGCAAACCTTTGAATAGCATCATTTACTTTGCTGTTTTAGGTTATTTTATGCTGAATACGATTGCAGGTTTTCGAAGAAGTAAGAGGTAAGAATTAAGAGGTAAGAATTAAGAGTTAAGAAGTAAATAGGGAATTGTGTAATTTACATCTCAAATAATTAACTACGGACTACAGACTACGGACTACAGACTACGGACTACAGACTACGGACTACAGACTACGGACTAGTGACTAGCGACTAGTGACTAGCGACTAGCGACTAGTGACTAATGCCTACTGCCTAGCGACTGAATACTATTGACTAACATAAACTTACCATAATATGGAAACAATCACCCACCCCTGGCCTTGGTATACGGCAGGAATTATCATCGGACTAATCGTCCCTACCCTATTAATTTTAGGGAACAAACATTTTGGCATATCTGCCAATTTGCGTCACATGTGTGCTGCATGTTTTCCTAGTGACATCCCCTTTTTCAAATACGATTGGAAAAAGGAGTCTTGGAATTTATTTTTTATTGGTGGAATTTTCATCGGCGGATTTCTCGCTGCCTATTTTTTAGGTTCAGATGCCCCGATCATCATTCATCCCGATTTGACCAAAGAACTTGCTGGATATGGCATTACTGATCTATCAGGGATGGTTCCGGTCCAATTATTTGAACTCGAGGACATTTTCACCTTACGTGGATTCATTATGATGGTGGGTGGCGGATTCCTCGTAGGATTCGGGACCCGATATGCTGGCGGCTGTACTTCAGGACATGCAATTATGGGCCTAAGCGACTTACAATGGCCATCTTTGATCGCAACCATCTGCTTTATGATTGGTGGTTTTATCATGGCCAATTTCATTTTACCTTACATTTTAGCGCTTTAATCCGATGAACACACAAACAAAAGAAACCGATTTTGAAGTACGTTCTTTGGACACCATGTGTTTAAATGAATCAAACTTAAGCCACCCTTGGTGGTATAATTTCAAATATTTAGCCGTTGGCATCGTATTTGGAATCGTCTTTGTCAAGGCAGAAATCATCTCCTGGTTTCGCATTCAAGAAATGTTCCGACTCCAAAGTTTTCACATGTATGGTGTCATCGGAACTGCTGTTGTTGTAGGTGCTATTTCTGTATTCCTGATCAAAAAATTCAAAGTAAAGACGATACATGGCGAAGAAATCACCTTCTCAGATAAGAAGTTTAATAAAGGCCAAATCTACGGTGGCTTACTCTTCGGTTTTGGCTGGGCCATCACTGGCGCCTGCCCTGGCCCACTTTTTGCCCAATTAGGTACAGGCGTTTTAGCCATTTCAGTCGTAATTCTTAGCTCAATAGCTGGAACTTGGGTATACGGCAAGTTTAGAGACCGTTTGCCACACTAATTCAATCTTTCTTAATCCATTTCAAAATTCAACCCATTTGGGTTGTTTTTTTATTTCGGACATTTTTGTCCGAAATAAAAAAACCTTATATTTGGTTAACAAAAAAACCAACAATGTTTTCAAAAGCCTGTGAATATGGATTAAAGGCCATGATATTTTTAGCATCCCGTGCGGATGATGAAAAACGATATAATTTGGAAGAAATTTCGGAGCAAATTGGCTCTCCCCTTTCCTTTACCTCTAAAGTGCTCCAGCAATTAGGACGGAAAAAATTAATCCTTTCCTACAAAGGCCCTACTGGAGGATTTAGAATTGAATCCCAACAAATTTCACAAATCACATTATATCAAATTGTTTCAGCCATCGATGGGGATGCTATCCTTAAAGCATGTGGCCTAGGCTTATCCTCCTGCCAAAATGAAAAGCCCTGCCCGATTCACCGGCAGTACACCAAAGTAAGAAAAGAGCTTAAAAATATGTTATTAACAACCGCATTACAGGATTTTACTGGAAATATCAATTCACATAATTTAGTATTAATTAGATAATTAAAAATAATAGCCATGAACATAACAGCTGAAAAACAAACCGTAGGAAGTTTCGTCGCACAAGATTTTAGAACCGCAGCACTATTTCAAAAATATGATATCGATTTTTGTTGCAAAGGAGGACAAACGCTGGACGAAGTGTGCACTCAAAAAAAACTAGAGAAAACGAACTTAGTGAATGAACTTGAAGCAATCATCCAATCAACTGGATCTGCGAATGATGATTTTAATCGTTGGAACTTAGACCAACTCATTGATTATATTATCACCAAACACCATACTTATATCTCAGAAAAGACTCCTGTGATCCTCACATTCTTAGACAAACTTTGCCAAGTCCACGGTAGCAGACATCCCGAATTATTTGAAATAGCGAAAGAATTCCATCATGTTGCCGAAGAACTTAGCATGCACATGAAAAAAGAAGAGCTGATTTTATTCCCCTATATTAAACACCTCGTCAAGGCTAAGGCCGGTAACGAAAGCTTAATACAGCCAGGTTTTGGAAGTGTGGGAAATCCCATCAGCATGATGAAGGAAGAACATAGTTTGGAAGGTGAAAGACTTGCACATATTGCCGCATTAAGTCAAAACTATACGCCGCCTTCAGATGGCTGCACTACCTATCAGGTTAGCTTTCAAATGCTCCAAGAGTTTGAAAAGGACTTACATCTTCACATTCATTTAGAGAATAATATCCTCTTCCCTAAATCCATCGCCATCGAAAAATCCATGCAATCATGACCCTAAAACTACTTGTATTTATCCATATCCTGGGAGCATGCATTTGGGTAGGAGGCCACTTAATCCTTATTTTTCGATATTTGCCACAGGCACTAAAAAATAAGGATGTTGCCCTAATTAATGATTATGAATCAAAGTATGAATGGCTGGGAATTCCCGCTTTACTGACACAGATCATTACCGGAATTTGGATAGGCAACCTTTATGATTTGCAATTTCTACATTTCGGAAACCATCGTGACCTTGTCTTCAACTTGAAGTTGATAACCTTAGTTGCAACCCTACTATTAGCCCTGCATGCGAGAATAAGTATTATTCCAAAACTTAAAGCCTCCAATTTATCCTTTTTGGCTTTACATATCTTGCTTGTGAGTCTGCTCGCATTAACCTTTGTTTATTTAGGAGTCTCATTTCGTCTTTAAAATGAATTAAGAGGTAAGAGGTAAGAATTTATGCATAAAAAAGGCGCTAGGAGATCTGTCTTAGCGCCTTTTATATGATCGATTAACTACTATCGAAAAGTATAATCGACGCCTGTAACCTGACTCAAAAGGGTTTGTGGACCATCCAGGATTTTAGCATCGTGACGTAAGCTAGGCGTGACGGGTGAGAATTTCACCAAATACTCCTTCATCATGCTATGTAAGGTATAGGACGTATTCTTCGCTTCCTTCACCCCTTTCATCCGACAAAGCATATCCTCCGGATCGCCATCGCGTTCGCATGCACACAACACATAGGATTTTTCTAGTTCTAGGGGTGCTCCACCGATGACAACCTTTTGAACCCGGTGCCCAACTCGTTCAAAGGCTTTGAACTCAACTTGCATGCCTTTGAAACGGATAAACCAACCACCAAAGCGCATGGATGCATCTTGAGCAAATACGTTCTGTAATTCTTTTTCCAACCAATTCATGATTTGTTGGCCTGTCGCCTTCGCCGTCCGAATCGTCGAATCCACTGGCAACATATCATATAAATAGCCCTCCGTAATCGCTACTTTTCCATCTTTTCCTGGAACCCGTGGCGGACAGAATCGGAAACCATTGGACAAGACAACATCCGCATTCACCTTCCACTTCAAAGCATCTACAATCAGTGTATCAATGGTATTTTCCACCACAAAATTTCGATACAAAGGCAGCGTACTATACCCCAAAACTTGATCAATTTCAGATTTATATGGCCCCTCTATATCATGTATAAGATTTAAAATTTCTTTCTTGGCTTGAAATTTGACCGGATCAACTTCCACTAACTCGTAGCTAGACCCTGTTACTTTTCCATCCTTTACCTGAATGTCCAATTTCCCAATAAAGGATCCAAAAGCACCAGGCTCTACAATTTTCGTATATTCCGCTTGAATAGGTTTTCGAACCCGCTCATGGGTATCCGCCCCAAAAATATAATCAACCCCCTCACAATGTGGGTGATTCCCCAATGCAATTTGTTGGGATAAACCCAAATGCGATAATATGATCACGAAATCACATTGCTCCTGTTCCCGCAAAAGCGTTACATATTCCTTCAGATTTTCCTCCGGTTTGGTATAAATAATCCCTTTACTATAAAGCGGCGATTGACGAAGAGGCACCAAAGGATCCGTATAACCTAAAAACCCAATCTTTACGCCGAGTCGGTGCATAATTTGATAAGGCTGAAAGATAAACTCCCCTTTCTTTCCATCGCCTAAATCATGGTACATATTGGCACAAATCTTGGGCGCTAATAGACCACCCAGTAATTTCTGCATGTTTTTCTTATAATAGACCACTTCCCAGTTTCCGGGCAGGTATAAATCATAATTCATCGCATTCAATAGGGGTACAAAAGCCTGCCCCGTCGTCTTCACCGATAACATCGAACCCTGAAACATATCCCCCGTATCAAGCGTGATGGTATTCTCAGGATTTGCTTGCTTCATGCGATCCAAGGCCGTTGCCATGTGAGCATAACCACCCGCTTTACGAAATACGAGTTCATTCTTTTCCCAAAACAATTCATCGTGTGCATGCAGTTGGCAATGCACATCGGTTGTTTGTAAGATGGTAATTTGTCCGGATGCAGGCTTCGCATTACTAGCTGTTGCAGAAGAAACCTTTGCCTCAGAAGTAGAAATGGACGTTAAAGCTGCTACACTTGAGAGTAGACCACCTTTCAAAAATTTTCTTCTAGCGTTCATCAGTTTAGCTTTTTGATTTTTTGTGTTTTGCAATCCATTCTTTGATCGGTTTATACGGACCAAATTTATGTTGGCTCGCCGGGAAGGGATCAGCATACGGACCAAAAGGGTGATCAAAAGGCTTCCCTGAAATATCTGGCCAATCTTTTGATAAATCTTTTTCCGGCCTTGGCATAGAATTCACATAGGCCGCCACATCCCACGCTTCTTCATCACTTAATTGTGGCTTATCATAAGTGGCACCAAGTGGCATATTGAACTTAACATATCCCGCAAAATTGGACATTCGGTACAGGCCAGCACCATGATTGTAACTATTTTTACCCCACAGCGGTGGATAAGTATAGGATTTCCCGTGGTCTGCCAAAACTCCTGCACCATCCGCTTGGTGGCAAGACTGGCATTTACTCGCATAGACCTCAGCTCCCTTCATAGGATCAATCGAACGCTTTAAGCCTTTTAATTTAAATATACCTGAGCCTTTAGGTGATTTCCCTTTTGCGACATCTGTTCCTAACCATTTGATATAGGCTAAAATTCCCTTCATTTCCCGACTATCCGCTCCCAAGGCCTGCCCATTTAAACTACGCTCAAAACAATCATTGACCCGCTTGACTTGATCTTCGATACCACCCGAACGAGCTCTAAACTTTGGATACGTGGATTGTACCGCAAAGTAATTATTTCCCCAGGGCTGGGTTCCTGCATTCAAATGGCAATTTTGACAGTTCATCCCATTCGATATAGACTTCACGGAACCTTTGGGACCTAAATAATCCGAAGTATGGGAAATCAATTCACGGCCATAAAGTACCAAATTCTTTTCCTCTGGCGCTAAATACATCATTCGCCAATCAGAAGGGGCTGTCCAAAGGTGGGTAAAATTCGAATCAGGAACAGAATAAACTGCAACCGTATCAAGCCCGTCCGAATCCGAAGAGACAATCGTATAACTTAAATAGGCAAATAGGCCTAGTAAAGAAATGACTAATGTGGACAAGAAAGAAACGATCAAATCAAACCGATTTGAACTGGAATGCTGTTTTGACATGCTTTGGTAAATTAAAGTACCAAGGTAAGTGATAAAATAAATAATCTTGGTGATTTATGTCACAGGGGAATAAAAAATAAATACAAAAACTCCAACAAATAATGATATGTGATAAAAGTCACAAATTAGCTCAAAAACATTCGATAATATTGAAATACATAAATCGTGACCCTATGAAATCTCATCACCAAATCCTGATCGTCGGCGGAGGAAACGCAGGCATCTCCATTGCATCTCAATTATTACGAAAAGATTCAAGCTTAGACATCGGCATTGTCGATGGGGCAAAAAAACATTATTACCAACCGGCATGGACCCTCGTGGGTGGTGGTGAATTTAACATCAAGGATACGGAACGAGACGAGGCTTCCGTGATTCCTTCTGGAGCTACTTGGATCCAACAAATGGTTACAGGATTTAAACCGGAAGAAAATAAAATCACCCTTGCAAATGGAAAGGACCTATCTTATACTTATTTAATTACAGTTCCTGGAATTCAGCTCAACTGGGGCGAAATCAAGGGATTAAAAGAAAATTTAGGTAAAAATGGCGTTTGCTCGAATTATAGTTTTGAAACAGCACCTTATACATGGGAATGTATTCAGCAAACCAAAGGGGGTAAAGCAATTTTCACTAATCCCCATACTCCAATTAAATGCGGTGGCGCCCCCCAGAAAATTATGTATTTAGCGGCCGATTATTTCCGTAAAAACAATATTAAATCACAGGTGGAGTTTTGGAGTGGAGGAACACGTGTATTTGGTGTAGAAAAATATGAAAACACCTTAAAGAAGGTCATCGCTCGCTATGGAATTACAACCCAGTTTTTTGTCAAGTTAGACGAGATCGATGGGCCCAATAAAAAGGCGAAATTTGTAGGCATTGGAGAGGCCAACAAAGACCAGGAATTTTGGGTGGAATATGAAATGATTCACGTTACTCCTCCACAATCGGCACCCGATTTCATCAAATCAAGCCCGATCGCCAATGCGGCGGGTTGGTTGGATGTAGATAAGCATACATTACAACACAATCATTTCAAAAATATATTTGGTTGCGGAGATGCAGCAAATTTACCGGCATCACGGACAGGAGCAGCTATTCGCAAACAAGCACCAGTATTAGTCCATAATTTAATGGCCCTGATGAAAGGCGACGAATTAACCTCCTCTTATAATGGATATTCTTCTTGCCCAATCATCACAGGTTACAATAAATTAGTTTTGGCAGAATTTGATTATAATAATACGCCAACAGAAACCTTCCCTTTCGATCAGTCGAAGGAAAGATGGTCGATGTACCAAATGAAAAAATACCTGCTTCCATATCTATACTGGAATCAAATCTTACCTGGAAAGATGTAAAAAGAAAGGCCGCTTATTTTAGCGGCCTTTTCATTAATACTTTAAATATGCCCAGCCGGCTTCTTGTTTGAGGACGACTTCTGCAACGCCCGAAGGAACGGTTCCTGCTTGAGGCAAAATAGTCGCCCGATCAATTTTGCGTTCACGAATCGTATTTTCGCAGGCCTTAAAAAGAACTCCTAAAGCAGCTAACTCTGCAATTTTAGCTTTTTGAGTAGTCTTATTGTCAACCAAAATTGAAATTCCGGCACCGTGTGCGACTAATTCAATTTGAGTAGAAGAGCCCAGTGCTGTTTGCAAATTGGAAATATTTTTCAACGCTCCATGCCAAACCAGGGTGTCTGATGTATTAAGCTGAATAACAACTTTGTGAACGGGATTTTGTGCTTGCGAAGCAAAGCTAACTAAGGCGATTAGTAACAGGGAAACGATGGTCTTTTTCATGTGATATTTTTTTACCAAACTACATATTTTCAAGAATGAAAGCAACCTGGGATGAACGATATCGTATTTCGATTTATCAATATGGAATCAATCCAAATGATTTTTTTTCGGAACAAATCCAAAACCTGCCTATCGGACGCATCTTAATTCCTGCGGCAGGCGAAGGCCGTGATTTGGTCTATGCAGCAAAATTAGGATGGGAAGCACATGGTTTTGACCTTAGCGAACAAGGAGAAGCTAAAGCGATTAAACTCGCTCGGAATAATAAAGTAAACATTCATTACGCTTGTATGGATGCCTTTAAAATCAATTATCCGATTGCTTCCTTTGATGTCATCGCATTAAGTTTTTTCCACCTCCCTCCTGCATTACGTGAAACTTTTCACAATCGATGTGTTAGTTGGCTTAAGCCCGGAGGACGAATTATTTTGGAAGGCTTCAATAAAGCCCAATTGGGCAAATCATCTGGTGGACCCCAAAACCAAGATTGGCTGTTTAATTCGACGGAATTGGCCAATGATTTTAAGACACTCAACATATTACGGAATGAAGAAAAGGAACGCACACTGGATGAGGGCCCATTACACCAAGGGACCGCTTCCGTCATTCAATTTATTGCCGTAAAATAATATTATGAATGCTCGTATTTCCAAGCAACATGGCCAATATGCTTTTTACTCTCGTTAATCTTCTTTTTTTGGATAAAAAAATTGATGGTACCATAGGTCAACAAAACGACGGCGCCCACATAAAACATCCACGAAGCCCAAAATTGATTGGGAAGGCCTAATAAATTATGAACACTTAGGCCCGCAACAAAAAAATACAAACCTGTTCGAATAAAGGACAGAAAAGTAGTCTGATTGGCCATGATGGTCCGTTGGATGGCTAATTTTTCCCTTAAAATCAATTCATTTTTTTGCATATTGTTGTATTGTATAGGAGACAAATATCACGAAAAGCGCTAAAGGAAGCACCTATCTTTGTCAAAATAAAAATAGAAAGATGTTACAATTTATTAAAAATTTATTGGGTTTGGGCCCTTCCATTGATATTCAAGAACTCATTTCCAATGGTGCAACGGTTGTTGACGTTCGTACCCCAGCTGAATACAAGGACGGCCATTTGAAGGGTTCCATCAATCTTCCTTTACAAACTTTGGGGACTCAAATGAACAAATTAAAGAAAGATCAAGTTATCATTACATGTTGCCGCTCTGGAAGTAGAAGTGGCATGGCGCGGCGACAATTACAAGCGGCAGGATTTACGAAGGTCTATAATGGGGGGCCATGGAATTCGATAAAAAGTTAAGAGTTAAGAGGTAAGAATTAAGAAGTAAAAAGTCCTGAGTCCGTAGTCCGGAAGGTTTGGTCCTTTTTCAAGCTACTAATTTGAAACTTTTGACTACATATTTTGAACTAGCGACTGACTACTGATTCTTTCGGACTCCGGACTTCAGACTCTAGACTAGTGACTAGTGACTATTTACTGACAACTGAAAAAAATATAACATTATGAGCAAATTCGAAGAATTACTAAAATCACCTGAACCGGTGTTGGTCGACTTCTCAGCCGAGTGGTGTGGACCTTGCAAGCAGTTAAAACCAATTTTGGAGCAAGTAAAATCGAAAGTTGGCGAAACCGCTAAAATCATTAAAATCGATGTGGACAAAAACCGTTCTTTAGCAGATAAATTCCAAATTCGATCAGTACCAACGCTCATCTTATTTAAAGGAGGAAAATCCGTTTGGCGCCAATCAGGCGTCATTCCAGCAAGTACATTGGAAGGGATAATTAAGCAGTATAAATAGTCAGTCGCTAGTCACTAGTCTGAAGTCCGAAGTCCGAAGTCCGAAAGAATCAGTAGTCAGTCGCTAGTCCAAAATATGTAGTCAAAAGTTTCAAATAAATAGCTTGAAAAAGGACCAAACCTTACGGACTACGGACTCAGGACCTCTTACCTCTTATACCTCTTACCTCTTCACTCTTAATTCTTAATTCTTAATTATATTTCGATATGAAAAAACTATTCGCAACTCTCCTCATCGCATCCTCCTTGATCGCTTGTTCAAAACAACAAGAAGGATTACAAAATATTGCACCAGCTGAATTTCAAACAGAATTGAAATCAGCAGAAGCGGGTCAACTATTAGATGTCCGAACTAGCGATGAATATAACCAGGGGCACCTTGAAGGGGCTGTATTAGCCGATATCTCCAGTAGTTTATTCCAAGATGTCACTTCAAAATTAGACAAAGACAAATCGGTTTACGTTTATTGCTTATCTGGAGGACGTTCAGGTGAAGCTGCTTCACTTTTGAAGGAAATGGGCTTCAAATCTATTATTAACCTAAATGGCGGGATATTAGCTTGGCAATCAGCCAACCTACCTCTATCCACACAAGTGGGTACTTCAAGAAGTTCTGGAGGAATGACTTTGGCAGATTTTGATCATCAGATCAAAGGCAAAAAATTGGTTATCGTTGATTACAATGCGGAATGGTGTGGCCCATGTAAACAATTAAGCCCCGTACTAGAGGCCTGGGTAAAAGCACAAAAAGGAAAAGTTGAATTAATTAAAATCGATGTAGATGCTAATCAAGAACTAGCTAAGGCCAAACAAATCGAATCCATCCCCTATTTAGAATTCTACAAAGATGGGAAATTGGCCGACAAGCAAATTGGCATGGGAGATGCAGGGAGCATGACCCAGAAGTGGAAGCAAATATTACTGTAAGAGGTAAGAACTAAGAGGTAAGAGCTAAAAACTAAGAACTAAGAGGGAAGAACTTAGAACTAAAAGTTAAGTAATACTTATTTACAGGCATTTTATGATAAAACCTTAAAGGATTCGGTATTAAACTCTTAGTTCTTAGTTCTTAGTTCTTACCTCTTTTAGTTGCAACTCATCCTCAACTTAATAATGCCAGCAGACATCAAAGTCAACGCTCCTATCGTACATATACTTACCCAGATCGGGAAAAACAACATGAGAATTCCAGTCAATAAGGCACCAACGGCATAACCTAAATCCCGCCACAAACGAAATACACCTAAACTTTTCGCACGGTCCATAGGATGTGTATTTTGGGCTACCGCAGCCATGAATGTCGGATAAACTAGTGCGGTCCCTAATCCTAACATGACCGATAAGCCAACAAATTGCCAGAAAACTTGTGCGGCCATAAGTCCAAATAATGCCAGCGCTTGTAGTAACATGCCATAAATCAATAGATCTTTTTGGCATATCAAATCAGACAATTTTCCTGTGCCTAATTGTGCTAACCCCCAAACCATAGGATATAATGCTGTAATAATGCCGATTTCAGCCAAGTTAAACCCTTTGGCCACTAATAATATAGGAAACAGTCCCCAGATCATTCCATCATTTAAATTATTCACCAATCCTGCCTGCGTGATTGATCCCAAATTAGGATGTCGCCAAGTCGTATCCCAAAAAATAGACGTTAATCGAGGCATCGAGCTTTGTAAGGACGCTGCTGAAACATGCCCTCGTGTATCTCGCACCAAAATAATAGTCAGGCACAAGCCCAAACTTACAAAACCTATTCCCATATAAAACGGATACGGACGAATTCCATAATGCTGTGCGATCCATGCAGTCAAAAATGCAACCAAACCCACCGAAATATAGCCCGCAAATTCATTGATGCCCATAGCCAATCCTCGATTCCGATCTCCCACCAAATCAATTTTCATCGTAACCGTACTCGACCAAGCCAAGCCTTGATTAATTCCTAACAAAACATTTGCTGCAATTATCCAATTCCAATTCGGAGCCCACATCAAAATAAAGGGAATGGGAAGGGCGATAAACCAACCGAGAATCAATAAATTCTTGCGACCAATTTGATTAGCAAAATGTCCCGCATAATAATTAGCGATGGATTTCGTGATACCAAAAACAACAATAAAGGAAAACATAACAGCATGTGATTCCATGCCAAAAGATTGAGATGCCAAACTGGGTAAAATGGAACGTTCTAATCCAATCATTCCACCCACGAGGGCATTAATAAGAACCAATAAACCAAATTGCTTCCAATTTTCGCGCAAACCTAATTGTGTTTCCATACTTAACATTTGTTCCTACAAAGGAGCTTAAATGCCAAAGGAATCCACTTATCAAATGTTAAATCAACTTTTTTTCGCGCGAATGCGACTTAAACTTACTTGGGTGATTCCTAAGTACGAAGCAATGTATTTCAATGGTGCCCGACGCAATACTTCAGGCTGATCCTTTGCCAAAATTTGGTATCGTTCCTCTGCCGTATGAAACTGTAAATTCTCTATGCGCTGAATCGTTTGAACATACGCTCCTTCAAACAAACGCGTAAATAATCGTTCAATATCCCGGTGGGATTCATACAAAGCAACAAGGTCTTTGGTTGAGATTGACCACACATCTGAATCTTCTAATACCTGAATCGCCTTCTTACTTGGCAATCCTGCAAAAAGGCTTTCAGCTCGGGCAATTAAACAAAAAGGCTCATAAAAACCTTCCGTTACATCATTGCCATCATGAAAATAGTAGATACGAGCTAGCCCCGTTTTTAAAAAATAGAGCGTTTTGCAGGTTTGGCCAATTTGTTGGAGATTCTGATTTTTAGGAATCGGCTTTAATTGAATAATAGACATCAAAGCCTCAACAGATGCAGCCGATAAGCTCGAAATTTGACTAAAATGACTTACCAATGCTTGATTCATGCTGAAATGCTCTTATCACCCAAGCTTTTAAATGGGGTAGAATTAAAACACAAAATTTATTCTTTTTCAAAGCCCAAAGACACTGAATTCACGCAGTAGCGTAAACCTGTCGTCGTGGGACCGTCATCAAAAACATGCCCCAAATGTCCCCCGCATTTCGCACAAGTAATTTCAATCCGACGCATGCCCAAAGTCAAATCAGCCGTTTCTTTAATCACTCCGGCCTTTATTTCTTTGTCGAATGATGGCCATCCACAATGCGAATCAAATTTGGAATCCGACTTGAACAAACGGGTTCCACAACCCCTGCAGGTATAATAACCCCGTTCAACATGCATTAAAAACTTGCCTGTATAAGGTTGTTCTGTTCCTTTTTGACGCAAAATATAATATTCTTCTTCGCTCAATTTAGCCTTCCATCCAGCTTCTGAACTTGGTAATTGATCCATCGGTTTCGTTGATTTAGGAGCCTGACTACATGCCTGAAATGCAAAAGTCATGACAAACAGGAAATAAGATAATGATTTCATAACATTTCGTTTCAAGTTAAACGAACAATGTGGGCAAATGTTTTACTCAATCAAATCACCTAAAAACATTAAATAGGGTGTTTCAACTGGGGCATCAATGTCTTTATACCGATGATAATTTCCGAGAATTAAATTTTGAATCGTTTTCTTCAAACGCTTCCAACGAGCTTCTGGCAAATTTGCTCGGCGATCCCAATAATCAATTCGGGTATCTAAGGGCTCAAAACGCTGATTGGGGAATTTAGCCGAAACAGCTTTTCGTAACTCTATTAGAAATTCCAATTTCTTCCGATAAGGTCCAACTTTATCTTCATGTGGACGCTGAATGCGTTCCCAAAGTGATGGAGGGGTGCCTTGATTACCCTTCACTCCTACCTGTTGTTCAGAATGCAAGCGATATTGCACGTAGGTCGCCGGGATAAAATTAATTTTATTTTCCAAAGCCGCCGCTAATCCCATCCACGCATCATGCAAGAAATAACTTGGTAAATTCGTTGGGAATGGAGTTATACGATCTAAAAAACGCTTTCGAATACCCATCGTACAACCGGTCACTCGATTCCCATCTAATAAGATATCAACCGATTTTCCCATTTTCCAATCGCGCTGTTGCTCCTCCCGAAAACGAAAGGTTGACCACAAACGTTTACCTGAAATTTGGCCAAATTCATCTACTAAAACGGCATCTGTAAATACAACTTCCGCATCCTCATGATGATTAAAATAGGTAGCAATACGCTCAATTTTTTGAGGGTCCCAAAAATCATCTTGATCTGCCGGAAAAATATAGTCGCCCGTACATAGCGTTAAAGCCTTTTGAAAATTTTGATAAGTCCCTAAACGTGTAGGATTTTGATGGATTTGCAAAGGCAAGCGATCCTTAAATTGCTCAAGAATCAATAAAGTCCTATCAGAAGAACCCTCATCGCACACAATTACTTCATCAGGTGGTAAAGTTTGGTCAACCAAACTACTCAACTGCGTCCGGAGAAATTTCTCTCCATTTAAGGTACAAAGTGCAACTGAAATCTTCAAAACTTAATCATTAATGGGCTTCCAACCAGTTCATTCCTACCCCAATGCCCGTCTCAATCTTCACGCCCAAATCCAAGGCTTGACACATGATATCATCAATGTGCGTACGAAGGTAATCAATTTCTGATACATGCGCATCAAAAACCAATTCATCGTGTACGGTCAAAATCATTCGTGATTTTAAGTTCTCCCGTTCAATAAACGCCTGAATCTGAATCATGGCCACCTTAATCATATCCGCAGCAGAACCCTGAATAGGTGCATTAATTGCATTTCGTTCCGCAAAACTACGCTCATTCATGTTGGATGACAAAATATCACGTAAATACCTCCGCCGCCCTAACACCGTCTCAACATAACCTAATTCACGGGCGTTTGTAATTGTCGAATCCATAAAGGCTTTCACCCCAGGGAACTCGACAAAATATTGATCGATAATCTCCTTTGCTTCAGTCCTGGAAATTCCTAATGAACCCGCTAATCCAAAGGCTGATTGCCCATAAATTATTCCAAAATTGACCGCTTTTGCTCGTCGGCGCAATTCCGATGTCACCTCGTCCAAGCTTACCTTAAACACCTTGGCAGCTGTTGCCTTATGCACATCGATTCCTTGATTGAAAGCATTCAACATCGCTTCATCTTTTGCAAATGCGGCCATGATACGCAACTCGATTTGTGAATAATCGGCCGATAATATCTGAAAATTCTCATCTCGAGGAATAAAGGCCTTACGAATCTCTCGCCCACGCGGGGTTCTAATCGGAATATTTTGTAGGTTCGGATCCTTGGAAGACAAACGTCCCGTTGCCGTGACCGCCTGCATAAAGGAAGTATGGATACGACCTGTTTTTGGCGAAATCAACTGAGGCAGCGCATCCACATAGGTCGACTTCAATTTCTGCAATTCCCTGAAGTCCAAAATCAACCGTGCAATTTCATGCTCCGATTCCAATTTGGACAAAATCTCTTCTCCCGTCTGATATTGTCCCGTTTTTGTCTTCTTTGCTTTGGGGTCTAATTTTAATTTATCAAATAAAATCTCTCCTAATTGCTTAGGAGACGCCACATTAAATTCTTGTCCTGCGACTTGGAAGATTTTCTGCTGAACCTCCCTCAAATCTGTTTCCAAAGT
Source organism: uncultured Aquirufa sp. (assembly GCA_964358165.1). Classification (GTDB taxonomy): domain Bacteria; phylum Bacteroidota; class Bacteroidia; order Cytophagales; family Spirosomataceae; genus Aquirufa. The sequence continues at coordinate 49,006 of CAYHOB010000018.1, forward strand.
CTTTGACATTTCATGCAAAAATGCCACATCCAAATTAACCCCTTCACACTCAATTTTGGATAAAACGCGAGCAAGCGGCAATTCAACCTCATTCAACAATTCAATGGCCTTTGGGTTTTTCGTTAATAAGTCATCTAAAAAGGGCTTCAACTGTAGGGTAACATCAGCATCTTCGGCCGCATATTCTTTAATTTCTTCCAATGCAACATCTCGCATATTGCCTTGTTTGGCACCTTTTTTGCCAATTAACGTTTCGATTGACAAGGGTTCATAATGTAAATAAGCCATCGATAAGGCATCCATATTGTGACGCTTTTCGGGTTCAATGAGGTAATGGGCCAACATGGTATCATAGGTTGACCCCTTGATTTCAAGTCCATAATTGGCTAAAACACTCATATCGTATTTGATATTTTGGGCCACTTTTTGGATAGACTCATTGGCAAACAATTCCTTGAATAAATCCACTTGTGTTTGCGCCTCCGCCTGATTCTCAGGGAATGGCACATAAAACGCTTCCCCTTTACGGTATGCGAAAGACATGCCCACGAGTTCAGCCTCCACAGCTGTTAAACTCGTGGTTTCTGTATCAAAACAGAAAGAGGTTTGTCGGCCTAAAAACCCAATCAATGACTTTATTGCAATTTCACCCTGCACCAAATGATATTGATGTGCCGTATTGGCCAGATTACTAAAATGAGAAACCTTTTCCTCCTCTTCCTCCGCCATCATGAAGTCGGCCGGCGCCGCAGTCGGCGAGCCAAACATATCCATTTGATTGGCTGCAACTTTGGGACTTGCTTTGACCTTGGGTGCCGCTGGCTCGGAATCTTCTCCTAAAATTCGTCGACGTAGCGTTCTGAATTCCAGTTCGTCCAATAAGGGTTCTAATAAATCTTTTTTAGGCGCTGTGATAATCAATTTATCTTCCTCATAGTCAAGGGGAACTTCACATAATATCGTTGCCAAATGGCGTGATAACATGCCTTGCTCCTGGAAATTTTCTAAATTTTCGCGCAATTTACCCTTTAACTTATCCGTATTTTTAAAGAGGTTCTCCATGGAACCATATTCTTCAATTAACTTCTGAGCAGTCTTCTCCCCTACGCCTGGAACACCGGGAATATTATCTACGGCATCACCCATTAGGCCCAGCATATCAATTACTTGATCAACATGCTGAATGTTCCATTTTGCACAAACTTCTTTGGGGCCTAAAATCTCAACGCCCTTGCCCATGAAGGCAGGCTTATACATTTTGATCCGCTCCTCAACCAATTGCCCATAATCCTTATCAGGAGTCATCATATAGACCTCAATATCAGGATTTGCACGAACGGCTTTTTTGGCAATCGTCCCGATGATGTCATCCGCCTCATAGCCATCCAAAATCAAGATAGGAATGTCCATCGCCTCCACTAATTTCTTCACGTAGGGAATTGCTATCGAAATATCTTCAGGCTGCTCCTGACGCTGTGCCTTGTAGGGCGTATATTCAACATGTCGGAAGGTGGGTGCCGACGTATCAAATGCAACACCAAGGTAATCAGGCTTTTCCTTTTGAATGACCTCTAAAATAGTGTTAGTAAAACCAAAAACGGCACTGGTATTTAAGCCTTTTGATGAAATACGAGGGGTTTTAGCAAACGCAAAATGAGCACGATAAATCAGCGCCATCGCATCAAAAAGGAATAATTTTTTCATAGAAATTGACTAAATTTGAACGAGCAGAAAGCCCGCTCAAAGATATGAAATAAAAATTCTGAATTATGAATTTAGCCGCCCTTCGTGAGAATTATCAAAAAGGTGAACTTTTGGAAACAACGGTACACCACGACCCCATCGAACAATTTAAAACTTGGTTTCAAGAAGCTTCGAATGCCAAAGTTCCCGAACCAAATGCGATGTTTTTGAGCACGGTGGGGCACGACAATAAACCCGCTGGGCGTATTGTCCTATTAAAGCACGTGGATGAGGCTTTCTCTTTCTTTACCAATTATCATTCAAGGAAAGGCGCGGAATTAGCGCATCACGCACAGGCATCCTTGACCTTTTTTTGGGGGGAACTGGAACGCCAAGTACGCATTGAGGGCCGTGTTCATAAGATGTCGGAGGTCCTATCAACCGAATATTTTCACGAACGCCCGCGTGAATCGCAATTAGGTGCCTGGGTATCCGACCAAAGTTCTCGCGTCGAATCTCGCGAATTTTTAGAACAACGTTATGCGGAATTAACCAAGGAATACGAGGGAAAAGAAATCCCCAAACCGGCACATTGGGGTGGGTATGAGTTAATTCCTGACTATTTCGAGTTTTGGCAAGGCCGTCCATCTCGTTTACATGATCGAATTGTGTATGAGAAATCGGGGCAGAACTGGGAGAGGTATCGGATAGCGCCGTAAGAGGTAAGATGTAAGATGTAAGAGGTAAGAGGTAAGAGTTTTAGACTAGTTACTGACCACTGATTACTGACTACTGCCTCCTTCGGACATCGGACTGACGACTAGCGACTATTTTTTATCAGTTTTTTAGTCCATTTTCGAATTAGACTTTTTTGTATTATCCCCTATGTTTGTTTTCTAATAAACCACATATGCGAAAGACTCAATCCTACTCCCTACCAGAGCAAGATTCAGAACCTTCATTGATAGAAGATTCTCAATCCAGCTCAATTCCGAATTGGCATAAAATCATTGTAGCTGAACGCCTCCGTACGAGGAATAAATCAGAAAATTGCGACATGAGCTGGGAAGAAATTATCCACAGACTTAAAAGCCAACATGAAAATCTATAAAATCGTTTCGACCCTTCAAGTTTATGTTGAAATGAACCAAAATATTTTGTGGTATAATAATCAGATAGCCCTTTTAGGAACACATTTCTTGAAGCAGATTTCTCAATCTGTCGGACTCATGAGCCTATTTCCACATGTAACATACATCCGTTATTCACCCCAAATTCGTTGCTGCATTATTTCACAATTCCCATATATGATTCATTACCAAGTAGATGGGGACAATCAATGCATTTATATCATTGCGATTCTCCACATGAGTAGAAAATGTAAGAATTAAGAGGTCTTTACGTTGTCCTCTAGACTAATGCCCATCGGACTTGCGACTGACCACTGATTACTGACCACTAATGATTGATTACTACCTCCTTCGGACTTCGGACATCGGACTGACGACTAGCGACTAGTGACTGATTACTAGCGACTGTTGACTTGCGACTGCCCACTAATGATTGATTACTACCTCCTTCGGACTTCGGACATCGGACTGACGACTA
>CAYHOB010000018.1:52396-54087 GCA_964358165.1 uncultured Aquirufa sp.
GCAACTAGTGACTGATTACTAGCGACTGTTGACTAGCGACTGCCCACTAATGATTGATTACTGCCACTTCGGACATCGGACTGACGACTAGCGACTAGTGACTGATTACTAGCGACTGATTACTGACCACTGCCTCCTTCGAACTCTTACCTCTTACCTCTTAACTCTTAACTTAACTCTACCCCTCCCTCCTCGGATCCACTCGCCAGCCTAATTTCCTCAATTGCTGCACCCGCAAACTGCGATGCCCAAATTCCTCCATCACCACCCCCTGCATCCAATAAACCCCATTCCCCCGAAACGAATACTTCTTCAAATCCGCAGGAAAATGCACCGTATCAAAAAATTCACCACGCACATCCACAAAATAGCCAAAATACATTCGGTCGCCCGACTTCGTCCGTGTGGGCTTTAGGGTCACCAAATAGCCCAAAATATCCCCACGCTCGTACATCAAATCCGCATTCAATAAGGTTTTTGGCAAATCCGACACCAAATCATAGGGCGAACACAAAGGGAAACCCAGAATCTCCCACTGATCAAAGGCATCCTCCGCTGGATCATGCAACAATTCCGGCAATACACCCAAATCCGATACCTCATCCCCAAATAGCTCCATCGACACCACCGGTGCCACCTTCCCCTGAAAACGGGCATGCGCCTCCCACAACAATGGCTTCTTCTCCATCCCCAAATGCCGAAAGGCCCCCACCCGAATCAATAAAACCGCCTGCTCCAACCCCAACGAAACCCGGTGCACAAAATCCTCCCAAGAACGAAACGGTCCTCCCTGCCTCCGCGCCTCCAATAAATCCTGAATCACCCGCTTCTCCAAGCCTTTGACATGTACCCAGCCCAACCAAATCACAGAACCCTGAATGCTCGTCAACAAGCCGCTCATATTAATTTCCGGCGCCTCCACCTGCGCCCCACAACGACGTGCCTCATGTACATAAAACTCCGTCCGGTAAAAGCCTCCAAAATTATTAATCACCGCCACCATAAACTCCAACGGATAATAGGTTTTTAGATACAAACTTTGGTAACTCTCCACCGCAAACGATGCCGAATGTGCCTTTGAAAACGAATAGCCCGAAAAACTCTCCATCTGCCGCCATACCTCCCGTGCCACCGCCTCCGCATAGCCCTTCGCCGCACAATTAACAAAAAAAGCCTCCCGTATCCGCTCAAATTCCGCACGTGAACGATGCTTCCCCGACATCCCCCGTCGCAACACATCCGCCTCCGCCAAACTCAATCCCGCAAAATAATGCGCCACCTAAATAACATCCTCCTGATACACCATCACCCCATAGGTCTCCCGCATCAGCTCTCCCATCAAAGGATGTACCGGCTCATAGGAATCCGGCGCATGGTAACGCTCTATATATGCCTTCATCATCCCCGAGGATGCCACACCCGGTCGGATAATCGACGAGGCAGCCACCAAGGTTAAGTAATCCTGGCACTCCAACTTCTTCAATAGCTGCCGCATGGCCGGCGACTCAATGTAAAAACAACCCATCGTCTCATGCCGCATCAACTGCTTGCGCACCTCCTCATCCCGCATAAAATCCTGCACCCGATGAATGTCCACATCCCCCGCCCGATTCTTACGTATGTTATCCACCGACTCCTTGTTATGCCCCAACCCGCGCTGCGACAAAATATCAAACTTCGCAAAGCCAATC
>CAYHOB010000019.1:0-47447 GCA_964358165.1 uncultured Aquirufa sp.
GGAACCCAGTCCAAAATAACGGCTATTCCTTCTTGGTGGAAACGTTCCACTAGGCGCATAAAGCCTTGTGGGTCACCAAAACGGGAGGAAGGAGCGAAGTATCCTGTGATTTGATAGCCCCATGAAGGAGCATAGGGGTGTTCCATGACCGGCATAAATTCCACGTGGGTGAAATTCATTTCTTTGACATAGGAAACCAATTTATCTGCAAAATCGTCGTAGGTCAGGTATTGATCGTCAAGCGTTTTTTGCCAAGAACCTAAATGAACTTCATAGACCGACATAGGTGCATCTAAGGCGTTATTTGCCTTTCTTTTTTGCATCCATGGGGCGTCGTTCCATTCTTTATAGGTAGTCCAAACGATACTTGCGGTTTTGGGAGGCGTCTCGCAAAATAGACCCATGGGATCTAATTTTTCTAAATAATCTCCAGATTTTGCCTGAATGCCGTATTTATAGGTTTCTCCATTCCGAATGCCAGGAATAAATCCTTCCCAAATCCCGGAGGAATCCCAGCGTTTCATGAGAGCATGTGAAAATTTATCCCAAAAATTGAAATTTCCAATCACGTGAACCGCTTCGGCATTGGGGGCCCAAACGGCAAAGAAGGTTCCAATTTCACCCTCATGTTCCAATTCGAAGGCACCTAATTTTTCATAAAGACGTGTGTGCTTGCCATTTAAGAAAAGTGCCACATCAAAATCGGACAGTTTAGAATAGGGTTTTACGTTTGCCATAAGGGGTTCAGTTTCAATGATTAGGCTAAAATAGCGAAAATTAATTAGAAAAAAATATGCTTTTTTTTAGTGAGTAGGTTTGGAATTAAAAGGGAAAATCCTACCTTTGTGCCACCAAAATAAATAATGGTCCGTTCGTCTAGGGGTTAGGACACGTCCCTTTCACGGATGAAACACGGGTTCGATTCCCGTACGGACTACTTCGGTAGGCAAAAAACCACTCAGGCGAGTGGTTTTTTTGTTTTCAAGCGAGTCTATTTTATCACTTAACTGATAATTCTTCTTTTTTAAAATCATTCATTTCTTTTCATACGTCCTGTTTTAAGCTTTTTCCAAACAGTTTATTCGGTTGATTTTTTTGTATTCGATTTTCGAATAGCTCGATATTTTTTTTGTCCTTAGATTTCTGCCATCGAATTAGTTGAACCATCATCTGATTACGCATACCTAACCAACTAATAAAAATGAAAAGGATAAGAAATTATTGCTGCTACATCATACTTTCGTTGATGCTAGCTGCCTGTTCAAGGTCGGAACAGGAGAAGGAGATTGAAAATATGTATCGCGGCATTGATATTTCAAAACCAAGTTCGAATAAAAAAGGATCGAATGTTTTCCGGTCCACACATACAATGAATTTAGAGGCAGAAATGCTGGAAGAGGTATTTTGTTATTCACCAAGACTCGGTGGTGGAGCCTATTTTCTCATTCCAACGGCTCGAATGCAAAACTTTGGTTTTGTGGATTTGCAACCTTCAGATGTGGTTAGTGGGGGCGGAGGTGGCACCCCTTCCGAACTGCTTATGGCACAATTAGCGGGGCCGGTTCCCATGGTATCGACTCAAGGCGTTAAAAATCCTTGTTTAAAAGCTACCTTAGATATGGTTTTGCACAATACAAATATTTTAAATGAAATGTCTCAGATGTTGAGGAATTTTGGATATAGTACGAATATTAAACTCATTTTTGAGGAATCAACTGAACTTTCATCGATAAACCGATTAGGTGAGTTTAGAAATAATCATAATAACAATTCATTTAGAATTTTATTGGATGTTAATAATTTACCCCACTTTTCAAAAGAAGTTATCGTCTCTACAATCTACCACGAAGTACTTCATGCACAAATGGAATGTTTATTTAATGAAACCGCAAGTCTAGATCATGAAAGAATGACTAGTCAATATTTGCAGATCGCGGTGAATTCTTTAAGGAATCAATTTCCCTACATGGAAGATTTTACTGCAAAAGCTTTGGTTTTATCGGGATTAAAAGGTACCAATTATTACAATAACAATGTAGAATTGAATGAATATTTGAAAAGAGATATTAATGATATTGAACTTTACTATAAAATTAATAGAAAAAATGGAAGCTATTGTAATTAACAGATTAATCAAAATTTGCATTATTTTGATATCAGTAATGCCGAATTTGAACGGCCAAAAATTAGAATATAATGGGGAAAAAGGCCTGCAGGCATTTAAGTTTAATCAATTGAATGGGAATGCTCCTTTTTATTATCGAGGAGAACGAAACTCAGAATATGAAACTAATTGTTATCACACGCTTGAAAATGATTTGGTAGAAAATGTACCGATTCCCGATGATATTTTATGTCGAAGTAATATGGGTTTATTCGTTTTTAAAGTAAATAATAAGAGCGAAATAGAAGAATTAACATATGACGGTGATTTAGATACCTTGGTAGAAAAAAAGATCAAGCAAAATATCCGAACAACAGCTGGTATGTATAATTTACCAAGCTTTCAAAATCTTGAGCAATTTCATTGGTTTGTTTTGCCTTTTTTTTCAAATGGAGGAATGTTAAATAATCAAACTTGTCCCAATGCTGAGGCACTTTTAAGTGAGCATCATATCATGCTTAAATTATATTTTTTGACTCAAAATTTACGTAAAATATTGCCTGAATTTAAATCAATCACCATATTCCATTCTATAGGTCATTTTTCAGAAATGTCTAAAAAAGGCATGTTAAAGCACGATACAATGTGATAATATGGTTGATATTTTCAATTGACTTAAACTTGTATCAATTTCTGATTGGTAGGTAATAGGATTAGGTGGATAGGTTTTGAAAGAATTTATGTTTTGAACAATAAATCAAATTTGAATATTGAAAATAGAAATTATGGAACCTACTTTGATTAAACGGATATTAATCGTGAAAATTATTTGCCTGATGTCATTTGTAAGCTTGTATGGCCAAACGACTAGTGAAAGTAACAAAATGTCTATGAGGACTTTTGCCAAGAAAAATAAATTAGATCCATATTATTATTCTGGAAACAAAATTAAAAAAGGTAATTCTCATTGTTATGAGACATTGGAAAATGATTTGGTCGCAGATGTGCCTGTACCAGCCGACGTATTGTGTCGAAACAATTACGGTATTTTTGCCTTTAAAATTAATAGTAGAGGTATAATTGAAAAACTAGAATATGAAGGCGATCTTGACAGTAGTATTGTTCGGAGAATCAAATTGAATATTCGTAAAACAGCAGGTAATTACACAAGGCCTTCAAAATCAAATCAAGAATCATTTCATTGGTTTGTTTTACCTTTTATGTCAAATGGTTATCATTTAGGGACTTTTCACTGTGAAAATGCAATAAAGTTAGATATTGAATTCAATATTGAATCTAAGCGCGCAAGATCTTACCTAAACATCATTGAATTTTTACCTGATTTTCCTTCACTAACAGTTTTGCACAATATGGATCATTTGAGTGAAATGATTAAAACAGGTTTGCTGAAAGGTGACCGATTATAATTTAATGTCGACTTATTTTTTTAATAAAATTTCATTTCGTAATAAACATTTAGTTTTTTATATCTTTTCGGCAGGATAAGGCCCTTAGCCGAAATTAGTATCTTTGCATTTTAGGCATAGATTCGCATTAATTGAAGTTGAAATATTTATCAATTTTTGGGCTTTTTCTTATTATCAAACTTGGATTTCACTCACAAATTCAAGCCCAGCACATCGCACGTATACGCTTCGAAGACGATTTTTCGTATTTGAAATCAGATACAACCACCAAATCTTGGGATGAGCGCCTAAAATATATGCAAATCTCTAAAGACCTGAATCTCAGTTTAGGTGGGGAATTGCGTGAACAATACCAGAATTATACGCATGCAAATTTTGGGCAAATTCCAGCTTCATTTACGGAAGAAAGTCCCCAACAGTTGATGCATCGCATCATGGTGCATGCTGATCTACGGTTTAAAAATTCCATGCGTTTATTCGCACAGGTTAATAATACGGCCCGCTTTTTAAATCCAAATCCCATTGTTTCGCAAGTCGATCAGAATTTATTTGAAGTGCATCAATTATTCGTGGAATTTGATTTATGGAAAAAAGGCCGACTTCGTTTTGGAAAACAAGAAATGCTGTTTGGTCAGGAACGAGTTATTGCTTCTAGGGAAGGCCCTAACACACGTCAAAACTTTATTGGGCTACGGATTAATAATCAATTCCTAAGAGGGCAATTAAATACGTTTGTCGTTCGGCCGACTCAGATGCATCCGGGTGCTTTTGACGATGAATTAGCCAATGAAGTTTTCGCGGGAACCTATTGGGTGCGACCTCGGGTATTGAAAGGCTTAAACCTGGAGGCTTATTATTTATATCTTGAAAGTAGCCAAAGGGCCTATTTATTTAATAAAGGTTTAGAAAAGCGTCATACTGTTGGCTTACACCTCTATTCACCCGCCCAATTCATTAATTATGATGTCGAACTAGCACATCAATGGGGACAGTTTAATTCGCTTGATATCTCTGCGTGGATGTGGGTCTGGGACTTCAATGTTCGCTTTCTCCCAAACGTATTTATGGGATTTAGTGGGAATTATGTGCCGGGAGATCATACTTCGAGTGATCAGGAACTAAACACCTTTAATACCTTATTTGCGCGTCCGCCTTTTGGCCTAACGGTCGCCTTAAATATTACCAATACGCTCAACTGGAGTCCCTATATTCGCTATGTTTTGGGTGCCAAATGGCTAGCCACAGCTCGCGCATCCTTTGTTCAACGAGTAGATGTGGCGGATGGAATTTATTCGCCCAATATGACGATGATTCGTCCCTTGGATAATTTATCGGCATCCATCCAAAATGGCATTTGCGATATTTATGCAATGGATGTCAATTATTTCCCAAATCAACATTATTCATGTCAAATCGAATTGGGCTATTGTCAAGCTGGAACCTATTTAAAGGAAACGGGTTCTGGTAAAGATGTCATTTATTTTGCGATTCGAAATGCGATTAAATTTTAACTTTCTCACGAATGCTCCACAATAACAGATAGCAAATCGCTCCATTTAGAATTAATTTTGCAAATCCAAAACCGCCAAATAAAGCCTGAGATTGTGTTTCTAACACAAATGTTATGATCGGGGATGCTACACAGACAAAAGGAACATAACGATCTTTGATGGCAGTTTTGGTAAATAGTCCGAAGGCAAATAAGCCTAACAAGGGACCATAGGTATAGCCCGCTAAATTGAATACTGCGCCAATTAATTCTTGATTGTTAAAGACATGAAACAATCCGATCACGATGAAAAATAAGACCGAAAATCCGATGTGAACGCGGTGTTTGATTTTTTCTCGTTTGGCCTCTTGAAACTTCTCGATTCGCAAGAAATCGATGCAGAAGGATGTCGTTAAGGCAGTTAAGGCTGAGTCCGAACTCGCATAGGATGCTGCAATAATCCCTAATAAAAAGGTGACCGCTGCCATCGTTCCAAAATTCCCACCTAATGCTAAAAGTGGGTATAATTCATCTGTTTTGGTTGGGATGGCAATTTGATTGGCTTGTGCATAGATGTACAATAATGCACCCAATGCCAAAAATAGGAGGTTAATAAATAATAAGACCCAGTAAAACCAGAACATGTTTTTCTGAGCCTCACCAATGGATTTACAAGTCAAATTCTTCTGCATTAAATCTTGGTCCAAGCCAGTCATCACAATGGCAATGAATACCCCCGCCAAAAAGTCTTTTCCAAAGAAATGCGGATTCTTCCAATCCCATTCAAACATGTGGGATAAGGGGCTTTTATCAATGGTTTGAATCATTTCGCCAATGCCCAAGTGCATTTGTTGGCCTACCAACACAATCGTAATGAACAGGGCCACTAATAAAAACAAGGTTTGTAAAGTATCCGTCCAAATAATCGTTTTCACGCCTCCACGGTGTGTATATAACCAGATAAGCGCGATGGAGATGAAAACGGTTAAAACAAAGGGTACGCCGATGGGTTCAAAAATGGCTATTTGGAGTACGTTAACCGCTAAATACAAGCGTGCGGCTGAACCTATGGTTCTCGATAATAGGAAGAATGCTGAGCCTGTTTTATAGGCCCAAAAACCAAAGCGTTTCTCTAAATAACCGTAAATCGAAATCAGGTTGAGTCGGTAATAGAGTGGCATCAACACCAATGCAATCGTCAAATAGCCCAAAGAATGCCCCAATATCACCTGATAATAGGTGAAATAGGTCTTGCCAACGGCACCAGGAACGGAAATAAAGGTTAAACCCGAAATCGAAGTTCCGATCATTCCGAACGCAACAAGCCACCAAGGGGATTGTCGGTTTGCCGTAAAAAAGTCGTTCGTATCCGCTCCACGCGAAGTTATGTAGGAGATGACGAGCAGAAGGCCAAAATAGATGGCTAGAATTCCACCGGCTAATTGTACAGACATAGAGGTTTAACGGATTTTTATTAGATTTGTATGAGGTGAATTAATTCTTTCAAAAATATGGATTTCTCCCAAGATATTGATTTGATCAGTGGTTTTTCTTTTGCGGAACAAGCACAAGAACAGACGGATGTTGAGGTATTAGTGGAAGAATCGACTTCATTTGGTCATCAATTAGTTATCTATAATGATGAAGTTAATTCCTTTGAATATGTGATTATTACCTTGATCGAAGTTTGTGAGCATACTGCGGAACAAGCGGAACAATGTACTTTAATGATTCATTTTCGGGGTAAATGCGGCGTTAAGTCGGGCCTTTATGAGGATTTATTGAGCATGCGCAATGAAATTTGCCGGCGCGGTATTTCGGCTGAAATTGAATCTGTTGATATTTAACTTATGATGCATACGTATCCTTCTCGGATTATCGAACAGGCGGTGGAAGAAATCTCCAAATTGCCGGGAATCGGGAAGAAATCTGCCTTGCGCTTAGCATTGCATTTATTGAAAAGGCCGGAATCTCAATCATTGCAGTTGGCACATGCCTTAGTTCAATTGCGAACAGAGACGAAGTTTTGTCCTAAATGTCACATGATTTCAGATGGAGATTTATGTGGAATTTGTGCCAGTAATAAGCGTGATGAGAAGGTATTATGTGTGGTGGAAGATTTGCGGGATGTGATGGCGATAGAGAATACGGGTCAATATTTAGGATTGTATCATGTGTTGGGCGGAATCATTTCACCATTGGCAGGGGTTTCCCCGAGTGATTTACACATTGATTCCTTGATCCAGCGGATTGCTACGGGCGAATTTGACGAAGTGATTTTGGGGTTAAGTCCCACGATGGAGGGAGATACCACAGCCTTTTATTTGACGAAGAAATTGGCGGAATATTCGATTAAAATATCCACCATTGCACGCGGCATTCCGATTGGCGGGGATTTGGAATATACAGATGAGATTACCTTAGGTAGGAGTATCGTAGGTCGTGTGATTTACGAATAGCTAAATAATATAATGATGAAACGCACACACTTTTTACAATTGATGGGAGCGGGAATGCTTTTTTCTAGTTTTCGTTCGCGTCAGGTCTTGGAAAATGCACCATTTACTTTGCCTGCTTTACCTTATGCATTTGATGCGTTAGAGCCGCACATCGATAAATTAACGATGGAAATTCACCACGATCGCCATCACAAAGCTTATGTGGATAATTTGAACAAAGCGCTTCCAACGACGACCAAAACGTTAGAGGAGTTGTTGGCAACGGTTTCTACCCAAACAGTAGCCGTTCGAAATAATGGGGGCGGACACTGGAACCATAGCTTTTTCTGGCAATTATTGGCTCCCGCGACGGGCAAACAGCCGAGTGCCGAATTAATGGCCCAAATTGTGAAGGATTTTGGCAATTTAGAAAACTTGAAGGTTGAATTTGGAAAGGCGGCAACATCCCGTTTTGGTTCGGGATGGGCCTGGTTAATTGTGAAAGATGGCAAATTAGTTATCAGTTCTACAGCTAATCAAGATAATCCCTTAATGGATGTAGCAGAGGTGAAGGGAAAGCCTATTTTGGCATTGGACGTATGGGAACATGCCTATTATTTAAAATATCAAAATAAGCGTGCTGATTACATCAATGCGTTTTGGAATGTAGTTAACTGGGATTTTGTGTCCCAACAATTTTTAAAATAAGCATATGTTACTAGATGAGATTCCTTCATTGGATTTAGCTGAATTTCAGTCGGGCGACCCCGTGCGCAAACAAAAATTTGTTCAAGATTTAGGTGCAGCATTCAATACGATTGGTTTTGTGGCGATTAAAGGGCACGGATTAACGGACCAATTTACCAAAGAGCTTTATCAAGGTGTTGAAACCTTTTTTCAATCGCCGGATTCATTAAAGCAAGCCTATGAAATTCCTGGTATTTCAGGCCAACGAGGCTATGTAGGAAAGGGAAAGGAGACTGCCAAAGGATTCAAGGTGCCTGATTTAAAGGAGTTTTACCATGTAGGGCAGCCACACAAAGCTGATGGGGATTCCGTTTGGGATGAGTATCCCGCAAACGTTTTTCCTGCTGAATTTCCGGAATTCGGGATGAATACAGTCAAGGCATACCAAACCTTGGAGGCTGCGGGGAAGGCCTTATTAGCCGCAATTGCGCTATATTTGGAATTACCCGAAGATTATTTTGAGGCTCGCGTAAAAAATGGTAATTCAATTTTGCGCGCAATTCATTATTTCCCTATTGCGAATCCAGATAGTTTACCTGAGGGGGCTGTTCGTGCTGCTGCGCATGGGGATATCAATTTGATAACCTTGTTGATGGGAGCTTCAGCCGAAGGCTTAGAAGTTTTGCGTATGGATGGGAAATGGATTCCGATAACGGCTTTACCGGATCAGGTGGTCGTGAATGTGGGTGATATGCTGGATAGACTAACGAATCATAAATTAAAATCAACGATTCATCGGGTTGTGAATCCTCCTCGCGAGAAAATGGGAACTTCCCGTTATTCGATTCCATTCTTTATGCATCCACGTTCGGAAATGGATTTGACATGTTTGCCTTCATGCGTTTCAGCGGAATATCCGAAATTGTATACGGATATGTCGGCAGGCGAATTTTTGAATGAGCGCTTAATCGAATTGGGATTAAAGAAAAAATAAATTGAAACAGCCCAAGCATCTAAATTTTTTATGGGATGTATTTATTCTAGCTGCGACATCATTTGGAGGGCCTCAGGTACACTGGGCCCTTTTTTTAAAGCGCTTGGTTCACCAAAAAGCTTATCTGACCGAAGAAGAGCTTTTTGAAATTCAGGCCTTATGTTCGGTATTACCTGGGCCAACCTCCACGCAGATGATTACGGCAATCGGTCTGAAACGTGGTGGGGCAAGTTTAGCCTATTTAACGCTGCTTGTGTGGATTACGCCTGCTGTTTTCATCATGACAGCTGCGGCTTATGGAATGACTTACCTAGCAAATCGGGCGATATTGCAATTTGTCCTGCCCGTAGGAATTGGATTAATTCTTCAAGCGGGCTGGTCTATGGCGCAAAAGGTGATTCGTAGCCCCATGTATGTATTAATCTTCTTGCTAACCTTGGCTTTAGGGATTGGATTTCCAAGTCCCTATATTTTTCCTTTGGTTTTAGTTCTTGGTGGAGGAATCTCGTCAATGAATTTTAAGGAATTCCCTCGACAGAACAAGCATAAAATGATTATCCCTTGGGCAAATTTTAATTTATACTGGGGATTTTTGTTGGGATTAGCCGTATTAGGGCATTTGACAGATTATTACCCTATCCGGATGTTCGAAAACTTCTATCGAAATGGTAGCATCGTTTTTGGGGGAGGCCAGGTATTAGCTCCAGTACTTTATACGGAGTTTGTGGAATTTAAAGGCTTGATTCGTTCGGATGATTTTTTAACGGGAATGGCCCTGTCCCAATCACTTCCGGGGCCAGTATTCGCCTTGACGTCCTATTTGGGCGTTTTGTTGATGCGCAATTATGGTTTTTTAGGGGAGTTGGCCGGTAGTGCCATTGGTGCTTTGGGCGTATTTTTGCCAGGTACCTTCTTGATCTTTTTTGTGTATCGTATTTGGGGGCAGCTAAAACAGTATCGCTTTATTCGAGCGTCTTTGGCGGGAATTCAGGCCTCCTCTGTGGGATTAACGCTTGTGGCCGTTTATACTTTTGTATCGCCTTTAATTGTCAACGGCGATAGGGTTGCTATCGCCGTTGTATTGGTTTCATTTCTGCTTGCTCAGACAGGAAAATTTCCTGCGATAGCCTTGTTTTCTGGCGCCTTGCTGGCAGGTTATCTTTTAGCGTAATAAATTCAATAAATACTGGCCATAACCACTTTTTACCAATGGTTTGGCGATGATTTCTAATTGTTCTGCGTTAATATATCCCATGCGATAAGCAACCTCTTCGATACAACCGATTTTCATGCCTTGTCGCTCTTCAATCACTTGGACAAATTGTCCTGCTTGCATTAAGGAAGCAAATGTACCTGTGTCTAACCAGGCAGTTCCTCTATTTAAAATGCCTACAGACAGTTTTCCGCGTTTTAAGTATTCTTTATTGACATCCGTGATTTCATATTCGCCACGAGGAGAAGGTGCAATGTTTTTGGCAATTTCGACTACATCATTGTCATAGAAATACAAACCAGGGACAGCATAATTCGATTTCGGATGCGTTGGTTTTTCCTCGATGGAAATAACTTTTTTATTTTCGTCAAATTCAACTACACCATAACGCTCGGGATCATTCACTGAATAGGCATATACAACGCCGCCTTCTGGATCATTATTAGCTTGTAATAATTTACTAAGACCAGAGCCATGGAAAATGTTATCCCCTAAAACTAAAGCTACTTTTTCTTTACCAATAAACTTCTCGCCAATCACAAAAGCCTGTGCAAGGCCATTGGGTTCCGGTTGGACCGCATATTCGAAATGACAGCCGATACTAGATCCATCGCCCAACAATTTTTCGAAATGTGGTAAATCGTGTGGAGTTGAAATAATTAAGATTTCACGTATCCCCGAAAGCATCAAAATGGATAAGGGATAGTAAATCATGGGTTTGTCGTAAACGGGCATTAATTGCTTGCTTACGGCGAGTGTCAATGGGTGTAAACGGGTGCCAGATCCTCCGGCTAAAATGATTCCTTTCATCCTATCTTCCTTGGTACATGGTGGTATAATATTTTTGGTAATCGCCCGAAGTGACGTCTTTCAGCCATTTTTCGTTCGTTAAATACCAATCGACGGTCTTTTCAAGGCCTTCTGCAAATTGAAGGCTTGGTTTCCATCCTAATTCTTTCATGATTTTGTTGGCATCAATTGCATAACGCAAATCGTGACCTGCACGGTCTGTCACATAGTTTATTAATTGAACCGATGTTCCAGCTTCGCGCCCCAATTTTTCATCCATGATTTTGCACAATAAATGGACAATGTCAATGTTTTTCCATTCATTGAATCCTCCAATATTGTAGGTTTCGCCAATTTTTCCATCGTGGAAAACGGTGTCAATCGCACGAGCGTGATCAATAACATATAACCAATCCCGTACGTTTTCGCCTTTCCCATAAACCGGGAGGGGTTTTTTGTTGATGATGTTGTGAATCATCAAAGGGATTAGTTTTTCAGGGAAGTGGTTTGGCCCGTAATTGTTTGAGCAATTTGTGATGACCGTAGGTAAGCCATAGGTTTCATGAAAGGCACGAACAAAGTGATCGGATGAGGCTTTGGAAGCCGAATATGGTGATCTTGGGTCGTATGGAGTGGTTTCTAAAAAGAATTCTTCGGGATTGTGCAATTCGCCATAGACTTCGTCGGTTGAAATATGGTAGAATTTTTTTCCTTCAAAATTACCAGCCCAATGCTTTTTAGCAGCTTGCAATAAATTGACAGTTCCAATCACGTTGGTTTTAACAAATGCCAAAGGATCTGTAATTGAACGATCTACATGCGATTCTGCGGCTAAATGAAGGACGCCATCGAACTGATGTTTCGCAAATAAGGCATCAATATGATCCGCATCGGTTATGTCCGCTTTGATGAAATGATAATTAGCTTTGTTGGCTACATCTTCATTGTTAGCCAAATTCCCCGCATAGGTCAATGCATCTAGGTTATAAATCTGGTAGTCTGGGTATTTGTTGACGAATAAACGAACAACATGAGAACCAATGAATCCAGCACCGCCGGTAATAACGAGTTTTTTCATATACTTATAATATTGCTTCTTGCCATGCCCAAGCGTCTTTTAATGACTCTTCTAGGCTTCTTTTGGCTTTCCAATCCAATGTTTTATTCGATTTTTCAGTATTGGCATAAACGGAAGTAATGTCACCCACACGTCTTTCCCGAATTTCGAAATTTACTTTTTTTCCGGTTGCCTTTTCAAAGGCTTGTATCACCTGTAATACGGAACTTCCCTCTCCTGAACCGATGTTGAAGTAGTCGTAAAAAGGGGCTTGATTTTGTTTTATCAAATAGGCCAATGCTTTTACATGTGCCTCAGCTAGGTCACATACGTGTATGTAATCGCGAATAGCGGTTCCATCTGGGGTCGGATAGTCTGTTCCCCAAATTTGCAAAGGTCCACGTAATCCCGCGACGGATTGTGTTAAATAAGGGATGAGGTTTGCTGGAGGTCCAAGGGGTAATTCGCCAATTTTTGCACTTGCATGTGCCCCAATGGGGTTAAAATAGCGCAATGAAATGGACTTTAATTGTTTGCTCGCACGCGTACTTTCCTCAATGATTTCCTCACAAATTTGTTTGGTATTTCCATAGGGGGATAATGCCTTCTTGACTGGAGAATTTTCTGTCACAGGTAAGGTTTCAGGTTGTCCATAAACCGTACATGATGATGAGAAAACGAGGTTATTGACTCCATATTTTTGCATTTTTTCTAAAAGCAAGATGGTAGCCCCCACATTATTACGATAATATTTTAGCGGGTTTTCGACAGATTCCCCTACAGCCTTAGCTGCGGCAAAATGAATCACCCCTTCGATGGTATAGGCTTTGAAAATTTGATCTAATGTTGCCGGATTATTGATATCTCCACGGATTATCTCCACGGGAGCCTCTGTGATTATGGCTAATTGACTAATGACTGATTCATTCGAGTTAGCGAAATTGTCAACGATTATTGGTGTGTAGCCATGTTCTTTTAGGGCTACATACGTATGAGATCCAATAAATCCAGCACCTCCCGTGATTAAAATATTCATATTAAGCCGTTTCAATGAATTTAATTACAAATTTAGCCCCATTTTTCAGCTTAAAAAAGTGAATATGTTAATAATGTTGTATCCCCTTGACACACCCAATTAATTAGCTATTTTTGTGCATCAAAATTCAACGATGGAAGAACCTGCTATCAAAGCCATGATTCAATTATTAGACGACTCTGATCAAGAGGTTGTTGAGATGGTTGAAGCTAAAATGCGTACGTTGGGTCCTCAAATTATCCCAATTTT
Organism: uncultured Aquirufa sp.; assembly: GCA_964358165.1. Taxonomy (GTDB): domain Bacteria; phylum Bacteroidota; class Bacteroidia; order Cytophagales; family Spirosomataceae; genus Aquirufa. The sequence continues at coordinate 13,484 of CAYHOB010000019.1, forward strand.
AGAAAATGAATGGGAAAACATGAGCCTTAATCCTTTGGTCCAGAGTAAGTTGGAGAATATGATACATGACTTTCAGCTCGATTCCACAAAACTACGTTTATTACAATGGAAGGAGCAGGGGAGTATGGATTTATTGGAAGGCATGTGGATAGTTGCGACTTATCGTTTTCCAGAATATTCGTTGGCAACTTTGAAAGCTGATATGGATCAACTGTATTTTGAGGTTTGGCCACAAATTCGAGAGAATTTGCATCCGATGGATCAATTGAAAGTTATTAATGGTGTGTTGTTTGATCAATTAAAGTTTGGTGCCAATACGAAGAATTTTCATGCAGCAAATAATTCCTTTCTGAATGTCGTATTGGAAACGAAAAAAGGTAATCCCATTAGTCTTTGTGTCATTTACATGTGGATTGCGCAAAAATTAGGATTGCCCGTTTACGGTGTCAATTTGCCAAACTTATTTGTTTTAACTTACAAAAAGGATGAAGTTCAATGCTACATCAATGTCTTTAATAAAGGCTTAATCTTCAATAAGGTAGATATTGATAATTATTTGGCTCAGTTAAATTTAACGCCGAATGAAGTATATTATCAGCCTTGTTCGAATTTGGAAATTGTTCGCCGAGTATTGAGAAATCTTATCATGGCTTATGAAAAAGCAGGTGATGATTCACATAAAGATGAATTAACGGACATGATTGATTCCTTGGATTAATGATTCACGAGCGTGATCACAAATTCATCAAATAGCTCATATTCGATATTAAACGCTGTTTGTTGGTTAACTCGTCCGCTGATTTGATTTTCATCGACATGTAATTCGATCTCTCGTTGGAATGATAAACCAGGTTTTCGCCAAGCTTTGTAAATGGATTCTTTTGCCGACCAGGCTAAAGTCAATTTTAAATTATCATCCTGCCAGGCTGCTAATTCTGTTGGATTCAAGAACCGGGGGGCAATTTTTTGAACATTCCGATCTATTTTTTCAAGGTCAATTCCTGTAAAAGTGTTTTTGCTGATGCAAGCAACAGTAAAAGGGTAGGAGTGGCTAATGGAAATATGCCAATGGGGATGATTAAGAAAGGGTCTTTGTCGCTCATCCTGTTGCAAGACCAACGATTCCAAGCCTAACGATTTCATTAATTCCCACAAACAGAAGCGTGCGGCAATGGATTCCAGGGACTTTGTCGAATTTGTCTGAAGGGGTAAAGACCAAGAATTAGGGAAAATGCGAAAAAAATCAGCAGATTCCTCAATTTTCCAAAGCTTGACATAGGTGTCAAGATTGGGATTTGAAAGCTGTGATGAAATTTCGGGCATAAGGATTGAATTCATAGTAAAATTACCAATTTTGTATTTATAATATATACCAACAGTGAAAATAGACCGGATCGATACATTTGCAGGCCATCGGGGTGCCGTTTACGCACTATCAAAAGGACCGGAAGCACATGTGTTTTTTTCGGCAGGGTCAGATGGTTGGGTAGTACAATGGAATTTACAAAAACCGGATATAGGTAAAGTTGTTGCGCAAATCAGTGGGTCGATTTATGCCATGGTTTTTGATGAGGAATCAGGAATCTTATGGATAGGTCAAAATTTTGAGGGAGTGCATGGCATACTCGTTGCCGATCAAACGCGCATTTTTTCCATTCAATTGCCTCAATTGGCTATTTATTCGATCGAAATCATGGATGGACATGTTTGGGTGGGTCATCAAGATGGGTTAATAACGGTGATAGACCAACAAGCACAGGCAATAAAGAAGCGCATCAAATCAGGCGAGGCTAATATTCGTTGTTTCTGTCAGCTCCCTGAGGGGAATATGGCTGTTGGGTCTAGTGATGGATTTATACGCGTATTTAAACCTGATTTTTCTCTGCAACTTGCTTGGTTGGCTCATGTGAAGAGTGTTTTTTCGATGATTTACCTTGATTTTTCTGCTAGTATAATCAGTGTCGGTCGTGATGCGCACTTGAGAAAATGGAATTTAAAGGGAGAGGCCTTTTCTGAGGCTGTTCCTGCCCATATCTATTCCATTAATTCGCTTGTACAAAGTCCTGATGGTCGATATTTAGCCACCGGAAGTATGGATAAAACGATTAAAATCTGGGAAATTGAAAATCTGAAATTATTGAAGGTTTTGGATTTTGCTCGTTATGGCGGGCATAAAAATTCGATTAATCGGTTGATTTGGACCTCTTACCAGGATTTGTTGGTTTCCGGTTCAGACGATAAAAATATTTCGGTTTGGAAAATCGATTAACAATTTTTTATAATTTTAACTCAAATGCTTATTCATATGCGAATCCCAGAGGTATCCTTTTCGAAAAGTTTTAGAGGTTTTGATGTTCAAGAAGTAGTCGACTATGTTCAATCAGTTGGGCTTTTTGAGGAAGAGATGAATCGCCAGCAAGCGATTTTGACTGAAAAGGTACAAACCTTGGAACAAGAGGTTAATCGATTGCGAGAGGTAGAAAGTTCATTGTTTCGTGCGATGAAATTAGCGGAAGAGGCACAAAAGAATTGGCAAGAAAAAGTTGAAAAGGAATCTGCAAAGGTCTTAGAAGTAGCAAAGAAACAGGCAGCGGCAATCATTGCCACAGCCGAAAAAGATGTTCAAAAGGCCAAATTGTTAGTTGAGAATGAACGCAAACAATTGATTGGGCAGGTGGAGCAGGAGGTAAAGGAGCAGACTCGAGAATTAAAGCGATTGGAGCATATTCAAGCAGAAATAGCAGGGCAAATGGCGAATTTCGCCCGACAAACCTTATCGAGTGTTGACGCTTGGATGAAACCAGCGGATGAAAAACAAGAAAAAGCGGAACTAGTAAAACCAGTAGTTAAAAAAGTCGGAGCTAAAAAAGTTGTGCCAGTTGAAAAAGTCAAGACAAAGGCTAAACCAACGAAGTCGGCGACAAAGCCAAAGTTGAGAAAAGATAAACATTTGGATGCATCAACTATTGAAGATGATGGTTTGCCAACATTGAATAAAGTTTTAGAGGCTTATGCCAAGACAACAGGTCCACGTGGGAAAGTAGGTGAAATCAATTAAGCCATGCAGGTATATCAGGTAGGAATTGAAGAGGTGCGTTTTTTTGCTTATCACGGCTTGTTTCCCGAGGAGAGGATTTTAGGAAATTGGTTTGTGTTGACTGTCCGTATGGCTAAGCAAGGGCAATTCTTTTCATTTGAACGAATAGATGAAACATTTGATTACGGTCAAATATATACGATTTGTCAAGAAGTAATGGCTGAACCTGTTGATTTATTGGAAACAGTGGCATTACAAATAGCGAATCGTTTAAAGCAGACATTTCCAGGGATTTCGAGATACGAGATTCTAGTTTGGAAAGAGCAGCCACCTTTGGGGATGTCAGGAGGGAAGTCCTGTGTTTCGCTTGAGGAAAAGTTAGACCTTTAGTTTCTCAAAAAAAGCGTGTAAATTCGTAGTAAATTAATAAACTATGCGTCATCAGGTTACGATCAAAGATATTGCCAAGCAGTTGAATGTATCGGTTGCAACCGTTTCGCGCGCATTGCGTGATTTGCCTGATATTCACCCCGATACGAAGAAAGCTGTCTTAGATTTGGCGGCAGAATTGGATTATCAGCCCAATGTTTTGGCTGCTAGTTTGGTGAAGAGTAAGACAAAAACGATTGGATTAATTGTCCCCGATCTGGGTTATTATTTCTTCTCGACAGTCGTGAAGGCGATCGAATTAGAGGCAATTAAAGCGGGTTACAGTATTTTGATAACCCAAACGCAAGAATCTTTTGAGCGCGAATTAATTAATATTCAGAATTTAACTCGAAGTCAGGTCGAGGGGATTATCATTTCTCTGTCGCGCGAAACCGTAAATTTAGATCATATTACACGTTTACAACGTCGTGGAATTCCATTGGTATTCTTTGATCGCGATAGTGATGAAATTCATGCCTCCAAAGTCATGGTTGATAATGAGCAGTCGGCCTATGAAGCAGTAAAGCATCTGTTGGAAAATGGCTGTAAGCGCATTGCTTTTTTAGCAGGACCTAAGAATGTTTCTGTAAGTAATCAGCGACACTTAGGTTATTTGAGGGCATTGGCAGAAGCTGGCATTCAAGTAGATGATTCCTTGATAATTCATTCGGATTATTACCAAGATACGGCCACTTCACAGACCCATCAATTGATGAAGAGTATTAATCCACCAGATGGCATTTTGGTTGTTTCGGATCGATTAGCCTTGGGTGTTTTGGTTGGGCTCCGCGAATTAAAGATTTCAGTTCCTGAACAGGTGAAGATAGTAAGTTTTAATAATGAGCCAATTTGTTCGATCGTATCCCCAACTATTTCATCTGTGGCACAGCCCTTAGAAGAAATAGGCAAATTAGTGATGAAGCTGCTTCTAGATCAGATTGAAGGGCGTTCTGAAATTGTTGAGCCTGTCATTGAGGTCCTTAAGACTCAGTTAATTGTTCGGGAATCTTCCGTTAACGTTAATTAACGATTTTCAAAACTTTTTCTTGTTGGTTCCATATCATCCGAAGGATATAAGTTCCTTGCGGCATGGACTTCAATAATGCTTGATTTACAAATCCTGGTTGATTGATTTCTTGAATTATTTGTCCATTTAGGTTATAAATTGAAAGCAGGTCAAAAGGAATTTCACTTGATTCCAAAGTTCCTAGCGGAGCATTTACGGTTATGTTGAATTTTTCGGTAAAGCATTTTTGTGGGTCATTTACTTGAAATGAGCTCGATTCTTTTGGGCTAACAGTAATTCCGGCACTTGTTTGATTGGTAGACCAATTGTATTGTCCAATCCACGAAGCAATGAGGTTGGCCGATTTCCCATAATCTATGGTCACATTCGTGTTCGGTTTAAGAGTTAAGTTTTTGAAAATGCTGAATTTATCCAAGACCTCTCCATGAATATCGAGGAATTTGGCATCGAAACGATTGTTTTCAATTTCAACATAGAAGGACCCATTCGTGCTTGCATTGGAGTAATACATGGCCTTGTGGGGACCATCTGGACGGGGAGCTTTTGTGCCACCACCTACGCCATTGACTACATATAAGGTTCCATTTTGCAAGGGTTTACTGGTGTCAAAAAGGTAAGGGCAAGAATTGTCGCTTCCATCATATTTGCCAGAGGACGTCTGTGGGTTGTGAAGCGTTGGGTCAAATGTGTCAGAGGTTCCTATATGACCTTTGAGAGGTTTGCTTCGTTCGTAAATATGGCTGTGGCCGGTGAGCACAAGATCAACTTGGTATTGATCAAAAATGGGCACTAATAGGTTGCGGAGGTTAAACAGGGGAAGATTATATCCCGTATTATTGTCAGAATCGTAACTTCCTTTTGTATAAGGAGGATAGTGGAAATACACGACTGTCCAATCTTGTTTGTTGGCTTTCAAATCATTAATAAGCCAAGTTAATTGTTCATTGGGGCCATCATAAAGGTGAAGATTATCTTTTCCCCAGGCATGCGAATCGAGGCAAATAAAATGCACATTTCCGTAGTCAAATGAATAATAGGCCTCAGAGCTTGATGGCACCCCATTTAATTCTCCTTTAGTGGGTAAAGTGAAGTTTTGAAAATAAGCTACATTGGGGTCATCCTGTTTTTGGGATGAATTATCGTAATCATGATTTCCCACGGCGGGGAAAAGGGCGCTCTGCTTTAGTATAGGCCCATTTTGATATACTTGGAAGAAGTTTGCCTGAAAATCTCCATCGGAAGCGCCAGCATAAACATTATCGCCAACTGTTATGTATAGGTTTGTGTATTTATTTCCAATAAATTTTTTAAATCCTTCGTAGGCGTCTAATTGCTGTTGGCCCGGATACATATCACCCGTACTCCAAAAGCTAATTTTAGCTTTATCACCTTTTGCCGGAGCTGTTTGAAAGAAATATGTTGAGTCACCCAGGCTTTGCGTTTCAGTTACAATTTTATAAAAATAGCGTGTATTGCTAGTAAGGGAATCAACGAGGAGTTCATGTTCCTTCGTTAAAGTTGATTGTTTGATGGTTCTCGAAAGGGCTGAAGGCGATTTGCCAATTAACAGACTTGGTTTTGTCGCAGCATCTGTGCGAAAACGAATGTAGGTTGAATTGGTTGAAAGTAGTTGTAAATAGGGGCCTCTAATGATATTTTGGGCTTGTGCACCCATAGCCAATAAATTCAATAGGCTGACAAAAATGCTAAGATAGATGTTGAGAAATGGGTTTTTCAATGTCTTATAATTTGTTTGTGATTCAAAGGTAAATATAGCGTGCGAGAATTGATTTATTTTATCCAGATTTGCTGAATTTTTTCTTGGAAAAATAGGGAGAATTGAGGATATTTGTAACTATTGAAAAACCGCTTTGTTTTTTCGAAACGAGAAATTTTAGCGGGCGGTTTGTTCAACGAATCAAATCATTATTTATGTCATTACACACGAATATTATCCCAATCAACATCGAAGATGAAATGAGAGGGGCGTACATTGATTATTCAATGTCGGTTATTGTATCTCGTGCCTTGCCAGATGTGCGTGACGGTTTAAAGCCGGTGCATCGTAGGGTACTTTACGGGATGGAGGAGTTAGGAGTTAGTTACAACAAATCGTATAAAAAATCGGCACGTATTGTCGGGGAAGTACTTGGTAAGTATCACCCACATGGTGATTCATCTGTTTATGATACGATGGTGCGGATGGCCCAAGATTGGTCATTGCGTTATCCATTGGTCGATGGACAAGGTAACTTTGGTTCGGTTGATGGAGATTCGCCTGCGGCCATGCGTTATACGGAGGCACGTTTGAAGCGTATTGCTGATGAGATGCTTTCGGATTTGAATAAGGAGACGGTCGATTTTCAGCCCAACTTTGATGACTCTTTGGATGAGCCGACGGTATTACCTGCGAAGATTCCTAATTTATTGTTGAATGGGACTTCGGGTATTGCGGTGGGTATGGCGACGAATATGGCGCCACATAACTTGACCGAGGTAGTCGATGGTATAGGGGCATATATTGATAATCGTGACATTACCATTCCGGAATTGATGCAATACATTAAGGCGCCGGATTTCCCTACGGGAGGAACGATTTATGGTGTTCAGGGTATAAAAAATGCATTTGAGACGGGAAGAGGACGTATTGTAGTGCGTGGTAATGCGACATTTGATACGTCGAAGACGGGGAGAGAGCAAATCATTGTGTCGGAGATTCCGTACATGGTCAATAAAGCATCCTTAATCAAGCAATGTGCGGATTTGGTGAATGATAAACGTATCGACGGTATTTCGGAGATTCGTGATGAGTCGGATCGCCAGGGTATGCGTATCGTTTTTGATTTGAAGCGTGATGCGGTTGCAAATGTGGTATTGAATAATTTGTATAAGCATTCGGCATTACAATCTTCATTTAGTGTGAACAATGTGGCTTTGGTGAAAGGCCGACCGATGATGTTGAATCTTAAGGATTTGATTCATCATTTTGTTGAGCACCGGAATGAGGTTATTGTTCGTCGGACGAAATACGATTTACGCGAAGCGCGCAAGCGTGCACATATTTTGGAAGGCTTTATTATTGCATTAGATAATTTAGATGCGGTAATTAAGTTGATTCGTGAATCCAAAGACCCGAATGCAGCGCAGGAGGGATTGATGAGCAAATTTAATTTATCAGAGCTTCAATCGAAGGCTATTCTGGAGATGCGTTTACAGCGTCTTACCGGCATGGAGCGAGAGAAAATCATGAATGAATTTGCGGAGATCATGAAGTTGATCGATGATTTGGAAGACATTTTGGCTAAACCAGAGCGTCAATTGCAAATTATCAAAGATGAATTAGCAGAGATGAAGCAGCGTTATGGCGATGAGCGTCGTACGCAGATCAACATGACGGATGAGGAATTCTCGGTAGAGGATATGATTGCGGATGATGAAATGTTGATCACTGTTTCAGCGCAAGGATATATTAAACGTACGCCGATTACTGAATATCGCGCACAGAGTAGAGGAGGAGTTGGATCACGTGCGGTAGCTACGAAGGATGATGATTATACAGAGCATTTGTTCTCAGCAACAATGCACAACTGGTTGTTATTTTTTACGGAGCGCGGAAAATGTTTCTGGTTACGTGTTTATGCGGTGCCAGAAGGTTCGAAAAACTCGAAAGGCCGACCAATTCAAAATATGATGAATATTGAGAACGGCGATACGATTCGTGCGGTAATTAATGTGACATCGATAACGGATCCGGATTACATTGATAATAACTTTATTGTGATGTGTACGGAAGATGGAACGATTAAAAAGACTTCATTGGAAGCTTATTCTCGTCCACGTCAAAACGGTATCAATGCGATTACGATTCGCGAGGGAGACCGTTTATTGGATGTAGCGTTGACGAATGGAAATAACCAAATCGTGATAGCGACTAATACGGGCCGTTCGGTACGTTTTGAAGAGACACGTGTTCGTCCAATGGGCCGTACCGCTGCGGGGGTAAAGGGTATATGGATCGATGACAGTGTTGCTGATGAGCGTGTAATCGGTATGGTATGCGTATCAGATCCAGAAGTACAACAATTATTGGTTGTTTCAGAGAAGGGCTTTGGTAAGCGTTCGGAAGTAGAAGATTATCGATTGACTAACCGTGGAGGAAAAGGGGTTAAGGACTTGAATATCACGGAGAAGACCGGTAATTTGGTTGCGATTAAGGAGGTAAATGATAACAATGACTTGATGATTATCACGAAGGCGGGTATTTTGATTCGTACGAGTGTGGCTGAGTTACGTGTCATGGGCAGAAATACGCAAGGGGTGAAATTGATTCGATTGAAAAACGAGTCGGATGAAATTTCATCAGTAACTAAAATTGAGAAAGAGCCTGAGCCGGAAGAAGTTGAAATAGCAGAAGGAGTAGAAATCGTAGAAGGAGCTGTGTTAGATACAACTGCACCAGAAACAGGGGAGGAGCAATCAGCAGAAGCAGAATCAGAGGAATTAACTGAAGAATAATTTTATGGGCCTGCATGCGAATGTGGGCTTTTTTTTAATTTAACTAAACATATGAAAAAAGTAGTTTTAACCCTGATTACTGTGGCAATGGCTGCAGGCTCATCGTTTGCGCAAGCGGACAAGGCTTTGGTCGAAGCACAAAAGAAGAGTATTTTGGAAGCTGTTAAAAAGACAGATGAATCCGTAAAAAAAGCGCCTACTAAACCACGTTTATGGTTGGAGCGTGCGGTTGCTTATTTTGATTTGGCGTCATTTCCAGACTCAACTTTAGCGAATACGGATTTAGATGCATCGTTTAAAGCATTGGAATTCGTTGCAGAAGCGGTTAAATTGGATACAAAGGAGGGTAAGAAGGGATCGGTAGCCAAGGATGCTGAGAAATTAGTTGAAGGCCGTGAGAAGGCTTATGGTGCTTTGATGAATATGGGTGTGATTAAATACCAAGGAAAAGATTATACGTCTTCATTCCGTTACATGTCAAAAGCATCTGAAATAGCATCGAAAGATACGATCTCAGCGATGTACACGGGTGTTGTTGCACAATTATGCCAAAAAAATGCTGAAGCGCGTACAGCTTATGAGAAGTATATGAATATTGGCGGTAAGGATGTGGCTATCATTTATGGTTTGGCACAGATTTACAAATCTGCGAAGGAAGAAGATAGGGCAATTGCTTTGATTGACAAAGGAATTGAAATCTATCCTACAAGCAAGGATTTGAAAAATGAGAAATTCAATATGTTAATCGCGTTTAATCGGATTGATCAGGCGATTACTCAATTAAAGGAGACAATTTCGAAGGATCCTAAAGATGTAATGAACCTATTTAACTTGGGTTTATTGTATGAGAACAAGACAAATAGCTTGAAAGAAGAGGCAAATAAAATTGCAGATGCTTCGAATAAGGTTATGGATGCGCGTCGTAAGATCGCTTCTCACAAGGATAAGGCGGAAGTCTATATCGATGAATTAAAGCGTACAAAGGCTAAATTAAAGACGGTTAAACCTAACCAAAAGCCTGTTATTCAGTCTCAAATCAACAAATTAGAGGCTTCAATTGCGAAAGATAACGAAGAATTGAAGTTGTTAGAAGGGGAGAAGGCAGAGGCAGAAAAGTCGGTAGGAGATGAAGCTGCCAATAAAGCCAAAGTGGCTGAATTAACAGGAAAGATTGATGCATTGAAACAAGAGACGCCTACATTTTACGAGCGCGCTTTGGCAATTGATCCAGCTTATTATGATGCATTATACCAAATGGGAGCATTTTATTTTAATGAAGGTGCTGAAATCAAGCGTTTGGTAAATGCGATGGATATGGAAACGTACAAGAAGGAGGGTAAGGCTGTTGAGGAGAAATTAGCGGCGAAGTACCAACAAGCGATTCCGTTCTTTGAGCGCGCATTAAAGGTGAAAAAAGATGAGGATTTGAAAGAGATTTTAAAGCAAATTTATCGTGAATTGAAGATTGATAAGCAAGTTGAATAATAGTCTTTAGACTTTAGACGTTTGTCTGTAAAGAGCCTCAGGAATTTCCTGGGGCTTTTTTAATAAGAGTTAAGAAGTAAGAGTTAGAAGTATGAGTTAAGGAGGGATCAGAAAAATCGCCAATGAGCTAATTTATATTCTATTTAACATAATATAAATTATACAACAAAATAATATGAGTGGAAGATTGATGCGATGTTTCCCGTCTAGACAAAGCTGAATGCCTTACTTCTTAACTCTTACTTCTTAACTCTTAACTCTCTAAAGTCTATTGATTGGCAAATTAACTTTGAATGTCGTCCAGCCATTTAAAGCTGAGCTGACTGAAATTTGACCATTGTGTAAATGAATGATTCGCTCGACTAAGGATAAACCGATGCCATAACCTTTGGCATTTGCCGTATTTTCACCACGGAAAAACGGTTGGAAAATAAAAGGTAAATCGGCCTCAGGGATACCTTTTCCTTCGTTTTTCACCTCTATCTCGATTTGATTTAATGCGATTGCCAGGCTTACTTGCGCTTGCTTATTTGGGCTAAATTTACAGGCATTTTCGATCAGGTTTTTGATGGCGGTCAACATCAATTTCTCATCGCCTTTCAACATCAATAATTCTTCGTCGTCTGGCATGAACTGCGTATCAAACACGACCTTATAAGTCGAATTTAGCTTCTGTGCAAGGCTTCGTGCTTCCCAAATAACCTCATCAATTCGAATGATTTGAAAACCTGCTTGGTAGTCGGTGACGCTAATTTTATTCAACTCTAATAAAGACTCAGTAATAGCCGCTAAATCCTGCGTATCCTCCAAAACGGACGCTATTGTTTGCTTATAATCTGCGGAATTTCGTTCATTCAATAAACTGACCTCCAACTGTGAGGAAATTTTGGTTAATGGATTCTTTAATTCATGTGAAACATTGGCAATAAATGTTTTTTGAAAGCGAAATGCGCTTTCAATACGCTCGAGAAGTCGATTGATTGTCGCCACCATCTTCCCTATCTCATCTTCTGAGTCGGCGGACTCTAGCCGCTGTTCGAGTCGTTTGGGTGAAAGTAAATCCACTTGTTTGATTACCTCCGAGATTGGATTAACAGCTCTGCCGGCAAAAAACCAGCCTGAAATGACCACAATGAAGACAAATAAGAGAAATAAGGCAATGAGGATATTCTTTAAATCTTTGGCATTCTCAGCAGAATATTGATCTACCGCTCCAGCAAATACGACGATTCTGCCTTCTGGCGTAACAAAAACAGTGCCTAAAACCTCTAAATGCTCTACTTCAAATCGCACTTCTTTCCTCTTTAAGACCTCTTTAACCCGATTGACATCGACATGGAAATTGATGCTGTCATTCGAGCGGTAAATACGCTCAAAACAGGTGTCATAGGCCATGATATTCTCTCGGTAGAGTATGTCGCGATTCGCTCGGTCGATGATTCGTAATAATTTTGAATCCACCTGTTTGACATTCACGAGCAATTCTGCGGCGGTATTTGCTTTTTGGCGAAGCCGACTATAAAATTTATCCTTGTAGTTTTCTTGGGTAAACAAATAGATAATCAAATACGAAACGAAAAGGATCGCAGAAACCAAGTAGGTAAATTGATATGTCAACCGAGAACGGATTTGCATCTTATTCCTGTCTTAAAATATAGCCCATCCCGAATTGCGTATGAATAAGCTTACTCGGAAAGCCCTTATCTACTTTTTTACGTAAGTAATTCACATATACTTCGATTAAATTTGAGCTACCTTCGTCCTCTACTTCCCAGATATTTTCGGCAATTTCAGCCTTGGAAATGACCTTTTCTTGGTTACGAAGAAAGTATTCCATTAATTGGAATTCTTTAGCAGTAAGATTTATCTTTTGCCCAGACCGGGTAACGATCTTACTCGTCAAATCCAGTTCTAAATCTGCAAATTTTAGCACTTGAGCCTCTAAAATCGTTTGATTGGAACGCTTGATTAAGGCTTTGACACGAGCTAAAAACTCCTTGAAATCAAAGGGTTTGGCTAAATAATCATCAGCTCCTGCCTCAAACCCAACTAATTTATCATCCGTCGTACTAAGTGCTGTCAACATCAAAATAGGTGTTTGAATTCCCTCAGCTCGCAAGGATTTACACAATTCTAATCCATTCATTCCCGGGATAATGATGTCGGAAATGATTAACTGATAGGAAGTGCGCGTTGCTAATTGTTTTCCCATCAAGCCATCATAGGCAACGTCTACTGTATAATGATTCTCCTCCAAACCTTGCTTTAAGGATTGGACGGTCTTAGGCTCATCTTCAATTAGTAGGATTTTTATCATCTATTTAAGGAGACTTACAAGGTCTGCTGGCGAATAATTGATGGATTTCAACACTTTATTGTCCGACTTTCTATATACCTTCCACACACCATGTTCTTCCTTAATTTCCGCTTCTGTACCGTCTTTATCATGGTAGAATTTAACCGTGTATTCCGCTTCTTCAAGGCTTTGGCAAGCTTTTGACATATTAGAGCGTTGTACTTCATTGAATAGGTCCACAAAGCGTTCTCCCATACCAAATTCTAGTACGGCTCCTGATAAAACATATTGTAAATCACATAAAGCATCTGCTATTTCAACCAAATCGTTGGCTGCAATTGCCTCCCTTAATTCGTCTAATTCTTCGGCTAATAAGCTCACACGCAAAGCGCAACGTTCAGGACTCGGAATGCTAGGATTAGCTAATATAGGCGCTCCAAAAGTTGTATGGAACTCGGCAACTTGATTTAAAGAATCTAATTTTTGCATAAAAATGGGTATTATGTTTAAAATTAAGCATTTAATTAAGTATTTCTATTAGGCAAATGGCTTAATGCATGGAGAATATTTGCGTCAATTTGTGAACAATTTTGCCATTTGTACACATTATTCATAGTTATCCACATAAAAATGTGGATAAGTGTTTTTCGATTGTAACAATATGTTCACAACTGTGGATAAGTCGTGGACAAGTGGATAAGTCTGAAAATCTTGATTAAATAGGCCGACTCTCTGAAAAAGTACCGTCGGTATAAAATATGAGGACACGCTCAATATTTTTTTCCAACCGTTGGGGACTTACCGGAACAATCGGCTCCTCAACTCGCGACGGAACGGCTGTTTCCTTAGGTCGTCTGAGATTTGATTGTACGATCGTTTGTTCAGGAGAATTAATTATAGGGGATTCTGAGGGCGATGGCAAAACGGCATCAAAAAGTGAAGGTGATGCTGGAACGATCGGCGATTCTTTTGAAGCAGTCGAAACCAGGGAAGCACCCAAGCTTCGATCTTCAAATAATAAGTCCTCTGCACTAATTTCAGGGAATACCCGCAGAATCTTTTGCACAACATCTAAACTAGGCTTGTTACGCCCAGACAATATGTGAGAAATACTACTGCGGGGAATCCCTAATTTATCCGCAAATTGAGAGGCGCTTAACTGCTTGCGCTTAATTAACAATTCGATCTTCTCACTTAAATTCATAATTGTATTTTGTAAACAAATGACATTACAAAAGTAAATCAATAATTAACAAAAACAAATTCGAATTTTGAAACAATTGTAATTTACAAAAGTGATATGCAATCGTTATGCAATGCGATAAGTTTACTTTTGTATAAAGCTCCAACTCCCTTTTTAAAGTCTTTTTTGGACATGCCTAATTGTTGGTAGATATCCTCCGCAGGACTCTTATCGTGCAACATTAATACACCATTGTTGTCCTTTATCGCTGAAAGGATGCGCTCAGCCTGGCTATCGATGCGTACCATTCCCACGGGTTCTAGGCGTAGATCCAATTTGCCATCCGGGCGGATGTTAGCAATGTAAACAGTTGTGGGCTCGCCAAATGTTAGATTTGTAAACACTTGATTTTTAAATAACATTCCTATTTTACAATTGTTTACAAGGCATTTGATTCCTAAATCGGTGTGTTCAAACGGGATCGCATCTACCTTGTCTCCAATTGTAAACTCGGATCCATCGGTTAGTGGAAGAAATTTCTCCACGCGTGCCGATGCGACGATCCGATCTGTTTGGCCATCTAAATAAATATAGACTAAGTAAGAACGGCCCACTGACATTTTTTGAAACTGTTGGCTAAAGGGAACGAATAAATCCTTCGCTAAACCCCATTCCATGAATACGCCCAATGGAGTTACTGCTTTTACCTCCAAGTAGGCAAACTGATTAATGGTAGCCTTTGGATGTAAGGTAGTAGCAATAATTCGGTCTTCAGAATCACGGTAGATGAAAACATCAATGAATTGATCTATTTCATAGGATTCAGGGACATATTGTAAAGGAAGTAAGATTTCATCCTCATAACCATCCAGGTATAAACCGAATGGAACTTCCTTGATAATGCGTAGGTGATTGTATTCACCAATTTTTAATTCATTTTCCATAAAAAAAACCCGGTTGTTAGAACCGGGTTATAAAGGTAAGGATAGATTTTGGTTTAGACTACCACATTGTTTTCGCGCAAGGCTTGGTTCAATGAAGTTTTTAAATCCGTACTTTCTTTGCGTTTTCCAATAATCAAGGCACAAGGTACACCATAAGTACCTGCTGGGAAGTTCTTTTGTATTGATCCTGGAATGACTACTGAATTTTCTGGTACATATCCAATATATTCTACTGGTTCTGGGCCAGATACATCTATAATTTTAGATGAGCCTGTAATCGTTACTCCAGCACCTAAAACAGCTTTCTTTCCAATATGCGCACCTTCTACCACAATACAACGGGACCCAATAAAGGCACCATCTTCGATAATAACAGGAGCTGCTTGTGGTGGTTCCAATACGCCACCGATGCCCACACCACCACTTAGGTGTACATGTTTACCAATTTGAGCACAGCTTCCCACTGTCGCCCAAGTGTCTACCATCGTTCCTTCATCCACATAAGCACCAATATTCACATAAGATGGCATTAATATCGTTCCTTTCGCTAAAAATGCACCATATCGTGCAACAGCAGGAGGCACAACACGTACGCCTAATTCTTTATAATTGCTCTTTAAACGCATTTTATCGTGGTATTCAAAAATGCCAACTTCACTTACTTCCATTTGACGAATAGGGAAATACATGACAATTGCCTTTTTAACCCATTCGTTTACTTGCCAGCTCCCATCTGCTAAAGGTTCAGCCGTTCTCAATACGCCTGCATCCACTTTGGCAACAACCTCTTCGATCGCCGCGACGACTGAAGGCGTATTTCTAGTTTCTGGAGCGTCCCACGCTGATAAAATGATATTTTCTACTGAATTCATAAGTTAAGTATCCAAATTTTTGATCTGCAAATTACCAATAAATAGGATTTTATCGAAATAGAAATTGAAAATAAAAACTGAATCAGTCAGTATGTCTTCGATTTAATGGACAAAACCAAGTATTAATTTAACTTAAACTTTAATTAGTTAAGTTGATGATTATCAGTTAGTTGATAATTGTAACAAAATAATATACGGCAGAAATCGTTGCTTGAAATTAGCAATTTGGACAAATGACATTCTGTCACTCCCCTGCCCCACTGGAATCGCGGTGCATTCGCTTACACAAATATGCAAAAATAACTTGAATAAAAAACGTATCCGAAGAAAAAATCATCAGAAATACATTAATTGCTCATTTGGCTAAATAAAAATAATGCGTTTACAATTGTTGAATTGTGTATTTAAAACGATTAAATCAAGGTTTTATTACGATATTCTTGGAATTGTTCAATGAAAAGGCTATTTTTGATTTTTAATAAGGAAATCAAATTAATTCATTCAATGAAAAAAATTAAAGTTGCCATTAATGGTTTTGGTCGCATCGGTCGACTTACTTTCCGTCGTTTATTGGAAAAAGAAAATGTAGAAATCGTCGCTATTAACGATTTAACTGATAACGCTACTTTAGTGCATTTATTAAAGTACGATTCAGTTCATGGACGTTTTAACGGAACTGTTACTTCTGATGCAGATAGCATTACTGTAAATGGTCACGTAATTAAAGCTTTCGCTGAGCGTGATCCTAAGCAATTGCCTTGGGGTGCTTTAGGAATTGATGTTGTGTTAGAATCAACTGGTCGCTTTATCGATCAAGATGGTGCTGGCCAACACTTAACTGCTGGTGCGCGTAAAGTAATTATCTCTGCTCCTGCTAAAGGTGATATTCCTACCGTTGTGTTAGGTGTAAACGATGATACCTTAACAGATGATATGACAATCATTTCAAATGCTTCTTGTACAACAAACTGTTTAGCTCCTATGGCTAAAGTTTTAGATGACGCATTCGGAATCGAAAAAGGATTTATGACAACTGTTCACGCTTACACAGCTGATCAGAACTTGCAAGATGCACCTCACTCCGACTTACGTCGTTCTCGTGCTGCTGCTTATTCAATCATTCCTACTTCTACAGGTGCTGCTAAGGCGGTTGGTTTAGTATTACCACATTTGAAAGGTAAATTGGACGGTAACGCAATGCGTGTTCCTACTCCAGACGGATCTGTAACTGACTTTACTGCTGTATTGAAGAAAGACGCTACTGTTGCTGAAATCAATGCTGCTTTGAAAGCTGCTGCTGATGGTCCAATGAAGGGTATCTTGGAGTTCACAACTGACGAAATCGTTTCTATCGATATCATCGGAAACCAACACTCTTGTATCTTGGATTCTAAATTAACAACGGCTATGGGTAACCTAGTGAAAGTTGTTGGTTGGTATGACAACGAATTCGGTTATTCTTCTCGTGCTGCTGATTTGATCGCTCGCGTAGGTTAATCAACCTGAATATTGTATTTTCAGAAAAGAGGCTTAGGCCTCTTTTCTGTTTTGTACCCGTACATAGTTAATGGAATACCCTTTATCATACCAAATTTTCTCAAAGCGGGTCTTGATACCAAAATGATCCTCATTCCACTCCGATTCATACAGATTTTTAGTTTCAGCCAAAATGGATAATCCATAAGAATGAAACTGTTCCAAAGAATAGTCGAAAAAGGGTTCAGAATCTGTCTTTAAATGGATAATCCCATCTGGCTTTAATAGCCGTAAGTATTTTTCTAAGTAAAATGGGAAGGTCAATCGCTTCTTCTCATCCCGATCCTTCATACGCGGATCCGGAAATGTAATCCAAATCTCATCAATTTCATTCGGTTTAAAAAAATCTTCAATGAATTGAATTTGAATGCGCAAATACCCTACATTACTGAGCCCCATGCTTTCTGCTTCCCTTCCTCCCGCTGCCAAGCGATCTCCTTTTACATCTACCCCAATAAAATTCATATCGGGAAATAATTGACCAAGTCCATTCGTATATTCACCCCGACCGCATCCTAATTCGACGACGAGCTTGTTTGAATTCTTAAAATAGCTTTGATTCCAGTTCCCTTGACAAATCGAAAAAAATGGCTTGGGTGATTGAATGACGTTCGCTAAGCGCTCAGCCCATTCATATTTATATGTTTTTTGTCTACTCAAAATGGTTCTACTATTTCAGCAACTAAATATGTGCTGCCTGTTATTAAAATGAAATCTTTTTCTGAAGCGGATTTGCGAGCTAATTGAATGGCATCATTCACATGAGAAGAGACGCTGCCAGTTAAACCATGCCGACTAGCCATTTCCTTCAATTTTTCTGCTGCTAATGCACGGGGATTGTTCGCTGCCGTAAAAAAGTAATGAGCATCTTTGGGAAATAAGGCCAATACGCGCTCAATATCTTTGTCGGCCACCATGCCTAAAATAATGAATATTTTATCCGTTTGGTATTGTTTTACTTGAGCTAAAAGTGAGCGAATCCCTGATTCGTTATGTCCAGTATCTGCCACAATCCATGGTTTTTCTTGATATACCTCCCAGCGACCTTTTAATTGGGTATTTTTCCGACTTTCTGCTATTCCAGCCTGAATCTTAGGTAATTCAAAACGAATTTTACCTAGTTCATGTAATTGCTCACACCAGGCAATCACACCTCTTAAATTATTTAGTTGATAATTTCCCGCGTACGGACTTTGGATTTGGAATTTTCCCCAAGTACTTGTTTCGACATCTATTTGTATGCCTCCTATCTTATTTTCAGGTTTTAACATCTGAACGAAGTCCTCAGCAAATCGAATGGGTGCCATTTCTTGTTGTGCCTTATCCTGAAAAATCGCCGTTGTTTCTTTTTGCTTTTCACTGATGCAAACGGGCGTTTGAAATTTAATGATGCCTGCTTTTTCAGCAGCAATCAATTCAAGACTATCACCTAAAATGTCTTGATGATCAAATCCAATGTTGGTTATTAAGCATCCCATTGGTTTGATGATATTCGTTGAGTCCAGCCGACCGCCTAGTCCGGTCTCAATAATCGCAAAATCAACTTTTTGTTCCTTGAAATATTGGAAGGCCATAATGACCGTCCATTCAAAAAAACTGGGTCTTACAGATGCTAATAAGGGTTGATATTGATCAAAAAAGTCAACAATCCATTGTTTGCCAACTTCTTGGCCATTGACTTTGATTCTTTCTGTAAAGGATTTTAGATGCGGAGAGGTGTATAGTCCCACTTTATAGCCGTGTTCCTGTAAAATGGATGCCATAAAATGTGAACTACTCCCCTTGCCATTCGTACCCGCGATGTGCAGGCTTTTAAATGCTTCTTGGGGATTTCCTAATTGAGACGCAAGGTTCTCAATATTGCCTAAACCGGGTTTATAAGCCTTTTTACCTTCCCGATGAAACACGGGTAACTGGGCATACAAGAAGTTGATGACTTCTTCGAAACGCGTCATAATTAGTTGGTCGGCACAATTTTAATTGTTTTAAATCCACTAGCTCCCCGACTGATACCGTCGCTTTTTGGATAGAAACGTGCGTTTTTGATCAATTTTTTGTAACGTTCTGCGAGTGATAATTTCACGTTCGTACGATCGATTCGAATTTCGATTACATTCCCTTTCTCGTTAATGCGGATAAAAAAGGTGATTTCACCCGTTTCAGAACCATTATCAATTCCATTTAATGATTTGGTATCAAATGTCCAATCTTGTGCGATTTTTCCTTCTCCATTTCCTGATCCAGAACCATTGCCTTTTCCTCCTCCTCCAATTCCTGTTCCGGTTCCTTTTCCTGTGCCAGTTCCCATACCAGTACCTGTTCCGCTTCCTCCAGTGGTTGCCCGTGGTGAGCGTTTTCCCATCGTTAAATTCAAGTCAACAACTGGTTCAACTTCTTTTTCTTCTTTTGCGACAACGGGTGGAGTTTGCTTAATGGTTACAGGACTTTCAACAGTACTCGTAAGTGGAGGAACCGTATTGGCTTGTTCAGCCTCCGTCGTCTGAGTAATTTCTTTTTGAGCTTGAGGTTCTGGTGCAGGTGGCTCCTGTTCGAACGAAATTTCACCCGCCGAACCATCTTCCATGCTTGGAATTTTTGGTGTGGGGGATTCATTCAAAATTTGAACCTGCCAAATCAATAAAAACAACACAGTATTAATCAGCAACGTGATGACCAATGCTTTGCGTTGATTCTTTTTTTCAAAGTCTTTTTGTGAATAGCTGATGTTCATATCTTATCTTTTGTAAACCCAAATATCTAATTTCTTCTCAGTCTTTAATCTCGCCGCAGCTGCATAACCTGCATCAAAATCTGCAACTTCTCCTACACTAACTCGGTAATGCCCCTCGCCTGCTTTCTTTTCTATGATTTGTGCCTGATCAAAGCCTTTGGCAATCAGTTCAGCTTGACAACTGGCAGCTTTTGCTTCTGTTTTAAAACTTCCAGCAACTAAAAATATCCCTCCTGAAAGTGGCTGTGCATCTTCCTCCGATATTGAAATGGATGTTGGTTTAGTTTCCGCCTTAGCCAAATCCATGACAGGTGCTGGCTTAACGACAGGTAGCTTAGTCTTCTTAATTCGAATCGTCAATGGACTAAATGAGCTATTGACATAACGCGAATTCGGCTCTGTTAAATAATATGCAGCAATCCCACCAAAGAAAAAGGCTATTAATACATAGGTGTAAAATTGATGTTTACCTGTCCGCTTTTCTACAGGCTTAATGCTAGGTTGATCAACAACAGATTTCTTCACAGGGTTCTCCTGCAAGACAGGTTTCTTTTTCGGCTGACCCAATGATACGGGCATCAACCCATATTGATTCAAATCAAAATTGATTGATTGATTGGGCTCAAATTGCAATCTACCGGATTTGCTTACTTGAAAAACACCGATATTCCCAAATTGAAAATGTTTATCGGCTTTTATTTGTGCGGATAATTCCTGACCAAATCGATGAACAGCGGCAAAGGATTGTTTTTGGCTTAAGCCCTGTTCTTTTGCCCAAAGGGTAGCCAATAATCCATCATCTGATTGAAGACGTTCATTAAAAGCGACCCATTTTGATTTAGGGTGTATTACCTGTGCTTCATCCAATTGGAAATCCTGTGTATTTAACACAAAACCTCCAAAATGAGGAATGATAACACAATCATGTGTGTAAAGTAAAGTCTCAATAAATGCGATAATCGGATTCATTTATTTCTGTATTAAAACGAATAAGCAACGCCTACTGTATAATTAAGTCCTTGGCTTCGATAATTCAAATAGCGTTGAAAATTCTTGCCTAAAAGGTTATTGGCACTCACTGAAATATTAAATTTCTTGGTAATCAAGTAATTGACTTTCAAGTTTAAATCGATGATATCATCCATTTGAATACTTTTTCCAGTAGAACTTTGAAGCCCGTACAAACCCGAAATATAAAATAAATCAGGCGATACGATGATCTTATCCTTAAAAGTAATCGAGTTTGTAAATGATAAGTTCATCATGGGACGATGAAATGGCTTATCAACACTTAGGTCTTGATACGTATTGAAATCATACTTTAAGATTGATAATACTTTATCAAATGTTTGATAATTTACTTGTCCCGACATATTGAAAACCTTGGCGGTTTTTGTCACATCGGTATTCGAATAGACCACATTGAATCTAGTAGAATCAGCCTCTGTATTGACTAACATGGCCAAATTATTGTATTCAGAATATCCGAATTTTAACTCAAAATCAAGATTCCGTTCATTTGAGCCTTTAATTCCTCCGTATATATTCGAACTCTGTGTTGTATTCTGTAGGTTAATTGCTGCTTTATGATCTAACCAACTGTTTTCATTGGAAAATTGATTATAGCTATTGAAATAGGTCTCCCCGCCTAATCCCACAAATACATGTAAGAAGTCGGTCGGCTTGAAATCTACTTTCAACATTGGGAATAAACGAGTTTTGTTTAGAGAAAGGCTTTGATCTTTCTCATTGACAATGTTTAATCCGCCTGAAACGGCTAATCGATTATTTTTATACAAGAATGTAGGTTTAACACGGTATAGTTCTCGGCGATTATTAGAAAAGGCAAAGGTGTTTTCCGACATATTCATTTCTCCTGTTAAATAGGCTGAGAAATTATCTGTCACTCGTAAAATTCCCTGCAATTTACTGTCCCAAACCCATTCTTTACTTGTATATGAGTTTGTCAAGTAAGTTAAACCAGAAGTAGCGATATAATCCCATTTCACATCCTTTTTTGAATTTGAAATACTCCCAGAGTAATTGAATTTATTATATGCAATGTCTAAATCTTTGATAAAAGGCACGGCAAATGATTCTTCTGGTCGGCCATAATAGTTGCTTTCCGTACGTTTAAAGCTAATTTGACCATCTAAGAAATAGTTTCCAGTAAATGTTTTACTATAAATTTTAGCCTCATTTTCATTTCTACCTGAGTTCGAAGTCGCTACTGGTCCGCGGCGATTTGCATCATGATTAATATAGACGCCTTGAAATTGGTTTTCTTTCGGACTAAATCCAAAATGACCATTTAATAAGGTATGGCCAAAATTGCCAACACCTATTTTTACAAGGTTCTTGAATTTGGGCCCAAAAGAAGAAACTAACTCATCCCCTTCTCTAGGACCAATAATCGAGGTTGTCAATAAGGTATTGTTTGCCGCATCCCATTTACGATCAAAAAACTCGTACTTCATTTTACGGCCTTTTTGCGTATTTTCAATCTCGTTTAAGGGTTCAAAATTACGTGAAATCTGCGGTTGAAGGACAATTTTACGTTCCTTCTCTAAAATAATATCGTCATTTTGAATATTACCTTCTTTCTTGTCTTGAGCAAATAAACTAGTGGATACCCCCAGCATGAGCACACTACAAATGATCAATTGATTCGTTTTCATTTGAAATTTCATATACAATTATTTTAGGGGTAAGCTTTTTAATGTGTTTTTCGCTAAATCAATAACTTCATTATCAGTTGAATTGTCGATGACTGATTTCAAGATGGCTTTCGCTTGGGGCAAGTTTTTCAAGGCCACGAAGTTATTTGCCATTAAAACATAGGCCCTACCCATCACGGCATCGGATGCCTCAGCAAATTCATTTTTGAACTTATTGCTGATCATGTCATTCGATTCTTTGAATTTACCTTCTTTAGCTATTTGGACTGCTAATTGGTATTGGGCTTCCGCTCCAATATCTCCTTTAGGATCCAATGCGATCGTTTTGTTTAACCATTCCGTACGTAGCGCTACAGATGCACTATCGGAATATGCTTCCGCTAATCCCCGACTCATTTTTGCCTTTTCTTCCGTGCTGTATAAATTTAAGGGTTCAACTTCTGAATATACTTTCGATACGGAGTCTAATTGTTTTGTTTCATAATAAACTTTAAATATGTTATTGTAAGCATTCAGCTGATTTTCAGGCTCAGGATTTTTGCTGGCATGTAAGCGATATAAAGCAACCGCCTCATTTGCATTTCCTGCTTTGCTTTCTAATTCAGCCGCACGTAAAATAGCCTTGCTTACTTGTGGGTGTGCATTTTGTTCAATGACTTTCTTGTAGGCCTGCAAGGCTTCAGTAGAATCATTTAACTGATCTGCAGCATCAGCTATTAAAAAATAGGCTTCTACTACATTCTCATCCGTTGGGTATTTAGCTACAAATTCTTTCAATGCTGGAATTGCTTTATCAAATTTCTTTCCATCATAAATACCTTTGGCTGCACTATATTTTAAATCCATCGATTCCGCATCTTCCACGGCATTTGTTGCACTTTGGTAATTTTCAAGTACTTGACCAAATTCCTCTGGTCGGCCTACTTTAATCAAATTTTCCTGCAAACCAATCAAGGCATCTTTGGCAATTTTATCCCCTGAAAATTCATTGATAATGCGCTTATAATCTGCCAAAGCCTGCTCGTATTGCTCAATATTTGTATAAGCTTGAGCTCGTTTTAAAATAGCTGTTCCTAAAAATTCACTCTTGGTTTTCCCCTCAATGATTTCCGTAAATCCTGCAATGGCGTCTTTGTAGTTATGTCCGTTGAATAAGATTAAATTCTCTTGATACAAAGCATCTTCTGCATATTTAGAATCCGGGAAGTTGCTACGAACCTGTTTAAATGCTTGGCGCGCCTCTGCATCGCGATTCAAATAACTCAAGGTCATTCCCTTTTGGTATAAAGCGTAATCCTTTTCAGATTTTGCCAATTCAGCCGCTTGACTGTAATAAGTTAATGCATCTTGATATTTACGGGAAATCAAATAAGTATCAGCCAAACGAATCAGAATTGTTGGGTTGTTCTTTGCATTAGGTGTTGCCTTTAAGCGATCAACGTAAGCCTTAAATAAATTGTTGGCCTTAGTGAATTCCTTTGTATTAAAATAAGCGAACGCTAAACCAATGCGAACCTGTTGGATGAAATCCTCCGTTTGTCCCTTTCCGCTTAACAAGGGGTTATACAATTCAATCGCATCTTCGAATTTCTTCAATTGACTGAATGATTCCGCTTTCCCTAAGGTTGCTAGCGCTGTGTAACGCGCTGATTGTGCCGTTTCGATTGATTTGTCGAACAATTCAATAGCTGGTTCGAAACGCTCATCGTTATATGCACGAACTCCTAAATTATAACTTAGGGTTTGATAGGCTTCATTTAATCGCGGCGAGCGATTGCTTATGCCTTTTAAATATGTCAAAGCAACTTCCAAATTAGTTGAATTCAAAAAGGCATCTGCAACTAATTCAGTCGCTTCATCTGCAAATTTGCTTTTCGGATATTGGGTATTAAATGCCTGAATTTCCTGAATTGTTTCAGAAGCATGACCTAAGTCCAATTGAACTTTTGCATGGTTAAAGGCCGCTTCTTCTTGGATCGCAGGACTGAAAGGTAATTTTTTAGCGACCTCAAACGCTTCAAGCGTTGCAGCTAAATTTCCTGCATTCAATTGAGCTAATGCCAAAGTAAATGCCGCATATTGACTTAAACTGTCCTTTGTCGCTAATAATCCCTTTAGTTGATTCGCCGACTCATTGAATTTCTTCGTGCGGTATAGCGAATACCCCAAACGATATTGCGCTAAAGGATTAATCTTGCCATTACTCGCCCGAATTAACACCTCGTAACTTTTGGCCGCTTTTTCGAATTTGTCCAACTTAAATTGAACATCAGCCACTAATTGGGATAATTCATCTACACGATAACCTGAGTTTTTCTTCGCCAAAATTGGTTCCGCATAATTCAATAAATCGGCAAATTTTGATTGATTGAAATAACACAATGCAACCCAGTTGGCAATTTCTCTACGGTATTTACTACTTCCCTCCGCTTTCATGAAATCGGGTGCTGCATCTGCATACCGTTTATCATTGAACTGAATAATCGCCGCATAATAGGCTGCCGAAAACGCATATTCCTCGTCTTGTTCTGTTTTGATGTCATTAAATACGTTTAATGCATCCAAATAATTTTTTAATTCAAAATACGCTACCCCCAAACGGTATTTGGCCTCTAAATTCGTGTCCGATGAACGCGATAAGTATTTGATCGCTTTAGCATAGTCCCCATTATCATAGAAGAAGGTTCCGATACCACGCAATAATTTAACAGCTTGCGGATGTTCTGGATTATTCGCAACAAAACGTTCCGCCAGAATTTCAGCTTCAGGTTGGCTCATATAAAGCGAACACATGGTCATGTAATATTCTGCGAGTACTTTTTGCCCCGACTGCTCATTGCTCATCGGCTCAATACTCCCTAAATAGGCATTGAATTCCTCTCTAGCAGCGACATAATTCTTTGCATCAAAGTATTCTTTGGCTTGCCGAAAGTGCAAGGTTTGATCCTTATAAATAAAGGTTTGCTGTGCTTGCGCACAATAACTTATACCAGAAATGAAAAGAGCCAAGATCCAGCTTGTTGATTTTTTATTTAGTCGCATTATAATTTGATTACAGCATGCACAATTAATCAAAAATACGATTTTTCTTTCAAAATATTGTTGGGCATTCTGAAAATATTTTCTTCATTTTGGGGCAATAAATGTCCAATTCATAAAAGATTTGGGGTATTTATTTAATTTTGACTTTTTCTATTTCATCTAATAAACGATAAACCTATGTATTTGAAGAAATTAGGTCTTCTTGGCCTATTATTACTTGGATTTAATTTGAGCGCGGCGCCGATTAAACACCTGATCCAAATGCCGAATCCTCAATCCCATTATTTTGATGTGACAAGCACACTCGATGTGAGCCAAGAAAAAGGGCGCTTCATCGATTTGAAGATGGCAACCTGGACGCCTGGCTCCTATTTGATCCGGGAATTTGCAAGAAATGTGGAGCAAGTTTCTGCAAAAAGTGGAAATGCGAATTTAGCTGTTTCGAAAATTTCGAAAAATACCTGGCGAATTTCCTTACAACCTGGGCTAAAGTCGGTTCAAGTGCATTACCAAGTTTATGCGTATGAGTTATCTGTTCGGACTTCTTTCCTCGATGATGTTCATGGCTATATCAATCCAGCAAGCGTATTGTTGTACGTAGGCAAATGGGCTAAACAACCTCAGGAATTGAGTATTGTTCCTCATAAGGATTTTAAGAAGGTATCTACGGCATTAAAAAATGTAGGTGGATTCAATTACATCGCCAAAGATTTGGATGAGTTAATTGATTCACCCATTGAAATTGGGAACCAACAAGTTTGGAATTTCAAGGTCAACAATATTCCGCATCAAATTGCTTTTTTTGGGCAAGCCAAAGTCGATTCCTTAAAATTTATCGCGGATGTGACGAATATGGCGAAAACAGCACAAAATGTTGTTGGAGAACATCCTTGTGATCATTATGTTTTCATCATTCATAATATTCAACGTGGAACGGGAGGTTTGGAGCATTTGTATTCTACAACATGTTCTGTTTCAAGATCAGCCTATGAAACTCCATCGGGTTATCAAGGCATCATGAATTTATTGGCCCATGAATATTTCCACCTTTGGAATGTGAAACGTATTCGTCCGTTTGCCTTGGGACCCTTCGATTATGAGAATGAAAATTACACGCATAACCTTTGGTTCTCAGAAGGAATTACGAGCTATTATGCGGATGTGATCAATCTTCGTACAAAAATGGTATCACCGGATGCCTACTTAATTGAATTAGGGAAGGAAATTTCGGGTGTAGAGAACATTCCTGGAAACCAAATCGAATCGGCAGCATCCTCAAGTTGGGACGCATGGATCAAATATTACCGACCAAACGAAAATTCGCGCAATTCATCGGTTTCCTATTATGACAAAGGGTCAGTTTTGGGTGGGATCTTAAATATGTGGATCATTCAAAAAACGAATGGTGTTAAATGTTTAGACGATGTATTTCAATTCTTATATAAGAACTTTTATTTGAAGCAAGGGAGTGGTTTTACGGACGCGGAATTAGAAAATGCCTTTAGTGTGGTGGCTGGAACATCCGCGGCTGATTTCTTTAAAGACTATATTTATGGTGTGAAAACACCTGATTATGCGAGCATATTTAAGCCTTTTGGTTATGTATGGTCGGATAATAACGTAGGGAAATCAATTCCATTTGCAGGATTTACTTCGACTGCAGGAAAAATCACCTCAATATATAAAGGTGGACCCGCCTTTCATGCCGGATTAAACGTAGGCGATGAAATCGTTCAGGTAAATCAGGCAGATTTCGCTGGTGTGGATAAATTATTAGCCGATAAAAAGCCTGGCGATGTACTGAAATTCCAAGTAAAAAGGGATGGATTGGAGCGTACATTTGACTTAAATATAGTCCAAACACCATTGAAGGCATTCGCTATTCAATCAATCGAAAGTCCAAGCGCAACGCAATTGGCTTTACGTAAAAAGTGGTTGAGTCTTTAATTGATTTGCTTGCCCATCTCAGCATACATTTGCTGAAAGGTTGAAATAACAAATGTTTGAAAGGAGGAGCTGGTTGCCAGCTCCTCTATTTCATTTTGGCCTGAAAAGTCTAAAACAGAGAATTTATAACTCTGCTCCAATTGCGGCGTCTCGAATTTGAGAATGTATTTTGAATTCCATTCAAATAATGAGATACGCATCTTTTCATGCGGGATTTCTTTGATGAAATGCATTAATCGTGGATGATTTTCACGCTTTGAATCACATCTCCTTCACGAACTTGGTCAATGATATCCAATCCTTCAACAACTTTACCAAAACAAGTATGCTTACGATCTAAGTGTGCCGTATTGTTTCTTGAATGACAAATGAAGAATTGAGATCCACCTGTATTTAATCCACGGTGTGCCATCGATAAAACGCCACGGTCATGGAACTGATTGTTTCCAGTTAATTCACATGGGATTGAATAGCCGGGTCCACCTGCACCTGTACCGTCAGGACAACCTCCTTGAATCACAAAATCCGAAATCACACGGTGGAAAGTTAATCCATCGTAAAAGCCCTTTTCTGCTAAATCAATAAAGTTTTTAACGTGCAGTGGTGCGTCTTCTGTATAAAATTCGATTTTCATTAACCCTTTATCGGTCAACATTTCTGCGTATGCCATCTTTTTTTAATTAAATTTGAGCCACAAAGATAAATATTAAAATGAAAACGAGGTACTTCATCCTGCTAATGTCCATTCTTTTTACTGCTTGTCAATCGGATAGCGATAAGCGGGAGGCAACCGACTTTTTCTTACGTGGGAATACGAAATTTAAAGAGAAAGAGTTACATGAAAGTATCAAGTGGTATACTGAAGCAGTTCAAAAACAAGAACAATTTCCTGATGCCTATTATAATCGGGGGCTCGTATATCAATCCTTGGAAAAAAATGATGAGGCATTAGCTGATTTTACCAAAGCCGTTGAACAAGACCCAGCCTTTGCTCCTGCTCTCTATAAAAAAACAGAGATCTTACAATCGATGGATCGCATTGATGAAGCTTTAGTTTCTGCGCAGGATTTGGTGAAGAATTTTCCGGATTCATCGGCCAACTGGTCATTGCAGGGGAATATTGAAATGCAAAAAAGCCTTTGGAATGAGTCCTTGGCCTCTTATGATCGTGCCTTAGCTTTAGATAAGAATTCAGTTGAAACGATGATTAATCAAGGAGTCGTTTATCAAGAATTAGACCAATTGGACTTAGCAGAAAAGATGTTTCAAAATGCCCTAGCTTCTGGGAAATTTAAGGATTTGATTTACAATAACTTAGGCTATCTCGAAATCCGTCGGATGCATTGGGATTTAGCGAGTAAATACGTCAAACAGGCTTTGGAGATTGACCCCAAAAATCCGCTGTATGTGAAGAATTGGGAGCGGATCCAACAAAAATCAATGCTTGAATAAGTTCATATATTCTTGCAAAACGCGCGTATTTTCAGCAGAATCAGTGAAAATTTCCAATAATTTTCCTTGTTCACTCGGTGCGAAGAAATCACTCAATACGGAATTCAACTCGTTGAAATTGTTTGCTTGATGGTAAATAAGTCCGGCATCTTTTGCAGCGTTTTGGGCCGTATGGCTTTGCTTAGTTACCATGAATTCGGCTAATTCAGCCAGGTCTTTCGCTCCATCCAATATCTGAAATATTGCTCCACCGGCATTATTCATCACAATGATGCGCAAATTTGTTCCTAAATAATTGTTCCAAAGCGCGTTTCGGTCGTATTGAAAGGATACGTCACCTAGTAAGGATACACATATTTTTTGTGTCGATTGGCTTGCTCCCACCGCGGTGCTCAAACAGCCATCAATGCCACTTGTTCCACGATTCGCGAAAACCTCAATTCCATGTAATTTAGCTTTGGTCCAATTAATGTATCGAATGGCAAGTGAATTACCGACATGGATGTCGGCGCCAACTTTCGAAATTTGCTCTATTAAGGTATTGTAGATCTGTAATTCGTTCCAGTTCCTATTTTCGAAAAAGGTTTTTTGTATCGCAGGATTCCAGCTTGTAAAACTTGTATTTGCTTGTAAGTCTTTGGAAACAAGTTCTTTAAGAACAGTACCAGTCTCTATGTGAATGACATCCGTCAAGGAAAGAAAAGGATCAGGCCTTTCGATCGGATTTGGGTGAACTAAATAGGATGCTGTCGGTTTATAGTTTCGCATCATTTGTTTGATGCGTTTACTGACAAAGGATTTTCCGAAATGTATATGGAAATCGGCCTG
Source organism: uncultured Aquirufa sp. (assembly GCA_964358165.1). Lineage (GTDB taxonomy): Bacteria > Bacteroidota > Bacteroidia > Cytophagales > Spirosomataceae > Aquirufa. The sequence goes on from CAYHOB010000019.1 coordinate 43,486, forward strand.
ATAATTAGGCCATAGCCCCTCATTAGCCAAAAGCAAATCATGATTCAATTCGCACGCGGCTGGTAAATTTGCCGTTGCATCTCCGATGACCGGAATTCCTTTTAAAGCCAGGCGTTCGAAAAGCTCGTTTTCAAATTGGTCATAGGGTCGTTGGCCAACTGTGATGAGGATTTTTTGCGTTTCGATACCATCTAATATCGCAGCATCCCAATTCAAAACTTGATTTATTGGAATGGTCGCCACAGGACTCATGCGAGCAGGCAACTCCTCTCCTTTAGTTGGATAAAATGGTTCGGCGATTGGGATGTTCATGTGCACCGGTCCTTGTGGGAAGTTTAGGGCATTTTGGACCAATTGATGCGGTTGAAATGCTTCAAAGGATTCAAAATGCTTGACATGTTTACCGAATAAGTGGTTTTGGTAAATGGTTTGTCCATCCCATTGCCCAATCCACTCGGCGGGCCTGTCGGCCGTTAACACAATCAAAGGAACTTCTTGAAAAAATGCTTCAACCACCGCTGGAGCAAAATTCAAACCTGCTGAACCCGAGGTACAGCAAAGAATGACAGGCTTTTTTGATTTCAAGGCAAGGCCTAAGCCAAAAAATCCTGCCGAACGCTCATCTGTGATGGAATAACAGCGAAACCCGCCGTGGCGTACGAGGGCCAACATGATAGGCGCGTTGCGCGAACCTGGACATATAACTGCTTCATTTACACCTTGTTGGCATAAATCATCAATTAAATCCACAAGTCCTGCTGGGTAGGCCATAGCAAAAAAAAGCCTCAAAAGAGGCTTTTTACAACTTATCCAAGATATGTTTTTAATGCTTTACTACGCGAAGTGTGACGGAGTCTGCGAATCGCTTTCTCTTTGATTTGTCTTACACGTTCACGAGTCAAGTTGAATTTCTCCCCGATTTCCTCGAGTGTCATCGCATGCTCTCCGTTTAAACCGAAGTAAAGCGTCACGACGTCAGCTTCACGTTGAGTTAAAGTTGATAATGCACGCTGAACTTCTCTACGCAATGAATCATTGATTAAGCCCGAATCAGGTTTGTCTTCTGAATCATTTTCAAGAACATCAAGTAATGAGTTTTCCTCACCTTGAACGAAAGGAGCATCCATGGATACGTGACGACCTGAAATTTTCAAGGTATCAACTACCTCACCGGTAGAAATTTCCAATACTTCGGCTAATTCTTCAGGAGAAGGCTCACGCTCAAATTTTTGTTCTAATTCCGAGAAAGTCTTTGAGATTTTGTTCAAAGAACCGACACGGTTTAAGGGTAAACGAACGATACGGGATTGTTCTGCTAATGCTTGTAGGATCGATTGACGAATCCACCAAACGGCATAGGAGATAAATTTAAATCCACGTGTTTCATCGAAACGTTGAGCTGCCTTAATCAAACCAAGATTACCTTCGTTGATTAAATCGCCTAAACTTAAACCTTGGTTTTGGTATTGTTTCGCTACGGAAACCACAAAACGCAAATTCGCTTTCGTTAAACGCTCTAAAGATAATTGATCCCCATCACGGATTTTTTGAGCGAGGATTACCTCTTCATCCGGAGTTAATAAATCGACTTTACCGATTTCCTGCAGGTATTTATCAAGTGATTGACTTTCCCTGTTGGTAATTTGTTTGCTAATTTTTAGCTGTCTCATAGGATCTTACAACAGATTGAATGGGCAAAAGGTTTCGCTTTTGCCCATTAATTGAAAATATTACTCCGCTTGTGCGGGAGCTTCTGGTTTTGGTAAAAGAACTTTAGCAGATAAACGGAATTTGCCCGTTTTCTTATCTACCTCAACTAATTTTACTTTCACTTTATCCCCTTCTTTGAAAACGCCGTCCATCGTATCGATGCGATCCCACGAGATTTCAGAGATGTGCAATAATCCGTCTTTTCCTGGAAGGAATTCAACGAATGCACCAAAAGCTTGGATATTCTTCACTTTTCCTTCGTAAACCTCTCCTACTTCTGGAACGGTTACGATGTTTTTCACCATACGAACTGCTTGCGCCATCGCATCGCCGTTTGAAGAGAAGATACTTACGTATCCACCGTCTTCTTTTTCTTCAATCGTTACGGTAGCACCCGATTGTTTTTGGATATCTTGAACGACTTTACCACCTGGTCCGATTACGGCACCGATTTGGTCTTTCATGATTTTGATAACCGTCGCACGAGGAGTTTGAGGTTTGAAGTCGGCACGAACAGCTGGCATCGCTTTCTTCATCTCATTCAAGATGTGTAAACGACCTTCTTTTGCTTGTGTCAAGGCTTCTGCCAAAACTTCGTAAGACAAACCTTGAACTTTAATGTCCATTTGGCAAGCCGTGATACCATTTTCAGTACCCGTTACTTTAAAGTCCATATCGCCTAAGTGATCTTCATCTCCTAAGATATCGGATAATACTGCGTATTTACCTGTTTTTGAATCCGAGATCAATCCCATCGCAATACCAGAAACTGGCGCCTTGATTTGAACACCCGCATCCATTAATGCCAAAGTACCTGCACAAACTGTTGCCATAGAAGACGAACCGTTTGATTCCAAGATATCAGAAACCACACGTAATGTATAAGGAAATTGCTCCATGGGTGGCAACACTTTTCTAATAGCACGCATGGCCAAGTTACCGTGTCCAACCTCGCGACGTCCTACGCCACGGTTTGGCTTAACTTCTCCTGTTGAGAAACCTGGGAAGTTGTAGTGCAACATAAATTTATTGTAACCTTGAGTCATTGGTTGATCGATGATTTGCTCATCCATCTTCGTTCCTAAGGTAACTGTAGTCAACGATTGCGTTTCTCCACGTGTAAATACCGAAGAACCGTGTGGTGTAGGCAAATAATCTACTTCACAGGTAATTTGACGGATTTCGTTCAATTTACGGCCATCTAAGCGGTAACGCTCTTGTAGAACCAATTGACGAGCCGCCTCCTTCTCGATATCGTGTAAATACGTTTTTGCCATCGAAAGGCTCACCAAGTGATCTTCTGGCAAAGTTGCGATGTACTCATCAACGATTGCTTTGAAAGCCGCTTTACGCTCATCTTTCTTTGGATTTGCTTGTTTGGCTACGGTTAGGTATTTATCGTAGTAATTTTTCCATAATTCAGCACGCAACTCTTCGTTGTGTGATTCGTGTGAATATGTACGTTTTTCTGTTTTTCCACATGCAACAGTTAATTCGTTCAATGCTTGGCACTGAATTTTAATTGCATCATGCGCGATACGTAATGCTTCTAACATTTCTGTCTCAGAAACCTCATCGCCTTCGCCTTCTACCATCAAAATGTCGTTTGCGTTAGCCGCAACGATTAATTCTAGGGAAGCACCTGCTAATTCGCTAACACTTGGGTTAACTTTATATTCACCATTGATTTTCGCAACGCGAACTTCTGATATTGGACCATTGAAAGGGATATCTGAAACGGCCAAAGCGGCAGCAGCAGCTAATCCTACAAATGCATCAGGAAGAACCTCTGCATCTGCGGAGATTAAATTGATTAACACTTGTACGTCTGCATGGTAATCATCTGGGAAAGTTGGGCGCAAAGCGCGGTCAACTAAACGCGAGATAAGGATTTCATAATCAGAAAGGCGAGCCTCTCTTTTTAAGAAAGATCCTGGAATACGTCCATTGGACGCGAATTTTTCTTGGTAATCAACTGATAAAGGAAGGAAATCTACACCTTCTTTGGCCTCTTTGTTTGCTACAACGGTAGCGAGCAGCATCATATTTCCTGATTTCACAACTACAGATCCATCCGCTTGCTTGGCTAACTTGCCAGTTTCAATTTGGATTTCCTTGCCGCCGGGCATCGAAATATGCTTTGTAATGATGTTAAATGACATACGTTTCGGAATAAATTTTCACGCAACCTTGCGTGAGTAGAATGTTTGTTTGATGAATTCAAACGGGGTAAAAACAAATAAAACAGGGCT
>CAYHOB010000020.1:0-37979 GCA_964358165.1 uncultured Aquirufa sp.
TTGCGCACCTCCTCATCCCGCATAAAATCCTGCACCCGATGAATGTCCACATCCTCCCCCCGATTCTTACGAATGATATCCACCGACTCCTTGATATGCCCCAACCCCCGCTGCGACAAAATATCAAACTTCGCAAAGCCAATCTCCTCCGCCACATACATATCAAACTGACATATCGGAAAACCCTTTGGCATAGGCTCCAGCGCCGTATAGGCAAACAAAGGCTCCTCCGAAATCAAAATTCCCCCGGCATGAATGCTGAGGTAATTCGGGAAGTCCAACAATAAATTTCCATACTTCACAATCAAACGCTGAATCTCCGAACTCACCTCCCGCATCGCCGTGGCAGGATCCAACCACGCATCGATCTCCGCCTTCGGTAAACCAAAAACCTTCGCCAATTCCCGGTAAATGGATTTGTCACGAAAAGTCACATAGGTCGCCAACAGGCAGACATGCTTCGCCCCATAACGCTTAAAAATATAATCAATGATGTCATTGCGCTCATCCCAGGAAAAATCAATGTCGAAATCCGGCGGACTCGTCCGATGTGGATTAATAAAGCGCTCAAAATACAAATCCAAAGCCACCGGATCCACATCCGTAATCCCCAAACAATAGGCCACAATCGAATTCGCCCCCGAACCACGCCCCACATGAAAATAGCCCCTCGACCGCGCATAGCGAATAATATCCCAAGTAATCAGAAAATAGGCATCAAAATGTAATTCATGAATGACCTTCAGCTCCTTCTCCACACGCGCCTTCGCCTCCCGGTCCGAACGCGGGTAGCGATAGCGCAAACCCTCAAAGGCTAACTTGGTCAATAAGGCCAAATCATCCTCCCGACTCGATCCATACAAGCGTCGGTTCTTCGGCATTTTAAAGTCAAAACTAAACGTGCAGTTGGCAAGTACACGCTCCGCCTCAACCAACAAATCCGGATAATCCCGACACACCTCCCGCAACTCCTCCGGGCTATACAAGCGCTCATCCACCTGCGCCTGCGCCTTGGGCGAAAGCTTACTCAACAAGACATTTTGGTCAATCGCCCGCAACAATCGATGCATCGAAAAACCCTGCTTATTTAAAAAGGTGACTGGTTGGCACCATACCATCCCTCCCAAATCCTTCTCATTCCACAAGGCCTTCAAATCAATCCCGCGCACCCCCCAGCGTTCATTGGGACCCAACGTACGTAATACCTTCCGCCGACTAAACGGAAAAATGGTCCATACATCCGCCCATTCCGGTGGACGTTCGGGCCAATCAGCCCCTGTCAATAAAATTTGGGAAGCAAAAGCATTAATCTGCGCCAAACCCACAGGATTTCGGGCGAGGCAAACATAGCCTTTGGTGAATTCCATCCCCACCACTGGCTTAATTCCAGCCTCCGTACAGGCCTGCACAAAATCGAAAATTCCGGAGGTCCGATGAATATCCGTTAAGGCCAGGACTTGAATCCCGCGCGCAACAGCCGCTTCCACCAACTGCTCAGGCGAAAGCGTTCCATAACGCAGGCTATAATACGAGTGACAATTCAGGTACATGGGCTATTCCGATTTGGGGGCTAAGGCATTTCGACGCTCCCCACGTTCCATCAAACCACTCGCACGCAAAATCGAAAAATCCCCGTAGCGATTCCGTAAATTATCCATCGCCCCATACAAAGGCACCAAACGAGCCCCATCATCAAACAAACTCAGTTGCTCCTGCCCTTGTAGTAATTTGGAAAAGCGGACCCCAATCAAGCGAATCAACAAACGGCGGTCATATAACTTCTCAAACAACTCATGCACCGAAGGAATCAAACGATGATCACTCGCAGATGCCGGAATGCTGATTTGTCGGGTATGCGTATCAAAATTCGAATAGCGCAATTTGACCGTGATGCAAGAGGTGCATTGGCCGAGTTTACGGAGGTCGTAGGCCAACTGCTCTGTTAACGAGCCTAAGATGCGACGGAGCAAAGTCACATCCGTCGTATCCTGCTCAAATGTAATCTCCTTCGAGAGCGATTTTTGCTCCGAATAAGGAACAACGGGACGTAAATCGATGCCATTAGCCCGCTCCCACAACATGACACCCGATTTACCAAAAGTCCGCTCCAAAACCTTGAGCGGCATCTGACTCAGCGTCCCCACATGCACAATGCCCATATTACGCAGCGTTTGCGCTGTCACCGCCCCGATCATCGGAATCTTTCCTACGGTCATCGGGGCCAAAAAAGCCTTCTCCTCCCCCGCTAAGACCTGAAATTGCCCCGCCGGTTTAACATGATTCGTGGCGACTTTGGAAACCGTTTTATTGACCGATAGGCCAAACGAAATCTGCAAACCGGTTTCCGTGTGAATACGCTTACGCAGATCCGTCGCAAATTGATACGAACCGAAAAAACGCTCCATCCCCGTCATATCCAAGTAAAACTCATCAATCGACGCCTTCTCCACCACCGGCGCCCGCTCCATAATCATCCGCGTCACCCAATCCGAATGCTGCGCATAAGCCTCAAAGTCCCCTCGCAAAACAAGCGCATCCGGACATAACTTCAAGGCCATCCGCATCGGCATCGCCGAACGAACCCCAAACGCCCGCGTCTCATAACTACAAGCCGCCACAACGCCCCGGTCCGACAGCCCACCTACAATCACGGGCTTCCCCACGAGACGCGGATCTCGGAGTCGCTCGACGGAGACAAAGAAGGAATCTAAGTCCATGTGCACAATGGCGCGCTCTTGCATAAATTTGGTAGCTATTTGCGTACTTCGAATACCTTTTGTAACTTCGATGAGTATACGAACAATTATTGGATACGAATTTTATTCATTTTAATCAGATAAGCAAATCGCATGAGCACTTTTTTTAGCCAGAATTTACGTTTTTTACGCAGCAAGATGCCCGAGAAAACATCACAAGAAAAACTGGCTGAATTAATCAAAATAAAAAAGCCCACATTGGGCTCCTACGAATCCGGCAGAGCAGAACCTAAATATGCCGATCTCATCGAAATCGCTGAATTTTTCAAGGTCGAAGTGGATGAATTACTCAAAGAAGATCTTTCCAAAAGAATGCCAGGAATGGCCAACAAACCGAAGCTACGTATTTTAGCTACGACCGTTGATTCCAATAACGAGGAGAATATTGAGATGGTCCCAGTCAAAGCTTTGGCAGGATACACCGCCTCCTACGATGATGTAGAATTCATTCAAGAACTCCCCACCTTCCAGGTTCCCTTCTTGCCGCGCGACAAAAAATACCGCGTATTCCCCATTAAAGGAGAATCGATGTTGCCTCTCCAACCCGGCTCTTTAGTCTTCGCAGAATACGTGGAGGATTGGACCGCGATCAAGGATGGAAGCATTTGCATCGTCGTGACCCGAGAAGATGGCGTCGTATTAAAACAAGTCATTAATCATTTGGCCGATCGCAAGGTATTAATCCTAAATTCGACCAACAAAACCTATGACCCCTACCCGATTCTCGGCTCTGAAATCCAAGAAATCTGGAAATTCGCAGGGTATTTTCACAGCGATTTTCCGAATGCCGAGTAGGCTGTCCTAGTCGCTAGTCGCTAGTCAACAGTCGCTAGTCACTAGTCACTAGTCAACAGTCGCTAGTCCGAAGGAAATTAGTCCAAAGGGCTTATAACCCTAGGCTTCAGCCTAGGAATCCCCAGACTAAAGTCTGGGGCTATAAAAACAGACGCGAAGTATCGCGTCACTACGATTCCAACGTCCAACGTCTACTAATTATGATTTCAAAAATAGCTTCCGCCCTCGGCATCCACATAAACCAAGTTCGAAAAACCATCGAGCTACTCGACGAGGGCGCAACGATCCCCTTTATCTCGCGCTACCGAAAGGAAGCCACCGGAAGCCTCGACGAAGTGCAAGTCGCCCAAATACGGGACATGCGCGATCAATTTGTGGAATTGGAGAAACGCCGAGATGCCATTCTGAAATCACTCAAAGAATTAGATAAACTCAGCCCTGAACTCGAAAAAGCCGTGCGTGGGGCCGAAACCCTCGCTAAACTCGAGGACATCTACCTCCCTTACAAACCCAAGCGCAAAACGCGCGCCATGGCCGCAAGGGAAAAAGGATTACAGGCACTAGCCGATAAACTATTCGAACAACGCATGCTGGACCCTGAGGTATTAGCTGCAGAATTCTTAGCTAATACAGAAGAAGCCCTCGCCGGTGCACGCGATATTTTGGCAGAAGAAATGATGGAAACCGCCGAAGCTCGGGAGGAGGCACGCCAACTCTTTACGCGTAAAACCACCGTCAAATCCAGCGTCGCCAAAGGCAAACAAGAAATCGGCATTAAATACAAAGACTATTTCGATTGGTCGGAATCTTTGGCACAAGCTCCTTCGCATCGAGTACTAGCCCTATTCAGAGGCGAAAATGAGGGAATATTAAATTTGAACCTCGCAGGCCCCGACCAAGAGGTTCTCCTTAAACTAGACCGTCGATTCATTAAAGGAAACAATGCTTGTGCCCGACAAGTCGAACTAGCTATCCAGGATGGCTATAAACGCCTGCTCATGCCCGCCATGGAAAATGAAATGCGGGCAGAGGCTAAAAAGCGTGCCGACGAGGAAGCGATTCGTGTATTTGCCGAAAACATTCGCCAATTACTCCTCGCTGCACCCCTCGGTCAAAAACGCGTCCTAGCACTTGATCCCGGTTTTCGCACCGGATGTAAATTGGTTTGCCTCGACGAACAAGGCTCCCTACTCGACAACACAGCCGTCTTTCCACATACCGGTCCGGGACAAGCCCAAGAAGCCGCCCACACCATTTCGGCTTGGGTAAAAAAACACAAGGTACAAGCCATCGCCATTGGAAACGGAACCGCGGGCCGCGAAACAGAAGCATTTGTTCGAAATTTAAATCTGGATGGTGTAACAATCATCATGGTGAATGAAAGTGGAGCATCCATTTACTCAGCTTCCGAAGCAGCAAGGGACGAATTTCCAGACAAAGACATCACCGTGCGCGGTGCGGTGTCCATCGGACGCCGACTGATGGATCCCTTGGCCGAATTGGTGAAAATTGACCCAAAATCCATCGGCGTTGGACAATACCAACACGATGTTGACCAAAAGAAACTACAAGCATCCTTGGACGATACGGTCATCTCTTGTGTAAACTCTGTGGGTGTAGAACTAAATACCTCATCCAAACAAATATTATCCTATGTGTCAGGTCTTGGTCCCCAATTGGCCCAAAACATCATAGATTATCGAACCCAAAACGGCCCCTTCATCAAGCGATCTGATTTGAAAAAAGTTGCCCGATTAGGCGAAAAAGCCTATGAACAAGCTGCTGCATTCTTACGAATCCGACATGCCAAAAACCCCTTAGATGCCAGCGCAGTTCACCCAGAACGCTATGAAATTGTTGAAAAAATGGCCAAAGATTTGAATTGTAAGGTGGGGGATTTATTGGCCAACGAATCCCTACGCAAGCAAATTCAATTACAAAAATATGTAACGACAGAGGTCGGTATGCCTACCCTAACAGATATCCTCGCCGAATTAGCTAAACCAGGCCGTGACCCTCGCGAACAATTCGAAGCATTCGAATTCACTGAGGGCGTGAATGAGATCAAAGATTTACGTGTGGGTATGAAACTGCCAGGTATTGTAACGAACATTACGAACTTTGGAGCCTTTGTGGATATTGGAGTTCATCAGGACGGATTAGTCCACGTAAGCCAGTTGGCCGACAAATTCGTCAAAGACCCCAATGAAATCGTTAAAGTGGCCCAGAAAGTAATGGTTACGGTGACCGAGGTGGACGAAATACGCAAACGCATAGCCCTAAGCATGAAGAAATAAAAAAATAGCCAAGCAGTAAAGCTTGGCTATTAAACTACTTTTTGCAGCAATTCGGGAGCTTGTCATAACTTTTCTTGACCGACTTGACCTCATCGGCATCATAGCCTGTTTCAGAAATAACCTGCTTGATCTTCGCTACATCAATTTTATCCGGATTATACACTACGGTGATGTTCGACTCATCTTCAAGGTTTAAATCCGATGATGAAATCCCCTTGGTTAATGCCAAATTCTTTTCAATCCGCTCCTTACACATCTCACAAATGGCAGATGTTTTTATCTTCACAGATTGAGAAGGCCCTGCCAATAAAGTCATGGGCAGGAGCAATAATAATAACAAAGTTTTCATTCTATTATATTTAACCCTAGGCTTTCGCCTAGGGAAACAAATTATTTTTTAACCACTTTCAAGTCCATCGTACATGCCGGGCACTTCCCTTTTTTAGCATACGATTTCGTGCCTTCGCACTTCATCGGACATTGATAAACTTCTTTTTTCTCTTCCGTTTTTGTCTTTTTAGACTCTTGTGTTTGAGCAAATGTTCCAAACATTGCAAAAACCATTCCGGATGCTAAGATGAACTTTTTCATAAGATATTAATTTAGTTGATTTTATAACGTAATCCTGTGTAAACCATACGACCCGCAATAGGCCCCCAAACCATCGTAGCATCAAAACCTTTACTAAATGGATCCGATGCCCCCATGATGGGATTGGCTTGTGTAAAATTAAAAAGATTTTCAACGCCGAGATACATTTCCCAGTGTTTAAATTGGCGTGTCACCTGTCCATAAACCATTGAAAAGGCAGGAACGTTCACTTCTGGCTCAGTCGTTGTATGCAAATAAGCGTTTGGAATACGACGCTCCCCATTCCATTGCCAAGTCAAATCAAACTTCCAAATATCATACTTAGTCGCATATGCCACATTAACCAGCACCCGATCACGATTTAAGAATGGTTTGGTTAATCGCCTTAAATTGCCATTTTGGCCTAAATAATCAGATGCAACATCTTGAAAACGATAGGCCGTTTTCCATTCTAAACGAGGTATAGGACTATAATTGAACTCAATTTGCGCACTTTTGGCATAGGAAATACCCGGACTAGAATACATTCGAATGGAATGTGCTGTTTCCATATCCACGATCCATTGATGCGTAAAATCCGTTTGGAAATAGTCAAAAACGAGGTTTGCTTTGCGACCACTCAAGGTAAAATCATGTGTTAAACTGAATCCATAATTCCAAGCTTCTTCGATTGGATTTAAATCCCCCCCTACCTGTAAATAGCGGTTATTAGCTAAAAAACCCATGTTTTCAGCTAAGGGATTCACGCGACGCCAACCTTTTCCGAATGACCCGCGCGCATACCAATTCGTAGCCATGTCCCATTTAGCATGCAACCGAGGTACCCATTTCGTCCCCAATTGATTATGAAAATCAATCCGATTGCCTATAACAAGACTTAATTTATTGGGAATACTGAGTGTATATTCAGCAAAAAAACCAGGAACTAATTCCGTCCGAGCATAACTTGAATCTAGGTAACGCTCCTGATATGCATCATATAAGAAACTAGCACCTGCCTTCCAAGTGTGATTGGTATTATCAATCATGGACTGATAAATCAAATTCCCAAACATACTTTGTTCCCGCCCTACATATTGCTTTTGGGCAAAGTACGCATCATTTTGATGTTGGCTTGTCGATAAGATCAAACCTACTCCCTTCCAAGGCTTCGTTGGAAATAATCGCGCAATCTTCCCAAATGCTTCAAATCGAGTTGTATTACTTCCAAAACCATAGACTTGTGAACGATTAGACTGCTTTTCACTAAATCCCATTTGTCCCGCCAATCGATCTTCCTTCAAATACCCCGCTCCCACTTGCGCCATCCAATGTTCCGAGGAATATTTCCAACGATTCAGTATGTTGATTAAATTAAACAACGGCAAATCCATAAAGCCATCTCCATTGCCATCCAACCGAGTGGCTTGTTGGGAGTAATGCGTCAACAAAGCCGTTGACAAATTCCCATTAAACTTGTGAGCAGCTTGTTGGTTTACCTCAAATCGTCCCTGCGAATTCCCATAAGCATTCAAAAAATAGACCTCCGAAGTATCCGGTTTGGCTAACTCCATGTTGATTGCCCCCGTCATGGATTCATAACCATTTACTACAGAACTTTGTCCTTTGGATAAATCGATCGAACGAATCCAAGTACCCGGAATGTAATTCAACCCGTAGGTCGATTTCAATCCACGAATGGAGGGCACATTTTCAACTTGCGTTTGGACATAGTTACCTGATAAGCCTAATAGGGAAATTTGTTTAGCCCCAGTGACTGCATCTGTAAAATTAACCGACACACTGGCATTCGTTTCAAAGCTTTCAGACAGGTTACAACACGCCGCTTTAGCTAGGGTTTTCATAGTTAAAACCTCCCGACTTTGAATGGACTGGACATCATGTCCGCCAGGGCTCGCGACTACTTTAACTTCATTCAGTTCAGCATCATTCGCACGTAAATGGATATGCAAAAATTGGGGCTTTGTAACCCAAGCGGAGTCGGGTGCAAAGCCGACAGATCGAATAATTAGCCAACCAGGAAATTGTTGAACTTTTAGCGAAAACAAGCCATTTGAACCGACAATACCTCCTTTTTTATCAGGCCGATAATAAACTGTCGCACCAGGAAGATCTTCCATCTTGCCAGCATCGTCTAGGCTCATCACCCGGCCCGAGATTTCTTGTGCTAAAGCCTGCGTGCATAGCAGACTTAAAAATAATACATATTTGGAAAACATAATTTATCTGTGTTTAGTGAATAAAATGAAAACATTTCATTCAACTAAATCCGATAAACTTGCAAGTACGCCCGCCGGACAGATTGGGAAATTGGTACAAGCAGCACATTATTCTTAGTTCCAGAAAATAATGCAACCTGAATGGTAGGAAATGAAAAATTCGCGGAAATAGGAGCTAGCCTATCCGAATGAAGCACTTGCTTTTTCAATGAAAAAGCCGACTGATTTTTAATCTGAAAATGCTTAAAATGGAAACAGGTGGAACGCCTTAATTGGGCATGATCCGAATGATTAACCTGCTTGGGCATTGACAAAGTAGCCTTTTGCACTCCGGTAAATAGACAAGTCGATTGCGTCCACGATACACCCACACTGCTTAGCAAAAGCCAAGTCGCCATAAAAAACCAAAAGCTACGTTGTAAGACTACGAGCATAAGAGTGGGGCAAAGAAATTAACAAACGAATTAATCCTTCTAATTGTTCAATTTAAGGTTAAATATAGTAAATTTGATCGAATGAAACGCCCCTTCTATTATAATTTTATATACTTCTGGCTCTGCCTTTTCACTTTTGAAGGCGCATTTGCTCAAGGAACAAAATACCGCTATCTCATCCTTTTCAAGGATAAAACGGGAAGTGAATTTTCGATAACTCAGCCGCAAGTTTTTTTAAGTGCTCGCTCCGTCTCAAGGCGTGAAAAGATGCAAATTAAAATCACAGACCAAGATTTACCTGTTAATCAAGTTTACCTGAACCAAGTTATCAATCAAGGGGCTCAATTGTTATATCCACTAAAATGGATTAATGGAGCCGTAGTAAAATTAGCACCTGCTGACCTAAAGAAAATCCTCAGTTTACCAATTGTCAAAGGCTACTACATGAACATGGCGCTGGATTCGAGCTCCACATTATTACAAACAAAACAAAACAGGACCCTAGCTTCGCAAGCGCCTCCTGATTATGGATCATCGCTAGCACAAATTGTTCAATTGGGAATAGATGCAATGCACCAAGCAGGGTATAAAGGCGAAAACACTTTAATTAGTTTACTAGATGATGGATTCGCAGATGCAAACCTGTCACCCGTTTTGGCACCCCTCTATCAAGAAAATAGAATCGTAGGAACTTTACGCACGGACCCTACAATCAAATCTGTTTACGAATCAGGCTCCCATGGCACGGAGGTGTTGGGGACAATCGCAGCACAAGCACCTGGCCAACTTTATGGAACTGCTTTTAAGGCCAATTTTGCATTGGCACAAACGGAAGAAAGCCAACATGAATTATTAATTGAAGAGGCTAATTGGTTACGCGGAGCCGAATGGGCTGATAGTTTAGGGACTGATATTTTAAGTTCATCATTGGGGTATTCGATTTTCGACAATCCGATTTATAACCACAATTATAAAAATTTAGATGGCAAAACAACCCTCAGCACGCAAGCGGCTATGTGGGCGAGTCGGCGGGGAATCATTTGCACCGTTTCAGCTGGAAATGACGGATCAAGTAATTGGAAATACATTTCATCTCCTGCCGACGCTGATTCCATTTTAAGCGTTGGAGCCGTTGATCGAACAGGAACACGAGCATCATTCAGCTCGCTTGGACCGAGCTTTGACAATCGAATTAAACCCGATGTGGCAGCCATGGGACTATCTACCGTAACGGCCTTGCCATCTGGGATTATCGCAACCTTAAACGGGACATCCTTTTCTGCACCCTTACTAGCCGGCCTCGCAGCAGGACTAATACAAGCGAATCCCACTAAAAAATCTTGGGAAATCATTGAGGGTATTCGTCGGTCTGGAACCCAAGCAACAAAACCTGACAATTATTTAGGTTATGGTATTCCTCATTTTGATCGAGCGAGCAAAATTTTAAATCCCATCTTAGCTATTGAACCTTCGACAACAAAAGGAATCAGCGTTTACCCAAATCCAGCAAGCTTTGGGCAATCGATTCATATTGTTCATTCAGCATCTTCTTTGAGCCAATTGGAAATAATTTCCGCTCAAGGAGCTGTAATACAAACACTTACAAACATTACACCTCAAACAGAAATTTTCCTTCCACCTTTCATTTCTGGAAAATATTATTTTAGATTTACATCGACTACGGGCATCCAAACGATTCCTGTGAATCTAAACCTATAAACGATGAAGTCTAGATACTTATCCTTAGACATACTCCGCGGCATCACGTTGGCGGGAATGATTTTAGTAAATACCTCTGGGAATAGCAACTTTACTTATGGACCACTAAAGCATGCTATATGGCACGGTTTCACGCCAACGGATCTTGTTTTCCCAACATTTTTATTCATGGTTGGGGTTGCTATGCGCTTTTCTTTCAAAGCCTTTCATTATACCTTAACGCCATCTGTCCGGAACAAAATCATCAAAAGAACCTTACTTCTTTTCTTGATCAACTACTTGATATTTTATTTCCCATTCACCGACTTCACATTTGAAAAAATGCGATTTCTAAATGTTTTACCTCGAATTGCGCTTTCATTTTGTGCGGTTTCTTTTATTACCCTTAGCGTACCGACGCACTGGCTTACTCGAATTAACATCAGCATATTGCTCGCTTATTGGGCAATTCTAGCATGGGGTGGAGATAGCGGTGTACCTTATGAACTCAGCTCGAATGCCGTTCTAAAAGTAGATTTATTTTTATTTGGCCCTAATCACCTGTATCAAGGCAATGGCATTCCGTTCGACCCAGAAGGCTTATTGAGTACATTACCGGCCATTTCCACCTGTTTATTGGGTTACCAAGCAAGCATCTTTTTGGAAAAACAACGCGCCATCAATAAATCCCCCTTGGCTAGTTTATTGCTATATGGCATCATCTTAATTGTTATAGCCTTGATTTGGGATAAAGCCTTTCCGATCAACAAAAAGTTGTGGACTAGCTCATTTGTATTGCTTTGCGCGGGTTTCGATTTTATGTTAATCGGATTATTAAGTTGGTGGATCGAGACCAAAGAACGCCATTTTGCAAATAAATTCATTCTCGTATTTGGAACAAATTCAATTATAGCCTATGCCATATCTGAAGTATTAGCCATTCAAATGGGGCACATACAAATGCCAGAAGGAGGTAGTCGCACGAGTTTAAGCAATTGGCTTTATTGGCATTTATTCGAACCCGTATTTGGCAAATACAATGGATCCTTAGCATTTGCCATTAGCTTTGTGCTAGTTTGTTGGCTTATCTGCTACCTATTTTATCGTAAGAAATGGTTCCTGAAAGTCTAGGCGAATAACATAGCTGCGCCGAAAACACCGGCGCTGTCCCCCAATTTAGGCTTAACGATGGGGGTTAAAACCTCTCCTGAATTAAAAATGTATTTCCGAATTCGATTATAGCCTTCGGTATATAGTAAGTCGATATTACCCAAACCTCCACCGATGACAATCACCTCAGGATCGATGACATTGATAATCGTGGATACGGCCCGTCCGAAATTCTCAAGTAATCGCTCCACCGTAGCAATTGCTGCAGGATCAGATTTAGCTTCATATAAGCGCATAATCTCTGGCATTCGTTTGGATTCACCCGATTGTAAATGGTAGAACTGTTCCAATGCTGGCCCGGAAATAACATGTTCCACGCAGCCCGACTTTCCACAATAACAGGCAAGTCCATCTTCTTCTAATATATTATGGCCCCATTCTCCGCCGATCCCATGAAGTCCATTAACAACTTTCCCATGTGCAACTAAGCCTCCGCCAACGCCAGTTCCCATAATGATTCCGAAAACCATTTCAGCAGCTGGTTGAACATCCTGCACGGCTCCTAATAAGGTTTCTGCTAAAGCAAAACAATTGGCATCATTTGCCAATTTAACTTCACATTGCAAAATAGCTGCTAAATCTACTGCCATTGGTTGGCCATTCATACAAATGGTATTGCAATTTTTCATTGTTTGCGTTCGTGGGTTCAAAACACCTGGAGTGGCGAATCCAATGCGCTGAGGATACTCACCCAGTAGCGAAGAAACACGATCAACTAATTTCTTCACTTGATTTAAAATATGCGTATATCCTAAACTCGCTTCCGTATCAATTCGCTCCCGAATCAATACTTCTTCAGGATTCCTGGCATTCAGAACGGCACATTCGATTTTTGTGCCTCCTAAATCAATCCCCCATAAATTAGCGTCGGTTGTCTTCATTATCATATATACTCAAATAACTTAAATAGCGACTCGTTGCAATTTCGCCCTCATCCACTGCCCGACGGACTGAACAAGCGGGCTCAGATAAATGTTGGCAATTATTAAATTTACAATCCCCTAATAAAGCACGCATCTCAGGAAAATAATGGGCTAATTCCGATTTTTCCATTTCGAAAACACCCATCTCATTGATTCCAGGACTATCAATCAAATAGGTTCCAGGATTCATCTCCCACATGGTGGAATAAGTGGTTGTATGAACACCTTTTTGAGCAAAATCAGAAATTTCTTTTGTCTTAATCTGCAAACCTGGTGCCACCAAATTCATTAAACTCGATTTCCCTACCCCAGAATGACCGGCAAGAAGCGAAACTTTATGTTGAAAAATGGCCTTAAACTCATCGACCCCTTGATTAGCAGGGATGGAAGTAAACAAGATTCCATAACCTAATTCCTGATACAAGGCCGCGTATTCAAATACTTGATCTTGCTCTACTTCCGAAAGTAAATCCATTTTGTTAAATACAATTTGAACGGGAATGCGGAAGGCTTCGGCTGTGACTAAAAATCGATCTAAAAATCCCAAAGAAGTTTTAGGGGACTTCAAGGTCATCACAAAAATAGCTTGATCCACATTTGCCGCCATCAATTGGCCTTGAGCTGTTTTATGAACTGATTTTCGAATAATGTAATTGCTACGTGGAAGAATCTCTTCAATCACGACTGTCTCATTTGCAGCATCCTCCATGGCGTATAAGACATGATCTCCCACAGCGATTGGATTAGATGTTTTAGGCCCCTTCAATTTGAATTTACCTTTCAGTCGGCCGGCGAAAACCTTTCCCGATTCCGAACGAATTTCGTACCAGGAACCCGTTGATCGCATAATGAGACCCTTATTTAATTCCATGACGATGTTCGTTCAAATACTTCATAATTTTCGTTGTAGCACCCGCTTGCAAAGCCACAAATGCACGCGCCTGAACCTGTTTATTCACAAACACATCTTCCGCATCATATATTTCCCGCATTTTATTCGTCAGCATTTTGGTATTTTCAATTGGAAATGCCAAACCAAATTCGATTAATTCCCTTGCCTCTTTAAATTTAGTGTAATTTTTATTTCCAAAAAACACTGTTGGCCCATAGACGCTTGCCTCCAAAGTATTGTGTAAACCTTCCCCAAATGCGCCTCCAATATAGGCAAAAGATGCACCACGGTAAATTTGAGACAAATAACCGACCTCATTCACAATCAATACTTGTGCATCAATTGGTGGCAGTTCTGTCGAAAACTGAACGGGCAATTGTATCGCAGCCTCCCAACGCTTCAATTCCTCCATGTGAATTTCATGAGGCACTATAACCCACTTAAAATCAAAGACTTTCGAATTAATCAAGGGAATTAATACATCCATGTCTTCCTGCCAAACAGAGCCAAGCACCATAAACGCCTGATTATCAATAAATCGCTCTAAAATAGGCAATGATTTAGGCTCCCGTAAATGTTGGACAACACGATCAAAGCGCGTATCACCCCCAACTTGAACATGTTCCAAACCGATTCCAACTAACAAAGCTTTGGAGCTATCATCCTGCACAAAAATCTGCGTAAAGCAACGAAGCAAGGAACGAAAAAATCCGCCATACCAGGTAAAAAACACTTGATTAGGCCTAAAAATTGCTGAAATCAATAAACTAGGAATTCCCCGCTTTTGTAGTCCATTTAAATAAAAATACCAAAACTCATATTTGACAAAAATAGCTACGGATGGTTTCACTACATCCAGAAAGCGCCGACTAGCCGATGCTCCATCCAAGGGCAAATAACTTACGAAATCGACATCTTTAGCCGATTTTCTAACTTCATATCCTGAAGGAGAAAAGAAGGTAACTAAAATAAAATGGCCAGGATACTGTGCCTTAAAGGCTTCCATCACGGGTTTCCCTTGTTCAAATTCACCTAATGAAGCCGTATGAAACCACGCCACCGGACGCTGATTCATTGCAAGTCCTTTTTCTAGGCCTTCCCAAACATGGGATTGGCCTTCATTCCACAATTGGGCTTTGGGGTTCACATAGGAAACAAGCCGAACCAATTGTCGGTACAAAAACAAGGCAAAAGAATACAACCAAACTCTCAAGTTTTTACTAAATTTGATGTTGAATCAATAAAATTACTAAATAAGCAGCATACTGCCACATCAAATGAATTGGATTCCCCTAACTACTGAAGCACAACTAGACGAAATCGTACAACTTTCGGAAACGAAACCCACCTTGATTTTCAAACATAGTACACGCTGCTCCATTTCATCGACAGCTTTAAGTCGATTAGAACGTGCATGGGATACAAATGAGAGTCCTGCGTATTATTTGGACTTAATCAGCTATCGCCCCATTTCAATCGCCATTGCCGAAAAATTTGATATTGAACATCAATCCCCACAAGTATTAGTGATTAATCAAGGGACATGCAGTTATTCAGCGACGCATTGGGATATTTCAATGGATGAAATTAAAGCCTTTTTATAATCAACGGCATGCGGTATTGTATCTTCCTTTCTTGCTTGCTAATTTCCTTGAACTCTTGGGCTCAAAGAAAATCTACGTCGGCAGAAAGTACTTTGCAAATACCCAATAAGCAAAGTCTAATGCCCAAAACAAATTTACCGAGTGAGAAATTGACGGGTACATGGGCAATAGGCATTTCGACAAGCACCAATTCGGGAATTATCGGTGGACTTAGCTTCCGAAAATATTGGTTGAATGAAGAAAAAAGTCAATCATTTGTTCAAGTAGATGCTGATATCATCAAAGATTACAGGGAATTCACATCCCCTTATTCGTATAATGGACGCTCCTACATTGAAGGAAAACTGAATCATTTAATTGTTGTCAGGCCAGAATACGGGCGCAGGTGGACACTTTTAAAGAAATCTGCGGAAGGTGGGCCTGCCTTAAAAGGAATTTTGACTACAGGTCCAAGCATAGGATTGCAAAAGCCATATTATGTCGATATTTCCTATACCAATTCTGCAACTGCCCAAACATTAACACAGGCTGTTCCTTATGCCAAAACATTGGACGATTCCTATCCGAAAGCTTATATAATCGGTGACGCCAGTTTTTTAAAGGGATTTTCAGAAGCGAAACCTATCCCAGGATGGCATCTAAAGTCAGCCTTAAACCTTGAATTAGAATCATTTAAACAAAATCACATGAGCTTAGAGCTCGGATTTTGTTTGGATTATTTTACAAAACCGATTGAAATGTTAAACCAAACCGAAGGTCGCAATGTTTATACGACTGGATACCTGACTTTTTTCTTTGGGAAAAGTCATTAAAACGCCTAACAAATGATTGAATTACCTCAAGTTAATCCCGTACCTGCCAATCGCAAGCCTGATTGGCTTCGCGTTAAATTACCCATAGGGGAAAGTTATACCAAGGTCCGCAAACTCGTGGATGAATATAAATTGAATACCATTTGCCAATCAGGGAATTGCCCAAACATGGGGGAATGCTGGGGTGAAGGCACTGCAACATTTATGATACTAGGAAATGTTTGTACCCGTTCTTGTACTTTCTGTGCTGTAGCAACTGGGAGACCGCAAGAATATGATGAGGACGAACCGCGTCGAGTGGCAGAAGCGATCCGTTTGATGCAGGTAAAACATGCGGTTCTTACATCGGTCAACCGCGATGAATTGAAGGATAAAGGTGCCGAAATCTGGTACCAAACGGTTCGTGCTGTTAAAGAAACGACACCGAATACGACAATTGAGACCTTGATTCCGGATGTGAAGGCCAACTGGGATGCTTTGATTCGTATGATTGAAGGTGGCCAAGAGGTTGTTTCCCATAACATGGAGACCGTTGCAAGGCTATATCGTTATGTGCGTCCACAGGCGAAATATGAGCGCAGTTTGGAGCAACTCAAACGAACAAAGGAGTTTGGGAAACGAAATAAATCTGGGATTATGTTAGGCCTGGGGGAAACAAAAGATGAGGTTTTCCAAGCAATGGATGACTTAGTTGCCCATGGTTTGGATGTATTAACATTGGGCCAATATTTACAACCGACAAAAATGCACCACGAGGTGATTGAATGGATTCACCCTGACAAATTTGCCATGTATAAGGAAGAGGGCTTAAAACGTGGCCTAGCTTATGTGGAATCAGGTGCCTTGGTACGTTCAAGTTATCATGCGGAAAGACATATCTAAATGAGCGAATTCGTGAGCGAAAACCCGAATCAATACACCTACATCATTGCAGGTGGAGGAATGGCTGGACTTTCGCTCGCATATTATTTAGCTGAAAGTAAGCTAACATTTGATCGAATTTTGATCATTGATCAAGGAACTGAGGTGCCAAAAACCTGGAGTTATTGGAGTGATGAATTGCATCCATTTGATGCATATGCTGAACAAAAATGGAATAATTTGCAAATCCATACCTTTCAAAATCAAACATTAGACCTTCCCATCGCGCCATTCGTCTATCGAAAAATCGAAAGTTCTTCTTGGACAAAATCGATTCAAGATAAACTACGAAATAACCCGAAATTCGAATTCCTTCAAGCGAGGGTTGAATCCTTTCATTATCAGGGAAAATTTGCCCAGGTAAAAACTAATTTAGGCAGCTTCGTCGCAATTGAAAAGCTTTTTGATAGCCTTAGCCCCTATCCCTGTGACTTAACAAATCCTAAAGAATTAAAGCAGCATTTTGTTGGACTCAGTATCGAGACCAATTTTCCACTATTCGATCCATCAAAAGCAACCTTATTTGATTTCAGAATCGCATTTTCAAATGCCTGTGAATTCATGTATGTATTGCCCACAAGTTCACGAAATGCCTTATTTGAACATACGTTTTTCTCGGGAGTATTATTGGATGAAAAAGCATATATCGACCAAATTAAAGCTTATTTGTTGGCCTACTATGGCCTAAGTGACGATGATTATGAAATAAAAGCTAGTGAAAAAGGCATCATCCCAATGAATTACGTGAGGATGTCACAAAATTTACATCAAAAAATCATCAAGATTGGTACCGCAGGCGGATTCGTCAAAGCGAGCACTGGATATTCATTTAAACGAACGCAGGAGCTTTTGAAAAAACTAGTCGAACAACTCGAAACGAACAATTTGCAAGCCTTTGTGCTTAATCAAACTCGACTTAAGGTTTGGCTGGATCGAATTTTTATTCAGGTATTAGTGGACCAACGAGTAAAAGGAAGCACCGTTTTCGAAAAATTATTTGAAAAGAACTCGGCCCAACGAATGCTACGTTTCTTAGATGAAAAGACAAGTACCTGGGAAGATTTGCGCCTGATGACAACCGTGCCCATTTTGCCCTTTATGAAGGCATTCTTTAAAATAGTATTAAACAGATCAACCTTTTCGTAATAAATGGTTGTTGACCCGAGATAATAATCTTAAATTTGCACAATTTTTTAACATAAAAAGAAACAACGAATGGCTTATCTATTTACTTCAGAATCAGTATCCGAGGGACATCCCGATAAAGTAGCTGACCAAATTTCGGATGCGTTAATCGACCATTTCATGGCGTTTGACCCAACTTCTAAAGTTGCTTGTGAAACCCTAGTTACAACTGGGCAAGTGGTATTAGCTGGAGAAGTAAATACAAGTACTTATTTGGATGTGCAAGCAATTACACGTGAAGTAATCCGTAAAATTGGTTACACCAAAGCGGAATATATGTTTGAAGCTAATTCATGTGGCATTTTATCTGCAATTCATGAGCAATCGGCAGACATCAACCAAGGTGTTGATCGTGCAAATCCGGAAGAACAAGGTGCTGGTGACCAAGGAATGATGTTTGGTTTCGCTACAAAAGAAACAGAAAACTACATGCCATTGGCATTGGATTTGGCACACAAAATCTTACAAGAATTATCATATATTCGTAATAATGAGCCGAATTTAATTGGTTATTTGCGTCCGGATGCAAAATCTCAGGTAACAATCGAATATAGCGACGATCATACTCCACAGCGCATTGATACAATCGTTGTATCGACACAGCATGATGACTTTGCGACGGAAGCGGAGATGTTGGCAAAAATCAAAAAAGACATCATCGAAATCGTTATACCACGCGTGATGGCAAAGTTGAAGCCTGAGTTACAAGCTTTATTTAATGATGCGATTACTTATCATATTAACCCTACGGGCAAATTTGTGATTGGTGGTCCACATGGAGATACAGGTTTAACAGGCCGTAAAATCATCGTAGACACTTATGGTGGAAAAGGCGCACACGGTGGTGGTGCATTCTCGGGAAAGGATCCATCTAAAGTAGACCGTTCTGCAGCATATGCAACACGCCATATCGCAAAAAACTTAGTTGCGGCAGGATTGTGTGATCAAGTATTAGTACAAGTGTCTTATGCGATTGGTGTTGCGAAACCATGTGGTTTGTTCATCGATACCTATGGAACGGCGAAAGTAAACTTAACCGATGGGGAAATTGCCCGTCAAGTGGAGGCTATTTTTGATATGCGTCCTTACTTCATCGAGCAACGATTGAAATTACGTAACCCAATCTATTCAGAAACTGCTGCTTATGGTCACATGGGACGCAAAAACGAGGTAGTAACCAAGACATTTAACGGACCTGGTGGACAAAAAATCAGTAAAGAAGTAGAATTATTTACTTGGGAAAAATTAGATTATGTAGATGCGGTAAAATCAGCATTTGGAATTTAATTTTCCTAAACTGTATATTAAAAAGGTGCTCTTCTTCTGAGCACCTTTTTTTATGCCTTAAATTCAATTTTATTTGAACAAATTTAGTGGTAATTGAGTTTAGAAAAGCATGAGCACGTCAGGCAAAAAAGGTTTTTATTTTAAGGAATTTGAAGAAAAAAGTATTTCCCCTTTCGATAAGCTCTTTGGTATTTTCAAAGAACTCATCACGCATACTTCCGGTGATTTTGAGGAAGCCATTGAATGGCTTCGGGAATTGGATAAGGAATATGAATTAACTGATGAAAATTACACGATTGATGATTTCATTGAAGACCTAAAATCCAAAGGCTATATCCGTGAAGAAATCGATGAAAATGGTGGTTCAGGCCTCGGCATAACAGCCAAAACCGAACGTGCTATCCGCCAAACGGCTTTAGAAAACATTTTCGGAAACTTAAATAAAAGTGGAGCAGGGAACCATAAGACCAAAGTATCCGGCCAAGGGGATGAATTAACTGGTGAATATAGATCCTATCATTTTGGGGATAGTTTGGAGAAAATTTCACTCACAGAAAGTTTAAAAAATGCTCAAATCAATCACGGAACAGAAGAATTCGAATTAACGGAAGAGGATTTAATTGTAGAAGATACGCAATATAAATCCCAGATGAGTACCGTCTTGATGATAGACATCAGCCACTCCATGATTCTTTATGGCGAAGATCGAATCACGCCCGCCAAAAAAGTGGCGATGGCTTTGGCTGAATTAATCACTACACGCTACCCAAAAGACACCATTGATATTTTGGTTTTTGGTAATGATGCCTGGAGAATTTCCATTAAAGATATTCCCTACTTAAAGGTAGGGCCTTATCATACGAATACGGTCGCCGGCTTGCAACTAGCTATGGATATTTTGCGAAGGAAGCGAAATACCAACAAGCAGATATTCATGATAACAGATGGAAAACCAAGCTGCGTAAGGGAAAAGGATGGCACCTATTACATGAATAGTAATGGTCTAGACCCTTATGTCACTGAGAAGTGTTATTCGCAAGCGGCACAAGCACGCAAATTACATATTCCGATTACAACATTTATGATTGCCCGCGATTCCTATCTCCAACAGTTTGTAGATAAATTCACGGAGGCCAATCAAGGAAAAGCTTTTTATACGGGCCTACGCGGATTAGGTGAAATGATTTTTCAAGATTACGAAACGAATAGAAAGAAAAGACTCAAATAAGATGATCAAGAATTTAGGTGAATTAAAGGCTTCAGGATACCAAAGTAAATCCATCAAAGATGAATTAAGGGATAATCTCATCAAGCACATAGAAGCAGGAACTAGCGTATTTAAAGGTGTTCATGGATTTGAAAATTCGGTTATTCCCGAATTAGAACGAGCAATATTATCCAGACATAACATCAATCTTTTAGGTTTACGGGGACAAGCAAAAACACGCCTGGCGCGTTTAATGGTCAATCTATTAGACGAATACATCCCCTATGTAGCTGATTCCGAAATCAACGATGACCCATTGAATCCCATCTCCCGTTTTGCGATCAATGCGATCGCTGAACAAGGCGATCAAACACCTATCGCCTGGTTACACCGGTCGGAAAGATATGCGGAAAAATTAGCTACACCCGATGTCACTGTTGCAGATATAATCGGGGATGTAGATCCGATTAAGGCTGCCAACTTAAAACTCTCTTATGCGGATGATCGAGTGATACACTTTGGAATGATTCCTAGGGCCAATCGCTGCATCTTTGTTATTAATGAAATCCCCGATTTACAAGCAAGAATTCAAGTGGCCTTGTTCAATATCTTACAAGAAGGGGATATCCAAATCCGCGGCTTCAAACTGAGATTACCCTTGGATATGCAGTTTATTTTTACCGCTAACCCCGAAGATTACACGAACCGAGGTAGCATTGTGACGCCATTAAAGGATCGAATTGGATCTCAAATATTGACTCATTATCCAGAAAGCATTGCGATTGCACGCAAAATATCGTCACAAGAAGCTCGCATTAATGCGGAACAAATTGATCGTGTGTATATCCCTAGTTTAGCCTATGACCTTTTGGAGCAAATCATTTTTGAGGCAAGGGCAAGCGAATACATCGACCATAAAAGCGGTGTTAGTGCGCGTATGAGTATTTCCATGCTTGAAAGCCTAGTTAGCACGGCAGAAAGGCGTGCATTATTAAACAAAGAATCGCAGACGTGTGTCCGCATGTCCGATTTTATGGGTATTATTCCGGCAATCACAGGAAAAGTAGAACTCGTCTATGAGGGCGAACAAGAGGGGGCCGCCTTCGTGGCAGAGCAACTGATAGGACAAGCCATAAAAACGTTCCTTCCTGGTTTATTTCCAAAGATTGAAAAATTAAGCAAGAAAATTGATGAAAGCCCCTACAGTGATTTACTGGAAGCTATTTTTGCTGAGGGTGGACTAGTTATGTATGATGAAAGTCCAAATGCTGAATACCAAGCTATTTTAGATGCCTATGAAGCACTCGAGGCTTTGCTAACCAAATACCAACCCAATACGCTTATTTCAGATCGCTATTTTGTGAAGGAATTTGTATTATGGGCACTAGCAGAACATCATAAATTAGGAAAGGAACGCCTTCAAGATGGATTCCAATTCAAGGACTTGTTAGGCATATTATAATAAAAAAGCGCCCTTTTCTGGGCGCTTTTGAATTTTATTCGATGGAAAGACTAAGCTTTTCCGTTTTTACTTGATTGATTTTCGATTTAAAGCGTTTGATTTGTTCTGCTAAGGCATTCAATGCTAAATCCAAAGCCTCTTCAAACGATCGTGCGGTTTCTTTAACAAACAAAATAGCACCTGGCACAGCAATCTTAATTTCTAACATTTTTTCTCGCATTTTCCCTTCGCCTTTGGCAATTTTCAAAAATACTTCGCCTCCGGTTATTCGATCATAAAAAGTATCCAATTTATTCAACTTTTCTTGAATGCTATCCAACAATTTACGATCAGCACTGAAGTGAATGGCGTGTACTTGCACTTTCATAATCATTAAATTTAAAGTGTGAATGAGATGCTTTGGGAATCTTAGCAAAGCCACCGAAAAACAGAACGTTTTAGATTCATCGAAAAGGTATATGTTTTTCGAAAGCTTGTCAAGCAATTAACCCATATTTATTTCCAAACGACCCGAATCAATTGAATTGGGATGCCTAATTCAGCAAAGGAGTCGTGCCAAAAATGCTGTATGGCCGACAAATGATCATTGGGGGACTTGACTTCTATGAAGGAAAATCCGTTCCCATTTTGAATAAACAAATCAGGGAAACCTTTGGCATGTGTAGATAATCGCGACCACATCAATTGCATGACTTGTTGTAAAGCTTGGGTCTCAACGGAAAGTAAAACTCTTTCAATTAACTCCCAGTTAAGATGCACCCAATCCACCAGCGGATTGATGACACCTTGATGTTCCTCCGCAACAGCTTGCATGTGTTTCAAAACGCTTGGACGGTCATGGAGCAAATCGAGTAATTCTGAAAACCTTTCGGGGTTTACTTGTGTAAAATCAATCGTAGGAGCATATTGAAAAGGATGATGAAAACCCGTACTCCGATTTGTAAAAATAAGTTCCCAGGTAAGTAGACCCAAC
Organism: uncultured Aquirufa sp.; assembly: GCA_964358165.1. Classification (GTDB taxonomy): domain Bacteria; phylum Bacteroidota; class Bacteroidia; order Cytophagales; family Spirosomataceae; genus Aquirufa. The sequence continues at coordinate 23,227 of CAYHOB010000020.1, forward strand.
ATATTTTTCCAAACCCCGTTTTCAGAAAAAATGGCATAATAGCCTTGGGCCGCATAATAATCAATTACACCCTGCTCGACATTGCCGTTGTATGTTCCGTCAATCTCAATTATTTCAGCTTCTTTCAATTTACTTGTTACTTGCTTCACTTGTTTTTTGGAAGCTTGCCTCGCCAAAAAATCTTGAAAAAAGTGTAACTCAGTTGGATTTTCAACAAATTCTCGACCAAATTCAGCCCATTGTATCGCTTCGTCAATACGTTTTATTTTAGCCAAAATACGTACACGTCGTTCCAGGGCTTGTGCAGAACCCGCCTGACTATATACGTCCAAAGCCGGCTCCCAATAGGTTTGACGCTCTAAATATCGCCCAACTTGAAATAATAGTCGCTCATAAGCTGGAACTGCTAATTCAGATAAATCCGCAGCCATAGGTATAATTGTATCAAACAAGGAATCCTTCAAAAGCATTGGATTCAACATATCTTGCTGAGCCAAAAACCATTCACGCCAAATACTTATCCCCCATTTATCCTCAATCTCTTTACGCGTGGTGAAATAAGGCTGAAAATCCTCCTCGGCAATCTCAATGTAATGTCGGTGCCCTAAATCACGTACAACAAACTCCTTCAAATCCCGATTCTTACTTCCAAAAAACAAAAAGGAACAGAAATGATACAAATCCAATTTCATAGGTTTTATCCAATGATGCGTGTTAAAGGAGGAAGGTATCGGGCTGTTGTCCAAAAGATCCATCAAAGCTTGTTTAGATAATGACTTGTAGGATTCTATATTTATCGACAATCCTTTAAGAATATCGATGCAGGACTGTTTTGTAAGTACATGCAATAGGGCTGGCGTGAAAACCAAAGCATCATAACGAGTAACAAAACCATTTGAAATCAATTCGTTCGTTACCTCATCTATAGGCGCTATTTCTTCATAGGCTAACTTAGTCTGATTGAACCATGTAACACTCCTTCCTGACAAGCGAAGATAAAGGCATTGTCCAGCAAATGAAAGCGAATGAAATGATGTGATAAATTCGGATTCCTCAGAATTAAGCAAATTTTTATAATGCTTATCCACATATCGCAAAACATATTGAAAGTAATCCCAGTAATAAGTTGGAGAAAAATTGGATGGAACAGCGCTCTCCATGTTTTAGGCGAATAAATTTTACCCGAAAATAGGACTATTTGAGTATAAATTTCAAGATTTTCAACAGAAAATTAGATTTTTTCAACAATTTCAGAAATGATGTTATATTTGTAGGCCTAATATTTATTGGGTTTATCACATCTTTCTAACGAAACAAAATTTATGCAAACGGTTTCAAATTTCAACTTTGCTGGCAAAAAAGCATTAGTTCGTGTTGACTTCAACGTACCTCTTAATGAGCGATTTGAAATTACAGATGATACGCGTATCAAAGCAACCATTCCTACGATTCAAAAGATTCTTTCAGATGGAGGTTCGGCGATTTTGATGTCCCATTTGGGAAGACCGAAAGATGGTCCAACGGAGAAATATTCATTGAAACACCTTGTTACTCCCCTATCCTTAGTATTTGGTGTGAAGGTAAAGTTTGCAACGGATTGCATTGGAGACGATGCTGTTGAATTAGCTGCAGGATTACAAGCAGGTGAAATTTTATTGTTGGAAAACCTGCGTTTCTACAAAGAAGAAGAAAAGGGTGACGAAGCATTTGCTCAAAAATTAGCTCGCTTAGGAAATGTTTGGGTAAATGATGCCTTTGGAACTGCACACCGTGCGCACGCTTCCACAGCAGTCATGGGGAAATTCTTTACAGAAAAAGTTGCGGGTTATGTGATGCAAGCTGAACTTGAAAATGCGCAAAAAATTCTTGAATATTCAGAGCGTCCGTTTACGGCGATTATGGGTGGTTCAAAAATTTCAGATAAGATTTTAATCATCGAACGTTTATTAGACAAGGTTGACAACTTAATTATTGGCGGAGGAATGACCTATACTTTCTCATTAGCAGAAGGTGGTAAAATTGGCAAATCGATCTCAGAACCAGATAAAGTTGCATTAGCGAAAGAATTAATCGAAAAGGCGAAAGAGAAAGGTGTTAATCTGATCATGCCAGTAGATAATGTATGTGCGGATGATTTCAATAACAATGCGAATCGTCAAATCGTTAGCCGAGGAGAAATTCCTGATGGCTGGGAAGGTTTGGATATCGGTCCTGAGACTGTAAAATTATTTCAAGACGTTATTGCTAAGTCCAAAACCATTCTTTGGAACGGTCCTATGGGCGTTTTTGAGTTCCCTAACTTTGCAATTGGCACAAATGCAATTGCGGATGCCGTAGTTAAAGCTACCGAAGAAAACGGTGCATTTTCCTTAATTGGCGGCGGCGATTCAGCCTCTGCAGTGAATAACGCAGGTTATGGAGATCGTGTATCATATGTATCAACAGGTGGAGGAGCATTATTAGAATACATGGAAGGTAAAGTATTACCAGGAGTTGCTGCACTAGAGGCATAATTACAGATTGATATTTATTTTAAAAGGCGAGGAAACAATTCCTCGCCTTTTTGTATTTTAGTCTTTTGTTCAACCTTTGCCCATGATTTATCCAAACGAACCTGTTCAGTTAAAGTCGACCTATATCAGTTTAGACAGTCGGCAAATTTATGAACCCACAGACACCGCATTTTTTGCTGTTCGCGGATTGCATCATGATGGTCATCAGTATGTAGAATCTTTATATCAAAAGGGGGTTCGTGAATTTATTGTAGAAAAATCAGCTTGGAATGGCCCATTGGCTGAAAAAGCAAAAACATGGAATAACACCTCCATTTGGGTTGTAAATAACAGCATAGAAACCTTGCAACACATTGCTCATTTACACCGCATGGCATTCAGCCTACCCGTTGTGGGTATTACAGGTTCAAATGGCAAAACAACTTGTAAGGAATGGTTATTTACATTGACCAAAACAAAATTTCAAGTGGTTAGAAGCCCAAAGAGTTTCAATTCTCAAATTGGCGTGCCACTTTCAGTTTGGGGCATCACTGCCCAGCATCGACTCGGAATCTTTGAAGCAGGTATTTCACAGAAAAATGAAATGGATCGCTTAGAACCCATTATTAGACCAGAATTTGGGATATTAACTCATATTGGGGAAGCGCATGGTAAAAATTTCGAACATGAATCTGAAAAACTTATCGAAAAGCTAAAGCTTTTCCGACATTCAAAGAAACTAATATACCGTGTCACATCCAATACAGAAGCCATCGTACACGAGGCAATGAATCAAATAAATCCGGAATGTGAATTGGTAAGTTGGAGTACAAGCGATCCTAATCAATCCATTTATGTTTATTGGAAAATAACCGGCAAAAGCAGTCAATTAAAATTTCAAAAAAGAAATCAATCAGAACCTTTTCTATCGATTCAAAGTCATTTACATGATGAAGCTTCTCTCGAGAACTTAAGTCATTGCCTAATACAAGCGCATTTATTAGGGATGAATCAAGATGAAATTAGTGGCTCGGCATTAGGCATCAAACCGATTTCCATGCGCTTAGAGATCAAAGAAGGTGTTCGAAATAATCAACTGATTGATGATTCATACAACAATGACCTCGATGGACTTAAGTTAGCCCTTCCTTTTTTCAAACGCTACGAAGAAAAAAAGAAAGTATTAATCATCAGTGATTTCATCGAGACGGGAATCGCTGAGGAAGTATTATTCAAGCAAATTGCGCAATTGATTGAACACCAACGGATTGAAAAAATCATTGGAATTGGAATGCAAATCGAACGCAACAAGCATCATTTCAAACAAATAGACACCTATTCCACAGCAGAAACACTCATCGAATCAGGTGATTTAACTAACCTACATGATTCGGTCATCTTATTAAAAGGTGCAAGGAAATTTGCTTTTGAAAAGATTGTCAATGCCTTAGAAACAAAAACCCATTGCACCCAATTAGAAATTAATATTGATGCATTACAACATAATTTAAGCTATTACAGAGGGGTCATTGGAAGTAATACCAAAATCATGGGAATGGTCAAAGCACAGGCCTATGGAGCGGGAGCGGTCGAAATTGCTAAAATACTCCAAACACAAGGCATTGAATACTTAACTGTTGCTTACACGGATGAAGGAGTGTTATTGCGAAATAATGGAATTTACACACCTATTATGGTGATGAATCCACAAGTTGAAGAATTTGAAAAAATGGTATCCTATGCCTTAGAACCCGAAATATATAATTTCAGTTTGTTGGCGGCCATTGATGAATACAGTACAAACCAAAACAAAAATATCAAAATTCATATCAAATTAGATACGGGAATGAAACGACTCGGTTTTGAGATGTCTGATATTCCCAAATTAAACGAAGAATTAAATCGAATGCCCCAACTATGGGTCGTAAGCATTTTAAGCCATTTGGCAGCCTCTGAAAACCCCAAACATCGAGAATTTACCGAACATCAGATCAATCAATTTAAAATAGCTGCACAATCCATTAGTGATCGATTAGGATACAAACCACTCTGGCATATTGCGAACTCTGCTGCTATCCAAAATTACCCAGAAGCACACCTCGATATGGTCAGATTAGGCATTAGTATGTACGGAATTTCAGGCAATTCGGTCGAAAAAACATCCTTAGAAAATGTAATGACCCTAAAAACCTATGTTTCTCAAATAAAAAATGTTCAAAAAGGGGAAACAGTTGGTTACGGAAGAATTGGACAATTCAAAGAAGATGGCAAGATAGCAACGCTGGCAATCGGCTATGCAGATGGCTATAGCAGATCATTAGGAAATGGCCAAGGGATGTTTGAAATACAGGGACAATTATGCCCAACCATAGGAAGCATATGTATGGACATGTGCATGGTAGATGTTAGCCATGTTGAGGGAATTAAAGAAGGGGACGAGGCTATTGTATTTGGCGGAAAAATACAATTAGGAGCTTTAGCAAAAGCAGCACAAACAATCCCCTATGAAATGATGACGAGCATCTCTTCACGCGTCAAACGCATATACGTTCGAGAATAACAAGTCAACAGAATCAAAACATATTATCAAGCCACACGAATTCATTTGTGTGGTTTTTTTTTCACGCATTCCAATCAAAATAATAAATACAATCAATGGCATGATCTCTAACAATCCTTAGAGTACCTGGTAAGACGTGCATCATGCCCGCCAAATTTACGTTGTACATGAATAAACATTAATAAGCTAATATGCTAATTATTAAATCGGGGTATCGCTAACAATTAGCCATAACACTAAATAACATTTAGCACATAAGCTAATTAATTAGTCCTAAAGCTAAATAGCTTACATACTTCGTCGATAGACCTGATTTTGATATCCTAATTGAATATATTAACTTAGCTAAATAAGTAATCATTATATGACAATCGAGGCGATTAGTAAGGCTATTGGAGATGAGTCCCGGCGTAAGATCATTGAAATGCTCAAAGATGGCGAAATGCCTGCGAGCAGTATTTTTGATCAATTCGACTATGCGGCACCTACAATTTCTCGCCACTTATCTGTATTGAAAGAAGCTGGTATTGTAATCACGCGTCGGAAGGGAGTCTATATCTATTATGCCCTCGATAAAGAAGCATTAGTGGCTATGGCCAACTGGCTCAGCTCCTTGCTCCCACCGACGAATCAAGTAGTCAAAGCGGCACCTAAAGAGCGTGTTGCGCGGGCACCAAAAGTTAAGACAGAAAATCCATTTGATAAATTCCAAAGTGAATTTTAATTAGAATAATACAATTTTATGAAACGATTTGTGATCATTATTCGCGGCCCTGTTGAAGGAATTTCTGGAGCCAACAGCCTAGCTTCGTCCGAAGAATTGGAACAAATTCGCACATGGTTAAAATCCATAAAGGAGCAATACCAAGACATGCTTTACCAGAAATTTTCTGGTCAAACCTTGTATTTAGGATCCAGTGGAAAAATAGAACAAAAGATAGTTCAACTAATTGATGGTGGGGAAATCTCTCAGGTGATTACACTCATCATGTCTTCATGGGAAGAAGCGACACGTGTCGCAGAGAGTTTTCCCTTTCCAAATACCTTTTATACGGTAGAATTACGTGAAATGGCATAAAAATGCCCCATACGAAACGCATGGGGCATTTTAAAGGTAATCCCGCGAGAATCGCGTATTTTTTTCTTACTATACATTGTTCTCTCCTACCATATTCTCAGGACGAACCCACGCATCAAACTCTTCTGCTGTTAAATATCCCAATGAAATAGCCGTTTCCTTTAAAGTAGACCCATTTTTATGTGCTGTTTGGGCGATTTCTGCAGCTTTGTAGTATCCAATCTTCGTATTTAAGGCTGTAACTAACATCAATGAGTTATTTACATGCTTCGCGATATTTTCATGCAAAGGTTCGATACCTACAGCACACTTATCATTAAATGCCACACAAACATCTCCGATTAAACGAGCCGAGTGTAAGAAGTTGTAAATCATTACAGGCTTAAATACATTTAGTTCAAAGTGTCCAGATGCACCTCCGATATTGATTGCAACGTCATTACCCAATACCTGCGCAGCAACCATGGTCATTGCCTCGCATTGGGTCGGATTCACCTTTCCTGGCATGATCGATGAACCTGGCTCATTATCAGGAATATAAATCTCACCAATTCCCGAACGAGGACCTGACGATAACATACGCACGTCGTTACCAATTTTCATTAGACTAACCGCAACCGTTTTTAACGCTCCGTGTGCCTCCACAATAGCATCGTGTGCTGCCAATGCCTCAAACTTATTTTCAGCCGTTCTAAACGGCAATCCTGTCAACGCAGCAATGTGCTTGGCTACATTTTCGGAATAGCCCTTAGGCGTATTAATTCCCGTTCCTACGGCAGTCCCACCCAATGCTAATTCAGCTAAATGATCTAAACAATTATTGATCGCTTTTAACCCATGATTTAATTGAGATACATACCCCGAAAATTCTTGCCCTAAAGTTAATGGCGTAGCATCCATGAAGTGGGTGCGGCCAATTTTAACCACATTTTTAAAGGCCTTCGCCTTCGCATCCAAGGTATCACGTAATTTCGTAATGCCAGGAATAGTCACTTCCATCAAAGCTTGAAAGGCTGCAATATGCATCGCTGTAGGAAAAGTATCATTCGAAGACTGTGATTTATTCACATCATCATTCGGATGTACAAACTTCTGCTCATCCATCAAATCTCCCCCTTGAATCACGTGCGCACGGTAAGCAATAACTTCATTGCAATTCATATTGGATTGTGTCCCAGAGCCCGTCTGCCATACCACTAATGGGAATTGATCTGCCCACTGGCCTGCTAATATCTCATCACAAACCTGCGCAATCAAATTCTTTTTTGCCTCATCTAATACTCCTGCCTCAAAATTCGTTATCGCTGCAGCCTTTTTCAAGAAAGCAAATGCCCGAATAATTTCCTTCGGCATCTTATTGATATCCTGCGCAATGGGAAAGTTTTCAATAGAACGCTGCGTTTGTGCGCCCCAATATACGTGTGCAGGCACTTTCACCTTACCCATCGTATCTTTTTCAATTCTATATTCCATAATGGCTATTTGTATTAATTTTGTAAGCAATTCACAAAAATACCACCAAAACCAACATGGTGGGAAAGAATTTAAATAAAAAATAACATGATTACGATCTATGGCATACCTGCCTGCAATACGATGAAAAAAACCTTCGATTTCTTACAAGAAAAAGGCATCGAATATGTTTTCCACAATTATAAAAAAGAAGGGATTTCAGCCGCTGTATTACAAAACTTCATCGACCAACTAGGACTAGAAACGGTATTAAACAAACAGGGCTCTACTTACCGACAATTAAGCGATGACGCCAAAGCATCCATAACTGAAAATTCAGCTGCATTTTCATTCTTATTGGAAAAAAATTCAGCGATCAAACGTCCCATCATCACAGATGGGAAACGAATCATCGCTGGTTTTAATTCCGATGAATTAGATAAATGGCTAAATAACTAATTATCCCTTATAGAAAAGCCATTTGGATAACTCTTTCCAAGTGGTTTTTTTTCCATACATCAAGATTCCCACCCGGTAAATACGTGCTGAAACCCAACTGCAGGCTAAAAATCCCATAAATAACATACCCATCGATAGCCCTAATTCCCAGGCATGCACGCCATAAGGCAAACGGACCATCATATTGATAGGGGATGTAAAAGGGATCATAGATGCCCAAAAAGCAATCGTACTATCTGGATCTTGCATCGTATATTGAGCCAATATGAAGGATAGTATTATCGGAATCATGACGATAAACGTGAACTGTTGGGCCTCCGACGCACTCTCAACAGCCGAACCTATGGCTGCAAACAATGAACTATATAACAAATAGCCCACAAAAAAGTAAAACAAAAAGGCAAATAAAATCAAAGGGATATTCGTACTCTCTAATACTTTAGTCACCTCTCCCATTGGGGTTTCTTGTAGAGCCTTGCTCATATCGACCGATGCCTTACCCTGACTAACTTCGACGATCGCTTTCGCTTTTGAAGCATATAGTTTCCCCGTTACTTGAGTCAAACCGATCGTAAGCACAATCCATAAAAGGAATTGAGTAAGACCTACTAGACCTACACCAATAATCTTACCCAACATTAATTGATAAGGTTTCACAGAAGAAATAATTACTTCAATAATTCGGCTGCTTTTTTCCTCGATAACTCCATTCATCACCTGAGACCCATACAAAAGCAGTGTAACATATAAGATTAAACCCATCACTCCCGCTAATATCATCGCTCCAGCAGAACTTGAACTCGTTTCATCTCCACTCGACGAAATGGTAATCGTTTCGCTATCAATATCTACTTGTGTATCCTCATATATCTTCTCAGATATCCCAGCCTTGTACATTAATTCCTGCCGCACTTTATTTTGAATCAAACGCTCAACAGACTCTTTCAAGGAAAGCCCAATATTCTTCGAAGAATAGATGTGAATTCCCTTAGGATTTACCAACACGTCCACAGGAACGCTCACAAAGGCATCATATCCATCTGAAGCAAACTGCGTCTTAAACTTTGTTTCTGGCTTCGAAACAAATGTGAAAAGCAACTCCTTATCTTGCAAGTCGGCTGACGACCAGAGATGACTTTGATCCAAAATTGCGACCTTTTTAACCTCTTTATCCTTCATCGCTAACCAGATCGGAATCGCATAAATCACTGTAATTAATACCGGAGCTAATAAGGACGATACCCAAAAAGACTTTTTCAACACACGCGTTACATATTCGCGCTGAATAACTAGTATAATCTTATTCATTATGAATTTGTTTCGTTGACTACTTGAATAAAAATATCATTAAACGAGGGGATTAACTCGCGAAATTCCAACAGGGTCACCTGTTTTAATAATAAGGCAATCGCATCATTTGTTCGTATACTTTCCGAGAACTCCAAAACAGCCTCCCCATCCCCTTTTGTTACAATTTCAATCCCAGGAATTGCCCCCAATTCTCCTACAAAACGAATTAAAAATTGGTTTTGCTTATATCGGTTTTGTACTTCAATCTTATTTCCCGACAAAACAACTTTCGCGTGATTTATCAGGGCTATTTCGTCACACAATTCCTCGACTGACTCCATCCGATGCGTCGAAAACAAGACCGTTGTCCCACGCTCTTTGATTGCCAATATTTCATCCTTCAACATATTTGCATTGATGGGATCAAAACCAGAGAAGGGCTCATCCAAAATGAGTAATTTAGGCTCATGCACCACAGTCGCTATAAATTGAGTCTTTTGCTGCATGCCCTTTGACAAATCATTCACCGGCTTATCCCACCAATCCTTGATATCTAAACGTATGAACCAATCCTTTAATTTAGCCCTTGCCTCATCCTTTCGCATACCTTTTAGTTGGGCCAAATAAAGCAATTGCTCCCCCACTTTCATCCTCTTGTATAAACCACGCTCCTCTGGCAAATATCCGATTTGATCCGCATGATCTAGGCGAAGTGGCTCGCCATCAAAATAAATCTCCCCAGCATCAGGCCCCGTAATTTGCGTAATTATCCGAATCAAGGATGTTTTCCCTGCCCCATTGGGACCTAATAAACCAAAAATCTTTCCCTTCGGAATGCTTAAGTTTATGTCTTGCAAAGCTACATGATCCGCATATCGCTTCTCTAAATGCCGAATGGATACCAACATATTGTCTAAATAAATGAATGTTCAAAGATAAAAAAAAGCGCTCAACCCAAACTGATATTTGGATGAACGCTTTAATAGTAGGATGAATGACCTCCCTATTTTTTTATGACTTTAGCCTTAGGTTTGGGCGCTACTTTTGCAAGCACTTTAGGCGCTACAGAAGCTGATTCTTTAGACATCAATTGCGCAACTTGCTTCATTTCGGCTGCCTTTTTAGCCAATTTTGCCTTTTTCTTTGCCTCTTTTTCAGCTAATTTCTTTTTCGACTTCTCAGCCTTTTCCTTGGCTTTCTCAGCCTCTTTATCTTGTTCCTGGATAAACTTTACATATTTCTTAGCAATCTCCCCTACAGACTTTTCTACTGTCTCCAATAATTTCTTGGCATTTTTCTCAGAAAGTCCTTTTAGCTTAGGCAATAAAAGCCCTGATAATTGATTCGCTAATGTTTTTTTATCGCTGCTCATTATTTGAATATTAAATTTCACTAAATCTAGCCAAACATTTCAGAAGATGAAATTAATCTGTGTTAAGTTTTCGATGAAAACTGAAAATTTAATATTGAAAAATTAAAGTTGGGATTTACTAACGAAATCCCAAGCAACTACACCCATCGTGACCGACACATTTAAGGAGTGTTTAGTGCCAAATTGAGGTATCTCCAAACTGCCAGTTGCGGCCTCAATCCAATAATCATTTACACCAAACACCTCATTACCAAAAACAAATGCATACTTTTTCCCTACTTCTGGTTTAAATTCATTCAAGGCGATGGATTGATCAACTTGCTCGATGCAATAAACCGTAAAACCGGATTCTATTAATGCAGCATGACATAATTCCGCTGATTCATAATAGGTCCAATCGACAGACTCATCTGCACCCAATGCCGTTTTACTGATTTCCCGGTGTGGTGGTTGAGCCGTGATGCCAACTAAATAGATATGTGCACATAGAAAAGCATCTGCCGTTCGAAATGCCGAGCCAATATTATTCATACTGCGGATATCATCCAATACAAATACATAAGGGAATTTTTCCGCAGATTTATATGCGGAGACATCGAGCCGATTTAGCTCATCCAAAGATAACTTTTGAGGCATAAATTAAACGATCCAGCTAAATGGATAGGCTAATTCTGGAATTTTAACTCGTTCTGCTAAACGCTCCAAACGCGTTGGTAATCCGATGATATAATCACGGGCCTTTTCTGCTTGATCATTCAGCCCTCGCACACTTTCCAAATCCCAATCTTGAATCAACCCACGCATGATCGTCGTGTAATCAGTAGTTGTATAAACACCAATGCGTTGAGCTGCATCCGAAAAATGGTCAAACAAGGAACCCTTAGCCCCATTCATCTCACGCAAGAAATGCGCTGGCATCACAATCTTTTTCTTCATCATGTCACCAAAGGCCAACATCATTTCCGAAGGATCTAATTTAAATATCTCTGAAACAAATGCTTTGTATGCCTTCGCATGACGAAGCTCATCAGCCGCAATTTGTGCACACATACGAGATAAATTCGAATTGCCATGTTGCTTAGCTAATGATGCTGTTCTGCGATGTGAAATATTCGTTGCCCACTCCTGGAAAGAAGTATAAACGAAGTTGCGATATGGATCCGATGATGTACCAATATCAAATCCATCTGCAATCAAATATTGGGTCGAAATAGCAACTGAACGCATGTCTACTTTACCAGATAAATACAGGTAAGTCCCCAATAAATTTCCATGACGATTTTCTTCTGCTGTCCATGTACGAATCCACTTAACCCAACCATTTTCTTGGTCTAACTGATCCACCGTTTCCATTCCTAACAACCAAGACTCATAGGTCGGCAAGGCTTCTTCCGTAATCGTATCACCAATTAATACGGCCCAATAATCATATGGTAATTCATTCGCTGCCTCTTGCAACAATTTCACTTCCTCCAAGAAATTCTCCTTGGTTGAATCTGGAAGCATATCAGAAGGCTGCCAGTTGGAATCAATCGGATTCAAAAAATCCTTCATATAGCTATCCATATTTTTGGCTAGCTCCGACATAACTTCTAAACGCGTGTGAAATTGAGACATAATTCAGTGGGTTAATCAAATGAGCTATGAAGATAAGTAGAAAAATCAGGATTTTGTCTGAAAATGCACAAAATCAAGCCCTGTATCTGCAATTTTTATCACAAAGGCATTTTTGAAAGCAGGCGTAAACCAATCACCTAAATTATAATAGTTCACACCAGCACCTAGTTCCAAAGCAATGGGATGATGTCGGTGACCAAAGACATAGGCCGATATAGCTCGATTTTCCGCTGAATCCACCGCATAGCGATCGCGGACCGCAGACAAAATATAATCTTTTTCAGGATCAAAAGGTACTTCTCCAGCTTTTATCGAGGATGTTTTACGTGTCCCAGACCAAGCATGTGCTAACCGAACACCGAAATCCGGATGTATCCAGCCAAATAAAAATTGGGCTAGCGGATTGACAAAAACCTTTTTCAAAAGCTTGTAACCATAATCCCCTGGCCCTAAACCATCACCATGGCCCATGCAAACTCGAATCTGTTTCGTGGAAAATTGAAATTCAAATTCGGTGGGCTCCACATAAATCGTAGCGCCTAACTCATCTTCAAAATAATCCTTCATCCACAAATCATGGTTCCCCACAAATATATGCAATCGGACACCTTGATCGGCCAACTGCGCTAAAGACCCCAAAAAACGAATAAACCCTTTGGGAACGACCTGTTTATATTCGAACCAAAAATCAAATAGATCGCCTAACAAAAACAAATCACTGACATCCGAGCGAATACTTGAAATCCAATCCAACAAAACGCGTTCACGTTCCCGAGATGTCACAGCATCCGGAAAACCTAAGTGCATATCAGATATACAATAAACTTGTTTCCCCGTAGGAATTACTAATTGCTTCATAGATAGCAAAAATGGGGAGGGAATACCCACCCCATTCGGTTAATCTTCTTTTTTCTGAATCTTTTTTCGTGGTGCCGGCTTTTTCTTCCCGGAAGTTTCTTCCACAGGATCCAATTTAGCTGCGACAGGCTTTTTGGCCGTACGCTTCTCCGTTTCAGCAAGCTCACGCTCATCTTTGGCATCCTTACGCTTCTTTTCCGTCTCTCCTTTGATAAACTCCTGATAAGAGGTTAATTGCTCAAATGGACGAGGACCTACAAGCTCCTCTAAATCACTTTGAAACAATACCTCTTTTTTCAATAATTGCTCCGCCAAAATCGTCAATTTCTCCTTTTTCGAACTTAACAATTTCTTCGTACGCGCATAAGCCTCCGCAATTATCTTGCGAACTTCTTCGTCAATTTCACGTGCCGTTGTCTCAGAATAAGGCTTATTAAATTGATAATCGGAACCCTTTGAATCGTAATAAGAGATATTTCCTAACTTCTCATTCATTCCATATACGGTCACCATGGAGTAGGCTAATTTCGTAATGCGCTCCAAATCGTTTTGAGCACCTGTTGAAATTTTCCCAAAAACAATTTCTTCCGCTGCACGACCACCTAAAGTCACACACATTTCATCCATCAATTGCTCTGTACGGTATAAAAATTGCTCCTTTGGCAAGTATTGCGCATAACCTAAAGCAGCAACTCCACGCGGAACGATCGACACTTTAACCAAAGGATTCGCATGTTCCAAGAACCAGCCTGCAATCGCATGACCCGCCTCGTGATAAGCAACGATTTTCTTCTCCAAAGGATTGATAATCTTATTTTTCTTTTCCAATCCGCCAATCACCCGGTCCATCGCTTCTTGGAAATCATCCATATCCACGGCCGTTTTACTGCGTCTCGCAGCAATCAATGCCGCCTCATTACACACGTTGGCAATTTCAGCTCCAGCAAAACCTGGGGTTTGGGCCGACAACTCCTTTGGATCAATATCGGAAGCCAATTTCAAAGGCTTTAAATGGACTTTGAAAATCGCTTCCCGACCAATAATATCGGGCTTATCGATGGATATTTGACGATCAAAACGACCTGGACGAAGCAAGGCGGCATCCAATACATCCGGACGGTTTGTCGCCGCCATGATAATGATTCCTGAATCAGTTGCGAAACCATCCATCTCAACTAATAAGGAGTTTAATGTATTCTCACGCTCATCATTCGAACCGGGCATTTGACCACGTCCACGGGAACGACCAACCGCATCAATTTCATCAATAAAGATGATACATGGCGCTTTTTCCTTAGCCTGCTTGAATAAATCACGCACACGAGCAGCACCAACACCTACAAACATCTCCACAAAATCAGAACCTGACAGGGAGAAGAAAGGCACTCCTGCTTCACCCGCAACGGCTTTAGCTAATAAGGTTTTACCTGTACCTGGAGGTCCTACTAATAAGGCTCCTTTGGGGATTTTACCACCTAAGTCGGTGAATTTCTTTGGGAATTTCAAGAACTCTACAATCTCTTGAATCTCTTCTTTCGCCTCATCTAAGCCGGCAACATCATCAAATGTCACACG
>CAYHOB010000021.1:0-37735 GCA_964358165.1 uncultured Aquirufa sp.
GAAGAGAAATCTTTCTTCTCAGCAAGACCTTTTTCAGAAAGAACTTTAGTGATAGCAGCTGTTAAAGTTGTTTTACCGTGGTCAACGTGGCCAATTGTACCAATGTTAACGTGGGGTTTACTTCGGTCAAAATTCTCTTTTGCCATGATTATTTAGTTCTTAATTAAGTTATAAAAAATTTCAAATTGTACTAATTCAAATTCGGCCTTGCTTCATGCCTAGAGCCTTTGAGCAGGATTGAACTGCCGACCTCTTCCTTACCAAGGAAGTGCTCTACCACTGAGCTACAAAGGCAAAACCTTGCGGCCATTTTAGTATGCCTCATGAGACTTACCACAAATAAAAATATTACTCAGGCGGTTTTCTCCTAAGCAACATTTTTATTTTGAGCGGGAGACGGGGCTCGAACCCGCCACCTATAGCTTGGAAGGCTATCGCTCTACCAAATGAGCTACTCCCGCTGGCTAGATTCTCCTGTAAATAGAATCTAAAATCATTAAAAAAATGTGGGGACAGATGGATTCGAACCACCGTAGGCATTCACCAGCAGATTTACAGTCTGCCCCATTTGGCCGCTCTGGTATATCCCCTTCATTTAAATTCAGCGAAACGTTTTGCTGAAATAGTTCGCAAAAGTAGCTCCTTTTTTGATTTCCGCAAAGCTCTCGCCAAAAAAAATGTGATAATTTTTTAGAATAGTTTAATTCCGAAGCTAAATGCCGTTAATTGTGGCCCAAATCCCTTATCAAATAATGGGGTCAAATCATAATTAAAGAACAAATCAGGGAAATGACGCAGAGCCACCTCTGCCTTTACTCCATAACGCACCTGCGCTAAGTTAAAGTTAGACACGTTACGATTTAAATTTTCATTCTTTTCTTCAATTGTTTTGGTCCAACTATCCAAACGATAACTAACATAACCGCCAATTCCAATCATTTGAATGGCCGACTGCTTGCTAAATGCGAAATGTGGCATGACAGGTAGGGTTATGTAGGAAACCGTTAGTTTATTCTTACTGAACCTCAGCTCATTGCCTTGTGCATCAAATACCGGTTGAAAATTCGTTATTGATCCAGACTTGTTGACCACCCGGTTATGATCAAACATGAAATTGTACCAATCAAATGCGATGCCATAGCCCAACTTAAAAGCACTCTTCTTGCCGCGACCAAGTGTTGCCGAGCGGGTGAATTCAAGACTTACAAAGCGGGATCCCGTTGGTTTTAGTTCTGAATCAGTTGATAAATAGGGAGCAGGGTAAATCATGGTTGTCACTTCGGGCATATTCCCCGACAAACCATTCATTCCTAAGTAAAGGTTCATCCCCTTTCGTTCAAATAAATTCAAATGCTTTTCTTTGGGATGTACTTTGGTTGAATCCTTTCCCCAAATGACCTTGGTTTCTTCTCCATTCGCTTCTTTTACCTGCACACCATTCCAGTCCACATGCACTTCCTCGCGCCCATCCTTCACATGTATGCCATTCCAACCCACACGAACTTCTTCTTTTCTGTCCCCCGTAATAACCATTGATTTACCTAAGCTATCACGTTTAACCTTAAACGTTCTTTCATCGTTCGGGTGAGCCATTTTAAAAGTCTTCTGATTTTGAACTACTGGTTTTACAACTCCAATTTTCACCCTGCTATTTCCAATTTGAACAGATAAGCTGCTGTCACCCTCTGAGTCCGTTCGAATTACAGTTCGTATATGTTGCCACAAACTATCTGTCAATATCAGACCTTTGTTTTGGAAAACTTTTTCTAATTCTTCTCGGAGCGTTTTATTCTTATCTTGATTCCCGCCAATAAGGGTCTGGTTTCGCTTGTCAATTTTTAATAATAGGCTATCGGAATTGTTATTCCCCAATAGCTGTTGCGTCAATCCAAGTAGGATGATGATGATTAATGTTCTCATTGTATTTGAAATGTTTGTTTAACGGTTTGTTCTGTTCGATAATAGGTGTTTGCTACCTGATGAATCCCATCTTCTAAGGGGCGGTTTCCTTCTTTTAATGCCTGCCAATCCATTCGCTCCCCATCAGCAATTTGTTTTACTTGTTTGATTAATCTACCCAAAAGACTTTTCTTCTTTTTCGTTGGGAATGTCTCTTGCTGCACAACTGCAATGGGTGTAGCAATCTCCTCTACCGGATTGATGTCCACGCGAACCCAAATTTCTTCTTGCTCCTCTTGCTTTTTCGCCTCATTAGGTTTTGCAATCACCTCCGTTTGTACGGGAGCCGCTATTTCAGGCGAATTAGGCTTTTCTACGGAAACCAAAGAACGAGCCAAAACTTCCCTCGCATGTGGCGCAGTCGGTTGTGCTGCTACTGCAACTTGATTAATAGAGCTTGGATTCGCTGATTCATTCGCGGAAGGGATTTCTTTTGGCTTTGTTTTCACATGTGCTTGCCCGGGTTCGTCTCCGCCCCAATTCAAGCCGATTACGATAGCCAAAACCGCCGCCGCTGACCACGCCCAAGTGCTTATCTGTAACCACAACGGTCGAACAGGTTTTTCGTCCAAGCGCTTTTCTATGCGATCCCATAGGTCAGTAGGGACCTCAACTTCTTTTTCTTGAATTTGCTTTTGCCAAGCTTTTTCAAGCACTTCCCAAGAAGTAGTATTTGGCTTTTTCATGATTCAATTAATTTTATTTTTTGCTGGATCATTGCCCGAGCTCTTGATAATTGTGATTTTGATGTTCCAGATGATATGGCTAATAATGTCGCAATCTCATCGTGGCTATATCCTTCAATCGCATATAAATTAAATATTGTCCGATAACCAGGTGGTAATTCAGCAATAATAGCTTCTATTTCTGCCGTTCGAAGATGCATCAACGCATCTGCCGGTTGGCCTACATCCCATGCCTCTTCGATGTTCTTCGAAAACGAATCTCCTTGCTTTCGGATTTTCATTAAACATTCATTCACGACAATTCGCCGAATCCATCCCTCAAAACTGCCCGCCTCATTAAATGTTTCCACTTTCGAAAACACCTTCATAAATCCTTCCATCAATGCATCTTCCGCTTCAGGCCCCTGCCCCAAATACCGTCGGCAAACGGCCATCATTTTTCCCGAATAGCGATTAAATGTCGCATGTTGCCCCTTGCGGTCCTGTTTTTTGCAGGCCAGCACCAATGATCGCTCAAAGTCTTCGGAGGGTAAATGTTTATGCAACGTTTATTTAATTTAATTGAGACGTAAAGATGGTTAAATTGTAGAAATGGTTGCGTGAGTTTGAAAAGAAACCCAAAATTCCGTTCTTTACACGCAATTAGACTTCTATGCCAAACGCAGCACCTATTGGGATTTTTGATAGTGGAATCGGCGGATTAACGCTCGCACATGCCATTACGGAATTGATGCCCCACGAGAATATCATCTATTTTGGAGATACAGCACATTTGCCATACGGCGACAAATCAGCGACTGCTATTCAAGCTTATTCCTTAAAGATTTGTAATTTCTTGATGGAAAAACAATGCAAGTTAATTCTCATTGCCTGTAATTCTGCATCTGCCGCAGCCTATGATTTGGTCAAAACCTATGTTGGGACCAAAGCGATTGTGGTCAATGTCATTGATCCGGTCATCGACTACCTAGACCAACATTGGGCTGGGAAGACCATCGGACTTATCGGAACGAAACAAACGGTTAATTCCGGAATTTATGCTTCGAAAGCGGAAGCCCTAGCGAAAAATATGCACATCAAATCCCTCGCAACACCTTTGCTTGCACCGATGATCGAGGAGGGATTTTTTAATAATAACATCTCCGAGCAAATCATCAAAGAATATTTAGCTCATCCCAATTTATCGCATATCGAAGGCTTGATTCTTGGGTGTACGCATTATCCATTAATCAAGAAACAAATCGATGCGTATTATCAAGGCAAAATTCCAGTGATTGATACCTCATTGATTGTGGCAGCAGCTATTAAATTGATATTAGAGCAAGCAGATTTGCTAATTGATTCACCTTCAACAGCCTCACGCCAATTTTTCGTGTCAGACTACACGGATTCTTTTGAAAAATCGACTCAGATTTTCTTTGGCGAAACGATTAAATTAACACAATATCCAATTTGGGATTAGTTAGATTTACCCAAAATTTGAGATACGCGTTGACGTAATTGCCATTTGGCAATACGTTCCTTTTGCTCTTGTTTGCTTTGTTTGAACCAAAGCCAAGCTATTCCTCCTACCAATAAATACGGCGCCGATAGCAAGTATAAAATACCTGTGTTGAGCCCAGTCGCGATATTGGACCGACCATTTGAAACCGTACTTTCTATGGTTGTCCGACACATGGCACATTGGGCGTCCACATCTAATTGGATGAGAAATAATAGGCACAGAATCAGAAATATTCGATTAAACATAATAAGGAGAGATCAATAAGTAAACGATAACACCCGAAATGGAAACATATAACCAAATAGGGTAGGCCCATTTAACGGTCTTCTTGTGCGCAACAAAATCCCCACTTAACGCGTGGTACAACGCCATTAGCACAAGCCGAACAACGCCGATGGACAAAATGATGTGAGAAGCTAATAAAAAGAAATAAACACTTTTTATGAAGCCCTCTCCACCAAATTTGGTCGACTCGTTCGCCACATGATATAGAATATACAAAATCAGGAATATGGCTCCCTGTAAAACAGCCGCCCCCATCGCCTTGCGGTGACCCTCAACATTTTTATTCTTAATGGCAATCAAGGCAATGATTAAACTAATTGCTGTTGTGCTGTTAATGATTCCAATGAAATGAGGAAGAATTTTTGTCCATTCGCCCAAAGGTAATTTGCTAGGTAGGGACAATAGTCCCGCGACCGCTAAGGGTATCGCGATGGAGATCACGTTGATGATTAAATTGTTTTTTGCTGATTTCGAAATGGTCCACATAAAATTATTCTGTCGTATAAATGCTTTTTAACACCTTGATTTCCATGATCAGTCGGTCAACTTCCTTCTTATCCGTGCCATCATAGAAGCCCCGAATAACCCCGGCTTTGTCTACTAACACCAAACGCTCAGAATGGATAAATGTTTCGTCGGGGTTTTTAATTGCGGCATCGTATTCGGAAGCATCCGCTAAGGGTACATGAAATCCCTTTAAGATTAAAGGATAAATCTCTTTTTTTGCGCCAGTTAAAAATGTCCAGCGCGTGGAATCTGCGTCGAAACGTTTGGCATAAGCCGACAGCCTTGAGGGTTCGTCAAATTTTGGATCAACCGAAATGGAGATGAAATGTACGTCTGAATCCTGGGTAAATGCGTCCGTTGCCCGACTAACTTGCGAGGTGATTTTGGGGCAGATAGTTCCACACCGAGTAAAGAAGAAATTGGCAACGAATATTTTGCCCTTCAATGCTTTTGATGAAAATGCTTTTCCCGTTTCGTCGGTCAAGTGGAAAGCTGGGATCGTCTGAAAAACGGTATCGAGTTCAGACTCGTTCCAGCGAGGATGCAGGCGTTTCGCCATTTTGATTTCCCCCGTCGTGGAATCGATGGCCGGAATAAAACGGGGTAATTCGTAATGATTGGTGCCGAATGTCTTTAGTCCTAAATAAATAAAGACAGGCACTATTAATGTAATTAATAAGATGCCTGTCTTCTTATTCATAATTCCAAAATGGAAAATGGGTTGACTAATACATGTGACCGCCTTCGTAAATCATAGCTACTAATAGCCATACAACGAAGATTGTCGGAACCAAAACCGCCCAAATTAACGTTTTTACTTCGTGTTTTAAGTGCATGAATTCTCCTACAATATAGAATGCTTTCACGATGGTCATGCCACAGAAAATTGCAACACGCAAGGTGTTTGCAGGCATGGTGAATGCGATAACGAATTCAATAGCTGTTAAGATCAATAAGATCCAGAATGTTTTCCAAATCGCTCCGGTGTTTGGAGCGGCGATTTCTTTTTCAGAAGTTTCGTGTGCTACGTGAGCCATAATATCAATGAATAAAGATTAGACTAAATAGAAGAAGGTAAATACGAATACCCAAACCAAGTCAACAAAGTGCCAATATAGACCTACTTTCTCAACCATTTCATAATGACCTCTGCGCTCGTAAACGCCTGTAGCTGCATTGAAGAAAATTAAGATATTCAAGATAACTCCTGAGAATACGTGTGTTCCGTGGAATCCAGTAATAAAGAAAAATAAATCCGCGAATGCAGGTGGGCCATAAGGGTTACGAACTAAATTGGCTCCTTCGATCGGAGTCATTACGCCGTCCACTAATTGCTTTGCCGCCAATGATAAATCTTCTGGACCGTGGATAAAGTGTGTCCACTCCCAAGCTTGTGAGCCTAAGAACGTGAAACCTCCAATGATCGTCCATAACATCCATTTTTCCACATCCTTGCGATCACCACGATGTCCAGCTTCTACAGCTAATACCATCGTCACTGAAGATGCAATCAAGATGAAGGTCATGATTCCTACGAATACCAAAGGCAATGACATTCCATGTAAAAATGGAACCGCTTCAAATACTTTTTCTGGGATAGGCCAGTGGGTTGTAGCGAAATAGAAGGCGTCAGTCGTTCCTTCCCAAGCGGGTTGGCTGAATCGAATCATTCCGTAAGTAATCAATAGGGCTGAGAACGTAAATGTGTCTGATAGGAGGAAAAACCACATCATTAATTTTCCGTAACTCGCTTTTAAAGGTTCTGATCCACCCGACCAAGTAAGGTTTTCGGGTACAGCAGGGGCTGTGTGTGCAACTGACATGCGGTAATTGCTTAATTGTTAAAAACTAAAAATAAAAATAAATATACCCATAATGCATCTAAAAAATGCCAATAGGTGGTACAAATCTTAATTTGGGTCAATGCTTTTGCATTAATTTTCAGTTGGAAAGCTGCTACTAAAGCAACTAATAATACGATTAATCCTGAGATTAAGTGTAGCCCATGAAGGCCTGAAAGTACATAAACAAAAGAACCTGACGGATTTCCTACAAAATATACGTTTTTCTCCACTAATTGGGTCCAACCATAAAATTGCATGATTAGGAATATTAATCCGAGCACAAAAGTAATAGAAATACTTATTCGAAGCGCATTAAATTGGTCTTTTTTTGCTGCTAAATATGCAAAATGCATCGAAATACTACTACCTAATAAAACAAGGGTACTGGAATAAAACAAATTGGGCAAATCGAATTCTACCCAGTTGCCTTCTGCTTTTCTAACTAGATAGGCACTTGTGAATGCTGCAAATAACATGATAATTGATACGATGAACAACCACATGGTAAACACTTTTGGATTGACGGAGCGCGTTTCATTGGCCGCGAGTAATTCTTCTTGATTTTTCATGACTTAAGCTTTATCAAATAAAAAGGCGATTTGAACAATTAATAAATAAATGAATGACCCAAACATCATCCAGCGAGCTGCTTTATCTGTCGGTTTCATCATTAAATAAAAGGTCTGTCCTAAGAACAAACTTCCTGCCACAATTGTTATGATGGCCGAAGTGATTCCGGTCATGTGCATCATGTAGGGAACAAATCCCAAAGGGATGAGAAACACCGTATAGATCATGATGGTAAATGCGGTTTTCAAATCTTTCTTTCCTTCGTTTGGTAACATACGGAATCCAGCTTTTTTGTAATCGGCATCAGCCACCCATGCAATCGCCCAAAAGTGTGGGAATTGCCAGAAAAATTGTATAGCAAAAAGGATTCCGGGCTCCCATCCAAAGTGTTGGGTAGCCGCAACCCATCCAATCATAGGAGGGAAGGCACCGGGAAAGGCTCCTACAAATACGGAAATTGGTCCCACGCGTTTAAGTGGCGTATAGACATAGCCATAGAGGATGTAAGATAACAAACCGATAGCGGCTGCCTTCCAGGTAAAATAGCTTAAGATTCCTAAGGCAAGCACAGCGACAATAAGCCCAAATAGTTGGGCATTTTGTGGGCTAACTGTCTGCGTTGGTAATGGACGTTTGGCCGTTCGCTTCATCAATTTATCGAACTCAATTTCTTTCAATTGATTTACCACATTTGCAGCTCCGGTCAGTAAGAATCCCCCCAAGGAGATTAAAAAAATATCGATTGCCTTATGCGCTGCAGGAGCTAGTAAAAAACCGAAAGTACCCGAAAAGGCCACGGTCATGGATAGCCTGGATTTCAATAATGCGATGTAGGGTTTTACCTTGTTCATATACTTCGTGTTTTTAACCACGCATGAACGTGTAGTCCCAGTAAAACCAATGAGCTTGTTAAATGTATAGGTTGAGATCCTAGTGGCAAGGCAAAATAGGCCATGAGTACACCTGACACGAGTGATAATCCAATACACAGGGTAAATGCAATAATGTAAGGTGTTTTGGCAAGCGCGCTAGATTGTACATTTTTCCATAAGAAATAATGACTTATCAAAATTGCCCATGAGAATGTTCTGTGAATAATATAACCCAAATCCAGATTCGCAATCCATTGGTCCTTTGCATTTTCGCCTAGGCTACGGATGATGTCGTCCATGTTTTCACGCACTTGTGTACCCAATAATATTTGAACAACAATGACAATAGCGTTGATGGCAATCCATTTGCGCTGGTTTGAGGGAATTTGAATTTCAGATTGCCCCACCTGCAAAGCTTTTAATAAGAAAAATAAAACTCCTGTCGTTAGGAGCATGTGCATGGTCACTACGCCAGGTAACAAAAACGAATCAACAACATATTTCCCTAAAACAGCATTTGCCATGACAAGCAGAAATGCTGCCAATGTTGGCAGAAATACAGACCGCCCTTTTTTAAAGGATAATACGAGTGTGATGGCGATGAACAGGCCAGTTAATGCTCCTACTAATCGGTTGATGTATTCTATCCATGTTTTGGTCGGGTTGAATAGAATTTCACCATGTAACTTTTCCTTGTAGATTTCTTGGTAGTTGAAAGGTAGCTCCGACACATGTGTAGGCGGAATGAATTGACCAAAGCATTTAGGCCAATCTGGACATCCCATTCCTGACCCTGTGCTTCGTACGATACCACCTGCTAATATGAGAACATATAGGCATATTAATGTGATAAAACCGAATCGTTGGAAGGTCATGTAAGTAGCTAAAAAAAGGATGCATCCAAATGAAGCCATTTCGATGCATCCTTCAATCGTGAGATTAATTAACGATTATAGGACTCTGTTTGAGCAGCCAATAAACTTTCAATGGCTTTTTCTTTCGCAATTTCTTCATTCTCTTCCGGTAAGTTTGATTCTGGTGTTACAGAATAAGGAACGTTTTGTGGAATGAAATCAGACTCAGAACCTGGCTTCGAGTAGTCATAAGGCCAACGGTAAACGGCTGGTATTTCACCTGGCCAGTTGCCATGTCCTACTTCTACAGGAGTTGTCCACTCAAGTGTTGATGAATTCCATGGATTTTGCGTTGCTTTTTTACCCTTAAACATTGAATAGAAGAAGTTCCAGAAGAAAATCGCTTGTGCAGAGAATGTTAGGATGGCTGCAATCGAAATGAATTGATTCAAGTCGGTAAATGCCGCTTCACTATTATTTCCTAATGCTGTAAATGAATAATACCGACGAGGGAATCCTGCGATACCTGTGTAGTGCATGGGGAAGAATACGCAATAAACTCCCGCAAAAGAAGCCCAGAAGTGGATGTATCCCAATGTACGATTCATCATACGGCCAAACATTTTTGGATACCAGTGATAAACTCCAGCCATTAATCCAAAGAAAGATGCCGCACCCATTACCAAGTGGAAGTGAGCTACAACGAAATAGGTATCATGTAAGTTGATATCCAAGGCAGAGTTACCCAAAATGATGCCTGTTACTCCCCCTGAAATGAATAAGGATACAAGACCAATCGAGAACAACATCGCTGGTGTAAAGATCAAGTTACCTTTCCACAAGGTTGTGATGTAGTTAAATGCTTTAACTGCTGAAGGCACTGCAATGATCAAGGTTAGGAACATAAATACGGATCCTAAGAATGGATTCATCCCTGTCACAAACATATGGTGAGCCCAAACAATAAAGGCTAAAACGGTAATACCCATCATGGAACCAATCATCGCACGGTAGCCAAAGATAGGTTTACGTGAATTCGTTGCAATGATTTCTGATGTCATTCCCAAAGCTGGCAATAATACAATGTAAACCTCTGGGTGTCCTAAGAACCAGAATAAGTGTTGGTACAAGATTGGAGAACCACCCATGTTTGGTAGCGCTTGACCTTGAATATAAATTTCAGACAAGTAGAATGATGTTCCAAAACTACGGTCAAAGATTAACAACAAGGCCGCTGACAACAAAACAGGGAATGATAACAAACCTAAGATGGCTGTAAAGAAGAATGACCAAATCGTTAAAGGCATTTTGGTAAATGTCATTCCACGGGTACGTAAGTTGATGATTGTACAGATATAATTAATACCACCCATCAACGAAGAAACGATGAACAAGGCCATTGCTGTTAGCCATAATGTCATTCCAAGTCCTGAACCTGGCATGGCCTGTGGCAAGGCACTTAATGGAGGATAAATAACCCATCCGCCTGATGCAGGTCCTGTTTCTAGAAATAATGAGGAGAACATTACGGCTGAAGACAAGAAGAAGAACCAAAAGGATAACATGTTAATGAATCCGGATGCCATATCACGTGCACCAATCTGCAAGGGGATCAAAAAGTTAGAAAACGTTCCTGACAAAC
This sequence comes from uncultured Aquirufa sp., assembly GCA_964358165.1. GTDB lineage: Bacteria > Bacteroidota > Bacteroidia > Cytophagales > Spirosomataceae > Aquirufa. The sequence continues at coordinate 10,724 of CAYHOB010000021.1, forward strand.
CTGCAGTTAACACGAAGAATACCATGATGGTACCATGCATGGTCACTAAGGCAAGAAAAAATTCTTTATCTAATTTACCTGATTCATCGATCCATTCGCCAAGAATAGGACGTAACCACTCCAATTGCATGTCTGGGAAACCCAATTGCAAACGGAAAATGATCGATAAAGATCCCCCTACAAATGCCCAAAGAATACCCATGATAAGGTATTGCTTAGCAATCGTTTTGTGATCTTCAGAGAAGATGTATTTCTGAATAAAGTTTGGCTCATGATGTTCGTGTTCGTGATCATGTGCGTGAGCGTGAACATCTTCAGCGTGTGTTGTAGCAGTTGACATAGGACTATATTTTTCTTTCTACTGTTCTTATTAATAAAATTACAATGCAGCAGCTGTTGCTGTGCTATCTGTTTCGATTGGCTCAGCAGGAATGTAATGACTTGCTTTTGCTTTCAAATTTGCGGGTACTTTTTCCAAATAACTTGGATTTGTTGCCAAGAATGGTTTTTGCTCTGCACACCATTTTTTATAATCTTCTGGCTCATCTACAAATACGGTAATGGCCATACCAAAGTGTCCACGTCCACAAATCTCAGTACAGTTCAATTTGAAGTTAAAATCTTTGTTATTCAACTTAGCACGCATTTCGTCTGTTGAAATTGTAGGTGTGAACCAAAATTTCGTTGGCATTCCTGGAACGGCATCCATTTTAACGCGTTGGTAAGGAAGGTAAACAGAGTGCAAAACATCTTGAGCTTTGATTTTCAATAGTACGGGCTTTCCTTTTGGGATGTGTAATTCCGTTGCAGTAAAATCATCAAATGAATTCTTGTCGGTAAAGTCGATACCAATGCTATTTGTTTCATCGATCAACTTGAAATTTTGATTACCTAATTGGTTATCGTCATTTCCTGCGTAGCGTACATACCATCCGAATTGGTGTCCTGTAATTTCAATTACAACTGCATCGCTAGGAGCTTGCTTTGTAATGTCGCGCCAAGTTCTCCAACCCGTGAAAACCAAGATAGCCATAACAACAGCAGGAATAACAGTCCAAATCAATTCCAATTTGTGATTGACAGGATAGAAAGTTGCCTTTCTGTTTTTATTGTACCGGTATTTAAATGCGAAGAACATCAAAAGTGTGTTCGTTGCAAAAAATGCAAAAGTAACGACAGCCATGGATATCCAAAACATCTTATCCGTTTGCAATCCATGCGTAGAAGCTGCCTCGGGTAAAAAATCAGGAAAGCTATTTAAAAAAGACCAAACCCCAGCAACGGTTCCTAATAACCAGAAAATTAACATACCATAGGCATGGGTATTGTTGCTTGAATCTAAAGCAGAGGATGTGTCATCTCCTTCAGCAAGGTTTTTATTTAGCTTCATACTTTTTGCGATGACAGAAATCGCTAAGATGAAGAAAACAACGGATAAAAGACCAATTAGGTAATTCATATGTGTATTTGTTAAAATCGTATTCGCTTAATACTAAATATCGTGATGTAATGCTTCTGGTAAGAATGGGTGGTTCTTTGCTATCAAAGATGCCTTTGTTAATTCATCTGAAATCACATAAATGAACGCAGATGCAAAAACGGTAAGCATCCCAAATTCAACTAATCCATATCCTCCATGTTTCCCTAATACTCCTGGCATAATCATCTGATAGAAATCCATATAATGACCCGCAATAATTAGAAATGACGCGATTTTCAAGAAGATATGTGTTCTTTTTGCATCACGTGTCATTAAAACTAAAAAGGGTAGCAAGAAGTTTAAAATAACCATCAAAATTTCAGTTGTTTTGTAAATCTTGTTGTGTCCTTCCCAACGCTCTAAGAAATAGATCGTTTCTTCGGGTAAGTTGGCATAATAAATCAATAAAAATTGCTCAAACCATACGTATGTCCAGAAAATAGAGAACGCAAACATGAACTTACCTAAGTCATGCAAATGGTTATCATTTACATAGCTCATTAAGCCTTTGTCTTTTAAATATAGGATTGCTAATACGATAACGGCATAAGTTGTTACATGCCAAGATGAGAACATATACCATCCAAACATGGTTGAGAACCAGTGTGTATCGATTGACATAACCCAATCCCAAGCGAAAATAGAACTAGAAGCACCGAAAATAACGATGAATGCTGTACCTATTTTAACCATTTGAGTGAACAAGTCAGATCCGCCAACTAAATCTTCTTCTAAAGATTTTTTACGTAGCATGTTCCAAAGGATGATCCAAAGGGCTCCGAATCCAACTAAACGAATTAAGAAGAAGTTCTTATTCAAGTAGCCTGATTTTCCAGCGATGATTTTGTCATAGTTCTCACTTCCTACTTCTGTTACGCCGTGGTGCATCCAGTGGAAGATTACATCCCCTTTGAAAAGGAATACTAAAATTAAAATCGGCAATGAGATGTATAAGAACTTAGGGAAAGCCTCAGGTACACGCTTCATTACTGCTGACCAACCGGATTTAGTTAGGTATTGTAAAGAAACAAAGAACATACCTACGACAGCAATACCAGTAAAGAATACAGCGTTCAACCATACGTTTGCCCAGATACGATTAGTCCAATCGTAATGCTCTTCGGCACCTGCCTGGTGTGAAGCGGCTCCACCGGAAAGGTGTTCGCCAGCTGCTTCATGTCCTGCTTTAACTGCATCGTGTCCTGCATTCGCTACTTCGTGTCCGCCGGCTTCTCCTTTTGATAAAAGATAAATTCCGAGCGCTAAAGCTGCTAAACCAGCGATGAAAGCATAAATAATACGTTTTTTGCCTTCAGCACTAAATTCAAAATGCTCTTCAACGTTTGCAGGGGAAAAATGTGAATGTCCCGCCATCTTGATCTATATTTAATTTAAATTGATTGAATTATTGTTTTTGTAGTTCGTGAACATAAAGCACGATTTTCCAACGGTTTTCTGAAGATATTTGAGAGCCGTGTGCCCACATTCTTCCTTTTCCGTGTGTAATGACATGGTAAATATGTCCGTCATTCATCGTTTTTAATGCATCACTGGAGTAAACTGGAACCCCTTTATAGGCTTTTGCTACTAAACCATCACCTTTGCCTGTTTCACCATGGCAATGTTGGCAAAAACGCTCATATTGAGCTTTTCCTGCTTCGATATTTTCAGGTGTTGCAGCGATTGGATTATACAAAGATTTTTCTGAGTATGAAATGCTATCAGTTGGGATTGTTTTAGAAATCATTTCCTGTGCTAGGAATGCTTGCTTTAAACTATCTGATCCTGTGTAGTGCTTACGTGCAACTGTACCTTTTACAGGTAGGCGCATATTCATTCCTAATGGGTTGATGGTGTTCGTGTCACCTTCTGTTTGGGTCATTGGTTCATATGCCACTGAATGATACATGTTAGGAGCGAATTCTGTTCCTGTATCGTTCGGGTCTGAACCGCAAGACAATAAGCCTGCAACTACACCAGCTAATAAAACGAATTTAATTCTTGGATTAAACATCTTGTTATGCTTCTTCGTGAACAATTGTTCTTGGTTAATTATTTAGTATTTACTTCTATCGCGCCAGAATCTTTCAAGGCTTTCTTGATGTTATCTGCACTAACTTTGTTTTTGTCAACATTGATCGCCATCACAAATTTGTCGTCTGTAATACGCAAATCCAAAGGCTCCACCTTGTTGCCAGGGTATAAGTTATTGGAGGCACAAAATGTTGTTACTAAACCAAAGGCTGTAAATAATACAGTTCCTTCAAAAGTTACTGGAATCCAGTTAGGTAATGCAAAGAAATCTTTACCACCGATAATCATAGGCCAATCGAATACCATGGTGTAGCTGATTAAGCCCAATGTGCAAATCATACCCAACGTGCCAAACATAAATGCGGCGATAGGTAAACGTGTGCGTGCGTGGCCTACTGCTACGTCTAATCCGTGGATTGGGAAAGGAGTAAATACATCCTCGATTTTGATTCCTTGTGCTCTTACTGCAGTTACTGCATGTAAAACCTCATCCTCATCATCGTATACACCCAAAATGTAGTTAGTTGTCGAACTCATATTGTTTTAATTTCGAATTGCTTAATAATTATTCTTCCGTTTTTTTAGCTGCTTTCGCCTTCTTAACTGGAAAGTTCGTTGAAACACCTTTCATAACCGCTTTCACCTCAGCCATATTGACAACAGGCAAGAATTTGGCAAACAAGAAGAACAAGGTAAAGAACAAACCAAAAGAGAAAATGTAATCTCCAATATCATACATCGTAGGCGAGAACATAGCCCATGAAGAGGGAAGGTAATCACGGTGTAAAGATGTCACGATAATAACAAAACGCTCAAACCACATACCTACGTTTACAACGATGGATAAGATGAATGAAACCATCAAGTTTGTACGAATTGCTTTTGACCAGAATAATTGTGGAGAGATTACGTTACATGTCATCATCATCCAATATGCCCACCAATAGGGACCCGTTGCACGGTTGATAAATGCATAACTTTCATACTCAACGCCTGAATACCAAGCGATGAAGAATTCCGTTAAATAAGCAATACCTACAACTGAACCTGTTACCGTGACAACGATGTTCATCATCTCAATGTGTTCAATCGTAATGTAATCTTCTAATTTGAACACCACACGTGTGATCAACAATAAGGTTTGCACCATGGCAAAACCTGAGAAGATTGCACCTGCTACGAAGTATGGAGGAAAGATTGTTGTATGCCATCCTGGGATAACAGACGTTGCAAAGTCCATGGATACAATCGTGTGCACAGAAAGTACAAGTGGAGTCGAGATACCTGCTAAGATTAAGGACATATACTCATAACGAGCCCAAGTTTTAGAAGAACCTGTCCAGCCTAAGCTAAATAGGCCATACCAGAACTTACGTCCAGCTGTGGTCGCACGGTCACGAATTGTTGCCAAATCCGGCACAAGACCCATATACCAAAATAACAAGGATACAGATAAATACGTTGAGATTGCAAAAACGTCCCAAACCAAAGGAGAGTTAAAATTAACCCATAAAGAACCGAAAGCATTTGGAAGTGGTAAAGCCCAGTGAGCTAACCATGGGCGTCCCATGTGTGCTAAGATAAACGATGCAGCACAAAGTACAGCAAAGATTGTCATCGCTTCTGCAGAACGGTTAATCGATGTTCTCCATTTTTGACGGAATAATAATAATACGGCAGAGATCAATGTTCCCGCGTGACCGATACCAACCCACCAAACGAAGTTAGTGATATCCCAAGCCCAACCTACGGTTTTATTTAATCCCCAAACGCCAATACCTTGCCACCAAGTGTAGAATAGGCAATAAGCACCATAAATGAATACAAGACTTGAGATCCCGAATGCAATTTTCCATTCTTTTGTAGGCTCTCCCTCTACTTGTTTGCAGATATCGTGGGTAACATCGGAATAAGATTTTCCACCAGTAACTAGTTTCTCTCTTATGGGTGATACAACGTGCGACATATTTTTATTTACTGTTTTACGATTAAAAAATTATGCTTTTTTAGCATCCTTATTACGAACTTTCTTCAAGTAAGAAATATTTGGCTTAACGTTTATTTCTTCAATTACATGGTAAGCACGTCCTTCTTGTTCAACTAATAACAATTGTGAGATAGCTGATTTAGGATCATTCATATCTCCAAATGTGATAGCATTCGTAGGGCAAGATTGCGCACAAGCTACTTGAATTTCTCCATCCACCGGACGACGACTTTCTTTTTTAGCTGTCAATTTACCTTCTTGGATACGTTGAACGCACATAGAACATTTTTCCATAACCCCACGTGAACGAACCGTCACATCTGGGTTAATCACCATCCGACCTAAATCGTTGTTGAAGTGGAAATCAAAGTCATCTGTTTGGAAATAACGGAACCAGTTGAAACGACGAACTTTGTATGGACAGTTATTTGCGCAATAACGTGTTCCGATACAACGGTTATAGGTCATTTGATTCAATCCTTCTGTCGAGTGTGTTGTTGCTAATACTGGACAAACTGTCTCGCAAGGAGCATTGTTACAGTGTTGGCATAACATTGGCTGGAATACAACCTCTGGATTGTCTGAAGCAATTTCTAAGCCTTGCATGTCTTCTACCTCAGCGTCAGAAGAGTAATAACGGTCGATGCGCATCCAGTGCATTTCCCGACGATTTATTACCTCTTGGCGACCTACAACGGGTACGTTGTTTTCTGCATTACATGAAATAACGCAAGCAGAACATCCTGTACATGTATTCAAGTCGATGACCATTCCCCATGCGTGGTTGTTGTACTCGTGACCATTCCAAAGTGTTAAGTCTGTCGCGTCTTTCTCTCCTTCTGATGTTTTAACTCTTGGCTTGAAGCTTCCAGCTAATGGATTCTTTGCAAATTCAGCTAATACGGTTTCTTGAACAACTGCTTGACGCGCCATCACCGTTTGGTGTGTTTGCGTTTGTGCCAGTTCTTTCGTTTCTCCCGTAGCTGTTACTGATACGCCTTGTGTACAAGTTCCTACACAAGCGCCGTTGATTTCAGAAATAAATGGATAGGCGTTAACACCTACACCGTCCGCAGATTTACCTGCTTTTGTGCGGCCATAACCGATGGCAATGGCAACAGTTCCTTGCGCTTGACCTGGTTGTACCAAAATAGGTAAGGTTACTTCGTATCCTTTTGCGCTTACTTTAACTAAGTCGCCTTGCTTTAATTTTAATTCAGTTGCAGTGGGTTGCGAAATGGCCGCATAATTGTCCCAACAAGCTTTTGAAACAGGCTCAGGGAATTCTTGTAACCATGGGTTGTTCGCCTGTGATCCTGTTCCTAAACCTACTTTCTCGTAAACTGCGATCTCTAAGCCTGTTGAAGAAGCTGAATAAGCTTTTGCGATAGCAGCCGCTGCAGCGTTGATATCAAAGGATGGGCTTGCAGCGGAAATACTTCCTGCATTTGGTTCGAAAACCCCATTGTGCAATGCATTGTTCCAAGCTACTTTACCACCTTTTAAGATATTGCTTTCCCAATTGCTTTCTAAATATGCAGCAAAATCACTTGACAAACCTGCCCAAGTTAAGAAACTTGCTTGTGCTTGACGTGTTTTGAAGATGGTTGAAATGGTTGGTTGCGTTAATGAGTAGAAACCAGCTTTGGGTTCTGCATCATTCCAAGACTCTAAGAAGTGTGAATCCGGAGCGATGAATTGACATAAGGAAGCCGTTTCATCTGCCCGCTCATTTGTTGCTAAGCTAACTTCAATTTTTGGTAAAGCTGTTGCTAATGCAGCTCCCATCGGGTGATTGTAAACGGGGTTGGCATTGTAGAAAATAACCGCTCCAATTTTTCCTGCACCTGCTTCTTTAATGAAGTTGGCCATTGCCATATCATTACCTTGACGGTAGTTCAATGGAATAGCTGTATTTAATGTTGTGCCATAAGCGCCAACTAAAGCGTTTGTAGCTGCAACGATTTTTTGAACTTCCGGATCGTTTGATCCTGCAACGATAATAGATGCTCCGTTGGATGCAACTAAATCTTTGGCAGCTTTATCTAAGTGCTCTACTTTAACAGCTGAACCTGCAACAGCAGCAGCACCTGTTAATTTTGCAACAGCATTATACAATGCGATGGCAACTAAACCTTCTTGAGATGGCTTGTACGTTGAGCGGTAATCTGCATTCGCACCTGTTGTTGACATGATTGTCTCGAACTGGTAGTGACGTGACATGTCTTTTTTGCCTCCTTTTTCTGAACTTACACGACGTGTAATTGCCCATTGTGAAGAGAATTCACTTGGTGCAATCCAAGTTCCTAGGAAATCAGCACCTAAGGATACAATTGTTTTCGCTTTGCTGAAATCGATGCTTGGAATAATGCCACCATGTGCAGCTGATAAACCGTAAGCCGGATTTGCGTCGTAAGCGATATGTTGTGTTGTCGGATATTTAGCAGCGAAATCTGCAATAACTTTTTTCGTTGTTGGCGAAAGAACTGTATTTGATACAATTCTAATTTGACCACCTTTAGCCGCTACAGCCGCTAATTTAGTTGTGAAATCAGCATCCAATTGTTTCCAATCGCTTGCTTTTCCTCCAATTTGTGGACCTTTTAATTTTTCGTTGTCATATAGACTCAAAACAGATGCGTGTGCACGGCCTGAAAGAGCCCCTTTTGAAACAGACGACAAGGTATTTCCTTCGATCTTAATCGGACGACCTTCGCGTGTCTTTACAAGGATAGAAGCGTAATCGCCACCATCTGTATAGGTTGATGCATACCAATTGGCAATCGTAGGCTCAACATCCTCCGGTTTGTTCAAATAAGGAATGGTGTTTTTAACTGGGGCTTCACATGCTGCTAATGAAACAGCTGCTACTCCGAAACCCAACATTTTTAAAAAGTCACGACGATGAGTGCCAGATCCGTCAACTAAGGCTTCGCCTTTCGCATCGTTTTCTGAGGGCATGTTGCCAAACTCATTGTGGATATTTTTTACAAACGATGGTTCATTGGTTAACTCCTCAATTCCTTTCCAATACCTCTTGTTCGAATTTTCCATATAATCTTTCTTATTCAGACTAATTTTGAATCTATTGTAATATGATTAATAGTGACACTTAGAACATTCTAAGCCACCAATATTTTGCACTTTAAGCGGTGTTTTGCTGTCTTTGTTATGCACCTCAACTAATTTGTCGTAGTATGCATTTCCTTTTGCGTTCACATCTGTTTCGCGGTGACAGTCGATACACCAACCCATGGTTAAGGTAGAACGTTGCTCTACCACTTCCATTTTTTCGATCTCACCATGGCAATTTTTACATTCTAAACCTCCAACATTTGTATGTTGTGAGTGATTGAAATAAGCCAAATCGGGTAAGTTATGAACACGTACCCATTGAATTGGTTCGTCGTTTTCTAGCGCACGATAGATTTTTTGAATTTCAGGTGACTCACGCTTGATGGCGTTGTGGCAGTTCATACAAATGTTTGCCGAAGGAACGTTTGCTCCTTTGCCAGCATAAACACCTGTGTGGCAGTAGTTACAGTTGATCTGATACTGCCCTGCATGTAATTTGTGAGAAAATTTAATCGGTTGCTCTGGAGCGTATCCTTGGTGAATACCTACGCCATAAGCGGCGTCGATAGTTGCTTTTCCTCCTAATAATAAGGCTAATACCAAAATGCCTGTTTTAACAGCTGAATTTGCAGCCAAAGCTTTCGCATTTGCTGAAAGACGTTGCATGAATGGGGCCTCTGATGCGCCTTCGCCTGTCGTGATTTTGCTTAATGTACTTACGATAGATAATAATGCAATTAATACGATTACCATGATAATCAATAAGCCAACTAACAAGACTTCGAGCATTCCACCTGAGCTTTGGGCTGCTGGGGCTGCTGCACCTGCTGCTGGAGCGGCACCCGCTGCCGGAGCTGCTGGAGCTGCATTTGCTGCATCTACGTAAGCAATAATGCCTTTTATTTGATCATCTGTAAAGTTCGGATAAGGTGTCATAGCCGCTTTGTTGAACTTATTATAAAGTTCGTTTGCGTATTTGTCACCTGAAGCAATAACAGCTTGTGGATTATGAATCCATTTAACGATCCATTCGATGGGACGTCTTTCTCCAATTCCCTTTAAACCAGGACCTACAAGCACTTCATCAGAAGTATTGTGGCAAGCCGCACAGTTGTTTTTGAATAGGGTTTCACCTTCTGCCGCATCTTGTGCAAATGTTGCGCTCACGCTAGCTAAGAGTATCGCAAAGGATAATAAGGTTTTAACGAGTGTTAATTTTTTGCAAAACATCATGTTGGTTTTCACATTTTAATTCAGTCCGCAAAACTACATTCCGATTTTTTAGGAAACAATTTATTCGAGGGGCAATTTCAGGTTTTTTTAAGGTTCAACTATTTATTTAGAACCTTTCAAAATAAACTCAGGTTAAAAAGTGTAATTTTTTAAGAGGGGATTGCACAAAATTGAGTTAAATAAAAAAACCTTCCGAAGGGGAAGGTTTTTGGGAGGTTTCGAGCGGATTCGAACCGCTGTAGAAGGTTTTGCAGACCTCTGCCTAGCCACTCGGCCACGAAACCAATTTAATTGGGATGCAAAAATAGCTTTTTTTTAGAAAGCAGCAAAAGGAATGTTAAAAAAAGTCGCTAGGCATTAGTCGCTAGTCATCAGTCGCTAGTCATCAGTCGCTAGTCATCAGTCGCTAGTCACTAGTCGTCAGTCGCTAGTCGTTAGTCACTAGTCGTCAGTCGCTAGTCGTCAGATGCTGTTGTACAATGGAATTCTAACAACTACCATTTTACCTCTTACCTCTTAACTCTTAATTCTTAACTCTTAACTCCACCGTCTAACCTAGCGTAAACACCGTTATCTCCGGTGGCATACCCACCCGTCCTGGATATCCCAAATAACCAAATCCCCGATTCACATAGAGTTGTTGGCCCTTCTCCTCATACAATCCGGCCCATTGTTTATAAATGTATTTGGCGGGTGACCAGGTTTCAAAGCCCGGTATTTTTACTCCAAACTGAGCTCCATGTGTGTGACCTGCAAATGCAACGTCAATATCATGGAATTTATTGTTCTTTGTTACTTCAGCATTCCAATGCGTGGGGTCATGGGATAACAATAATTTGGTCGCCGCGTCTTCCGTTCCTTCATATGCTTTTGAAAGATTTCCATACCAAGGGAACCGACCGATTCCAATGTTCTGTACGCCGATGATGGCCAATTTTTCCCCAGACTCCGAAATGATGTGATTTTCATCCATCATTAAATTCCAACCCATCAGTTCATGTGCCTGCATTAAGTCTTTTAAATTTTGCTTTTTTGCCTCAGGACTTTTCCATTTCACATAATCCCCATAATCATGATTTCCTAATGTGCTGAAAACGCCATAAGGTGCTTTGATTTTGGAAAACATATTGAAGTAATCCTCTACCTCTTTGGACTCATTATTGACCAAATCTCCCGTAAAGAAAACCAAATCTGTTTTTTCTCGCATCAACATATCCACGCCGCCTTGAACAGCTGTTTTGTTGAAAAAGCTACCCGAATGAATGTCGGAAACCTGTGCAATACGCATGCCACGAAATTCTTTGGGAAGTTTAGGAATCTTCAAGCTCACCTTTTCGATGCGGTAATCATGCGCCCCAGATAAGATGCCAAAAGCAAAAGTAGCAGCTGGAACAGCTCCCACAGCCAAGGCGGCTTGGGATAAGAATTCGTGCCGACTAATCGCGCTCGGATCTTTTTTGCGAATTTTATTTGTTCCCCAACGGAAAAAACGGGTGATGTCTTCCAAAAGCAAGAAAATGATGATGAATAATTTGCTGAATACCGAAATCATGACAAGCGCCATGAAGGTTATGCGGAATTCATTTTTCCATGCATGCAAGGGCATTGCGTTATAAGAAATTGAACCCAAAATTACGAAAGCTGTAAAAACCCAGAAGATAATGCCAGCCGTTTGTCGAATACTTTTTCGAGAATTTCGAAGGGCTGTCTTAACAGCCATCCAAACGTAATAGTCTAATGCAACTAAAATGATGGTGATCAAGGGCACAAAAAACATTTTATTCATGGCTTATAAACTATCTTTGTTTCGCATTTGTTCCAAAGGTGCATAAAATTATGAAAAAGAACATAAGTATTTACGGAGGCGGTTGGGTAGGCGCACCATTGGCATTTAAACTAGCTTTAGCGGATTTTGAGGTAAAGGTTTCTGCATCCCAGGTGCACCAACAGGCGAAACATCCCAAGGTTCAAACGGTCGATTTTAGAGCATCTGACGAAACTACTGAAGGAGAGTGGGCACGATTAAATCAATCGGCCATACAGGTTTGGGCAATTCCGCCCCGACGAAAGAAAAACTCAGAAGAACAATATTTACGCATCGTTCAAGCATGGGTTGATGGCTTGGATCCTCAAAAAGTTCAGAAAATCATCTTCCTTTCCTCTACATCTGTGTATGCAAATGTGTCAGCGATTGTAGATGAAACGGCTGAAATAAACGAAAATTCCTTAATGGCGCAGGCGGAAGCAATTGTTGCTGCATCTCCTGTTGCTTCGGTCATTTTGCGTTTAGCTGGATTGATGGGTGGAGATCGTTTTGTTGCCAAATATTTCTCAAACAAGCGCAACGACGGCGCAAATTGCCCCGTGAATTATGTGCACAAAGATGATGTGGTTAATCTGATTGCTTTGACTTGTGAGAAAATTCAATCCGGGATTTACAATATTGTTGCTCCTGAGCATCCTACTAAACAGGATGTGGGGATGAATGATTGTGAGAAACGTGGGATGAATTCTGGGTATTGGGACTCAAGCCAACCCTGTTTAGGTGGCAAAATAGTCTCTGGCGATAAAATCGTGGAGGAGTTATGCTATGATTTCAAATGGCCTGATCCGATGGAGTTTTAACGTCCATCCCCAGGTTTTAACCTGGGGATATAACCCTAGGCTGAAGCCTAGGGATTTGGAAAGGTACGCGTCTCTCTACAGTGTTAATTCACTCACGGCCAACCAAGCCATCAATCCTGGACCGATGGCCAATGCGTCTTCATCGATATCGAAATTAGGCGTGTGGACCCCACTCGTAATCCCTTTGGCCTCATTGCGAATGCCTAAGCGGTAAAAACAGGCATCCACATGGTGTGTATAAAAAGCGAAATCTTCGCCTGCCATCCAGAGGTCTAAGTCAACAACGTTTTCCTCACCCATGTAGGCGATCGCGGCAGCTTTGGCTTTACGCGTTAATTCTGGATTGTTTTGTAAGAATGGGTACCCCTTCAATACTTCAAATACGGCCTGGCCTCCCATGGCATCTGCGATTCCTTCGGCCAATTTCTTCATCTTTTCCAAACCTTCCGCACGCCAAGTTTCATCCATGGCCCGGAAGGTTCCCGCTATATTAACTTCATCTGGGATCACATTTGTCGCCCCCAATCCTTCGATTTTACCAAAAGTCAATACCGAAGGGGATTTTGGGTTCTTATTGCGCGAAATGATTTGTTGCATCGCAATGATGATGTGAGAAGCAATCACAATGGGATCAATGCATGCATCTGGCATAGCACCATGTCCACCTTTTCCTATAACCTTGATGTATAATTCGTCCGTACTCGCCATGTACATGCCTTCTCGGAAACCAATTTTGCCAACGGGTACATTCGTGGCAACATGTTGGCCAAAAATACTCGTTGGTTTCGGGTTCTCTAATACCCCTTCCTTAATCATGATGCTAGCTCCACCCGGTGCTTTTTCTTCTGCCGGCTGAAAAATCAACTTTACAGACCCCTCAAATTCATCCTTAATCGACTGTAAAATATGTGCCGTTCCCAAGAGAGACGATGTATGTACGTCATGTCCACAGGCATGCATCACGCCCGAGTTTTGAGATTTATAAGGTACATCATTTGTTTCAATAATCGGCAAAGCATCCATGTCGGCACGAAGGGCAACGACTTTTTTATTCGGATTTTTGCCTTCAATAATCGCCACAACCCCAGTATTCGCTAAACGGCTCGTTGAAATCCCCCACGCATTTAATTGCTTCTCCACAAATACTTGGGTTGCCGTTTCCTGAAAGGATAATTCCGGATGCATGTGCAAATGATGCCGGTTGCCTACGGTCTCTTGTGCTAAAGATTGGGATAATGATTTGATTTTTTCTACCAGGGATGCCATAGGCCTTTGCGTTATTTTTTACAAATCTACTAAAAAGACCTTAAAATGCTGTTTTAATCAGCTAAAACCACTTCAAATTTTTATGCCAAGGCCTTGTCTATCAGTTGATTATTTTCTGTAACTTTAAAGCATGTGATGGATTTGCGCAGGGATTACCTTATAAAATTGGATGTCTATGAGTCAGAAAGTTTTAGTCCTTAATCAAGATTACAGTGCATTAACAATTTGTTCCATGCCCAAAGCTTTTTTGTTGGTCTACCTCAATAAAGCCGAACTTATAGCTGAATCGAGCACCGAAAGGCTGCATTCCATCAGCCAATCCTTTCCATTCCCATCTGTTATCCGCTTAAATCGTTATGTTTATTTCCCCTTTAAGGGTGTCGTTTTAACACGTCAAAATGTATTTAAACGCGACGGAAATTGTTGTCAATATTGCGGATCTCCCAATCACCTTACTTTGGATCACGTAATCCCCAAATCACGCCAAGGGCGAACCTCCTGGGATAATTTAACGACGGCTTGCAAATATTGTAATTCGAAAAAAGGACATAAAACTCCGGAAGAAGCGGGGATGAGTTTAACTCGCCGACCGTTCAAGCCATCCTTCGTTATGTTTTTGCGAAATTTTTCCGGAATTTTGGATAATCAATGGATGCCTTTTGTTGGGGCGAAACACGAAAAAATTCAGTAATGATTAAAATTTCATTTATCGGTGCAGGACATGTGGCTTGGCATTTATCACAAGCATTGGAAAATGCAGGAAATAGCGTTCAAGAAGTTTTTAGTCGGGACCCAGAAAAAGCGCGTGATTTAGTTAGTTATCTGTACAATGCGCGCGTTCATGAGCATTTGGATTTTTCAGAATCGAGCTCTACCGTGTTTTTCCTTTGTGTGCCGGAATCAGCCTATCCGCAGGTATTGCCAGAATTGCTCTTGCCTAAATATGCGACGCTGGTACTCGTGGCTGGCACAGCCTCTTTGACAGAATCCATGATTCAATATGATCCTTTGCGAGAGAGTACCAATCAATTAGGTGTATTGTTCCCCGTTCAACATTTACAAGCCGAACGGAAAATCAGCTTATCAAATGTGCCTATCTGCATTGAAGTATTGGTTGAAGAAACGGAGGCAACTTTGGTTCATTTGGCAAAGGATATTTCCAAATCCATCTATCTGGTTAACGGGGAAGAACGCAAGAAAATTCATTTGGCGATGCTAATGGCCGGCTTATTTACACAGCAATTGTGGTTGCAGGCTCAAACGTTATTGGAGTCCATCGAATTAGATAAAAGCCTCATTCAGGGGGTAGTTCAAAATTATGTGCAGGCCTTTTTTGCGAATCAAACCTTGCATGCCGATCAAGATATTGCGAAACTCAATGATTCACGTGTGGTATTTGACCAACAAGCCTTCATGATGAGACCGGAGATGCAGGAGATTTATAAAAATATGTTGGCCCTCGTAAAATCCAACCCTATTTAATCAGCGGCTTATCCATTTGGATAATTACTTGTTGTTTGCTAAATCCGATGAGGGTAACATCGTTTGATTTTTGGTAAATATAGAATAGGCTGTCTCCTTGACTATTTTTCTGAATGCTTGCCGGAATTTCTTGTTTTTGATTTAGACCAAAAGCAATCGCATCAAGCATCTCCTTGATTTTTACATCCTTCATGGATTTTTTCAATGTGGAAATGTCTCCTGTTTGGATAAGGACCTTGTTTTTGCTAGCTAAGGTGTCTGCCGAATGCCCTTGGGCCAATTCTGCTTGAATGGCTTGCCCCCAAATATCCACCTGATTGACAATATCTTGAGGAAGTACGCGCTTTACTTGGCGTTCTCGCATCTCTTTGACAGCCGCTGTCGTATCAATTCGTTTGGAAAAGTCACAGGCATAAAGGCTTAGGGTAACAAGTAATATCAGGTAATTTTTCATGGGTTCCGGGTGATAGAACAAAGGTATTCATCTTGAGCAGAAAGGGCAATGAATTTAATTGTTATCTTTGCGGAGATTTTTTAACCCCAATTAGACATGCTGGAGCAGCTAGAAGCCATCCGAGAACGATTTATTGAAGTAGAACAACAAATTGCGATGCCGGAAATTGTTTCCGACTTAAAGAAATTCAAGACGTTAAGCAAGGAATACAAGGACTTGCAAAAAATCGTTGAGCAATATATTGCCTACCAAAATGTCTTAACTTCCATTGAGGAGGCGAAATCTGTTATTGCAACGGAAAAAGATGAGGATTTTCGTGACATGGCGAAAGCGGAGTTAGAAGAATTAATTCCAGCGGAAAAGGAGATGCAGGAAGTCTTGAAAGAGCTGTTGATTCCTAAAGATCCGAATGACTCCAAAGACTGTATTCTCGAGATTCGTGGTGGTACAGGAGGAGATGAGGCATCCATTTTTGCGGGTGATCTATTTCGTATGTACCAGCGTTTTGCTGAAAAGCAGGGTTGGACTTTCCAAATCATGGATTTTACGGATGGTACTGCCGGAGGTTATAAAGAAATCATTATCTCCGTTCAAGGGGAAGATGTATATGCCAAATTGAAATTTGAATCAGGTGTTCACCGGGTCCAACGTGTTCCTGCGACGGAATCGGCAGGACGTATTCACACCTCGGCCGCGACGGTTGCCGTGATGCCTGAGGCTGACGAGGTCGATGTACAGATTAATATGAATGACATTCGGAAAGATACGTTCTGTTCCTCAGGAGCTGGTGGTCAATCCGTTAATACTACCTATTCTGCTGTTCGTGTTACCCACATTCCATCGGGATTAGTAGTTCAGTGCCAAGATGAACGTTCACAAATTAAGAACTTTGATAAGGCGATGACGGTTTTACGTTCTCGTCTTTATGAAATTGAATTAGCGAAACGGAATGCAGAAATTGCAGGAAGTCGGAAATCCATGGTAGGCTCCGGCGACCGTTCCGATAAAATCCGTACATATAATTATCCACAGGGGCGCGTAACTGATCACCGCATCGGTTTGACAGTTTATAATTTGCCTACTGTGATGGATGGGGAGATTGGCGAGTTCATCGAGCAATTACGTATCGCAGAAAATGCAGAACGCTTGATGGAAGGGGCGGTGTAATTCAAGTCCTAAGGCATATAACCCCAGGTTTTAACCTGGGGGCTGGATCAATGAATTTCGAGTATATAAGTCTTAAAGCCTTAGGAATATAACCCTAGGTTTTGACCTTGGGAGTTACCAAAGGTTACCCGCTTGCTATTCCCCAGACTGAAGTCTGGGGTTATAAAAAGATGATAGACTTGACGCATCGCGTCTCTACATTAAGCCTTCTCCAGCTTAAACTCAAATCGAGTTCCTTTATTCTCCTCCGACTTCACCGAAATCTTACTATTGTGTGCCTGAACGATGTGTTTGACAATGGAAAGTCCAAGGCCGGTACCTCCTGAGTTCTTTGCCCGACTCTTATCTACTCGGTAGAAACGTTCGAAAATTCGAGGTAAATGCTCCTCTGAAATACCAGGTCCATTATCAACAACGGAAATTGTATAGGCTTTTTTCTTCTCGGAAATGATCACCTGAACAAGTCCTTTTTCCTTGCCGTATTTGATTGCATTGACAACCAAGTTTAGAATAACTTGTGAGATGCGTTGCGTATCTGCCTTGACTTGAATATTCCCATCGGGCGCGATAAGCTTTAATTTCACTTCTCGTTTTGTCGCTTTGGCTTCTACTTGTTCGAAGATTTCCGCAATTAATGGGCGCAGGTTGATTTTCTTTTTTTCAATTCTAATCGCGCCCGTTTCTATTTGAGAAACAGTCAATAAATCCTGTACCAAATTGTCTAAGCCATCCAAACTTTTGGCAGCCTTCTCTAAAAACTTCATGCGTATTTCGAGATCTTCCTCGGGATTGTCCAACAAGGTGTGTACAAATCCCTGTGCCGCAAAAATGGGTGTTTTTAATTCGTGGGAAACATCTGCTAAAAATTCCTGACGGTATTTGGCAGCTTTCTTCAAATCCTGAACCTCACCTTCTTTCGTTGCAACGTAGGTATTTAATTCCTTTTTCAAGAGCTCAATCGGGTTTTCTTTTTCGACCAATTGCTTGCGTGGAGTTACGCTGAAATCTTTTTTCTTGATTTGTTTAATGCGGTCGTACAAGGAATTCACCTCTTGAAATACCAAGTAATCCAAGGCAAAGTAGATTAATATCGAACCAAAAATAAAACAGGTCAAAAAGCCAATTGTCATAGTGACTAAATCCGAACTGGGGATAAACGACAAGAAGGCTGTCGTCACGATGGCGATGACCAATGCTAATATGACCGAAAGATATCTAGGCTGTAACATGCTTGAAATTACAGATAAATTTTTAAAATGTTGTACCTTTGCGCTTTGAATAGAACTTATGGAATTAAATCTGCTTACGGCGATCTCGCCCGTTGATGGTCGTTACCGTCGCCAAACCCAATCACTCGCACCGTATTTCTCCGAGTTTGGGTTAATCCAATACCGTGTTCGTGTTGAAATTGAATATTTCATCGCTTTGTGCGAAATTCCCTTAACTCCGCTTGCGAACTTTCCAAAAGAGCACTTTGCAGCATTGCGTGCGATGTACACGAATTTCACGGAGGCTGATGCGCAATGGATCAAGGAGACAGAGAAGGTAACCAACCACGATGTTAAAGCGGTTGAATATTTCATCAAAGATCGGATGTTGGCCTTGCCAGGCGACTTAAGCCCCTACGTGGAGTTTATTCACTTTGGCCTAACCTCTCAAGATATTAACAATACAGCGATTCCCTTGTCGATTGCCGAAGCGCATCGCGATGTGATTTTGCCTGCTTACCAAGCCGTCGTTGCGATCTTGGATGCCTATGCAACGGAATGGAAAGAGATTCCTTTATTGGCTCATACGCATGGCCAACCAGCTTCCCCGACTCGTTTAGGGAAGGAAATTAAGGTTTTTGTAGAACGCTTAAATCGCCAATTGGATTTATTGGCACAAGTGCCCTTTACGGGAAAATTTGGTGGCGCAACGGGTAATTTCAATGCACATCAAGTGTCTTTCCCTGGGGTTAATTGGCCCGATTTTGCTGCCAAATTGCATGCGAACTTAGGAATCACCCGTTCGAAATACACGACGCAAATCGAGCATTATGATAATTTAGCGGCCTATTTTGATGGCCTAAAGCGTTTGGATACCATCTTGATCGACTTGTCTCGTGACATTTGGCAGTATGTTTCCATGGGCTATTTCAAACAAAAAATCAAAGCGGGGGAAATTGGATCGTCGGCGATGCCGCATAAAGTAAACCCAATCGATTTTGAAAACGCGGAAGGGAATCTAGCGATGGCAAATGCCTTCTTCGAATTCTTATCAGCGAAATTGCCTATTTCGCGTTTACAGCGTGACTTGACTGACTCAACTGTCCTTCGTAATGTGGGGACGCCCTTAGCGCACGTCGTGATTTCCTTGAATTCATTGCAAAGGGGCCTTGGTAAATTGGAATTGAACAACAACAAGATCCAACAAGATTTAGAGGATAACTGGGTGGTGATTGCGGAGGCAATTCAAACGGTATTACGTCGGGAAGCCTTTCCGAAACCGTATGAGGCTTTGAAAGATTTGACACGTCACCATGGTAAAATTGACCAAACCGTATTTCATGATTTTATTAATGGATTAGCTGTTTCCGATGCGATTAAGGAGGAATTGAAACTTATTAGTCCATTTAATTTCGTTGGGCGCGACGAAAACTAACATACGACTTCGGAGTTAAGAATTAAGAGTTAAGAGTTAAGAGTTAAGAAGTAAGAGTTAAGAGTTAAGAAGTAAGAGTTAAGAAGTAAGAATTAAGAGGTAAATGGTTGTTGTTAGAATTCATCGTATAACAGCTTCTGATGACTGACGACTAGCGACTGACGACTAGTGACTAGCGACTAAAGAAATAATTATGACCCACCGTTTAATGCACATCGCGCTCGTAGTGGCCGATTATGATGAAGCCATCGCCTGGTACACCCAAAAGCTTGGTTTTACCTTGATTGAGGATACGCGATTAAGCGATGTTAAACGCTGGGTGCTGGTTCAGCCGTCTACTGAGGGCTCCTGTCAGTTGTTATTGGCCAAAGCCGCGACTGATGAGCAAAAATCACGAGTAGGAAATCAAACGGGTGGTCGAGTGTTCTTATTTTTACAAACGGATGATTTCGAAAAGGATCATCAAAATCTGCTGAAAGAAAACATTAAAATAGTACGAGGTCCGGTCGTTGAAGAATATGGTAAAGTGCTTGTATTCGAGGATTTATATGGAAATTTGTGGGATTTAATTGGCTAAAATTTTGAATTAAAAGATTTCAGATTACATTTGCATCAAATTAATACGAAAATGACAAAAGCAACATACAACAAAAACTGGTGGCAGGGCTAATAAATCCTTGAACAGTTTTGCTGTGTGTACATGATATGTTTACGAAAGGCTTGCTGTTCTCAGTAAGCCTTTTTTTAATTTTGTCCCTAGATAACATGTCTTTAATAAATATTCGAACTGCACGCAAAACCCTTTTGGCTGATACCCTCACGCCAATCGGTATTTTCATGAAGATTCGCAAAAACTTTAAGAATTCCGTGATACTAGAATCGGCCGATTACCATGGTCGGGAACACGGGTTTTCACACATTGCCTTCGATCCGGTTGCTTCCTTTGAATTGACGGATTCGAAAGTCAAGCAAGTCTTTCCGGATGGGACAGTGGAAGAGTTTATCTTGGAAAACCGTCGCGATGCGGTACAAGTTCTCAAGAATTTTGCAGATCGTTTTGGCTTTCAGAAAGAAAAAGGGGATTCTCCTATGGCGAACGGACTCTTTGGCCATATTTCCTATGATGCAGTAACCTATTTTGAGGATATTGAGATTCAATTGAAAAATCCGGAAACTGAAATTCCTTCCATTCGTTATTATGTGTATCGTTATGTAGTAGCGGTTAATCATTTTAATAACCAGATGACGATGTATGCGCACAGTTATGATGGTTCGGAACCGTCATTTGATACGCTTACTTATTTATTAAATATGCCTCATTACGAACCCGCACCTTTCGAGCGAGTTGGGGAGGAAGTAAGTAATTTGAATGATGCGCAGGTGAAGGAAATTGTGGAAACATGTATCAAACATTGTTTGCGAGGGGATGTTTTCCAAATTGTTCCTTCGCGTCGTTTTTCACAAGGATTTAAAGGCGATGATTTTCAGGTGTATCGGGCACTTCGCTCCGTGAATCCTTCTCCGTATTTATTCTATTTTGATTATGAACACTATCGGATCTTTGGAGCATCTCCAGAGAAGCAAATCAAGATTGAAGGAGATGTAGCAGAAATTCATCCAATTGCAGGCACATTTAGACGTTCGGGGGATGATTCACGAGATGCCGAATTAGCTCAAGAGCTTTTGGCAGATCCGAAAGAAACCGCCGAGCATGTGATGTTGGTCGATTTAGCGCGAAATGATTTAAGTAGAAGCGCGGATCATGTCAATGTAGAGACATTTAAAGAGGTGCAGTTTTTCTCGCATGTGATCCATTTGGTTTCCAAGGTGACAGGACGTCTGCAAAAGGGGGTAAATCCTTTGCAATTAGTTGCCGATACGTTTCCGGCGGGGACTTTGAGTGGCGCACCGAAGTATAATGCGATGACGATTATCAATCGCTTGGAGCCTACAAATCGGGCAATCTATGGAGGTGCCATTGGTTTCATGGACTTTCAAGGCAACTTCAACCATGCCATTGCGATTCGTACCTTTTTGAGCAAGGGAAATACTTTGTTTTTTCAGGCCGGAATGGGCGTAGTTGCCAAGTCGGTCGTCGCCAGTGAAATGCAAGAAATACATAATAAATTAGCAGCTTTGCGTCGTGCATTGGAAGTTGCTGAAAACTTAGCATAAGAAGACATGAAGAATGTATTGGTTTTAGATAATTATGATTCCTTCGTGTACAATTTGGTATACTTATTGAAGGAATTGGGAGCGAAAGTCGATGTATTTCGCAATGATAAAATTAGCTTAGAAGAAGTGGGTAAATATGACCAAATTCTTCTTTCGCCCGGTCCTGGCATTCCGTCAGAAGCGGGCATCATGATGGATTTGTTGAAGGAGTATAAGTCGACCAAAAAAATTCTAGGCGTATGTTTGGGACACCAAGCGATCGCAGAGGCCTTTGGTTCAGAATTACAGAACATGGGGGAAGTATTGCACGGGGTGACGACGGAATGTCAGGTAATAGACCCGACAGAGCGGTTGTTTTTGGATATTCCAACCCGTTTTGAGGTATGTCGTTATCATTCATGGACTGTGTTACCGGGATCGATGCCTACAGATTTAAAGATTACGGCTCAAGATGATAAGGGCTATGTGTTAGCGGAGGCGCATCAGCAATACGATGTTCGTGGGGTACAGTTTCACCCGGAAGCCTATTTAACGCAACACGGATTACAAATGATTAAAAATTGGATGAAATAAAATGAAAAAGGTTCTCGAAAGAAGAGTGAGTGGAGAGGCGCTGTCAGAACATGAGGCACGTGAGGTGATGTTGCAAATCGGTCATGGCGGTGTTAATCCGAGCCAAATTGCCGCGTTTTTGTCTTCGTATTGGTATCATCCAATTCAAGTACATGAGTTGAAGGGCTTTGTTGAGGCCATGTTAGACCTCGCGGTTAGTGTTGATCTGTCCGAGTTCGATGCGATGGATGTTTGTGGGACGGGCGGTGATGGAAAGGATACTTTTAATATCAGCACTACCTCATCGTTTGTCGTAGTGGGTGCGGGCCAAAAAATTGCAAAACACGGGAACCATGGTGTTTCGTCTTCCGTGGGGTCTTCAACCGTTATGGAATTTTTGGGCTTGAAATTTTGCAATGACCCAAAGATTTTGAAACGCAAAATGGAGACAGCTGGCATGTGCTTTTTGCATGCTCCGTTATTTCATCCTGCCATGCGTTTTGTGGGCCCAATTCGTAAAGAGTTGGGAATGAAGACCTTCTTTAATTTATTAGGGCCCTTATTGAATCCAGCCTTGGTACAAAAGCAATTGTCTGGTGTGTATTCGCCTGAGGTGTTTGATTTATATGCAGGTTATTTCAAGGATACAAATAAGCAGTACGGGATTGTCTATGCTGAAGATGGCTATGATGAGATTTCATTAACTTCCAATTTTCGGATGCAAACAAATGCCGGTTGTCAAGTGTATTCTCCAGCTGAATTAGGCTGTGATTATGTGCAGCAGTCGGAGTTATTTGGGGGGTCAAATGTGGAGGAATCTGCCAATATGTTATATAAAATTTTGCAGCGTGAAGGAACGCAGGCACAAACAAACGCAGTGCTTGCGAATGCCGCCGCAGCCCTATGGGTAGCAGAGAAGGCGCCTAACTTAGCGGATGGATTTTTGATGGCCAAAGAGTCGCTGGAAAGTGGCAAGGCTTTCCAAGTCTTCAAGAAGTTTATTATGGATTAAGCGTGATTTAGCTAATTTATTAACCCCTGGCTTAAGTCTGGGGATAAAACGAGAAGTATATTTGATAACCTCAGGCTTTAGCCTGGGAATAACCAGAAGTATATATTATAAGTCCCTGGGGGCTAGACGCGAAGTATCGCGTCTCTACAAGAATAAAAAGGATGAGTATTTTAGACCAAATCATTGCCACCAAACGAACGGAAGTTGCCGCTGCGAAAGCACGCGTTTCGGTATCTCAATTAGAGAAACAAGCTTACTTTGCTCGGGCTTGTCATTCCTTGGCCATGTCATTGGTTCAGCCGGCATCCACAGGTATTATCGCGGAGTTTAAGCGCAAATCACCCTCGAAAGGCATCATCAATGATTCCTTGGGGGTGGATGAGGTGACGCGAAGTTATGTTGCAGCTGGGGCTGCTTGCTTGTCGGTGTTAACGGATACGTCCTATTTTGGTGGGACGTATGCCGACTTTGATTTAGCCCGTCGGACAAATCCGAACACACCTATCCTTCGCAAGGATTTTATGGTGGATGAATACCAAATCATAGAAGCCAAATCGATGGGGGCGGATGTGATCTTATTGATTGCCGCGGCATTAAGTCCGGAGGAAATCAAAACCTTAGGGACCTTAGCGCGTTCATTAGGTATGGAAACCTTATTAGAGGTACATGATCAAGAAGAATTGGATCGTTCATTGGGCGATTATATCTCGGTCGTAGGGGTCAACAATCGTAACTTGAAGAATTTTGCGGAACAACATGTAGAGGCTTCTAAAATCCTTGCAGATAAGATTCCCGCACAGTTTGTGAAGGTTTCGGAAAGTTGTATTTCCGGCCCGGAAATTATTAAAGAATTGAAGGGTTATGGATATAGGGGTTTTTTGATCGGCGAAAGTTTTATGAAGTCGAGTAATCCGGGACAAGCCTTAACGGAATTTTTAAATCAATAGGCGATGAAGTGGAAGGTTTGCGGCATGCGTGATTTGACTAATATCGAAGCAGTAGCAGCTTGCGAACCAGATTACATGGGGTTTATTTGGGTTGAAAAATCTCCTCGTTATGTTGGTGCCGATTTCGTCATTCCGAAGCTGCCCGTAAAAACTCAGGCGGTCGGGGTGTTTGTGAATGAAAGCATCGCAACTATTTTGGCTTTGTCGGAAAAGGCAGGCTTTCACGTTGTGCAATTGCATGGGGAAGAAGGACAGGATGTTATTGATGCCTTGCAGGCAGCTGGAATAATTGTCATCAAGGCAGTCAGCGTAGCGACTGAGGGAGATGTTGCGGGATTAAATTTGAAGCCCGACTATTATTTATTTGACACGAAAAAAGGATCGCAGGTGGGAGGCACGGGAGAGCAATTTGATTGGTCTATTTTAAAGGCCTATTCACTTACAATTCCCTATTTTTTAGCGGGTGGTTTGGATGAAAATAGTATAGAGGAAGCAAAGAAATTACCAGGCTTATATGCCTTGGATTTTAACAGTAAATTAGAGTTGAGTCCTGGGTTAAAGGATTTGGCAAAGGTGAAAGAAATAATGCAAAAAATATGAATCATTCATTTCAAGTTGATGAGCGTGGGTATTACGGAGATTTTGGCGGAGCCTTTATTCCCGAAATGTTATATCCCAATGTAGAGGAATTGCGGAGTCGCTACTTAGATATCATCGCGGATCCTTCGTTTCAAAAGGAATTTCACGATTTGTTAAGGGACTATGTAGGCCGACCGACCCCCTTATTTAAGGCGGAGCGTTTATCAGCGAAATACAACACGACTATTTACCTGAAGCGGGAAGATTTATGTCATACGGGAGCGCACAAGGTAAACAATACAATTGGTCAGATTTTGGTCGCGAAGCGTTTGGGAAAAAATAAGATTGTGGCGGAGACGGGAGCGGGCCAACATGGCGTGGCGACGGCAACGGTTTGTGCCTTGATGGGCATGGAATGTATCGTGTACATGGGTGCTATTGATATCGAACGTCAAGCGCCAAACGTGGCGCGGATGCGTATGTTGGGCGCCAAAGTAGTAGCAGCAGAATCGGGCTCAAAAACCTTGAAAGATGCCACAAATGAGGCGATGCGTCACTGGATTAATAACCCGGTTGATACGCATTACATCATTGGTTCCGTGGTGGGGCCACACCCTTACCCAGATATGGTCGCCCGTTTTCAGTCGGTGATTTCCGAAGAAATGCGCCGCCAATTGCAGGAAAAGGAAGGCCGTGATTATCCGGATTATGTGATTGCTTGTGTGGGTGGTGGTTCGAATGCGGCTGGAGCTTTTTATCATTTCTTGGATGAGCCACGGACGCAATTGATTGCGGCGGAGGCAGCAGGAAAAGGCGTTGACTCGGGTCATTCGGCTGCAACGACTTTTTTAGGAAAATCGGGCGTCTTGCATGGCAGCAAGAGTTTGTTGATGCAGACGGAAGATGGTCAGGTGATCGAGCCTTATTCGATTTCGGCTGGCTTGGATTATCCCGGAATAGGCCCAATGCATGCGCACTTATTTAAAACAGGCCGAGCGAAGTTTTATGATATCACGGATGAGGAGGCTTTAAATGCAGCACTGGAATGCTCAATGTTGGAAGGCATTATTCCTGCCTTGGAATCAGCGCATGCCTTGGCAGTCTTTGGCAAATTGAATGCGAATCCGAATGAAGTGGTGGTTGTGAATTTGTCGGGAAGAGGCGATAAAGATTTATCGACCTATCAGCAACGTTTAAAATTGAATGACTAGGATGAATCGGATTACAAAATTATTTGCTGAGGCGACGGAGCCTATTTTGAATGTATATGCCACGGCGGGTTACCCAAATTTTGGGGATACGATGACCGTGTTGAATGCCTTACAAGCTGGCGGTGTGGACATCATTGAAATTGGAATGCCTTATTCGGATCCGGTTGCGGATGGTGAGACAATCCAACAATCGAACCAGGTGTCTTTGGATCAGGGGATGTCGGTCGGGCATTTGTTTGATCAATTGAAAAATATGCGTCAAACGGTGTCGGTTCCAGTCTTATTGATGGGCTATATTAATCCCGTATTACAATATGGGGTGGAGGCCTTCTGTAAAAAATGTGCGGAAGTGGGCGTGGATGGCTTAATCTTACCCGATCTGCCTATGGCGGAATATGAGTCGGAATACCAAGCAATTTTCGAGCAATACGGGTTATTCAATATCTTTTTGATTACACCTCAAACAACGGATACTCGGATTGCTCAGATCGATGCGATGAGTAAGGGATTTATCTACATGGTCTCTTCTGCGAGTACGACCGGTGCGAAAACAGGGATTTCGAGTGATCAGGAGGTCTATTTTAATCGAATCAATGCGATGAATTTGAAAAATCCTCGTTTGATTGGCTTTGGTATATCGGATCGCCTGAGTTTCTTAAAGGCCTCGGAATCTGCTGCGGGAGCGATTATTGGAAGTGCATTTGTGAAGTTATTGGGGAATGCGCAAGATCTTCATGCTGAGATTGTTGACTTTGTTCAAACGATCAAAGGGAAAAAATAATGGATTGTTTTTGTAAAGAAATATTTTTCTTATCTTTGCAACCCAATCAGCAATTATATGTACGAAGTGACCGCTGAGTGCTGATATCACACAAAATAAAATACAGATGAGTGATTTAATTAAATTTGTAGAATCAGAAAACGCAACGCGTCGTGCTGATCATCCAGAATTTGCAGCTGGAGATACAATCAATGTACACGTTAAGATCCGTGAGGGTAACAAGGAGCGTATTCAGGTTTTCCAAGGATTGGTAATCCAACGTAAGAATTCAGGTGCAGGTGAATCATTCACTGTACGTAAAGTATCTAA
>CAYHOB010000022.1:0-18114 GCA_964358165.1 uncultured Aquirufa sp.
GTGTGGTGAACGCAAAACGTTGAATTTCTCAACTTTAGTTGGCAATGTTATTGGACCAGATACAACTGCTCCTGTAGCTTTAACCGCTTTAACGATTTTTTCAGCTGATTTGTCAACCAATGTATGGTCAAACGACTTCAACTTGATGCGAATTTTTTGATTCATCTTGTTTGGTTCATTAGGTGAATACATGTCGAAAGAACCATTGACTCCGCCATGTATGTAATTTTGGTTTGCAAAACTACACGATAATTATCTGATACACAAGTGCTCAGTCGAATTTTTGTCGGCGAATAGCTTCTTGCAAGGACTGATTCAACGTTGTTTGGTTCAACGCATAGATGCTTGGATTCAACTTCTTTAATTGTTGGACCGCTTCATTTCCATAGGATATTTCACCCATGCGGTAGGCCTGGATAGCGAAAATTAGGTAATAAATGGGGACATCTTCATTCCATTGCAATGCCGCTAATGCAGCGTCGTATCCTATTTTTTCTTGTTTGTTTGTGTTTAAAATTGGCAAGGCTTGTTGGAGCACTTCTACCTGAAAGGGTTGTTGCGCTAAGGCTAATTTAGCCTCATGTAAGCTGTGTATAGGTTTAATGATGACGGGTTTCAACAAGCTTGTCTTCCAAAAATTTAACATATGTTGAAGCCCATCTGTGCTAGCCGCAGTATCATTTTTTATTATTAAGTCGATATTTTGTAGCGCTTGCAAAGGTTTTCCATGGTAATAATCTTGCCAAGCAATTAAAATGCGCTGTTCAGGGAATGCTGCCTCAGTTAAGGGGTTTTTGGCCCAGTTGGTCAGTGGAAATATGTTCGCCTTCGTCTTAAAGTACATCTGATAATTATAAATATAAGCCCAGGTGCGTAGATCGAGACCTGGCGATTTATTGGGGTCGGGAGATGCCAATTCGATGGATTTTCCTGATTTTAGAGCGAGCGCTAATAAATTCGCGCTAACTGCGGGGTCGATTTCAGTACTAATTTCGAGTGGAGCCTGCTTGCTGTAAATAAGATTTCCTTGGCTAATCGGGTTGTTCGAGTATGAATCAAAGGCTTTTTGATAATAATATGTCGCGGAATCGAGGCTTTTGAGGGTTTCAAATTGTTTGGCAAGACTTGTCAAGATTTCCAATGAGGCAGGGAATTGACGTTGGGCTTTTTGGAGCATAAACAGTGCTTCGAAAGCATGATCATTATTTTGATATATGTTGGCTATCGATAAATAGGCTTTTTCGCTAGCATGTTTTTGTAGGCTTGTGGTTAGGTAGTAAGCTGCAGTTTCGTTGTCATTGGCTTGCATTGCGAGTGCAGCAAGGCTTAAATTACTTTTGGCATTCAGTTTGCTATGCAGTAAGGCTTTTTGGAATGCAAATTCAGCAGATTGAGCGTCTTTTCTTAGTTTCGCTACATCCCCCCGTTCATTATAGAAAGCAGCTTGAAATTGATGGATCACGCTGGCATTTTTTCCATAAACCCAAGCACTACCTAGGATTAAAACGCCGACGTAGATCAAGCGTAAGTCTACATGGGGCGCCTTGTGAACAATTTTATATACTGGCAGATTCTGTTTTATTGGTGTTCTGAAATTGCTGAAAATGAATAGGGGGAACAAGAGTAGCATAACTCCTTGGCTGATGAGAGTCCAGTGAATAAAGGCGTTGATCCCGGGGTCATTACCGCTTATTAAAAAAAACAAAAGGGTGCCTAAGCTTAACATGTTGATGCCCCAGCGGAGGTATGTATTCAGTTGACCTGCTTGAAACGAATAAGCTACCCAGGCGATTTGACTAAATAATAGTCCCGGAATGGCAAAACGGATGTCCCAACCTAGGATTTCTTTTCCGTAACTGAGTAGGAGGTTTAGGAAAGAGAAGCCAAATAATACGAGCCAATTTCGTTTAGCCTGTTGAAATTGCTTGCTGTATCCCAACTGAAAAAGCATGCGGGGGATAGCTGCGGCGATAAGTACGGCAATGGCTAGTAGACTAATGATACCTAAGCCATTGATTTGATCGATGATAATCAGGCTAATGTCAACTGCTGATTGATGTCGTGTTGTCCAAAAAATGAGTCCGATCCACAAGGCGAAACTGCCAACAAAATAATTTGTCGGAATCTCGGCCCATTTTTTTAGTCCGATTAGGCAGAGCAGTATGGCAAATATGGAGAGGCTTTCATAGAGGTAAATGGGCCAAATAGCCTGCTCGCTGGCTCCTGTCAAATAAGATTGGCGGACAAAATAAATGGCTCCTTCCAGCTTTGTGCTGCCATTATTGTCGATTATCGCTCGGTCGGGGATGATTTCGCTAATGGCATGCAAGTCGATAGGAGAATAATGGAAAAATTGCCACAATGCAATGCTAATTAGGCAGAGTAGGCCAATGAAAGCAGAAAAGGCATACGGGGATTTGGGCATCGAGTCGTTAAATTTTTCGAAAGCCAATTTCTGCATAAACTTTAATTCATTCAAAGAATTGGGCTGATTTTGTTAAAAAAAAGGAGAAAAATACAATCCTCATTTTTGTTTATTGGAAATTCCGAGCTAATTTTGCAGTCCGAATGGATATCTCATTTTTATAAATTTAATTTTCAAATGGCAAACGCAGTTAATAAAGGGAGAGTTGCTCAAGTAATTGGGCCCGTAGTCGATGTGAGCTTCGAAGGAGAAGGATCTCATTTACCAGCGATTTTAAACGCTCTTTCTGTTACCAAATCAAATGGTCAGGAACTTGTTTTAGAAGTTCAACAACATTTAGGAGAAGATCGTGTAAGAACGATTGCGATGGAGGGAACAGAAGGTCTTCAAAGAGGTCAAGAGGTGATTGACAAAGGAACTCCGATGACTATGCCAACAGGTGAAGGTATCAAAGGACGTTTGTTCAACGTAGTTGGGGATGCCATCGATGGTATCGCACAACCGAAATCAGATAAGGGTTTGCCGATTCACCGTGCAGCACCGAAGTTTGATGAGTTAGCAACAACGACAGAAGTTTTATTTACAGGAATTAAAGTAATTGACTTATTAGCTCCTTACGTAAAAGGGGGTAAAATTGGTTTGTTTGGTGGTGCCGGTGTAGGTAAAACCGTATTGATCATGGAGTTGATTAACAACATCGCAAAGGCATACGAAGGTTTGTCCGTGTTTGCCGGAGTAGGTGAGCGTACGCGTGAAGGAAATGACTTGTTGCGTGAGATGATTGAGTCTGGCGTAATTAAATATGGTGAAGAATTTAAGCATGCGATGGAAGCTGGGGAGTGGGATCTTTCGAAAGTAGATCAAACAGAACTAGCAAAGTCTCAAGCAACCTTAGTGTTCGGTCAAATGAACGAGCCTCCTGGAGCACGTGCACGTGTAGCTTTGTCAGGTTTGACAGTAGCAGAACACTTCCGTGATGGCGATGGCGAAGGTCAAGGACGTGATATTCTATTCTTTATCGATAATATCTTCCGTTTTACCCAAGCGGGTTCTGAGGTTTCTGCCTTATTAGGTCGTATGCCATCAGCGGTAGGTTACCAGCCAACTTTGGCAACAGAGATGGGAGCGATGCAAGAGCGTATTACTTCAACGAAGCGTGGTTCGATTACATCAGTACAGGCGGTTTACGTTCCTGCCGATGACTTAACGGATCCAGCGCCAGCAACAACGTTTGCCCACTTAGATGCTACAACGGTATTATCACGTAAAATTGCTGAGTTAGGTATTTATCCTGCGGTGGATCCATTGGATTCATCTTCGCGAATTTTATCTGCTGAGGTTTTAGGCGATTCGCATTACAATACAGCGCAACGCGTAAAAGAGATTTTACAACGTTACAAAGAATTACAAGATATCATCGCCATCTTAGGATTGGATGAATTATCTGAGGAAGATAAATTGGTTGTATCACGTGCACGTCGTGTTCAGCGTTTCTTATCTCAACCTTTCTTTGTGGCCGAACAATTTACTGGCTTAAAAGGCGTTTTGGTAGATATCAACGATACGATCAAAGGATTCAATGCAATCATTGATGGGGGGTATGACCATTTACCAGAGGCGGCATTCAACTTGGTTGGAACCATTGAAGACGCAGTAGTTAAAGGAGAGAAATTACTAGCAGAAGCTGCTAAATAAGAAATCATATGTTTGTAGAAATTATTACACCCGATCGTAAAGTTTTCTCTGGAGAAGCCTCTGTGGTGACTTTACCTGGCGTGGATGGTTCTTTTCAGATTTTGAATGATCACGCGGCTTTGGTTAGTACATTAGAAAAAGGAACATTATCTGCGGACAAAGAAATCTTTCAAATTGAAGGAGGAGTCGTTGAAGTGTTAAACAATAAAGTGTTAATTCTAGCCGAAGGCGTCAACTAATTCTATGAAAAAGCTCGTTTTTTTATTGCTAAGCGTTATTTTACTGAGCTCATGCTCTGAGAAGACGCAATTGACAGGTTCATTGATGACATTAATCAAGGAAAATCAATTGCCCTTGGATAAGATTCAGTTTTACAATGATAATGCCTTATTTTTAGAAAGAGAGTTGAATGCATCTGATGCCAACGTGAAATCTGGTAAAATTACGATTGTCAATGGCAAGTCCATTAACCGCGTGAATTTAGAGCAAGAAACGCCAGGTGTGTTGGTGAAAGAAACCAAAGAACAATTATTGATTTCTTTTGAAGCTGGTGCTGGCGAAGAAAAAAGCTTGCATTTTGCGCCTGTTTTAGGTGAACGAGGCGAATATTATTACCAATTGGTCGACGAGTCTGGAAGCCCAACTTTCTCTCGTTTGATGTATGATGGCAATAAATATTTACTTTATAATAAAAAGAAGGTTCGCTTATTGATCATGAAGTCTTCCTTCTCTGGCTTAAAAGTAAGTAGCAAGCGGATGCGAGGAAATCGAATCAAATAAGTTAGATTTTATAGGAATTAGAAAATAGGATGCTTGCATCCTATTTTTTTTTGTTTCAAATTTACAAAGGTATGCAGGCATACCACTAGCCCTATGAAAGCAGAAAAAACCGTTGACTTCCAAATTAAATCCAGTTGGTATGCGATCAGTCGTATGTACAATACCTATTCCGCACAATTTGATATGACGATGGCCATTGGCTATGTGTTATTGCACATTGATAAGGAAGGTACCTCAGCCACCAAAATTGCGCCAGCCTTGGGATTGGAGTCCAGGAGTCTGACGCGTATGCTGAAAACTTTGGAAGATAAAAAGTGGATTCGTCGAGAGGCAAATTATGCCGACAAGCGTGTGGTGAAGATCTTTTTAACCGATTTAGGGAAGCAGAAACGTGATCAAGCTAAACAGGGGGTTTTGATTTTTAATGATTTAATTTACCAGCGAATCGGGGAAGAGAAGCTCGCCGATTTTTTTAACGTAATTGGGTCAATCAATAAAATATTGGAGGAAGAATCCGATACTATTTTTGAATCAGTTTCAAACAAATTAAAGCAATAGCCATGAGTAGTTCAAATGCATTTAAAGGGGGTGAATTTTTGATTCGCCCATTGTTGCCATCCGAAATATTTATTCCTGAGGATTTTACAGAGGAGCAACGCATGATCAGCCAAACCTGTTTGGATTTTATTAAGACTGAAGTACGCCCTATTTTAAATGAGATTGACGATGCAAAGGATTCCTCTGTGATGGTGGGTTTGTTAGACAAAGCAGGTGAATTGGGTTTACTGGGGACCTCGGTGCCAGAAGAGTTTGGTGGATTTGGGATGGATTTTAATACGTCTATGCTAGTCGCTGAAGCTTGTGGGGGTGGGCATTCCTTTGCTGTCGCGTTGTCGGCACATACAGGCATCGGTACGCTACCTATTGTCTATTATGGTACAGAAGCGCAGAAGAAGTCCTATTTACCCAAACTTGCATCCGGTGAATGGAAGGCTGCTTATTGTTTGACAGAACCTGATTCCGGTTCGGATGCCAATGCCGCCAAAACTAAAGCGAAATTAAATGCTGCCGGTACGCATTATGTATTGAATGGGCAAAAGATGTGGATAACGAATGGGGGCTTTGCTGATTTGTTTATTGTGTTCGCAAAAATTGATGATGATAAGAATTTAACGGCCTTTATTGTAGAGAAGACTTTTGCGGGGATTTCCATGAACGAGGAAGAGCATAAAATGGGAATTAAGGGGAGTTCAACGCGACAAATTTTCTTCACGGATTGTGAAGTCCCTGTAGAAAACCTCTTATTTAAGCGTGAAGGCGGATTTAAAATTGCTGTTAATATATTGAATATTGGTCGAATCAAATTGGCCGCAGCGGTGATTGGTGGGGCAAAGGGTGTAATCGATTTAGCTGTAACTTATGCGAATGAGCGGAAGCAATTTGGGAAATCTTTACATGATTTTGGCGCGATACAAGCCAAGTTGGCAAATATGATTATCCGGACTTTTGTATCTGAGTCGGCATGCTATCGTGCCGGTCAAAACATCGATGAATCGATTGCGAGTTTGAAATCATCTGGCATGGCTGATGCAGAATCAAAGTTGAAAGGTGTTGAGCAATTTTCGATTGAATGTGCCATTTTGAAAGTACATGGTTCGGAAGTATTGGATTATGTTGTTGATGAAGGTGTTCAGATCTATGGGGGTATGGGATTTTCCGCGGAGGCGCCTATGGAGCGAACCTATCGGGATTCTAGGATCAATCGAATATTTGAAGGAACCAATGAGATTAATCGATTATTGGCCGTTGGTACCGTCTTAAAACGTGCGATGAAGGGTGAAATTGAGTTGATGTCAGCTGCGATGGCCGTAGGGAAGGAGATTTTGGGAGTTCCTGATTTCTCTTCAGAGGTGCCTGAAGGTGTTTTTGGGAAAGAATATAAAGTGATTGCTCATGCGAAGAAGGCAATTTTAATGACTGCAGGAGCGGCAATTCAGAAGTTTACGACGGAGATTGAGCACCAACAAGAGATTTTGATGGGGATTTCAGATATGATGATTGAGGTATATGTTGCAGAATCAGCCCTCGTGCGTGTTGACAAATTAATACAACGAGAAGGGGAAGAAAAGCATCAAATCGCACGCGAATGTGCCTTGGTTTATTTGCATGAGGCAATAGATAAGATTGCGCTGGCTGGGAAAGAGGTGATTATGGGGTTTGCCAAAGGGGATGAATTGAATGTTTTGTTAATGGGCTTGAAGCGCTTTACGAAGATTGAGCCCAAGAATTTGGTTGAGGCAAGGCGTCAAATCGCTCAAGCAGCAATTAGAAAAAACGGGTATATTTTTTAAATTTTTCGTTATTCAGGACAAAATATCTAATTTTGATTTTTACTTTTGTCAAAATTCTTATTTACCATATTCCTTTAATTATACGTTATGAAAAAATTAATTTGGGTCCTGGCGATATTGCCATTTTTGTTTACCTCTTGTGCAAGCAAGAAAAAGATGACAGAATTGCAGTCGCGTTTAACGGAATTGCAAGCAAGTAGCGACCAAGCTGTTGCACGTGCAAAATCTGATTTGGCTGATTGTCAATCATTGACAGCAAGTTTGCAAGGAGAAGTAAAGAAGCGTGATGCAGATTTAGAAGCGAAAAATGGCCAATTGAAATCATTACAAGAGCAATTGGATTACATGAAGAAAACGAATACCAATTTATTGGATCGTTTATCTGACTTATCTGTTATTAATAAATCGGGTGCTGAAAGTATTCGTAAATCCTTAGATGCCCTAAATGAGCAAGGGAAGTACATCAAAGATTTGAATTCATCAATTCAAAAGAAAGATTCAGTGAACTTGTCATTGGTTATGAATTTGAAACGTTCATTAGCAGATGTAAATGATGAAGATGTTTCGATTGAGGTGAAAAAAGGAGTTGTATATATTTCAATCTCAGATAAATTGATGTTTGCATCGGGCTCTGCTCGTGTAAGCTCAAAAGCTGAGCTTGTATTAGCTAAAGTAGCTAAAGTAGTTAATGACCACAAAGGATTGGATATCTTGGTTGAAGGTCACACAGATGCTGTGCCGATTTCTACTCCAGAATTCAAAGACAACTGGGATTTAAGTGCTATGCGTGCGACATCTGTTGTTCGTTTGTTGCAATCGAAATTTGGGGTTGACCCAGAGCGTATGACAGCAGGTGGCCGCGGTGAATATGAGCCACAGTCTGGCAATAATAGTCGTGTAGGTCGTAAGCAAAATCGTCGTACAGAGATTATTGTAACACCTAAAATGGATCAATTCTTTGAATTGTTAGCTGCTCCAGCTGCAAAATAAGGTTTTGATTAATGCATTAAAAAGGGGATTCCATTTTTGGAATCCCCTTTTTTTATAAGATTGATTTGATTTGCTCTCGTTTTCGCCTGGATACAGGCAATACGGTTCCATCAACTAATTGAAGTGTATTTTCGGGGCTAAGTGTTTTGTTAGCAAGCTGTTCTCGGTTAATTAAATATGACTTGTGAATACGTAAGAAAGGATGCATCCTCAATTGAGCTTCAAATTTTTTGAGTGTTTTGGCCATGGTGATTGGGCCTAAAGCTTTGGTATATATAATGCTATAATTACTCTTTCCCTCGATGTAGAGGACATCAGCAATTTGACAAGTTTGAAGTTCAGGTAGTTTAAGCGTAGTTTTCATTCGCCATGATTTGACATTTTATTGCAAACCTATGAAATTCATGTGCCTACCTAAAGAAAGAATTATTTAGTGGTCGGTTTTTTTTGAAAGAGCATAAAAAAAGAGGTCCTGAATAAGACCTCTTTCGATGTAGCGGGGGCCAGACTCGAACTGACGTCCGTCAGCTGACGGATATGAGCCCAACGAGCTATTTCAACAGTCCTCGAATAAATGCGCGGCCCCTACTTGATTTTAATTCCTTCTCTCTTTTCAAAGCATCAGATTTCGATTCAAAAAATTCAATATGAATAACTTCCCAAGGCCTGTATCGAACGGTATATCCAGTTTTAGCCAGGACATTGTGAGAATTGAATCTACTGATTAAATCATTTGTATACCCGATATACAGTTTATTGAATTTTGCTGAATACAAAACATAAGTAACAAACATAGCTTATTCTAGTATAGCTAAAAACAAAAAGACAAGCCTTTCGACTTGTCTTTTTTCTAGTAGCGGGGGCCAGACTCGAACTGACGACCTTTGGGTTATGAGCCCAACGAGCTACCAACTGCTCCACCCCGCGATATATTGGAGTGCAAATATGCAGGGTTTTTTCGGGAAAAACAAGTATCTTTGTTAAATTATTCACAATATCCCATTCGGGGAATTTATTTTTTGACATGGCCCAGCAGCATAGAGCAGGATTTATTAGTATCATTGGGAAACCCAATGTGGGCAAGAGTACGCTAATGAATGCTTTGGTTGGGGAGCGTTTGTCCATTGTAAGTTCGAAAGCTCAAACAACACGCCATCGTATTTTGGGGATGTTGAATGGTGAGTATCAAGGGGATGAATATCAAATCATCTATTCGGATACTCCGGGTGTTTTATTGCCTAAATATGAGTTGCATAAGTCGATGATGGCTTTTGTAAAGAATTCATTGGAGGACGCAGATGTCGTATTGTATGTGACAGATGTTTTTGATACCTATGAAGATTTGGATTTTCTGACAAATTGGAAGGATCATACCGCGACGCCCATTGTGGTGTTATTGAATAAAATTGATTTAGTATCTGAAGAAAAGTTACAGGCTTGCATGGAATATTGGCAAGGTATTTTTCCAGGGAAGCCAATTTTGCCGATTTCTGCCCAGGAACATGTGCATTTGGATCAAATATTCAAACACATTGTAGAGAATTTGCCGGTACATCCACCATTTTTCGATAAAGATGAACTTACAGATAAATCGGAACGTTTCTTTGCCGCGGAGATTATTCGAGAGAAAATATTTTTAAATTATAAAAAGGAGATCCCCTATTCTTGTGAGGTGGTTGTGACATCATTCAAAGATGAACCTGCTATTTTGCGAATTGCGTCGGAAATTTATGTAGAACGTGTCTCTCAGCGGGCTATTATTATCGGGCATAAAGGGGAAAGTATTAAGAAGGTGGGCATTCAAGCACGTGCTGATTTGGAAGCCTTCTTTGGTAAAAAAGTATTTTTAGAGCAGTTTGTGAAGGTAGAGCCAGATTGGCGAGCAAAAGCAGATAAATTGCGATCATTCGGGTATTCACCCGATTAATTTATAAGACATATGTCAAATATTGTAGCCATTGTAGGCCGCCCCAATGTGGGAAAATCAACGTTGTTCAATCGTTTAATTGAACAGAAAAAAGCCATTATGGATAATATGTCGGGCGTTACGCGTGACAGACATTACGGCTATGGACAGTGGACAGGAAAATTCTTTTCTGTCATTGATACAGGAGGATATGTGCATGGTTCAGAAGATATTTTTGAGGGCGCTATTCGCGAGCAAGTTGAATTAGCGATTGAAGAATCTGCCGTGCTTTTATTTGTCGTGGATTGTGCAACAGGTCTTACAGATTTGGATAAGGACTTTGCCAAAGTTTTACGCCGGTCTAAAAAGCCCGTGATTCTGGTTGCAAATAAGGCGGATACGCATGAAAAGGCGATGGCAGCCGCAGAATTTTATGAATTAGGATTAGGAGAACCGTATCCGATAGCTGCGGAAAGTGGTAGTGGCACAGGTGATATGTTGGATGTCATGATTTCCCATTTTAAAGATGAAGGAATCGAAAATCCAGAGGCAGGAGTTCCACGCGTTGCGATATTAGGCCGACCGAATGTTGGTAAATCTTCCTTCTTGAATGCTTTATTAGGTCGTGACCGCTCGATTGTAACCGATATGGCTGGAACGACACGTGATGCGATTCAAAACCGATATACCTTATACGGAAAGGATTTTATCATTACAGATACTGCTGGAATTAGAAGAAAGGCACGGATTGATGATAATATCGAATATTATTCAGTCTTACGTTCCATTAAAGCATTAGAGGAATGTGATATTGCGATTATCTTAATTGATGCCACGACGATTGATCCTTTGACTGGCTTAGAAGCCCAGGATATGAATATCGTGAGCATGGCGGATAAAGCAAAGAAAGGAATTGTATTGATGGTGAATAAGTGGGATTTGGTTGCCAAGGATACCAATACTTCTATTCAATTAGAGAAAGCTATTAAGGAACGTATGGCTCCTTTAAATTACATGCCTGTGATCTTTACTTCGGTTATGGAAAAGAAACGTATTTTCCAGGTCTTAGAAATGATGTTAGAGGTGTATGAAAATCGTTCACAGAAGATTTCAACTTCTAAGTTAAACGATGTAATGCTGGAGGTAATTCAGAATTATCCACCGCCAGCTTGGAAAGGTAAATATATCAAGATTAAATACTGTACGCAGGTGTCAACACCTTATCCAACGTTTATCTTCTTCTGTAATTTACCACAGTATATTAAAGAGAGTTATGAGCGTTATTTGGAAAATCAAATGCGTAAGAATTTTAAATTGGATGGGACGCCTATTTCCTTATTCTTTAGAAAGAAATAGATTTTCAATGGACGAAAGGCTAACGTAACCGAGTTGGCCTTTCGCTCCTATCCCCCAGATCACATCACCCACCCTAATAATATTATGGAACGAGCTTTTTCCAAGGCTCCTCCATTGTTTCTTTTTTTCATGGAATGCAGCACTTTGGCTGGGCCCACTGATCAGCCAATAGGGTTTTGCATAAATGACTTTTTCCATATAAAATTTGGGCGTGTTTCTTAATTCAGCCCAATGCCCACCCCCATCCACAGTCATCAAGATTGGGACAGCTAGTTCGTTCCATTTTCGGTAATCGCCTCCAACTGCCCACATTTCTTTCTTGTTTTTTGAAGCGATTGAAAAATAGCCCTTGGCTTCTCCCGCAGTAATCCCAGGATTATTGGTCTTCCATGTCTCTTTTTGCAAATTGTACGTGTAAATCCGGATGGAATCTGCACCGCCACCCACGAATAGAAGGTCGTCATTTACCTGTGCCATACTTGATCCACTAGCGGCGAAAAAGGCTTCCTTGTTTTGTAACAGGGGAGTACTTTTTGGGTCAACCTGCTTAAACCCCTTTTTATCATAAGAAAACAGCGTGAGCTTTTGATTAATGGGGTCAGACAATAACCAAGCCATTTGTTTCTTGGAGTCCCAATGTAGGCAATCGAAGAAATAGCCCGCTTCATTTTTTTTGAATATGACTTCCCAGTGTTTTCCGCCATCAATCGTTTGATAAATAAGCGCTTTCCCTTCTTCAGAAAGACCTGCACTCATCAACATGATTTCATTGTTGCTTAGGATGGCAAGATCTCTGAAATCGAGCATTTCTGCCTGCGGCACTTGTTGGAATTTCCAGGTCTTCCCCGAATCATCCGAATGACCCACAGTTCCAAGTGTACCGCTAGCCCAAATGTTCTTCCCTTTAGATTTTATTGCTCTAAATGAGGCCTTTGTTGGAATGTCGACCACTGTCCACTGGGACATCATTTGGAAACTGATCATGAATAAAAGGTAGTGTAATTTCTTCATCATA
The DNA here is from genome assembly GCA_964358165.1 of uncultured Aquirufa sp. Classification (GTDB taxonomy): domain Bacteria; phylum Bacteroidota; class Bacteroidia; order Cytophagales; family Spirosomataceae; genus Aquirufa. The sequence goes on from CAYHOB010000022.1 coordinate 12,519, forward strand.
AAAAAAGCCGATCGTTTCGGATCGGCTTGATTTAAAAGTGTTTGTTATTATTTATTCACAATAACTTTACCAACAAACGATTTACCGCCATCGGCTTTGATTTGAAGGATATAGATGCCATTGGCTAAGCCACTAACTTCTAAAATTGATGTTCCATCTGTGTTAGCAATTTTACCTGCATATACTGGACGGCCAACCATGTCGAATAAAGTGATTTCCCCATTTGACCAGTCTTCTAAGATTTGAATTTGAACCTTAGCCGTTAAGTCAGTGCTTGATGTTGCTGTGATGGGGTTAGGGTAAACGGCTACGCCTGAATAATCGGGATCCACCGCATACGTATATTTAACGGCATCTGTAATACAAGTTAATGGTGTTCCATCGATTGTATAAAGATACTTGCGTGCAACGGTATAGTCTCCAGCCGTTTTAACTTTCGTAATATATGTTTTAGGAGTTAACAGGGCTGAACCAAATTTCCACACATATTCACCCGCACCTGTTGCATTGACTGTGGCTGCAGATGGGAAGTTGGTAGCTTTCAATGTATAAACCCCCTCTTTTACGATTTTCGTGTCAGAACCTAATGCTGGATTAGGCTGAGCAACGACCTTGATTCCATTTGAGTTTAATGAAATACAACCGTTTACATCACGTGCAGTTGCCGTATATGTGCCACTCGTTTTGATATCTGCCAATACTTTGCCTTCAAACTTCGTACTCCAAATGACATCATTGGTTGACGTTGCGACTAAGCTAACCGAATTAAATGAGCCAGTCTCGGATTTAACACAGAAGAATGGAGAAGCACTATTAACTGTTGCAATACTTGGAGCAGCTGGTAAGGGTAGTACTGAAATAACGACAGGGCTTGATGCTAACGAATAACATCCATCAGTATTAATTAAACGAACCGTATAACTACCATCTTTATCGATATTGGCTGTTTTACTTGTCGTGTTATTGCTCCACTCGTATTTTGTTGTCTCGCCATCGGGTAAATCAGATGATTCTAATACAGCTTCAATAGGCGTGCCATAGCACCAACCTAACTTAGTTTTTGCTGTAATACTTGGCGTAGCAGGACGATCGTAATTCGTTACTGCGACTGCATCAGAGATGCTAGACTTACATCCGTAGTTTGTTGTATAAGCTACTTGAACAGAAATGTTCGTGTTTGCTTTGATACTTGAAAGAGTACCCAAGCTACTTTGTGCTACTCCATTCACATACCAGGTGAATGATGCTGGCGCCGTTGGTTTTGTAGGCATTAAATAACCCTGTTGCTTCACTAAGCTTGTCGAATCTACATTTAAGGTTGTTACACCATCCAAGCAATATTTGCTATTTCCTAAGATGACAGGTTTGTCAAGACCTATCTTATTAATGTTGAAGATGTTAGAATCTGAAAAACCACATGTTCCTGCTCCGCCTTTCGATGTAACACGAACGTAATAGTTTCCAGATCCACCTGTGTTGAAAACACCTGTGTAATTGGATTCAACTAAGTTGTTGTTTAAAAACCATTGATATGACATTTTTCCAGCATACGCTTCAGACATGTTTGGTTTTAATTCAATGGATGTACCATCGCAAATTTCCGTCCAACCTACACCTAATGCTGCAGTTGATGATAATTGCAGGTTTTGTGGTGGATAGTATTCTTTGCCAACAAATGAACTTCCGCTTTGTGTGACAGGATATGAGGTTACACTTGCATAATTACTATCTTGGTATAATGAATTGAAGATACATTTTGCGCGGTAAAATCCCTCAGCATAGTTGCCACTCAATGTTAAAATCCCATCAAATTCTGCCCAAACTGTCTCTGTTGAGCCATCTGGCTTTGTCCATTCTACTTCATCGTAACATCCTTCGGCCTGTAGACGTACAACTCCTCCTGTCGGATTATCGATGTAAGCACATTGGCGACTTAATACTGAAACTGGCGGTGCCCACTCATTTACAGGTTGAGGTAATACATAGATTTGTACAGTAGCTTTGGGATCTGTTGCGGCCGTTGCTCCTACACACTGTACCGAATATTGATAGGGTGATTTAGGATCTTGAATCCAAAAACTATTGTTTGCATTATTCCCTAGCACAACGGTCGAAACAGTGGTAGTGCTACTAGGACCATATGCTTGGTCCCAACTAGTTGCTAAATTGTCCGTCTGTCCTGAATTGTTTGATGCCGACCAGTCATAACCAGAAGCGCAACCTGAAACAGTAAAGGATACGGTATAAGTATTGACCCCATTCATTTTGACGCTTGATGCGCCATTTATAAGCGGAGTTGTTTGTGAAAATGCCAATGCACTAACGAATGTTAGGACTAGCGAGAGGGAAAATTTAAATAATTTATTCATTATGATAAGGAATAATTGAGTAGATGTTCTGGTTAAAATCTGTTGGTTATTTTTTCAACTGCCAAGTTAAAAATTATTTTTTAAATTAAATAGAAAAATTATTATTTGGTAGCTATTGGGCATTTTTCTACTAACGTGATATCTCATATTTTAGTGTGCATCGTAGCTAAAATATGTTTATTTTTGTCCTAAATTTTACGATCAAGCAAACTAATAGCGTTCATGGAAGAATCCAAATCCAAATCTTTAAACTTTTTAGAAGAAATTGTTCAAGCTGACATTGCCGCCGGCAAATATCCGAAGGGAATTTTTACCCGTTTCCCGCCGGAGCCTAATGGCTATTTACACATCGGTCATGCCAAAAGTATTTGTTTGAATTTTGGATTAGCACAGAAGTTTGGCGGGAAAACGAATTTACGTTTTGATGACACGAATCCCATGACCGAAGAAACGGAATATGTGGAATCCATCAAGTCGGATGTTGCCTGGTTGGGTTTTGATTGGGCGAACGAACTATACGCCTCCAATTATTTTGAGCAAATCTATCAGTTTGCTGTTTCCCTTATCTCAAAAGGACTAGCCTATGTTGATGATTCAACTGCGGAGGAAATTGCAGCATTGAAAGGGACCCCTACAACACCCGGCACAAATAGTCCATTTCGTGATAGATCTGTTGAGGAAAACCTAGCCTTATTTGCTGCGATGCGAAAGGGCGATTTTGCCGATGGTGCCAAAGTTCTTCGTGCCAAAATTGATATGGCACATCCCAACATGCACATGCGCGATCCCTTGATGTATCGAATTCGCCACGTGCCGCACCACCGTACCGGAAATCAATGGTGCATTTATCCCATGTACGATTTCGCACATGGACAAAGTGACTCGATGGAGGGGATTACCCATTCTATTTGTACACTTGAGTTTGATGTTCACCGGCCGCTTTACGATTGGTTTATCAATAAATTGGAAATTTTCCCAACGCACCAATATGAATTCGCGCGCTTAAATCTTTCGCATACGGTGATGAGCAAGCGTAAACTATTGCAAATGGTGAATGAAAAGGTCGTTTCGGGTTGGGATGATCCTCGCATGCCTACGATTACGGCGCTTCGAAGACGTGGTTATACAGCCGCATCCATACGTAATTTTTGTGAGCGAATCGGTGTTGCCAAACGGGATAACCTAATCGATATTAGTTTGTTGGAATTCTGTATTCGTGAAGATTTAAATAAAATTGCAGATCGCGTTATGGCTGTGATGGATCCGGTCAAATTAGTCATTACAAATTATCCAGCTGGCCAAACGGAAGACCTATTCGTTGAAAATAATCCGGAAGATCCCGAAACAGGGAAACGTGTCGTACCTTTTTCTCAGGAAATATACATCGAACGTGAGGACTTCATGGTGGAGCCTCCAAAGAAGTTTTTCCGATTAGGGCCTGGTTTGCAGGTTCGCTTGAAAGGGGCTTACATCATTACTTGTAATCATTTTGAGTTGAATGCTGACGGGTCTGTCAAAGAGATTCACGCAACATATATTCCTGAAAGTAAATCAGGACAAGATACGTCTGGAATTCACGTGAAAGGTACTATTCACTGGGTCTCTATTCCACATGCGGTGCAGGCAGAAGTTCGACTTTTTGATCGTCTATTGATTGTGGAAGATGCCTCTGAATTAGGAGATGATTTTGTGAAATTTATCAATCCTGAGTCGCTACAAATAATTAATAACGCTTTCGTTGAGCCAAGTTTAGCTCAAGCAACCGTAGGTGAAGCTGTTCAATTTATTCGGAAAGGATATTATTGCTTGGACCGTGACTCAAAACCAGGACATCTTGTGTTTAACCGCACGGTTACCTTGAAAGATACCTGGGCAAAAGAGCAGAAGAAATAATTATTTTTTGGCGAAAAGGGAATCGACAAAAGTGGTTTTATTAAACACTTGCAAGTCGGAGACTTTTTCGCCAACCCCAATGTATTTCACCGGAATCTTGAATTGATCAGAAATTCCAATCACAACACCACCTTTTGCAGTCCCATCTAATTTCGTAATGGCCAAAGCTGTCACTTCCGTCGCCTTGGTAAACTCTTGTGCTTGAATAAATGCATTTTGACCTGTTGATCCATCCAGGACTAACAGTACTTCATGGGGAGCTTCCGGAATGAATTTTTGAACCACACGCTTCATCTTCGACAATTCAGTCATTAGATTCACTTTCGTATGTAAACGTCCTGCAGTATCGATAATAACTATGTCGGCCTGCATTTCTACCGCCTTTTTCACCGTATCAAATGCGACAGACGCAGGATCCGTATTCATGCCATGGTCAATTACCGGAATGCCTACACGCTCACCCCAAAGTTTTAATTGGTCCACAGCGGCCGCTCGGAATGTGTCCGCCGCGCCTAATACCACCTTAAGCCCATTTTGGTGAAATTGAGAAGCTAATTTGCCAATGGTTGTTGTTTTTCCTACCCCATTAACGCCCACAACCATGATGACATAGGGTTTTTGTTTAGGTTCGGCAAAGGCATTTTCAAGGTCGTAAGACTTGTTTTCGTCCAATAGTGCCGCCACTTCTTCACGCAAAACCTGATCTAGTTCTTCTGTGGATACAAATTTGTCTCGTTCGACCCGGCGCTCAATGCGCTCAATGATTTTGAGTGTTGTAGCAACGCCCACATCGGACGTTAATAAGATTTCTTCTAATTCATCTAAGACAGCATCGTCCACTTTGGATTTTCCCAAAACCGCACGACCCATTTTGGAAATAAAACCTTCTTTGGTTTTTTCCAAGCCTTTTTCCAAAGCCTCCTCCAGGTTTGCTTGCTCTTCAGGAGCCGGTTTTTTTTTGAGAAAATCAAATAATCCCATGCGTTTGCGTGTCTTTTGCGAGTTGAAGGTAAACAAAAAAAAGTCCCCGAAAAAGGGACTTCAATATGCTAGCGATAAATTGCCGACGAAAAAAACTAGTTTTTCAATGCAGCATTAACCTCATCTTGAAGAATGATTTCTTCCTTAAAGGTATAAGCTCCTGTCGTTGGGTTTTTAACCGCCTTGATGATTTTAGCGTATTTTACGCCGCCTTCTTTCTTTAGTGTTGCAACTACTTTCTTAGCCATGATTCGTGGGTATTAAAACCTTATTTAATTTCTTTGTGTAGAGTAACTTTCTTCAATACTGGGTTGTATTTCTTCAACTCAATACGAGCCGTTGTGTTTTTACGG
>CAYHOB010000023.1:0-14544 GCA_964358165.1 uncultured Aquirufa sp.
AATTGTAAAATCTGTTTACGCCTCGATTCGAAACGGAATGCAAAGGTATAAGAATTATTTTTTTTGCCAAACAGTTTCCTTAAAATATCTGATAAATAATTGATAATCTCCCCTTACTCAACTTCCAAGGCTTTTAAATGTCGGATTCTTTCTTCATTTTTGTTCAATGAATTCCATTCAATACGAATTTCTTCCTCAGAATTTTCAAGATTCCGATCCCAATCAGTATCAACTGGCAGAATTGAAGTCGGAGGAGATGTTGATTTCCTTAGGGCCTCAGCACCCTTCCACGCATGGAGTTTTGCGTTTGGAGGTTATCTCTGATGGAGAACTAGTCGTGGATGTGGTACCTCATTTAGGTTATTTACATCGTTGTTTTGAGAAGCACGCGGAAGCACTTCCCTACAACCAAATTATCCCCTATGTAGACCGGTTAGACTATATGGCTTCCATGAATTCGGAACACGCCTATGTCATGGGGATTGAAAAAATGTTGGGAATCACGGGGACTTTACCTAAGCGTATCGAATTCATTCGGGTACTCGTCGCTGAATTAAATCGCATTGCCTCGCATTTTGTCGCGATTGGTACTTATGGCTTGGATATTGGCGCATATACGCCCTTTTTATGGTTGATGCGTGATCGTGAACATATTCAGCGTCTGTTGGAATGGCTTTCAGGGGCTCGCATGTTGTATAATTACGTGTGGGTCGGAGGCTTGTTTTATGACTTGCCTGTGGGTTTTGAAGAGCGTACTGCGGAGTTAATTCCGGTCATGAAAAATACGATTGCGGAGGTGCAAAAAATCGTGGAAGAAAATTCTATTTTCATCAAGCGTACCGCCAATATTGGTGTTTTACCTTTGAACCTAGCCATCAATTATGGCTGTACGGGACCCGTATTGAGGGGATCCGGTTTGGCATTTGATTTACGAAAAGTAGATGCCTATTCCGTGTATCCGGAACTCGAATTTGATATACCAGTAGGAGAGGGTTTAAAAGGCCAAACAGGCGACTGCTGGGATCGAAATCACGTGCGTGTATTGGAATGCATAGAATCCATTCGGATCATCGAACAATGTTTGTCGGCCTTAACATCCGAACATGCGCGAACGAAGTCGTTTGACCCTCAAGAATTTGTTCCAAAGAAAATTAGACCCGCCGCGCAAGATATTTATGCAAGATCTGAAAACCCTAAAGGCGAATTAGGGTTCTATATACGTGCCGATGGAAAATCAGATATCCCGACGCGAATGAAGGTGCGTGCTTGTTCATTTCATCATTTGTCTGTGATACCGGATTTGGCTAAAGGTGCTTATTTGGCCGACTTAGTGGCTATCATCGGATCCATGGATTTAGTCATGGGTGAAGTAGATCGATAATTATGATACAACAATTTTTGCCCGCACTTGAAACAGAAATTAAGCAACAACAGTTGGGAGAAACTCCAAACGAGCTCTATGATCCTATCCGGTATTTGATGCAATTGGGCGGCAAGCGGATTCGCCCCGTACTTTGCTTATTGACCTATTCGTTGTTCAAAGCGGATTGGCAGAAGATCGTTCCTACGGCACTTTCCATCGAAATTTTTCACAATTTCACGCTGATGCATGATGATATCATGGACAAGGCGCCGCTCCGACGGGGGAAGCAAACCGTGCATGAAAAGTGGAACGATAACATCGCGATTCTTTCCGGGGATGTGATGCTCGTGAATGCATACCAATACTTGAACCAATGCCAGCATTTGTCATTGTCCGCGTTTCAGCATTTATTGATGCGATTTAATCGGACGGCTGCTGAGGTGTGTGAAGGCCAACAAATGGATATGAATTTCGAAAGTCGTTCTTCCGTTTCTGTGGAGGAATACATGGAAATGATTCGGTTGAAGACTTCCGTTTTGATCGGTCTATCAATGGAAATGGGGGGGATTTTGGCGGAAGTTGAACCCTCCAAAGCGCAGACGCTCTATGAGATTGGAGAATGTATCGGCTTAGGATTCCAGTTGAAAGACGATTTATTGGATGTCTATGGCGACCCAGAAAAATTTGGTAAGCAAGTAGGAGGGGATATCATGGCAAATAAGAAAACCTATCTGCTTATTCGAGCGCTTGAATTAGCCCAAGGAGAATCCCTCAACTCGTTAACTGCCTGGTTGGCATTATCGAATCCTAATCCAACGGAAAAAGTACAAGCGGTTACGCAACTTTACAGCAGCCTGGGTATCCGCAAGGAGACAGAAACGAAAATTAATCAGTATTTTGATCAGGCCTTCCAAGCGTTAGAACAATTAAATCTACCTCCAGAGCAGCAAGAGACCTTAGGGAAATTCTTGGCAGGGTTGGTTGATCGGGAAGTTTAATGTAGTTTTGTAGGCTAAATTTTAAAGGGCTTCGCCCGTATCGATGGGGAATTCAAATTCACTCAGTTTCATGATTATGGCTGCGACAGTCGCTATTTCCTTGCTTGCTTGGCAAAAGCCTGCTTGGTTGGATGCTATGACGATGTCCCCCTATCGAATCAATAAAAAACAAGAATATTGGCGGTTTTTGACGTCGGGTTTTATTCATGCCGACTTCACCCATTTGTTTTTTAATTTATTCTCTTTCTACTTTTTTGGTACACAATTAGAATACATTTTCTCCATCATATTTCCGGGAGTAGGAGGCTATGTGTATGTCATTTTTTATTTATTAGCGATTTTAGTTGCGGATTTGCCGACCTATTTTAAACAGCGAAATAATCATTATTTCAACTCGTTGGGAGCCTCTGGTGCCGTTTCTGCAGTGATTTTTGCTGGGATAATGTTTTTCCCAACAGAGAAAATTTATCTATTCGGCCTATTGGGCATACCCGGCTTTATTTATGCGGGATTATTCACTTGGTATTCAATTGCGATGGATCGAAGAGGACGTGATTATGTCAATCATTCGGCTCATTTGTATGGGGGACTTTTTGGGGTATTATTTATCACAATGGCTCGACCGTCCACTTGGATTGAATTTTTCCAGCAAATTTCTGCGATGCTCCGATGAAAAGAATAGCCATTTTAGGTTCGACAGGTTCGATCGGAACGCAGGCATTGGATGTTGTATTACAGCATCCAGACGCTTTTTCCGTGTCCGTTCTGACAGCTCAATCGAATGCGGATTTGTTGGTCGAACAGGCAATGCAATTTCATCCGAGTCATGTGGTTATCGGGGATGAAAATAAATATGATTCAGTAAAAAAAGCTCTTTCAGGGACTTCGATACATGTTTTAGCAGGAGCAGATGCTTTGCAAGAAGTTGTTTGCTTAGCTAATGTGGATGTTGTTTTGACAGCGTTGGTCGGTTATGCAGGTCTGCTTCCCACCGTGAAGGCGATAAAAGCGGGGAAGCCGATTGCGTTGGCCAACAAGGAAACGCTCGTCGTGGCAGGGTCCTTGATTATGCCATTGGCCCGAGAAATGGGGGTCCCCATTTTGCCTGTGGATTCAGAGCATTCAGCAATTTTTCAATGTTTAATGGGGGAGGCGCATAATCCGATTGAAAAAGTGATTTTGACAGCCTCTGGGGGGCCATTTCGTGGAAAGAAGCGCGCAGATTTAGTAGGAGTTAGTCGAGCTAAGGCCTTAAAACATCCGAATTGGACGATGGGAGCAAAAATTACGATCGATTCCGCGAGTTTGATGAATAAGGGTTTAGAAGTGATTGAGGCCGCATGGCTTTTTGATGTGAAGGCATCTCAAATCGATGTGATCGTGCATCCGCAATCCATTGTTCATTCATTGGTGCAATTCGAAGACGGATCGATTAAAGCTCAGTTGGGTTTGCCCGATATGAAATTGCCCATTCAGTTTGCCTTGGGATATCCCAATCGCATGCATGCTGATTTCCCGAGATTTGATTTTCGCAATTTTGCATCGTTAACTTTTGAGCAGCCCGATGTGGAAACGTTTCGAAATTTAGGATTAGCTTTCCAAGCGTTAGATCAAGGCGGCAATATGCCATGTATATTGAATGCCGCGAATGAAGTTGCAGTTGCCGCATTTTTGAAGGACGAAATCGGCTTTTTAGAGATGTCGGATTTATTGGCCGATTGTATGGCCAAGGGAACTTTTTTAAGTGATCCAAGCTTAGAGGACTATATTACAACAGATAAATTAACGAGAGAAATGGCCCAAATGTGGGTTAAACAACAAAATAAATAAGGTATGGAAGGTTTGATTATGGCAGGACAGCTAATTTTGGGGCTGTCGATTTTGGTTACTTTGCATGAGTTTGGCCACTTTATTACGGCCAAATGGTTTAAAATGCGGGTGGATAAATTTTATCTGTTTTTTGATTTTCTTTTCCCAATTCCAACGGTTTTAAATTTTGCTCTATTTAAGAAAAAAGTTGGCGATACAGAATATGGATTGGGTTGGTTTCCTTTGGGAGGCTATGTATCCATTGCGGGGATGATTGATGAAACGCAAGATGCCGCGACATTAGCAAAAGAACCAGAATCTTGGGAGTTTCGTGCGAAGCCAGCATACCAACGATTAATCGTCATGTTAGGCGGTGTCATTGTGAATGTCATTACCGGTGTTGTTATTTTCGTTGCTCTGACTTTCTCGAATGGGAATAATTTTATCTCGAAAGAGGAGTTGAATAAAAACGGAATTGTGGCCTTGGAATTAGGAAAGCAAATTGGGTTAAAAACAGGGGATAAAGTTGTGAAGGTAAATGGTGCTGATTATAAATCATTGGCAGATTTACGTACTTCCGATGTGTTGTTAGGAGAAAATTCATTTTATACGGTGTTGCGTGGCGACCAAGAAATTGAAGTTAAAATTCCTTCGAATTTCATCGAGAAGTTAAGTGATAAAAAAGCCGCATTTATAGAACCAATGGCTGCCTTTAAAGTTGCGGAAGTAGCTGCGCCTGATTCGCCGGGTAGCCAAGAAGGGGAGTTATTGCCAGCTTATTCAGCAGGGTTGAAAGCGGGAGATTTTATTACAGCTGTGAATGGTCAATCCGTTCATTTTTACCATGAAATTAAGGAATTGTTGAGCAAAGAGGCGGGTAAACCGATTCGGTTAGCGATAAATAGACAAGGCAAATTGGATACCCTTTCAATGGTTGTTGCGAAGAGTGGCCAAATAGGGTTTATTCCAGAATTATTAATAAAGACGAGTCATGAGGACTACACTTTTTTGCAGTCGATAGGTATAGGAACAGGACGAGCATTCTCTGTGATTTCGGATAATATTCGTGGATTTAAAAAAATTGCCACGGGTGACGTATCCGCTTCGAAAGCATTAAGTGGTCCAATTGGTATCGCTCAAATGTTCGGGGGTGTTTGGGATTGGACGCGTTTCTGGATGTTGACAGGTTTATTATCGATGGCATTAGCCTTTATGAACATTTTGCCTATTCCAGCATTGGATGGCGGACATGCAATTTTCTTGATTTATGAAATGGTAACAGGCAAACCTGCATCTGAAAAAATATTGGAGCGGGCCCAACAAGTAGGTATGATTATTTTACTTGCATTAATGGCCTACACCTTTGGTAACGACCTCTTTAAAGCGTTTTTCTAGCATTGAAAAAAGGGATTTTCTTATTGCTTTTGATTGTATTACCCGTTTTGGGGAACAAGCATCCATTTCATTCTAGTGTGGGAGAGTGTGTTTATAATGCCAAAGACAAAGTTTGGGAGATTAGTATCCGTTTATTTCAAGATGATTTGGAACAAGGCCTTCAGGCCTTTACAGGGAAACGATTTGTATTTCAAGCGAGCCCTCAAACAGATAAAGTCCTTGAGGCCTATTTGCGAAAGCATTTAGGGGTTCAAGTAAACCAACAACTTACTACGCCTTATCGGTATTTGGGCTGGGAGCCCGTCAAGGATGTTATTTGGGTTTATGTGGAGATTCCAACAGATCAAAATATGAAAGGGATGTATTGGGAAAACAGTTTACTTGCTGAAACCTTTCCAGACCAGACGAATCTTTTTCATGTGGCACGCGGGGAACAAAAGCATTCGTATTTATTTCAAGCTAGTCGTTGGATTCAAGTATTTGAATAGGGGTGGTCTGCCAAAAGGGCATGTGGCATGAAATTTGATTATATGCCCGTACTTTTAGTGAAATTAACGAGGGGAAAATTTTAAATTGTGTGTATGAATAATTCAAACGACCTTTTTAAGCATTTGAGATTGTCGGACATGTCCGACTTCGAAAATATTGAATTGATCCCAATTGGATCAGAGGGGATGGGTAGTGATGACAAAATGGGCGTTTTGTCAGAGGAGTTACCGATTTTACCTATTCGAAATATTGTATTGTTTCCGGGGATGGTGATTCCAATTACAGTGAGTCGCCAAAAATCAGTGCGGTTAGTAAAAAAAGCCTACAAAGGGGATCGTACCATTGGCGTTTTGGCGCAAGCGAATCATTCCAAAGAGGAGCCTTTGCCAGAAGATTTATATAAGATTGGAACGGTAGGACATATCGTTAAGATGTTTGTTTTGCCAGGAGGGAATACAACCATAATTGTTCAAGGGCGTAAGCGTTTTGAAGTCAGAGAATTCGTCAAAACAGAACCAAATCTGCTTGCTAAAGTCAATTATTTAGAGGATACGTTTCCGAAGAAACTGAATCGGGAGAACAAAGCATTAATTTCTACTTTGAAGGAAAATGCCACTAAAATACTCAACTTGAATCCTGAGATTCCAAGAGAGGTTCAGATTGCGCTAGATAATATTGAATCGCCTTCTTATTTGGTGCATTTTTTGTCTTCCAATGTGAATGCCGAATTACCCGAGAAGCAGGCTTTGCTTGAACAACTAAATGGCCTAGAGCAGGCGACTTCTTTGTTGGAGCACATGCTGAAGGACATCCAACTATTGGAGTTGAAACGTGAAATTCAGAGTAAAGCTTCGAGTGATATTGATCAACAACAGCGAGATTATTACATACGCCAACAAATCAAAGTACTTCAAGAGGAACTCGGAGTAGAAAGTCCTGAGCAAGAATTAGATGGGTTACGTGCGCGTGCATCCAAGAAAAAGTGGACGAAAGAGGTGAATGATTTTTTCCAAAAGGAATTAAGCAAATTACAACGTACGAATTCGATGTCACCGGAATATCCGATGTTGATGAATTATGTTGAGCTTTTAGTGGACTTACCTTGGAGTGAATATTCCAAAGATAACTTTGATCTAATCAAAGCGAAAAAAGTTTTGGATGCGGACCATTTTGGTCTAGAAAAAGTAAAGGAAAGAATCATTGAATATTTGGCCGTGTTGAAGATGAAGGGGGATATGAAAGCGCCAATTCTTTGTTTATATGGCCCTCCGGGAGTTGGTAAAACTTCATTAGGGCGTTCCATTGCGAAAGCATTAGGTCGTAAATATGTTCGTATGGCCTTAGGTGGTTTGCGTGATGAGGCGGAAATTCGTGGGCATCGCAAAACCTATATTGGTGCCATGCCCGGAAAAGTAATTCAAAACATTAAGAAAGCAGGGTCATCAAATCCTGTATTTATCTTAGACGAGATTGATAAGGTGGGGGCAGATCAGCGCGGCGATCCTTCATCCGCTTTATTGGAGGTTTTGGATCCCGAGCAAAACAATAGCTTTTTGGACAATTACATGGAAGTTGAATACGATTTATCCCGTGTGATGTTCATTGCAACGGCTAATAATTTAGATACGATTCATCCCGCTCTTCGTGACCGGATGGAGATTATTGAAGTGAGTGGATATACGATTGAGGAAAAAGTGCAAATTGCGAAAAAGCATTTGTTGCCTAAGCAGAAATTGGAACATGGCCTGGATAAAATTGCATTCACGATGTCGGATGCTGCTATTCAAAAACTTGTTGAGGGTTATACCCGAGAATCCGGTGTTCGTAAATTGGAACAAGAAATCGGTCGTGTCGTTCGTAAAATGACCAAATCAATTGCGATTGGGGAGACATATCCTAGTAAAATTCAACCTGTGGATGTTGTTCGAATGCTCGGCCAAGAAGTATTTGATAAAGATGCTTATGAAAGTAACGAATATGCAGGAGTCGTAACAGGCTTAGCCTGGACGCCTGTGGGAGGAGATATATTATTCATTGAAACTTTGTTGAACCGGGGTAAGGGCCAATTGACTTTATCGGGTCAATTAGGGGATGTCATGAAAGAATCTGCCGTGGCGGCCTTGAGTTTTTTGAAGGCGCATGCGGATGATTACCAAATTGATTACCGTATTTTTGATCAGTATAACTTGCACATCCACGTACCTGCAGGAGCAGTACCTAAAGATGGCCCTTCAGCTGGGATTACGATGTTGACAGCGATTGCTTCTGCTTTGACTCAGCGAAAAGTAAAGGCGAATTTAGCGATGACGGGCGAGATTACCTTACGAGGAAAAGTGTTACCTGTTGGGGGAATTAAAGAAAAGATTTTAGCGGCTAAACGCGCTGGAATTAAGGAGATTATCATGTGCAATAAGAATAAAAAGGATGTGGAGGAAATCGAGGCGCATTATATCTCAGATTTAAAATTCCATTATGTGGAACATGCTACGGAGGTACTAAGCATAGCCTTATTAGATCAGCAGGTTAAAAATCCAGTAAAATTTGTTTTTCAGGATGAGGCTAAAGCCAAAACATCTGTCGATTGATAGACGATTTCGCCCATTTCGAGGCAATATTGAATCATTTTAGCTGCCTCTGCCTGTGTTAATGGGCGGAGGCATTCTATTAAGTCTTGGAGTGACATAGCTCCATTTTTCAGGTAATTCAGAATTAATTGACGCTCTTTTTCCATCCCTTCTGGATAAGCTCGACCAGTTGCTTCCTTTTTTCGCTGAATGCAATGATCACAGATTCCACAATTTGCTTGGTCAGATTCTCCAAAATAAGCAGTGATTAATCTGTTTCTGCAGGTTTTATCAGCTCGGACATAGGTTTCCATGGCCTGTATTTTGCTTTGGCTACGATCTTTCTTCCTAAGGTATTCGCTCCAAATGATCGGAAGGTTTTCAACATTTGCACGTGGAGTTAGCAGCGTCAATTTGGGTAAACCAGATTGTTTTTCGTATTCCAGAATTTCAAATTTGGTCAGTAATTGCAGAATTCGTTCAACATCTGCTAGAGGCATTTTGATTAGTTGGCTTATATTGACTTCGGAAATCGAGATATACTGCGTATATAAATTCCCTCCAAAATGGCGTAGTAGGAATTTGATAAATGTTTCGAATTTTTCATTTCGGATCATGAAGTCATAGACTTCAGCGGCTGTTGCTTGGATGCGAATTTTCGAGGGGTTTTGGAATGCATCATTAAGGAGGAGTAATCCTTCGCTTTCCAAAGTCTTGATGGCGAAATAAGTTTCCGATGCCGGTAATTGAAAGCGGCGGGCCATTTCAGTCCAATCAAAATCGTAGGTGCTTAATTCTCCACTACCTTCGGCAATTTGCAGGTAATTGCTGATGACTTGGTAGGTTTTTTTCAGAACTTCAGCCGAGGGAAAGGTTTTCTCCCAATTGGCATGTAGGTCTTTGATATCTTGTTCCTCTACAAGTATTACGGCATAGGCTTTTTTCTCATCTCGTCCCGCACGTCCAGCTTCTTGGTAATAGGCTTCAAGTGTATCAGGAAGGTCCATGTGCACGACCAGACGGACATCTGGTTTATCGATTCCCATCCCAAATGCGTTCGTTGCCACGATGCAATCAATCTTATTACTTATCCAATCATTCTGTTTTTGGGTGCGTATATCGGTGCTGAGACCTGCATGGTAAAAGTCGGCTCGAATGCCTTTTGAAAGCAGGAGTTTGGCAATTTCTTGAGTTTTCCGACGGTTTCTTGCATAGACGATCGAAGTTCCGCCAACTTTTTTAATCATTTTTTCGAGTTGGGGGTCTTTGTTTTCCTCCCATCGACAAGAGTAAGAAAGGTTGGCACGGGTGAAGCTTTTTTGAAAGACATTGGGGGATTTAAAACCCAGTTTTTCAATAATATCTTGTTTTACCTCTTGATTCGCGGAAGCGGTTAAAGCGATGCAGGGTACCGTTGGGATGATTTCTCTAAATCGGTTGATTTCTAGGTATGGAGGTCTGAAATCATAGCCCCATTGGGAAATGCAGTGTGCTTCATCGACGACCAATAGAGAAACATTCATTTGTTTGGCCCGTTCGATAAAAAGATCGGATTTCAGTCGTTCAGGCGAAATGTAGATAAATTTTATTTGTCCATAGATGCAATTGTCAAGGGCGATGTCAATTTGTTTCTTTGACATGCCTGAGAAGATGGCAATGGCTGGGATTCCTCGTTTGGTTAGTTGGTCCACTTGATCTTGCATGAGCGCAATAAGTGGCGTGATGACCATGCAAATACCTTCGATTGCAAGTGCGGGCACTTGAAAGCAGATTGATTTCCCGCCACCCGTAGGCAGCAGGGCTAAGGTATCTTTTTTTTGAAGTATAGACTCAATGATATCCTGTTGCAGGGGGCGGAAGTTTGTATATCCCCAGTGTTGTTGCAATATGTGATGGATGTCATGCATTTATGTCAAATCTACCAAAAATTGCTTGAAGGATAAAGTTGTGTGATTCGTAAGGGGTATTATTTTGAAAATTATCTGATTGATTATGATGGAAAATTCAGCGTATCGTGTATTTTTATTTTTTTAAATCAATTCTATGTTAACACCATCTGATCTATTGCAATTATCAGCTCGGGGCATTCGTCCTGAAGAAATTAATCAACAAGTTGAATATTTTAAACAGGGTTTTCCTTGGATGAATTTAGAGAAGTCGGCGACGATAGGTGACGGCATTGTCCGATTTTCTTCAGAAGATTTGGCTGCCCATATTGAGCGCTTTGAATCTCGCCGTAGCTCATTGAATTTGCTCAAGATGGTTCCTGCTTCTGGTGCGGCGACTCGGATGTTTAAGTCATTGTTTGAATATATTGCGACAGACCAGCCTAATAAAGAATCTGATTTATTCTTTGACCAAATTGACTCTTTTGCATTTTATGAGGAGTTGAAGGCGATTTCTTCTGAGGGGTCAACGGAAGTTGAAGTATTGAAGCAATTATTGGGTGCTTCTGGTATGGAATATGGTTCTTTGCCCAAAGGGCTGTTGAAATTTCATCGCTATCCAAGTGGGGCTAGGACGCCATTGGAAGAGCATTTAGTAGAGGCTGCGGAATATGCATCTGACGGGAAGAAGGCTCGTTTGCATTTTACGGTTTCACCGGAGCATCGAGGTCGTTTTGAGGAGTTGGTGGCACGGCTTTCACCGATTTGGTCATCGCATTATGGGATTGAGTTTGAAGTTAGTTTTTCGGAACAGAAGCCTGCGACAGATACAGTTGCGGTCAATATGGATAATAGTTTATTCCGAGAAGGGGATGGTTCCTTGTTGTTCCGTCCAGCAGGACATGGAGCATTATTGGAGAATTTGAATGATTTGTCGGCGGACATCATTTTCATTAAAAATATAGACAATGTGGTTCCGGATCATTTAAAGTCAACGACGATTGAATACAAAAAAGCTTTGGCCGGATTGTTATTATGGATCTTGGAAGGGATTTCTTATTTGGAAATGCGTTTGAAAGGGGAGTTAAAGCCTGAATTAATAGGGGAGGCATTATTGGAAATTAAGACCTATTTAGGTTTTGAAGTATCTGCCGACTTTTCGTTTTTGTCTATGGAGGCACAGGCGGCAGAATTATTGAATATATTGGGTCGGCCTACGCGTATATGTGGGGTGGTGAAGAATACGGGAGAGCCCGGCGGAGGGCCTTTCTGGTGTCAGGATGCCGTGGGCAATTTGACATTGCAGTTGGTGGAATCAGCACAAGTAGATATGTCAAATGGGGAACAGAAGGACTTGTTTGCTGGATCAACACATTTTAATCCGGTAGATTTGGTTTGTGCTACTCGAGGTTGTGATTTAATACAATATCGGGATATGATGACTGGATTTATCACAGAGAAGACGAAAGACGGAAAATCTTTGAAGGCTCAGGAGTTACCGGGTTTATGGAATGGTGCGATGGCGCATTGGAATACCTTGTTTGTGGAGGTGCCATTGGAGACTTTTAATCCGGTAAAAACGGTGACGGATTTATTGAGACCAGCACATCAAAATGGATAGAGTTTTGCTCTTTGTAAAAAATCCCTAATTTTGCACCTCTTCCAGCAGATTTTGAAGGAAGTATATAAATGCTTGATTACAAAAACCTTGTCCGTTTTACGGGCAAGGTTTTTCTTTTTATCAGGAATCTGATATTAATTATCAAGTAAGTTATTTCTTTTTCGGGCTTTGTAGTGTAGTTTTAAAATGGAGGGTGCAGAATTACGCTGCCGGGGTTAAATCCCCGGCAGCGTAACAAATTTCCGGAAAAGTTTACCGTTGCTAGGGTCGCAGACCCTAGCAACGGTAGCGGGGGACCCTGCCGGCGTAATGAGTTAAAAATAGAATAAATATGGCATTAGAGCAAACATGGCGGTGGTTTGGGCCGAATGACCCCGTAAAATTATCAGACGTTCGTCAAGCAGGAGCAACAGGGATTGTAAGTGCTCTGCATCAGATTCCGAATGGTCAAGTTTGGGAATTAAAAGATATTTTGGAGCGCAAGGCTATTATTGAGGCTGCAGGATTGACCTGGTCTGTCATTGAAAGTATTCCTGTGCATGAAGATATTAAGACGCGCTCTGGGAATTATATTCAATACATCGAAAATTATAAGCAATCGATACGTAATGTGGCGAAGGCGGGTTTGGATTTGGTTTGCTATAATTTCATGCCGATTTTGGATTGGACGCGTACTGACTTAGATTTTCGTTTTCCAGATGGGAGTACGGGCTTACGTTTTGATGCGGCAGAATTTTGCGCGTTTGAATTATTTTTATTGAAACGTCCGGGAGCGGAGCAACATCATTCGGCTGAACAAATTGGCCGAGCAGAGAAGTGGTTTAAGAGCTCTACGCAGGAGCAGCATGCTAAACTCATTCGGAATATTATCGCAGGACTTCCCGGTTCGGAGGAGAGTTTCACCTTAAAGTCCTTTCAGGAGGCATTGGATACCTACCAGCACGTTGGTGAAAAGGAGTTGCGCGAACATCTATATGAATTTATTCGGGCGATTGCTCCGGTGGCTGAGGAAGAGGGCGTGAATTTATCGATACATCCAGATGATCCTCCTTATCCTATTTTGGGTTTACCTCGCGTGGTGAGTACGGAAGGGGATGCCGTTCAATTGTTGAATGCCTATGAAAGCAATGTTAACGGATTGTGTTTTTGTACGGGGAGTTATGGGGTGCGGGCCGACAATGATTTAGTGGGAATGGTGGAGCGTTTGGGCAATCGAATTAACTTCATTCATTTGCGTGCGACGCGTCGGGATGAGTTTGGGAATTTTCATGAGGCGGATCATTTGGATGGGGATGTAGATATGTTTGGTGTGATGAAAGGCTTGGTGCAGGAGCAACGCAAGCGAATGGCAGCAGGTAGGAAGGATTACCGCTTGCCATTCCGTCCAGATCATGGGCATCGGATGTTGGATGATTTACAAGCAGGTAAGAAAACGAATCCAGGCTATACGGCGATTGGTCGCTTACGGGGATTGGCTGAATTGCGAGGTTTAGAAATTGGAATCGAGGGCTTTCTTAAATAATTTTCTGCCAAACCGTTTTGTTTTGTCTTTCTTATTGTTAAATTTGCACCCCCATTAGTGTGGGATAACTCTATTCAATTGAGTTTTCTGTACGAAATAAGGGATTAAATGAATTTATAATTAAACAGGTAATTACGCTAAAATGCCAACTATTCAGCAATTAGTGCGCAAGGGACGTGAGCAAATGACTTGGAAATCTAAGTCACCTGCTTTGGATTCTTGTCCACAAAGAAGAGGAGTTTGTACTCGTGTATACACGACGACTCCAAAGAAACCAAACTCAGCGATGCGTAAAGTAGCGCGTGTACGTTTGACAAACCAAAAAGAGGTGAATGCCTACATTCCAGGTGAAGGTCACAACTTGCAAGAGCACTCGATCGTATTGATTCGTGGTGGTCGTGTGAAGGACTTACCAGGTGTGCGTTATCACATCATTCGTGGAGCTTTAGATACAGCCGGTGTTTCTGGTCGTTTACAGTCTCGTTCGAAATATGGTGCGAAGCGTCCAAAACCAGGACAAGCAGCTCCAACAGGTAAGAAGAAATAATTTATTAACAGAAAGATCCAGTATGCTTCGTTAAGGCAGAAGGTTGGGTCGAAATTAAAAAACTAACAACATGAGAAAGGCGAAACCAAAAAAGCGCTACGTATTACCAGATCCTAAATTTAAGGATGTATTAGTAACTAAGTTTGTAAACAACTTAATGTACGACGGAAAGAAATCAACAGCATTTACAATTTTTTATGATGCGTTGGACAAGGTTGAGGAGCGTACAAAAGAAAACGGTTTAGAAACTTGGAAAAAAGCATTAAACAATGTGATGCCATCTGTCGAGGTTAAGAGCCGTCGTGTGGGTGGTGCAAACTTCCAGGTACCAACAGAAGTACGCGCTGAAC
>CAYHOB010000024.1:0-12579 GCA_964358165.1 uncultured Aquirufa sp.
CTGCACACGTGGAGTATTCAACTGCTACACGTCACTATGCTCACGTTGACTGTCCAGGTCACGCGGATTATGTGAAGAACATGGTTACTGGTGCTGCTCAGATGGACGGTGCTATCTTGGTAGTTGCTGCAACTGACGGACCAATGCCACAAACTCGTGAGCACATCCTTTTGGCTCGCCAAGTAGGTGTACCTCAATTGGTCGTTTTCATGAACAAAGTGGACATGGTAGACGATCCAGAATTATTAGAATTAGTTGAAATGGAGATCCGTGAGCTTCTTTCATTCTACGAATTCGATGGTGATAACATTCCAGTAATCCAAGGATCTGCATTAGGTGGATTGAACGGAGATGCGAAGTGGGTAGCTACAATTGAAGCGTTAATGGATGCAGTAGATTCTTGGATTCCACTTCCAAAGCGTGATGTTGATAAGGCATTCTTGATGCCAGTTGAAGACGTATTCTCGATCACAGGTCGTGGTACTGTAGCAACAGGTAAAATTGAGACTGGTGTTATTAACTCAGGAGAGGCAGTTGATATCTTAGGTATGGGAGCTGAAAACTTGAAATCAGTAGTAACTGGTGTTGAGATGTTCCGTAAGATCTTAGATCGTGGAGAAGCTGGAGATAACGTAGGTTTATTGTTACGTGGTATTGAGAAAACTGATATCCGTCGTGGTATGGTTATCTGTAAGCCAGGTTCAGTGAAGCCTCACACGAAGTTTAAGGCAGAGGTTTATATCTTGTCAAAAGAAGAAGGTGGACGTCACACTCCATTCTTTAACAAATACCGTCCACAATTCTACTTCCGTACGACAGACGTAACAGGTGAAATTACTTTACCTGCAGGAGTTGAAATGTGTATGCCTGGTGATAACTTAACAATTGATGTTACTTTATTGAACGCAGTAGCTATGGATAAAGGTTTACGTTTCGCGATTCGTGAAGGTGGCCGTACAGTAGGTGCTGGTCAGGTAACTGAAATCTTAGACTAATTTTATTAGCCTATACGGGAAAGAGCGGTCATTGACCGCTCTTTTTTTTTGTATACTTGTGAGCAGAAATGCGAAGCCTTCGCTTTTGACTTAGCTTTGGCAAACCTTGGAGGATTGCCAAAGCTTGCGTAAGGCTTGAACGTTTTTAATTTAACCTATATTGTCTCATGAAAAAGTTATTACTCATTTTATCAGTTCTCTTATTATCCTATTCCACGTACAGCCAAGAATACTACGAGATCAGAACCTATCAAATGAAGTTCCGTGGGAATACGGGTATTTTGGAAAACTACTTGTCGAAAGCACTCATCCCAGCTTTAAATAAATACGGCGTAAATAAAGTCGGCGTATTTAAGGACATGGGAAAGCCAGAACCAACGATTGTCGTCGTTGCCATTCCATTTGCCTCGATTGAAGCATATGCTGGATATAAGGATGCGCTGGAGAAAGATGCCAACTACCAAGAAGTGTCGAAGCCCTATTTTGAACAAGTGGGTTTAGAGAAACCGTTATATGAGAAAATTAGCACCTATTTGGCCAAGGGTTTTTCGGGTCATCCTAGCATGAAGTTGCCCGTAACAAACCCAAGTAGAATTTACGAATGGCGCACTTATGAGGCATACAATGAGGATGCATTGCGCAGAAAAGTAGACATGTTTAATGCGGATGAACTGAAAATATTTGATCGAGTGGGCTTGCACAATGTGTTTTTTGGCGAGGTGATGGCAGGAGAAAATACGCCCTGCTTAACGTATATGGTAGCCTTTGAAAACATGGCAGAGCGCGATGCGAATTGGGCAAAATTTGGTTCGGATGCGGATTGGAAACGCATAGTTAATGACCCCCGTTATGCTAACAGCCATTCACGCACGGTTCGTCGGTTTTTAGAACCAACCATTTATTCACAGTGGTAAAAAATCAATAAAACAAGGAGGGGTTTGTTAATTAGGTTTTTTTATCTAAATTTGCAATCCTTTCTACGGGCATAGTATAATGGTAGTATGCAGGTCTCCAAAACCTTTGGTCAGGGTTCGAATCCTTGTGCCCGTGCAACGAAATTAACAAAAACCGATAATCGGTAAATTATGAGCAGTTTTACATCATTGATTAAAGAATCTTGGGTAGAAGTTACGGAAAACGTTACTTGGCCTAAATTCACAGACTTGCAATCAAGTTCTGTATTAGTTTTAGTTGCCTCATTGATTTTTGCCATATTGGTAGGAGTCGTAGATTTGGCGTTTAAATCTGGATTGGATTTATTCTATAGTTCATTTTAACAGGGGTAACCCAATCCTAAAAAGCAATTTCCATGGCAGAGACTAAATGGTACGTATTGAGAGCAATCTCAGGGCAGGAAAAAAAGGTAAAGACCTATATGGAAAATGAGCTTGCACGCCAAGGTGTGTCAGATTCTGTTCCACAAATTCTTATCCCAACTGAAAAAATTTACGAAATCCGTAAAGGGAAAAAAGTCATTCGTGAGAAGAACTTATTTCCGGGATACATCATGGTGGAGGCTGATTTGGCTGGTGAGGTTAGTCACATTTTGACTTCAACACCAGGTGTGATCGGTTTCTTACAAGCTAACAACGAGGAAATAGAAGTTACTAAGGTTGAAGGTGGGAAAGCAAAAAAGACGAAAGTAATCGTTAAGAAACCTGTACCGATGAGCCAAAGCGAAGTAAATCGTATCTTAGGCAAGGTTGATGAGGCAGCAGCGGTAGAAGAATATGCATCAATCAGCTTCATCAAAGGCGAAACAGTTCGTGTGATTGACGGACCATTTGCTTCCTTTGAGGGTACTGTTGAAGAAATTCACGAGAATAGTAAAAAACTATCGGTTATGGTTAAGATCTTTGGCCGCAATACTCCATTAGAGTTGAACTATTCACAAGTAGAAAAGTAAGATATTACGTCGATTAAATATGAAACCCTGGACTCCAGGGTTTTTTTTTAATAAAATCAGGAATCGCATGATTAGTCGGATCAAACTAATTACTTATTTAATTGAGCTCAACGAAGCTATTCTATTCTACCCTAAGCTAAAGCGCTTTTACCAAAAAGTACTGCCAGCTAATCCCATCATATTCGATGTAGGTGCAAATAAGGGGCAATCAGCTGATTTCTTTTTGTCATTACGTCCCACCGCACACATTACATCCTTTGAACCGAACCCAAATTTGTTTCAACAATTAAAGCAAAAATATCATGGCGTCAACAATATAACGCTGGTAAATAAGGGGGCATCGAATGCAAAACAAGTGCTAACATTTTACATTAACAAATTAGACTTAACTTCATCCTTTGAGCCTCTGAATCTAGACAGTAAATATTTAGCAAAAAAGGCGCAAGTGATGGGAGTAAAACCCTCTGAAATCATCAGTGAAGTCCTTGAAATAGAGGCAATTTCCTTAAACGATTATATACAAGCACACGCGATTGAGCACATTGATTTGTTGAAAATTGATACCGAGGGACATGAATTAAAATGCCTACAAGGTCTTTTCCCTATAACAAACTGCCAAATCGATCGTATCCAAATCGAAAATCACCAAGATGACATGTACCAGGCCTTGGATTCATTTGACACCATTCAAGCGCTATTGGTAGCGAATGGGTATCAAGTAGAAATGACGATCAAGCATGGATTTGGCGATTTCTATGAGATGATTTTCAAGAAAATCTAATTTCAAACATTTTCTTGCCCTTTTCGTTTGCATTCTACAAATTTTCCCTTAATTTTGCAGTCCGTTTAAAAAGCGGCATTACGTCATTTGAAAATTTCAAAGGCATAATGGGCTGGAATGTATTGTTACACAGGAAAGTCACCCGGAGGGGATTCAGATAAGGAAGCTTCCACCCTTATTGGCAGAAAAACCTCTAATTTCACTAAATAAACGATGTTTTAACATGGCAAAAGAAATAGCTGGTTACGTTAAGCTTCAATGCAAAGGTGGCCAAGCCAATCCTTCACCACCCATCGGTCCTGCATTAGGTTCGAAAGGATTAAATATCATGGAGTTCTGTAAGCAATTTAATGCTCGTACTCAAGATAAAAACGGCGTAGTATTGCCGGTCCTAATTACTTATTACGCAGACAAATCGTTTGATTTCGTTGTAAAAACTCCTCCAGCACCAATTTTGTTATTGGATGCTGCGAAAGTTAAATCAGGTTCAGCACAACCAAACTTGAAGAAAGTAGGTTCTGTAACTTGGGATCAAGTTCGCGTTATCGCAGAAACGAAGATGCCAGATTTGAACTGTTTTACAATCGAAGCAGCAATGAGTATGATTGCTGGAACGGCAAGATCAATGGGTATTACTGTTTCTGGTGATAAACCGTTCTGATTTAATCATCAGAAATAAACATTTTAATTAAAAGGTAATGGCAAAACTTACGAAGAAAAAAAAGGAAGCCCTATCAAAATACGATGCGACGCAAGCGTATACGCTTGACCAAGCAGCAGCATTATTGAAGGAAATTTCCTATACAAAATTCGATGCCTCAGTGGACATTGATGTTCGCTTAGGCGTAGACCCCCGCAAAGCGGACCAAATGGTTCGTGGTGTGGTTGCCCTACCTCATGGAACTGGTAAAGACGTACGTGTACTCGTATTGTGTTCTCCAGATAAAGTAGAGGAAGCAAAAGCAGCCGGTGCTGATCACGTAGGATTGGATGATTACATAGCAAAAATCGAGAGCGGCTGGACCGATATCGACGTAATCATTACAATGCCAACAGTGATGGCAAAATTAGGCCGTTTGGGACGTGTGTTAGGACCCCGTGGTCTGATGCCTAATCCAAAGTCTGGTACAGTAACTTTGGAAGTAGGAAAAGCAGTAAAAGAAGTAAAAGCAGGCAAAATCGACTTTAAAGTTGACAAAACTGGTATTATCCATACCTCAATCGGTAAGGTTTCTTTTGATGCAAATAAAATTGCTGAAAATGCGCAAGAAGTTATCAACACCTTGTTGAAACTAAAGCCATCTTCGGCAAAGGGAACGTATGTTAAATCGATCAATATATCTTCGACCATGTCTCCGGGCATCATCATTGATAAAGGATCTATAGCTGGATTGTAATCATGACAAGAGAAGAAAAAAATCAGATTATTGATGAGTTGAGCGAAAAGTTCGCGGCAACTCCGTACTTCTATATTGCAAGTACAGCCGGTTTAACAGTAGCCGAAGCAACGGAATTTCGTCGTTTGTGTTTTGCAAAAGGTTTGGAATACAAAATCTTTAAAAACACGTTAATCTCGAAAGCCCTAGCAAAAACAGGTAACGATTATACTCCATTTGATGCTGAAGTTTTGACTGGCATGTCAGGTGTTATCTTCTCTCCAGAAGATGCTAAAGTACCTGCTAAGTTGATCAAAGAATTCAAAAAAGCAGCTGGAAAAGATAAAATCAAATTCAAAGGTGCTTCCATCGAAGGCGGCTTGTACATTGGTGAAGATCAATTAACAGCCCTTGAGAACATCAAGTCGAAAAACGAGATGATTGGAGAAGTTATTGGCTTATTGCAATCGCCTGCTAAAAATGTTGTTTCAGCATTGCTTAGTGGTGAGAAGAAATTGGCTGGTATCGTTAAGACATTGTCTGAGCGTCCTGAATAATTTTAACACGTTTAATCGGAGCTTAGCTCCAACAAATAATTAATTCTTAACAATTAAATTTTCAAACAATGGCAGATTTAAAAGCGTTCGCTGAGCAATTAGTGAACTTAACTGTAAAAGAAGTAAATGAATTAGCTACTATCCTTAAGGATGAGTACGGTATCGAACCAGCTGCTGCTGGTGCTGTTATGGTTGCAGGTCCTGCAGCTGGTGGCGCTGACGGTGGTGAGGCTGCTGCTGAGAAGACATCTTTCGATGTAATCTTGAAAGCTTCTGGTCCTAACAAATTAGCGATCGTTAAATTAGTGAAAGACTTAACTGGTTTAGGTTTGAAAGAAGCTAAAGACTTAGTAGATGCTGCTCCAAAAGCAGTTAAAGAAGGTGTATCTAAAGACGAAGCTGAAGGTTTGAAGAAATCTTTAGAAGAAGCTGGTGCTGAAGTTGAATTGAAATAATTCAATTACCTGATTTTAAAAAAAGGGAATGGCAACATTCCCTTTTTTTTGGTTTATTTGCACCTTGAACACAAAAAACATGCGCGACATTATCCAACTCCTCCCCGATGCTATTGCTAATCAAATTGCGGCAGGGGAAGTCGTGCAAAGACCTGCCTCCGTCGTCAAGGAACTCATGGAGAATGCCATCGACGCAGGGGCATCAAGTATTCAATTGATCATTAAAGATGCGGGGAAGGGCATCGTACAGGTCATCGATGATGGATGCGGCATGTCAGAAACGGATGCCCGCATGTGTTTCGAACGCCATGCAACTTCAAAAATTCGCCGAGCAGAAGATTTATTCAGCATCAAAACCATGGGCTTTCGAGGTGAAGCAATGGCTTCAATCGCCTCTGTCGCTCAGGTTGAATTAAAAACAAGACGCTTAAATGACGAACTTGGAACTTGTATTAAAATCGATGGATCTGTACTAAAAGGCCAAGAAAGTATTCATGCTGCGCAAGGAACATCTATAGCCGTTAAAAATCTATTTTACAACATCCCTGCCCGCAGAAACTTCCTTAAATCTAATCCCGTTGAAATTCGCCATATCCTGGATGAATTCCAACGAATCGCTTTAGCACATCCCGAAATAAAATTTTCCTTCATCCAAAACGACCAAGAAACTTATGCCCTCCCTCCTGAGAAATTAGGCAAACGGATTGTTGACCTTTTTGGAAAAACTTACCGGGAACAATTAGCTGCTTGTGAAGAAAATACGAGTTATGTTTCCATAAAAGGCTATGTGGGGAAACCTGAACATGCCAAAAAAACCCGAGGCGAACAATTCTTCTTTGTGAATGATCGCTACATCAAGAATGCCTACCTAAACCACGCCGTCATGAGCGCTTATGAGCGCCTTCTGCCCGATGGGGCCTTCCCCTTTTATGTTTTATTTCTAAGCATCGATCCGGCGCACATTGACATCAATGTCCATCCTACGAAAACGGAGATCAAATTCGAAGACGAAAGGTCCATTTACGCCATTATTCAATCCACAGTCCGGAAGACGCTGAGCATTCATAACCTAATACCATCCTTGGACTTTGAAAGCAATGTGAATTTCCATTCATCTCAAAGCTCCACTACCCGTCAAGAGCCTCATTCCGCTTACAGCGATTCGGGTTATAAACCCAAACCTGTTCAAGACGCTTGGAAAAAATTATACGAAGGATTGCAAAACAACATCGATGCGTTTGAACAACAAGCACCCCTAAGCCAATCTGCTCTTTTCCCTTCAGCCATGAACGAACTAAAAACCGTTCAAAGTAAGGCCAACGAAAGACCGGAGTTGCAAAGTGCACAGTCAAACTTTCAGTCAGTACAAGTATTGAATAAATTTATTGCATTAAGTATATCGAGTGGATTATTGTTAATTGATCAAAAACGTGCCTATCAGCGCGTTCTATATGATCAATTCATGGATAATTTACAGCGAAAAAATGGGGCCTCCCAACAAATGCTATTCCCTAAAATACTTGATATTAATCCAGCAGACCAACTTTTACTTCAAGAAATCACAGAAGAGATTAATGATTTAGGGTTCAGATTACAGACAAATTCAATGGGCCAACTGGAAATCGTAGGAGTGCCCTCTGAAATAGGTGATGAAGATGGGCAGACACTGTTAGAGGGTATTTTAGAGCAGCTAAAGCATGCTTCAACTGATTTAAGTGCCCATCGAGCAGAAAAAATTGCACAAACAATGGCTAATCGATCCGCATCACGTTATCATCAAAAAAGGTTAAATGAACTTGAAATGAATGCGTTGATTGAACAATTATTTGCTAGCACAAATCCGAATTCATCCCCTAATGGCGAAGCTATCAGCCAAGTACTAAACGAAGAGTCACTGATTCAATTACTTCGCTAATTCCTCTGCACGATCACGAGCAGCAATAATTCCTTTTTGAAGTCCTTCGCCTACCTGGCATTCTGCAAATGTTTTCAAGGCCGCTTCTGTCGTTCCTCCCTTAGAAGCAACAGCTTGTATCAATTCATCCAAAGACTTATCGCTTGTCTGCATCAAATGATACGAACCCAACATTGTTTGCTTGACCAACAACGCTGACATCGCGGGATCAAAGCCCATCGCAACCCCTGCATCAATCATTGATTTAATCAAATAAAAGAAATATGCAGGCCCACTTCCACTTAATCCCGTGACCGCATTGATCAAGGACTCATCTTCTAAGAAAACCGCACGTCCGGTTGAATTAATTAAATTTTCTACCTTACGAACATCTGCCAAACCCACAGCTGGCGCCGCCGCAAATGCGGTCATCCCCATGCCCAACATGGCTGGTGTATTCGGCATCGCCCGAACAATTAGATCATGCTTCAAGGATGCTTGCAAATGAGCAATTGGAATACCAGCCATGATGGATAAAACAATCTGATTCGATTGCAACAAGTCTGACAATTCATTGGCCACACTCGCATAATCTTGCGGTTTAACCGACAAAATAACCAAATCTACACCAGAAATTTTATCTGAAATTGTATCAACCACAACCCCCGCTTTTTGATCTTGTAGGACAGCTCCTCGTTCTTGATTCTTTTCAATCAACAAAAGATCTTCCTTTTGAACTAAATTGTATTGAATAAATGAGTTGGCAAATGCCATACCCATATTTCCACATCCAATGATTGCGATTTTCATGTGATTATTTTGAAAAAAGATTTGCTAAATATTGATTTAAGGATTCCCCTCGAAGACCTTTGGCAATAACCTTGCCTTGAGGGTCCAACAAAAATGTCATCGGAATCGATGAAACTTGATACGCTTGAGCAGCCACCGAGTTCCAATATTGTAAGTCGGAAACATGTGGCCATGTTAATTGATCTTTAGCAATGGCATTTATCCATGCCGATTTCTCTTGATCAAGACTCACACCAAAAATCTCAAAGCCTTTGTCTTTGTAGGTGGCATAAGTCTTGATGACATTGGGATTTTCGCGCCGACAAGGTCCGCACCAACTCGCCCAGAAATCAATCAACACATATTTTCCGCGTAAATCCGACAGTCGCATAATAGGTCCAGCGGGGGTAGGCAAGGCAATTTCAGGCGCATCCGAACCGATGCTAACACCTTTCAGGCGCTTTAAGTTTTCTAAAAACGGTTTGACTTGTGGGTGATTCGGTTTGGCTTTACGAAAGCGCTCCCCAATCTCCTCCAATACAGCCATTTCCTTGTCGGCTGGTAAAAAATTTGTTGCCCACAAAGCGACCAAGTGCGTCCCCATGCCAGGAATTAGCGCCTTTATTTTAGCAAATTGTTCCTGTTGGGCCTTTTCGAATGCGGCTTGAATTCTTGCTTGTTCGCCAGGTTTCTCTTGTAATTCTTTTGTCCATACGGCAACTTTAGCTTGTAATACATTTGTTAAGGCAAACAACTGGTTCATGAAAATAATGTTGGGTGATTCGCTCTGAATCTGAAAAGAACCCGCCTTTTCTGGCATATTAATACCTTCCGCCTGAACAAAAATCCGCTCTCCGCCTTCGAGTATCACCAAAACTTTCTGAGGATTAGGGACATCAAAAAAGTTTAGTAAATAAAAACCCCCTTGATCAAGTACTTTCCCTTTAAAAACAACTTGATTTTGAGCATTTGGCATTAATGAATCCACCTTAATAGCTTGTCCTCGGCCATTAATCCACTCCAAATAAACTTTCTTTTGAGGCACAACCTGATTCGCCCGAACGCTCAATTCGAATTCCTGTGCATGACCCAGATAGGCCAAACATACACCTAAAAAAATAAGCAGTTGCTTCATTTATTTATGTTGTTGGAGTGCTTCACTCACTAATTGATTCACGCGTTTCGGATCCGCAGTTCCTTTGGAACGCTTCATCACTTCGCCAATAAACAAGGCAATAAGTCCTTTTTTCCCTTGATGATATTCCTTGATTTTATCTGGAAACGCAGCGAGCGCGGCCTCGACAAAAGTAGGCAATTCGTCTGTTGAATCTTGATTAAGCCAACCCTGTTCGTCCACGATTTGACTAGGTGCTTTCGTTGGCGATGCCAAGCAAAGTGCAAAGAGTTGATGTACAGCCAAATTATGTGTAATTGTCCCGTTTTCAACTAAATCAACCAATTCAGCTAACTGTTTTGGCCTAAACTCAAACTCATTGATGTGTAGCCCTTTTTCATTCAAATGTGATTTCACAGGGCCCATAAGCCAGTTGGCCACGGATTTATATGCCTGGGTATATTCGGTTACCGCTTCAAAATATAGGGCCATTTCACGTGTTTCGGCTAAGAAATGTGCATCATAGTCCGATAATTGAAATTGTTCGATGAACTTATGTTCTTGCTCCCAAGGCAGGGTAGGCATCATGGAACGAATATCCGAGAGCCATGCTTCTGAAATTTCCAAGGGGGCCAAATCTGGTTCTGGGAAATAGCGATAGTCATTCATGGTTTCTTTGACACGCATACTATGTGTTTTACCCGTATGTGCATCAAAAGTGCGCGTTTCTTGAATAAGTTTCTCCCCATTCAGAAGGGCCTCTTCTTGTCGGTGGCACTCATATTCAATGGCCCGTTGAATATTACGCAAGGAATTCATGTTTTTAATTTCAACTTTTGTTCCTAGGGTAAAGGTACCTTTGGGGCGCAGTGAAATATTCACATCCGCACGCAGGGATCCCTCTTCCATATTTCCATCACAAATACCTAGGTATCGAACCAATTTACGTACTTCAGACACCATGGCAAAGGCTTCTTCTGCTGAATGAATCGCGGGTTCGGTAACCATTTCAATTAGTGGCGTTCCAGCCCGATTGTAGTCAATAAAACTATAGGGATTATCCCCCTCATGTAGCGATTTTCCGGCATCCTCCTCCAAGTGAATGTGGTGAAAAGGCAATACTTTCAGCCCATCAGCTAAATGAACTTGGATGGATCCTCCGATACAAATGGGGGTTTTGTCTTGTGTTATTTGATAGCCTTTTGGAAGATCGGGGTAAAAGTAGTTTTTACGGTCAAAATTTTGCCAACGGGCAATTTCGGAACCTAGAGCGAA
This sequence comes from uncultured Aquirufa sp., assembly GCA_964358165.1. Classification (GTDB taxonomy): domain Bacteria; phylum Bacteroidota; class Bacteroidia; order Cytophagales; family Spirosomataceae; genus Aquirufa. The sequence continues at coordinate 11,143 of CAYHOB010000024.1, forward strand.
CCCCATTTTAATGGCAAACTCGACCGCCTTTTTATTTAAGTGCGGAAGTGTTCCTGGGTGTCCAAGGGTAATAGGTGAAATAAGGGTATTCGCATCTTGACCAAAGCGAACCGGATCACTTGCAAATATTTTGGAATCCGTTTGTAATTGGGCATGTATTTCGAGGCCAATTACCGGTTCATAGATCGAAGATTGAAAAGTACTCACAAATTTGTTGGCTTATACAGTATAAAACGAAGTAAAGATAAATAAACCTAAGCGAAAAATAGCCTTAGGAGGCTTTCATTTTGCACGTACAGGCCGATTTATGCTTATAATTTACCCAATATGCGTAAGCGACAGTAGCACCTAATAGAACTCCAAAAATCCAATTAAAAGATTGATTACCCAAACTGACCTCCAAGACTTTTAGGCCTAAAGCAATCCCTAAAAAATAGAGCGGTTTAAGGCGCTTGTGTTTTTGATAGTCTAAAATCAAAATATAGGCCGCCAAACCAAAGCTTGATAAAACCAATATCCATTCTATTGTAGACGAAAATGCAAGACTCCCTAAAATATAAGGTGCGAAAAAAACAACGAAAGGCATCGTTAAACAATGAATTGCGCAAAGAAAAGATAAGAACACCCCTAATCTTTCTACCGGAATCATTTGCTTTACGCGAACGTATTTAGACATATCGCTAATTATTTAATAGAAAGAATAAATTCAATATCAACATCTGTACTACCTGGCTCTTCTAGGCCATTTTTAACGCTTTGCCCATTTACGGGCGGTTGATGTTTAAGTAATACACGCATTTTCCCATTCCCTTTTGCTCCTGTTTTAACATCACCGCGTAAACCGAGCGCTAAACCTTTCGAATCTCGATCTTTAATAGTTAATTTAATCAGTGAAGCTGGCTGTATTTTATACACAAATAGGTGCACATCAGCCTCTTCGATAATTGACTTTGTGATATCTACGCGCGGGGACTTTGTTTCATCAAATAATTGAACTTGTAAGTCATATTGTGTATTGTTATTCAATACGATAGGATCTAGGCGGTCGACTACTCCATCACCTTCCGTATCTCTCCAATAAAATACCAAGGGAGTCTCATTTTCTTCGACAGTTTGTGGAGTAAAAACAAGTTTAAAAGTGGTTATTAATTCATTATCATCAGAAGGTTCCATCTCCTCGCCGTGAATACAAGAAAACAAACTAAAAACCAGAAATAAGCTCAAATACTTATACATCTTATTAATTTAGCTTACAAAGATAGGCAAATATCGCATTTGCAACAATGTTGCAAATAAAATAAATCACCTAAACGACGAATCGGGGAATTGTGATGTCAAAAGTGGAAAGGAATTAAGAGTTAAGAATTAAGAGTTAAGAATTGTTGGATCCCTCCAGACTAGCGACTAGCGACTAGCGACTGATTACTGACATCTGCT
>CAYHOB010000025.1:0-11087 GCA_964358165.1 uncultured Aquirufa sp.
GAAGTTTACGCGGCTGTTGAGGCTTGCAAGCAACCAGAAAATCCCAAATACCCAACTTTTGCCGACGGATACCGCGAGTTATTAATTTGCGAGCGTATTTTAGATAGTACACGTTCACAAAAGTGGGTGAAAATTTAAACCTGATCAAACTATGAATACGATTAAAGGGCCAGCGATATTTTTGGCACAATTTATGGGAGATGAAGCTCCCTTCAATACCTTGGATAGCATCACGACATGGGTGGCATCCTTGGGATATAAGGGCGTTCAAATACCTTCTTGGGATTCTCGTTGCATCGATTTGCAAAAAGCCGCGGAATCAAAAACATATTGCGATGAAATCGTGGGAATGTTGGCCGCCAAAGGCCTACAAATCACCGAATTATCGACCCACTTACAAGGACAATTAGTGGCTGTTAATCCAGCATACGACTTGGGATTTGACGGTTTTGCACCAGATTCTGTCAAAGGAAATCCAAAGGCGCGGACGGAATGGGCAATTCAGCAATTAAAATATGCGGCAAAAGCGTCTCAAAACTTAGGATTGAATGCTCATGCAACGTTTTCAGGCGCGTTAATGTGGCACACGGTTTATCCGTGGCCCCAACGTCCCGCAGGATTGGTTGAGCAAGGATTCAAGGAATTAGGGCGCCGTTGGTTGCCAATTTTGAATACTTTCGACGAATGTGGTGTGGATTTATGCTATGAGATTCACCCAGGCGAAGATTTGCATGATGGTGTAACATTCGAAATGTTTTTAGATGAGGTTAAGGGCCACAAACGTGCGAATTTATTGTATGACCCATCTCACTTTGTCTTACAAGCATTGGATTACAAGCAATATATAGACTTCTACCATGAGCGCATCAAAATGTTCCATGTGAAGGATGCGGAGTTTAACCCAACGGGCAAACAAGGTGTCTATGGAGGATATCAATCTTGGATCAACCGCGCGGGACGTTTCCGTTCATTGGGCGATGGCCAGGTCGATTTCAAAAGCATTTTCTCTAAATTAACGCAATACGGCTATGACGGCTGGGCTGTTTTAGAATGGGAATGTTGCATCAAGGATCCGGTTCAAGGAGCTACAGAAGGAGCACCATTTATTTCAAGCCATATCATCAAGGCGACCGAAAAAGTGTTCGATGATTTCGCTGGAACGGGAGCAGATGAGGAGCTCAATAAGAAGATTTTAGGCCTATAGTCATAAATCGAATTATTCGAATTAATAATAAAAACCCCTTATTCGCGTGGATAAGGGGTTTTTATTTGAGCTTGAAGGGAAAAAAGAGTAACGCTGCCGGGGTCGTTGACCCCGGCAGCGTTTACCCCCACCACTAATTTTCTGAAAAAACATAAATAAACCAAGCCGCTGATAACAATACCACATTCTTGATAATGTATTGGCCGGTTAAAGTCAAGGCAAAAAACGATTGCCAGGTCTCATTTGGCAATAATAAAACAGGTAAAAATGTTGTGAACAAATGCCCAACCATGATCCAGAACGCCCATTTGCTTATGCGTGGGAATAACCACAACAAACCAATCAGACACTCGGCGCCACCCAACAAAATCAAAAATTGCTGGATGCTCATAAATGGTGATAATGTTAGATCAAACAGCTTCGTCACAAGACCCTCTGCCGGGGAGACGCCAATGATCTTCAAGGATCCAAACCATACATATACAATCGCAATCATCGCGCGATTCATCCATGCTGCTGAAACAAGTGCATGCATTCTATTTTTACTTATCGTTACCATAATAAGACAATTTAACTAGTATAAAATAAACAACAATTTGGCAACTGATGTACATTCGTTATTAAAAACGATGTGTCACAGTAGCCGAGATAAAATAATCAGCAAAGGCTGCATCCCCATGCTTCCCTCTTAACCAGTCATTCGCACTTTTAATACGATTACGTTGGGTCGCTACCGGAACCGAAACGAAAAAAGTATTTTTCGCAGTAGAATAACTCAACCCTGGTTCTACTGAAAAAATAAATCCAGGACGGCGAAATCCATCACTCCCTCCTATTAAATCATAAGCAGGAACTCCCTCAATACGAGCACCTAAAGTTGCTCCAATTCCTGCTTTGGCAGATACGATGTAATTCAAGCCTACTCGACCAGCATATTGATCAGGTACAGACATATAATGCACCATTTCATCCGTCACTGTTTTATCAGGAGCTACATTGGATGTAGAATTCACATTCTGTGGATTGGACATATAAAATCCATTGAAATACAAGGACGTACGGGTGAAAAGTTGTTGGTATCCTTGAACCTCTAAATTAATACCTACGCCACCATCCCCTAATTGAATCGACTGATCCACGGCTTTGGAAATCGTATAATCTGTTCCATCCGACTTGCGACGATGAAATTCATCTTGCACGTTATAATTGCCCGTTGGTAATTTAATTCCCAAACCCACAGCAAAATTCCCTTTCATATGTTTCATGGGATCCAATACCCAATATGAAGCTGTAATACGCGCATCACCAATACCATTCGCATTCGTTTCAAATCGCTGTTGAAGTGGATTTCCAGCCAATGCGTTCCCATAATGTTCATATAATGAAGTACGATCATTAAATGTCAAGGGCAAATTAAATGCTACAGAAAAACGATCTGTAAAGGAATAACTGACACCAAAATCAAATGCTTGTTGGTCATTAATCACATTCGTCCCCGCCGCTTCGCGTTGCGGCTGATGATCAGCCCCCACAAAATGCTTATACGAATGAAGACTACGAAAACCCATGGAAACTTGCCATTGACCTGGATGCATCATCGAATTTGAATTCGCACCCGTCCCTACAGAACAACTCATGTGACGCACAGCGACACAACCTTGACCAATAACGACAGAAGACACAACTCCTACCAAAAGGAGTGCTAAGATATATTTTTTCATTTTGCTTAAATTTTTAAATACGGGTAAGTTTTCCCTTGGATAGAAAAATCAAGGGTAATTAATGTTGTATCGAGAAAATTTAAGCTTGCCGCGGAGGGGAAAAGAACTCAAACGAATACGACGAAGTCGCTAAAACATTTTCCGTTGAGTGAGAGGTTGGCTGATGCCATTCCATAATATAAAGAACCCATGCAGACGCATGCGCACAATATTCTTTTACGAGGGTATTGATTAACTTGGACTTAGCAGGAGTCTTATCGGGTTCATCCGACATGTGCTCATTTACCTGAGCGGCTAAATCAAAAAAACGATCCCGGGCATTTTGATCAGAAACTAAGGTCGTTACCAATTTACCATCAACAACCTGTTGGTCTTTCATCTGGTAAAAATTATCCCCTTGACGAATTTCCCCCGAAACTGCTTGAGGAGCATCCCAATCGGTAGGATATGGCAATGAAATAGGCAATTCAACGACAATCGTCTCGCCTGCCACAAATGAATCTGAATCCGAGGCCATATAGCGCAATGCAAATCCACCCGCCTGATACAGGAGAACAAACAATAGCATTATGGAGAGGATTCTTTTCATTTTAACGAGGCGAAAATACACTATTTTTCGATAACTGTACCCAACTCTTGGGATATATTTTTCTGAATTTCCTTCAAATGAATGAATTCAAGCAATAAATCATTCATTTCGTTCGGATCCCCTGCATATTGATCCATCCGATCCATCACATCTTTGATATGCTGGTCATTGTAAACCTTTCGCAGACGCAATATATTTTTGTAAGCGAAATCCTCCAACAGCTCCTCGTCTTTCTTCACCTTAATTTCATGACGATCACGCCAAACCGTCGATAAAACATGTTTATCCGACGAAGCATCAATCGCGAATCGCTGAACTTCTTCTTCCGAATGGTGCAAATAATAGGCCGGTTCTGGGATAATCCCGCGGGCAAATTCCGACCGACAAGTTTCCATAATCCCTTTGAATAATGGCGTTTGGAAATGCACCTCTTCCAATTCATGAAGCAAATATTGCAACAAACTTACACCAGGTGCTTTTTCAGGACTGATTTCGAGATGACCGTAATTGACCAACAAGCGCATGCACTCAAGTTCCTGATAATAGGCCAAATTCTGAACTTCCACGGGTGCATCGACCTCCGGCCCAGGCTCAAATAATGCTTGTAGTTCTGCTTCATTCTGAGGTGATAAAGTTGGCTGAGATTTTTGATGCACCTTCTTCAAGTGCAGCTTATTCATTTCGGCCAACAACACATCTTCCTCCAATCGCATCAATTGAGATGTCTTTTGAATAAACAAACTCCGCTGGATGGCATCCGGTATCTTTGAGATACTTTGGACCATTTCCTTGATCAACTCCGATTTTTTAAAGGGATCGTCGCCCGCCTCCTTCATGAAAAGATTCGCCTGAAAGGAGATAATATCCCGTGCTTCTTTTTGAATATAGTCAACAAATGCCTCGGAGCCAATGGAACGAACATAGGAATCCGGATCCTGTCCCGCTGGGAAAACAACCAGATTAACTTGTAAACCTTCTTCTAGAATCAAATCCATCCCACGCAAGGCGGCCTTGATTCCTGCAGAATCTCCATCATAAAGTACCGTGACATGATTCGTAAAGCGACCAATCAATTTAATCTGTTCGATCGTCAAGGAGGTTCCTGAGGATGCCACGACATTTTTAATTCCCGCCTGATGCAAGGATATCACATCTGTATAGCCTTCTACTAGGTAACAGACATCTTTTTGTCGGATTTCATTTTTCGCCTGAGCAATACCATAAAGCGTTGCCGACTTGTGGTAAACGACAGTTTCTGGGGAATTGAGGTATTTGGCTTGGTTCTTTGCATCAGATTTTAGAATCCGTGCACCAAAGGCAATTACTTTCCCAGCAACGCTATGAATAGGAAAAATCACCCGATTCCGAAAACGATCATAGACCTTTCCATCATCGTTTTTATTCGTCACTAAACCCGCCTTTTCAATTATTTCTTGACTAAAACCATGCTTAATAGCTGTCTTCAAAAAGATGTCCCAGCCTTCCGGACTATAGCCTAAATCAAATGCGTGAATGGTGGCGTCCGAAAATCCACGTTCCTTAAAATAAGGCAAGGCAATCGATCGCCCTTCGTCGGTTTCCGTTAATTGTTTCTTAAAAAACTCTTTGGCATATTCTAAAATAATCAATAAACTCTCCCGCTCATTTTGGCGCAAGAGTTGGTCATCCGTCATCTCCTCCTCCTGAATATCAATGCCGTATTTTTTTGCCAAATGCCTTAAAGCTTCGCCATAGCCAAGGCCCTCAATATCCATGATAAATCGGACCGAATCACCCGCTTTACCACAACCAAAACACTTATAAATTCCCTTGCTCGGCGAAATGGAAAATGAGGGGGTCTTCTCTCCATGAAACGGACAACAAGCCCAGTAGTTGGCCCCCTTCTTTTTAATCGTTACATATTCCCCAATCACGTCTGCCACAGCAGCCGTTTGCTTTATTCGCTCGACGGTTTCGGGATCTATGCGCATATTACAATAATAATCCGGCCAAGGTTGCTGACAAATAAGAGGCTAAGGTTCCCGCAATCAATGCTTTGAAACCCAGTTTTGCCAAATCAGAACGACGAGATGGCGCTAATTCACCAATACCACCGATTTGAATGGCAACTGAAGAAAAATTGGCAAACCCACACAAAGCAAAACTTGTAATCGCAATGGTTTTAGGATCCAAGGTTTCTTTCAAATGAACCATATCCAAATAGGCAACAAACTCATTCACAACCATCTTTTTACCCATTAATGCACCTGCCACTTCCACATCTTGTGCGGGAACTCCCATCGCAAAGGCAAATACAGAGAATACTTTTCCGAGAATCAAGTTCATAGAAAGCTCAGGCAAATTAATCCATGAACCGATGTGCCCTAAACCCAAATCGACTAATGCAATTAAGGCAATGAATCCTATCAACATCGCAATCACATTCATCCCCACTTTCAATCCTTCACTCGCCCCAGCTGCAATCGCATCCACAAGGTTTGCATGTGTCTTGATTATATCCATTTTGACCATTCCTTGGGTCTCCGACTTCTCTGTTTCAGGGAACATGATTTTAGAAATCACCAAAGCACCAGGAGCAGCCATTAAACTAGCGGCTAATAAATAAGCCGCTGGTACACCTAAGGAAATATAAACGGCCATAACGCCACCCGCAATACAAGCAAAAGATCCCGTCATAGAGGCCATCAATTCCGAATTCGTCATATTTTTCAGATAGGGCTTTATCATGATTTGAGCCTCCACTTGACCTACAAATGTCGATGCAACGTTGGACAAGGCCTCCGCCCCACTCACGCCCATCAACCAGTGAACACCTTTGCCCATGGTTGAAACGACACGCTGCAAAACGCCCAAATGATAAAACATATTTACCAAAACTGCCACAAAAATGATGGTAGGAACTACTTTGAAAAAGAAAATATAATCATTCCCTGAGCCAAAAGCTTGTGACATCAATTTACGATCGACTAAAGAACCAAAAACGAATTGTGCACCTTTATCTGCTTGGCCCAACAAAGTATTAATGGAATCCCCTAACCATTGAAAGGTAGCTTGCCCTGTTTCCGTTTTTAAAATAAATACCGCTAATCCCACCTGAAGCAAGAGGCCTACGCCAACTGTGCGATAATTAATTGCCTTACGGTTATTGGACATTAAAAAGGAAACACCTAAAATTAAGACAATCCCCAATAAGCCTGTAAATCTTTCCATTTGTATGTTGTTGGTGTAAATTAATTCTCCGTTTGCGTCAAATTGACGGTATATTTTTCAAAGGTAAGTTGTTCTAGTAAATCTTCCTCAGCAATTTGATAAAAAGCTTCATGGATATTAAAAGGCTCACTACTTTCAACCTTCCAATAATTTCCATCTTCTTGCATTTCATAAGAATTCACAGTATCACGTAAATTCCAATCTAAAATAGTTATGGCCATGTTTTTGGCACGTGGATTTACCAATTCAAAAAGCGATTCTATTCGTCGGTCAAAACTACGTACCATCACATCCGCAGATCCTCCATAAACTTTTGGCTCACCTCCACGATGGAAATAATATAGACGCGTATGTTCTAAATAATTTCCAACAATAGACTTTATGAAAATATTATCCGATAAACCTGGCCGCTGAGGCCGAATACAGCAAATTCCACGAATTATTAACAAAACAGGGACACCCGCTTTTGAGGCTTTATATAATGCCTCCATGGTTTCCAAATCCTGTAGAGAATTAATTTTCCAACAAATTCCTGCGGGTTTTCCCTGCTGATGATTTTCGATTTCCTCTTCAATCATCTCAATGATGCGATTACGCATATCCCGCGGAGCCGTAATCAAATGCTCGTAATGCGTAGGCATTGAATGGCCTGTAATTACATTGAAAAATTCGGAGATATCTTGCGTGATACGTGAATCTGTTGTTAATAAGCCTAAATCAGTATAGAGTTTGGCGGTATCCTCATTGTAATTACCCGAAGATAAATGGGCATAACTCATCACATGTTTCCCCTCATTCCGGATGACTTGCAATAATTTGGTATGTGTTTTTAATCCAGGTATCCCATAAATCACGAAACAACCCGCTTTCTGTAAACGGGTCGCCTCTCGAATATTATTTTCTTCATCAAAACGTGCCTTCACTTCAAACAAGACAGAAACGTGTTTGCCATTTTCCGCTGCACGCAACAAAGCACTAGCGATTCGCGAATTTTTCGAAATGCGATAAAGTGTGATTTTAATAGCTAGAACTTGAGAATCTTCAGCTGCTTGCTCCAATAATTGAATAACCGGTTCAAAATTATTGTACGGGTGGTGCAATAAAATATCACCCCGTTTCATTGTTTCAAAAATATCCCCAATGTGTACCGACTTGAGTCCCAAGGGTGCAACAACCGCTGGATTATGAGCTAATTTAGTTTTAAATTCAGGATGCTTTAGAATTTGCCAAAATGCCGTAAAATCCAAGATCGATTTTTTGATAAAAATATCCGATTTCTCGAGTGTCCATCGCTTCAACATTTCACTTAACAAGAAATCCGAATGATTTTCTTCAACCTCTACACGTGTAACACGTCCCAAGCGGCGATCTTTGATTTTTTTCTTCACCTCATCAACGAAATCCGTTTCCGTATCCTCATGTTCCACTACATCAAAATCACCATTTCGTGTGATTCGGAACAAGGTCGTTGATTCAATTTCTACATTGCGGTATAATACTTGCAAGTAATGCTGAATTATCTGCTCGATGGGTAAGAATAAGATTTTATCATCGCGCTCTATCACATATAAACGCGTTAAGTTTAAAGGTATTTGTACGAAGGAAATCTTTCGATCTTTTTCGTATTTCCCTTTGGCATTTTTCTTGTCGGCAAACCCCACCGTCACGACTCCAAAGATTAAGGTTTTTGCCAATAAACTTGGAAACGTATGCGTATGGTCAAAGACCATCGGTGTGAGCATGGGATAGATTGTCCGATGGAAATATGTCTCCGCATCCGCTAACTCATCTGGTGTTAAATCATCCAAAGTGGCTAGCATCAGTCCATTCTCCGGAAACAATGGCAAAATTTCTTCTAAGAATAAACGATGCTTTTCTTGGCTAAATTCCTGTGCAGATGCAATAAGCGTTTGCTTAAAGGGGACTTCCCTTAAACCCGAATAGTCCGTGCGTTCCTTGCCAAAATCGATGTAATTATAAAGGGATCCAATCCGAATGGTAAAAAACTCATCCAGGTTCGAGGCCGTAATCGCTAAAAATTTCAGTCGGTCGAATAAACTTTTTTCCGTATCGCGTGCCTGATCCAGCACGCGTTCATCAAATTTCAACCAAGATAAATCGCGAGAAATAAATCGCGCTTTTGAAATGGTGTCCTGCGCCTTTTGCATGGACTTTTCCACCTTGCGTTTGGCTTCCCGAGGAGCCATCAAATTAATCTTCCAGTTTTTAGGCTGTAGGAACGACAAAAGATTCCCCTGAGAGGAATCTTCTGCATCGTTAATTATTTGATCTAATTGGGAATCGCTCATGGCTAGGCTTGTGGAATTTGATTTTTGATCGCATCATAATCAGAACCTAGACGACCCATTTCGGTGGCCAAGAATTTCTGAAGTTCCAAGTTAAATATACGTTTATCTGCGTCTGTTAAGGAATCGTAAAGATCTTTCAATTCTTGATTAATCTGTTGCTTTTCCTCTGCAGTGCTTGCGTGAATACCACGCAAATGATAAGCTTTAAAATCAACCCCCATGGAACTAAACGTCTACTTTCGCGTATTTTGCATTCTTTTCAATGAAATCACGACGAGGCGCAACTTCGTCTCCCATCAACATTGAGAACAACAAGTCGGCATCAATAGCCGAATCAACGGTTACTTGTTTCAAGGTACGCGATTCTGGATTCATAGTTGTTTCCCACAATTGCTCCGCATTCATCTCTCCAAGACCCTTATAACGCTGTACACCTACACTATCCTCTTTTCCTCCGCCAGCTAATTCTTGAATCGCTTGTGCACGTTGATCTTCCGTCCATACGTAACGAACCTGTTGGCCTTTTTTCACCTGATACAAAGGAGGCTGAGCGATGTAAATACAACCACGATCCACTAACTCCCGCATGTAGCGGAAGAAGAAGGTTAAAATCAAGGTACGAATGTGACTACCGTCAACGTCCGCATCGGTCATGATGATCACCTTGTGGTAACGCAGTTTATCCATGTTCAAAGCGCGCTCATCTCCATCTTTTCCGAAGGAAACGCCCAAAGCCGTGATCATGTTTTTAATCTCTTCGTTTTCGTAAATGCGATATTCCTGCGCTTTCTCTACGTTCAAAATCTTACCACGTAATGGCAAAATTGCTTGAAATGCACGGTTACGACCTTGTTTGGCCGTTCCACCCGCAGAGTCTCCCTCGACAAGGTAAATCTCACAAGTTTCTGGATCAGAATCCGAGCAATCGGCAAGCTTACCCGGCAATGAGTTTGAACCCAAAACCGTTTTACGCTGAACCATCTCACGCGCCTTACGAGCGGCGTGACGTGCTTGTGCAGCTAAAATAACTTTCGCTACGATTTGACGTGCTTCTTTGGGATGCTCTTCTAACCAAGATTCCAACATATCCGACATCGCTGCGGAGACGGCACCAGAAACCTCACCATTACCTAATTTAGTTTTGGTTTGACCCTCGAATTGAGGTTCTGCAACTTTCACTGAAATGACAGCAGTCAAACCCTCACGGAAGTCATCCCCCGCAATATCAATCTTCAATTTCTCTAATGCACCCGACTTATCCGCATAGTTTTTCAGCGTACGCGTTAAGGCACCGCGGAATCCCGCAACGTGCGTTCCACCTTCAATCGTATTAATGTTGTTTACATAGGATACAACATTCTCCGTGTACGACGTATTGTACATCATGGCTACTTGAACAGGAACACCATTCTTGTCCCCTTCCATGTAGATCGGCTCGCTCAATAAAGGCTCGCGCGTAGAATCCAAGAACATGACGAACTCGCGTAGTCCTCCTTCGGAGAAAAATTCTTCCGTTTTCGCAACTCCATTTTCATCTAATTCACGTAAATCAGTTAATTGGATACGAATTCCCGCATTCAAGAAAGACAATTCACGCAAACGACCAGCAACGGTCTCGTATTTGTATTCGGTAACCGTAAAAATAGTCTCATCAGGCTTAAACAATACCGATGTACCCGTACGATCAGTTACCCCCACCTCTTTTACTGGGTATTGAGGAACACCAATCTTGTATTCTTGTTGGTAAATTTTACCATCCCGGCTATAAACCGTCACTTTCAAATCCGTCGACAAGGCATTCACACAAGAAACCCCCACACCGTGAAGACCTCCTGAAACCTTATACGTATCCTTATCGAATTTACCACCGGCGTGCAATACCGTCATAACGACTTCCAAAGCAGAACGCTTCTCTTTCGTGTGCATGCCCGTAGGAATACCCCGACCGTTATCTTCAACCAATATCGAATTATCCGTATTGATTGTCACCTTAATCATATCACAATGCCCAGCAAGCGCCTTAGAAACAGAATAGCAGGCTATGTAGTAAGACT
>CAYHOB010000026.1:0-11085 GCA_964358165.1 uncultured Aquirufa sp.
CGAATAACGCAACCGCCTCAACGAAGGCAGCAACGATCAACATCGCACCCTTAATTTTTCCAGAAGCTTCTGGTTGACGAGCGATAGCCTCCATTGCAGAACCACCGATACGACCGATACCCATTCCAGCTCCTAAAGCAGCTAAACCAGCACCAATACCTGCAAGACCAAGACCTACAGAAACTTCTAATAAAATCGATAAAATAGACATACGATTTGGGTTTATATAAATTAAAAAAAATACAAATTATTAATGATGATGCTCTTCAACCGCCGCTCCAATGTAGGTCGAAACTAACATCGTAAAAATAAACGCTTGAATAAAGGCAACGATCAGCTCGATCACGTTCATGAAAAGCGAGAAAGGAACTACTGCTAGGCCCAAAGCGGCATTTTCAAAAATGAAAATCAAGGAAACTAAACTCAATAAAATAATGTGACCCGCGGTGATGTTTGCGAACAAACGAACCATTAAAGAGAAGGGCTTCATGAAAATACCAACAATCTCAACGGGTGTTAAAATCACCAACATCCATTTCGGTACACCTGGCATCGCGAAAATATGTGTCCAATATGTTGAACGACCATTGAAGTTTGTCACAAAGAATGCGATAATCGCTAATACTAAAGTTACTGCGATGTTTCCAGTTAAGTTGGCCCCTCCTGGAACTAATCCCATTATATTATTGAACCATATAAAGAAGAATACGGTCAATAAATAAGGCATGAAACGACGGTAGTGTTTCTCTCCAATATTGTTTTTAGCAATCTCGTCACGAACGAAGATGATAATTGGTTCGAACATGGATTGAATACCTTTTGGAGCACGGTGTGGATTTTCTTTGTATCGTTTCCCGATGCCGATGAAGATAACCAACAATAAAATAGCCGATACCATTAACGATGCTACGTTTTTCGTGATCGAAAAATCATATACTTTTTCGCCGTTCTCCGCGTGAATTTTACCGTGCTCTAATACGAAACCATTGTAAGGGATTTCCTCGTGGTGTTCGTTTTTGAAATTAGCCGATGAAAATACTTGCACGCCTTGTGATGCGGTATAAACGATGCAAGGAAGCGGTAATGTCGCATGGAAATGTCCGAGGGTAAAGAAATGCCAGTCATGCTCATCAGCAATGTGGTGCAAGATTAATTTACCTGGGTCAAATTTAGTTGATTCTGCTTCGTGAGCTGCTGGAGCTTCCGCATGTGCTGCTGTGTCCGTGTGCGCTTGGGTCGTATCGTGTGCAAGCGCCTCTTCATTTGCAAGCAGCGAAAAGCTTGAAAAACTGAATAATAATCCGAGGATTATATTTGAAAAATACATTTTCTTTAAAAAAGTCTTAATCGGCATCGTAATTCTAGCTTTTACTATTTTGTTTTCAAATAATTTGCTAATTCATTGATTAGCGATGTTTTGGGCAGAAAAAAAAAGAAAAATAAATCCAGTCTTTTCTAAAAACGTCGCAAGTTACGAAGCAAGCCAATTATTTCAAAATTTGCGCTACATAAATAGAGTACAAAAAAATTGATTACGAATAAGAATATTTCAGGGGTGTGAGAATAGGCGAAGAAACCGATGAACGAAAGGCTTAAAATAAAGCGTATGGTCAAGTTTATCAGCTGAAACTGGATAAATTTTTCTTTTCCGTCTTTCAAACCTATTTGGGCAATGCTGAATGTTAAGTAGGACTGAAATGCTAAAAATACAAAAATGAAGGCTACGTCAGGGTGAAGTACCTGAGCCCAAGGACTTTCGTGCAAGGCAAATAAAATGACCGCGAAGCCTACATAAAATAGAATTAGTTGTTTCATGGGGCAAATATCAAGAGAATTTTGGAAAATCCTGATTTCCTGTTTTACTTTGTGTCCTCATTCAGTGGCTGTAAAGCATTGAATTATAAAGAAGAAGGGAGAGACTAGGCTCATTGATCTTCTGGCAACCCGTCAAAATTTGACCCCGGTGCTAATTCCTACCCCAGGCGTTTGTCTGTTTAGGGAAATATAAAGCTTTGATGATGCAAGCAGAATTTAGACACTATCACTATCCCCATTCGTTTACATTAGAAAGTGGCGTTTCTCTTCCTTACATTGATTTGGCTTACCAGACTTTGGGTCAAATGAATGCTGCGGGAGATAATGTGATTTGGATTTGCCATGCGTTTACCGGGAGTCAGGATGTCGCCGACTGGTGGCAAGGGCTTGTGGGGCCTGGCAAATTGTTTAATCCCGAGAATAATTTTATCGTTTGTGCGAACATTTTAGGGTCACATTATGGGTCTACGGGTCCATTGTCTGTTAATCCATCGACTGGCAAACCTTATTATCATACCTTCCCAGATGTAACTATTCGGGATGTGGTGAATACCTTCGAATTGCTTCGTGTGGAATTAGGCATTCATTCGATAAAAACCTGTATTGGTGGTTCTATGGGTGGCCAACAGGCGGTGGAATGGGGAATTATAAATCCCGACTTAATTCAGAATTTGATTTTAGTAGCCACGAATGCCGTGCATTCTCCCTGGGGAGTTGCATTTAATGAGTCGCAGCGGATGGCGATCGAATTGGATAAGACATGGGGAGAGTCACAACCGAAAGCGGGAATCGAAGGGATGAAAGCGGCACGATCGATGGCTTTGATTTCATATCGCAATTACGAAACATACCAAATTACACAGGCACGCCAGGATCATTCGTTAGAGAAAACACTGCGAGCTGTATCCTATCAGCGCTACCAAGGAGAGAAGTTGGCCCAACGCTTCAATGCCTATTCCTATTATATTCTTTCCAAAATGATGGATTCGCAAGATGTGGGCCGGAATCGTGGGGGGATTATTCCTGCCTTAAAGCAAATAAAATCCAATACCTTGGTCATTGGCATCAAATCGGATGCCTTATTCCCGATTGTAGAGCAAGAATTTTTAGCCAAACATATTCCAGGCGCATCTTTTCAGGTGATCGATTCCTTATACGGTCACGATGGATTTTTGATTGAAAGCGGCTTGATGACCAAGGCGATTCGTCTCTGGCAGAAATTACAGTTGTTAGAAGTGAATCCGATGGCCGAGTTCTTTCGGGAATTAGAAAGCTTGTAGAGACGCGATGCCTCGCTTCTAGTCCACAGGGAACCTTTCTTATCTTCAGTTAACCTCTCTTACCTTAGGTGTACCTTTTACTTTTGGCATTCCCCCTTACCTTTGGCAAACCTTGGAGGATTGCCAAAGGTAGTGTTTTTGAGGCTTCTTGTTTATTCGATATTTCGATTATTTGACTTTGTTTGTAGAGGCGCGATACTTCGCGTTAAGTCCCCAAGTTAAACCTGGGGTTATCATTTTTCATTATCATTTTTTCGTTTTATAGCCCTAGGCTTCAGCCTAGGGATTCCCCAGGTTAAAACCTGGGGTTATAGGCATTTTATTTGTTTCCATTTTCTCTACCTTTGAAACATGGAATTCAAAAACAAAATCGTTTGGATCACAGGTGCATCTTCTGGAATTGGGGAGGCCTTAGCCTATGAATTTGCCTCGAAAGGAGCAAATTTGGTGTTGTCGGCACGAAGAGAATCGGACTTGCGGCGTGTTGCGCAGGCATGTGAAGTTCATGGGGGAAGTGTCTTGATTCTGCCATTTGATATGGTTGAATTAACCCTTCATCCGAATCAAGTAGAAAAAGTTATTCAAACTTATGGCCGAATTGATGTTTTGGTGTTAAATGCTGGAGTGAGCCAGCGTTCTTTTGTGGTGGATACGCAGTTTGATGTGTATCGTCGTTTGTTTGAAATCAATTTCTTTTCAATTGTACATTTGGTACAGCAGGTTATTCCCATTTTCCAACAACAAAAAGCAGGGATATTTGTGCCGATTGCATCCGTAGCGGGTCGAATTTCAACGCCCCGACGAGCAGCCTATGGTGCATCTAAGCATGCTTTGATTGGTTTTTTTGATTCTGTTCGTGCAGAATTACACGGATATGGAATTCAAGTGTGCACCATTTTGCCAGGTTATATTCGCACAGATATTTCGCTCCACGCATTGAATGAGCATGGAGAAAAATATGGGAAGATGGATCCGAATCAGGCCAAAGGGCTTGATCCCGCGATGGCAGCTCAAAAGATTGTTGACGCCGTTTCACGCGGTAGAAATGAGTTTTTTGTCGGCGGTGCTTTGGAACGCTTTGGCCTTTTGGTCAAACAATTTCTTCCTCAAATCATGCCTTGGATGCTTCGTAAGATAAAGAATACTTAGGCGGGCTGTTTTTTGTCTTGAAAGAATAAGATGAATAAGAGTAGGACTAACAAAGCGATTCCCGCTGGGACCATCCAAACGGATTTCCAATCATGAACCCCTTGAGTGGTGTACATATCCAACACGATTCCCGATAGTTTGGAACCAATGCCCATCCCAATTCCATAGGTGGCTAAGGTAATTAAACCTTGAGCGGAATTTTTGATGTGCGGACCTGCTTTTTGGTCTGTATAAATTTGTCCAGTCACGAAGAAAAAATCGTAGCAAACCCCATGTAAAACAATTCCGATATAGAGAATCCATTCGCTCGATATGCCATCTCCATAGCCAAAACAAAGGAAACGGACGATCCAGGCAATGAGGCCAACGATCAACATCTTTTTCACACCAAGGCGCATGAATGCAAAAGGAATGAGTAGCATGAACACGACTTCGGAAACTTGTCCTAATGACATTTTATTTTCCACATTACTCATGTGAGCATCCGTAAGTGATGGGTTGGCCATGGCGTAATAAAAGGAAAGGGGGATGCAAATGAGGATGGATGAAATGAAGAAAATCAAGAACGAACGATCCTTAAATAATTTCAAGGCGTCCAAGCCTATAATTTGAGCGACAGATGCATTTTTGTCGGCCTTGGGTGGTGTGTCGGGTAAAAAGAAGGAGTAGATTCCTAAGGCAAATGAACTGTACATCGCGATGTTAAAAATTGCCACGTTGTCCCCTAGGGCATAAAAACCAATGATATTTGTGACCACGATCCAGGCAATGGTCCCGGTAACACGGATGTTGGCAAATTCCTTCTCCGGATTCTGCATTTGTTTCATAGCGATGGAATTTGACAAGGCCAAATTAGGGGCGAAACAGAGCGTATAGGCAAGGATATACCAAAAGAAAATTTCAGGATCCGTTGTTTGACTTAATAAATACAACAAGCCACCCCCGATGATATTTAAAACACCCATGACTTTTTGAGCTGCAAAAAATCGATCGGCAATTAATCCGACGAAAAAGGGAGCGACTAGTGATGCAAGGGAAAAGGTTAGATAGGCATTCCCAACTTGGTCTCCTGTAGCGTGCAGGGTACTTAGCAAATATTTACTCATTTGGCCATACCAGGCCCCCCATCCAAAGAACATGAGGAACATCATCGTCATGAGTTGAATTTTGGTCGAATTTTTCATAGATATAGGTTTCTTGCGGGTCAAAAATACAAATTTGAAAGAAATATCAAATTTTAAGAAAATATATTTTTGGGCTTAGTGTCCTGTTTTTGGAAAGTCATTTTCCGAAAATTCTCCTATTTTTTCCAAGAAAGGGTCTAAATGAAATCTTGTTTTTGGGGAATTTGCAAAATTGTCGATTAGGGGCCTCAAAATGCAACTTCGAACTAATTTTGTGCATTAGGCTAAGTATTTGATTTTCAGTATTATTTGTGCGTTTTTTGGTGAAATTTTGAAGGGCAGGTAGTCCGAGCATTTATATTCTCATGAATTTAGTTGGAGTTTTGTTGATTTCAGGGAGACCTACGGGTTCTTTTCAAGGTTCAATAACCTTGTTCTTGGTACTATTTTCATTTATTGCTTTTGCTTTGATTGGTGTAGGTGTAATTCTGTATCAAAAGCGTAAGGAATGGATTGCGCATTCGAAGATGACTTATGGCAAGATTGTGGAAATCTCCAAGCGTTATGCTCGGGATGATCATTCTGGCCGATTCCCCATATATTTCCCAATCGTCTCGTATTATGTGAATGGGAGTGAGTTTAGGCGTGAAGCAGATAAGGGTTTAGCTAAAAATTGTGAGGTAGGGCAGGAGATCCCGGTGCGTTACTTGACTGAAAACCCGTATGAAGCTTCCTTGAACGAATCATCGATTCCAGTTTTGAATCCTACGGTGTTTTTTGTGTTGGGGATCTTAATGTTGTTAAGCTCGATTGCATTGTCTTTTTTGCATAAATAGACGGTGGACGTTAGATGTGGACGTTAGACTATGGTCATTGGTCTGTAGAGATGCGATACCTCGCGTCTTAATCCCCAGGTTAAAACCTGGTGTTATACAATTTTACACGAGGCTTCAGACTAGAACATAGACGCGAAGTATCGCGTCTCTACAAAATAATAAAACGCGAAGTATCGGGTCTCTGAAAAAACAAAAAGACGCGAAGAATGTCGCGTCTCTAAAGTTAATTCTTACCTCTTACCTCTTACCTCTTACCTCTTAATTCTTAGGCTACCACCCATCATCTTTTTTAGGTTTGGTATTTGCTGAATTCCTTTTTACAGGTGCTGCGGCTTTCGGGCTGCTTGAAGCACTCCCTTTGAGGTTGACATCCAATTCGACCCGACTGAAAACGCGGGTAACGATTTTCCATTCTCCATTCACTTGTAATAAACTCAATAGGTCGATGTACTTGAAGTCGGCGAATTGCAATTCTGCTGCTGCCAAACCAGAAATTCCTGCATAAGAATAAGAGATGAGTTTGGTTGTTGCTTTCACTCCGCCAGCGGGAGTCTTGGAAATAAAGGATTTGATGGGAAAATCTTGGATCTTTCCTGTGCTCGCATTGACCGTCCTCAAGATGGCTGATGCATGAAAGGCCTTGCCTAATTTGGCCGTATCACCGGTCGTTAAGCCTTCGAAATAATTCGTTACTGTGGCCTTTATTGCTTCATCTGGACTTTGTCCAAATGCGAATAAACTTGTAAAAACAAGGTAAAAGCTTAATGTAAGTGATTTTTTCATGGCTTTATTGTTTAATTACCCCCTAGGACAAATTCAGTGGGAAGGGGTTCTCCCTTCATGAACCATTTAGCCTTTTCTGGATATAAGATGGATTGAACGATATTGACTCGGGCTAAGGCATGGTTTGCCATATTGCCTAAAATAATAATTGCCGAATTGTCTTTTGGATTATGCAAGTAGTAATTTTTAAATCCATGCCACCAACCTGTGTGGTAGGTTAGCCATTCCCCATTTTCTAGTTGGGCGAGTCGCCAACCGAACCCGTAGTTTTTGGGTAATACATTCGGTGTTGTATGTTGAGGAGTAAATGCTTCCTCCAAGGTTGAGAATTTTACTAATTTCTCTTCATTCAGCGCCATATCCCAATGATATAGGTCCTCAACAGTTGAGTAAATCCCTTTATCCCCCGTTACGCCATCCAAATGGTTGAATTCGGAAACAACCGGACCTCCTCGGCGAGGTACATAGCCCGTTGCAGCTGTCCGCAACATTTCTGGATGCATGGGGTCGTAAATGAATGACTCCGACATGCCTGCGGGTTCGAAAAGGTTCTTTTTGGCATATTCCCTGAAATTCATGCCACTTAATTTCTCTACGATGTAGGCTAGCAACATGTAGTTGGTATTGTTGTAACTGAATTTCGCATTCGGTCGGTAATCGATGTGCGGCTTCAAGCGAATCATCATCTCGACAACTTTTTGATTCGTTAATGGAATTTTTTTGTCATAGACCTTATCCATATTATAGGCATAGTCGGATAATCCAGAACGGTGCGTCAATAAACTACGAATGGTTAAGCTAGAATCATACGGAAATCCAGGGATGTGCTTATAGATGGCATCATCATAATTCAATAATCCTTTTTCGTGCAATTGCATGATGGCAACCGCAGTGAATTGCTTGGAAACAGAGGCTAATTGAAAGTGCGTATGGGTATTGATGTTGCTTTTGGTGAAGTAATTGGCAAAGCCAAATCCTTTTTTGTAAATGATTTTACCGTATTGGGCAACAAGTACAGCGCCGTTAAATCCTGATTTCGCTTGTAGCTTGGAAAAGAAGGTGTCGAGTTTGATCGATTTTTGTTTGGCTATTTCGGGATTGTATAAGTTGGCCAAACTATCATTGCGTTTCTCAATGATAGTCTTGACATGAAAGAAACTTTTCGTCGGGTGCGAGGCGATCAATAAGCCCATGAGGGTACAAATTGTCAGTGCGCCAATAATCTTAGGGCCTTTAGGTAATTTCAACATGTATTCGAGTAAGCGGTTCATTTCAAAGCAATTTAATCTAAATCGGCTTTTTAATCAAGCCTCAATTCATCTTTATTTAGGTTGAATGCTTACATTCGAGTATTCAAATAGAAATTCCTATGAAATATATATTCATCCTGTTGATTCGTGTATACCAAGGACTCATCTCGCCATTTTTGCCCAATGCTTGCAGGTATCAACCTACTTGTTCTGAATATGCCAAACAGGCATTTGTCAAATACGGATTTTTCAAGGGATTTCGCTTGTCCATCAAGCGAATTTCATCCTGCCATCCCTGGGGTGGAAGTGGATACGATCCGCTGCCCTAATTTCAATTGACAGAATAGCACTGTCCAAAATATACAATTAATTGGATTATTCCGTTTTGGGTTGAAATAGTAAGAGGTAATACCTTACCGATAAATAATTTGATTTTTTTCGAAAATAAATTCTATTGAAAAAATACAATCGCTTTTGAGCTGTTTTAGCCACATCCTTTAAGTAAATATGTCGAACGCTTTCCATATAGGACTAAATTAGATTATTTCGTGAACCTGTCCTACACTGTGCTATTTTTCATGAAATTCTGCTTTATGTACAATTTACATGGGCTTAATCCTTGATTCATTAATTAAAATCATTTTTTTATTCAATTTTTTCTTTCTTTTTTTGTCTCGGTTTTGAAATTAGCCAAGGACTCTAAACGTTTACGTCGCCGTTTTTGGTTGAGACAAAATCACAAAGAATCATTAATCATTTTTAACCCTTAATTTTTCACTTATGATTCATTCTTACAAAAGAGTGGGTCGCCTTGTGCGATCAGGTGTAAGTAACCTAGGCTTTAAACAAGCTTTTAGTGTTGCTGTTGCACTATTAATTTCCTTGGGTGCTTTTGCTCAAGATGTGGTAACGGGAAAAGTAACTGATGCTGCTGACGGCTCAGGTATCCCAGGTGTTTCTGTAGCTGTAAAAGGTACTACTCGTGGTGCTCAAACAGATGCAAACGGTACCTATAAGGTTAATGCTGGGTCGAACGCGACGTTAGTATTTTCATTTGTAGGTTATGTAACGAAAGAAGTTGCAGTAGGATCTAAATCTGTTGTTAACATTTCTTTAGCTGCTGACAACAAATCGTTAGAAGAAGTAGTCGTTGTAGGTTACGGTACACAAAAGCGTAAGGAGATTTCAGGAACGGTAACTAGTTTAGGTTCTCGTGATTTCAA
The DNA here is from genome assembly GCA_964358165.1 of uncultured Aquirufa sp. Taxonomy (GTDB): domain Bacteria; phylum Bacteroidota; class Bacteroidia; order Cytophagales; family Spirosomataceae; genus Aquirufa. The sequence goes on from CAYHOB010000026.1 coordinate 9,461, forward strand.
CGCGGGTGTTGTAACGAACCCTTTAGCTGCTGCTCAAGGTAAAGTTGCTGGTTTGGTTATCACACAGGCTTCTGGTGATCCAAATGCACGTCCAACAGTTCGTTTACGTGGTACAGGTTCTTTGAACGCAGGTTCTGAGCCTTTATACGTAATTGATGGTGTGATTGGTGCTCCGATCGAAAACATTGCTCCAGAAGATATCTTATCGATGGACGTGTTACGTGATGCATCTTCTGCTGCGATCTACGGTTCTCGTGGAGCGAATGGTGTTATCTTGATCAACACAAAACGTGGTAAGTCAGGTACTCCTACAGTAGATTACTCTGCTTATGTAGGTTCTGAGTCGATCTCTCAACGTCCAGAATTGTTGAACGGTGCTGAGTTCCGCGCTGCTGCTGCGAAATACGGTCAAAAATTTGACGATTTAGGAGCTAACACAGATTGGTTAGGTGTTATTACACAAACAGCTTTGTCACAAAACCACAACGTGGGTGTGTCAGGTGGTTCTGAAAATGTATCTTATCGTGCTTCTGTTGGTTACTTAGACCAAACTGGTACATTGAAAGGTTCTGGTAAAGAGCGTTTAACAGGTCGTTTGAACTTAGATGCGAAAGCAATCGATGGTAAATTGGCGATGAAAGTAAATATGTCTGCTTCTCAAACGAACAATCAATTTACTGACAACCGTGCGGTTGGTTTTGCTATGAACATGCGTCCTACGGATCCAGTTTATAACGCTGATGGAACTTATTTCCAGATTCCAGGTACGTTTGCCAACTTTAACCCTTTGGCTACAATTGAAAGCAAATCAAACAAACAACGTTTGCATGATTTCTTATTCAATGCATCTGCTGGTTATACGATCTTAGATGGTTTAGTATTTAACGTATCAGGAACTTTGCGTACGCAAACAGCTGATGGTTCATACTTCGCAAAATCAACTCCAGGTAACTTATTAGCTACTGTAGGTGGTAACGCTGCAAGCCGTAACTTGAACTCGATTACAGATAAGCAATTAGAAACTACTTTGAACTACTCAAAGAAATTGAATGATGTTTCTACATTGAACGTTTTAGCGGGTTACACATACCAAGATGTAGTTGCTGATGGTTTCGGTGCTTCTAACAACAACTTCTTAACAGATGCGTTCGAAGCTAACAATTTAGGTTCTGGTTTAGGTATCCGTACCAACCCTAGCTTATTAGGTTCTTACAAGAATGAATACAAATTGGTATCTTTCTTAGCTCGTGCTCAATATTCATTATTGAACAAATATTTCGCTACTGTTAACGTTCGTCGTGACGGTTCTACGAAATTCGGTGATAACAACAAGTGGGGTGTGTTCCCTTCAGTTTCAGTTGGTTGGGCATTGTCTGAGGAGGCTTTCTTGAAAGGTAACTCTACAATCGATAACTTGAAATTACGTGTTAGCTGGGGACAAACTGGTAACTCGGAAGGTATCCGTCCATTGTTATCTAAGTCATTCTACGGAGCTTCAGGTTCTTACTTTGATGGTGCTGCAAACGATTTCTTGCCTGCATACTCAATCCAATCTAACCCGAACCCTAACTTGAAGTGGGAGATTAACGAAAACTACGGTGGTGGTTTAGACTTCTCTTTATTCA
>CAYHOB010000027.1:0-10782 GCA_964358165.1 uncultured Aquirufa sp.
CACGAACTTTCGATTCCCCTTCGATCAAGGTTGCTTTACTCCGACCGATATTAAAGAGCTGGCCTCCACCACCGCCACCACCGCCCATGCGGAAGAATAGGAAGTAAAAACTCAAGCCCATTAAGATGAAAAATCCCCAAGTCCCTAACCAATCTAACGGCCCTGTACGCGTTTCTGGTGTAGCAAAAATGCGTTCATTACGAGGGAAATCCTTTTGACGATCTTCTAAAAAATGCTCAAAACCTTCTTTGGAAATAATAGGAAATTCAAAGTGCGGACCTTGTTTTACCGAGACCAAACCCGGAGGCGAATTCTTGAAATATTTGGAAACAAAATTGGGCTTCAAACTTACTTCGACCAATTTGTCATTGACAATGACAACGGACTGAACTTCTTTTTGAATCACCATGGATTCAAATTGTCCTTGATTAATTTCTTGTAAGGTGCGTTGCTTCGTAAAGAAAAACATACTCACCATTGCAATTACTAACCCAATGATCATCCAACTTTGCATTCCTCCTGCCGGTTTTTTGGGTAGGCGAGGTTGAATTCCTGAACGCTTGGGTGTTTTACTATTACCTTGTTTTGCCATTAGAATAATTTGTTTGGGCTATTAACATTGAGGAGACCTAAAAAAGTTCGATTTAAACATTATTCCTCTGAAATGTGGGTAAACTTCGCGTCACCCCAAAGCTCCTCCAATTTGAAAAAATCACGCTTATCCTTTAAAAACACGTGTACAATTACATCGTAATAATCCATCAAGATCCACTCCCGATTTGCCTTACCTTCCATCGCATGTACATGAATTTTACCTGATTCCCATACTTCCTTGTCCACAGAATCTGCAATTGCCTCAATCTGTGTATCGGATGTACCTGATGCAATCACAAAAAAATCAGTAAATGCATTCGCAACTCCGCGCATATCCATCACGACGATATCTTGAGCCTTCTTCTCCTGCATCCCTTTCACCACCCATTGCGCTAATTGTTCTGATGCTTCTACTGTGGTCTTCTTTGTGCTTTTGCTCATGTGTTTGTCTAAAATCGAATTATTGAACCTGTTACAAGTTCGAATAACGAATAATAATTTAAATTTGTTTCTTGTAAACCTAAAATTACAAAGAAATTTTGAACAATTACCAAGCCCCTACCCGCTTCGTCGGCAAAATATCAAAATATCTGGCCCATTGCGATTCAACAAATGCATTGGGCTTTCAAGAAGCGCTCTCAGGGGATATTGAAGAGGGATTTGCCTGGATTGCTGGACACCAAACTGCAGGAAAAGGGCAGCGTGGCAACCAATGGCATGCCCAAGCAAATCAAAATCTTTTGGTTTCCTTTTTACTTAAACCCAATCACGAATTAATCCAGTCTCAATTTTACCTGAGCAAAGCGATTGCTAATGGGATTTTGAATGGACTCCAACGATGGGCATTGAATACCCTTGGTGAAAGTCTTCCGCTCCAAATTAAATGGCCAAACGACATCTACCTCGATGGGAGAAAATTAGGCGGAATTCTCATCGAAAGCAATTTTCAAACCGGGAAATGGGCCTTTTCCATCGTAGGAATCGGACTGAATATCAATCAATTGGATTTCGATGGTCTTCGTGCCACCTCTTTAAGGCAATGGACTCAAAATCCACAATCCATTGATATCAGTGAAATTTATGACCATATCTCCATCGGCATTGAATATCAATACGAATCTTTTGCACAAAAAGCATTCTCAATAATCGAAGACACCTACCATGCCAATCTATTTCGAATGGGAGAATGGCATCACTACGAGGACAAAAATGGAATATTTGAAGGCAAAATAGTACAGGTCAACGAGCAAGGCCACGTTGAAATTGAGAAAAACCTCACAACTGAAACCTATGATATCAAAGAATTAAGTTTTATTTTTAAGGATTAACCTCAAATAAACCTTGATAAAAACATATCAAAGCAACTTACAAAACTTCATTCATTGGGCAGAAAATACGCCCAATAACATCTTTCTGAAACAACCTTTTGCGGGGAAATACACCGATTATTCCTACCAAGTTTCCCTCCGAATTGTTGAGAAAATAGGCACCTATCTGAAACAGCAAATAAACAAAGAAAAGCCGCTGCATATAGGTATATTATCAAAAAATAGTGCGCATTGGATTCTCGCCGACTTGGCTATTTCCTATGCAGGTGCCATTTCTATCCCCTTCTATCCTACCCTTACGAGTGAGCAATTGAATCAAGTTTTGATTCATTCGGATTGCCAAATTCTTATCGTAGGGAAATTGGATAATTGGGACGAAATTCAAAAAGGCCTACCCGATTCTATTCAGATTATTTTTACACCAGATAGTCCTTGCCAAAAAGGCATATCATGGAATGAAATCATTGACTCATCCATGGAAATAATGGATCCAGTCTTACCTCAGCCCGACAAACTGGCTACCATCGTTTATACCTCAGGTACAACGGGGGTGCCCAAAGGAGTCATGATCACCAATGGATCTATTGCGCTGGCATTAAATCTCGCACGGGAAATTGCACATCTAGATAAATCTCAAACACGCTTTATCTCCTATCTACCCCTTTGCCATATTGCCGAACGAAATTTTGTCGAATTCGCCTGTACGGCGGCAGGAGGCACCATATTTTTCGTTGAAAACCTCGAAACATTTCAACAAAACCTCTTTCAGGCGCGACCGAGCCACTTCTTAGCTGTGCCACGCATTTGGGCTAAATTCAAAGATGGAATCTTACAAAAAATAGGTGGACAGAAGAAATTAAGCCTTCTTCTCTCCATACCCTTCCTATCTAATCTTATTCAAAAGAAGATACAAAAAGGCTTAGGCTTGGATCAAACTTGCATGGTCATTACTGGTGCGGCTCCCATGCCCAAGGAATTAACAGCTTGGTTTCAAACCATTGGCCTTTCTATTCAAGAAGCCTATGGCATGACTGAAAACCTTGGCTTAAATAGTCTCACACCCAGGCACCAGATAAAACTAGGAACAGTTGGGCGCGTACACGAACAATGTACGACGCGCATCGACCCGGATACCCAAGAAATTCAAATGAAGGCTGATTACAATTGTTTAGGCTATTACAAAAATCAAGCGCAAACGGATGAGCTTTTTGACGGACCTTGGCTAAAAACGGGGGACATGGGACATTTGGATTCGGAAAATTTCCTAACAATTATCGGACGAGTTAAAGACAATTTCAAAACGGCCAAAGGGCATTATGTCGCTCCTGCACCGATAGAAAATTCCTTATCCATGCATGAACATATTGAAGTGGCTTGCGTGGTAGGGTTGAATTTACCCCAACCCATGGGACTTATATTATTAAGTCCAAAGGCAAGCGAGGTAACACAACATGAACTGGTTCTATCCTTGGAAAAATTGTTGAATGACATTAATCCCTCCTTCAAGAAATATGAGTATTTGAAAAAACTCATCATTATGCAAGAGCCCTGGAGCGTTGAAAATGCATGCCTAACGCCTACCTTAAAAATCCGTCGCATGCAAATCGAAAAAGTGGTAGAAGGTAGATTAGAAGAATGGTATCACACAAAACAAACAATCATTTTCGAATAAGTTAATCCGAATACTGCGCCTTTTTTGTAACTTGAGTGAATGCGTTTTCATTCATTGATTTTAACTCTGGGACTCCTGCTACATGGCATATTAGGCTTTGGGCAATCCATGCGCATCGATTCCATCCATTTTGTTGGCAATGAGAAAACGCGCGAGAACATATTGCGACGAGAACTCGACTTTCAAGAAAAGGACTCTCTCAATATTCAAGAGTTAAATGAGCGAATCGAATTCAACAGACGGAAGCTCATGAATACCAATTTATTCATTTGGGTTAAATCAGATTATCATCAATTACCAAACGGCAATCTCTCCATCAATTACGAATGCCTGGAACAATGGTATGTCCTTGCATACCCCATATTCCAGTTGGCCGACCGCAATCTAAATGATTGGTGGTCTCGAGGGCATGATTTTGACCGAGCGATTTATGGTCTTCATTTTATGCACAACAACTTCATGGGCCGGAATGAAAAAGTCGTCATCAAGGCCGAAACGGGCTTCACCGATAAGCTCGAAATTTCTTACCAAAACCCTTATTTAGATCCCAAAAAGACGCTAGGCATGACCATAAACTTAGCCTATAGTACACAAAAGAATTTGGCTTATAAGACAAATCAAGATACACTCACCTACTTTCAAAGCGATGCTATATTACGAGAAAAATGGATAGGGGGAATTCAATTTAGAAAGCGTTTTCGATTCTATGACTTCCAAACGTTGGAATTCAAATACAATCATTCCATCATAGCAGATACAATCGTTAAACTAAATCCGGCCTATTTCGGAGGAAACAAAACCGAACAAAATTATGCCCAGCTTGGCTATTCCTTCTCGTATGATTTTCGAGATTTTGTCACATATCCCCTTCGAGGACGTAAGATCGATGTTAGTTTTACAAAATACGGTATCCTCCCGAATGATCAAGTTGACTTCTGGGAGGCAACAGCTGCAGTTGCGTTCTTTTTTGACTTAGGCAGTCGCTTTTTCCTAGCCAGCCAAGTCAAGACGAAACTGAGTCGGGATGGATTTATTCCCTATGCAAATACACGAGGACTGGGTTATGGAAATGATCTTGTTCGTGGATATGAATTAAATGTCATCGATGGAACAAATTTTTTCCTGTGGCGCAACACATTTAAGTTCCAACTCATTTCTACTATCCTGCGAATACCCTTCGTTAAATACAAGCAATTTAATCAGATGCCAATTTCCATTTATCCAACGGTATTTACGGATATAGGGTTTGTATATAACTCCAACAAAGAAACCCGAAACAGTACGAATCAATGGCTTTTTGGAACAGGTTTAGGCTTTGATTTTGTCACCTACTACAACTTCGTTTGCAAAGTAGGCTTTCCGGTTATTAATGGGGGGAAAACGGGGATGGTCGTAAGTATCGGTCGGGAGTTTTAAACAAAAAAAAACCAGTCACAGACTGGCTTCTTTTTAAAATACCTAACCACTAATAATCTTAAATATTGTTATGCACTAGGCATGAATTCAAATTCTTATTTATCAAAAATAAGAATATTTTTCAATAGAATGATTCAAGGCCCCTTGAATTTATTTATTTTTGAAATAACATTCCAATCTAATACTACATGAAATTCTACTCTATCTGCCTATTATTTTTCATCTCATCTATGGGTCTTTACTCCTGTAATAACGACAATAGTACGGCAGAAAACGCACAAATAAGTGGAGCACCGGATCAAATAAAAATCCAGGAGGCCTGGCATGCAAGCCATGATTGGGTCAAACAATTGACTTTAAGTGATTCCTTAATTATTCGAAATAATTCTTGGGGAATAGATCTGAATCAAATTCAAGAGTCGTTGGAATTAGCAGAAAATCAACCGCAATCAGGCAAATCTTACTCCTTGTATTTTGATGATAGCGATTTGAATTTTGCGGACATCAGCTATTTACCAAATGCTCAGGGAAAATTGGAGGAAATCGATTTGGATATTTATGTAGAAGAAATGGCCTTGGTAAGCAATCTGCAAACTAATTTTAAAACTTATTTTGATGTAAAATTTGGCCCATCCGTCAAACAAGGAAAAAAAATAATTTGGACCCAAAATAAAAATACCCAGGTCGAATTAGAAGATGTAAGCACTTCCAAAGACCCAGGTATTAAAATTGTATTAAAGGCTAAATCTTAAACCTTCCAAACCCAATTGCGGGCATCTGGAATTTCGCCTAAACGAATCTGATTAATTTCATTATATACCTTCACGGAAAAATCGGAATCTTTGCGCGCTGGTAAATCATAGTCTTTCCCTTCAAAGCCAATTGTCGAAATAGGTGCAATCACAGCTGCAGTTCCTGCTCCAAACGCTTCTGTCACAGAACCATTTTGAATCCCCTCAATTAACTCTTTAACGGCTAATTGACGTTCTTGGACCTCCATCCCCCAATCTTTGGCAATTTGAATGACTGACTTCCTCGTTACACCATCCAAAATAGTATCTCCGGTGGCAGCTGTTACCAAGGCTCCATTAATCACGAACATCAAATTCATTGTTCCCGCTTCTTCCACATATTGATGGGTAGCGGCATCTGTCCAAATTATTTGATCATAACCATCTTTGTTAGCTTTCTGTGTGGCAAACAAAGACCCGCCATAATTACCAGCATTTTTCGCAAAACCAACACCTCCTTTAGCAGCACGGATGTATTCTGTTTCTACTCGAACACGTAAAGGTTTTGAATAATAAGAACCAACAGGGCAGTTGAAAATGATGAATTTATAGGTTGTAGAAGGCGTAACACCTACATATTCATCCGTTGCAAACATAAATGGACGAATGTACAATGAACATCCTTCTTTGGCTGGAACCCAAGCTTGATCCATTTTCAACAATTCACGTAAACCGCCTAAGAATATTTCTTCGGGGACTTCGGGCATGCACATACGATAGGCTGATTTATTAAATCTTTTCCAGTTTTCTTCTGGTCTGAATACCAGAATTCCTCCATCCTTTCCCCGATATGCTTTCATTCCCTCGAAAATCGATTGCCCATAATGCAGAGACATCATGGCAGGTTGATATTCCAAAGGGCCATAGGGCTGAATCTTAGCAGATTGCCATGCGCCATTTGCATATTCTGCGACAAGCATGTGGTCAGCAAAGCTGCGACCAAAGGTTAATTGATCAAAGTCAACTTGATCAATTCTAGATTTTGATATAGGTTCAATTTGGATTTGCATACGCTTTATTTTATTTATTTACCTGAATTCCATGGAATTTCAGGGATACTTAGGCTATGATGTAAAAAACGACACACCATAAATAAGTAATCGGATAATCGGTTCAAGTAAGCCATTGCAATTTCATAGTCCGAATGTTTGGTGGCCTGTACCCAACGAATAAGGCTTCGTTCAGCACGCCTGCAAACTGTACGTGTGATTTGCGCAATGGCAATTGTTTCATGTCCACCCGGAAGTATAAAAAATCGCATGGGAGTTAATTGGGCATCTAATGCATCAATATTGTTTTCCAGTGCGACGATATCTTGCAATGAAATCAATTCCATATTTCCCAAAGTCGCTTTGGAATCGCTCGCAATATGCGCACCCATTGCAAAAAGACTTGATTGAATGGCCTGTAATTTAACCGCAAGATCCGAGTCAACTTTACAAACTAATAGCCCCAAATGTGAATTCAGTTCATCTAAATCTCCAATAGCTTCCAGGCGAAAATCAGATTTTGACAATCCCTTTCCATCAGTTAATCGAGTAAACCCGCCATCACCTTGTTTTGTATAGATCTTCATAATTTGTAAAAGAACAACAAAAATAGTTTTTTCGGCCTTGAATCCAAAGGAAAGCCCATATTTATCAAAAAACAAGAAAGATTAGGCAATCGACCGAGGATGAACTAATTTTGAGCATATTTTTGAATCATATGTCAATCGATTATTTCGTTTCGCGTGCTTGGCGCATTGTATCCATAGTAGCATTTGGGATTACCCTTTTAGTCGTATACCGCGGATTACCTGATCCTGCGGCTGTACATTTTGGGGAAACAGGTCGCGGAGATGGTTTTTTACCCAAAGAGGAAATCTTTTATCTGAGTGCAGGAATTGTCACCATTTTAAATGTATTAGCTTTGTTACTGATCAAAAGTGTAGCCAATGTTCCGGAAACTGTATGGGGGAAATTTTTGAATGTCTTTGCAAATAAAGGAGACCAAACAATCAAAACAACACTTATAAATTGGTTACATTTTCTCCCAGCCCTGATTAATACTTACTTAATCTTGGTTTTCCGTGTTATACTACTGTTGAATGATCAACGCACCTTTGATGCAGATTATTCCTACATTCCAAAATTGGGCATCCTATTAACCTTATTGTGGTTGCTATACTTCCCCATTCGATTATTTTTTTCACCTAACCATAGCCCTGAAGAAGCATGATTCAAAACATGCCTGACATTTCGATTCAGGCGTTTGATTACGAATTACCCGATTCCTATATCGCTTTTTTCCCGAGCCAACAACGGGATGAATCGCGATTGCTTGTTCATCAATTAGAACAAACGAAACATCATTCTTTCCAAGATTTACCCGATTTAGTCCCTGCGGATAGTCTTTTTATTTTCAACAATACGAAGGTTATTCCAGCACGCATTCAATTACAGAAGGAAAGTGGCACAAGCATCGAGTTATTTCTCTTAAAGCCTTTGGCGGATAATATCGCGACGCAGCAGGTCATGGAACAATGTAGAGAAATCACATGGGAATGCCTGGTGGGAAATAAAAAGCGGTGGAAATCAGGCGATACATTAAAAAAGTCCATATATAGTAACGGTCATAAAGTCGAGCTAACGATTCAATGGCACAATCGCGAATTGAATCAGGTTCAAATCCTTTGGGATAGTGACCATACATTTGCTGCCATCTTGACTGAAATAGGTAAAATTCCCTTACCACCATACATGACTCGGGATACTGAATTAACCGACCTTGATCGATATCAAACGGTATTTTCCAAAGAATTGGGGGCAGTTGCTGCGCCGACGGCTAGTTTACATTTTACACCGGCGATTTTAGACAAATTAAAATCAAAAGGCATCCAACAAAGTTTCCTAACCCTCCATGTAGGTGCGGGGACATTTTTACCCGTTAAGGAAGATGAGATCCGAAATCATCCCATGCATCGAGAGCAATTGATCTTTGAACGAGACTTCATCATTCAATTAATGCAGCACAAAGGGTCATTTATTCCTGTAGGAACTACGGCACTGCGCGCATTGGAAAGTTTATATTGGTCGGGAGTATGGATTTTAGAACATCATGAGATACCCCAATCAGGATTAATCATCCCAAAGGAATATGCTTATCAGGATCGAGCAATCATTCCCAATGAAGTGGCATTGACTGCCATATTAAACTATATGGATGCAAACCAACAATCAACATGGTTGGCCCAAACGGAACTCCTCATCATGCCAACCTATCGCTTTCATTTTTGCGATGCCTTGGTGACTAATTTTCACCAACCGAAATCGACCTTATTGGTGTTAGTTTCAGCGCTCATCGGAGATGCCTGGAAATCCATCTATGAGGAGGCAAAGCAAGCGGACTATCGATTTTTAAGTTATGGGGATGCGTGTTTGTTTTTCAAAAAGGGAAAATAATTCCAAAGAATCGCTAATTTTGGGGCCCTGTTTGAATGGTCAAGACGGTAGAACTAAACTATTTTTATAACCCCAGGTTTTAACCTGGGGACCCTAGGCTAAAGCCTAGGGCTATAATACAAAGAATTATGAATTTCATTGAAGAATTGCGCTGGAGAGGCATGTTACAGGATATGATTCCTGGATTAGAAGATCAATTAGCTAAAGAAATGACGGTGGCCTATATTGGTTTTGATCCGACTGCCCCTAGTTTACACATTGGTAATCTGGCTGCAATCATGTTGTTAAAGCATTTTCAATTATGTGGTCATAAGCCCATTGCCTTAGTTGGCGGTGCTACCGGCATGATCGGAGACCCATCTGGAAAGGCTGCTGAGCGTGAATTTTTATCGGAAGACACCTTGCGTGCCAATCAAATTGGCATTCAGAAACAATTAGAGAAATTTCTTGAATTTCATGCAGGAGCGAATTCGGCCGAGGTAGTTAATAATTATGACTGGTTTAAGGAATTTAGTTTTTTAGGATTCTTGCGAGAAGCTGGAAAGTTTTTGACAGTTAATTATATGATGTCCAAGGATTCGGTTAAGAAGCGCTTGGAGACGGGCATTTCATTTACTGAATTTTCATATCAATTATTACAGGGATACGATTTCTACCATTTGTATAAGACAAAGAATGTTCGTTTGCAGATGGGCGGTTCTGATCAATGGGGAAACATTACGACAGGAACGGAAATTATTCGAAGAAAAGAAGGACATGATGAGGATGTAACGGAGCGAGCGGCCTTTGCGTTGACGACACCCTTAGTAACGAAAGCCGATGGCACGAAATTTGGTAAATCGGAATCAGGTAATGTATGGTTGGATGCGGAACGGACGAGTCCCTATGCATTTTACCAATTTTGGTTGAACGCGGCGGATTCGGATGTACCTCGGTTGATACGCGTCTTTACCTTATATACAAAGGAGCAGATTGAAGAATTGGAGAAGCAGCATGCGGAGGCGCCACATTTACGGATATTACAAAAGGCTGTGGCGGAAGAAGTAACGACAAGGGTACATGGAGCAGCAGTATGTGCATTGGTGATCGAAGCATCTACCCTCCTATTTTCTAAGGATGCGGTGAAATTAATTGCAGAGGCCTCGGAAGCTTTATTGGCTCAATTACCTATTCATGAAGTTTCCACTGAATTATTGGCAGCATGCAAAAACTTGACGGATTTAATTAGTGTTGGGACAGAGAATTTGATCTTCCCTTCCAAAGGTGAGGCGCGAAAGGCCATTCAAAACAATGCAATAAGTATCAATAAGGAGAAGGTAACAGATCCCAATGCAGCATTAGTTTTTGAAAAGATTCGTGGACAATATTTATTGGTTGGCAACGGAAAACAGAAAAATTACATTTTATCCTTTAAATAGTTCAGCAAATAGGGGGAGAACAAAAAAAAGTGAAATTATTTTTAGGAGTGTGTTGGTATATTTAAAATAATCCTACATCTTTGCACTCCCAATCGCTAGGAAAAAGCTTCTAGCACATTA
>CAYHOB010000028.1:0-9330 GCA_964358165.1 uncultured Aquirufa sp.
CTCTTACCTCTCACCTCTCACCTACTAACCCGATAACTCCCCCAAACCACCAAGCTCATTCCCAAGCAGACCAATAAGGATGGGAAACCGTTTCCTAATGCTATTTCAATGGCAATGGAGAAAACCACTGCACTATTGCCTACAGCCCCCACAATACTCGTTTTTTCATTCAATAAGGCTTGCGTCGTGAAAAATTGTACACCTAATGCAAGTAAGCCCATCACCAAAGCTTTTAGCCATTCGAATGGCGTAGGCATGACCCAATGTCCGATAAAGAAACTATTTGGTAAATTCCCCAAGGACCCTAGGCACAATGAAATGGTTGAAGCGATCAAGCCGGCACCCATGAATGATACAACCACCCAGCGTGAATCGTAATATTTCTGTGCCTCTTTTATGGCGATATAGCCGAGTGCCGTTCCCATGGCATAAATGATTCCAGTGGCATGATTGAACCATTGGCCACTTGCTTCCGGTTGGAAAATCAATAATATGCCCAAAAATCCCACAAGCAAAAATAATACCTGCTTGCCCGTGAGTCGCTCGTTTGGAATAAGGAAAAAGCTAAAAATAACGATAAACAAGGGGAATGACTGCCCATAAGTATTCGTTAATGACAAACCCAAGTGTTCCAGCGTGTAGAATAGACAATATAAGGTAAAGGCACCTAGCAGGCCCCGCAGGATAATAAAATAAAGTTTGCCGCCCTTTTGGATGGCTGGTCGGTGAATTAAACTGGCCAACAAAAAAGGTAAACCTACTGCACTGCGGAAAAAGACCAATTCTACAGAACCGAAGCGAGCACTCATGGATTTTGCGAGTGCTGACATCAACGCAAAACACAAGGAGGAGAGCAGCATGAAGCCAATCCCCTTATTTTTATACCAAACCCTGTGTATTTTTTTACGCATGAATTAGTCGATTCCAGTGATTCTCGATTCGAGATTCAGGCAAATTTTGGTAACTTGCATCTCTTATTTCAAAGGTATGACAAAAAAAATAATTTTTTCTCCTGATGCCCCAGCGGCAATTGGACCTTATTCTCAAGCAGTTCAAGTAAATGGCATGGTATTTGTCTCTGGGCAAATTGCCTTGAGTATTTTTGAATCCGGTGCGAGCATTGAAGAGGAAACAGACCAGGTTATGAAAAATATGGGTCATATCTTAAAGGCTGCCGGATGTACCTATGCTGATGTAGTCAAGTGTTCCATCTTTGTCAAAGACATGGATAATTTTGCCAAAATAAACCAAGTGTACGGGGCCTATTTTCCCGAAAATCCTCCAGCACGTGAAACGGTTGAAGTAGCCCGTTTGCCGAAGGACGTACGAGTTGAAATTGCCTGTATTGCCTATAAATCATAAAATATGTCTGCATCTGTTCGCGTTCGTTTTGCCCCAAGTCCAACGGGTCCTTTACACATCGGTGGGGTAAGAACCGCGTTATATAATTATCTTTTCGCCCGTAAAATGGGTGGGACATTTATTCTTCGAATTGAAGATACCGACCAGGCTCGTTTTGTACCTGGAGCGGAACAATACATCCTCGATAGTTTAGCTTGGTTAGGAATTAGTCCTGACGAAGGTGTGGGGGCCTCGGGGCCGCATGCGCCTTACCGACAAAGCGAGCGAAAAGATTTATACAAAGCCTATGCGGATCAATTAATCCGTGAGGAGAAGGCATATTATGCTTTTGATTCATCCGAGGAGTTGGATGCGATGCGTACGATGTTTGAAAGCAAGGGTTCCGCATTTCAATACAATGCCCTAACGCGCGTGAAATTGCGTAATTCATTAGCTTTGCCAGCAGCGGAGGTACAAGCCTTGTTAGCTGCAAATACACCTTATGTTATTCGTTTAAAGGTTCCTGCCAAAGGAGAAATTCGATTCCAAGATTCCGTGCGCGATTGGGTTCATGTGCACACCTCAAGCATCGACGATAAAGTCTTGATGAAGTCGGATGGCATGCCAACCTACCATCTTGCGAATGTTGTTGATGATCACATCATGGAGATTACCCACGTTATTCGTGGGGAAGAGTGGTTGCCATCGGCCCCTTTGCATATTTTGTTATATCAAGCCTTCGGATGGACTGCGCCACAATTCGCTCACCTACCTTTGTTATTAAAGCCAGAGGGTAATGGTAAATTGTCAAAACGAGATGCCGATTTAGGTGGTTTTCCTGTATTTCCCATGGAATGGACAGACCCTCAAACGGGTGCGGTTTCCAAAGGGTTTAAACAAGAAGGTTATTTGCCAGAAGCAACGTTGAATTTCTTAGCTTTTCTTGGATGGAATCCAGGAACAGAGCAGGAGTTATTCAATTTATCTGAATTAGTTGATGCCTTTTCTTTGGAGCGTATCAATAAAGCAGGAGCTAAGTTTGATGTGAATAAAGCCAAATGGTTTAATGAGCAATACTTAAAACATCAAGCGCCTGAAGATCTAGCAAAAGAATATTTGGGTCATTTGCCTACGGAACAAGGATTGGCTTTTGTTTCATTATTTTTGGATCGAATTACGTTTCCTCAGGAATTGGGTAGTTTGGTGGCCGCATTTGTGGAGAAGCCCACTGCCTACGATGAGGCCGTCATTCAAAATAAATGGAACGAAGAATCAGAGAAAGGTTTGCGCATTCTTGTTGGGGCTTTGCCTAATTTATCTGAGTGGAAGGCAGATTCAATTAAGCAGGTCATTCACGAATCCTTGGAAGCAGAAGGAATCAAAATGGGGAAAGTGATGCAAATATTGCGTGTTGCCTTGAGTGGTAATGGTGCAGGGCCCGACTTAATGATTTCGATGCAATTATGGGGAAAAGATCAGGTATTAGACCGATTGTCAACCGCATTAAAACAATTTTCTAGCCATAATTAATGAAAGCTAAACCGAAATCAAAGGCGCCTAAAGTACATCCCGATTTAGCTGGATTTGAGATGAATATCGATTCATTTGGCCAAATTACAGCGAATTTAGATCGGGATGCATTGAATGCATTTTTAGATAAAGAAATGCCCGAGGATAAAAAATTAAGATCAAAGAAAGATGAAGGTAAGTAAAGAGGATGTTATAAAGATTGCGCATTTAGCTCGTTTGGAATTGAAGGAATCCAAGGTTGAGGCTATGCAAGATTCGATTAATAAGGTGTTGGACTGGATGGAAGCCTTAAATGTTGTTGATACGACAGACGTTGCCCCTTTGGCGCACATGACCTCTGCTTTAAATCACTTCAGAGCGGATAAGGCTATTTCTAGCCTACCACGAGCGAAAGCATTGGCCTTAGGACCTGATACGAACGATCAGTATTTTAAAGTTCCGCAAGTAATAGAATAATTACCCAATGTAATATTCCAAGGCCTTTTTCATCTCTGCCTTGGAAACAGGAATGTCGTAGCCGCAATCCCCAATTCCTGTCAATAGCGAAAAACGGATTTCGGATCCTTTATTTTTCTTGTCTTGTGCAGTCAATTTGATGATCGCTGGGATTTCCTCTATTTTTAGTTGAATACGGCCATATGTTGCAAATAACATGGCCTCGATCGCTTCCAATTCTTCTGCCTCGAGTAAATTACGTTGAAATGCCAAATAGGCTTCCGTAATCATTCCCACAGCAATGGCTTCCCCATGCAAGACAGCCCGCTTCCCTAATCCTAATAAATAAGTTTCCACCGCATGGCCTAAGGTATGGCCAAAATTCAATATTTTTCGTAGGCCCGCTTCTTTGGGGTCTTCGGCCACGACGGCTTTTTTTATATTGACTGAATGAGCGATTAAATCGGGTAGGTCAACTTGGTCGAAGTCCAGAGATGCAATGGTATCCCATTTCTCCGCATCACGAATTAAACAATGCTTGATTATTTCAGCAAAACCAGATAGTTTTTGGCGATGGGGGAGACTTTCAATGAAAATAGGGTCAATTAAAACGGTTTTCGGTAATTGGAATACCCCAATATGATTTTTGAATCCATGAAAATCGATACCTAATTTTCCGCCTACGCTCGCATCTACTTGTGACAAAAGGGTCGTTGGAATTTGTACAAAATCAATGCCTCGCTTATAAGTGGAGGCGCAAAATCCTCCCATATCACCAATCACCCCACCACCCAAATTGATCACCAAGCCATGACGATCCATATTTGCCTTTGTCATACCTTGCCAAATTAGTTCACAAGTGGCTAGGTTTTTATGATCTTCACCTGACTTGATCAGGATTTTTGTGAAATTAGTGGGGAGTAAAGATTGAATGCGTGGTAAACAATGTTTTTGCGTTTTTTCGTCTACAATCACTGCGATATGCGAATAATCATGTTGGCTTAAAAAGCTTGCTAAAGTTGTCGAAATTGCACCGATTTGAACTGACATAGTTGATTTTATTCAATGGAAATTCAAAAATACGACGATTTTACTAAAATAGACGGATTGTAACCTGAATTTTGGTTTTGTTGTGTGCTTTTTCTTGCCTAATTTTGTCGCTGCTTGGGAATTCCCAAAACAAAGAAATGATATGAGAGAAATTCAATTTAGAGAAGCCTTACGTGAGGCTATGCAAGAGGAAATGCGTCGCGATGATACAGTCTTCTTAATGGGAGAAGAAGTTGCGGAATACAATGGTGCTTATAAAGTATCGCAAGGTATGTTGGACGAATTCGGTCCAGAGCGCGTGATAGATACTCCAATCGCTGAATTAGGCTTTGGGGGTATCGGTGTTGGTGCTGCAGCGAATGGCTTAAGACCAATTGTTGAGTTTATGACCTTCAACTTCTCGTTGGTGGCTATTGACCAAGTAATCAACTCCGCTTCTAAATTGATGTCCATGTCGGGAGGACAATATTCTTGTCCAATTGTATTTCGTGGGCCAACAGGTAATGCGGGTCAATTATCGTCTCAGCACTCATCCAATTTTGAAAATTGGTTTGCGAATACACCAGGATTAAAAGTGGTTGTGCCTGCAACACCAGCAGATGCGAAAGGATTATTGAAAGCTTCTATTCGGGATAACGATCCAGTTATTTTCATGGAATCTGAAGTAATGTATGGCGACAAGGGACTAGTTCCTGAAGGTGAATATTTGATTCCAATCGGAAAAGCGAATTTGGTAAAACAAGGAACGGATGTTACTATTGTGACTTTTGGGAAAATGTTACCACGTGTGGTTTTACCAGCTGTGGAAGAATTAGCAAAACAAGGAATCAATGCAGAAGTAATCGATTTACGTACCGTTCGTCCAATCGATTATTTAACTGTCGTAGAATCAGTTAAGAAAACAAATCGTTGTGTGGTTGTAGAGGAAGCCAATCCGCTTTCAGCTATTTCATCTGAGATTGCCTATCATTTACAACGCTGGGCATTTGATTATTTAGATGCACCTGTGGTTCGAGTAAATTCACGCGACCTACCTTTGCCTTATGCGCCTACTTTAATTGAGGAAATTTTGCCAAATGTGGCTCGTACGATTGATGCTGTTAAGACGGTGATGTATAGAAAATAGTCGCAATTCGCTAGTCGATAGTCCAAAGGCATCTGTCTAAAGGTCGCAATATGCTAGCAAAAAGTTTATTATAAAAAAGCCCTGCTTGGAATTCCGAGCAGGGCTTTTTTATTTGATGATCAATAAAGCTGTCTTTTAATCACATCGTTATGGACAGCGGCATTCAGCCTAGCACCTTCGGACTGACGACAAGTGACTAGCGACTGACGGCTAGCGACTAAAGCACATAAATAAATCTTGACCCATCCACGTCAATGCCTTCGAGCTTCGTACGACCTTTCCGTGCTTCCAAAAGTTCGGCAGCTTCTTTAGGATTATTAACGGGCTTATCATTAATTTTCGTGATGATTGATCCTTTTGATAAACCATACATTTCTAGTCTGCCATCAGCTAATACTTCGATTACTTTTACCCCAGAGCTAACATTGAATTTTTCTTTATCAGAGCTGCTTAATGTACCAAATTTGGCGCCTAAAAACTCCGATTTGTACGATTCTCCAGTCTCCCCTTTTAATATTGCCGTATTGCCATCTTTGTTTTTCAAGGTAACGGTAAAGTCTTTGTTTTGACCATCTCGATTAACGGTAACATGCAATGTTTCACCTGGGCGCTTACGGCCTACAATTTCCATCAATTTGGAAGAAGTCTTGGTGTCAATGCCATCAATTTTTGTGATGACGTCATTGATTTTGATTCCTGCTAATTTCGCTGCAGAATTTTCAGAGAATCCGCCAACATACACACCTGTTGAAACTTTTAAGTCTTTTTCATCTACCAATTTTGAATTTACTTCCATGATGCTTACACCTAAGAATCCGCGTTGTACATTGCCATACTTAATCAAATCCCCAGATACTTTTTTAACGATACTTACAGGTACTGCAAATGAGTACCCTGCAAATTGGCCTGTACGTGAGTAAATGGCCGTATTAATGCCGATTAATTCTCCTTTCAAGTTGACCAATGCCCCACCGGAGTTTCCAGGATTAACCGCAGCATCCGTTTGGATAAAAGATTCTAATGGGTTCGCTGCCTTGTCATCATCACGATCGATAATGTTTTGACGTCCTTTGGCAGATACGATTCCTGCCGTTACAGTTGATTCTAAGTTAAATGGATTTCCAACGGCCAATACCCATTCCCCCACTTTCAAGGCATCTGAATCTCCAAATGTTAAGAAAGGTAAGTCGTTTGCCTTAATTTGGATAACAGCTAAATCAGATGAAGGGTCAGTTGAGACGACCTTCGCTTTAAATTCGCGCTTATCATTCAACATGACTGAGATTTCTGTCGCCTCTGCAACAACGTGGTTGTTTGTGACGATATAGCCGTCTGCGCTAATAATAACGCCTGAACCGGATGCTTCTGCTTGTTGAGGGGCTTGTCGGCGCCCACCACCACCAAATGGATCCCCAAATCCGCCAAATAAATCGTCGAATGGGCTTGAAAATTGCCTTTGTCTTTGTTCCATCTTTGTTTTGATGTGTACAACGGCAGGAGTTGTTTTTTCTGCGGCGTAGGTGAAATCACCTGGGTTGCCTGCAACGGCTATATTGGATACTTGGCTTGTAAAGGCGGATGGAGAATCGCTGAAATTCGATTGATTCCCTAAATTGAGTAATTGATATGCCCCTAAAGTTATTCCGCTGGATAAAAGGGCGATGACTACGTAGGATTTTACTTGATTTTTCATTTCCATCTTGCGATTTGTAAAAGGGTTAGTTTTTGATTTACGAATTTAACGCAAAAATCGTTCTATCAAACATGTTGAAATTTCGAATTAACAAGTTTTAAGAATTTTATTTGCGAAGAGAAATGGCTATTTTTGTGGCCTCATTTTATCCCATATTCTGATGATTTTAAGTGAACAAGAACAGCTGCGTAGACAAAAGCGACAAGAGTTAATGGCCATGGGGATAGATCCCTATCCGGCTGCTGAATATCCGGTCAATGTACATTCAGCTGAAATTTTGACTAATTACTCGCCAGAAAAAGGGAATTATCAGGAAGTTGTTCTTGCAGGCCGACTCATGGGTTTCCGGATTATGGGAAATGCTTCGTTTGCAGAGCTTCAAGATGCTGGTGGACGTATACAGTTGTATTTCCGTCGGGACGATTTGTGTCCAGGAGAGGATAAAACCTTATATAATACCGTATTCAAAAAGTTATTGGATATTGGTGACATCGTTGGGGTAAAAGGCTATGCATTCACGACACAAGTGGGGGAGATCTCGGTTCACGTTCAGGAATTTACTTTATTATCAAAAGCCTTACGTCCTTTACCCGTTGTAAAAGAGGCAGAAGGGCAAACGTATGATGCTTTTTCAGATCCTGAAATGCGTTATCGCCAGCGTTATGTGGATTTAATTGTAAACCCACAGGTGAAGGATATTTTCATCAAGCGGGCAAAGATTATTTCAACCATGCGTACCATGTTCGATGCACGCGGTTGGCTTGAGGTTGAAACACCTGTATTGCAAGCCGTACATGGGGGAGCAGCCGCCCGACCATTTAATACGCACCACAATACACTCGACATGCCGCTATTTTTGCGTATCGCGAATGAGTTATACTTGAAGCGATTGATCGTTGGAGGTTTTGATGGCGTTTATGAATTTGGTAAAATGTTCCGTAATGAAGGAATGGATCGGACGCATAATCCGGAATTCACTTCCTTGGAGTTTTATGTAGCCTATAAAGACTATCACTGGATGATGGATTTGACTGAAACCATCTTCCAAACGGTTGCTCAAACACTTCACGGCCAAACCAAATTACGTGTTGGCGAAAATGATATTGAATTTGCTGGACCTTATCCTCGATTGACCATTTCGGGAGCAATCCAACAATATGCGGGTGTCGATGTAGATGCCATGTCGGAAGATGAGTTACGCAAACATTGCCTTGGTATGGGAATGGACGTTGATGCCCAAATGGGAAAAGGTAAACTAATTGACGAATTATTCGGCGAAACGGTTGAGGCGAATCTGATTCAACCTACATTCATTACGGATTATCCAGTGGAGATGTCTCCTTTAACAAAGAAACATCGTTCGAAAGCTGGATTAGTAGAGCGTTTTGAATTATTTGTTAATGGAAAGGAAATCGCGAATGCTTATTCGGAGTTAAATGACCCGATTGATCAGAAAGAACGTTTTGAAGATCAATTGCGCTTAGCAGAGAAAGGGGACGATGAAGCGATGGCCATGGATTATGATTTCCTGCGTTCATTGGAATATGCGATGCCGCCAACTTCAGGAATCGGAATTGGTATCGACCGATTAACCATGTTAATGACAAACCAAGTTTCCATTCAAGAAGTATTATTCTTCCCTCAAATGCGCCCAGAGGTAATCAAAGAAGTGTCTTCTGATAGTGAGTTTACGAATGCAGGAGTGCCTGAAGTTTGGATTCCAGCCTTGCAAAAAATGGGAATTTTAACCTTGGACCAACTTAAAGAGGCAAATCCGAATAAAGTATTCAACGACTTGGGTGGTTTGCGCAAGAAGTTAAAGATCGATGCGTCAATGCCTACGAAGGATGATGTGGTCGCCTGGATCTCAACTAACTAACAATAAAAAAGCCTTCCGAAGAAGGCTTTTTTATTTCTCTTTAACTAGAGATCAATGGGGCAATACTATATATTGAAATCTACTGATTTGCTCTAATCAAATTAAACGTGCGAAAATTAGATTTTCTTTACGTTGATTGCGTTTGCTCCGCGCTTTCCATCAGTTACCTCGTAAGATACTGAATCGTTTTCGCGAATTGTAACACCTGAAAGGCCAGTTACGTGTACGAAAATGTCTTCGCCTGTTTGATCATCAACGATGAATCCGAATCCTTTA
>CAYHOB010000029.1:0-5490 GCA_964358165.1 uncultured Aquirufa sp.
CGCTATTTGCATTCAAAAAAATGTGGTATACTTACCAAGAATAATGCGGCATACTTATCAAAAATTATGATATTAGTATTAAATATAAATATATATGTTTTCTTTTCGAAAAAAGGGTTTAGAAAAAGATCTCTGTACCATGAAACATCAAAAAGAATTCATCAATTAGAACGAATCCTAATTAGTTAAATTACAAATCAACCCGTATTTTTACAACGAATTTAGGCCAACATGGAATTAAAGACCAAAGATATAAAATCGGTGTTAAAAAGAGGTGATTTTGAATATCCCGTCATGGAATCTTTTTACACGATTCAAGGCGAAGGGAAATATCAAGGCCACGCTGCCTATTTCATTCGATTGGGTGGTTGTGATGTGGGTTGCCATTGGTGCGATGTCAAAGAATCTTGGCCTGTGGATACGCATCCATGTAAATCAGTAGACACCTTAGTCACAGAGGCCTTAGCATTTCCAGGAAGACTTGTCGTGATCACGGGAGGTGAACCTTTGATGCATGATTTAGGCCCTTTGACAGAAGCTTTCCAAGCAGCTGGATTTAGAACACATATCGAAACCTCAGGCGTTTGTGAAACATTCACAGGTAAATGGGATTGGATTTGTTTTTCGCCAAAGAAATTCAAAGCACCTAATCCGGCTATTCTTCCTTATGTACATGAATTAAAAGTGGTTATTTTTCACCCTTCGGATGTCGCATGGGCAGCAGATTGGATTTCTAAAATCAATCCCAATGCCCATTTATACATGCAACCCGAGTGGTCGAAACAAACGAGCATAAATCCTTTAATAGTAGAATTTGTAAAAGCCAATCCAAATTGGCAAATTTCGGTACAAACTCATAAGTTTTTACAAATCCCATAAGGTATGTTGGCCTGGCTCATTCCTTTCTTGTCATTATTTGAGCCTGCCGATTCGATTTCCACGGTAAGTGTTGACCCGGTCATTAACGCCTATCGCACACAATATTTTCCCCAATTTCTTCCAAACCAACAAAAACTTTATTTTACTGTTCGGAAAGAATTGAATTCAGATGAAGAGATTTATGTTGCCAACTGGCTAGATGACCACTTTGAAACCCCGATGCCGATCACAGAATTAAATCAGGAAAATAACGAGGGGACACCTACATTTTCTGCTGATGGCCTACAGATGATTTTCTCAGCCTGCGAATACCCTAATGCATTTGGAGGTTGTGATTTGTATGAAACAAGGTGGATTGATGGATCTTGGACGAAGCCCAAAAACTTGGGATTCCGAGTAAATAGTCATGATTGGGAGGGGCAACCCCATTTATCATCAGATGGGAATATGTTGTTTTTTGCTTCCGACAGACCTGGGGGTTTAGGAAAACGTGACTTATGGCTTTCCGAAAAAGATGAAATGGGTCAATGGAAATTCCCAACAAATCTAGGACCTCACATTAACAGCACAGAGGATGAACAAGGGCCCTTTTTATTACAAAAAAAGAAGCGCTTCTTCTTTTCTAGTAATAAAAAAGGAGGTTTAGGTGGATTGGATTTCTATCAAATACCCTATCCATCGCAGGAACATGTTGCAAAGGCTATGAAACAAATCAATACCGATTATCATGATGCAGGTATTACTCCCGCCGAAAAAGAGGAATACTATTTCATTTCACGGAGACTCAATAAACCCAACCAAGATTTGGGAATTGTACGGGTTTATATACCCGATTCAACCCTTGAGGAGAAGATGAGCCCAATCGCTTTTGAGCAAATTAAATTTGATGACATTGAATTCGAGACCAATGCCTGGCAATTAGATTCAATTCCAGCTAGCCTAAAACAATTGGCAAGTTATCTGCAACAAAATCCAACGAAATTTGTAGCGATTCATGGACATACAGATGAGGTAGGAAGTTTGGAGAAAAATTTGCTCCTTTCAGAGAAAAGGGCCATCAGCATCAAAATGTTTTTAATTCAAAATCAAATAGAAGCGAATCGAATTAAAACAATGGGATTTGGTAATACGATGCCTAAAATCAAAAACCCGACAGTTTTGGAAAGACAACAAAATCGTCGGATCGAAATTATACTCCATTAACGCTTTTTGCGTTTCTTCGATTTGAGCTTTTTATGTTTTTTCTTCTTGCTCGCTTTCTTGCGAATCGGCTTGGGATGTTCTGCTTTCGCAAGGGAATCTCGTTTCAATAAAGCTGTTTGAAGGGAATCCGTTAATTCTTCAGGGCTCAAGGCACGTACTTTCACCTTTGAAATTCCATAAGACACTAATCCCAATTCTTGCGCTGCCACTTTGGACACATCGATCACTCCACCACGTAAAAATGGTCCCCGGTCATTCACCCGCACAATCGTCTTTTTACCCGTTTTTGGAAATTCGACTTCAACCCAAGTACCTAAAGGAAGTGAGCGGTGAGCGGCTGAAAATACGAAAGGATGATAGGGTTCCCCTGAACTTGTTTTATGCCCCCAATGCCGAACATGGTAAAATGTTCCTAAACCTTGTTGGGTCTGTGCTTGAAGACCCGTGTAGACCAATAAACAAACCAGGAAGACATGAATTTTTTGCTTCATAGTTGACAAAATTAGCCCCATTAACTCGATAAAACAAAAAGGCCCTCGATTAGGAGGGCCTTTTTAACAAATCTTAAAGCGAATTAACGCTTGCTGATATCAACGAAAGAACGAGGCGTTGCTCCCACATAAATTTGACGAGGACGGCCGATAGGCTCCTTATTCGTCATCATTTCTTGATGTTGAGCAATCCAACCTGGAAGGCGACCAATCGCGAAAAGAATCGTAAACATATTCGTTGGGATTCCTAAAGCACGGTAAATAATACCTGAATAGAAATCAACGTTTGGATACAATTTACGAGCTACAAAATATTCATCACTTAAAGCAGCCGCTTCTAATTCTTGAGCAATTTTCAAAATAGGATCTTGAACACCCAAAGCAGTCAACACATCGTCTGCTGCTTTCTTGATGATACGCGCACGCGGATCAAAGTTTTTATATACACGGTGACCAAAGCCCATCAAACGGAAGCCCGAATTTTTATCCTTCGCCATTTCAATGAACTTCGCTGTATCTCCTCCCGCCTGCTTGATTGCTTCTAACATTTCAATAACAGCTTGGTTTGCTCCTCCATGTAAAGGACCAAACAAAGCCATGATACCACCAGAAATACTAGAGAACAAACTTGCATGCGAAGAACCAATTAAACGAACCGTAGAGGTAGAGCAATTTTGCTCGTGATCAGCATGTAAGATCAATAACTTATTCATCGCTTTTGAAACGATCGAATTTACTTCATAAGCCTCCCCTGGTTTGGCAAACATCATTTTTAAGAAGTTTGAACAATAATCCAAAGATTGATCCGGAGCAACGATGCCTTCGCCAATGCTTTTCTTGTAATTCCAAGCGGCATAAATAGGCAATGCTGCGATCAAACGAATGATATTATCTTCTTTTTCATCCGTTGAATACTGGCCTTCCATTAAACCAACTAAAGCCGACAACTCACTCATGGGATGTGTCGATGTTGGAATAACTTGTGCAATGCTCAATAAAGCTTGATTGGCAACAGTGTATTTTTGAACAGCAGCTTCAAAAGCGTCTAATTGTGCTTGCGTAGGCAATTCACCATGCAATAATAAATAGGCCACTTCCAAGAAACTTGCTTTATCAGCTAATTCTTCAATGCTATATCCACAATGTCTTAAAATTCCTTCTTCGCCATCTAAAAAAGTAATGGCACTCTTGGTTGCGCCAGTATTTTTATAACCCGGATCGTAGGTAACATAACCTGTCAAATCACGTAATTTGGCGATATCGATAGCTTTTTCGTGTTCTGTACCTTCTAAGGTAGGTAATTCAAAACTTTTACCATCCACATTGATCACTGCATTTTGGGACATAATCTTAATAAATATAATGTATAAGGTCTAGTGATTTAGAGACAGTTTAGAACTGTTCACTAAATTCAAGTTGCTAAGATAATACGATATTTTGAAAGGTTGCTTACCTTTATTAATCCAAATTAAATAAATTTATTTAACACAATTAATTCTTCGCATATTTCAAAAAATATTGATTTTATGGCTCTTATCTCTGAATTATTCCAAAGCTACTCATTTAGTTCACAAGAGCGCTTTCTTCAATACGTACAAATTGATACGCAATCAGACCCTTCTTCGCTAAGTAGCCCTAGTACTTTTAAACAAAAAAATCTAGGAAAGGTTTTGGTTCAAGAATTAATCTCACTCGGGATATTAAACGCCGAAATGGATGAATTCGGATATGTTTATGCTTCACTTGCCAGTAATGTAGGCCAAGAAGTTCCGGGCCTATTTTTCTGCTCTCACATGGATACTTCTCCAGATTGCTCAGGGGAAAACATTAAACCAATTATTCATCAAAATTACCAAGGGCAAGACCTAGTCTTACCCGATGATCCGAATGTAGTAATTAGATTAGCTGAACATCCCGATTTAGCCGAACAGATAGGCAATGATATCATTACGGCCAGTGGACTAACTTTGTTGGGCGCCGATAATAAAGCAGGGGTCGCTGAAATTATGGATGCCGTTGCTTTTTGGGTCCAACATCCAGAAGTTCCACATGGCCCGATTAGCATTGTCTTTACCCCCGACGAGGAAGTGGGTCGAGGCACAGATAACATCAATATTGCGAAAATAAATGCTCAATTCGGCTATACCCTCGATGGTGAAAAACGAGGCCATTTAGAAAATGAAACCTTTTCGGCAGATAGTTTTCATATCTACATTCAGGGCGTGTCCCAACATCCTGGATTTGCCAAAGGTCGGATGGAAAGTGCCCTCAAAATCGCGGCCGAGATTGTTGCCGCCCTACCTAAAGCTACTTGCAGCCCTGAAACGACGGAAGGAAAAGAAGGATTCATTCATCCAACGGATATTTCAGGTCATGTTGAGGAAGCCCAAATTGATTTTATCCTACGCGATTTTGATACAAATAAACTGTTTGAATACGGCGAAAAATTAAAACAAATTGCGCATGCTGTCATGGAAAAATACCCCATGTCATCGATTCGTTTTGAACAGAAAGAACAATATCGAAACATGTTTGAGGTTCTCCAGCACCATCCTGAATGCATCGATTTAGCCATGGAAGCCATGCGATTAGCAGGACTTAATCCTGAAACCCAATCCATTCGTGGCGGTACTGATGGTTCCCGATTAACCTTTATGGGTCTCCCCTGCCCGAATATTTTCGCTGGGGAGCATGCATTTCATAGCAAACAAGAATGGGTTTCCGTTCAAGATATGCACAAGGCGACAGAGACGGTGGTTTATTTGGCGAGTTTAGCAACTAAAATGTAGAGACGCGACACCTCGCGTCATTAGGCATTAGACGCTGGACGTTGGACGCTAGACGTTGGGCGTTGGACGCTAGACGTTGGACGCTAGACGTTGGACGCTAGACGTTGGACGCTAGACGCTGGACGCTA